>NZ_FOWX01000010.1 GCF_900115555.1 Pseudomonas borbori
ACCGAGGCTGAGGGTGGCGGCGATGAGTCTGGGCCGCTTACGCGACCGGCTCAGGGGGCTACTGCGCCGTGCGCGAGGCTGCAAGATGGCGAACGTCATCGAGCGGATAAATCCCGTGCTGCGTGGCTGGGCGGGCTACTTCAAGTTGAGCCAGAGTAAGCGACCACTTGAAGAGCTGGATGGCTGGGTGCGTCACAAACTTCGCTGCGTTGTATGGCGTCAATGGAAGCAACCCGCAACGAGGGTTCGTAACCTGATGCGTCTGGGACTCAGCGAGGCCCGCGCATCCAAGTCTGCGTCCAATGGCCGTGGCCCATGGTGGAACTCGGGAGCGGCGCATATGAATCAGGCGCTGCCGAAGAAGCTCTGGGATCGCCTGGGGCTGGTCTCAATACTGGATGCGATCAACCGGCTTAGCCGCATAACCTGAACCGCCGTATACGGAACCGTACGTACGGTGGTGTGAGAGGACGGCGGATGTGAATCCGCCTCCTACTCGATTCTGCGGCAGACACGCGGCGGGGGCGGTAAGCGCAGTTCCGTAGCTCGAATAAGCGTCAGCGCAGTCCGGGGCAATCCAGCACCTCTGAGCGCTGCGCTATAGCCGGGCCGTTGTCGTCTCCGGTGGTCTTGGCGGGGGCGGTGAGCGTCGTTCACAGAACAGTAGCCTTGCTCGCCTAAGCTAGCATCGGTCTCTGGTCTATACCACGGCGACATGGTCGTAGACTTGAAGTCTTAACCCATATTAAGGAAGAGGGCGCATTCAATGACCGAGAAAACAGCAAAGAGTGCTATCTGGCTGGGCCTTGCGCTAGCGCTGGTGGGGAGTCCCGCGGCCTTCGCCGATGCCAAGGTGCAAGCCAAGACGGACTGCGCTGTTGCCGAGTTCGCCATGGGTCTGCGTTTCCAGCAGCAATCGGCGGAAGTTCAGGCCCTGCAGCTGCAGGCCTACAACATCGCGACGCTGAAGCTGGATGCGGCAGTGGCCGCCGCGAAAGATCCGTCGAAACTGGCCATCGTTACCGATCTGGATGAAACCGTCATCGATAACAGCGCCCTGTTGGCACGGGACCTTGTCAACTGTCACACCTATGACGCCTGGGACACCTGGCTGCCCTGGGAGCGTGACGGGACCCCGCAGCTGATCCCCGGCGCCAAGCAGTTTCTGCAGCACGCCGACAGCCTGGGCGTGACCATTCGCTACATCTCGGACCGTGCCGACGAGCAGAAGCCATACACCCTGGCCACCCTGAGCAAGCTCGGCCTGCCCCAGGTGTCGGTGGAAAGTGTGCTGCTGCTGGGCCCGCCCAAGGTCGAGCGGCGCGCCATCGTCAGCGCCGATCATCAGGTCGTGTTGTTGCTGGGCGATACGCTGCATGACTTCGATGGGCGTTTCCGCAAGACGCCGCTGGCCGAACAGCGCGCAACCGTGGCCGCTGAAGCGGACAAATGGGGTGCCGAGTGGATCGTCTTCCCCAATGCGGGCTACGGCACCTGGTCCAAAGCACCGTTGAGCGGCTGGGAAGCCGAGACAGTGATCGAGGCCTGGTAAGCCGCTGTTTGCTGGAGTGCACTGAGAGGTTGTGAAAAAACTCTCGCCTACTGCGACCGCCTCCAAACGCCCGCTGCTGACGTTGCGCTACGTGAAAAGCAGGGTCATTTAGCTCACTAAACTTCCCTACTTTTCACGTAGCGCGCCTTGCCGCGAACGCCTGGAGACGCTCTCGCTACGGCGCTCGATTTTTTCACAGCCTCTGAGTCCGTTCTGGCTCGATGCATGCCGGTTGCCCGGCGGATTCGTGCGCGTAACGGGCGCGAACTATAGTGATTGCGCTGGAAAAAAAAGCCTCAAGCCGTTCTAATGCCGGTCCATTTCGTCACCGTCCAAATGCAATGACCACTCTCCTGGCCCTGGATACCGCAACCGAAGCCTGCTCCGTCGCCCTGCTGCATGACGGCCAGGTGATCAGTCACTACGAGGTGATCCCGCGCCTGCACGCCCAGCGCCTGTTGCCGATGATCAAGGATCTGCTGGCCCAGGCCGGCGTGCCGCTGGCGGCGCTGGATGCGATCGCCTTCGGGCGTGGCCCGGGCGCCTTCACCGGGGTGCGCATTGCCGTCGGCGTGGTGCAGGGTCTGGCGTTTGCCCTGGATCGTCCGGTACTGCCGGTGTCCAACCTCGCGGTACTGGCCCAGCGCGCGCAGCGCGAGTACGGAGCCAGCCAGGTGGCTGCGGCCATCGACGCGCGCATGGATGAGATCTACTGGGGCTGCTATCGCAGCGACAACGGCGAGATGCGCCTGGCCGGGGCCGAAGTGGTGGCGCCGCCCGAGCAGGTCGCTTTGCCGCGCGACGCGACGGGTGACTGGTTCGGCGCCGGTACCGGCTGGGGCACGTTCGCCGCGCGCATCCCGTTGAGCCCTTGCGCACAGGACGGCGCCATGCTGCCACATGCCGAAGATCTGCTCAGCCTGGCGCGCTTTGCCTGGGACCGCGGTGAGGCGCTGGTGGCCGACGAGGCCCTGCCGGTGTATCTGCGCGACAAAGTCGCCACGCCGAAAGCGCCGCAATAAAGGCGCCGTCCGCCGTCTGCAGGGGCCAGCTTGCTGTGGTTCGGCATTCCGACGATGCTCTTTACCGCGTGACGCGCCAGACCGCCCGGATGCGCTACGTCGCCCCGTTCTGCGATCGATTGCCAATCCGTCCGGGCGGCGCTAAATTGCATGCACTTCCACTCATTTGGCTGACCACTGCCGAGCAGCAATAGATGCGCATCGACGGCTTCATACCTTCCTACTCGCCAGATCGCGGGCCTCGTTCGGGCACGGCGGTTACGCCGTTTCGCGAAGCCCAGCGCGAGATAGAACAGCGTCGTGAGCAGCCGGCAGCCCCGGCGAGCAGCCAGGGTTTCGAGCAGACTGCGCAAACCCGTTGGGTCCAGGCTTCCAGCGCCAGCAGCGACAGCCTGCCGGTCCGCACGCAGCACCTCACCTACCCGCCAGGCGTCAGCAATCGCGCGGCCCAGGCGATCGCCAGTTACAGCGCCACCGCCACCTACGCCAGCGAGCCTGGCGCCCAGGAAATCCTGGGCCTTGATCTCTACGCCTGATAATTGATGCGTCCCTACTTTCTTGGCTGCCCGTCGTGGAGCGAGCCGGCCTGGCGTGGTTCGCTGTATCCGGATGGCGCCCGCCCGGCGGACTTCCTGCCGCTTTATGGCCAGGTGTTCAATGCGGTCGAGGGCAATACCACCTTCTATGCGCTGCCCTCGGTCGCTACGGTTGCCCGCTGGGCGGCGCTGATGCCCGCGCACTTGCGCTTCTGCGCCAAGCTGCCGCGCACTATCAGCCACGCCGGCGATCTGCGCGAGCAACTGGTGGCCAGCGACGACTTCCGCCGCCTGCTGGCGCCCTTGGGCGTGCGGGTGGCACCGTTCTGGTTGCAGTTGCCCGCCAGCTTCGGCCCGTCGCGTCTCGCCGAGTTGAGCGCCTTTATCGAGCACTGGGCCGGCCTATCACTGGCCGTCGAGGTGCGTCATCCGGCGTTCTTCGCCAAGGGTGAAGAGGAGCGGGCGCTCAACCGCCTGCTGCTCGAGCGGGGCATCGAGCGTATCTGCCTGGATGCGCGGGCGCTGTTCAGTTGTGTGGCGCGGGAGCCGGCAGTACTGCATGCCCAGGCGAAGAAGCCGCGCCTGCCAATCCGCCCGACGGCGTTTAGCCAGGCGCCGCAATTGCGCTTCATCGGTCATCCCGAACTCGCCGCCAACGACCGCTTCATGGCGCCCTGGCTGGACAAGGTCGCCCGCTGGATCGAGGACGGGCGCACGCCCTACGTGTTCCTGCACACTGCCGACAACCGCCTGGCGCCGCAACTGGCCCGGCGCTTCCATGCCCAGTTGATGGCGCGCCTGCCGGGACTGGCGGGCTTGCCGGAGCCGAGCGTCGAGCCCGTGCGCGAGCAGCTGGGATTGCTCTGAATGGCGAGTTCCTGCGAGTGATCAAGAAGGCGGTTGCAACCTTTGGCCTGCACTCACGCAGAGCGAAAAACCATCCCCCTGCATGGGCCGCGTGAGCGATGAGTAAGCTTGGTGTCGGTGGCAGACATACGTGAGGGTTAATGGCTGTAGTAAAGTCCTCGCGCGTAGGCTCTGGCGCGACAGTTCTGGGAGAATTGCTCGTATCCCAGGTAGAGGAGCCGCTCTCATGTGACATATCACGTGCTCAGTCTTGGAGTTTCTAGCATGTCTGATGACGTGACAGTATTGGTAGTGGATGATGAACTCATCACGCGGGAGTGCCTTTGCAACTATTTTGCTCAGGAACAGTACCGTGTGCTGGCCGCCGCCACGGCAGAGGATGCGGAAAAGCTACTGGCATGCGAAGCCGTTGACTTGATCCTGCTCGACATACGCATGCCCGGTAAAGATGGCTTGACCCTGACGCGCGAGCTGCGAGTGCATTCCGAGGTTGGCATCATCCTGGTCACTGCACGCCAAGACAGTGTCGATCAATTGATCGGCCTTGAGTGTGGCGCGGATGATTACGTGACCAAACCCTTCAATCCGCGAGAGCTACTTGCCCGGGCCAAAAATATTTGTCGGCGCGTGCGACTGATAAACCAGGCGCCGCGATCGGTTGCCGTGGGGCAGGATCTGCTGCGTTTCAGCAAGTGTGTGGTGGACTTGAGCCAGCGCCAGGTAATTGATGACAGTGGCCAGGTTAGCCAACTTACTGGCGGCGAATATCAGTTGCTCAGAGTACTGCTGCGCAATGTCGGCAAGACCATGACCCGTGACCAGCTGCTCGACGAGATGCGCAACCGCGAGTGGGCGCCGAATGATCGCACCATCGATGTGCTGGTTGGCCGTTTGCGCCGCAAACTCAGGGATGATCCGGCTATACCGGGAATCATCCTGACCGTCCATGGGGTCGGCTATCTGCTTGCAACAAAAGCACTCCAGCCAAAGTGAACCGGCTATCAACAGTGCTGCTGCTTTGCCTGCTGGCACCGCTTGCCTCGGCGCGCCCCTGGCTTGCTTGCGGCCACCCGTCATACCCGCCGGTGTCCTGGCACTCCCAGGGGGAGTTGGTGGGGCTCGCGCCGCAGGTCGTGCGACAGTTGTTCGCTGAGCTGGGCGATGAGGTGCGCATGCTGGCAATGGGTAACTGGAAGCGCTGCCTGCTGGAGGCTCGGCAGGGACGGGTGGACATCGTCGTTGCCGCTTACCGCACCCGCGAGCGCGAAGCCTGGATGGGCTTTACCAGAGAAGCGCTGGTGGCTGACCCGATCGTGTTGTTCGTCCGTCGCGACAAGCCGTTGCGTTTTGACAGCTGGAACGATTTACGCGGGCGTACCGTCGGCTTGCTGCTCGGTGACAGCTTCGGTGATCGCTTCGACCATTTCGCCGAGGAGCATTTGAATATCGAATGGGTATCCAGCGGCGAGCAGAACTTTATCAAACTGGCCCAGGGGCGTATCGACTTCATGCCGGTCGGCCTCTATAGCTGGAAGTTGCAGAACAGCCGTTTTGGCTATGACCAAGTCATCGTGCAGCAACCCGGCCAGTTGGTGACCGAGCACTATTACATCGGCGTGCGTCGCCACCCAACATTGCTGGCCCTGCTGCCGCGACTCGATCAGCGTCTGCGCGAGCTGGCGGCGGACGGTACCTTGCACCGCCTGGATGAACACTACAGCGCCCGCTACCTGGCAGAACCACACAGCATGCCCAACCTCTATGACCCGACTCCCTGAAACCAGCTGGCCCAGGCTGCTTGGTTATCGCCAGGAACATCCGCTAGGTTATCGGATGATTGTCTACGTGCTGGTCTGCAGTCTGGCCTTTGTGGTGCTATCCACCAGCATCCAGGCCGCAATCGAGTATCGCCGCGAGATGCGCGTGATCGAACAGCGCATCGAGTTGATCCGCAATGTCTATCTGGCCAGCCTGGCGAAAAGCATCTGGGACGTCGACCGCGAGCAGCTGCGCTTGCAGATGCGCGGCATCCTCGATTTTCCCGACATTAGCTCGCTGACCCTGGAGGATGCAGACAGTGGCGAGCGGCTGCTGTTGCACGCCGGGAAGAGTCCGGCGCAGTACACCGCGACGCATCGTTTCGAGCTGCGCCACGAGACGTCTCTCGGTCCGCGCAGCCTCGGGCAGTTGGTGGTGCACACCGACCTTGGCGCGGTGTATGCGCGCCTTGGTTGGAGTGCCCTGACGCTCTTTCTTGGCCAGGCGCTGACCATCTTTCTGATTGTGCTGGTGGTCATGGTGATTTTTCAGCGCATGGTCACCCGCCACCTGGAACGCATGGCTCGTTATGCACGCAATCTGGGCAGCGGCTCGCGGGATGAGCGGTTGCACCTGGAGCGTCAACCGGGCACGCGCAGCGACGAACTGGATGCGCTGGTTGAGTCACTCAACGACCTGCGCCTGGCCATCAACCAGGACATCGACCGCCGGGAGCGCGCCCACGAGCAATTACTGTTCAGTCGCGAACAGCTGCGGCGCATGGTCGACAAGCGGACTCGCAGTCTGCGTCAGGCCAAGGAGGCGGCGGAAGCTGCCAGCCGGGCGCGCTCGCAATTTCTTGCCGGGATCAGCCACGAGATACGCACTCCGATGAGCGGCATCATGGGGATTACCCAGTTGCTCTATCACACGCCGCAGTCTGAACTGGCGCAAGGCTACCTTGATGTGCTGCGCCAGGCCGGCGAGAACCTGCTGGCCATTCTCGACGGTGTGCTCGATTACGCCAAATTGGAGGAGGGCGGTTATGTGCCGGAAGAGCAAGTGTTCTGCCTGTGCCATCTGGTCGACGAGCAGGCCCTTTTGACCGAGGCGCAGCGGCATGACAAAGCGCTGTCGGTCAGTTGCTGCATCGGGCCACACCTGCACCAGTACTACCGGGGCGCAGTCGGTTGTCTGCGCCAGGTACTGTCCAACCTGCTGAGCAATGCAGTGAAATTCACCGAGCGGGGCACCATCATGCTAAGGGTCGGCAGCATGGGCACGTCCGGCAACAGGTTGCGCTTCGAGGTTTGTGACAGCGGCATGGGCATAAGTGCGGAGCAGCAGCAGCGGATTTTCGAACGATTCACCCAGGCGGATGAGAGCATCACCCGCCGCTTCGGCGGGACTGGGCTGGGCTTGGCCATCTGTAAAAAGATGGTCATGGCCATGGGCGGACAGATCGGGGTAGACAGTCGTGAGGGCGCCGGCAGTACCTTCTGGTTCGAGGTGGAACTGCACGCGGTCCAGCCGCCCGCGGTGCAAATCGATGCCACAGCCACCCAGTCGCCCGTGCCCAGCCTGAGCTTGTTGCTGGTGGAGGACACGCCGATCAACCAGCAGGTCATCTGTGCTTTGCTCGAACACCAAGGGCATCTGGTGCAGTTGGCTGAGGATGGTCGGCAAGCCCTGGCTGTCTGCCGGCAGCAGGCCTTCGATGCCATCCTCATGGACATGCACCTGCCAGGCATGAGTGGCGTCGAGGTGACCCGGGCCATCCGCTCGGCAGCCGACAGCCTGAACCTCGATACGCCGGTCATCGCCTTGACCGCCAGTGTCGGTGTGGAGGACATCAAGGATTACCTGGCTGCGGGCATCGATGCGGTGCAGGCCAAGCCGCTTCAGTCGGCCGCCTTGAACCAGTTGCTGGCGGCGCTGTGTCAGCCCTCGGGCAGTCGCGTGGCCGAGGGCTTGGCGCAGGAGCAGGCTGGGATTGACCAGCAGCTGCTGGCGATCCATCGCCAGGTGTTCGGTCAGGCGCGTTTGCGCAAGCTGTTCGAGCAGTTTCAGGAGCAAGCCAAGGTGCTGCTCGTGCAAGCCGAGGATGCCTTGCAGCTGGACGATCTTTATGAGCTTGGTGAGTTGGCCCACAAGCTTGCCGGCAGCTCGAGCACCTTGGGTCTGCTAGCGCTGGCGCGGCTGGCAACGGCGTTGGAGACGAGCAGCCTGGAGGGTGATGGCGCCCGTTGCAAGGCGCTGCTCGAGGAACTCAAGGTGAAGCTGCCGAGCGATCTGAGTAGCGCCTGGCAGGCCTGTGAGGGGTGAAGGCGGGGGCTCGATGGCGCTCTCGAGCGCAAACCTGTTCAGCCGCTCCAGTGCGCTACCGCTGCGAGCGATGGAAGACATAAAGCCCAAGGCCGGTCGTCAAGTGACGGCCGGCCCTGGGGATTAGCAGCTATTCAGGGGCGCATCGGATTCAGTCGGCCGCAGGCACTGCGCGATAGCTTGGTTCGGGCTGGCTGAAGGTTTGCACAGCGTCGCCTTGCGCCTTCCAGTTGGCACGCTCCTGCTCGGTGGCTTTGGGCGAGAACCAGCCGAGATAGGCGTAGGCGATACCGATCAGTGGTGACAACCAGCAGGCGAACGCCAGCGGGATGTACAGCAGATTCTCGAAGCTGCCATCCCCCACGGCCAAACCCAGTGACGAAATGACGATTGCACCACCGGCGTTCCAGGGCACCAGCGGGGAGATCAGGGTGCCGCCTTCCTCGACGGCGCGCGACAGGTTCAGGGTCGAATAACCCTTGCCACGGTAGGCCGGAGCAAACATGCGGCCGGGCAGGGCGATGGACAGGTAAGGGTCGCCGGCTACCAGGTTGGTCGCAACCGAGGTGCCAATGGCGGCGGTCTGCAGGCTGCCGAAACTGCGCGTCCGCTTCAGGATCGCTTCGACAATTACCTCCAGGCAACGAGTGCGCTCAAGGGCGCCGCCCAATGCCAGGGCGATAATCACCAGGGTGATGACCCACGTCATGGACTGGATGCCGCCCCGGTTAAGCAGGCTGTCGATGTCCTTGATCCCGGTGTTGAGGCTGTAGCCACTCTGCATGTAGGTGAATACCTCATGCAGGCTGGCACCTTGATAGGCCATGGCCAGAACCCCGCCAGCGATGGCGCCGGCGAACAGCGAGGGCAAGGCGGGCATTTTCTTCAGCGCCAGGCCGATGACCAGCACGGCGGGTAGCAACAGTACCCAGGACAGTTCGAAGTTCTGCGCGATGCCGTTGGTGATCTGATCGATCTTGCTCGTGTCGACCACTTGCATGGAAATGAGGTTGAAACCCACCAGCAGATAGATGGCCAAGGCAATCAGCATGGCTGGAACAGTGGTTGGCATCATGTTGCGGATGTGGTCGAACAGATTGACTCCGGTGACGGCTGGAGCCAGGTTGGTGGTGTCAGATAGCGGCGATATCTTGTCGCCGAAAAACGCACCGGAAACCACGGCGCCAGCGGTCCAGTACATGGGGATATCGAACCCAGCCCCGATGCCCATCAGCGCCAAACCGACAGTGCCTACCGTGCCCCAGGAGGTGCCCAGGGATACCGACACCACCGCGCACATCAGCATGGCGACGCCGAGGAACACCTCGGGTGACAGCAGCTTGAGACCACCATAAATCATCAGCGGCACGGTGCCACTGGCGATCCAGGTACCGATGATCATGCCGACTACGATCAGGATTCCGATCGATTGCAGGCCGATGGACACCACGTGCAGGGAGCCTTCTTCAATGTCCTTCCAGCGATAACCCTGAAACCAACCGATGAACGCGGTGATGGCCAAGCCGATGGCCAAGGGCACATGGGGGGTGAAATCTTTGTAGTAGAACAACTGGATCCCCAAAACCCCGAGCGTGAGGATGATCGGAACCAGGGCAAGGGCTAGCGAAGGGCGGGTGTTGTTTTTTCTATTCACGTGCTTCCTCCAGGGAGTGATCGCCTTGTTGAGTTGACGATCTTTTTGTAATTCTTGGAGGACTCAACCTAACAAGGCGATGTGAACTGCTTTGCTGGTTGCTGTATCAGGTTGTAATCAGGTTGTTACATGGCATTTACATTTGTATTTTTTGCAGTCTGGCGCAGTTGGCAGGGTATGCTGAGCCAAGGCGAAGCAAGTACTTGAACGGCAACCGGCTCAAACTTTGAGGCGGTGTCGTTTTTGCTGGCGCGCTTGCAAGCCGAGTCAGGTGCAGCCATGTCGAATTTGATGTTCTGTACAAAAAAACCAAGGCCGCGGCGCGAACCGATGGTCTCCGGCCGTGATCAAGCCGGTTGTGCGCGGATCGCCGGACAGGTCCGTGTCTTTGGCGTCGGGGTCAGCCACCTGGCCGGCTGATGCTCATGGTTTACTACTGCATAGACGTTTCATTGCCGGTGAGTCATGACATGCGATCTTCTTTCGAGAGCTTGCTGAAGAACAAGAATATGGCCCACCTCGCCAAGAGGATGGACGACGGCCCCGCCCTGCCAATGCAGCGGGTCGCCTTCGTGCTGCTGGATAATTTTTCGATGATGGCCTTCACCGGCGCGGTGGACGCCCTGGTCACCGCCAACCTGATGAGTTCGACGCCGCTTTATGAGGTGCTGGTGGTCGGTGGTGCGAGAGAGGTGGTGGTCAGCGATCTGGGCATCGCCATTTCTGCAGGTTGCCGCCTGGCGGAACTGGACGAGAAACAGCAGGACATCCTGATCGTCTGCGGTGGTTTCCGCGTGCGCCTGCAGGCGGATCCGCTGCTGCGGGCCAAGCTGAGGTCGGCCGATGCCGCTGGCGCCATGCTCGGCGGCCTGTGGAACGGTGCCTATTTTCTCGCCGAAGCGGGGCTGCTGGACGGTTACGACTGTGCCTTCCATCCGGATGGCCGGGCGATGATCGCCGAGCTGTTCCCCAAGGTGAAGGTGTCGAACCATGCCTTTGTGCTGGATCGCGAGCGGATCAGTTGTGCCGGTGCCAACAGCTCGCTGGGCATGATGCTGGAAGTGGTGCGCCGCGGCAGTGGCATCAACCTGGTGAGCGCCATCGAGGAGGTGCTGAGTTGCGACAAGATGCAGGACGTGCTGGATGTGTCGGTGGTGGCCGTCGATTACGATCCGACCCTGCCGCAGACATTGAAATCGGCGCTGGAGCTGATGCACAACAATATCGACGAACCGCTGACGGTGGATGAGCTGGCCAGCTGCGTGGGGATTTCCCGGCGTCAGCTCGAGCGCTTGTTCTGCCGCCACGTCAATGCGACGCCCTCGCGCTACAACCTGGAGCTGCGCTTGACCCGTGCCCGACAGTTGCTGCAGCAGACCAACAAGTCGCTGGCCGATATCGCCGTCGCCAGCGGCTTTGTCAGCATTTCACACTTCCGCCGCTGTTTTCGCGAGTTTTTCGAGATTTCCCCGGGACGCTTTCGCGCCACTTCGCACAATCGGCGTTGACAGCAAGTGCGCCGCGCTCACACCAGGCTGAGCGGATAGGGCAGTGCGGGCTCTGTGCGGGCAAGCTGGCTGCCCGCGCCGAACGCATCGGCGAGCAGCATCAGGGTCAAGCGCTCGACTTTCTCGGGCTCGGCATTGAGTCTGGTGCTCAGCTCGAACTGGCGTTGTGCGATCAATTGCTGAACACCGCGGTCTGCTTCGCTAAGCGCGGGCGCTACGTTGGGGATTTCCGCTGGGACGGCCGCAGTGTCCCCGGCAACCACGGGCTGCTGGCCCGCGGTCACCCGGCTCAACAGAATCTGGAAATCCAGGTAGGCGCGAATGTCTGCCTGGCTACTGGGGGGTGGGTTGCCGCCATGGGCTGTCAGTGCGGTGCTGGAAGCGCAAACGCCATTAAGCATAAGTCACTCGGTGCGGCCGCCAAGGGCCAAGTCAGCGCAATGCCGCGCACCGGGTTATCGGCCGCTGAGCGGCCGGGTTGAGCATTTCTCCAGCAGGTTTTTCGATGAGTAATCCGACAAGTCGTAGGCAAGCCCTTGCCCGCGTCTGGTCGATGACGTCGCGGCTGAATAGCTTGGCCTGCCTGGAGGCTGCTGCGGCGCAGGAGTCTGATCTAAGGTGCATCCATCTGGAAATCGAAACAGGAGCGATCGATATGTCTACTCAGGTGGCGCGTGGCGAGGCGTTTCGCGCCTTGCACCAGCGCGAAGGGTTGTTCGTGCTGCCCAATCCCTGGGATGCGGGGGCGGCGAAGATGCTCGCGGGCCTGGGCTTCGCGGCGTTGGCTACGACCAGTGCCGGATTGGCCTTTTCCCTGGGCCGCTGCGATGCGCAAGGCGCGCTCAGTCGCGAGGAGGCCCTGGCTAATGCCCGCGCTATCGTCGAGGCGACGCCGCTGCCGGTGGCCGCCGATCTGGAGAACGGCTATGGCGATGAGCCCGAGCACTGCGCCGAAACCATCGCCCTGGCGGCGCAGATCGGCCTGGTTGGCGGTTCCATCGAGGATGCCACGGGGGATGCGCAGTCGCCGATCTACCCCTTCGAACTGGCGGTCGAGCGGGTCCGGGCGGCGGTCGCGGCAGCCCGCAGCCTGCCATTCCCCTTCACCCTGGCGGCGCGGGCGGAAAATTACCTGCATGGCCGCGCCGATCTGGACGACACCATCCGCCGTCTGGTGGCTTACGCCGAGGCGGGCGCCGATGTGCTCTATGCGCCGGGCCTGACTAGCCGCGAGGAAATCCTGGCAGTGGTCACGGCCGTGGCACCGCGCCCGGTCAATGTATTGGTGGGCTCGCCCAGTCTGCGCTTGTCGCTGGACGAACTGGCCGAGCTGGGGGTGAAGCGCGTCAGTCTCGGTTCCGCTTTGGCGCGAGTCGCCTATGGCGCCTTCTACCAGGCGGCGCAGGAGTTGGCCGTTGGCGGCAGCCTGGTAGCGACCGGCCAGGGTATGTCGTTCGAGCGGATCAACAATCTGTTCAAGACCCGGGCGGGGTAGGGTTTGCGTCGGGTGCTGATGGTGCTTGTGCTGTTGAGTCTGTTTGGCGTGCCGCTGGCGGTCTATCAGCAGTGGCTCGCTGTACCTGCGCGCTGGAATCCCTGGGCGCCACTGGATATCCGGGCCACGCCGAACCTGCTGACCCCCTTCAAACTCTGGCGTCTGGCGGATGACCCGCTGCTCTGTCAGCAGGCCCTGGCCACCTCGCCGCTGCGTTACACGACGTTGCCCGACAGCAGCCCGGCGGTGGATTGCCCACTGCAGAATACCCTGCGGGTGGAGGCCTCGGGGGTGGGTTTCAGCAGCAGCTTTATCGCCAGCTGCCCACTGGCGGCGGCCTTTGCCCTGTTCGAGCGGCATGCCTTGCTGCCAGCCGCGCAGGAGGTGTTCGGCCAGCCGGTGGTGCGGGTCGAGCATGTCGGCAGCTTCGCCTGCCGCAGCATCGCGGGTAGCCAGCGCCGCAGCCAGCATGCCTCGGCCAATGCCCTGGATATCGTCGGCTTTCACCTGCAGGACGGTCGGCGCATCAGCGTGCTGCGCGACTGGCCGGGCGAGGGCGAGGCCGCGCGCTTCTTGCGTCGGGTGCATGAAGGCGCATGCGCCAGCTTCAATGTCACCCTCGGGCCGCAGTACAACGCCGCCCACCGCGATCACTTGCATGTCGATATGGGCCTGTTCCGCATGTGTCGCTAGGCAGGTAAATCACAGCAAGCAGGGCGAACGGGTGCGACTGGAACGGGCTGGCTCTGGCAGAATGCCGCGTCAACGATGATCGACCGCATACAGATCGAATCGACTATTTTTTGAGCAGGCTTCCCGATGAATGATCTACGGCCTAGCGCCACAATTCGCATGGACGCCCTGGCCCCCCATCTGGCCGATGACGCGGCTGCCTGGGCCGAGCGCCTGGGTTTGGCGCAGGAGGGCGAGGCGCAATTTGCCCTGCAACTGGGCGAGCAGGGGCTGCAGCTGGTCGAGCTGGGACCGCAGGCGCCGGGGCCGGTGCGGGTGGATTTCGTCGAGGGCGCGGTGGCCCATCGCCGGCTGTTCGGCGGCGGCAGCGGGCAGATGATCGCCAAAGCGGTGGGCGTGCAGCCGGGCGTGCGCCCGCGGGTGCTGGATGCCACCGCCGGGCTCGGTCGCGATGGCTTCGTCCTGGCCAGCCTGGGCTGCAGGGTGACCCTGATCGAGCGCCAGCCGCTGATCGCCGCCCTGCTGGAGGATGGCCTGGCCCGCGCCGCGCTTGATCGGGATGTCGGTCCGATCGTGGCTCACATGTGTCTGTTGACCGGCAACGCCATCGAGTTGATGAGCGACTGGCAGGGCGAGCCGCCGCAGGTGATCTACCTCGATCCTATGTTCCCCCATCGCGACAAGAGTGCGCTGGTGAAAAAGGAAATGCGCCTGTTCCGCCCCTTCGTCGGCGACGACCTGGATGCCCCGGCCCTGCTCCAGGCCGCTCTGGCCCTGGCCAGCCACCGGGTGGTGGTCAAGCGCCCGCGCAAGGCGCCGATCATCGACGGCGGCAAACCCGGTTACGCGCTGGAAGGCAAATCCAGCCGCTACGACATTTATCCGTTGAAGAAGCTGCCGGCTACGAACTGCCCGTAGGATGGGTTGAGCGCAGCGATACCCATCACGACGAATGCCGCTCGGGCTCCACGACAGGGGGTAATCGCCGGGGGCCGATCTGCGTGCTGGTTGGCTGATTGCCGATGGGTATCGCTACGCTCAACCGCGCTACGCTCATCCTACAAATGCCTATCGGCCACCCTCAGTCCGCCCGATAGGCGCGCATGAACATCGCCACCGCGTCCTGCACATGGCGTTCGGCGTCTGCGCCTTGCAGCGGGCCGGCGCAGCCGATCAGCAGGCGGAAGTTGGCGCCGCCCTTGAGCAGACTGAAGAACTGATCGGCGGCGCTGGACGCATCGGCGATGCGCAACTGGCCGGCCCGGTCGGCCTTGTGCAGCAGGCATTCCATCTCGCTGAGCAGGCGTTGCGGGCCGGCTTCGTAGAACATCTTCGACAGCTTCGGATCCTGGCTGGCCAGGGCCACCATCACCCGGTGCAGTTCCACCGATTCGCGGCTGTTGATCAGGCTGTGGAAGCCGCGGCCGATAGTCAGCAGCACGGTCTCGATCGGCACGCCCGGCGCCAGCTCGAAGAGCAGCTCGGGCAACTGCTCCTCGCACTTGGCCTTCACCGCCGCGGAGAACAGCGTCTCCTTGTCGGTGAAGTGGCTGTACACCGTGAGCTTGGACACCCCGGCTTCGGCGGCGATGGCGTCCATGCTGCTGCCGTCGTAACCGTGGCGCAGGAACAGGGTTTTCGCCGCTTCCAGGATGGCCTGGCGCTTGACGAGATCTTTTGGGCGGCCGGGGCCGCTGGGTGGTAACAACTTGTTTGGCATTGGCTGCTTTTAATACTGGACTGGTGAGTTTGCTATTTTTACTATACCCGTCAGTACAAATATTCCAAACCTTCGCGAAAGGTCATCTGTCATGTTGCGCCATGCCTTGTTCGTCAGCCTCATCGTTCTGCTCGCTGCCTGTGGTAATGGTGAGCCGGTCGAGCAGTCTATCCGCCCCGCCATGGTGGTGCAGCCGCAACCTGCGACCGAAATGATGGACGCCTACGCCGGCGAGGTGCGCGCGCGCCTGGAGCCCGAGCTGGCCTTCCGCATCGGCGGCAAGGTGGCCAGGCGCCTGGTCGAGGTGGGCGACCAGGTGCGCAAGGATCAGCCGCTGGCCGAGCTGGATCCGCAGGATGTGCGCTTGCAGCTCGAGGCCATGCGCGCGCAGGTCGCCGCGGCCGAGGCCAATCTGCAGCTGGTGCGCGCCGAACGTGATCGCTACAAGACCCTGCTGGCGCGCCAACTGGTTAGCCGTTCGCAATACGACAACGCCGAAAATCTCTACCGCTCAGGTGAGGCGCGCCTCAAGCAGGTCAGGGCCGAGTTCGACGTGGCCAGCAATCAGGCCGGCTACGCGGTGCTGCGCGCCTCGCAGGATGGCGTGATCGCCCGGCGCATGGTCGAGGTTGGCCAGGTGGTGGCCGCGGGGCAGACCGTGTTCATCCTGGCCGCCGATGGCGAGCGGGAAGTCTCGATCAGCCTGCCGGAGCAAGCCTTCGAGCGCTTCAAGGTCGGCCAGCCGGTAGCGGTCGAGCTCTGGTCGCAGCCGGATCGGCGTTTCCCCGGACGGATTCGCGAGATATCCCCGGCGGCCGACTCGCAGTCGCGGACCTTTGCCGCGCGGGTGGCCTTCAGCGCGGGCAAGGTGCCGGCCGAGCTGGGCCAGAGCGCGCGGGTGTTCATCGCCCACAACGGCGAGGTGCCGTTGTCGGTGCCGCTGTCGGCGCTGACCGCGGAGCAAGGCCAGCCCTATGTCTGGGTGGTCGATCCCAGGGACTCCACGCTCAAGCGCACGCCGGTGCGCGTCGGCGCCTATGCCGAGAGCAGCGTGCCGGTGCTGGAAGGCTTGCAGGCGAGCGACTGGGTGATCGCCGCAGGCGTGCAGGTGCTGCGCGAAGGCCAGCGGGTGCGCCCGGTCGACCGCGCTAACCGCACGGTCAAGCTGGCGGCGAAGGAGTAGTCCCGATGGATTTCAACCTGTCCGCCTGGGCGCTGCGCAATCGTCAGATCGTGCTCTACATCATGCTGTTGCTGGCCGTGGTCGGCGGTATTTCCTATACCAAGCTGGGCCAGAGTGAAGACCCGCCGTTCACCTTCAAGGCCATGGTGGTGCGCACCATCTGGCCGGGAGCCAGCGCCGAGGAAGTCGCTCGCCAGGTCACCGAGCGCATCGAAAAGAAGCTGATGGAGACTGGCGAGTACGACAAGATCGTGTCCTTTTCGCGGCCCGGCGAGTCCCAGGTGACCTTCATCGCCCGCGACTCGATGCGCTCCAAGGACATCCCCGAACTCTTCTATCAGGTGCGCAAGAAGGTCGGCGACATTCGCCACACCTTGCCGCCGGGCATCCAGGGACCGTTCTTCAACGATGAATTCGGCACCACCTTCGGCAATATCTACGCCCTGACCGGCGCAGGCTTCGACTACGCGGTGCTCAAGGACTACGCCGACCGCGTGCAACTGCAACTGCAGCGGGTCAAGGACGTCGGTAAGGTCGAGCTGCTCGGCCTGCAGGACGAGAAGATCTGGATCGAGTTGTCCAATACCAAACTGGCCACCATCGGCCTGCCGCTGGCCGTGGTGCAGCAGGCGCTGGAGGAGCAGAATGCGGTGGCGGCGGCCGGCTTCTTCGAAACCACCACGGACCGGGTGCAGTTGCGGGTGACCGGACGTTTCGAGACGGTCGAGGAAATCCGCAACTTCCCGATCCGGGTGGCCGAGCGGACCTTCCGTATCGGCGATGTGGCCGAGGTCAAGCGCGGCTTCAACGATCCACCGGCGCCGCGCATGCGCTTCATGGGCGAGGACGCCATCGGTCTGGCGGTGTCGATGAAGGCCGGCGGCGACATCCTGGTGCTGGGCGAGGCCCTGGAAGTCGAGTTCGCCCGCCTGCAGGAAACCCTGCCGGCCGGCATGCAGCTGCGCAAGGTCGCGGATCAGCCGGCGGCGGTGAAGACCGGGGTCGGCGAATTCGTCCGCGTGCTCACCGAGGCGGTGATCATCGTCCTGCTGGTGAGTTTCTTCTCCCTCGGCCTGCGCACCGGCCTGGTGGTGGCGCTGTCGATTCCGCTGGTGCTGGCGATGACCTTCGCCGCCATGTACTACTTAGGGATAGGCCTGCACAAGATCTCCCTCGGCGCGCTGGTGCTGGCGCTGGGCCTGATGGTCGACGACGCGATCATTGCCGTGGAGATGATGGCGATCAAGATGGAACAGGGTTACGACCGCCTCAAGGCCGCCAGTTTCGCCTGGACCAGCACCGCCTTTCCGATGCTCACCGGCACCCTGATCACCGCCGCCGGCTTCCTGCCGATCGCCACCGCGATGTCCGGCACCGGCGAGTACACCCGCTCGATCTTCCAGGTGGTGACCATCGCCCTGCTGGTGTCCTGGATCGCCGCGGTGGTCTTCGTGCCCTATCTGGGCGCCAAGCTGCTGCCGGACCTGGCCAAGCTGCACGCGGCCAAGCATGGCGGCAGCGCCGCGGGCCATGATCCCTACGCGACGCCGTTCTATCAGCGCGTACGGGCCACCGTGCACTGGTGCGTGCGCCGACGTAAGACGGTGATCGTGTTGACCCTCGCGCTGTTCGTCGCCTCGATCATGCTGTTCCGCTTCGTGCCGCAGCAGTTCTTCCCGGCCTCCGGGCGCCTGGAGCTGATGGTCGACCTCAAGCTCGGCGAAGGCGCCTCCCTGAGCGCCACCGCCGAGCAGGTCGAGCATCTCGAAAAGCTGCTCGACGGCCACCCGGGCATCGACAACTACGTGGCCTATGTTGGCACCGGTTCGCCGCGCTTCTACCTGCCGCTCGACCAGCAGTTGCCGGCCGCCAGCTTCGCCCAGTTCGTGGTGCTGGCGAACAGCATCGAGGAGCGCGAACAGATCCGCAGTTGGCTGATCGACACCCTGGGCGAGGAATTCCCGACCCTGCGCACGCGTATCTCGCGCCTGGAGAACGGCCCGCCGGTCGGCTATCCGGTGCAGTTCCGCGTCTCCGGCGAGCATGTCGACGAGGTTCGCGCTCTGGCCCGCGAAGTGGCGGACAAGGTGCGCGACAACCCGCATGTGGCCAACGTGCACCTGGACTGGGAAGAACCGAGTAAGGTGGTGCGCCTGAACATCGACCAGGAGCGCGCCCGCGTCATGGGCGTGAGCACCGCCGACCTGTCGCGCTTCCTGCAGAGCTCGCTGACCGGTGCGCCGGTCAGCCAGTACCGCGAAGGCAACGAACTGGTCGAAATCCTCCTGCGCGGCACGCCGAGCGAGCGCCAGCAACTCGGTCTGCTGCCGAGCCTGGCGATACCCACCGCCAGCGGCACCAGTGTGCCGCTGGCGCAGATCGCGATCCTCGAATACGGTTTCGAGGAAGGGGTGATCTGGCACCGCAACCGTCTGCCGACCGTCACCGTGCGCGCCGACGTCTACGGTAAAGAGCAGCCGGCCAGCCTGGTCAAGCAGATCCTGCCGACCCTGGAGCCGATCCGCGCGGCGCTGCCCGACGGCTACCTGCTCGACGTCGGCGGCACCGTGGAGGACTCGGCGCGCGGGCAGAAGTCGGTGAACGCCGGCGTGCCGCTGTTCATCGTGGTGGTGCTGACCCTGCTGATGCTGCAGCTGAAAAGCTTCTCGCGCTCGGCCATGGTGTTCCTCACCGCGCCGCTGGGGCTGATCGGCGTGACCCTGTTCCTGCTGATCTTCCGCCAGCCGTTCGGCTTCGTCGCCATGCTTGGCACCATCGCCCTGTCCGGCATGATCATGCGCAACTCGGTGATCCTGGTCGACCAGATCGAGCAGGACAGGACCGCCGGCCTGGACAGCTGGAACGCCATCATCGAAGCCACGGTACGGCGCTTCCGGCCCATCGTGCTGACCGCCCTGGCGGCGGTGCTGGCGATGATCCCGCTGTCGCGCAGCGTGTTCTTCGGGCCGATGGCGGTGGCGATCATGGGCGGCCTGGTGGTCGCCACGGCGTTGACCTTGCTGTTCCTGCCGGCGCTGTATGCGGCCTGGTTCCGGGTCAAGCAAGAGCCTGCCCCGGCGGCTTAGTCCGCCCGCTGAGCTGAGCCGCGCCGTTCCCTTGAGTCAGGGGAACGGCGTTTTTTCTAGCACCAGTGTTGGTCTGCCGGCTCTGCCAGGCTGCAAGGTCGACGCCGCCACTTCAGCTTGGCGGATAAGTCGTTGGGCGCGGTGTAATCCTCCGGGTAGTCGCCGATAGCGCCGGCGTTTGGCTGGGCTAAAAATCCCGCTGTTCGTCCCACTCTGCGCGGCACCGAACCGATTCTGGCGGGCGCTGTCCACCCACATCCCGGGCTCAAGCTGTTACGGTTGTTGCAGGCAGTTGCCGGCAGGCGTGGTGTGTTGCGCGTGAATCCGTTGCGTTGCAGACCTGATTCCTGTGCTGGTTTGTCTTCTGCTGCTCATTGCATGGGTTGCACTAAATTGCATGAATTCAGGGAGACCGTCGCATGCCGCTGAAAAATACCGTTCACCTGATTGCCTATCCCAACCGTATCGGTGCGGACCTGGCTGACCTGGCCGATTTCGTCGAGCACAGGCTCGGTCGCGCGGTGGGCGGGGTGCATGTGCTACCGCCTTTCCCGTCGAATGCCGACAGTGGTTTCTCGCCGCTGACGCACAAGCGCATCGACCCGGCTCTGGGCGATTGGGCAGACATCGAGCGCCTGAGCGCGCACTACGATGTCTGTCTGGACCTGGTGCTCAATCACCTGGCCGATGACTCGCCGGAGTTTCAGGACTACCTGCAAAAGGGCAAGGCCTCGCAGTGGGCCGAGATCTTCGTCGATGTCGACAGCCTGGGCGAGATCGGCCCGGACGACCTGGCGAAGATCCACATCCGCAAGGAAAAGGAACCGTTCCGCGCTATCACCTTTGCCGACGGCAGCAGCGGGCGGGTCTGGTGCACCTTCACCGAACGGCAGATCGACCTCAACTACGACTCGCCGCTGACCTACCAGATGATGGCCGACAGCATCACCTTTCTCGCCGCGCGCGGGGTCAAGCTGTTGCGTCTGGATGCCTTCGGCTACACCACCAAGAAGATCGGCACCAGCTGCTTTCTGGTCGAACCGCAGGTGTGGCAGATCCTCGATTGGTTCAAGACCACCGCGGCGGCCAGCGGCATAGAGATACTGCCCGAGGTGCACGACCACCCGAGTTGGCAGTACGCCATCTCGGCGCGCGGCATGTGGTCCTATGCCTTCGCCCTGCCGCCGCTGCTGCTGTACACGCTGCTCGACGGCAACAGCCAGTACCTCAAGTCCTGGCTGCGCATGTGCCCGCACAAGCAGATCACCGTGCTCGACACCCACGACGGCATCTGCATTCCGGATGTGGAGGAGATCCTCCCGCGTGAGCATATCGAGGCGCTGATCCAGAATGTCTCGGAGCGCAGCGCCGACCCCATCCTGCGCCGCTCGGCCGCCAACGTGCACAGCGTCGGCGCGATCTACCAGCTCACCTGCACCTTCTTCGACGCCCTGCAGGGCAACGAGGACGCCTACATCGCCGCGCGGGCGATCCAGTTCTTCACCCCCGGCATTCCGCAGGTCTACTACGTCGGCCTGCTGGCCGGCCACAACGACACCGAGCTGTTGGAGGAAACCGGCGAGGCGCGGGAAATCAACCGCCACTACTACTCACTGGATGAGGCCGAGCAGGCCTTGCAGGCCCCGGTGGTGCAGCGCCTGCTGCGCCTGATGGAGCTGCGCTCGAGCCACCCGGCCTTCGCCGGCGAGTTCGAGTTGCACCAGTCGAACATGTCCAGCGTGTCCATGGGTTGGCGCGCCGGGGCGCATAGCTGCCACCTGTTCGTCGACCTGAACTTCCGCACCTCCACCGTGACCTGCACGGGGCCGCAGGGCGGCGAGGAGACGAGCTTCAGGTGCTGAGCCGGTTGTTGTCGGTTCTGGATTGATGGTCGTGCGCGGCATTCGGGTTTCGCCGCGCTCACCCTGCGGGCCAGCCTGGGCTGTTACTGCGCTTCGTTACGTTTCGGCCTGCTGATGGGGTGTATGGCGTCGTCTGCGTCATTGCGGGTGAATGACAAAAAGCCAAATCACCACCAGGTAGGATGGGTTGAGCAGAGCGATACCCATGCGGTTGTTTGTCAGCCTGCTTGATGGGTATCGCTGTGCTCAACCCATCCTACGAGCTACCTTGCTATAACCTTCCTACAACGCCCCAAACACCTTCTTCGCCAAACTGGTCGCTGCTCCAGCCGGGTTCTGGCGGATGCTGGCTTCCTGCTTGGCGATCATTTCGAACAGACCGTCCAGCGCCTGCTCGGTGACGTAGTTCTCGATATTCGCGCTCTTCGCGTCGACCACGCCGAAGCTCGCAGCCTGGCCGGCGAAGGCGTTGTATTGCTGGGCCAGGCCGACCTGATCGGTGGCTTGTTTGACGATGGGCAGGAATTTGGCGCGGATCTGTTCGCGGCTGCTCTTGTTCAGGTATTGGGTGGCCGAATCCTGCGGGCCGGCGAGGATGCTCTTGGCGTCCTGCACGGTCATCTTCTTCACCGCCTCCACCAGCAGCGCCTGGGCCTGGGGTACGGCGGCTTCGGCGGCCTGGTTCATGCTGGTTTCCAGCTGGGTGACCTGGGCGCCCATGCCCATCATCTTCATGGTGCGCGCCGCCTTGCCGAGGTTGCCCGGCAGCTCGATGCGTACATCCGGATTGTTGCTGAAGCCGCCGGGTGCGCCCAGTTGCTTGACCGCCACCTGGGCGCCCTGGATCAAGGCGTCCTTCAGCCCGCCGCTGGCGTCCTGCTGGGTCAGGTCGGCGAGCGACAGGGCGAAAGCGCTGGCAGACAGGGCCAGGCCGGCAACGAGGGCGGTGATGCGGAGCATGGGGCGATCCTTCTTGCGCTGAGGTATGCAAGGAGGGTAGCGGAGCGGGGCGCTGGTGCAAGCTCTGGGGCGGCCATTATGCCCGCCCGGCGTCGGTCGCGACGCATTCGTGCAGCCAGGCGATGAAGACCTGCAGCCGGCTCGGCATGGGCTCTAGGGCTGGGTGCACCAGCTGGTAGTGGCAGCGACTGGTCAGGGCGAAGCCGCCGAATGGCAGGATCAGTTCGCCGCGTTCGAGCCGCTGTTGCACCAGGCGAGAGCGGCCGATGGCGATCCCCGCGTGATTGACGGCCGCCAGCGCGCAGAGGTCGGAGCGGTCGAAGGTGAGGCTGCGCACAGGCAGCTTGGCCTCCATCCCCGAGTGCCTGGCCCACAGTTGCCATTCGGCATCGTAGGCGGCGTTGTCCCAGGCCAGGGAGTCATGCAGCAGGGTGCACTGCGCCAGGTTGTCCGGGTTGTCCAGCAAGCCATGGCGCCGGGCATACTGCGGGCTGCACACCGGGGCGATCCGTTCGTCCATCAGTTTGCTGGCGCTCAGTCCGGGGAACTCATCGCGGGTGAAATACAGCGCCAAATCGATGTTCTGCGTGCGGAAATCGACCGTGTCGTTGCCCACCCGGATATCCAGGGCAACCGCGGGGTAGCGCGCGGTAAAGTCGGCCAGCCTCGGCACCAGCCAGCATTCGGCGAGCGAGGGGCGGACATAGATCGCCAGCGGCCCGGCGATTTCGGCACCCGGGGCCTGCTGCAAGGCTTCGAGCAACTCGCCCATTGCACCTTGCAGGATGGTGAAGATGCGTTCGCCCTCCGCGGTCAGGCGGATCTGCCGGGTCAGGCGCTGAAACAATTTCAGCCCCAGTCCGCGTTCCAGACGCGCGATACGATGGCTGACGGCGCTCGGCGTCAGGCACAGCTCGTCTGCCGCGCGGGCAAAGCTCAGATGGCGCGCCGCGGCATGGAAGGTATGCAGGTTGGCGAACTGGCTACTGTTGAGCCCGGAGCCAAGCCGAGGGGGAAGATTCAGCATGGCGTCATTCTAGCAATGAGCGCTTGTGAAGAAACGCTCGCCTGCTGCGACGGCTGCGAGCGCCCGGCGCGGCGTTGCGTTCGCTAGTGTGCCGTCTCAGAATGATTGTTTCGATGACACTGACTGGTAGGGTGCGCCGTGCGCACCAGGGGTTATCAGTGGAGCGCACGGTCTAGGAGGTTCCGCGCGCCCTACACAGGCCAGTTGCAGCCGCTTGAGCAATGATTATTGCCAGGTTCACAAGCGCCGGGCGCTGGCGACCCGGGCCGGGCCGTCAACGCCAGCGCCGGGTTCATGCCGGTTCGGCCTGCAACAGCTGCCGGCCCTTGGCGAGATAGCCGGCCATTTCCGCCGCGGGCACCATGCTGCCGCCGGTGGCCCAGATCAGGTGGGTGGCCCGGGCCATCCGGCTCGGGGTCAGCTGCATGCGCGCCCGATAACCCTGCTGCTCGCTCAGCACCCGGGCCATGCCCGGCAGGCCGGCCAGTGCCGAGGGTTCGAGGCGCAGGCCTTCGCTGCTGTCCAGCAGCGCCAGCAGGCGATACAGCTCTTCATCGCTGACCGTGTAGTAGCCGTCGATCGAACGCTGCATGGCGCGCCCGACAAAGCCGGACGGGCGCCCGACCGCCAGGCCGTCGGCGGCGGTGAGGTTGTC
This sequence comes from Pseudomonas borbori, assembly GCF_900115555.1. Classification (GTDB taxonomy): domain Bacteria; phylum Pseudomonadota; class Gammaproteobacteria; order Pseudomonadales; family Pseudomonadaceae; genus Aquipseudomonas; species Aquipseudomonas borbori. The sequence goes on from NZ_FOWX01000010.1 coordinate 23,904, forward strand.
GATGCCGAAGTCCTGCACCGAGACCTGGTCATGGCGCCCGGTATGGACCCCGATCAGCATGCAGGGCGAGTGGGTGGGCTCGGCAAACAGGCAATGCACCGCATCGCCGAACGCCAGCTTGAGGCCGAAAGCCACCCCGCCCGGGCCGCCGCCGACGCCGCAGGGCAGGTAGACGAACAGTGGGTGCTCGGCATCGACGCGGATCGCGGCGGCCGCGAACTGTTGCTGCAGGCGTTGCGCGGCGACGGCATAACCGAGGAACAGGCTGGTCGAGTTCTCATCGTCGACGAAGTGGCAGTAAGGATCGGCGCCAGCCTGCTTGCGCCCCTCGGCCACCGCGACGCTGTAGTCGCAGGCGTACTCGACCACGCTGACGCCGTGGGCGCGCAGCTTGTCCTTCTTCCACTGGCGGGCATCGGCGGACATGTGCACCGTGGCCTGAAAGCCCAGGCGCGCGCTGACGATGCCAATCGACAGGCCCAGATTGCCGGTCGAGCCGACGGCGATCTTGTAGCGGCCGAAGAAGGCCCGGGCCGTGTCGCTGTCGAGCACGCTGTAATCATCGGTTTGTTTCAGCAAGCCTGCGGCCAGCGCCAGCTCCTCGGCATGCTTGAGCACCTCGTAGATGCCGCCACGCGCCTTGATCGAACCGGAGATGGGCAGGTGGCTGTCCTGCTTGAGCCACAGCGCACCGCTGTCGCTCAGCCCGTAGCGTTCGGCTAGCAGCGCCTGCAGCTGCGGCACCGCGCGGATGCCCGACTCGATGATCCCGGCACTGGCCGCAGTCTCCGGGAATGCCCGGGCGATATAGGGCGCGAAGCGGGCCAGGCGCGCGCTGGCGTCGTCGACGTCGGCGCGGGTCAGCCCGACATCGGCCAAGGCCTCGGCCGCGTCGGCGACCCCGGGGTTGAACCAACTGGTTTCCCGCAGCGCGATCAACTCATTGAGCAGCGGATACTCATTGCACCAGGCGGTGAGGGGTTTGCCAAGCAGCATGGGGTAGGTTCCTCGGGTCGGATGTTCGGCTGCGCGCGGAGAGATCAACCGGCCGCGTTGCGCTGCCATTAGACGGCGCAACGGTGTGGCTGACAAAGGATGCTTGTGCAACGTATAGATGACCCAGGATCGTCTATGCCCGACGCTAACGTGCTGTTTTTGGGAAAGCCATGCACGCTGGATGCTGGGCGCTCGAATCCAGCGTGCAATGGTTCGCCTGCCATCAACGGCCGATGGCAGCAATCACGGAGATTTCTACCAGCAGTTCGGGGCTGGCCATCGCGGCTTCCACGCAGGCCCGCGCGGGGGCGAAACCGGTTGGCACCCAGCTGTCCCACACGCTGTTCATCTCGGCGAACAGGCTCATGTCCTTGAGGTAGATGGTGGCGGACAGAATCTGCTGGCGATCGCTGCCGACCGACGCCAGTAGCGTATCGACCTTGGCCAGCATGGTGCGTGTTTGTTCCTCGATCCCGGCGCTGCGGTCTTCTGCCACCTGCCCGCATAGATAGGCGGTCTGGTTATGCACCACGACTCGGCTCATGCGTGCGCTGGTTTCATATCGGGTAATGCTCATAACGGCTCCTGGCTCAGTTCGCTATCGGGATGACGGGCTACTGTAGCGGGCTTCGCAGGGCAGGGCGTATAAAAGGGCGATCCGTCGCCGTCATTCGGCCCGGCCTCTTCGCCGAAGAGACGCTAACCCCATGTCGCGCATGTTCTCGCTCCTGGCACTGCTTGCCGCCTTGTACCTGGCGATCTGTGCGGCCGTGTGGGTGTTTCAGCGCAGCCTCATCTACTTCCCGCAACCGCTTGCCATCAGCCACCCCGACACCCTGCTCAGGCTGGCGGTGGACGAGGGCGAGGTGCTGGTGTCGGTCCGGCCCCGCGCCGGCCCGAATGCGCTGATCTACTTCGGCGGCAATGCCGAGGACGTTTCGCTGAACCTGCCCGAGTTCGCCCAGGCCTTTCCCGAGCATGCGCTCTATCTGATGCACTACCGCGGCTATGGCGGCAGCGCCGGGTCGCCCTCCGAGGCGGCGATCCAGCGCGATGCCCTGGCCCTGTTCGACCGGGTGCATGCCGCGCACCCGCGGGTCGTGGTGATGGGTCGCAGCCTGGGCTCGGCGGTCGCCGTGCGTCTGGCCAGCCAACGCCCGGCCTCGCGCCTGGTGTTGATCACGCCGTTCGACAGCCTGCTGAAGTTCGCCACGCGGCAGTTTCCCTACCTGCCGATCAAGTGGCTGCTCAAGGACAGGTTCGAATCCTCGACCTACGCCGCACGTATCCGGGTGCCGACCCTGCTGGTCGCGGCCGAGCACGACGAAATCATCCCGCGTGCCAGCACCGAGGCACTCTACCGGCATTTCCCGCCCGGCGTGGCCAGGCTCGAGATGATTGCGGGCGAGGGCCACAACACGATTTCCGAGAGCCCCGCCTACCTGCCGTTGCTGCGCGCCGCGCTGTGACCAGCTGTTGTAGCCTGGATAAGCTCCAGCGTAATCCGGGGAATTTTCCGGATGGCGCCACGGTTTTACCCAGGCTCTACAGCTGCGTTCGCCACAGGTCGTGTGACCTGCTTGACCTTGCGCTTTTGTAGGAGGCCCGACCCGGGGGCGAAGCTTTTGCTGCCACACCACCGGCAGCCCTGCGGGCTGCATTCGCCGCGGGTCGCGCCTCTTACACGAGTGCGCGGTGATCCTGGTTTCATGTGCGGCGCAATCCATCCTTCGCTTTCGCAGACCTTGCACATGAACATAGGCTGCGGCAGCGAAAAGGGCGGGACGGCACCTCTGCGCAGCTGCGCCGTCTTCAGAACAGGCCGAGCTGGCCGCCGACCAGGCGGGCGAAGTCGTCGCCGACGAACGGCAGGATGGCGTCGGCCACCGGCTGCAGTTGGCGCGTGAGGTAATGCTCGTAGTCGATGGTCGCCCGCCGGGTTTCCAGCGGTTCGGGGCCGGCCAGGGTGATCAGGTAGCTGATCCAGCCGCCGTTTTGGTACTGGCGCGGGCGGCCGTGCTGGTCGTTGTATTCATCGGCCATGCGCGCGGCGCGCACATGCGGCGGCACATTGCGCTGGTAGTCGTCCAGGCGGCGGCGCAGGCGCTTGCGGTAGATCAGCAGCTCATCGAGTTCGCCAGCCAGGGTGCGGCGCACGTAGTCGCGGATATAGTCCTGGTAGGGCTGGCGGTTGAAGATCAGCAGGTACAGCTCGCGCTGGAACTGCCGGGCCAGCGGCGACCAGTCGCTGCGCACCGTTTCCAGGCCCTTGAAGACCATCTCGCGGCTGCCGTCCGGCGCCACGACCAGGCCGGCGTAGCGCTTCTTGCTGCCTTCTTCGGTACCGCGGATGGTCGGCATCAGGAAGCGGCTGTAGTGGGTCTCGTACTGCAGCTCCAGCGCGCTTTCCAGGTCATATTCCCGGCGCAGGTGCTCGCGCCACCACTGGTTGACGCGTTGTACCAGGGCGCGGCCGATCTGCGCCGCCTCGTCCTCGCCGTGGGCGCGCCTGAGCCAGACGAAGGTCGAGTCGGTGTCGCCGTAGATCACCGCATGGCCTTCGGCCTCGATCAGCTCGCGGGTCCGGCGCATGATCTCGTGGCCGCGCAGGGTGATCGAGGAGGCCAGGCGCGGGTCGAAGAAGCGGCAGCCGCTGGAGCCGAGCACCCCGTAGAAGGCGTTCATGATGATCTTCAGCGCCTGCGACAGCGGCGCGTTGCCCTCGCGCTTGGCCGCCTCGCGGCCCTGCCAGACGCTCTCGACGATGGCCGGCAGGCAATGCCGGGTACGCGAGAAGCGCGCGCCGCGAAAGCCCGGCACCGATTCGCTGTCCTCTGGGTGGCGCATGCCCTCGATCAGCCCCAGCGGATCGATCAGGAAGGTGCGGATGATCGACGGATACAGGCTCTTGTAGTCGAGCACCAGCACCGACTCGTACAGGCCGGGCTGCGAATTCATCACGAAGCCGCCGGGGCTGGCCTCCGGCGGCCGCTCGCCGAGGTTCGGTGCGACGAAGCCCTGGCGGTGCATCAGCGGCATGTACAGGTGGCAGAAGGCGGCCACCGAGCCGCCGCTGCGGTCGGCGGGCAGGCCGGTGACGGTGGCGCGCTCGAGCAGGAAGGTGAGGATCTCGGTCTTGGCGAAGATCCGCGTGACCAGCTCACAGTCCTTGAGGTTGTAGCGCGCCAGGGCGGGCTTGTCCTCGGCGAACATGCGGTCGATCTCGTCCATGCGCTGGTAGGGCGTGGCGATGTCCTTGCCTTCGCCGAGCAGGCTCTGCGCGACGTTCTCCAGGCTGAACGAGGCGAAGCTCCAAGTCGCCGAACGTAGCGCCTCGATGCCGTCAATGATCAGGCGGCCGGCGGCCTCGGCGAAGAAGTGATTGTTGCGGCTGCCATGCTCGCGCCAGCCCATTGCTTCGCCGTCTCGGCCGAGCTGCAACGGCACCTGCAGGCGCTGGGCGTGCTCATGCAACACGCGCAGGTCGAACTGCACCAGGTTCCAGCCGATGATCGCATCGGGGTCATGGGCGGCGAGCCACTGGTTGAGCTTCTCCAGCAGCTGCCGGCGGCTTTCGCAGTATTCGAGGGCGAAGTCGCGCGGCGGGTCCACGCCGTTCGCCGGCCCGAGCATATACACCTGGCGCTGGCCACAGCCTTCCAGGGCAATGGAATACAGCTCGCCCTGGGCGTTGGTTTCGATGTCCAGGGACGCCAGGCGCAAGCGCGGGCGATAGGTCGGCGCGGGCTTCAGCTGCGCCTCGAGCAGCATGCCGCTGGCGTCCGGCGTACCGCCGAAGCACACCGGCGCGGTGATGAAACGCTCCATCAGGTAGCGTTCCGGCGGGCGGATATCGGCCTCGAACACTTCGATACCGGCCTTGCGCAGCAGCTTGTCGATCGTCATCAACTGGCGATGCTGGCGGCAATACAGGCCGAGCACCGGCCTATGGTGAAAATCGCACAGGCCCAGCGGGCGCAACTCGACATCACGCTCGCCGCGCAGCAGCGCCTCGGCCAGCGCGCGCTGCTCGGCAGGAATAAAGGCCACCGAGGGCTGGCAGGGCAGGCGCAGATGCCGCGGCCCCGCGTCGGTCGCCAGCCAGAATTCGACCTGGGTGCCGGCGGGGGTATCGCGCCAATGTCGGGTCAGGACGAAGCCCTGCTGTAAATCCACCACTGCAACCTCAAGGCCTTGTTTCACCCTGCGATTCTACGTGGCCTGGGGTGTGATTGCGCGAGAGCGGCGAGGGCGGGGTGTCTGGATGGGTGTGGTGGGCGCGCGGGGGCGACTGCTGCCGGTTGCGACGTGCCAGAAGCGGACCTTCGTCTGATTGGTGCCAAAGCGATGAAGAATGCTATGCGTCCGGAAGCACGACAGAGTTAGGCTCTCTTTTGGTTACATTGGTGGGCACTTACATGAGTAAGCCTACGACTAGGTCATCTAACGAGGTCCCTCCCGACGAAAAAAATGTGGAGAACCTTGCCGACGATATTGGTTGGCGGTCATGGCGAAGCTTGGCCATTGAGGCACAGGGGCGCTTTTACGAGATGCTTCTCACAAACAGTCAGCGATTCCCCGGCTTGGTGGATTATGCCGTAGTGGAGCGTGCCCGAGCAGCTAGCGGCACCCCTGCCTGGTCATGGGGCGCAGCCGCTGAGATTCAGGAAACTATCAATTCGGTAAATGCCTGGGGCATGCGCCTGCATGAGTGGGCCTCATGGAATCTGGTAGTTGATTCCTACGAGAGTGAGGAGGACAGAAGGGAGGTGCTACATCATTTCGTCGAGCCATTGGCTTTCTTCTGCATGCTTCAGCCCAGCGCTGTTAGCGACCGCCTGATGCTCGTTTCGGAGGCGCTTTTACATCAGGCCAACTGTCATGTATTTCCTGAATATTCTGATCGGCTGGACCAAGATAGTTTGAAACCAAGGCAAACTCTACGGCGTTCAGATCGAAGAAAGCAGGCCAGCCGACTTGGCAAGAACTGGACAAAGTTCGGTGTATTTCGGCATGCTCTGGATGCAATAAATAGCTCCGAATATAAAATAGTTAGTCGGAACTTTCGCGACTTGTCCGTTCACTCATTTGCGCCTCGACTCATGATGGGGCAAATTTTGCGTGCAATTCGCTCAATTGCCCCCCGGCAAGAAATAGTGGCGCAGCCGAGTGGAGGTTACTTGCTTGTAGATCATCCGACTAAGAAAAGTGTTCAGTATGAGATGGTGGCCGTAGAGCCTTTCCCTCTAGGCATTGCCTGCTCAGCCAGTCTTGCAGAGTATCAGAAGGCATTGGCTGCTATGAGTGAATTTTCCGAATTGGTTAGTGAAATATGCGATAGTATGGACGCGGCTTCAAAGCACAAAGCGGGAATCAAATAAAAAGAGTAGATTTATTTGCCCGACTGGCGCCCGCCTTGGGGAATGTTCGCTGCCGACCGGAAGCTGATTTAATCTGGACGGTTGCCCGGTTAGGGCTGAATCGGCTGGCCAATGCACTTCTCGAAAACTTGTTCCATAGGTCCTAGATTGCAGTTGTATGCAGCGATGTTTGCGTAGATCCATTCGTCTTCTTCGATTCCCCACCAACTGACTTCAAATCCAGCGTTCATGATGAGGTGTTCAAAAAGGATACGTTGTGTGCGGCCATTGCCTTCACGGAAGGGGTGCACCACGTTGAGGTCGGAGTAGGCCTCTGCGACTGCGATTATCAGATCCGCGCGCTCCATACCTTCGAACCAATTTGCCGCCGCCATAGTCTTGAAGATTTTGCCGGCCTCCTTCTCCATGTATTCCGGTTGGCAGAAGCGCGTGGTTTGCTTGGATATTCCAACTGTCCGCAGTTCTCCGGCCCACTCATACAGATCCGAGAACAGGGCGCGATGGATGTTCTGGAGGTAAGCCAAACTGTAAGGGGGAGGGTTGAATTCGACGTTGTCGGCAGCAATGGCCGAGAGTTGGCGTTCGGCTTCACTTAAGGTTATATCGTCACGAATGTCGAGTTTGTTACGGAGGACAGTAGAGTCGGGGCAACAATAGGAATCATGGCCAACTCCGTATTTGTCAGACATTACGCACGGGTTTTAGCGAAAGCTTGCAAGACCTCTTCACGCGAAGGCAGCTTGCGTTCGCCGTCTGCGAGGGTCGTTTTGAAGCCTTCCAGACGCAGACTGGCGGCATAGTTGGATTTGCGGGTCTTGGCCGCATAGGCCTTCTTGGTTTCAAGGCTGATAGTGCCCATTGAGCTGAACCTCAAATGTCTTAGTCGATGAATTATAGCCGATATCATTGAGGTGGCCTATGTAGTGGGTAGAGTGAATCGCCCCTATTTCCTAGATGGTCTTGAACGACTGCTTCATGGCCGGTTCCTGTCAGTCAGGATAGGCCGAACCTAGCCATTCATGACCGGTTCAGGGCGACTTAACCGATTGTTATCTCCCTTCGGGCTTGCCCATCGCTCGTCGCCGGGCTAGAGTTCGCCGGTCGCGGTCAATCCCGTGGCCGGGCGTCAGAACCCGACTCAAACCAAGGCGCGGTAGCGCCATAGCTGAATAGCCGGCGCTTTTTTTGTGCCCGACTATCGCATTTCTATGGTGGGCCGTGCGGGGCAGGCTTCGGCCTGGCCGGTGTCCTTGGTTGCCGGTTTCTGACCCCCGTACGGTCCGCCACCCAACCGTGTCAGAACGACGGGTGACGGCTCCTTAATTGAACCAAGGAGCATAAGGAAAATGCGCTATCCACCTTTTACCCAAGGGCTCCACCTTGGGCTCTGCTGTTTGTCATCTGCCTCCGCCCTGGAGGTGCTTCATGACTAGCTCAAACCCCGTTGTTATCGCCTTTCCGAAACGTGTCGAGCCGCTCGATGGCATCGATTTTCCGCCTGTCGCTTTCAGGCGGAGGCCGAGTTGCGGGTGGCGATGCTGCACATGTTGTTCAACATTCTGGTTCGCTCGGGAGCGGCTACGGCCGCCGCAACGGACCTGCACGAGCTCTGCCAGAACGCCCACGAAATGCTCAATGACGTGATGGTGCTGTACCGCGGTTCGTTGACCCAGGCACAGGGGAGGGCTGGCGATGAATAAGCCCTTTACCAGTTTCCTGCCCAGCCATGACGGCCAGCGCAGCGCGGTGATCGAGTGGCCGTGGGATTGCCAACAGGCCTTCGACAAGGGCGTGGCCTGCGCCCAGATCTGGTTGAGCAACAACGACACCGGCTGGCTGTGGGCCGACCTGATCCTCGAGCGCGACGTGCTGCCCGGCGGGCTGCAACGACGGGCCTTCGAGGTCGGCTTCCTCAGCCGGGTGCATCAGCGCTTGTGTTCGCCGTTCGGTGGCAATCACCAGGCCAGGAAGACCTGTTTGAGCCTTTGAACCCAGGGCGCTACTCGCCGCAGGTAGTACGCCGATACTTGGCGGGCTGTGGCGAGGCCGCCCAACTTGGGAACAATCGGGGACAAATCACGGTATTGATGCTGATGGCAGCTTTTGGCCGTTATGCAAACGGGTTGAGCAATTCACCCTGATTCAAGGCTGCTCTAACAGGCCGTTGAAAAACTACCTGCGTTGGCAATACTGCGTTAAAAACAGGCTCGGATGCGAGCCCAGTCGGAATGCTCATTTACAGCACGTAGACTCCGCTTCCTCGCCTGTTTTTGCCTTGTCTTGCCTGCCTCGCCTACGTTTTTCAACGGCCTGCTAACCGGCCGCTCCTGACCGCTCGCCGTCAGTCGCCACCAGCCGTTTCGCGTCGGTTTTGCCTGTAGTGCCCCGCCGCCTCCCCCTTGCTTGCAGCCGGTCACTGATCAGGTTCTGGGCAAAATACCGGTCTGCCGGCGAGGAGGCTGTCTCGCGATAATCATCGCTCAAGCGACTGCGGCTGACCTGTGCAGGGTACGCGGGGCCGCCTAGGCTGCGCGCACCACTGATAACCCCTGGTGCGCACGGCGCACCCTACGAGCTGGTGTCATCGAACAATCGGGAACACGGTATTGATGCGGATGGGCCGCTCCCGGCCGTTTTCTTCCTGGCGTCAGCGCCTGCTCCGGGTCGACTGCTGCCGGTTGTGATAGGCCAGCCAGGTAGCCTGAATAAGACACAGGTGGAAAACGCTCCGCGGTTTTTCCACCCTGCGTGAATTTGACGGCTGGGTGGACAACGTTTACTTGTCCACCAGCTTCTGCGCTTGGCCGGTTCCTGGCTGTCGCGCCCATCCGGGTTGGGCCGATTTTTGCCGGTGGCCAACGCCGGCTCCGGGTCGCTATGTAAACCTCTGCATAGCGACCCAGGCGGACGTTCGCAAGCGTCCGTTTATGGTCAGCAGGACTTAGATAAATGCCTGCCGAGCTACGCCGCGCGGGGTGCGGTTTTTACCTGGTAGTTGCTCCAGGCGTTGCTGCCATTCGGCGCGAGGGGTCAGGGTAGGGGTCGGCTTCGCCATTTCAGCCGTTGCAAGGGCAACCTTCGCTGCTTTTGCCGCGGCTCTAAGTTCAGCCAGGCTTGGCGTCTTGCGTACCGGCTCAGTAGCGCCCTTTTCAACGATGCGAAGGCAGAGCTTGCATGAAACCTGAGTAACATCCTGGGTGCTGTTCAGGTTCGAGCCTGTGCGTCCACATGTGACATTTTCCTGGGACGCGGCGGAATAGTGAATTGCCAACGTGTTGTCTCCTGCATTTTGGGGCGCGGGATTTTACACGGCATCGCCGACGCTACAAGCTGCTTGGCATAAGCGAGGTCAGGGTCACGCAGAATGACTCAGCGAGAGAGCGAACAAGCGGGGACACCGATATCGATGTTGCCGAGTGTCATCTCGGGATCGGCTCTGTCTTCGTAGTCGACCGCTCCTGGCCGGTTGTTGCCTGTCGTCACTGCCAGTTCCTGACCGCTCGCCGCCAGTCGCCAGCAGCCGTTTCGCGTCGGTTTGCCTGTTGTACCCCGCCGCCGCCCCCTTGCTTGCAGCCGGTCACAGATCAGGTTATGGGCAAAATACCGGTCTGCCGGCGAGGGCGCTGTCTCGCAATAATCGTTGCTCAAGCGGTTGCGCGCTGCGCTTGTGACAGTCCGTTGGTCGGGGCGACTGGGGGCGCGGGGCGCAAGCAGGTGGGGATAGCGCGCTGTGTATCCACTTTTATCGGCCGACGTGGCACTATTATTCGCGGTGCTTTCGCCAGATTCACCGTTCTCGCAGCGTATTGTCGCGAAATTGCGCGCAATTACTGCTTACAATGGCACTCATTCATCGCAATAGGGTTCTAGCTTGACCGATAACAATCTGTCAGAAGACGAGATGCGCCGCGCCCTCGGTCTCGACTCGGCACCGCAGAAACAACCGCAATCACAACCCAAGCCACCCTCCAGTTACACGCTCGTCGAACTGAGCGTGCGCAAGAACGGTGGCCCGCCTTTCCGTTTCGAGCACCGTTCGCGTTCGATCAGCACACTCGCCGCCCAGCTGGAGGCCGAAAAAGCCGCGCGTGCCAAGGGATACGAGGTGTGGGTGCTGCTGGATATCCGGCAGATTTCCGAGTAGCGGCTGGTCGCTGTGCTGGTGAATCGGCCAGGTTGGTTCGCGGTCGCTCGGCGCGCAGCGACAGCCCGCCGGCTTTTGTGCCGGCGCCGAGCAACCCATGCGGCACTGCCTGCGGCGAGTGCCCCCTAGGGAGCGCGGGTTGCTCGAGACAGTTGGGCGTTCGCGGCAAGGCGCACGGCCGGTAGCACGCCGCTTTAACTGCGAATCCATGGCGCTGCCGCGACCGTCCTTGCTGGATACAGACCAAGACTATGTCCGCGAACCGCCACCGACTGTCCATGGCCGGTCGGGCCGGGGCGGGCGATCTGCAGCGGTGATCATTGCGCGGATGTAACCTTCGTTGACGATTTGCTCGAAGCCTTTGACGACACTGTGCCGCAGTGGCATGAGTGCGCCTGTGTTAACGGGAGGTAGCGCGGTGATGGCATAATGCCTGCGCTTTTGCATTTTCCCGGGCGTGTATCTGCTTTAGCGCCGCCTCACCAGCCGATCGAGGGTTTTCATGTCGCCAGCAGCAGAGTTGTCCCGTCAAGCGGCCATGGGTCCGTCCAACTCGAGGGCCACACGCGGAGCGTTGCTGCTGATCTCAGTCTTGCTGTTGCTGCTGTTCGTCGTGGCCAGTGTGACGCTGGTGCAGATTGCTCTGCGGCAGAACACGCGGGCGATCGAACGGAGCCTGTTCTATGTGGAAAAGGCCACCCAGGTCCGGCAGAAGTCGATTCTGGCGACCATCGCCGACTACGCCTTCTGGGGCGAGGCCTACCGCAATCTGCATGCCGCGGTCGATCTCGAGTGGGCCTATACGCGGCAGAACCTGGGCCCCAGCCTGTTCGAGGATTTCGGCTTCGAGGGCGTGTTCGTCGTCGCCGCCGATGGCTCCACCGCCTATGCGGTGGTCGACGGCCAGCGCGTGGCCACCCCCGTGCGGCAATGGTTCGGTCAGGATATGGCGGCCCTGCTCGCGCAGGCGCGCGAGCAGGCCGGGGATGAAGAGCCGTTGGTGGGCTATGTGCAGATAGCCGGCCAGCCGGCGCTGGTTGCGGCCGCGGGCTTTACCCCCGGAGACGATCCACAGATAGCCGAAGTGCCGGGGCCGACATCGGTCTTGCTCTTCGTCGATCTGCTCGGGCCGGACAAGCTGCAGGCGCTGGGGGAGGATTTCGGTATCGACCGGCTGCAGGTGGCCAGCTCCACCGCCGATGTGTCAGGCGCGTCCTCGTTGCGCCTGGCCACCCTCAATGGCGAGCCGCTGCTGTTGCGCTGGCAGCCGGCCCGGCCTGGCGATCAGTTGCTGTACCTGATTCTGCCGCTGCTGGCCTTGGCCGGGAGCATTGTGGCGCTGGTCACCTGGTTGACCCTGCGCCGGGCCATGGCCGCCGCGCGTGAGATGGATGCCGGCTATGCCTCCCTGTATGCCAGCCAGCGGGCCCTGGCGACTAGCGAGGCGCGCTTTCGCGACGTGGCCGAAGCCGCCTCGGACTGGATCTGGGAGGTCGATGGCGAACTGCGTCTGACCTACCTTTCCGCGCGCTTTCAGGCGGTGACCGGGCATGCCGAGAGTGACTGGCTGGGGCATCCGATCGATGAGTTCATCGAGTGTCCCGGTGGCCTGTCCACCTGGCTGAGCAAGTGCAAGAGCAGGGCCGCCAATGGCACCCGGCAATGCCATTACCGGGCCCGGGATGGTCGTCTGCGCACCTGCCGACTCGCCATGCGCGCCATTGCGGATGCGCAGCCTGCCGGTGGTTATCGCGGTACCGTCAGCGACATCAGCGAAGAGGTCGAGGCGCGGGCGCGCATCGAACACCTGTCGCTGCACGATGCGCTGACCGGCTTGCCGAACCGCAGCCGCATGCAGGAGTTCCTCGAGGGTAAGCTCAAGGCCAGGCCGACCGCGGACAAGCCGCTGGTCATGCTCAGTCTCGACCTCGACCGCTTCAAGCAGGTCAACGATTCTTCCGGCCATGAGGTCGGCGATCAGGTCCTCAGCGAGGTTTCCCGGCGCCTGCGCCTGTGCCTGCGTGAGGGCGATCTGGTCGCCCGCATGGGCGGGGACGAGTTCATTCTGATCGTCAGCGACATATCCTCCCAGGAGGAGGTTGAGCACCTGTGCGAGCGCTTGATCGCCAGCATCGAACAGCCATTCGAGATCGACAGCCACAACATTTTCATCGGCACCAGCATTGGCGTGGCCATGGCGCCCGCCGATGCCGCCTTGGCGGAAGAGTTGCTCCGTTATGCCGATATCGCCCTGTACGAAGCCAAGGGGGCCGGGCGCAATACCTGGCGCTTCTATGCCAGCGATATGAACCAGCGGGTCGTCGAACAGCGCCAGTTGGAGAGTGATTTGCGCCAGGCCTTGCAAAACGACGAGCTGCGTCTGCTCCTGCAGCCCCGTTACAGCGTCAGCAGCAAGCGCATGGTCGCGGCCGAGGCGCTGGTGCGCTGGCAGCACCCGCAACGCGGGCTGCTGAGCCCGGATACCTTTATTCCCATCGCCGAGACCACCGGCTTGATCGTGCCCCTGAGTTCCTGGGTGTTGCAGGCCGCCTGCACGGCAGCCATGAGCTGGGACGAGGATCTGATCGTCTCGGTGAATCTCTCGTCGGTGGAGTTCCAGCGCGGGCACCTGGTCGCACGGGTCCAGAGTGTCCTCGACGCAACCGGCCTGCCGCCGTCGAGACTGGAACTGGAACTCACCGAGAGCGTCCTGCTCGAGGATGCCGAGGGCGCGCTGGTGATCATGCAGGCGCTCAAGGATCTGGGCGTCAGGCTGTCCATGGATGACTTCGGCACCGGCTATTCCTCCCTTGGCTATCTGCGCACCTTCCCATTCGATGGGCTGAAGATCGATCGCAGTTTCGTCTCCGACCTGGACGGTTGCGAGAACAGCCAGGCAATCATCCAGGCGATCATCGGCCTCGGCCGGGCGCTCTGCCTGACCGTGACGGCCGAGGGCGTGGAGACTCAAGGGCAACTCGACATTCTGCAGCGCTACGGCTGTGAGGAAGCCCAGGGCTACTTCCTCGATCGGCCGCTGCAGCCGGCGCTGTTACGCAGAGCGCTGGAGCGTCTGGCGCAGGGTGCATGAGGTGGGCTGTCACGCAGCAAACTGGAGGCAATCGCGTCTGTCGGCTTGTAGGTACCTGTAGGAGCGGGCCATGCCCGCGATGCGTTTCGCGGGCATGGCCCGCTCCTACAGGTCTTTGTGCAGATTAAATTTATATATAAAACAATGAGTTATTTTCTGTTTGATGAGAGCCTGTCCGAGAATGGTCATCAACTACAAAACTTCATATCCCCGGACAGTCTTCTGGCTCGGGTCGCGCTGGGGCTGACCCGGGCTAGCGAAGCGCGCCAACATGCGGGAGGCGGGCCTTCTCATGAGGCGCGGGGGCTAAACCGGCTCCGCCAGATCCTCGCTTCTGTCCATCGCCACCTGGCGGATCGACAGGCGGATCTCCGCCGGCAGCACCCGCTTGGCGGCGCCTTCGGCGAGTTCGCCGAGCAGCGGGTGGTGGCTGAGCTTGCCGGCTTCATCCTGGCGCAGCACGCCCTGGCTCTGCAGGGTCTGGATGAAGTGGCGAAACAGGCTCTTGTCGAAGAACTCCGGGGCGTTGAGGCCGTGGAGGATCGACAGGCGCTGGGCCATCACGCTGCACAGGTCTTCCAGTTCCTCGGCGCTGATCGCCTGCTGGCCGGCGTCGAGCAGCAGGGCGGTGGCCATGTAGAAGCGCTGCAGGGTCTGGGCGATGGTGCGCGAGAGCAGGGTCAGCAGGACGAACTGCCGCGAACTGGGCAGTGGGCGCACGTAAACCTCGGCCTCGAAGCCGAGCAGGCCCTGTTCGATGAAGGCCGCCAGCCACTGGTCGACCAGCGCATCCAGCTGCTCCAGATCCCAGCGCAGGAACAGCTCGGCCTGCAGGTAGGGGTAGAGCGCGCGGGTGTAGCGCAGGATCTGTGCGCGGCTGATTCGCGCGCTGCTCTGGAAGAAGCTGGTCAGCAGCGCGGGCAGGGCGAAGATGTGCAGCACATTGTTGCGGTAGTAGGTCATCAGCACCGCGTTGTGCTCGTCCAGATAGAGGATCTTGCCCAACGCATCACGCTGTTCGGCGAGCAGATCCATGCCCTGCACGTATTCGATCAGCGCCTGGCCGTCGCCTTCCGGCAGGCTGGTGTGCGGCGAGTAGGGCACGCGGCGCAGCAGCGCCAGGTAGAGGTCGAGCAGCCGGGCCAGGGCGTGCTCGTCGAGGGCCAGCTTGCTGGTGGAAAGCAGCGCCAGGGCCACCAGGTTGACCGGGTTGATCGCCGCCGCCTCGTTGAGGTGTTGCGCCACGCGCTGGCCGAGCCTGTGGCTGGTCTGGTTCAGCCAATCGGGACGGAACTGGCCGTGGTAGTCCTGGCGGCGCCAGTCGGGTTGTTCCCGGTCGAGGAATTCGGCCAGCTTGATCGGCTCGCCGAAGTTGACCCAGACCTGGCCGAAGCGCTGCTTGAGCGCGCCTATGACCCTGAACAGGTCGAAGATCGACTCCTTCTTCTTGCCTGCCCCGCGCAGTTCGCCCAGGTAGGTGCGGCCTTCCAGCACCCGTTCGTAGCCGATATACACCGGCACGAACACCACCGGCAGGCGATGGCTGCGCAGGAAGCTGTGCAGGGTGATGGCCAGCATGCCGGTCTTCGGCTGGAGCATGCGCCCGGTGCGCGAACGTCCGCCCTCGACGAAGTACTCGACCGGGAAGCCCTTGCTGAACAGGATATGCAGGTATTCGTTGAACACCGCGCTGTACAGCGGGTTGCCCTTGAAGGTGCGGCGCATGAAGAAGGCGCCGCCGCGGCGCAGCAGGGCGCCGATGATCGGCATGTTGAGGTTGATCCCGGCGGCGATATGCGGTGGGGTCAGGCCGTTCTTGAACAGCAGGTAGGACAGCAGCAGGTAGTCGATATGGCTGCGGTGGCAGGGCACGTAGATCACCTCGTGGCCCTGGGCGACTTCCTGCACGCCCTCGATATGGTTGACCCGGATGCCGTCGTAGATCTTGTTCCAGAACCAGCTGAGCAGCAGTTCGAGGAAGCGGATCGCCGTGTAGGTGTAGTCCGAGGCGATCTCGTTGCCGTAGCGCAGAGCCATGGCTTCGGCTTTGTGCAGGGTGATCTGTTCGCGCTCGGCGTGCTCGATGATCGCCTGGCGCACCTGCGGGCCGTGCACCAGACCCTTGACCAGGTTACGCCGGTGCGACACGTCAGGGCCGATGACCGCGGCCTTCTGCTGGCGAAAGTGCACCCGCAGGATGCGCTGGACCATGCGCAGGGTGCGTTCGTGACCCTTGTCCTGCGCGACCAGTTCACGCAGCTGGATCGGCGTGGAGAACTGCACGCGGGTCTTGCGCCCCAGGATCAGGATGCTGGCCAGGCGGCGCAGGCGCCCGGTGACCGCCCAGCTGTCGGCGAACAGCAGCTTCCAGGCGCTGGTCTCGCGGTCCGGCGACTGGCCCCAGAACACGCTGACCGGAACGATCTGCGCATCGTCCACGGCGTGCTGGGCGAGGGCGCCGACCAGGCGTTGCAGGGTCGGCGAGATGCCGCGCCTGTCCTGGCGGCCGAGCCAGTCCGGCTCCGGGGTCAGGTAGAAGAACGCCGCCGGCTCCAGCACCTCGCCCAGCGCTACCGGCAGCACCGGGCGCGGCAGGCCGGCCTTGCGGCACTCCGTATCGACCACCGCCAGGTCGCTCAGTGACGGCAGTTGCAGCACGTAGAACAGCGGCTTGCTGCGGTCGAGCTTGAGGCTGAAGGCCGACTGGTTGATGGTTTCCGAACGCACCCAGAGGTACAGCAGGCGGCGCAGGCTGCCGAACAGGAGGCGGCGAAACGGGGAGCGGGTCATACGGAGTCTGCTGGCTGTGCAAACGAGCGATTGCTCGGGGCGCCTAGTGTGCCGGATCGCTGGCGAGCCGGCAAAAGCTTGTCATGCGCCGATTGGACGAAGCGCCAGGGCAGGGGCATTTCGTAGGGTGCGGGCCGCGTAGGATGAGCGTAGCGATACCCATCAGCGGTTTATCCCTGTACCTGCTATCGATGATGGGTTACGCCGCGCCTGAAATGCGATCCTGCCAGGCATCGCCTGGGCGGCTAACCCATCCTACGGGGCAGGGAGATTTCGTTGGATGTGCGGCTGCCTAACCCAGCCTGCGGGCTACGCGGGGGGCCATGACTCCGGGGTTCTTGGCTTGCACTGGTGGCGCCGGACTCCTTATAGTCCTGCCGGCATTGAAAGCCCGTTTCGCCGCTCTACGGGCCGCGAGCAGGATCTGTTACCGCACGGGTGAGGGACCATGATCGAGATAAACAACTTAACCAAGCGTTTCGCACAGCACACAGTGGTGGACGACCTGTCCTTTCGCGTCGAGCGCGGGGAAGTGTTGGGCTTCCTCGGCCCGAACGGTGCCGGCAAGTCCACCACCATGAAGATGCTCACCGGCTTTCTCGCGCCGACGTCCGGCACGGCGAGCGTGCTCGGCTTCGATATCCAGAAAGCCACGCTCAAGGCCCAGCGGCAGATCGGCTACCTGCCGGAAGGCGCGCCCTGTTACGGCGACATGACGGTGCGCGGTTTCCTCGAGTTCATCGCCGAGGTGCGCGGTTTCAGGGGCGCCGAGAAACGTCAGCGGGTCGCCGGGGCGGTGGCCCAGGTCGAACTGGAGCAGGTGCTGGAGCAGTCGATCGAGACCCTGTCCAAGGGCTTCAAGCGCCGGGTCGGGCTGGCCCAGGCCATCGTGCATGACCCCAAGGTGCTGATCCTCGACGAGCCCACCGATGGCCTCGACCCGAACCAGAAGCACCAGGTGCGCAAGCTGATCCAGAGCCTGGCCTACGACAAGATCGTGATCATCTCCACCCATATTCTCGAAGAAGTCAGCGCGGTCTGCACCCGTGCGGTGGTGATCGCCCACGGCAAGCTGCTCGCCGATGGCACGCCGCTGGAGCTGGAGAGCCGCTCGCGCTATCACCAGGCCGTCACCCTGGTGGCCGAAGGGCCGTTGGATAGGCTGGCGCTGGCGGCCTTGCCGGGCGTCAGCGGGGTGGAAGAGAACGAGCGCGAGCACAGCCTGAGCGTGCTGGCCAAGCCGGGCCAGGTGATCTTCCCGCAGGTCAATGCGCTGATCGCTCAGCGCGGCTGGCGGGTCAAGGAGTTGAATGTCGAGCGCGGTCGGCTGGACGAAGTGTTCCGCAGCCTGACCCGTGGGGAGATGGTATGAGGCAATTGCCGGTATTGTTCAAACGCGAGCTGGCGAGCTACTTCAGCACGCCGCTGGCCTATGTGTTCATCGTGATCTTCCTGGTCCTGTCCGGGGTGTTCACCTTCTACCTGGGCGGTTTCTTCGAGAGCGGCCAGGCCAACCTGGCGCCGTTCTTCGGCTTCCACCCCTGGCTGTACCTGTTCCTGGTGCCGGCCATCGCCATGCGCCTGTGGGCCGAGGAGCGCAAATCCGGCACCATCGAGCTGCTGATGACCCTGCCGATCACCCGTTTCGAGGCGGTCACCGGCAAGTTCCTCGCCGCCTGGGCCTTCGCCGGCCTGGCGCTGCTGCTGACCTTTCCGATGATCATCACCGTCAACTACCTGGGCGAGCCGGATAACGGCGCCATCGTCACCGGCTACATCGGCAGTTGGCTGCTGGCCGGCGCCTACCTGGCCATCGGCTCGTGCATGTCGGCGCTGGCGAAGAACCAGGTGATCGCCTTCATCCTCGCGGTCAGCGTGTGCTTCCTGTTCATCGTCAGCGGCTTTCCCATGGTGCTCGACGGCTTCAGCGGCTGGGCGCCGCAATGGTTGATCGACGCGGTGGCCTCCTTGAGTTTCCTGACCCGTTTCGATGCCATCAGCAAGGGCGTGATCGACCTGCGTGATCTGCTCTATTTCCTCACCCTGATCGCCGCCTGGTTGGCTGCGACTGCGGTGGTCATCGACCTTAAGAAAGCCGACTGAGGGTGCCCATGAAAAAGCTGATGGTTTCCGGCGTCGGGCTCGTTCTCATCGCCCTGGCGTTTCTCGCCTTCAACCTGTTTTCCAGTCTGAGCCTGACCGGCGCACGCCTGGACCTGACCGAGCAGAAGCTCTACACCATCTCCGCCGGCACCCGGCAGATTCTTGCCGAGCTGGAGCAGCCGGTGGAGCTGAATTTCTTCTACTCCGACAGCGCCACCAAGGATCTGCCGGCACTGCGCACCTACGCCAAGCGTGTGGAGGAGATGCTCAAGGCCTACCAGCGCGAAGCGGGCGGCAAGCTCAAGCTGAACGTCATCGACCCGGCGCCGTTCTCCGAGGATGAGGACAAGGCCGCCGAGTTCGGCCTGCAGGCCATTCCCCTGCAGCAGGGTGGCGATTCGCTGTACTTCGGCCTGGCCGGCAAGAATGCCGAGGGTGCTACCCAGGTGATTCCGTTCTTCGCCCTGGATCAGGAAGAGTTCCTCGAATACGAACTCAGCCGTCTGCTGCTGAGCCTGGCCAAGCCCGAGCGGCCGGTGGTCGGCGTGCTGTCCGGGCTGCAGATCGGCGGCGGCTTCGACATGCAGGCACGCCAGCCGACGCCGCCGTGGATGGTGATGGAGGAAATCCGCCAGCTGTTCCAGATCGAGAGCCTGAAGAGCGATATCGATCTGATCCCCGAGCATGTCTCGGTGCTGCTGCTGGTGCACCCCAAGCAGTTGCCGGAGCAGACCCTGTACGCCATCGACCAGTTCGTCCTGCGCGGCGGCAAGCTGCTGGCCTTCGTCGACCCGTTCAGCGAAGCCGACACCCAGGCCGAGCTGCCGGGCGAGATGGTCATCGACAAGGCCTCCGATCTGGCCCCGCTGTTCAAGGCCTGGGGCCTGCGCCTGGTGCCGGATCAGGTGCTCGGCGATGGCGCCTACGCCATGTCCGTGAGCATGGGCCAGGATCGCCGGGCGGTGCGGCATGCTGCCTGGTTGAGTCTGCCGAAGAGCGCCCTGGACCAGGACGACATCAGCACCGCCGCGCTGGAGAACCTGACCGTGGCCTCGGCCGGCATGCTCGAGCCGCTGGAAGGGGCGAAGACCCGGTTCATGCCGCTGATCCAGAGTTCGCAGTACGCCATGCCCTTCGACGTGAAGCGCTTCGCCATGCTGCAGAACCCGGAGGAGCTGATCCGCGAGCTGCAGCCGACCGGCGAGCGTTATGCCATAGCCGCACGCATCAGTGGTCCGGCGCAGTCGGCCTACCCGGACGGCATCGAAGGGCGCAAGGACGGGCTGAAGCAGGCGGACAACATCAACCTCATCGTCGTCGCCGACACCGACCTGCTCACCGACCGCATGTGGGTGCAGGTACAGGACTTCTTCGGCCAGCGCATTCCGCAGCCCTGGGCGGACAACGCCGGCTTCGCGATCAACGCCCTGGACAACCTGGCCGGCTCCGAGGCGCTGATCAGCGTGCGTTCGCGCGGGCGCTTCACCCGTCCGTTCGAGGTGGTCGAGTCGATCCAGCGTGAGGCCGAGGTGCGCTTTCGCGAGAAGGAACAGGTTCTGCAGGCACGCCTGGCGGAGACCGAGCAGCAGCTCGCCGCCCTGCAGCGCAGCGACGACCCGAGCAAGGCACTGGAGCTGACCCCGGAGCAGCAGGCCACGCTGCAACAGTTCCTCCAGGAGAAGCTGAAAATCCGCAAGGAACTGCGCGAGGTGCGCTACCAGCTGAACGCCGATATCGAGGCGCTGGGACGTACCCTGAAGTTCGTCAATATCGCCCTGGTGCCGCTGTTGCTGACCCTCGGCGTGCTGGCGTTGTGGCTATGGCGGCGGCGCAAGCACGGTTGATTGGACGAGCACCTTGCTCTTATCAAGCAATCCGTATGTCATTGATTTTATGGGTTATTAGGTTTTTGTAGGAGCGGCGGGGACGCCTAGTTCCATGGCCGCGATGGGTTTCGCGGGCATGGCCCGCTCCTACAGGTACCTACAGGCCGATAGATACGATTGCCTCCAGTTTGCTGCACGACAGCGCGGCGTCGAAGACGGGGTAGCCGCGCCTACAGGCTTCTGGGTCAGTGCCATATATGCCGGCGCTTGATGCCCGAATGCCTCAGCCGGTGCGCCAGGTGATTTCCTCGACGCCGTCGGCGCTGATGCGCATCCAGCGGTCGGCCTGTTCGTCGTTTTCCTCTTCCTGCCAGCCGCCCGGGGCGCAGCGTACTTCGACGCCGAGTGCGGCAAAGGCGGCCTGGGCGCAGCTCAGGTCGTCGTCCCAGGGGGTGGCGGCGCTTTCCAGGTAGAGGCTGTGCCATTTGCCGACGGCTTTCGGCAGCCAGGTCACCGGCACCGCGCCGGCCAGGCACTTGAAGGTCTGGCCTTTCTGCTGCCAGGGCGTGCAAGGGCCGAGCGCCTCGCTCAACCAGGCGGCGATGGCGTGGTGGTCGGCATCTTTCAGGTAAATCTCGATATCCGGTTGGCGCATGGTCGTCCTCTGTTTTCGGGGCTTGAGAGGCCGTTTGAAAAACGTAGCGAGCGAAGGCTAGGCAAGGCGGGATCAGGCGAAAAAGCGGAGTGTACGGCTGTACATGAGCATTTTGCGCCTGATCCTAACGCGGCATAGTCGAGCGCAGTAGTTTTTCAATGGCCTGTGCGTTCGATCCAATCGTAGCGTATGGCAACCGTCACCTCTAAGGGCTCGGCGATCACCGCCGCGCGCCGTTCGGCGCTGGCGCGCCAGCCGTGGGGCGTCATCGCCAGCAGGTCGGCGCGGGCCTCGCTGCTGGTCAGCTGCAGCGTGAAACTCAGGGTTTCGCTGTGGGCCAGGCGCATGCCTTCGGGGATCAGTTCGAGGTGCTTCTGCTCGTCGTAGTCGCGTACTTCGTCGTACAGCTTCTGCCGCAGTTGCATCAGGTGTTCGCGGCTCGGGCCCATGCGCAGCAGGCCGCCGCCGGGGGCGAGCAGGCGTTTGGCTTCCTGCCAGTCGAGCGGGCTGAAGACGCTGGCGAGCAGTTGGCAACTGGCGTCGGCCAGCGGCACCCGGGCCATGCTCGCCACCAGCCAGGTCAGCTGCGGCGCACGCTTGCAGCCGCGCTTGATCGCCTCGCGGGAGATATCCAGGGCATAGCCGTCGGCAGCGGGCAGGGCGTCGGCGATTTGGCCGGTGTAATAACCCTCGCCGCAGCCGATATCCAGCCAGCGCGCGGGCGCGTAACCCGCGGCCAGTTCGGCCAGGCGCCTGGCCAGCGGCGCGTAGTGGCCGCCGTCGAGGAAGCGCCGACGCGCCTCGACCATGGCGGCGTTGTCGCCCGGATCGCGGCTGTTCTTGTGCTGCACCGGCAGCAGGTTCAGGTAGCCCTGGCGCGCGCGGTCGAAACGATGCCCGGCCGGGCAGACCACGCCGTTGTCGACGGCGCTCAAGGCGCCCTGGCAGAGGGGACAGGTGAGCATCAGGCGAGCAGCTTGACGAGGGTCTGGTAGTAGATCTCGGTCAGCACGTCCAGATCGCTGGCCAGCACCCGCTCGTTGATCTGGTGGATGGTGGCGTTGACCGGGCCGAGTTCGACCACCTGGGTGCCGAGGGTGGCGATGAAGCGCCCGTCGGAGGTGCCGCCGCTGGTCGAGGGCTGGGTGTCGCGGCCGGTGACGGTTTTGATGCTGGCGGCCACGGCATCGAGCAGGGCGCCCGGCTCGGTGAGGAACGGCAGGCCGGACAGGGCCCATTCCACGTGGTAGTCGAGGCCGTGCTTGTCGAGGATCGCGTTGACCCTGTGCTGCAGGCCTTCGACCGTGGATTCGGTGGAGAAGCGGAAGTTGAAGATCGCCCGCAATTCGCCGGGGATCACGTTGGTGGTGCCGGTGCCGGCATTCAGGTTGGAGACCTGGAAGCTGGTCGGCGGGAAGAAGGCGTTGCCGTCGTCCCAGTGTTCGGCGGCCAGCTCGGCCAGCGCCGGGGCGGCCAGGTGGATCGGGTTCTTCGCCAGCT
The DNA here is from genome assembly GCF_900115555.1 of Pseudomonas borbori. Taxonomy (GTDB): domain Bacteria; phylum Pseudomonadota; class Gammaproteobacteria; order Pseudomonadales; family Pseudomonadaceae; genus Aquipseudomonas; species Aquipseudomonas borbori. Next base: position 46,390 of record NZ_FOWX01000010.1, read on the forward strand.
GCGGGTAGGCCACGTGGCCCTGTATGCCGCGCACCGTCAGGGTGGCGCCGAGCGAGCCGCGGCGGCCGTTCTTGACCACGTCGCCGACCAGCGAGGTGCTCGACGGCTCGCCGACGATGCACCAGTCCAGGCGTTCGCCGCGCGCGGCCAGGCGCTCGACCACCGCCTTGGTGCCGTGTTGGGCCGGGCCCTCTTCGTCGCTGGTGATCAAAAAGGCGATGCGGCCTTTATGCTGCGGGTGGTCGGCGACGAAGCGCTCCACCGCGATGATCATCGACGCCAGGCTGCCCTTCATGTCGGCGGCGCCGCGGCCGCAGAGCATGCCCTGTTCATCGATCAGCGCATCGAACGGCTGGTGCTGCCAGGCCTGCAGCGGGCCGGTCGGGACCACGTCGGTGTGCCCGGCGAAGCACAGCACCGGACCCTCCTGCTGGCCGTGACTGGCCCAGAAGTTGTCCACTTCCTCGATGCGCATGGCTTCGATCCGGAAGCCGAGGGCTTGCAGGCGGCGCATCATCAGCTCCTGGCAGCCTTCGTCGACCGGGGTGACGGACGGGCGGCGAATCAGCTCGCAGGCGAGTTCCAGGGTGGGCGTCAGGGTCGGGGCGGGGGCAGTCATTGCGGCTCCAGAGCGGCGTCAAGCGGAAAGGCCGCCATCTTAACAGACCGTTGAAAAACTACTGCGCTCGACCGTTCTGCGTTTCAGCTGGTTGACCGGCAGAGCTGTTACTTCGTTGCGCCTCGCCTGGCCATTACTCGCTGCTTTGGTAAGCATTCTATTATCAATCTATAAATAACCCGTTGTTTTAGATGTTTAAATTAGATCTGCACAAAGACCTGTAGGAGCGGGGGGGACGCCTAGTTCCATGCCCGCGATGCGTTTCGCGGCCATGGGCCGCTCCTACAGGTACCCACAAACCGATAGACGCAATTGCCCCCCCCAGTTTGCTGCGCGACAGCGTGGCGTCGAAGGCGGAGTGGCCCTTCTTACAACGCGCGCAACAGGATGCGCTCGCTGGCCTCCAGGTCGATATCGCGGTGTTCGCCCAGGGCAACCAGCTGGTGGCGTTGCAGTTGCGCCAGCACCTGGGGGATCGCATCGGCGTCCAGGCCGTGTTCGGACAGGCGGGTCGGCACGCCCATGCGCTTGAAGAAGGCCTCGGTGGCGGCGATCGCCGCGTCGATGCGCCTGTCTTCGCTGCCTTCGCGCAGTTGCCAGACCCGTTCGGCGTATTGCAGCAGCTTGGCGCGCTTGGCCTCGCGGCGCTCGGCGAGCAGCGCCGGCAGGACCACGGCCAGGGTCCGCGCATGGTCGATGTGGTAGAGCGCGGTCAGCTCGTGGCCGATCAGGTGGCTCGCCCAGTCCTGGGGCACGCCACAGCCGATCAGGCCGTTGAGCGCCTGGGTGGCGCACCACATCAGGTTGGCCCTGACCCGGTAGTCCTCGGGGTTGCTCAGGGCTTTCGGCCCTTCCTCGATCAGGGTCTGCAGCAGGCCTTCGGCATAGCGGTCCTGCAGCGGTGCGTCGGCCGGGTAGGTCAGGTACTGCTCGATGGTGTGGACGAAGGCATCGACCACGCCGTTGCCGACCTGGCGCAGCGGCAGGCTGAAGGTGGTGCAGGGGTCGAGGATGGCGAAGCGCGGAAACAGCAGCGGGCTGGAGAACGGCAGCTTTTCCTGGCGCGCCACATGGGTGACCACGCCGTGCGGGTTGCTTTCCGAGCCGGTGGCGCCCAGGGTCAGCACGCAGCCCAGCGGCAGCGCGGCTTTGGCGCGAGCGCCGGTGAGCAGCTCGAGCGGCTCGCCGGCATGGCACAGCGCCGCGGCGATGAATTTGCTGCCGTCTATTACCGAGCCGCCGCCGATGGCCAGGATGAAATCGCAGTGGTCGCGCCTGGCCTGCTCCACGGCGCGCAGCAGGGTGTCGAACTGCGGATTGGCTTCGATGCCGGCGAAGCGGCTGATGGCGAAGCCCGCCAACGCCGCCTCGACCTGGGCCCAGACGCCGTTCTGGAAGATGCTGCCGCCACCGTGGGTGACCAGCACGCGGCTGCCGGCGGGGATTTCCTGGCCGAGCTTGGCGATCTGGCCTTCGCCGAAATGGATCTTGGTCGGGTTATGAAAACTGAAATTACGCATCGCAGGCTCCTGTCGCGCGGCTGGGCTGGCTGTACCCATTCGGTCTATGAGTCGAATCGCTGCTTGGGTGCGGCCGGCAGGCTTTCTATAATGCGCGCCTGCCCGCGTTCCGGGTGCTGAGGTGATGAGATGACGATCGACGAACAACGCTTTGCCGGGATTGCCCGCCTGTACGGTCGCGAGGGCGCCGAGCGCCTGGCCGCGGCGCATGTCGCGGTGGTCGGGATCGGCGGCGTCGGTTCCTGGGCGGCCGAGGCGCTGGCGCGCTCGGGGGTCGGCGAGATCTCGCTGTTCGATCTGGACGACGTCTGCGTGAGCAACACCAACCGGCAGATCCAGGCGCTGGACAGCACGGTCGGTCAGGCCAAGGTCGAGGTGATGGCGGCGCGCATCCGCGCGATCAATCCCGCCTGCGTGGTGCACGCGGTAGCCGACTTCGTCACCCGCGAGAGCATGGCCGAGTACATCACCGGGCAACTCGACGCGGTGATTGACTGTATCGACAGCGTCAACGCCAAGGCGGCGCTGATCTCCTGGTGCAAGCGGCGCAAGATCCAGGTGGTGACCACCGGCGGCGCCGGCGGGCAGATCGACCCGACGCAGATCCAGGTCGGCGACCTGAACAAGACCTGGAACGATCCGCTGGCCTCCAAGGTGCGCTCGACCCTGCGCCGCGACTACAATTTCTCGCGCACGCCGGGGCGCAACTACAGCGTGCCCTGCGTGTTTTCCACCGAGCAGCTGCGCTACCCGAAACCGGACGGCAGCGTGTGCCAGTACAAGGGCTTCGTCGGCGACGGGGTCAAGCTCGACTGCGCCGGCGGTTTCGGCGCGGCGATGATGGTCACCGCGAGCTTCGGCATGGTCGCCGTGGCCAAGACCGTGGAGAAACTGGTGGCCGGCGCGCGCAGGCCGGCCGAGCGAAGCCAATAAGAGTTGGCTGTGCATCGGCTCGGGTAGGGTGCGCCGTGCGCACCGCGGGCAGATGGTTGTTGATGCGCACACCATAGGGGCTTGATCCTTGCGCACCCAGTTTGCTGTGCGGCAGCCCGGCGTCGTAGACGAGTGGGATCTGCTACGGAACCTGAGCGTCGCCGGCCAGCTCGCGCATGCGCTGCAGCACGGCATTCAGGCCATTGCTGCGCGACGGCGAGAGCTGGCGCGCCAGGCCCAGTTGAGCGAACCAGTCGGCCAGGTCGATCTCGGCCAGTTGCGCACCGGTCAGACCGTTGACCCGCGCCAGCAGAACGGCGAGCAGGCCTCGGAGCAGGCGCGCATCGCTGGCAACGCGAAATTGCCAGTGGCCGTTCTGGAGTTCCCCAGCCAGCCAGACCTGGCTTTCGCAGCCGTGCACGCGGTTGGCCTCGCAGCGCTCCTCCTCGCGCAGCGCCGGCAGGCGTTCGCCCCACTGCATCAACAGGCGCGCGCGCTGTTCCCAGCCGGGGCACTGGCCGAAGGCGGCGAGCGCTTGTTCGGCGTCGACGGGCAGGCTCATCGCAACAGCTCCAGGGCCTGGTCCAGGGCGGCGAAGAAACGCTCGAGGTCCGCGCCGTCGTTGTACAGGCCCAGGGAGACGCGGATCGCGCCGGCCAGGCCGAGGCTTTTCAGCAGCGGCATGGCGCAGTGATGGCCGGCGCGCACGGCGATACCCTGTTCGGTGAGCAGGTGGGCGAGGTCGGCGTTGTGCACGTCCTCGATCACGAAACTGGCCAGCGCCACCCTGGGCGCACCGAGCAGGCGGATGCCGGCGCGCGCCCTGAGCCCCGCGAGTAGTTGGGCATGCAGGGCGGCTTCGTGGGCGGCCACGGCGGCGGCGTCCAGCGCGGCCAGGTAGTCCAGGCTGGCGCCCAGGGCGATTACCCCGGCGATCGGCGGCGTGCCGGCCTCGAAGCCCAGCGGCGCAGCGCGAAACTCGGCGCTCTGATAATCCGCCACCCGCACCATCTCTCCGCCGAACTGCCAGTGCCTGAGGCGCTGCAGTGCCGGTTTGCGCCCATAGAGCAGGCCGACGCCGTCGGGCCCATAGAGCTTGTGGCTGGAGCAGACATAGAAGTCGCAGCCCAGGGCCTCGACGTCATGTCGGCCATGCACCACGCCCTGGGCGCCATCGACCACGGTCAGCGCGCCGCGGGCCTTGCCCAGGGCCAGCAGTTCGGCCAGCGGCTGCCAGCAGCCGAGCACATTGGACAGCTGGCTGAGCGCCAGCACGCGGGTGCGCGGGCCGATCAGGCCGGCCGCCTGTTCGAGGTCGATCAGGCCGGCGGCGTCCAGCGGCAGAACGACCAGCTCGAGGTTGCGGCGCTGGGCCAGCTGTTGCCAGGGCAGCAGGTTGGCGTGGTGTTCCAGGGCGCTGATGACGATCTGCTCGCCGGCCTGCAACTCATGCTCCAGGCCATAGGCGAGCAGGTTGAAGGCCTCGGTGGCGCTGCGGGTAAACAGGATCTGCGCCGAGTCGGGCGCATTCAGCCAGCGCGCGGCCTGGTCGCGGCTGCTTTCGAAGGCGCGGGTCGCCCGCTCGCCCGGCAGATGCTGGGCACGATGGACATTGGCCGCACCGCCGGCGTAATAGCCGAGCAGGGCATCGAGCATGGCCTGCGGCTTTTGCGCGGTGGCGGCGCTGTCCAGGTAGGTCTGGCCTTCGCCGTCGAGGGCCAGGATGCCGGGGAAGTCAGCGCGCCAGGGGGAAATCAGGGACATGGGGTTCACCCGATGGTGCGGGGGCGTCCGTAGGGTGCGCGGGGCCGCCCAGGCCGTGCGCACCAGGTGCTGCGCGGCGTGCGAATGGTGCGCGCGGCGCACCCTACTCGGATCAATTATGGGCGTGCAGGGCTTCGTTCAGCTCGATCGCCGACTTGTGGGTCTTGCACTCCACCGCGCCGGTTTGCGAGTTGCGGCGGAACAGCAGGTCCGGTTGGCCGGCCAGTTCGCGCGCCTTGACCACCTTGACCAACTGGTTCTGGCCGTCGAGCAGCGCCACCTTGGTGCCGGCGGTGATGTACAGGCCGGACTCCACGGTGTTGCGGTCGCCCAGGGGGATGCCGATGCCGGCGTTGGCGCCGATCAGGCAGCCTTCGCCCACGGAAATCACCAGGTTGCCACCGCCGGACAGGGTGCCCATGGTCGAGCAGCCGCCGCCCAGGTCCGAGCCCTTGCCGACGAACACCCCGGCGGAGACGCGGCCTTCGATCATGCCCGGGCCTGCGGTGCCGGCATTGAAGTTGACGAAGCCTTCGTGCATCACCGTGGTGCCTTCACCGATGTAGGCGCCCAGGCGCACGCGCGCGGTGTCGGCGATGCGCACGCCGCTCGGCACCACGTAGTCGGTCATCTTGGGGAACTTGTCCACCGAGAAGACTTCCAGCAGTTCGCCTTTCAGGCGCGCTTCCAGTTGGCGTTCGCCCAGTTCGCCCAGGTCGATGGCGCCCTGGCTGGTCCAGGCTACGTTCGGCAGTAGCGGGAAGATCCCGCTCAGGTTCAGGCCGTGCGGTTTGACCAGGCGATGGGACAGCAGGTGCAGCTTGAGGTAGGCCTCGGGCGTGCTGCTCAGCGGCGCATCTTCGCCAAGGAAGGTGGCGACCAGCGGTTGGTGGCTTTCCGCCAGGCGGGTGAGCAGGGCTGCCTGGGCGGCGTCGATGCCTTTCAGCGCTTCGGCCAGCTCGCCAGCTTGCTGGGTGGTGAAGCCGATGGCCTGGTTGCCACCGCTGTAGCCGAGTTTTTCCGCGGCCTTGGCCACCAGCTCGCTGGCCGGGTTGAGCAGGGGCTGGGCGTAGAAGACTTCCAGCCAGTTGCTCTGACGGTTCTGGGTGCCGACACCGAAGGCCAGGCTGAACAGGGTCGTGGTCATGTTGCTTTCCTTAAACGCGAATTCAATGGGAGTTGTTCAAGCCAGCTCGGCGGCATAGCGCTCGGGCTTGAAGCCAACCAGGGTCTTGTTGCCGAGATCCAGCACCGGGCGCTTGATCATCGATGGCTGGGCGAGCATCAGCTCGATCGCCTTGTGCTGGTCGAGGTCGGCTTTGTGCGCCTCGTCCAGCTTGCGGAAGGTGGTGCCGGCACGGTTGAGAAGGGTTTCCCAGCCATGCTCGTTGCACCACTTGTCCAGGTTGTCACGGTCGATACCAACGGCTTTGTAATCGTGAAAGGCGTAGCTTACCCCGTGCTGGTCGAGCCAGGTACGGGCTTTCTTCATGGTGTCGCAGGCTTTGATGCCGTAGAGGGTCGTGCTCATGCGTGCAGGCTCTTTACAAAGTCACGGATACGTTCGGCGGCTGCCACGCACTCGGCCAGCGGCGCGACCAGGGCTATGCGCACGCGATTGGCGCCCGGGTTGACGCCGTTGACACTGCGCGACAGGTAGGAGCCGGGCACCACGGTGACGTGTTCGCGGGCGAACAGCTCACGGGTAAAGGTTTCGTCGTCCAGCGGGGTTTTCGCCCACAGGTAGAAGCCGCCGTCCGGGCGCTGTACATCGAGTACGCCGTCGAGAATCGCCAGCACCGCGTCGAACTTCTCGCGGTACAGCGCGCGGTTGGCCGCGACGTGCTGCTCGTCGTTCCAGGCGGCCATGCTGGCCAGCTGGGTTTGCACCGGCATGGCGCAGCCGTGATAGGTACGGTACAGCAGGAAAGATTTCAATATGTCGGCGTCGCCGGCGACAAAGCCCGAACGCAACCCCGGCAGGTTGGAGCGCTTGGACAGGCTGTGGAACACCACGCAGCGTTTGCAGTCGCTGCGGCCCAGTTCGGCGCAGGCGGTCAGCAGGCCAGCCGGTGGGTTCAGTTCGTCGAAATACAGTTCGCTGTAGCACTCGTCGGCGGCGATGACGAAGTCGTATTCATCGGCCAGCGCGATCAGTTTCTTCAGGGTGGTCAGCGGGATCAGCGCGCCGGTCGGGTTGCCGGGCGAGCAGAGGAAGAGGATCTGGCAGCGCTGCCAGACGTCGCTCGGCACCGCATCGAAGTCCGGGTTGAAGCCGTGCTGCTCCAGGCACGCCAGGTAGTGCGGCTGGGCGCCGGCGAGCAGGGCCGCGCCTTCGTAGATCTGGTAGAACGGGTTGGGGCTGACCACCAGGCCGCCGACGTCGCGCTGCACCACGGCCTGGGTGAAGGCGAATAGCGCCTCGCGGGTGCCGTTGACCGGCAGCACCTGGCGCGCCGGGTCGAGCATGCCGGCCGGCAGGTTGAAGCGCCGGCTGCACCAGCTGGCGATCGCTTCGCGCAGTTCGGGTATCCCCAGAGTGCTGGGGTAGACCGCCAGTTTCTCCAGGTTGGCGCTCAGCGCCTCGGCGACAAACGCCGGCGAGCGATGCTTGGGCTCGCCGATCGACAAGGCGATGGCCGGCTTGTCGCCGGGTGGCCGGGCGCCGGCGAGCAAGGCGCGGAGTTTCTCGAAAGGGTAGGGCTGCAGCTGGTTCAAGGCGTCGTTCATTTTTCTGTCCTGGCTACTACAAGCGGCAGCCGCGGGGGATTTGGCTTGCCGCTGCTCGATCAAATAATTATCCGGCTTGGCTCTGCGGATTGCCCGTTGGCGTCTGAGAGCTGCTCGATGATGGTTTCCTGCAGCCGGCGGCAGAGTTCGGGATCGGACAGCGGCTGGTTGTTGGCGTCGGTGACGAAGAACACGTCCTCGACCCGCTCGCCGAGGGTGGCGATCTTGGCATTCTGCAGCGACAGGTCGAAGTCGAGGAAGATCCGTCCGATGCGCGCCAGCAGGCCCGGCCGATCGGGTGCGGTCAACTCGAGGATGGTCACCGGGCGCTGTGCGTCGTTGTGGATGGTCAGCCGTGGCGCGAAGGCGAAATGCTTGAGCTGGCGCGGCACCCGGCGCTGGATGATGTTCGGGTAGTCGTCGGGGTTCTTCAGCGCGTCGATCAGGCCCTGGCGGATCTGCTTGATCCGCGCCGGATTGTCGCCGATCGAGCCGCCCTCGGCCTCCAATACGATATAGGTATCGAGGGTGAACTTGCTGGTCGAGGTGAGAATCCGCGCGTCATGGATGTTCAGGTTGAGCTGGGCCATGGCGGCCACGGTCACGGCGAAGAAGTCGTGCTGATCCGCGGCATAGATGAAGATCTGCGTGCCGCCCTCGAATTCGCGCTGGGTGGTCTCCTTGATCAGTACCAGCGGATTGCCGTCGTTGGCGTGCTGCAGGATCGCCTCGGCATGCCAGGCCACGTCGCCGGCGGTGTGGCGCAGGAAGTAGTCGTCGCCGAGTTTCGACCACAGCTGTTCGGCCTCGTCCGGGTCGGTGCCGCCGCGCACCAGAATGTCCAGCGCGGCGCTCTGGGTCAGGCGAATCTGCTCTTCACGGTCCAGCGGGTTTTCCAGGCCGCGGTTGAGCGCGCGCTTGGTTTCGGTATAGAGCTGGCGCAGCAGGCTGGCGCGCCAGGAGTTCCACAGGCTCGGGTTGGTGGCGTTGATGTCGGCCACGGTCAGCACGTAGAGGTAGTCCAGACGGGTCTGATCGCCGACCAGGCGGGCGAAATCGAAGATCACCTGGGGGTCGGAGAGGTCCTTGCGCTGGGCGGTGGTCGACATCACCAGGTGGTTCTGCACCAGCCAGACGATCAGCTTGCTGTCCCAGTTGGGCAGCTGATGGCGCACGCAGAAGGCCTCGGCGTCTGCCGCGCCCAGCTCTGAGTGGTCGCCGCCGCGACCCTTGCCGATGTCATGGTAAAGCCCGGCCAGGTAGATCAGCTCGGGTTTGGGCAGCTTGCCGATCAGCTTGCTGGCCAGGGAGAACTTCTCGGCCAGTTCCGGCCACTTGAATTTGCGCAGGTGCTTGATCAGGTTGAGGGTGTGCGCATCGACCGTATAGATGTGGAACAGGTCGTGCTGCATCTGCCCGACGATGTCGCCGAACTCGGGCAGGTAGCGCCCGAGAATGCCGTAGCGGTTCATCCGCCGCAGATTGCGGTGGATGCCCTGCGGGCTCTTGAACAGCTCGATGAACAGGCTGGTATTGCGAATGTCCTTGCGGAACTCGTCGTCGATCAGGTGACGGTGATCGCGCAGCAGGCGAATGCTGTCGGCGCACACGCCCTTGATCTCGGGGTGCTGGGCCATCAGCACGAAGATTTCCAGGATGGCGAAAGGGGTGCGCTTGAAGACGTTGGGGTGAGTGACTTCGATATAGCCGTCGCGCAGCTGGAAACGGCTGTTGAGCGGCTGGGCCTGGCCGCTTTGGCCGGCGCGGAGGATTTCCTCCTCGAAGTGCTGGTTGATCAGGTCGCTCAACTCGGCGATGCCCATCACCACGCGATAGTACTTCTGCATGAAGCGTTCGATCGCCAGTTTGCTGTCGCCGTCTTCATAGCCCAGCAGGCGGGCGATCTGGCCCTGGTGATCGAACAGCAGGCGGTCTTCGGCGCGGCCGGCGAGCATGTGCAGGGCGTAGCGTACCTTCCACAGGAATTCCTGGCTGGACACCAGCAGGGCGTACTCGCTTTCCAGCAGAAAGCCCTGGCCGACCATGGCGTGCAGATTCAAGGTGGCGAAATGCCGGCGGGCGACCCAGAGGATGGTCTGGATATCGCGCAGGCCGCCCGGTGAGCCCTTGACGTTGGGTTCGAGGTTGTATTCGGTGTCGTTGTACTTGGCGTGGCGGGCGCGCTGCTCCTTGCGTTTGGCCAGGTAGAACTGCTTGCTCGGCCACATCTGTGCGGTGCTGGTGACGTCCTGCATGCGCTGACGCAGGCGCTCGGGGCCGGCGATGGTGCGGCTTTCCATCAGGTTGGTGACCACCGTCAGGTCGGCGCGGGCCTCTTCGGCGCACTCGTCGACCGAGCGCACGCTTTGCCCGACTTCCAGGCCGATGTCCCAGAGCAGGGTGAGGAAGCGTTCGATCGGCTCGCGAAAGCGTTCGTGGTCGTTGCTGCCCAGCAGGATCAGCAGGTCGATGTCCGAGTAGGGGTGCAGTTCGCCACGGCCATAGCCGCCGACTGCCAGCAGGGCGATGTCGGCGTCTGCGCTCCAGTCCAGGCGATCCCAGGCTTCACGCAGGATCTGGTCGGTGAACCAGGCGCGATCCTCGACCAGTCGGCGTACCTCGCGGCCCTCCTTGAAGCGCGCGTCGAGCACCTCGTGGGCGCGGCGGATGGCTTTCTTGAAGGCCGCGATGGGGCTGGCCTTGAGCGCCAGTTCGGCCTGGAATTGCCCGCGGTCGAACAGTTCGGAGTCTACCTGCGGCATGCGCCGATCTTCCTCTATAGGGGTGGCGAGCATCAGGCCGACGTGCGGGCGATGGTGTCGTCACTGCGCAGGGTGAAGATCTCGTAGCCGTCGGCGGTGACCAGGATGGTGTGCTCCCACTGCGCCGAGAGCTTGCGATCCTTGGTGATCGCGGTCCAGCCGTCGCCGAGCAGGCGGGTTTCCGCGCGGCCCTGGTTGATCATCGGCTCGATGGTGAAGCACATGCCTTCCTTGAGTTCCAGGCCGGTACCGGCGCGGCCGTAGTGCAGCACCTGCGGCTCTTCGTGGAACACCGCGCCGATGCCATGGCCGCAGTACTCGCGCACCACCGAGAAGCCGTTCTTCTCGGCGTGCTTCTGGATCACCTCGCCGATGTCGCCCAGGCGGGCGCCGGGACGCACCAGCTGGATACCTTTATACATGCATTCCTGGGTGATCCTGGCCAGGCGCTCGGCCCACTCCGGCACCTTGCCGACCATGAACATCTTGCTGGTGTCGCCGTGGTAGCCGTCCTTGATCACGGTGATGTCGATGTTCAGCACGTCGCCTTCTTTCAGCGGCTTCTCGTTGGGGATGCCGTGGCAGACCACATGGTTGACCGAGGTGCAGATCGACTTGGGGAAGCCCTTGTAGTTGAGCGGCGCGGGAATGGCCTGCTGCACATTGACGATGTAGTCATGGCAGATGCGATCGAGCTCTTCAGTGGTGACGCCGGGCTTGACGTGTTCGCCGATCATTTCCAGTACGTCGGCGGCCAGGCGGCCGGCTACGCGCATTTTCTCGATTTCTGCGGGGGATTTGATGGTGACGGTCATATAGGCTCTCGGGCACAGACTGAAAAGAGGGCTATGTTAGCAGCTTCGGGCCGCAAGCCCCAAAGCCAGCAGCGAGCCTCAAGCTGCACGCCGCGAGGCGAGCGGGCGGCGTTCTGCTTCTACTTGCGGCTTTATGCTTGTAGCTTGCGCCTGCCTTTTATGGTATAAAACGCGCCGCTTTACGGGCTGTGTGCCCGAAAGCTTTAATCCACACACGTATCGACACGATTTCCTGGGTGCCTTTCGCCGCGTGCGGATGGTTGGAGATTGGGATGCGTGGAGGCCTAACCCGACTTATCAAGGAACTATCATGTCCCAAGTCAATATGCGCGATATGCTGAAGGCCGGTGTGCACTTCGGCCACCAGACCCGTTACTGGAACCCGAAAATGGGCAAGTACATTTTCGGCGCGCGTAACAAGATTCACATCATCAACCTCGAAAAAACCCTGCCGATGTTCAACGAAGCGCTGTCGTTCGTTGAGAAGCTGGCTACCGGCAAGAACAAGATCCTGTTCGTCGGCACCAAGCGTTCCGCCGGCAAGATCGTTGCCCAGGAAGCTGCACGTTGCGGCTCGCCGTACGTCGATCATCGCTGGTTGGGCGGCATGCTGACCAACTACAAGACCATCCGCGCCTCGATCAAGCGTCTGCGTGATCTGGAAGTTCAGTCCCAGGACGGCACTTTCACCAAGCTGACCAAGAAAGAAGCCCTGATGCGTACCCGCGATCTGGAAAAACTGGATCGCAGCCTGGGTGGTATCAAGGACATGGGCGGTCTGCCGGACGCTCTGTTCGTGATCGACGTCGACCACGAGCGCATTGCTATCACCGAAGCCAACAAGCTGGGTATCCCGGTTATCGGCATCGTCGATACCAACAGCAGCCCGGAAGGCGTTGACTACATCATCCCGGGTAACGACGACGCCATCCGCGCCATCCAGCTGTACATGGGTGCCATGGCTGATGCCGTAGTTCGCGGTCGTACCAACACCGGCGGCGCCGACGAATTCGTCGAGCAGGCTCCCGCCGCCGAAGCGACTCAAGGCTAAGCGCTAGGCGCCAAGCGTTATTCGCTGCGCAAAAAGGGGGCTAGGCCCCCTTTTTGCCACTTTGAAAACCATTGTCAGCCGGTTGCTGTGCGTCGAGTCCGGGCAGTGTGTTTACAGAATCGATCGCCCGCTCCGGCGGGTGGAATGGTTAACAACCTATCCAAGAGGAATTTGAAATGGCAGAGATTACTGCGGCACTCGTCAAGGAGCTGCGTGAGCGCACTGGCGAAGGCATGATGGATTGCAAAAAGGCCTTGACCAAGGCCGGCGGTGACATCGAAAAAGCCATTGATGACATGCGTGCTTCCGGCGCGATCAAGGCCGCCAAGAAGGCAGGCAACATCGCCGCCGAAGGTGCTATCGCGGTCAAGGTTGCTGAAGACGGCAAGTCGGCCGTGATCCTCGAAGTCAACTCGCAAACCGACTTCCTGGCGCTGCAGGACGACTTCAAGAACTTCGTCAACGAAAGCCTGGAAAAAGCCTTCGCCGACCAGCTGACCGACGCCGCGCCGTTGATCGCTGCCCAGGAAGCTGCGCGCGAAGCGCTGGTGGCCAAGGTCGGTGAGAACGTCAACATTCGTCGTCTGGCCCGCGTTGAAGGCGACGTGGTCAGTGCTTACCTGCACGGCAACAAGATCGGCGTTGTAGTTGTCCTGAATGGCGGTAACGCCGAGCTGGCCAAGGATATCGCCATGCACGTGGCGGCCAGCAATCCGGAGTTCCTGCTGCCTACGGAAGTTTCCGCCGAGGCGATCGAGCGCGAAAAAGCCGTGTTCATGAGCCTCAACGAAGACAAGATCAAGGGCAAGCCGGCTGAGATCGTCGAGAAGATGGTTGGCGGTCGTATCCAGAAGTTCCTCGCCGAAGCCAGCCTGGTTGAGCAGGCCTTCGTCAAGGACCCGGAAATCAAGGTCGGTGCGCTGGCCAAGAAGGGCGGTGCTGAGATCGTTTCCTTCACGCGCTTCCAGGTCGGCGAAGGCATCGAGAAGCCGGTAGACAACTTCGCTGAAGAAGTCGCTGCGCAACTGGCTGCCAGCAAGCAATAAGACGCTGTTGTCGCCCCGAAGAGGCTGCCCGCTTATGCGCGCGGCCTCTTCGTCAAATTAAGGGGTGAGCAAGGCCTTTGTTGCCAGGTAGGCGACAAATGGCTCCGGACGTTGTCAAAGCGCTCGACAAATCCGTGCCGCAAGGCGCGCAAAAGAATTCAAACGCCGCAGGAGAGACTGGTAATGGCTCAGCAGGTGAGTGGTCGTCAACCGCGCTACAAGCGCATTCTGCTCAAACTCAGCGGCGAGGCCCTGATGGGCTCGGAAGATTTCGGCATCGATCCCAAGGTGCTCGATCGCATGGCGTTGGAAGTCGGCCAGTTGGTCGGTATCGGCGTGCAGGTCGGCCTGGTCATCGGCGGCGGCAACCTGTTCCGTGGCGCGGCACTCTCCGCTGCCGGCATGGATCGGGTGACCGGCGACCACATGGGCATGCTGGCCACCGTGATGAATGCCCTGGCCATGCGTGATGCGCTGGAGCGCTCGAATATCCCGGCCATCGTGATGTCGGCGATTTCCATGGTCGGGGTAACCGATCATTACGATCGGCGCAAGGCGCTGCGTCATCTGAAAACCGGTGAGGTGGTGATCTTCGCCGCGGGCACCGGCAACCCGTTCTTCACCACCGATTCGGCCGCCTGCCTGCGGGCCATCGAGACCGATGCCGACGTGGTGTTGAAGGCAACCAAGGTGGACGGGGTGTACACCGCCGACCCGTTCAAGGATCCGCATGCGGAGAAATTCGACCGACTGACTTACGATGAAGTGCTGGATCGCAAGCTCGGCGTGATGGATCTGACCGCCATCTGCTTGTGTCGCGATCACAAGATGCCGCTGCGCGTCTTCAACATGAATAAGCCCGGTGCCCTGCTGAATATCGTGGTGGGTGGCGCCGAAGGCACTCTGATCGAGGAAGGTGAACAATGATCAACGAGATCAAGAAAGATACCCGGGAACGTATGCAGAAGAGCCTGGATTCGCTGATCCATGCTTTCAGCCGTATTCGTACCGGCCAGGCCCACCCGAGCATTCTGGGTGGTGTGATGGTGCCTTACTACGGTGCCGACACTCCCTTGAATCAGGTTGCCAACGTCACCGTCAAGGATTCCCGCACCCTGCAGGTGGTGGCGTTCGAGCGCAACATGCTGGCTGCCGTCGATAAGGCGATCCAGAGTTCCGGTCTGGGCTTCAATCCGACCAACCTGGGCGAGCTGCTGCTGATTTCCATGCCGGCGCTGACCGAGGAGACCCGCAAGGGTTTCACCAAGCAGGCGCGTGATGCCGCCGAAGATGCTCGTATTGCCGTGCGCAATATCCGTCGTGATGCCTTGAGTCAGTTGAAGGATCTGGTCAAGGAGAAGGAAATCAGCGAAGACGAAGAGCGTCGCGCCGCCGACGAGATCCAGAAGCTGACTGACAGGTTCGTGGCGGAAATCGAGGTGGCCGTGAAGCAGAAAGAAGCGGATCTGATGGCCGTTTAGCGGTCAGGAGATCCTCATGCACAAGACCATAGGCGGCGCTAAGGTGGCCGTGCCACGTCATGTGGCGATCATCATGGATGGTAATAACCGCTGGGCGCGCAAGCGCCTGTTGCCGGGGGTGGCCGGGCACAAGGCAGGTGTCGATGCCGTGCGCGCGGTCATCGAGGTGTGCGCCGAGGCCGGGGTCGAGGTGTTGACCCTGTTTGCCTTCTCCAGCGAGAACTGGCAGCGCCCGGCCGACGAGGTGAGCGCGCTGATGGAGTTGTTTCTCGGTGCGCTGCGTCGCGAGGCGAAGAAGCTCAACGACAACGGCATCAGCCTGCGCATCATCGGCGATCGCTCGCGCTTCCATCCAGAACTGCAGGCCGCCATGCGCGAGGCTGAGGCCATGACCGCTGGCGACAAGCGGTTTATCTTGCAGATCGCCGCCAACTACGGCGGCCAGTGGGATATCGCGCAGGCGGCGCAGCGTCTGGCTCGTGAGGTTCAGGCGGGGCATCTGCGGCCCGAAGATATCACCCCCGAGCTGTTGCAGGGTTGCCTGGCGACCGGCGATTTGCCCTTGCCCGATCTGTGCATCCGCACGGGCGGCGAGCACCGCATCAGCAATTTCCTGTTATGGCAGTTGGCCTACAGCGAGCTGTATTTCTCTGATCTGTTCTGGCCGGATTTCAAGCACGACGCCATGCGCAAGGCCTTGGCGGATTACGCCAGGCGCCAGCGGCGTTTTGGCCGGTCCGCCGAGCAGGTCGATGCCGAGGCGCGTGCCTGATGCTTAAACAACGGATCATCACTGCGTTGGTGTTGCTGCCCATCGCCCTGGGCGGATTCTTCCTGCTCGACGGGGCGGCCTTTGCCCTGTTCATCGGCGTCGTGGTCAGTCTCGGTGCCTGGGAGTGGGCGCGTCTGGCGGGGTTGTCCCGGCAAACGCTGCGAGTGGCCTATGCCGGGGTGGTCGCTGCCCTGCTGTTCGGGCTTTACCAGCTGCCGCTATTGGCGCCCTGGCTGCTGCTGCTCGCGGTTGCCTGGTGGGTGCTGGCCACTGTGCTGGTGCTGGGCTATCCGGCCAGTAGCCGGCATTGGGCCGGGCTGCCGGCCAAGTTGTCGATCGGCTTGCTGATCCTGCTGCCGGCCTGGCAAGGCCTGGTGTTGTTCAAACAATGGCCGGAAGCCAATGGGCTGATCCTGGCGGTGATGGTGCTGGTCTGGGGGGCGGATATCGGTGCCTATTTCACCGGCAAGGCTTTCGGCAAGCGCAAGCTGGCGCCGCAGGTCAGTCCGGGCAAAAGCTGGGAAGGCGTGGCGGGCGGTTTGTTCGCCAGTTTGTTGATTACCACGGCGGTTGGCCTGTACCGGGGCTGGTCCGTCAGTGAGTGGCTCCTGGTGCTGGCGGGTGCGGCGCTGGTGGTGTCGATTTCGGTGGTCGGCGATCTGACCGAGAGCATGTTCAAGCGTCAGGCCGGGCTCAAGGACAGCAGCAATCTGCTGCCGGGGCACGGTGGTGTGCTCGATCGCATCGACAGCCTGACCGCGGCCATTCCGATGTTCGCCGCGCTGCTGTGGCTGGCCGGCTGGGGTGCCCTGTGAGCCAGTTGCAGCAGGTTACGGTGCTCGGGGCGACGGGTTCCATCGGCCTCAGCACCCTGGACGTGATCGCCCGGCATCCCGCGCGTTATCAGGTGTTCGCCCTGACCGGCTTCAGTCGTTTGGTCGAGCTGGAGGCGCTGTGCCTGCTGTACCGGCCGCGCTACGCCGTGGTGGCGGATGAGCGTGCGGCGCGCCATCTGCAGGGCGGCTTGCATGCCGCGGGACTGGCGACGCGGGTGCTGTTCGGCGAGCAGGGCCTGTGCGAGGTGGCTGCCCATCCCGAGGTGGATGCGGTGATGGCGGCTATCGTCGGGGCGGCCGGGCTCAAGCCGACGCTGGCGGCGGTCGAGGCGGGCAAGAAGGTCCTGCTGGCCAACAAGGAGGCGCTGGTGATGTCCGGTGCCTTGTTCATCGAGGCGGTGCGGCGTAGCGGCGCGGTCTTGCTGCCCATCGACAGCGAACACAATGCGATCTTCCAGTGCCTGCCCGGCGATTATGCCCGTGGGCTGGAGCAGGTGGGCGTGCGGCGGATTCTGCTGACCGCATCCGGCGGCCCGTTCCGTGAGACGCCGCTGGAGCAGTTGCGCGAGGTCTCTCCCGAGCAGGCCTGCGCCCACCCCAACTGGTCGATGGGGCGCAAGATCTCGGTGGATTCGGCGAGCATGATGAACAAGGGTCTCGAGTTGATCGAGGTCTGCTGGCTGTTCGATGCCACGCCGGCGCAGGTCGAGGTGGTGATCCATCCGCAGAGCGTGATCCATTCGCTGGTCGACTATGTCGACGGTTCGGTGTTGGCGCAGCTGGGTAACCCGGACATGCGTACGCCGATCAGTCATGCCCTGGCCTGGCCGCAGCGCATCGATTCGGGGGTGGCGCCGCTGGATCTGTTCGCCATCGCCCGCCTGGACTTCCAGGCGCCGGACGAGCAGCGTTTCCCCTGCTTGCGCCTGGCTCGTCAGGCGGCAGAGGCGGGCGGCAGTGTGCCGGCCATGCTCAATGCGGCCAATGAGGTGGCGGTGGCGGCCTTTCTCGAGCGGCGCATTCGCTTTCCCGAGATCGCGAGTATCATAGATGCCGTGCTGAACGCCGAGGTGGGTGTTGCGGTCGAAAGTGTGGAAGCGGTCCTGGCGGCGGATCGTCGGGCGCGTGAGCTTGCCGGGCAATGGCTGAATAGCCGTGGTTGACGGGCGCGCGCAGAATTCCAGCGCGGCTTGCCCTGCGCTGCGAGCCCCCCTCAGACGCGGAGAAGCTAGATGAGTGCGCTCTATATGATTATCGGTACCCTGGTTGCCCTGGGGGTGCTGGTTACCTTTCACGAGTTCGGTCACTTCTGGGTGGCGCGCCGCTGTGGGGTCAAGGTTCTGCGTTTCTCCGTGGGCTTCGGTACGCCGCTGGTGCGCTGGCATGATCGCCAGGGCACCGAATTCGTCATCGCCGCGATTCCCCTGGGCGGCTACGTCAAGATGCTCGATGAGCGCGAAGGCGAGGTGCCGCTCGGGCAGCTCGATCAGTCGTTCAATCGCAAGAGCGTACGCCAGCGTATTGCCATAGTGGCGGCGGGGCCGGCGGCGAACTTCCTGCTGGCTTTGGTGTTTTTCTGGGCGGTGGCGATGCTCGGCAGCCAGCAGGTGCGTCCGGTTATCGGTGCGGTGGAGGTCGGCAGTCTGGCCGCCGCTGCCGGCTTGCAGGTGGGGCAGGAAATCGTTGCGGTGAATGGCGAGCCGACCAGCGGCTGGGCGGCGGTCAACCTGCAGCTGGTGCGGCGCCTGGGTGAAAGCGGCACCTTGAGTGTCAGTGTTCGCGATCAGGGGTCCGCGGCCGACAGACCGCATCAACTCGTGTTGAAGGATTGGCTCAGGGGCGTCGAGGAACCCAATCCGATTGCCGCCCTGGGCATCCGGCCCTGGCGCCCGGCGCTGGTGCCGGTGCTGGCGCAGCTCGATCCGAAGGGGCCGGCGCAGGCCGCCGGACTGCAGGTTGGCGACCGCCTGCTGATGCTCGATGGCCAGCCGCTGGGCGAGTGGCAGCAGCTGGTCGATCGCGTGCAGGGCATGCCGGGCGAGCCGATCAGCCTGGCCGTCGAGCGTGACGGCCAGCAGCTGCAGGTGAACGTGACCCTCGCCGCGCGGGGCGAGGGCGAGGCGCGCACGGGTTATCTGGGCGCGGGCGTTGCAGGTGTCGAGTGGCCGCCGGAAATGCTCCGCGAAGTCAGTTTCGGGCCGCTGGAGGCCGTGGCCGAGGGCTTTCGACGCACCTGGACGATGAGCCTGCTGACCCTTGATTCATTGAAGAAAATGCTGTTTGGCGAGCTCTCGGTAAAAAACTTGAGCGGGCCGATAACCATTGCTAAAGTGGCGGGCGCTTCGGCCGAGTCGGGTATGGGGGATTTTCTCAACTTCCTCGCCTACTTGAGCATAAGCCTGGGGGTTCTCAATTTGCTGCCCATCCCAGTGCTGGATGGGGGGCATCTGCTTTATTACCTGGTCGAGTGGGTGCGTGGTCGTCCACTGTCGGAGCGGGTGCAGGGTTGGGGGATGCAGATCGGCATCAGTTTGGTGATCGGGGTGATGTTATTGGCCTTGATCAACGATCTGGGGCGTCTGTAGAGCGCTACTGAATTACAAAGCTACTGAATTACAAAACTGCCGCCTTGGGCGGCAGATTTTTTATCGTCAGTTGGAATAAGAAAGGACTTCATGAAACGTCTGCTGCTACCTGCGGTGCTTGCCGCATTGATGATCGCCGAAGTTCACGCCGAGTCCTTCACCATCTCCGATATTCGCGTCAATGGCCTGCAGCGGGTGTCTGCGGGCAGCGTATTCGGTGCCTTGCCGCTCAATGTCGGTGAAGTGGCTGATGACCGCGCGCTGGTGGAAGCGACTCGTGGCCTGTTCAAGACCGGTTTCTTCCAGGATATCCAGCTCGGTCGCGATGGTGACGTGCTGGTCATTACCGTGGTGGAGCGTCCTTCGATTTCCGGCATCGAGATCGAGGGCAACAAGGCCATCAGCAGCGAAGACCTGCTCAAGGGACTGAATCAGTCCGGGCTGGCGGAGGGCGAGATCTTCCAGCGTGCGACCCTCGAGGGTGTGCGCAACGAACTGCAGCGCCAATATGTGGCCCAGGGCCGCTACTCGGCCGAAATCGAAACCGAAGTGATCCCGCAGCCGCGTAACCGCGTGGCGCTGAAGATCAACATCAACGAAGGCACGGTCGCCGCCATCCAGCACATCAACGTGGTGGGCAACAGCGTTTTCGCCGACGAAGACCTGATCGACCTGTTCGAACTGAAGACCAGCAACTGGCTGTCGTTCTTCAGGAACGACGACAAGTATGCCCGCGAGAAGCTTTCCGGTGACCTGGAACGTCTGCGTTCCTACTACCTGGACCGCGGCTACATCAACATGGATATCTCCTCGACCCAGGTCTCCATCACCCCGGACAAGAAGCACGTCTATATCACCGTCAACATCGACGAAGGCGAGAAGTACAGCGTGCGCGAGGTCAAACTCTCCGGCGACCTGAAAGTGCCGGAAGAGGACATCAGGTCGCTGCTGCTGGTCAAGGAAGGCCAGGTGTTCTCGCGCAAGGTGATGACCACCACCTCCGAGCTGATCACCCGCCGTCTGGGTAACGAGGGCTACACCTTCGCCAACGTCAACGGCGTGCCGCAGGCGCACGACGAAGACCATACGGTGTCGATCACCTTCGTCGTCGACCCGGGCAAACGCGCCTACGTCAACCGCATCAATTTCCGCGGCAACACCAAGACCGAGGACGAAGTGCTGCGCCGTGAGATGCGCCAGATCGAAGGCGGCTGGGCTTCGACTTACCTGATCGATCAGTCGAAAACCCGTCTGGAGCGCCTGGGCTTCTTCAAGGAAGTCAACGTCGAAACCCCGCAAGTGCCGGGTAGCGACGACCAGATCGATGTCAATTACAGCGTCGAAGAGCAGGCATCCGGCTCGATCACCGCCAGCGTCGGCTTCGCCCAGAACGCCGGTTTGATCCTCGGTGGCTCGATCACCCAGAACAACTTCCTCGGCACCGGCAACAAGGTCAGCGTCGGCCTGACCCGCAGCGAGTACCAGGAGCGCTACAACTTCGGCTTCGTCGACCCCTACTGGACCGCCGATGGCGTCAGCCTGGGCTACAACGCCTTCTACCGCACCACCGACTACGACGAACTCGACACCGATGTGTCCAGCTATGCCGTCGACAGCTACGGTGCCGGCGTCAGCATCGGTTACCCGATCAGCGAAACCGCGCGCCTGACCTACGGCCTGACTGTGCAGCAGGATGACATCAGCACCGGCGTCTACACGGTCGACGAGATCTTCGATTTCCTCGAGCAGGAAGGCGACAGTTATATGAACCTCAAGGCTTCGGTGGGCTGGTCGGAGTCGACCCTCAACCGCGGCGTCATGGCCACCCGCGGTCACTCGCAGAGCCTGGTGCTGGAAACCACGGTGCCGGGTAGCGACCTGTCGTTCTACAAGGTCGACTACCGTGGCCAGGTGTTCAAGCCGCTGAGCGACAGCTACGCCCTGCGCTTCCACACCCAGCTGGGCTATGGCGATAGCTACGGCTCGACCGAGGAGCTGCCGTTCTACGAGCATTACTACGCCGGCGGTTTCGGCTCGGTGCGCGGTTTCGAGGACAGCAGCCTGGGGCCGCGCAGCACGCCGAGTCGCGGCGCTGGCGTGACCGGCAATCAAGGAACCTTGGCCGATCCGGATCAGGATCCGCTGCCGTTTGGTGGTAATGTGCTGATCCAGGGTGGCGCCGAGTTGCTGTTCCCGATGCCGTTCGTCAAGGATCAGCGTTCGTTGCGTACCGCGCTGTTCTGGGATGTGGGTAATGTGTTCGACACCAGCTGTTCGTCCTCGTCACCGAGTTGCAGTGATATCGACGCCGGCGAGCTGGCCAGCTCCGTGGGCGTTGGCCTGACCTGGATCACCGCGCTGGGTCCGTTGAGTTTCAGCCTGGCCATGCCGGTCGTCAAACCTGACGATGCCGACACCCAGGTCTTCCAGTTCTCCCTCGGTCAGACGTTCTAAGTGTTTGCTGACCGAACAACGACAACAGTTTTTGCAGGAGTTGCACCGTGCGTAAGTTGACTCATCTGGTTCTGTTAAGTGTGGCTCTGCTGGCAACCCCAGCATTCGCCGAAATGAAGGTAGCGGTACTCAACTACCAAATGGCCCTGCTCGAGTCCGACGCGGCCAAGCGCTATGCGGTCGATGCCGAGAAGAAGTTCGGCCCGCAGCTGAACAAGCTCAAAACCCTGGAAAGCGATGCCAAGCGCATTCAGGATCGCATCGTCAAAGATGGCGATAAGATGCAAACCGCCGAACGTGAGCGTCTGGAACTCGAGTTCAAACAGAAGGCCCGCGATTTCCAGTTCCAGTCCAAGGAACTGAACGAATCCAAGGCCGTAGCCGATCGCGAGATGCTGAAGAAGCTCAAGCCCAACCTGGACAAGGCCGTGGAAGAAGTGATCAAGAAAGGCAACTTCGACCTGGTGCTCGAGCGCGGTGCGGTGATCGATGTCAAACCCCAGTTCGACATCACTCTGCAGGTTATCGAGCGCATGAATCAGCTGCGCTGATCATGACAGTTCCAGTTTTTACCCTCGGTCAGTTGGCCGAACGCCTGGGTGCCACTTTGCGTGGCGCCGCCGGCAAGGCGATCAGCGGTCTGGCCACTCTGCAGGAGGCCGGCCCCGATCAATTGAGCTTCCTGGCCAACCCGCAATACCGCAAATACCTGTCCGATTGCCGTGCCGGCGCAGTGCTGTTGACCGCTGCCGATGCTGACAGCTACGGCGGCGATGCGTTGATCGTCGCCAATCCCTATCTGGCCTACGCGCAACTGTCCCATCTGTTCGATCGCAAGCCGCAGTCGCTGGCCGGCGTGCATGCGACCGCGCTGGTAGCGGCCGATGCGCAGGTCGACGCCAGCGCCAGCATCGGTGCTTACGCGGTGATCGAGAGCGGTGCGCGGATCGCTGCGGGCGTGACGATCGGGGCGCATTGCGTGATAGGTGCGCGTTCGCTGATCGGCGAGGGCGGCTGGCTCGCGCCGCGGGTCACCCTGTATCACGATGTACGCATCGGCAGGCGGGTGGTGATCCAGTCGGGGGCGGTGATCGGTGGCGAGGGCTTCGGTTTCGCCAACCAGAAGGGCGTCTGGCAGAAGATTGCCCAGATCGGTGGTGTGGTGATCGGCGACGACGTCGAAGTCGGTGCCAATACCACCATCGACCGCGGCGCCTTGGCCGATACCCTGATTGGTAACGGGGTCAAGCTGGACAACCAGATCATGATCGCGCACAACGTGCAGATCGGTGACAACACGGCGATGGCCGGCTGTGCGGGTATTTCCGGCAGTACCAAGATTGGCAAGAACTGCATGATCGCCGGCGGCGTCGGCATGGTCGGGCACATCGAAGTCTGCGACGGCGTGTTCGTCACCGGCATGACCATGGTGACCCGCTCGATTACCGAGCCGGGGTCTTATTCTTCCGGCACCGCCATGCAGCCGGCGGGCGAGTGGCGCAAGAGCGCGGCGCGCATTCGTCAACTGGATGACATGGCGCGGCGACTGCAGCAGTTGGAAAAACAACTGGCTGCCGTGACCTCCAGCGGAAATGCCTCATCTGATGCCTGAGCCGGTTGTGCCGTGCTCTTCTCTTTTTATTACAGGCTTCTCTGGACATGATGGACATCAACGAAATACGTGAGTACCTGCCGCATCGTTACCCGTTCCTGCTGGTCGATCGGGTGGTGGATCTGGATGTAGAGGGCAAGTGCATACGTGCCCACAAGAATGTCAGCATCAATGAGCCATTCTTCAACGGCCACTTTCCCCAGCATCCGATCATGCCCGGTGTGCTGATCATCGAGGCAATGGCCCAGGCGGCCGGTATTCTCGGTTTCAAGATGATGGGCTTGAAGCCCACCGACGGTACCCTGTATTACTTCGTCGGCTCGGACAAACTGCGTTTTCGTCAGCCGGTAGTGCCGGGCGATCAATTGATCCTCGAGGCCCGCCACCTGAGCAACAAGCGCAGCATCTGGAAATTCGAGTGCAGGGCCAGTGTCGACGGCAAGGAAGTATGTTCGGCTGAAATCATCTGTGCGGAACGCAAACTATGAGTTTGATTGACCCTCGCGCCATCATCGATCCCGCTGCCAGACTGGCTGACGACGTCGTCGTCGGTCCTTGGTCGATCATTGGGCCAGATGTGGAAATCGGCGAGGGTACCGTGCTTGGGCCCAATGTGATCATCAAGGGGCCAACCAGAATTGGTAAGCACAATCGCGTCTATCAGTTTTCCTCGCTGGGCGAGGACACCCCGGATCGCAAGTACAAGGGCGAACCTACGCGTTTGGTGATTGGCGATCACAACATCATTCGCGAAGGTGTCACCATGCACCGGGGCACCATCCAGGACCGTGACGAGACCACCGTGGGCGACCACAACCTGATCATGGCCTATGCCCACATCGGTCATGACAGCGTGGTCGGCAACCATTGCATCCTGGTCAACAATGTCGCGTTGGCCGGCCACGTGCACATCGCCGACTGGGCGATCCTGTCCGGCTACACCCTGGTTCATCAGTTCTGTCATATCGGCGCGCACAGCTTTGCCGGCATGGGCAGCGCGATTGGCAAGGACGTACCGGCCTACGTCACCGTTTCCGGCAATCCGGCGGAAGCGCGCAGCATGAATTTCGAAGGTCTGCGCCGCCGCGGCTTCAGTGCCGAGTCGATCCAGGCCCTGCGCCGCGCCTACAAGACTGTGTATCGCCAGGGTCTGACCATCGAAGAAGCCTTGGTGGAGCTGGCGGAGCCTTCCCTGCAGTTTGCCGAGGTCGCGGTGTTCCGCGACTCGATTCAGGCGTCCAGTCGCGGCATTACCCGCTAACTTATGACGGAGCTATTGCGCGTCGCGCTGGTGGCAGGCGAAGCCTCCGGCGACATTCTCGGTGCCGGCCTGATGCAGGCCTTGAAGGCCCGTCATCCACGGATCGAATTCATCGGTGTCGGCGGCCCGCTCATGCAGGGCGAGGGCCTGACATCCTATTTTCCCATGGAGCGCCTGGCGGTGATGGGCCTGGTCGAGGTGCTCGGCCGCCTGCCGGAGTTGCTGGTGCGGCGCAGGCACTTGGTCAAGACCCTGATCGATGCCAAGCCGGACCTGTTCATCGGCATCGATGCGCCGGATTTCAACCTGGGCCTCGAACTCAAATTGCGCCGTGCCGGGATCAAGACCGTGCACTACGTCAGTCCCTCCGTTTGGGCCTGGCGGCAGAAGCGCGTGTTGAAGATTCGTGACGCCTGCGACCTGATGCTGACCTTGTTTCCGTTCGAGGCGCAGTTCTACGACGCCCATCAGGTGCCGGTGCGTTTCGTCGGTCATCCACTGGCCGATGCGATTCCCCTGCAGGCTGATCGGGCGGCGGCGCGCGCGGCTCTGGACCTGCCCCAGGACAGTACCGTGGTGGCCCTGTTGCCGGGCAGTCGGGGCGGCGAGGTGGCGCGCCTGGGTGCGCTGTTTCTCGATGCGGCGGTGCGTTTGCGCACCCTGCGCCCGGGCATCCGTTTCGTCTTGCCGTGCGCCAGCCCCGAGCGCCGTGTGCAACTGGAGCAGATGCTGGTCGGGCGTGACTTGCCCCTGACCCTGCTCGATGGTCGCTCCCACGATGCCCTGGCAGCCTGTGATGCGGTGCTCATCGCCTCGGGTACGGCCACCCTGGAAGCCCTGCTGTACAAGCGGCCAATGGTGGTGGCCTACAAGGTCGCCCCCTTGACCTACCGGATTCTCAAGCGCCTGGTCAGCAGCGCCTATATCTCGCTGCCCAACCTGTTGGCCGAGCGTTTGCTGGTGCCCGAACTGATCCAGGATGCGGCCACTCCCGAGGCCTTGGCCCAGGCGTTGGCGCCGCTGCTCGATGACGGTGAGGTACAGACCGAGGGTTTCGATGTGATTCATCGTGCCCTGCGCCGCGATGCTTCTGCGCAGGCGGCCGAGGCCGTGCTCAAGCTGGTAGGGCGGGCGTGATGCAGCTGGGTCTGGATTTCAGCCAGGTGCAGGAGCTGGTCGCCGGTGTCGACGAGGTCGGCCGCGGCCCGCTGTGCGGCGCGGTGGTCACCGCGGCGGTGATTCTCGATCCGTCACGGCCGATCCTCGGCCTCAATGATTCGAAGAAACTCAGCGAGGCACGGCGCGAGCGGCTGTTCGACGAGATCCGCGAAAAGGCCCTGGCCTGGTGCATCGCCCGCGCCGAGGTGGAGGAAATCGACCGCCTGAACATCCTCCATGCGACCATGCTGGCCATGCAACGCGCGGTCGAGGGGCTGAGCGTCACCCCCCGGCTGGCGCTGATCGATGGCAATCGCTGCCCGATCCTGCAGGTGCCGAGTGCGGCGGTGGTCAAGGGCGATAGCCAGGTGCCGGCGATCGCCGCCGCCTCGATCCTGGCCAAGGTCAGCCGCGATCGCGAGATGCAGCTGCTCGATGCGCAGTACCCCGGCTACGGCATCGCCGGGCACAAGGGCTACCCGACGGCGGTGCACCTGGAAGCCCTGCGCCGTCTGGGGCCTACGCCGATTCATCGGCGCTCGTTCGCCCCGGTGCGCGCGCTGCTGGAAGACTGAGGCCGCCACCGCTGGTCGGCCGCCGCTTCGCGGCTTCTTTTCTGCAACCTGCGGCACTGCGCTTGTGTTCTGCGGTCTGTGGTTCTGCGCTTGCAGCTTGCCGCTGCGAAGGCTGTACAATCCCCGCCTTGTCGTTTTTGTGTTTTGTATGGAACTGCCATGACCGCTTCGTTCGTCCATCTGCGTCTGCACACCGAATTCTCCCTGGTCGACGGTCTGGTGCGGGTCAAACCGCTGATCAAGGCCGTGGCGAGCGCGGGTATGCCGGCGGTGGCGGTCACCGACATGAGCAACATGTGCTCGTTGGTCAAGTTCTACAAGGCGGCCATGGGCGGCGGGATCAAGCCGATCTGCGGCGCCGACATCTGGCTGGCCAGCGCCGACGAAGATGGTCCGCTGTCGCGCCTGACCCTGCTGGCGATGAATCCCAAGGGCTACCGCAACCTGACCGAGCTGGTGTCGCGCGGCTGGACCGAGGGGCAAAGCAACGACCAGGTGATCATCCAGCGCGATTGGGTCAAGGCCGCCGCCGAAGGCTTGATCGCGCTGTCCGGTTCCAAGGAGGGCGAAATCGGCCATGCCCTGCTGGACGGCGAGCCGGCCGCAGCCGAGGCGTTGCTGCGCGAATGGCTGGAGGTGTTTGAGCAGCGCTTCTACCTGGAGGTGCAGCGCACCAACAGGGTCAACGACGAGGAGCATCTGCACCTGGCGGTCGAGTTGGCCGCCAGGGTCGGCGCGCCGCTGGTGGCGACCAACGATGTGCGCTTCCTCAAGCAGGACGACTTCGCCGCCCACGAGACCCGTGTGTGCATCGGCGAGGGCCGCAGCTTGGACGATCCGCGGCGGCCGCGCACCTATTCGGATCAGCAGTACCTGAAGAGCCCGGAAGAGATGGCCGAGCTGTTCAGCGACCTGCCGGAGGCCCTGGAAAATACTGTGGAGATCGCCCGGCGCTGCAATATCGAAGTGCAGATGGGCAAGTACTTCCTGCCCGACTTCCCGGTGCCGGCCGGCATGACCATGGACGAGTACTTCCGCAAGGTCTCCTTCGACGGCCTCGATGAGCGCCTGGCAGTCCTCTTGCCCAAGGACACGCCGGACTACGACGCGAAGAAGCAGGTCTACATCGACCGGCTGAACTTCGAGCTGGATATCATCATCCAGATGGGCTTCCCCGGTTACTTCCTGATCGTCATGGACTTCATCAAGTGGGCGAAGAACAACGGCGTGCCGGTGGGCCCCGGCCGGGGCTCGGGTGCCGGTTCGCTGGTGGCCTATGTACAGAAGATCACCGACCTCGATCCGCTGGCCTATGACCTGCTGTTCGAGCGCTTCCTCAACCCCGAACGGGTCTCCATGCCCGACTTCGACGTCGACTTCTGCATGGACGGCCGCGACCGGGTCATCGATTACGTCGCCGAGAAGTACGGGCGTAACGCGGTCAGCCAGATCATCACCTTCGGCACCATGGCGGCCAAGGCGGTGGTGCGCGACGTGGCGCGGGCCCAGGGCAAGTCCTACGGCCTGGCCGACCGTCTGTCGAAGATGATCCCCTTCGAGGTCGGCATGACCCTGGAGAAGGCCTACGAGATGGAGGAGCCGCTGCGCGATTTCCTCAAGATCGACGAGGATGCCCGGGAAATCTGGGAAATGTCGCGCAGGCTGGAAGGCATCACCCGCGGCACCGGCAAGCACGCTGGCGGCGTGGTCATCGCGCCGACCAAGCTCACCGACTTCTCGCCGATCGCCTGCGATGACGAGGGCGGCGGCCTGGTCACCCAGTTCGACAAGGACGATGTGGAAACCGCGGGTCTGGTCAAGTTCGACTTCCTCGGCCTGCGCACCCTGACCATCATCAAATGGGCGATGGAGACGATCAATCGCGAGCAGGCCAAGCAGGGCCTGCCGGACCTGAACATCGACTTCATCCCGTTGGACGACAAGCCGACCTTCCAGATGCTGCAGAAGGCCGAGACCACCGCGGTGTTCCAGCTCGAGTCGCGCGGCATGAAGGAGCTGATCAAGAAGCTCAAGCCGGACTGCCTGGAAGACATGATCGCCCTGGTGGCGCTGTTCCGTCCGGGCCCATTGCAGTCGGGCATGGTGGACGACTTCATCAACCGCAAGCACGGCCGCGAGCCGATTTCCTACCCGCATCAGGACTACCAGTACCCAGGCCTGGAGCCGGTGCTCAAGCCCACCTACGGCATCATCCTGTACCAGGAACAGGTGATGCAGATCGCCCAGGTGATGGCCGGCTACACCCTCGGCGGGGCGGACATGCTGCGCCGCGCCATGGGCAAGAAGAAGCCCGAGGAGATGGCCAAGCAGCGCGGCGGCTTTATCGAGGGCTGCGCGAATAACGGCATCGATGGCGACCTTGCGGGCAACATCTTCGATCTGGTGGAAAAGTTCGCCGGCTACGGCTTCAACAAGTCGCACTCGGCCGCCTATGGCCTGCTCTCTTACCAGACCGCCTGGCTCAAGGCGCACCATCCGGCCGCATTCATGGCCGCGGTGCTGTCGGCGGATATGCACAACACCGACAAGGTCGTGACCCTGATCGAGGAGTGCCGCAGCATGAAGTTGCGCCTCGATGCACCGGATGTGAACATTTCCGACTTCAAGTTCACCGTCAACGACGAGGGCTGGATCGTCTACGGCCTGGGTGCGATCAAGGGGGTCGGCGAGGGGCCGGTCGAGGCCATCGTCGAGTCGCGCAAGGACGGCCCGTTCAAGGACCTGTTCGACTTCTGCTCGCGGGTCGACCTCAAACGCATCAACAAGCGCACCCTGGACGCGCTGATCCGCGGCGGCGCCCTGGATCGCCTGGGGCCGTATTTCCACGAGGAAATCAAAGCCTACAAGGCCAATATCGATCGCAATCGCGGGGTCCTGCTGGCGGCGATGGAGGAGGCGGTGCAGGCGGCCGAGCAGACCGCGCGCAGCCATGACAGCGGCCATATGGACCTGTTCGGCGGGGTCTTTGCCGATGCCGAGGCCGATGTCTATGCCAATCACCTGAAGGCCCGCGAGCTGTCGCTCAAGGAGCGCCTGAAGGGCGAGAAGGACTGCCTCGGCCTGTACCTGACCGGTCATCCGATCGACGAGTACGAAGGCGAGGTGCGCCGTTTCGCCCGCCAGCGAATCATCGACCTGAAGCCGGCGCGTGGCGATCAGACGGTTGCCGGCCTGATCGTCAACCTGCGGGTGATGAAGAACAAGAAGGGCGACAAGATGGGCTTCATCACCCTGGATGACCGCTCGGGTCGCATCGAGGCGTCATTGTTCGCCGAAGCCTTTGCCAGCAATCAGGCGCTGCTGCAGAGCGATGCCCTGGTGGTGGTCGAAGGCGAGGTGAGCAACGATGATTTTTCCGGCGGCCTGCGCTTGCGGGCCAAGCGGGTGATGAGCCTGGAGGAGGCGCGCACCGGACTGGCCGACAGCCTGCGGCTGAGGATTGCCGGCAGCGCCTTGAAGGGCGATCGGCTACGCTGGCTGGCGGATGTGTGCAAGCGCCATCGCGGCGCCTGCCCGATCACCCTGGAGTACATCGGGGAGGAGGCGCGGGCCATGCTGCAGTTTGGCGAGGGCTGGCGAATCGACCCGGCGGACAGTCTGATTCAGACATTGCGTGACCAGTTCGGGCGAGACAACGTCTTTCTGCACTACCGCTGATTTGTGAGGCTCAGGCCTCGCGTGTTGGTTGCGGCACTTGTGGCTGGGATTGTGAGTAAATCGCCGGGTTTCGGTGACTTTTATCCAGACCCGAGTGTCGACCTGAATGCGCCTGTTCCTATAAGGTAGGGCGCGAAACGGATACAGCTCCCCGGCCGCATGGCCGTCGACGCAAGACGGATGACTATGAACCCGAATTTTCTCGATTTCGAACAGCCGATCGCCGACCTGCAAGCCAAGATCGAAGAGCTTCGCCTGGTCGGTAACGACAACTCGTTGAACATCAGCGATGAGATCGCCCGCCTGCAGGACAAGAGCAGTGCGCTGACCGAAAGCATTTTCGGCAACCTGAGCAGTTGGCAGATCGCCAAGCTCGCTCGCCACCCCCAGCGCCCCTATACCCTCGACTATCTGCAGCACATCTTCACCGAGTTCGATGAATTGCACGGCGATCGGCATTTCTCCGATGACCCGGCGATTGTCGGTGGTGTAGCGCGTCTGGACGGCGAGCCGGTGATGGTCATCGGTCATCAGAAGGGCCGTGAGGTGCGCGAGAAGGTCCGCCGCAATTTCGGCATGCCGCGCCCGGAAGGCTACCGCAAGGCCTGTCGCCTGATGGAAATGGCCGAGCGCTTCAAGATGCCGATCCTGTCCTTTATCGACACCCCGGGCGCCTACCCGGGGATCGACGCCGAAGAGCGTGGGCAGAGCGAGGCGATTGCCTGGAACCTGCGGGTAATGGCGCGCCTGAAAACCCCGATCATCGCCACCGTCATCGGTGAGGGTGGTTCCGGCGGTGCCCTGGCGATTGGCGTTTGCGACCAGCTGAACATGCTGCAGTACGCCACCTATTCGGTGATTTCGCCGGAAGGTTGCGCCTCGATTCTGTGGAAAACCGCAGACAAGGCGCCGGAGGCCGCGGAAGCCATGGGCATCACCGCCGAGCGCCTGAAGGGCCTGGGGATTGTCGATCAGGTGATTGGCGAGCCATTGGGCGGCGCCCACCGCGACCCGGTCGCCGCCGCCGAATCGGTGCGTCAGGAGCTGGCCGTGCAATTGGCCATGCTGCGCAAGTTCGATACCGCCGAACTGCTGGCGCGTCGTTATGAGCGCCTGATGAGCTATGGGGTGGCCTGACGGCCACAGCTGCAAGCCATGAGCTACAAGCTGCAAGCCAGAAGCTGAAGGCGCTCGCCTTTAGCTTGCAGCTTGTAGCTTGTCGCCTGAAACTGCCTCTATGACCCTCGAATCCCGCGTGCTGACGGCCCTGGCTCCCTGGCGCGATGCGCCGGCCTGGCGTGTCGCCCTTTCCGGGGGGGTGGATTCAACCGTGCTGCTGCATCTGCTGGTCCGTCTCGCGCAACGCGAGGCGTTGCCGCCGCTTTCCGCTATTCATGTTCATCACGGCCTGCAGGCGCTTGCCGATAGCTGGCCGGCGGCTTGCCGCCGCTTGTGCGATGCGCTGGCTGTGCCGCTGCAGGTGGACTATGTGCAGGTGCAGGCGGGCGCCAGTATCGAGGGCGCCGCGCGGCAGGCCCGTTATGCGGCTTTTCGTGCGCGGCTCGGTCCCGGCGAGGTTTTGCTGGCGGCGCAGCATCGCGACGATCAGGCCGAGACCCTGCTGTTTCGTCTGCTGCGCGGCGCCGGTGTGCAGGGGCTGGCGGCCATGCCGCAGAGCCGGCCGCTGGGTGCCGGCTACCTGCTGCGGCCGCTGCTGCAGTGCTCGCGTGCCGAGTTGCAGGCCTATGCCGACGAACATCGGCTGCGCTGGGTAGAAGATCCGTCGAATGCCGATAGCCGTTTCTCGCGCAATTACCTGCGCCATCAGGTCTTGCCGTTGCTCGCCAGGCGCTGGCCGCAGGCGACCGCCAGCATCGCGCGTGCCGCCGAGCATCTGGGCGAGGCGGCGCAGCTGCTCGATGAGCTGGCGCAGCAGGACCTGCAGGCGGCGCAGACGCCTGGCGAATTTGCCTGGCTCGATCTGCCGAGCCTGTCCCTGGCGCCGTTGCGGGCGCTGAGCGATGCCCGGCAGCGCAACGCCTTGCGCTACTGGCTGCGCCGCCTGACCCCGATGCCGGACAGCGAGCACTGGGCCGGCTGGCAGGCGCTGCGCGATGCGGCCGGCGACGCCGCGCCGGTCTGGCGTCTGGCGGCAGGCGAATTGCGTCGAGCCGACCAGCGGTTGTGGTGGCTCAGTGGCGACTGGCTGCGTATGCCGCCAGCACCCGAGGTTCGGCTTGGTTCGGGGGGCTGGTTGCCGCTGGTGGGCAATGGTTGCGTGCGCGTCGAGGGGCGTTTGCCTGCCGGCGACTGGCGGCTGGCCTATCGCCAGGGTGGCGAGGTGATGAGCCTGGCCGGGCGCGGTCATCGCGATTTGAAGCGCTTGCTCAATGAGCGGCAGGTGCCGGCCTTTGTCCGCCCGCGCTTGCCCCTGTTGCTGTGCAATGGCGAGCTGCGGGCCGTGGCCAATCTGGCCGGCCTGGACGGGGCGGGTGATGGCCAATGGCGACTCAGTTGGCAGCCACCGATGCATGATCAAGGTTTGAGCTGCTAATGCCTTTCCGGTAGACTACGCTCCCGTCTTACCAGAGCTTTTGCGGACCCCTTTTCGTCAAGGAAATGGAGTCGGCAACGGCTTGCCAATTGCGCCCTGTGCGTGGTTGTGGCTTCGGCCTTCCTTCGCTTTCCCCGGCGGCGCTGACCGCCTAAACGCAGACTTCTAGGGTTTTTCATGACGCGCTTCATCTTCGTCACGGGTGGTGTTGTTTCTTCATTGGGGAAAGGCATCGCCTCGGCTTCATTGGCGGCTATCCTGGAGGCGCGGGGCCTGAAGGTCACGATGCTCAAGCTGGATCCCTACATCAACGTCGATCCGGGCACCATGAGTCCGTTCCAGCACGGTGAGGTGTTCGTCACCCACGACGGCGCCGAGACCGACCTCGATCTGGGCCACTACGAGCGGTTCATTCGCACCACCATGACCCAGGACAACAACTTCACCACCGGTCGGGTCTACGAACACGTGCTGCGCAAAGAGCGCCGTGGCGATTACCTGGGCGCGACCATTCAGGTCATCCCGCACATCACCGACGAGATCAAGCGCCGCATTATCAAGGGCGCCGGCGATGCCGACGTGGCCATGGTCGAGATCGGCGGCACGGTCGGTGACATCGAGTCGCAGCCGTTCCTCGAAGCCATCCGCCAGTTGCGCGTGGAAGTAGGCGCCAAGCGCGCCATGTTGATGCACCTGACCCTGGTGCCGTACATCGCCACCGCCGGCGAGACCAAGACCAAGCCGACCCAGCATTCGGTCAAGGAATTGCGTTCCATCGGCCTGCAGCCAGACGTGCTGATCTGCCGCTCCGACCATCCGGTGGACGTGTCCTCGCGGCGCAAGATCGCCCTGTTCACCAACGTTGAAGAGCGTGCGGTGATTTCCCTGGAAGACGTCGATACCATCTACAAGATCCCGGGCGTGCTGCATGCCCAGGGCCTGGATGATTTCGTCGTCGAGCGCTTCGCCCTGGAGTGCGGCGGCGCCGATCTGTCCGAGTGGGAGCGGGTGGTCGACGCCAAGCTCAACCCGGAGCATGAAGTCACCATCGCCATGGTCGGCAAGTACATGGAGCTGCTGGATGCCTACAAGTCGCTGATCGAAGCGATGAGCCATGCCGGCATCCAGAACCGCACCAAGGTCAACCTGCGCTATATCGATTCCGAAGACATCGAGAACCAGGGCACCGCCCTGCTCGAAGGCGTCGATGCCATCCTGGTGCCCGGCGGTTTCGGCTTGCGTGGCGTGGAAGGCAAGATCACCACCGTGCAATACGCCCGCGAGAACAAGATCCCTTACCTGGGTATCTGCCTGGGCATGCAGGTCGCGGTGATCGAGTTCGCCCGCAATGTGCTGGGCTGGAGCGATGCCAACTCCACCGAGTTCGACGCCAGCAGCAGCCATCCGGTGGTCGGCCTGATTACCGAGTGGCAGGACGCCACCGGCGTCACCGAACAGCGCGACAATGCCTCCGACCTGGGCGGCACCATGCGCCTCGGCGCGCAGGACTGCCAGTTGCTCGGCGGCTCGCAGGTGCATCAATGCTACGGCAAGGATGTGATCGTCGAGCGTCATCGCCATCGCTATGAAGTGAACAACAACCTGCTGCCGCAACTGATCGAGGCCGGCCTCAAGGTCACCGGCCGTTCCGCTGACGGTGCCCTGGTCGAAGTGGTGGAAGCGCCGGATCACCCATGGTTTGTCGCCTGCCAGTTCCACCCGGAGTTCACCTCGACCCCGCGTGACGGTCATCCGCTGTTCAGCGGTTTCGTCAACGCCGCACTGGCGCAGCACGCGAAGAAGGCATAAGGACATGAGCCAGAAGATCATCAAGGTCGGCGCCATCGAGATCGCCAACGACAAGCCCTTCGTCCTGTTCGGCGGCATCAACGTCATCGAATCGCGCGACCTGGCCATGCGCGCCTGCGAAGAGTACGTGCGGGTCACCGACAAGCTCGGCATTCCCTTCGTGTTCAAGGCCAGTTTCGACAAGGCCAATCGCTCCTCGATCAGCTCCTTCCGTGGCCCCGGCCTGGAAGAGGGCATGAAGATCTTCGAAGAAGTGAAGCGGACCTTCGGCGTGCCAGTGATCACCGACGTCCACGAGCCGCAGCAGGCGCAGCCGGTGGCGGATGTGTGCGACATCATCCAGTTGCCGGCCTTCCTCTCGCGGCAGACCGATCTGGTGGTGGCCATGGCCAAGACCGGCGCGGTGATCAATATCAAGAAAGCCCAGTTCCTTGCGCCCCAGGAGATGAAACACATCCTGGCCAAGTGCGTGGAAGCCGGCAACGATCAGTTGATCCTCTGCGAGCGGGGCAGCTCCTTCGGTTACAACAACCTGGTGGTGGACATGCTTGGCTTCGGCATCATGAAGCAGACCCGCTACCCGGTGTTCTTCGACGTCACCCATGCCCTGCAGATGCCGGGTGGGCGTGCCGATTCCGCTGGTGGCCGCCGCGCCCAGGTCACCGACCTGGCCAAGGCCGGCATGAGTCAGGGCTTGGCCGGGCTGTTCCTCGAAGCCCATCCGGATCCGGATAACGCCAAGTGCGACGGCCCCTGCGCCCTGCGCCTGGACAAGCTGGAACCCTTCCTCACCCAGCTCAAGCAGCTGGATGATCTGATCAAGAGTTTTGCGCCGATTGAGACTGCCTGAAACGGCAAATCTCCGGTAAAGTGCATTTTGTATACAATCTTACTAAATAGTCGGTACATGTTGTGCGCCGGGCTAACGCTCAGCGCGCAATGAGTGTGCAACTCGGTACTACCCTTTTCGTCAACTTTTTGGAGTGCTAAACGCAATGGCAAAGATCGTCGACATCAAAGGCCGTGAGGTTCTCGACTCCCGTGGCAACCCGACTGTGGAAGCCGACGTGATTCTCGACAGCGGCATCATCGGCAGCGCCTGCGCGCCGTCGGGTGCCTCCACCGGTTCGCGTGAAGCGCTGGAATTGCGTGATGGCGACAAGAGCCGTTACATGGGCAAGGGCGTGCTCAAGGCCGTGGCCAATATCAATGGCCCGATCCGCGAGCTGCTGCTGGGTAAGGATGCCACCGACCAGAAAGCCCTCGACCTGGCGATGATCGCCCTCGACGGCACCGAGAACAAAGCCACCCTGGGTGCCAACGCCATCCTCGCCGTATCCCTGGCCGCGGCCAAGGCTGCCGCTCAGGCCAAGGGCGTGCCGCTGTACGCGCATATCGCCGATCTGAATGGCACCCCGGGCGTCTACTCCATGCCGGTGCCGATGATGAACATCATCAACGGCGGCGAGCATGCCGACAACAACGTCGACATCCAGGAGTTCATGGTCCAGCCGGTAGGCGCCAAGACCTTCGCCGACGCGCTGCGCATGGGCACCGAGATCTTCCATCACCTCAAGGCCGTGCTCAAGGCCCGCGGCCTGAGCACCTCGGTGGGTGACGAGGGCGGCTTCGCGCCGAACCTGGCCTCCAACGAAGACGCCCTGGCCGCCATCGCCGAGGCCGTGGCCAATGCCGGTTACACCCTGGGCGACGACGTCACCCTGGCCCTGGACTGCGCCTCCAGCGAATTCTTCAAGGATGGTCAGTACGACCTGGCTGGCGAAGGCAAGGTCTTCGACGCCGCTGGTTTCGCCGACTACCTGGCTGGCCTGGCCGAGCGTTACCCGATCATCTCCATCGAAGACGGCATGGACGAGTCCGACTGGGCTGGTTGGAAGGTGCTGACCGACAAGATCGGCAGCAAGGTGCAATTGGTCGGTGACGACCTGTTTGTAACCAACACCAAGATCCTCAAGCGTGGCATCGACGAGTCGATCGGCAACTCGATCCTGATCAAGTTCAACCAGATCGGCACCCTGACCGAGACCCTGGAAGCCATCCAGATGGCCAAGGCCGCGGGTTACACTGCCGTGATCTCGCACCGCTCGGGTGAAACCGAAGACAGCACCATCGCCGACCTGGCTGTGGGTACTGCCGCAGGCCAGATCAAGACCGGCTCGCTGTGCCGCTCCGACCGGGTGTCCAAGTACAACCAATTGCTGCGCATCGAAGAGCAGTTGGCGGGCAAGGCACCGTATCGCGGTCGTGCCGAGTTCCGCGGCTGAAAACTGCTGCGCTCGACTATGCTGCGTTGCAACGCAGCGAAGCGAAGTAACAGCCGAAGGCTGGCCCGAAGGGCGAGCGAAGCGAGTCAATCAGGCTCGGCATGCTCATTTACTGCAGTAAACTCGCGTGCGAGCCCAGCCCGCTGCCTCGCCTGATTTCGCCTTGCCTAGCCTTCGCTCGCGACGTTTTCAGTGACTGGCCAAGGCGTGGTAAAAGAGGGGCGGCGCGAGTCGCCCCTCTTTTCGTTGGGATGCTTTTACTGTCATGCGTAGTCCTTATTGGTTGTTAGTCGTCCTGATCCTGCTGCTGGTTGGCCTGCAGTATCGCCTGTGGGTGGGCGATGGCAGCCTGGCCCAGGTAACCGAGTTGAAGCAGCAGATTGCTGATCAGCAGGGCGAGAATCAGCGTCTGCTGGAGCGCAATCGGATTCTCGAGGCGGAAGTCATGGAGCTGAAACAAGGCATGGAAACCGTCGAGGAGCGCGCGCGGCATGAGCTGGGCATGGTCAAAGAGGGCGAGACTCTCTATCAGCTGACCGAATGAACACTTTCGCATCTGCACATTTCTGGGCCCTTATCCCCGCCGCGGGGGTTGGCAGCCGCATGGGTGCCGACCGGCCCAAGCAATACCTGGAGTTGGCCGGTAAAACCATTCTGGAACACAGCCTGGCCTGCTTTCTCGATCACCCGCGGTTGCGCGGCGTGGTGGTCAGTCTGGCGCTCGATGATCCCTACTGGCCGAGCCTGGCTTGTGCACGGGATCCGCGCATCGTTCGTGCCGAGGGTGGTCGCGAACGCGCGGATTCGGTACTCAATGGCTTGCAGCGCCTGCGCGAGCTGGGGGCGCAGGACAGCGACTGGGTGTTGGTGCACGATGCGGCACGGCCCAATCTGACGCGCTCTGATCTGGATCTGCTGCTCACGGAGCTGGCTGACGATGCGGTCGGCGGTCTGCTCGCGGTGCCGGTGCGCGACACCTTGAAACGGGCCGGCGCCGACGGCCGGGTAGTGGAAACCGTCGATCGTGCGCCGATCTGGCAGGCCTATACGCCGCAGATGTTTCGCCTCGGCTTGCTGCGCCATGCGCTGGCAGAGGCTTTGGCTGCCGGGGTGACGATTACCGATGAGGCGTCGGCCGTCGAATGGCTCGGGCAGGCACCGCGCCTGATCGAGGGGCGTGCCGATAACCTCAAGGTGACCCGTCCGGAAGACCTGGAGTGGCTGCGCCGGCACTGGGCCGGGCGGCGCTGAACTCAAGCGTAGGATGAGTGCAGCGATACCCATGCTGTCGGGTTGACTGCGGCGTTCCCCCGCGCGGCATGGTTGATGGGTTACGCGGCGCACGGGGTTCGGCGTTGTGTTGGCGTTCTGTGTTCCGCGCCGCTAACCCATCCTGCCGGTCTGCGGCGAGCATGTCGGGCCGTCAGGAGCGATACTCGCTGCGCTGAGCCAGCCCGGCTTTCAGCGCGTCCACCAGTTGCCGCACTTTCGGCGACAGGTGCCGTTGTTGTGGGTAGAGCGCCCAGACTGCGGTGTTGGGAGGCTGCTGGTTATCCAGCAGGGAGACCAGGGCGCCGCTGCGCAAATGTTGCAGAACGTAGTAGTCCGGCAGCTGACACACCCCCAGACCGCGCAAGGCTGCATCGAGCACCGCCTGGCCGCTGTTGCAGCGCCAGTTGCCCTGCACCCGTTGCGCGGTTTCGCGGCCGTCGAGCTGAAAGCTCCAGGTATCCGAACTGCCGATCAGGCAGTTGTGCCGGCCGAGCTCCGACAGGCTGTGCGGGCGGCCGTAGTGCTGCAGATAGTCTGGCGCCGCGCACAGGTACATGCGCCGGGGCGCCAGGCGGGTGGCGACCAGCCGCGAATCCTGCAGGCGGCCCAGGCGAATGGCCAGGTCCAGGCCTTCATGAACCAGATCCAGGTTGCGGTTGCTCAGTTCAATGTCCACCCGTAGTTGCGGGTGACGGATCATGAAGTCGGTCACCAGGGGCACGATAAAGCGCTCGCCGTAGGCCACCGCGCAGGTCATGCGCAGCAGGCCCTTGGGTTCGCTGCCGAGGTCGCCGACCGCGCGCAGGGCTTCTTCGCGGGCGTCCTGCAGGCGCTGGCAATGCTGCAGAAAGGTCTGCCCGGCCTCGGTCAGCGCCACGCGCCGGGTGCTGCGGTAGAACAGCCGGGCCTGCAGGCGCTCCTCCAGGCGGGCGACCTGGCGGCTGACCTGCGAGGACGACAGGCCGAGGCGCTCGGCGGCGGCGGTGAACTGGCCGCACTCGGCCACCGCCACGAATTCATCCAGGCCTTCCCAGCGATTCATCGTTCTGTTCCTTAGTCAGGAGCCAGCTTGCGACCCACATGGATGTGGGAAGTGCAGCAAGCCGTAGGCGGCTCCATGGATGGAGGAGGTAGGAAATACGCCGGGAGCGTCTTCGAGAATGGCTGCTGCCTGGCGATCGTGGAATTCTAATCCGGTTGTGGCTGATTATCCCCATATCGCAATAATGTTTTGCCATAACGTCGATTACTAGCCTGTGAAGGCTGATCTACACTTCCCGCCACTGTTACAACCCGTCGGAGAGCGATCATGATCAAGTCACGTGCTGCGGTAGCCTTTGCCCCCAACCAACCGCTGAAGATCGTCGAGATCGATGTCGCGCCGCCGAAGGCCGGCGAGGTGCTGGTGCGCATCGTCGCCAGCGGCGTTTGTCACACTGACGCTTACACCCTGTCTGGCCAGGACTCCGAGGGCGTGTTCCCTTGCGTGCTCGGGCACGAGGGCGGTGGCATCGTCGAAGCCGTCGGCGAAGGCGTGACCTCGGTGAAGGTGGGTGACCACGTGATCCCGCTGTACACCGCCGAGTGCGGCGAGTGCAAATTCTGCAAATCCAACAAGACCAACCTGTGCAGCTCGGTGCGCGCCACTCAGGGCAAGGGTCTGATGCCGGACGGCACCAGCCGCTTCTCCTACGAAGGTCAGACGATCTACCACTACATGGGCTGCTCGACCTTCTCCGAGTACACCGTGCTGCCGGAAGTCTCGGTCGCGGTGATCCCGAAAGAAGCGCCGTTGGACAAGGTCTGCCTGCTGGGCTGCGGCGTGACCACCGGTATCGGTGCGGTGCTTAACACCGCCAAGGTGGAAGAGGGCGCCACCGTGGCCATCTTCGGTCTGGGTGGTATCGGTCTGGCGGCCATTATCGGCGCCAAGATGGCCAAGGCCTCGCGCATCATCGGTATAGACATCAACCCGGGCAAGGAAGCCGTGGCCCGTGAGCTGGGCTTGACCGACTTCGTCAATCCCAAGGAGCACGCCAAGCCGATCCAGGACGTCATCGTCGAGATGACCGACGGCGGCGTCGACTACAGCTTCGAGTGCATCGGCAACGTGCAGCTGATGCGCGCGGCGCTGGAGTGCTGCCACAAGGGCTGGGGCGAGTCGACCATCATCGGCGTGGCGCCGGCCGGTGCCGAGATCAGCACCCGTCCGTTCCAGCTGGTCACCGGCCGCGTCTGGCGCGGTAGCGCCTTCGGGGGCGTCAAGGGCCGGACCGAGCTGCCGGGTTATGTCGAGAAATCGCAGAAGGGTGAAATCCCGCTGGACACCTTCATCACCCACAACATGGGTCTGGAGCAGATCAACGAGGCCTTCGAACTGATGCACGAAGGCAAGAGCATCCGTACCGTCATCCACTTCTAAGTGCACTGACGGGCCCGGAGAGCATGCTCCCCGGGCATTCGTTTCCTCTTACGTTGGAGGTTTCATGGAAAACATTTCCTGCCAGAAGAGCTTTGGCGGCTGGCACAAGCGCTATCGCCATCGCTCCACCACGCTCAACTGCGACATGGTGTTCGCCGTCTACCTGCCGCCCCAGGCAGAGCAGGGCGTCAAATTGCCGGTGCTGTACTGGCTGTCCGGGCTAACGTGCACCGACGAGAACTTTATGCAAAAGGCCGGTGCCCTGCGGCTGGCTGCCGAGCTGGGCCTGGTCATAGTCGCGCCGGACACCAGCCCGCGTGGCGATGATGTGCCGGGTGACCCCGAGAATGCCTGGGACTTTGGCAAGGGCGCGGGCTTCTACGTCAACGCCACCCAGGAGCCCTGGGCGCGCAATTACCGCATGCACGACTATGTGGTGAGCGAGCTGCCGGCGCTGATCGAGGCCAACTTCCCGGTCTCGGCCAAGCGCGGCATCAGCGGTCACTCAATGGGCGGCCATGGTGCGCTGGTCTGCGCGCTGCGCAACCCCGGGCGTTACCAGTCGCTGTCGGCGTTTTCACCGATCAGCAACCCGATGAACTGCCCCTGGGGCGAGAAGGCGTTTTCCCGCTACCTCGGCGAAGAGCGTTCGCGCTGGCGCGAATGGGATGCCTGTGCGCTCATCGCGGAAGCGGCCGAGCGTTTGCCGATCCTGGTCGACCAAGGCGATCGCGATGATTTTCTCGAGGGCCAGCTCAAGCCGGACGCACTGAAAAACGCCGCGCAAGCAGCCGGGCATCCGTTGACCCTGCGCCTGCAGCCCGGCTATGACCACAGCTATTACTTCATCGCCAGCTTTATCGAAGACCATCTGCGTCATCATGCCCAGGCGTTGGCGTAAGCAGCGGCGCATGTTCGCAGCAGATGCACGGCACACCCTACAGCCAGGCTCCTGCATGTAGAATCACGCCCTGACTTCTGCAGGGCCTGATTTTCCATGAAGAGCACTATGCGTATTGGCCACGGTTACGACGTGCACCGTTTCGCTGAGGGTGAGTTCATCACCCTCGGCGGCGTAAGGATTCCCCACAACTTCGGGCTGGTCGCTCATTCCGACGGCGATGTGCTGCTGCATGCGCTCGCCGATGCCTTGCTCGGCGCCGCGGCACTGGGCGATATCGGCAAGCACTTTCCCGATACCGACCCGACCTTCAAGGGCGCCGACAGCCGTGTGCTGCTGCGCCATGTCCTGGGTCTGATCCAGGCCAAAGGCTGGCAGGTGGGTAATGTCGACGCCACCATAGTCGCCCAGGCGCCGAAGATGGCGCCGCACATCGAGGCCATGCGCGCCCTGATCGCCGAGGACCTGCAAGTCGCGCCGGACGCGGTCAACGTCAAGGCCACCACCACCGAGAAACTCGGCTTCACCGGCCGCGAAGAAGGCATCGCGGTGCACGCCGTCGCGCTGTTGGTGGCCCGATGAACGAGCTCGAACTGCTCGGCCCGCGCGGCCATGGCGCGCCTTGCGGCACGGCGCTGCTCAAGGCCGTGGCGGAAGATTTCCAGGTCGATGAGGTGCTGGATATTGCCCTGGCTGGCGAGGGCGAACACCTCTGGCTGTGGGTGGAGAAGCGCGGCCTGAATACCGAGGATGCCGCGCGGCGTATTGCCCGCGCCGCCGGCGTGCCGCTGCGCATGATCAGCTATGCCGGGCTCAAGGATCGCCAGGCGTTGACCCGTCAATGGTTCAGCCTGCACCTGCCGGGCAAGGCCGACCCGCAGCTGAGTGCAGCCGAGGATGCCAGCCTGTGCATCCTCAGGCAGGTGCGCCACTCGCGTAAATTGCAGCGTGGCGCCCATGCGGCCAACGGTTTCACCCTGCGCCTGACCCAGCTGAATGCGGATCGCGATGCACTGCAACGGCGTCTGACGCAGATTGCCGCCCAGGGCATTCCCAACTACTTCGGTCTGCAACGCTTTGGCTTCGAGGGCGGCAATATCGCCCATGCGCGGCATTTCGCCGAGCGCCAGACCCTGCCCGAACAGCGCAACGTGCGTTCGCGCGTGCTCTCGGCGGCGCGCAGCTTGCTGTTCAACAGGGTGCTGGCCGAGCGAGTGGCGGCCGGCACCTGGAATCAGGCTCTGCCTGGCGACCTGCTGGCCTTTACCGATAGCCGCAGCTTTTTCCCGGCTGGAGAGGCCGAGTGCAGCGACCCGCGCCTGGCGATTCTCGATCTGCACCCGACCGGACCCTTGTGGGGTGCGGGCGTCTCGACCGCCGGTGGCGTCGCCCAGGCTCTGGAGCAGAAGGTCGCCGAGGACGAGCGCGCCCTGGTCGAATGGTTGGCAGAAGCGGGCATGACGCACGAACGGCGTATCCTGCGCCTCCCCATCGGCGGTTTGACGTGGCATTATCCCGAGCCTGACATTCTGCAACTGGAATTCGTCCTGCCGGCTGGATGCTTTGCCACCGTCTTGGTGCGTGAACTCGTCGATCTGTTGCCTGCAGGGCAGACGGACAACCCATGCGTATTCTGATTTCCAACGATGACGGCGTGGCCGCGCCGGGCCTTGCCGCGCTGCATGCTGCCCTGGCTGACTATGCCGAGTGCGCGGTGATCGCACCCGATCAAGACAAAAGTGGCGCCAGCAGCTCGCTGACCCTCGACCGTCCGTTGCACCCCTGCACCTTGCCCAACGGCTTTATCAGCCTCAACGGCACACCCACCGACTGTGTGCACCTGGGCTTGAACGGGTTGCTGCCGCAGGTAGCGGATCTGGTCGTGGCCGGTATCAACCTGGGGGCCAACCTGGGCGATGACGTGCTCTATTCCGGCACGGTGGCCGCCGCCCTGGAAGGACGTTTTCTGTCCCGTCCGGCGTTTGCCTTCTCCCTGCTTTCGCGCCAGCCGGACAATCTGGCGACCGCCGCCTACTTCGCGCGCAAGCTGGTGGAGGCGCATGAGCTGCTGGATCTGCCAGCGCGCACCGTGCTCAACGTGAATATCCCCAACCTGCCGCTGGAACACATCCGTGGCATCCAACTGACCCGCCTGGGCCATCGCGCCCGTGCGGCAGCTCCGGTCAAGGTGATCAATCCGCGCGGCAAGGAAGGCTACTGGATTTCGGTCGCCGGCGATGCCGAGGACGGCGGACCGGGCACGGATTTCCATGCGGTGATGCAGGGCTTCGTCTCCGTTACTCCTTTGCAGCTCGATCGCACCTTCCAGGACGGTCTCAGCAGCCTGCAACCCTGGCTGGAGGGCTTGCTCTGATGAGGCGTGAACAAGACGAACTGCATCATCGCGGCATCGGCATGACCTCGCAGCGTACCCGTGAGCGCTTGATTCAGCGGCTGTACGAAGAAGGGCTGTCCAATGCCCAGGTGCTGGAGGTGATCCGGCGCACGCCGCGCCACCTGTTCGTCGATGAAGCCCTGGCCCATCGCGCTTACGAAGACACCGCGTTACCGATTGGCCATAATCAGACCATCTCGCAGCCCTACATGGTGGCGCGCATGAGTGAGCTGCTGCTGGCAGCGGGGCCGTTGGACAAGGTGCTGGAAATCGGTACCGGTTCCGGTTATCAAACCGCCATTCTGGCGCAGCTGGTCGAGCGGGTCTTCAGCGTCGAGCGTATCCAGGGCCTGCAGGATCGCGCCAAGGAACGCATGAGCGCGCTGAATCTGCGCAATGTGGTGTTCCGCTGGGGCGATGGGTGGGAGGGCTGGCCGGCCCTGGCGCCCTACAATGGCATTATCGTCACCGCTGCCGCCAGCGAGGTGCCCCAGGCCTTGCTCGATCAGTTGGCGCCGGAAGGGCGCCTGGTGATTCCGGTCGGTGCCGGCGATGTCCAGCAGCTGCTGCTGATCGTCCGTGAGGAGCAGGGCTTTGCCCGGCATGTGCTGGATGCCGTGCGTTTCGTTCCCTTGCTCAATGGGCCCCTGGCCTGATCTTTAGCGTTCGACTGGATGGATCCATGAAGAAACATATCCTGCTCTTCACCAAGGGCATCGCCATGGGCGCGGCCGATGTGGTGCCTGGCGTTTCCGGCGGCACCGTCGCCTTTATCAGCGGCATCTACGATGAGCTGCTGCGTTCGATCGCCAGCGTGCCCGCCGCGCTGGGCATGCTCGTGCGCGGTCG
Organism: Pseudomonas borbori; assembly: GCF_900115555.1. Taxonomy (GTDB): domain Bacteria; phylum Pseudomonadota; class Gammaproteobacteria; order Pseudomonadales; family Pseudomonadaceae; genus Aquipseudomonas; species Aquipseudomonas borbori. The sequence goes on from NZ_FOWX01000010.1 coordinate 90,529, forward strand.
TATCCGCGCCGCGTGGCAGGCGGCCAACGCGACCTTCCTGCTGGTTCTGTTGGCCGGCATCCTGACCAGTGTGCTCAGTCTGGCGCGGCTGATCACCTTCCTGCTGGCCGAGCATCCGATCCCGGTCTGGTCGTTCTTTTTCGGCTTGATTCTGGTGTCTTCGCACCTGGTCGCCCGCGAAATTCAGCGCTGGAACTGGAGTCGTTTCGTCAGTTTCGCCATGGGGGCGGCCTTCGCCTACTGGATCACAGTGGCCTCGCCCGTGCAGTGGGGCACTGGTTCGCTGAGCATCTTCTGCGCCGGTGCGATTGCCATCTGCGCGATGATCCTGCCGGGTATTTCCGGCAGCTTCATCCTGCTGCTGCTGGGGTTGTATCCCTTCATTCTCGGGGCGGTGAAAGGCCTCGATGTCAGTGTCTTGGCACTGTTTGCCAGTGGTTGCCTGGTGGGCATCGTCAGTTTTGCCGGGTTGCTGCGTTGGCTGTTGGTGCATTGGCGCGACCTGACCCTGGCGTTGTTGACGGGGTTGATGCTCGGCTCGCTGAACAAGCTCTGGCCGTGGAAAGAAACCCTGACCTGGCAAACCGACCGCCACGGCGAGCCAGTACCGTTGCTACAGGCCAATCTCTTGCCAGGACGTTTTGCCGAGGTCAGCGGACAGGATCCACAGCTGCTCTTGGCTATTCTCCTGGCTCTGGGAGGGGTGCTGTTGGTGCTCGGGCTGGAGTGGCTGGCCAGTCACCGTCAGCAAAGCACTGGCTGCGCCGAATAATTGCGGCACAATACCGGCCAAACCGCAGACGCCACTAGCCAAATAAGGGAGACACGGGTGAGTTTCACTGCCATTCAACCGCGAATTTGCAGCAGTAGCACCCGGAGTCTGTTGACTGGCCTGGTGATTGGCGCGCTGCTGGTTGGTTGCGCCAGTCCGCCACCAGGAGGGGTGCAGGTCGTCGATCGCAATAACCGGGGGGCGCTACAGCAGCGTCAGCCGGTGACCAGCGGCCAATATGTGGTGCGCCGCGGCGATACCCTCTATTCGATCGCCTTTCGCTTCGGCTGGGACTGGAAAGCCCTGGCTGCTCGCAACGGCATTGTCCCGCCGTACCTGATCCGGGTCGGCCAGGTGATTCGCTTCGACGGTCGTCAGCCGGCGCGTGCGCCCGCGGTTGCCGTTGCGCCGGCGGTGAGCCGGCCGGCACCTGTTGCCCGCCCGGTTGCACCGATTCAGGCCCCTGCTGCACGGCCGCAGGCTCAGGCCCCGGCGCCAATCAAGGCGACCCAGGCGACCACTGCGGTGCAACCGGTACAGCGCTCAGCGTCAGGCTGGGCCTGGCCTGCCAGCGGTGTGGTCATCGGGCGATTCTCCTCAAACGGCAGTTTGAATAAAGGCATTGATATCGCCGGTGATTTGGGACAGCCTGTTTTGGCTGCGTCTGATGGCTCAGTGGTGTACGCCGGGAGTGGTTTACGGGGCTACGGCGAGTTGCTGATCATCAAACACAGCGATACCTACGTAAGTGCCTACGGACATAACCGCAGGCTGCTGGTGCAGGAGGGACAGCAGGTCAAAGCCGGGCAAACGATTGCCGAGATGGGTTCCACGGGAGCCGACCGGGTGAAGCTTCATTTTGAAATTCGCCGGCAGGGAAAACCTGTAGATCCGCTGCAATACTTGCCACGCCGTTGATCTGCCGCTCGTCTGTTCCATCACGTGGGAGGGACGGGCTCAGGTGTCGCCAGGGAGATAGGTGCCGCCCGGGCTTGCTGTCGAACTCAGCAAGGGACAACAATAATGGCACTCAATCCAAAAGAAGCGCCGGAGTTTGACGTCGACGATGAAGTGCTCCTGATGGAGACGGGTATCGTCTTGACTGATGTATCGAGTGAACAGGCTGAAACGCCAATCACTCGCAGCAAAGCCAAGCCATCCGGCAGCAAGCAACACAAGTACATCGACTACACCCGCGCGCTCGATGCCACTCAGTTGTATCTCAACGAAATCGGCTTTTCCCCCCTGCTCAGCCCTGAAGAGGAAGTGTTCTTTGCGCGTCTGGCGCAGAAGGGCGATCCGGCTGGGCGTAAGCGCATGATCGAAAGCAACCTGCGCCTGGTGGTGAAAATCGCCCGCCGCTATGTCAATCGCGGTTTGTCGCTGCTCGACCTGATCGAAGAAGGTAACCTCGGCTTGATCCGTGCGGTCGAAAAGTTCGACCCGGAGCGTGGCTTCCGCTTCTCGACTTACGCGACCTGGTGGATCCGCCAGACCATCGAACGGGCGATCATGAATCAGACCCGTACGATTCGATTGCCGATCCACGTGGTCAAAGAACTCAACGTCTACCTGCGCGCGGCGCGCGAGTTGACCCAGAAACTCGACCACGAGCCGTCGGCGGAAGAAATCGCCAATCTGCTGGAAAAACCAGTGGGGGAGGTCAAGCGCATGCTCGGCTTGAATGAGCGGGTTTCTTCGGTGGATGTTTCCCTCGGCCCGGATTCCGACAAGACCCTGCTCGATACCCTGACAGATGATCGGCCCACCGATCCATGCGAGTTGCTGCAGGACGACGACCTTTCACAAAGCATCGATCAATGGCTGTCCGAGTTGACCGACAAGCAGCGTGAGGTCGTGGTGCGGCGTTTCGGCTTGCGCGGCCACGAAAGCTGCACCCTGGAAGAAGTCGGTCAGGAAATCGGTCTGACTCGCGAGCGTGTGCGGCAGATTCAGGTCGAGGCACTCAAGCGCTTGCGTGAAATTCTGGAAAAGAACGGCCTGTCGAGTGAGGCGTTGTTCCAGTAGCTCCCGCTTTTTTCTACAAAGTCCAGGCCAGACCGCAATGCTGTTCACTGAAGGCAAGTGAGCAGCATTTTTTTTGTAGCTCAATGAAATCCGGGCCGACTGGCGCCTGAACGATCGTTCCCGGACTGTATCCGGCTACGCGCGTGTTATCTGACTTACGGCCTCGAGCCGGCTGGCCGCATAAGTGAACAGCCTTGCGGGCCAGGCCGGGGTTTTGTGGGTGGCGTGTAAGTCATCACTTACAGGGCGTGTAAGCGATTAAGGGAAAGAATGGCAGGCAAGTCGCTGCTTGAATTTGATGCGTTAATTCAACTATATGATTTATAAAGCTATTTTATTTTATGCTGTCAGGTTTTGAGCTTTTCAGGTTATTTGGCAGGCTTGTGGCAGGCCAGGAGAACGCTAGTATTACCCCCGTGCCTAGGGACTGGCACAGACTACCAAGGATTGGGGTCAGGACAATCGCAGGATGCGATTCCATCAGGACGATGAGCAGGGAATACAGGGAGTAGGGACAAAAGAGTGGGCGGGTAATACCGCCCCTTTTTTTGTCTGCAGGAAAGCAAAAGACCCGCGCAAGGCGGGTCTTTTAATGAACGCCGGTCGAGCCTTAGCGTTCCAGGTGTTGCAGCTTGTCTTTTACGCCATCCCACTCTTCCGCATCAGGCAGAGCTTCTTTCTTCTCGGTGATGTTTGGCCAGACTTCGGCCAGGTCGGCATTGAGCTCGATGTATTCCTGTTGATCTTCCGGCACTTCGTCTTCGGAGAAGATCGCTTGGGCCGGGCACTCCGGCTCGCAGAGCGCACAGTCGATGCACTCGTCCGGGTGGATCACCAGGAAGTTCGGGCCTTCGTAGAAGCAGTCCACCGGACAGACTTCCACGCAGTCGGTGTACTTGCACTTGATGCAGTTGTCGGTGACGACGAAGGTCATTTCTAATTCTCTCCTCAGGCTACGGCGCGGGGACTGTTTTCCATAAACAGCCCCTCGGCTAGGGAAACTATGACTGCGACGCCAGGCTAGTAGGCCGCAGTACCCCAAAGCGCGCGGGATTCTAACAGCTTGCGAGCGCGGGCGTTAGACTCGCGCCTTCCATGTATATAACAGTTCCAACGCTTTGCGCGGAGTCAGATCATCAGGGTTGATCATGATCAATTCCTCCAGCACCGGGTGCGGCAGGCTGGCAAACAGATCGCTTTGCAGTGGAGTCGTCGGCTGTCCGGACTCGCTGCGGGGCAAGTCATGGGGCAGGCTGGTGGTTTCCAGGCGCGCCAGATGTTCGCGGGCGCGCAGAATCACTTCGCCGGGCACACCCGCCAGTTGCGCCACAGCTAAACCATAGCTCTGACTGGCCGGGCCGGGCAGTACATGGTGCAAAAAGACGATGCGCTCATTGTGCTCGGTGGCATTGAGGTGCACGTTGGCCACCAGCGGTTCGCTTTCCGGCAGAACCGTGAGTTCGAAATAGTGGGTGGCGAACAGCGTGTAGGCGCGCAGCTTGGCCAGTCGCTCGGCGGCCGCCCAGGCCAGCGACAGGCCGTCGAAGGTGCTGGTGCCGCGGCCGACTTCGTCCATCAGCACCAGGCTGCGTTCACTGGCGTTGTGCAGGATGTTGGCGGTCTCGCTCATCTCCACCATGAAGGTCGAGCGGCCGCCGGCCAGGTCGTCGCTCGAGCCGATACGGGTGAAGATGCGGTCGACCAGCGACAGCTCGCAGCTTTTCGCCGGGACGAAGCTGCCGATATGGGCCAGCAGCACGATCAGCGCGGTCTGGCGCATATAGGTGGATTTACCGCCCATGTTCGGCCCGGTGATGATCAGCATGCGCGTGTCGTCGTCGAGGCTCAGGTCGTTGGCCACGAAGGGCGTGGTCAGCACCTGTTCGACCACCGGATGACGGCCCTGCTCGATACGCATGCAGGGTTCGTCGACGAAGCGTGGCCGGTTGAGATCGAGGTTCAGCGCGCGCTCGCCCAGGTTGCTCAGCACGTCCAGTTCGGCCAGGGCCGCGGCGCTGTCCTGCAGCGGGCCGAGGTGGCCGATCAGGCGTTCCAGCAGCTCTTCGTAGAGCATCTTCTCGCGGGCCAGGGCGCGGCTCTTGGCCGACAGGGCCTTGTCCTCGAATTCCTTGAGCTCGGGAGTGATGAAGCGCTCGGCACCCTTGAGGGTCTGGCGGCGGATATAGTCGGCCGGGGCCGACTCGGCCTGCTTGCTCGGCAGCTCGATGAAATAGCCGTGCACCCGGTTGTAGCCGACCTTGAGGTTGGCCAGGCCGGTGCGGGCTTTCTCGCGCACTTCCAGGTCCATCAGGTACTGGCCGGCGTTTTCGCTGAGCGACTGCAGCTCGTCCAGCTCGGCGTCGTAGCCGGTCTTGAGTACGCCGCCGTCGCGGATCACCGCCGGTGGGTTGTCGATAATGGCGCGGGACAGCAGCTCGGCCAGCTCCGGGTAGGTGCTGACGGTGCTGGCCAGGTTCGCCAGGTGCGGCGACTCGAGGTTGGCCATGGCCATTTGCAGCGTCGGCAGGGCCGCCAGGGCATCGCGCAGACGCGCCAGATCGCGCGGCCGGGCGTTGCGCAGGCCAATGCGGGCGAGGATCCGTTCCAGGTCGCCGATTTCCTTGAGCTGCGGCTGCAGGGTTTCGAAGCGGTAGCGTTCCAGCAGGCAGGCGATCGACTCCTGGCGTGCTTCCAATATGGCGCGGTCACGCAGCGGGCGGTTCAGCCAGCGGCTGAGCAGGCGGCTGCCCATGGCGGTCTGGCAACGGTCGACCACCGACTGCAGGGTGTTGTCGCGGCCGCCGGCGAGGTTGACGTCCAGCTCCAGGTTACGGCGGCTGGCGCCGTCGAGGATCACGGTGTCGTCGAGCCGCTCATGACGCAGGCTGCGCAGGTGCGGCAGGGCGGTGCGCTGGGTTTCCTTGGCGTAGCCGAGCAGGCAGCCGGCGGCACCGATGGCCAGGCTCAGGTTCTCGCAGCCAAAGCCTTTCAGGTCCTGGGTGGCGAACTGCTGACAGAGGCTCTTGTGCGCGCTGTCGCGCTCGAAATCCCAGGGCGCCCGGCGGCGTGCGCCGCGGCGTTTTTCCGCCGGCAGGCCCTGGGGCCAGTCGTCCGGGATCAGCAACTCGACCGGATTGAGGCGCTCCAGTTCGGCCAGCAGGTTTTCCCAGCCCTGGATCTCCAGCACGCTGAAACGGCCACTGGTGATATCCAGTACCGCCAGGCCGAACAGCCGTTCGTCGCCGAGTACCGCGGCCAGCAGGTTGTCGCGGCGCTCGTCGAGCAGGGCTTCGTCGCTGACCGTGCCGGGGGTGATGATGCGCACCACCTGGCGTTCCACCGGGCCCTTGCTGGTCGCCGGGTCGCCGATCTGTTCGCAGATGACCACCGACTCGCCGAGCTTGACCAGTTTGGCCAGATAGCCTTCGGCGGCGTGGTAGGGAATCCCGCACATGGGAATCGCCTGGCCGGCCGACTGGCCGCGGGCGGTGAGGGTGATATCCAGCAGCTTGGCGGCCTTTTTCGCGTCCTCGTAGAAGATTTCGTAGAAGTCGCCCATGCGGTAGAACATCAGCTGATCCGGGTGCTGGTTCTTCAGTCGCCAGTACTGTTGCATCATCGGGGTGTGGCTGGATAAATCCTGGGTTGCCATATTCATCAGATAGTTAGCGCAAGTAGTTGAATTGTGTGGGGCAGGTTCAGGGCTTTTGCACGCAGTGCCGGTTGTGTGGCTCGCCAGCCATCCACCTGGCGTAGACATGCGCCCCGCATGCTGAAGTCTTTGCGCCCCAGCGGCTTTGAAATGAACGCAAGGTTACCACGGGCTGTCGGACTCCAGCAGGCGCAGCTGTGGCGGGTTTGCTATGGGCGGCGAGGGCGGACTTGTCTTGGTGCGGGACGCTGCCCTGTCTAGCGCTCCAGGACTCGGGTACGGACCAGGCACCTGCACCACCGGGCTTTGCCGAATCCCGATCCCCGTGCCGGCCACCCACTCCCGTAGTGGGAGCACGCGTTTAGAGGACAGGCGCAAGCGGCATTCAGCGGCACACGGGGCTCTGCGGATTGACCGAGCGGGGCAGATGAACGCTGACCCGCAGCCCGCCCAGCGGCGAGTCGAGCAACTCGACGTCGGCGCCATGCAGTTCGGCGATGCGCGCGACGATCGATAGGCCGAGTCCGGCGCCCTGGCCTTCGCCCTGGCGGAAGAAGCGCTGAAACAACTGGGGGCGCAGTTCGGCGGGCACTCCACGGCCGCTGTCCGCCACCTCCACTATCAGGTTGTCCGCCCGGGGTTCCAGGCGCACCTGAATCTGTCCGCCGGTTGGGGTGTATTCCAGAGCGTTGCCGACCAGGTTCTGCAACAGTGTCGCCAGGCTGGCGGCATCGCCGATCAGACTGAAGTCTTCGCCTTCTGCGGCGTCCAGGGTCAGCTCCTGCTCGCGGGTGATGGCAAGCGGCGTCAGCTCCGCCAGGGTGTCGCGAACCAGGGTCGAGAGATCCAGCGGTTGCATGCGCAATTGCTGCGCGTTCGGTTCCAGGCGCGCCAGGGTGAGTAGCTGGGCGACCACCCGAGTGGTGCGATCGACGCCGGCTATCAATTGCTCCAGCGCCTGTGCCCGGTCGGTTTCGTCGTGGGTCTGCAGGGCGTTCTGCGCGTGGATGCGCAACACCGCCAGCGGCGTACGCAGTTCGTGGGCGGCATCGGCGATAAAGCGTTTTTCCCGTTCGATCAGTTGCCTGACCTGCTGCAACAGGCGGTTCAGTGAAGCGGCCACCGGCTCCAGCTCCAAGGGCAGCGGGGCCAGCAGCAGCGGCGCGAGATTGTCCGGGTCGCGGCTTTTCAGCAGCTGAGCTATCTGCTCCAGCGGGCGCAAGCCCCAGCCCACCGCCAGCCAGATCAGCAGCGCCAGGAGCGGCAGGCCGATCAGGTCCGGCAGCAGGCTGCGCCGGGCGATCTTGCCGACCAGTTCGCCGCGCACGTCGTCGCGTTCGCTGACCAGAATCCACAAGCCGTCCTGGCGATCGTGCAGCAGAAACAGGCGCCAGTCGTGGGCGTCGAGCGTCACCTCGTGGTAGCCGCTGGCCAGGCGGGCGAAAGGTTGCGCCGGCGCTGCGCCGGCCCCGGCGAGCAGTTGCTGCAGTGCACCCTGCGGAGCCCCGGCCGATTGCAGCAGCGTGCCGCCATCTTCGGCGAACACCTGGAAACCCAGCTTGGTCTCATAGACATGCCCGGGAGTCCCCCGGCTGCGCTGCACGTTGACCGCTTCGTCCAGGGCGGCCTGTAGCGACTGGCGCACCTGCGGGCTCATTTCGCGCACCACCAGCCCCTGTACCAGTCGGGCGCTCTGCGCCAGCTGGGCATCGAACAACTCTTCGATTTCATGACCCGCATCGCGGTAGCTCTGATAGGAGATCAGGCTCAACGACAGCACCAGTGCACCGAGCACCAGTGCCAGGGTGCGGTTGCGGATCGAGCGTCTCAGCATTTGTCCACCAGGTAGCCGACGCCACGCACGGTGCGGATCAACTCGGGGAAGAATTTCTTGCGCAGGTGGTGGATGTGCACCTCCAGCGCGTTGCTTTCGACTTCTTCGTCCCAGCCATAGAGCACCTGCTGCAGCTTGTCGCGCGTCAGTACCCGGCCGGACTGGGCCAGCAGTTCATGCAGCAGGAGGAATTCCTTGCGTGGCAGGTTGACCGGGTTACCCAGGTAGCTGACCTGCTGATCCAGCGGGTCGAGCCGGATGCCACGATATTCCAGCGCCGGTTGTGGGCGGTTGAAGCTGCGCCGCAGCAGCGCCCGCAGACGCGCCTTGAGTTCAGCGACATCGAACGGCTTGACCAGATAGTCGTCGGCGCCGGCATCGAGCCCGGCGATCCGGTCGCTGGTGGCATCGCGGGCGGTCAGTACCAGCACCGGCACCGGATTCGCCGCGCCGCGCAGCTGCTTGAGCAGTTCAATGCCATCCAGCCGTGGCAGGCCGAGGTCGAGAATTACCAGCTCGAAACTCTCATGGCTCAGCGCATGGAGCGCGCTGGCGCCGTCCTGCAGCCAGTCGACGGTGTAACCCTCGGGCTTGAGCGCGGTGCGAATGCCTTCGGCGAGTGCGCGGTCATCTTCTACCAACAATAGGCGCATGGATGTTCCAGTGGGGCTTGAGAGCTTGTGCAGCATTCAACGCCGCTGCGTTGGGTTATTCCAGCTTTTTGTCGACATCGTCGAGCAGTTTACGGGCTTCGTTGCGGCGACCGGTATCGGCAATTGCGCGTCCGGGCCGATCGGGGGCTGCCAGGGTCTTTTCCAGCGCGCTGCGGGCTTCGGCGTAGCGGTCCTGGTCGACCAGGAAACCGGCGTAAAAGTAGTTCGGGTCGATGCCTTGCGGGTTGATTGCCAGGGCCTGACGGAACAGTTCGGCGGCCTTGTCATCGTCACCGAAGCCGATCGGCCAGCCGGGCACTTGATAGTAGAGACTGGCGAGGCTGGTGTAGGCGGAACCGTTGAGCGCCTGCGGATCGAGTGCCAGCGCTTGCTCGAAGCGTGCCTTGGCCTGCTTGGCCAGGCCGAGTGCGCCGAGCCCACCCTTGGCGCCGGCCCAGGTGCTGCGAATGATGCCGTCCCAGATCAGCAGTTCGGCTGCATCGGGCTCGCGAGCCAGGGCCTGTTCGGCCTCGCCGGCGAGTTTGGCGAATGCCGCTTCGCGTTGCGCCGCCGGCAGTTGATAGTTGATTTCGGCCCAGCGTTGCTGCAGTTGCTGCAACGCCGTCTCGCTGGCGGGGTTGAGGGCAAAGCTTGGCTGGCTGCACAGCGCCAGCAGCGTGAGGCAAATGCCGAACAGGGATTTCATGGTGTATCTCCGTGGGAAGGGTTAATGGCTGGGGGCTCCGGCGCATCGGTGTCCGTCGGGCGCCGGGCGAAGCGCTTGATCACCGGCAGTTGCTTGCGCAGTGCCTGGTCCACCAGGCGCGGCAGCAAACTGTTGAGGCGCACGAAGAGCTTCTCCGGCCAGCCGAGATAGAGCTCCTCGCGCTCGCGGGCGATGGCCTGGACGATCTGCGTGGCGACGCTGGCGGGCGCGTCCATGCCGACTTTCAGCTCGTCGTTCATCGCCACCACCTGCTCGCTGTTCATCGTCGTGCGGGTGGCGCGCGGGGCGATGTAGAGCACCTTGATCCGGCTGTCGGCGAGTTCCCGGCGTAACGCCTCGGAGAACCCGCGCAGGGCGAACTTGCTGGCGCAGTAGACGCTGAAGCCCGGGTAGCCGATGGAGCCGAAGGTCGAGCCGAGATTGACCAGCAGGGCCTTCGATTGTTGGCGCAGCAGCGGCAGCAGCAGGTGGGTGAGCTGCAGGGTGGCGGTGACATTGACTTCGATCAGCCGGGCGATGGCATCTTCGTCCTGCTGCTCCAGCAGGCTGAACTGGTTGACCCCGGCGGCGTGGATCACACAGTTGAGTCCGCCGAAGCGGCGCGCGGCATCGCGCACCCGGTGCCGGTCGTCGCGTTGGCCGAGATCGGCGCAGACCAGCTTGATCTGCCCCGGATAACGTCGGGCCAGGGCCTCCAGCGCACTGTTATCGCGGCCGACCAGGAGCAGCTTGGCGCCGCCGGCACAGAGTTGCTCGACCAGCACCTGGCCGATCCCGCCACTGGCGCCGGTGAGCAGGGCCCGGCATTCATTGAGTTGCATGGTCGTGCCCTGTGCCCGTCAGGCTGCGGAAGATGTCGCCATAGAGGCGATACACCACCGCGGCGGTATGCAGTACGGCGGTTTGGTCGTCCTCGTTGTCGAGACGGTTCATCAGTTTCTTGAACAGCTCCATGTGCTCCAGGTCGAGGCTGCCATGGGAAGTCAGGTAGCTGAAGGCCTGGGCCGGCAGCTGCAGCCGATCCTGCAGCACGCCGGCCGCCTGGCTGGCCAAGGCAATGCTGGTGCCTTCCAGTACGTTGACCATGCCGAAGAAACTCACCGGGTTGTGCCGCGCGATGCGATCGTAGACGTAGGCGACCATCAGCTCGGTGGGCAGCGCCGGCTGGCTGTTGCGCACGCGGTCGGGGTCGCCACCGCAGGCGCGGATGTCATTGAGGATCCATTCCTGGTGGCCGAGTTCTTCCTCGATGTACTCGGCGATTGCCTCGCGCAGCCATTCCAGCCGCTCCGGCAGCCGCGCGCCACAGGCCATCAGCAGCGGTACCGTGTGCTTGACGTGGTGATAGGCCTGGGTGAGGAAGGCGATGTATTGCTCCAGCGTGGCGCTGCCGTCAAATGCGGCCGCGAAAATCGGCGCGCCGAGCAGGTATTCGCGCTCGTTGCGGGTCTGGTGTTGCAGTTGCTCGAAGAATTCCATGGTGCTCCTCATTGGATCGGCTTCTGCACGGCCTCGATGGCCGGCTGGTAATGGTTGAACAGAGCCGTGCGGCGCAGGCGACCATTGGCGGTGGCCAGGCCGTTGGCGGCGCTGAACGATTGCGCGGCGCGCAGCCAGTGGTGCGCGCGGGCATAGTCGGGCAGGCTCTGGTTGACTGTCGCCACGGCAGCATCCAGTTCGGCGTCGCTGCAGTCGGCGCGCCGCGGCACCAACACGGCGACGTTCTCCGCCAGCGCTTCGCCATGCAGCCAGGCTTGAGCGATTGCCGTCTGCTGCAGCAGTTCGGCCTCGACCCATTCGGGATTCACGTTGCGTCCGTAGGCCGTGACGAACTGGTGCTTCTTGCGCCCGTGCAGGATCAGAAAGCTGTTCTCCCAGTGAGCGAGATCGCCAGTCGCCAGCCAGTCGTCGACCAGCGGCGGTTCGCCGAGATAACCACGCATGTGGGGGCCGCGCACCAGCACTTCGCCATCATCGGCCAGGCGCAATTCGACGTGCGCCAGGGGCTGGCCGACGCTGCCGATCCGGCGCGCCTGGGGGGTGTTCAGGCAGACCACCGAAGCGCACTCGGACAGGCCGTAGCCTTCGAACACAGGCAGTCCGAGTTTGTCCGCACGCTGCAGCAACTGTGGCGCCACGCGGCCACCGCCAACGGCAATGAAGCGTAGCGAGGTCGGTAGCGACAGACCCTGCTCCGCAGCGTTGACCAGTGCCAGGAGCAATTGCGGGAGCAGAATCAGGCTGTGCGGCTGGCTCGCGCGCAGCGTGCCGATCAAGCGCAACGGCTCGAAGCCGCTGGCGCCGCTGAGACCGATCTCGGCCAGCGGGCGCAGCTCGACGCTGGCACCGGCCAGCAACGGCGCATAAAGCCCGGCGATGTTTTCCAGCAGGGTGGCCAGCGGCAGCACGCAGAGGTGGCGCTGCACGTCGCAGCTGCGGCTGGCCAGCCAGAGGCTGGCGGCAACCTCGAGCTGTGCCTCGGCATCGAGGCAGACGCCCTTGGGTTGGCCGGTGGTGCCGGAGGTGTAGGTGATTTTCCGTGTGCCGCTCGGCACCTCGGTCACCGTTGCTTGCTGGCGTTGCAACAGTCCGGGCGCGGTTGGTGCGAAGCCGCTGCTACGGGTCAGCTCATTTTCCGCACCGAGCAGGCAATCGATGCCTGCGTGATCCAGCACATGCTGTTGCTGTGCCGGGGAGAAGAAGCCCGGCAGCGGCACGCAGACCAGTCCGGCGCGCAGCAGGGCGAGATCCCACAGTGCCCACTGCAGGCCGTTGTCCATGGCCAGGGCGACGCGCCGCACGCCGAGTTCTTTCAGGTGATTGGCGCGGGCTTGCACCTCGTGGCGCAGCTCGACGTAACTCAACCTGCGTTCGCCTTCGATCAGGGCGACACCGTTGTGTTGCTCGAGCTGCTGCCAGAAATGTTCAACTGCAGGCTGCATGAGCTACCTCCCCGACGTTGAACAAGGGCTGGTAGCCGAGGCGCGGATAGGCCCCGAGCTGCAGCAGGCGTTGGTGACCGGGCAGGATCTCGCCGGCCATCACCTGTGGGCGGCTGGCGTAGTAGCTGCCCCAGTCGGCCAGTTCATCGCCCATCCGCGCCGGATCGGCGAGTCCCAGCGCTATCGGCGTCAGGGCCAGGCGCTGGAAGCTGTTGAGCAAGGCCGGCGTGCCGGTGAACACCACCCAGCGAAAACCCTGGGCGACCAGCAGGTCGGTTAGCGCCACGATCAGCAGGCGTGCCGAGGCGTTGCCGAAGGCGGCCAGGTTGCCCACCTCGACGATTTCTTCGCGCGGCACTGCGCCTCCGCAACGCCGGCCGATCGCCTGTTCGATCGACTCGTTCAGGTAGCGTTCGAGGAACAACGGGCGGCGCTGGGCGCTGCGCAGGCCGACCGCGCCCTGCACCTCGCCATTGCTGGCATGCAGGCCGAGCAGGCAAGGCATGAAGTGCTGGATGCGCGCCTGATAGTGAAGGGCAAAGCGCTCCCGGATAAACTTCTCCAGCGCCTCGCGGCGCTCGCCCTGGCCACTCCGGGCCAGTTGCAGGGTCAGCGGCTGCTCGCGGCCGATGCGTGCCAGTGCGTCTGTTTGATCTACCCAGGGCAGTTCCATGGGGGAGCCTCGGTTGAATGTCTGAGCCGATTATTGGTGCTCATTCTTAAGGCAGTCTTAAGTCGCGTGGTGCATATTGGCTGGGTGAGCCAGGGGCTCGTCGGCTGACGTTTGCTTCACCTTCGATCTGCTGTTTTTGCCGCGCCTAGCCTTGCCTTGAGCGCGGCCTGACCCATTCGCCGAGAGCTATGCATGCGCATCCTGGTTATCGAAGACAACCGCGACATCCTGGCCAACGTGCTGGATTATCTGGAACTCAAGGGTTACGGGGTCGACTGCGCCGAGGACGGGCTCAGTGGTCTGCACCTGGCCGCGACCGGCCACTACGATCTGATCGTGCTGGACATCATGCTGCCGGGCATCGACGGTTATCAGGTGTGCAAGCGTCTGCGCGAGGACGCCGGGCGTGATACGCCGATCATCATGCTCACCGCCCGTGACGCTCTGGGCGATCGCCTGCGGGGGCTCGGTGCCGGCGCCGATGACTACCTGATCAAGCCCTTCGCCCTGTCCGAACTGGTCGCGCGCATCGAGGCGATACTGCGGCGCAGCCAGGGCGCCCGCAGGCACCAGTTGCAGGTCGGCGACCTGCACTACGACCTCGACACCTTGCAGGCCACCCGTGCCGGTCAGACGCTGCGGCTCAACCCCATCGGCCACAAGCTGCTGGCGATCCTGATGCAGAAGAGTCCGGCGGTGGTGCGCCGCGAGGCGCTGGAAGAGGCGCTGTGGGGTGAGGATCCACCAGACAGCGACAGCCTGCGCAGCCATATCCATCAGCTGCGTCAGGCGTTGGACAAGCCCTTCGCCAAACCGCTGCTGCACACCCTGCATGGCGTTGGTTTCCGTCTGGCGGAGGACGAGGATGATCGCTAAACAGCCGCTTGCCCGGCGCATCGTCATCGCCTTCACGCTGACCACCCTGGTGGTCAGCGGCGCCTTCGCCCTGAGCATCGTTGCGGTGGTGCATTTTATCGAGGAGCAACTGGTCAGCGAGGCGCTGAGCCGCGAGATGGATACCGTGCTGAGCGAGGATCTGCCCCGCGGGCAGCCGCCGAAGCTGGATGCCAGCACCCGCTTCTTCGCCTCCCACTTGCCGCGGTATGCGCTGCCAGAAGGCCTGGCCGCGCTCGACGAGGGCTTCACCGAACTGGTGCGCGGCGACGAGGCCTATTACGTCTATGTGCGTGATATTGCCGGCGAACGTTATGTGCTGGTCGAGGATCAGCACGAGTTCGAGGCGCGCGAGAATGTACTGTTCAATGTGGTGCTGGCGGGGTTTCTGCTCAGCGTTGTCGGCGCCTGGGGGTTGGGGTGGCTGATGGCGCAGCGGGTGATGGCGCCGGTCACGCGGCTGGCGCAGCAGGTGCGTCATCGCGATCAGCTGCACCCGCTGGCACCGCCGCTGGCGCTGCAATACCCCGACGATGAAGTCGGTCATCTGGCCGCGGCGTTCGACAGCACCCTTGGCCAGTTGCGGCAGACGCTGGAGCGTGAGCGGCTGTTCACCAGCGACGTCAGTCACGAGTTGCGCACGCCGCTGATGGTCATCCTCGGGGCTTGCGAGTTGCTCGATCAGGCCGAGTTGCCCGCGCCGGCGAGGCAGAAGACCGTGCGGGTCCAGCGTGCTGCGCAGGAAATGCACGAGCTGGTGCAGACCTTTCTGCTGTTGGCCCGGGCCCGCCCGGAGACCAGCGCCCTCGGCGGCAATGCCACCCTGGCCCGCGTGGCACAGGAGCAGGTCGAGCGTTGGGCGCCGCTGCTGCGGGAAAAAGGCCTGCATTTCGAGTGCGTGGAGGAGGGCCATGACAGCGGCCTGTACAACCTGACGTTGCTCGGTACGGTGATGTCCAACCTGCTGCGCAATGCCCTGCATTACACCGAAAGCGGTGTGGTACGGCTGGTCCTGGGCCATGGCGGCTTTCGCGTCGAGGACAGTGGTCCGGGCATTCCGCTGGAACAGCAGGAACGCATGTTTCAGCCGTTCGTGCGTGGTTGCGAGGCGCGTGGGGAGGGGCTCGGGCTCGGGCTGTCACTGGTCAAGCGGATCTGCGCGCACCAGGGTTGGACGGTCAGTGTGCAGCAGCTCCCGCCCCAGGGCAGTTGTTTTCAGGTGGTGCTCGGATCCGACCCGGCGTGACGGTTTTTTCACATCCTTTTGACAGGGGCTTGATGTGTGTCTCGTTAGTCTGGCGTTCCGCTTTTCAGAGGAGTACCTGCCATGAGCGATTCGGGCCCCATCGAACTGGAGTTCTCGCGCAAGTACGACCGCGCGCACGCCCATCAATACCTGCTCAAGCATCGGGACGGCCTGGCCCGGCGTCTGTCGCACTGGCGTGACGAGCAACTGGCACGCCGCGCGCTGAAGCTGGCCGGTGATCCCGACCTGGTGCTCGATCTGCCCTGTGGCGCCGGACGCTTCTGGCCGCTGTTGGCCGAACATCCGAGCCGGATGATCTTCGCCGCGGACAACTCGAGCGACATGCTGGCCATCGCCGAGGCTGCACAGCCGCTGGAAGTGGTCAAACGGGTGGAGCGGTTTCAAGCCTCGGCCTTCGCCATCGACATGGGCGACAACGCGGTGGACTGCATCTTCTGCATGCGCCTGCTGCACCACATTGCCGACCCGCAGCACCGCCTGGCGATGCTGCGTGAATTCCACCGGGTCAGCCGCGACACCCTGATCGTTTCGCTGTGGGTCGATGGCAACTACAAGGCCTGGAAACGCAAGCGCCTGGAACGCCGCCGCTCGCCCAGGGACAACCAGAACCGCTTCGTGGTCGCGCGCTCGGTGATCGAGGCGGAGTTCGCTCAGGCCGGCTTCGACATTCTCGGCCGCAACGACTTTCTCCCCGGCTATGCCATGTGGCGGGTCTACGTGCTGCGCAAGAGCAACTGAACATGCACAGACCGCTCATCCTGCCCGCCCGTGAAGCCCTGACCAGCACTTTCCAGCGCTGGTGGAACACCCAGGGCGAATGGGTCGAGGCACCCAACCAGCGCCGCGATGGCGAAAGCGGTGTGCAGCGCTTGCAGCGACGTGGCCCCTCGTTGCCGGCGCTTTATTGCAAGCGCCAGGTTGGCCATCTGTATCGCTCGTTGCTGCACCCCTTCGGCCGCCCCACCATTCTGCGCGAGCGGCAGGCGTTGAACGCCCTGGCGCGCATCGGCATACGGGTACCGAAAATCGTCTACTGCGGCGCCCGCCAGGAGGCCGGGAAGTGGCAGGCGCTGCTGGTGACCGAGGAGCTCCAGGGCTTTGTCAGCTTGCACGACTGGTACCGCGGCAAGCTGCATGAACAGTGGGGCATGCGGATTCACCGGCAGCTGTTGCAGAACCTGGGGCTCACCCTGAGCCGACTTCACCACGCCCATTGGCAGCATGGCTGCTGCTATCCCAAGCACGTGTTCATCAAGGTTCACGGCCAGGCCGATGTGGCCTGGGTCGAGATCGCCCTGCTCGATCTGGAAAAGAGCCGTCGCCGTCTGCGTCGCTCAGCCGCCTCGCGACATGATTTGCGCCAGCTGTATCGTCACCGTCAGGACATGCCCGAGTGCGACTGGCGCCTGCTGCGGCTTGCCTACGATGCATCCTTTGCCAATCCCGGCGGGGTGTATCGGCATGCCAGTTGATTCGACAGCCACAACTGGCAACGCCATGAAAGGGCGTAGCGGGTTTTCCCGTATCTGGTATGCCTGGGCTTATTCGGTGGCGGGCCTGAAAACGGCCTATAGCGGCGAAGCGGCGTTCCGTCAGCTGGTGCTGCTCAATCTGTTGTTGATTCCTGTCGCCTTCCTGCTCGATGTCAGCCGGGTCGAGCGGGCCCTGTTGATCGCCGTGGTGTTCCTCGGGCTGATCATCGAATTGCTCAACTCGGCCATCGAAGCCACCGTCGACCGTATTTCCCTCGAATGGCACCCACTCTCCAGGCAGGCCAAGGACATGGGCAGCGCCGCGCAACTGCTGGGTCTGAGCCTGGTCGTAGTGGTCTGGGCCGTGATTCTGCTATGAACCTGCGTGCCCAGCGTCAACAAGGACTCCCATGAAATCCATTGAACGGCCCTTCGCGGGTTATTCGGGCCAGCACCTGGCGTTCACCGCCGCCAGCGCCCTGGCGCTGCTGTCGATGTTCGCCCTGTTGCGCCTGGGCCTGCTCGGGTTCAACCGCGAACTGATCGGCACCACGCCACTGGCCAGTTTCGTCGAAGCCTTCGTCAACGGCGCGCGCTTCGATCTGCGGGTGTGCGTGTATATCCTTGTGCCGCTGTTGCTGGCGCCGCTGAGCCTGCGTGCCATGGCTGCGCGGCGGCTGCTGTGCATCTGGCTGAGCGGGTGCGCCAGCGTGGCGATCCTGCTCGGGCTGATCGAACTCAACTTCTATCGGGAGTTCCACCAGCGGCTGAACAGCCTGGTGTTCCAGTATCTGCAGGAAGACCCGGCCACTGTGCTGAGCATGCTCTGGCACGGCTTCCCGGTGCTCAAGCTGCTGGCTGCCTGGGCGTTGCTGAGCGCGCTGATGTTCGCCCTGTTCGGTTGGCTGGAACGGCTGACGCGGCGCCCGATGCGCTTGCCGAAGGGTTGCCCGCAGCGATCTGGTGGGGCAGGCTGGGCGCAGCGTAGTGCGGTACTGCTGGTGCTGGTGCTGATTGCGCTGGTGGCGGCGCGCGGCACCCTGCGCCAGGGCCCGCCGCTGCGCTGGGGCGATGCCTTCACCACCGATTCGATGTTCGCCAACCATCTCGGCCTGAACGGCAGCCTGAGTCTCTACGACGCGGCCAAGAGCCGGATGTCGAACCATCGAGAGAACATCTGGAAACCGACCATGGCGGACGAGCAGGCGCGGGCGATCACCCGCCAGCTGCTGCTGACGGGGCATGACCGACTGGTCGATGCACAGAGCGCCGCGGTGCGTCGTGATTACCAGGCGCCGGCAGCCGGAGCGCTGCCCGTGCGCAATGTGGTGGTGATCCTGATGGAAAGCTTCGCCGGGCGCTTCGTCGGCGCACTGGGCAGCCGGGACGGCATCACCCCCAACTTCGATCGGCTGGCCGAAGAAGGCCTGCTGTTCAGCCGATTCTTCGCCAACGGCACCCACACGCACCAGGGCATGTTTGCCAGCATGGCCTGCTTTCCCAACCTGCCCGGCTTTGAGTACCTGATGCAGGCACCGGAAGGCGGACAGCGCTTCTCCGGTCTGCCACAACTGCTCGGCAGCCGCGCGTTCAACGACGTTTACCTCTACAACGGCGACTTCGCCTGGGATAACCAGGCCGGGTTCTTCGCCAACCAGGGCATGACCCGCTTCATAGGCCGCAGCGATTACCTCGATCCAGTGGTGGCCGACCCGACCTGGGGCGTCTCCGACCAGGACATGTTCGATCGCGCCGTTGTCGAGTTGCAGCAGCTGGATCGTGGCGCGCCGTTCTATGCACTGCTGCAGACGCTGTCCAACCACACCCCCTATGCCTTGCCGGAGCAGCTGCCGGTAGACGCGGTAACGGGGCACGGCTCGCTGGACCCGCATCTGACCGCCATGCGCTATTCGGATTGGGCGCTGGGGGCGTTCTTCGACAAGGTGCGCAAGATGCCCTGGTTCGACGAAACCCTGTTCGTGGTAGTCGGCGACCATGGTTTCGGCGCCAATGAACAGCTTACCGAGATGGACCTGTACCGCTTCCACGTGCCCATGCTGTTGATCGCACCGGGCATCACCGAGAAATTCGGCAGCCGCCGCGAGGTGGTCAGTACTCAGGTCGATATGGTGCCGACCATCATGGGCCGGTTTGGCGGCGAGGTGCGTCACCAATGCTGGGGGCGCGATCTGCTCAGCCTGGCTGCGGACGATCCGGGTTTCGGCATCATCAAGCCCTCGGGCAGCGATCAGACCGTGGCGATGTTGCGCGGCGATCGCATCCTGGTGCAGCCCAAGGGCCAGGAGCCGCAGCTGTACCGCTACCGTCTCGGTGAACAGCCACAGGCCGAACGGTTGGCAGCGAGTGCGATCGCCCGGGCCATGAGCGAGCAACTGCGGGCGTACCTGCAGACCGCGACCGACAGTCTGCTGGCCGACAACACGGCAGACCGCGAGCGCGAACCCGCGGTGGAGGCGGCCAGCGCAGAGGCGGAAACCCCGCCGCTGGTGGCAATCAAGTCGGTTGTGGCGAGCGAGGGTAGAGAACGCCGCTAGCCGCCACATCAGCAAACGCCGCGAGTCGTCAGCCACGGCCCGCGGTGTTTCGGCCTGTTGCACCATGGGCGCTGTGGTTGTCCGTAGCCGGATGCGGCATCAGGGGCTTCCCGTTCTGCGGCGCGCCCAGCTTCTCCTGCTCGTCATCCATTCATTGGCGAGCCAGCGGATGGCGTCAGCACAGGTTTACCTCATCGAGAGGTTGTCAGGGAACGTCAGCGCGGAATCTTCACCCGGTCGTCATCGAAGTCGCCGCGCTCGGCGTCGCGGTGGCAGGCCACGCAGTTGGCTCGGCCGCCCACCGACTCACGGCGGAATTTCGCTGCGCTGACATCATCGTGCTTGCGCTCGAACCAGCGTGTCTGACTGATGCGCGGTGGCTCGCCAGTCGTTTTCGAAGGTTCTAGCGGCAGGCGGTTGGGTGCCGAGGCGCGCACCAGGAAATCGACGATTTCGCGCTGTTCCTCGGGCTCCAGCGACGCATTGCTGCCGTAGTGGTCGCTCAGCGTGTCCATCTGCTGGCGCCAGGATTCGGCCGGCAGCAGTCCCGGCGAATAGAGCATGTGGCAGCCGCTGCACTCGTCCTTCCATAGCTGCGGCGCGTCGGCCGGTATCGCCAGGCGTTTGGGGCGCTTGTAGCCGTGCCCGTCGTTGGCAAGACTGAAATCGGCCGTCGCGAGCATCAGCAGGGCGAGAGCCAGAGGTTTTCCGTAGTGCATGGCTTACCCCTATTGCAGGCTGTTGATCCAGGTGATGAAGTCGCCCTTTTCCAGGGCGCTGCATTCGCGGGCGAAGACGTCGTCGCAGTTGCGCCGGAACCATTTCTCCACCTTCTTCGGGTTGCTGAAACGCTCGGGGTTGGCCACCGGCGCCAGCGGTTCGATCTTGCGGTAGGCCGGGGTTTTACCGTTCTGACGCGGGTCGGCGGTGTGGCAGCTGGTGCAACTCATGGTCTTGCCGTCGCGCGTTAGCTCGGCGAAGTACAGGGCCTTGCCGCGTTCGGCGGAAAAGCCGTCGAAGGCTGGATTTTCCTGGCGGGCCTGTGCGGCATAGCCGGCAAGCAGCGGATGCCCTGGCGCGGCCAGGGCCGGCAGGCTCAGGCCGCAGGCGAGGGCAAACAATGTGGCTTTCATGGGGGACTCTCCGGTGGCGATGATCAGAGGCTAGGCCTGCTGGCTTAAGCGCAGCTGAATTCGCCTGCTGCGCGCATTCAGCTGCGCTTAAGCGAAGAGGGCTAAAACGGATGGCATCCCACCCCGCCGAGGACTGCTATCGTGGTCGCATTCAACCGCTTCCGGCTATTTCATTGGCTGCTGGCCGGCTTGTTCGTCGCTGTCTACCTGAGCGGCGATGATGCCGAACTGCTGCATATCTGGCTGGGCTATGGCCTGGCTGCACTGTTGTTCCTACGTTTGCTGATCGCAGCGTTGCGCTTGCGCGGTTTCCCGCGCCTGACGCCGTCGCGGACGGAGTGGCACAAGCCGCGCCTGGCGGTGGTCGGTAAATGGCTGACAGCAGGCGCCCTGGCCAGCTTCGCCCTGGCCAGCCTGATCGGCTTTGGCATGGTCGACAATGGCGAGGTGTTGGCGGCCTTGCCCGGGGTGCCGGCGGATCTGTTCGGCGTCGCCAGCGATATCGATTTCGTCGCGTGGTTGGGCGATGCCGAAGAGGTGCATGAATTCCTCGCCAACCTGGCGCTGTGGCTGATCGGTCTACACGTAGGCTATGTACTGATTTTTCGCAGCAAAGCGGCCTGGCCGATGCTGCGTGGGCTGCCGAAGCCGGCGCCTGGCGCTGCGCCGGACGCCTTATCGGCGCCCGATGAATTTGTCCGGCTGCAAGTCAGTGGTCGAGTGAAGGAGAGCGCCGATGCCTGCTCCTTCGAACTGCGCGTGCCGGCTGAACAGCGTCAACGCTTTGCTGCTCGCCCCGGTCAGTTTCTTACCCTCAAGGTGCCTTGCGGCGAGCCGCCACTGCTGCGCTGTTACTCGCTGTCGCGCGCGCTGTCGACCGACCAACCGCTGCGCATCACCGTCAAGCGGGTTGCCGGCGGCCGCGCCTCGAACTGGCTGCTCGACAATCTGCAGCCGGGCGATAGCCTGGACATACTGCCGCCGCTGGGCAGCTTCACCCCGACCGGTCTGGATACCGATCTGTTGCTGGTCGGTGCCGGCAGTGGCGTCACGCCCCTGATGGCGATCCTGCAGGCGGTGCTGGCCGAGGGGCGCGGGCGAATCTGTCTGTTCTACGCCAACCGAGATGCCGACTCGGTGATCTTTGCCGAGGAACTGGCAGGGTTGCAGCGGCGCTATCCGCAGCGGCTGGAGGTACGCTACTGGTTCGACGCGAGCCATGGTGTAGCGGATGCCGGTGCCATTGCCGACTCGATCGCCGACTGGTGCGCCGGCGAATGTTTCATCTGTGGTCCGCAACCCTTTATGGACGGTGCGCGCGAGGCGCTGACCGGCCTGGGGGTGGCCGCCGCGCGGATTCACCTGGAGCGCTTTGCCACGCCGGTCCCGCGCAACCCTCAACCGGTAACCGCCAAGCCAGTGAGTCGCTTGAACGTGGCGCTTGACGGACGCCGCCATGAACTGGATGTGCACAGCGGCGAGGTCTTGCTGGAGGCAATGGAGCAGGCCGGCCTGCACCCACCCACGGCCTGCCGCGCGGGCGTCTGTGCCGCCTGCAAATGTCGGGTGGTGTCGGGTAGCGTGGCCATGCGCAACAATCAGGCGCTGAGCAAGCAGCAAGTGCGTCAGGGCTGGACCCTGGCCTGTCAGGCAGAGCCCACCAGTGCCGAGTTGCAGGTGGAGTATTGAGAGCTTGTGAAAAAACTCTCGCCTACTGCGCCCGCCTCCAAACGCCCGCTGCGGTGTTGCGCTACGCGAACGTCTGGAGACGGTCTCGCTACGGCGCTCGATTTTTTCACAACCTCTGAGCGTCTTCCCTGCGCCCACGATTGCGCCGGGGCGTCCCTGTCGTGCCCGGATGTCGGCTGGCCGGCTGCTTTGCCATTGGTGTACGGTACCTTCCTGGTTGGCTTTAACCCCGGAGTGCAGATGGCCGTGAATGATCAACGCCTGACCCGACTGGCCGCCGAACTGGGCCAGCGGTTGCAGGCGCAAGGTGCCCAGGTGACTACCGCGGAGTCCTGTACCGGCGGTGGTATTGCCGAGGCGATTACCCGCATTCCTGGTAGTTCGGCCTGGTTCGAGGCCGGTTACATCACCTATTCCAACGCGCAGAAGACCAAGCAGTTGGCGGTGCCCGAGGCGCTGTTCGCCGGGGTGGGCGCGGTCAGTCGCGAGGTGGTCGAGGCCATGGTGCGTGGCGCCCAGGCGCAGAGCGGCGCGCGTTATGCGGTGGCGGTCAGTGGCGTGGCCGGGCCGGATGGCGGTTCGGCAGAGAAGCCGGTGGGCACCGTATGGCTGGCCTGGGGCGATGGCGAGCGGCTGTTCAGTGTGCGTCGACAGTTCGCCGGCGACCGCGGCGAAGTTCGCCGACAAACGGTCGAAGCCGCGCTGCAAGGGCTGCTGCGCGTGATTGCGCAAGAAAATCCAAATGCAGGGTAGGCGAGCGACTTGCCCTGTGGAATAATACTGTCTACTTATACAGTTGTTAGTGGCCGCTAGCAGGCCCTTCTTTATTACGTGAGGACTTCAATGGACGAGAATAAGAAGCGCGCCTTGGCGGCAGCCCTGGGCCAGATCGAGAAGCAGTTCGGCAAGGGCGCGGTAATGCGCATGGGCGACCATGAGCGCCAGGCGATTCCGGCCATTTCCACTGGTTCGCTCGGTCTGGACATCGCCCTGGGCATCGGTGGCCTGCCGAAAGGCCGGATCGTCGAGATTTACGGCCCCGAGTCCTCCGGCAAGACCACCCTGACCCTGTCGGTGATCGCCGAAGCGCAGAAGCTCGGCGCCACCTGTGCCTTCGTCGATGCCGAGCACGCGCTGGATCCCGAATACGCCGGCAAGCTCGGCGTGAATGTCGATGATCTGCTGGTGTCGCAGCCGGATACCGGCGAACAGGCCCTGGAAATTACCGACATGCTGGTGCGCTCCAATGCCATCGACGTGATCGTCATCGACTCGGTGGCGGCTCTGGTGCCGAAGGCGGAAATCGAAGGCGAAATGGGCGACATGCACGTGGGCCTCCAGGCCCGCCTGATGTCCCAGGCGCTGCGCAAGATCACCGGCAATATCAAGAACGCCAACTGCCTGGTGATCTTCATCAACCAGATCCGCATGAAGATCGGCGTGATGTTCGGTAGCCCGGAAACCACCACCGGCGGTAACGCGCTGAAGTTCTACGCCTCGGTGCGCCTGGACATTCGTCGCACCGGTGCGGTGAAAGAGGGTGACGAAGTGGTCGGCAGCGAAACCCGGGTCAAGGTCGTCAAGAACAAGGTGGCACCGCCGTTCCGTCAGGCCGAATTCCAGATCCTCTACGGCAAGGGTATCTACCGCAATGGCGAGATCATCGACCTCGGCGTGCAACACGGCCTGCTGGAAAAGTCCGGTGCCTGGTACAGCTATCAGGGCAACAAGATCGGTCAGGGCAAGGCCAATTCGGCCAAGTACCTGGAAGACAATCCGGAAGTGGCACGCACCATCGAGGGCCTGATCCGCGAGAAACTGCTGGTTGTCAGTACACCGGCCAAGGCCAGCGCAGACGATCTGGCCACTGCCGAGGTCTGATTCGTAGAACATGCCTGACGTACTGGATA
This sequence comes from Pseudomonas borbori, assembly GCF_900115555.1. Lineage (GTDB taxonomy): Bacteria > Pseudomonadota > Gammaproteobacteria > Pseudomonadales > Pseudomonadaceae > Aquipseudomonas > Aquipseudomonas borbori. The sequence continues at coordinate 114,730 of NZ_FOWX01000010.1, forward strand.
ACCTCGTCGCGGTACGCCGAGTGGCCATGGATCTACTGGCGCGCCGCGAGCATGGGCGCGTCGAGTTGACCCGTAAGCTGGCCAAGCGCGGTGCCCCTATCGAGTTGATCGACACAGCCCTCGAGCGCCTGGCGCAAGAGGGTTTGTTATCCGAGGCGCGTTATCTGGAAAGCTTTGTCGGTTATCGTGCGCGCGCCGGTTATGGGCCGTTGCGCATTCGTGAAGAGCTGATCCAGCGCGGCTTGTCGCGAGCCGATGTCGAGCAGGCGTTGCGCGACAGCGGCGTCGACTGGGGCGAGCAACTGGCACAGACCTGGCGCCGCAAGTTTGCCGGCCAGCTACCGGGTGACGCTCGCGAACGTGCTCAGCAAGGCCGCTTCCTCAGTTATCGCGGTTACCCACTGGATCTGATCGGACGCTTGTTGCGCGGCATCGATCTGGACTGAAACGCCCTGTCGACCCGGATCCTGTGCTCCGGGTCTTGTGTTTCTGGACTGTTGTCGTTTGCACGGCCTCGTTGCTGGCATGGGTCGCGTAGGCCCGCTTGCCAGCTGTTGTCAGCTTGTCTGTTCCCAGTGCTGCGGCTGGTTGATCAGATCCAGCAGTTCGCGCAGGCGACCGTGGTCGCGGCTATTGAATGCGAATGCCAGGCGAGTCAGGTGGCAGAGTTCCGGCTCGTCTTGTTCGGATTCGCAATAAGCCTGCTGCTGGAAACCACCGCTCTTGCACAGGTCGATGAACTCGCTGTTCAGTTGCTGCATGGCCGCTTCATTGAGTGGGTGGTTGAGACGGATCACGTAGCGATCCTTGATCCAGCGACTGGAGTGGTAATTGCGATAGAACTGGGCGATTTCATCGGCGGCGTCTGCGGCGCTGTACACCAGGCGCACCAGGTGCAGGTCGTGGGGCAGGATATAGCGGTTACCCACCAGCTGTTTGTCGATAAAGGCCATGGCCTCTTTCCAGAAACTGCCCCCCGGTTGATCGAGCAGGATCACGGGCACCAGTGGACTCTTGCCGGTTTGAATCAGGGTCAGTACTTCGAGGGCTTCATCCAGAGTGCCGAAGCCGCCAGGGCAAAGCACCAGGCCGTCCGCTTCCTTGACGAAGAACAGCTTGCGCAGGAAAAAGAAGTGAAATGACAGCAGGTTGCTGGTGCCATGCACAGTGGCATTGGCCCCTTGTTCGAAGGGCAGGGTGATATTGAACCCCAGGCTGTTTTCCAGTCCGGCGCCTTCATGGGCGGCCGCCATGATGCCGCCGCCGGCACCGGTAACCACCATCAATTCGTGCCGCGCCAGGGTGGCGCCCAGTTCGCGGGCCAAGGCATACAGCGGGTGATCGGGTGGCGTGCGTGCCGAGCCGAAGACGGTGACCTTGCGCCGCCGTTTGAATTGCTCCAGTGAGCTGAATGCGTGCTCCATTTCACGCAGGGTTTGCAGCATGATCTTGGCGTCCCAGCGATTGCGGTCGGCTTGGGCCATGCGGATCACGGTGATCAGCATGTCGCGATACAGGGGCAGGTTCGGGCTGTCGCCAGGGACGACCAGAGTAACCAGTTCGTCGACTTTGTCGGTAAGGTCGATGCCGCTGGTCTGGAAGTGGCGGGATAAGTAATCGTCCGATTCGTAAGGCATTCGACTTCTCCTTTCAGGATGCCGGCCGGATTCTTTCGCCGTTGTGAAAGCCCGGCCATATTCAGAGTATGGCTCGAGCTTGTCCTTGGGAAGGCTAAATACCTGATCAGGTTGCAGAAAATCTCCGGGCTGGGTTGGCGGTCGGCGACAGATCCGGCTGGGTCGTTGTAGGGGATCTTGGTTCGACTCGCCATCGCCCAGCAGGAGGATCTCTGCCGATGGCCCGGCTTCGCTCTGCTGCAGTTGCCCCGCATGGGTTCAGATGGCGATCTGCTCGCCGGGTTCGGGAATGCTGGCAATCCAGTTGAGGCGCTCGCGCAGGGCTTGCTGCAGCGCCTGCATTTTCTCCAGTTCGCCATGCACCAGATACAGCTCGGGGTGATGGTCGAAATGACTGACCCAGTCGAGCAGCTGCGACTGCCCGGCATGGGCGGAGAAGCCGCCGAGGGTGTGGATCTGCGCTTTGACCGCGATGCGCTGATGGAGCATTTTCACCGTGCTGGCGCCATCGACTATGGCGCGTCCCGGGGTGCCTCTGGCCTGGAAGCCGGGGAACACCACATGACAGTCCTCGCGCCAGAGGTTGTGCTTGAAGTGGTGGGCGATGCGCCCGCCGGTGCACATGCCGCTGCCAGCGATGATGATGGCACCGCTCTTGACCCGGTTGATCGCCATGGATTCGTCCGGGGTCGGGGTACAGCGCAGGATCGGCAGCCAGTCCTCGATGCGCCTGGCGGGCTTGTCCGCGATGGCCGCGTGATCGTCCGGGTCGAACAGGTGTTGAAAGCGCGAATAGATGGCGTTGGCGCGTATGGCCATCGGGCTGTCGAGGAATACCGCCTGCTGCGGCAGTCGGCCTTCCTGGTAGAAACGCCCGAGGTAGTAGATCAGGTCCTGGGTGCGGCCCACGGCGAAGGCCGGGATCAGTACGTTGCCGCCGTCGCGATGAGCCTGCTGGAGAATTTCGGCCAGTTCATCCAGGGTGTCGTCGCTGTTGCGGTGATCGCGATCGCCATAGGTGGACTCGAGCAGTACCAGATCGGCGCGGTCGAGCGTGGTCGGGGTGTGCATCAGCGGCGAGCAGGTGTTGCCCAGGTCGCCGGAAAACACCAGGCGCCGGGTCAGGTGATGATCCTGCACCTGCAGTTCGACGATCGCCGAGCCGAGGATATGTCCGGCATCGTGAAAGGTGACCTGCACGCCCTTGGCCACTTCGATTGGCTGGGCATAAGCCTGTGGGCGCCGTTGCTTGAGCGCCTGATCGGCATCCTCGGTGGTGTACAGCGGGCTGAGCGGCGGCTTGCCCAGGCGTGCACGCCACTTGTTCTCCCACTCGGTATCCTTTTCCTGGATCTGCGCCGCATCCAGCAGCATCAGTTCCATCAGTTCGCAACTGGCGTCGGTGGCGAAGATCGGCCCGCGATACCCGGCGCCAACCAGTTTGGGCAGCAGACCGCTATGGTCGATATGGGCATGGGAAATCACCACGGCGTCCAGGCTCAGCGGATCGAAGGGGAAGGGCGCGCGGTTGCCTTCCTCCTCTTCGCGGCGGCCCTGGCGCATGCCGCACTCCAGCAGCACCTTGGCGCCATCGCGGCTTTCGATCAGGTAGCAGGAACCAGTGACTTGCTGGATGGCGCCAAGGAAGCTGAGCAGAGCCATGTGGGAAATCCTTGATGAGGGCGAATGATCACAGGGTGCCGCGAACGCAGGCCGACGGCCTTGATACAGGTCAGGGTGTCGACTGTTCGGTTTGTCCTAGACTGGCTGAAAAAACCGGGAGAGCGCTCATGCCGCAACTATTGCCGAGTGCCAGCGAGCTGGCCGCACATGCCCTGGCCGAACCCGGCTTCGCCGCCTGGCAGCAGGGCTACGGCCCTGTACAGCATAGTCCGGAAACCCGTGCGGCGGTCTTTCGCATGGCCCATCAACTGGTGCAGGCGGGCCAGCAGCCCGACCTGGCCTGCGTCTATGCCCTGCTGCGCGCCCTGGACCGGCTGAACGCCGCCGGCTTATGGCTGGTGGTGCACATGACCTACGCCCGGCGCGTGCGCCTGGACGGCGTGGCCCTGGAGCCTGATGACTTCAAGGTAAAGCCCGAGGGGCATACCGGCGGCGCCTTGAACATGGTGCCCGGCTATGCCGCCTACCTGGCGTTGAACGCCCTGACGGGGGAAACCCGTGGCTGGCTGATGGGCCAGGGGCACTGTGTGGCGGCGGTCGAGGCGCTGAATCTGCTGACCGCCAACCAGCACCCGGAACAGGTCGCACGTTATGGCTGCGATGAGGCGGGCATGAGCCGGCTGGTGGCGGACTTCTACAGCTATGCCCAGGCGCCCGACGGCGCTCCGGCTGTGCCCCTGGGCAGTCACGTCAACCCGCACACCGCTGGCGGTATCGCCGAAGGGGGCTACCTCGGTTTTGCCGAGTTGCAGTACTGCCACTTGCCTTTGCCCGGTGAAAAGCTGGTGGCCTTCCTGTCGGATGGCGCGGCCGAAGAGCAGCGCGGCAGCGATTGGATGCCGCGCTGGTGGCGGGCGCAAGACTGCGGGGTGGCGCTGCCGGTGATGATCGCCAACGGCCGGCGTATCGAACAGCGCACCGAGCTGGGTACCCAGACGGGATTGGAGGGTTTCCGCCAGCATCTGCGCCGCTGCGGTTTCGATCCGATCAGCTTCGATGGGCGCGATCCGGCGGCCTTCGTTTGCGCCCTGTGGCAGATGGAGCAGCGCCTGGGGCATCGGGTTGCCGAGTTGCACAGCGGCATCCTGGATTACCCGTTGCCGATGCCCTACGCGATCGCTGAAACCGAGAAAGGCTTCGGCTTCTATGGTGCCGGCAGCAACGCCGCGCACAACCTGCCGCTACCGGCCAACCCGCATCTGGATGACACCGCGCGTGCGCTGTTCAATCGGCATGCGGCCGCTCTGTGGGTGGCGCCGGACGAGCTGAGCCAGGTCTGTGCGCAATTTCGTGGTGGCCGCGCCGAGCGTGCGCTGGAGCGCGATCATCCGTTGGCGCTACGCCAGCCGGCTGCGCCGCAGCTGCCCGAACTGCACTACCACGGGCAGGACTGCTCGCCGATGTCGGCGCTGGAGCGCTTTTTCGTCGAGTTGGTGCAGGCCAACCCGCAGCTGCGGCCGCGGGTGGGCAACCCGGATGAATTGGCCAGTAATCGCCTGGAAGGCGTTCTGCGCGCCCTCAAGCACCGGGTCTGTGCACCTGAAAGCGAGTTGGAAGCCGTGGATGGCGCGATCATTACCGCGCTCAACGAGGAAGCGGTGGTGTCCGCCTGCCTGGCCAATCAAGGCGGCCTGAACCTGGTGGCGAGTTACGAGGCCTTCTGCGTGAAGATGCTCGGGGCGGTGCGCCAGACCCTGATCTTCGCCCGGCAGCAGAAAGAAGTGGGGCGTCCTGCCGGCTGGCTCGGCTGGCCGCTGGTGGCGACTTCGCATACCTGGGAGAACGGCAAGAACCAGCAATCGCACCAGGACACCAGCTTCTGCGAGGCTCTGCTCGGCGAGATGAACGACATGTTGCGGGTGCTGTTTCCGGCCGACCATAACTCACTGCTGGCTCTGCTGCCGGCGGTCTACCAGGCGCGCGGGCAACTGGCTTGCATCGTCAGTCCCAAGCGCGAGCGCCCGGCCCAGTTCGACCAGCAGCAGGCCGAGCAACTGGCCCGTGATGGCGCGCTGCTGCTGGACCAGCAGGAGGGCGCCGACCCGGTGCTGCTGATCGCCAGCGGTTCTTATCAGTTGAGCGAGATGCGCCGGGCGGCCGAGCGCCTGAGCGCGAAGAAATGCGCCTGGCGTCTGGTTTACCTGCAGGAGCCGGGGCGTTTTCGCGAGCCGCGCGATCGCTGGGAAGCGCAGGCGGTGGCGCCGGCCGCGCTACGCGACGCCTTGTTCCCGGCGCAGTACCCGCGCCGCGTGCTGCTGACCCATATGCGCCCGGAAGTGGCGCGTGGGCATCTCTGGCCGGTACTCGGCGATGCCCGCTGCAACCGGGTGCTGGGTTATCGCAATCGCGGTGGCACCCTGGACGAGGCGGGCATGCTGTTCGCCAACCAGGCGACCTGGGCCCATGTGTTGCAAGCGGTCACAGAGGTGCTGGGTATCCCCGCCCGGAAACTGTTGAGCAAGGAGGAACAGGCCGCACTGGCCGGCACGGGCAGGCCCGAATGCCTGCGCTGAACCGCCTGAAAGGGGCCCTGTGGGCGGCTCATCGGCGCGACGCGGAAGCGCCCGCCGAGCGGCCTATAGACCGCAGTCGCTGCTGCTGAAGCGCTCGCTGACGACCGGGCGATTGCTCTTGTACTCGCTGAACTCGTAGCGCAGGACGGCGCCGCGGGCCAATAACTGGCGATAGCCCGGGTTGCGGCAGACGCTGTTGGCCAGTTGCGCGCGCACGCTATCCGGGTTGCCGCGCATCTGCGCGGCATGCTCGGGGCGCACGCTCAGGTGGTTGACCAGTTGATTGCCGTCGACGCTATAGCCTTGATCGAGAATGTCTTCGTTGATCGCCCGCGGCGTCCCGATGCTGCTTTCCTTGGCGACTCGTTCGAGGGTCTTGCCCAGCTCGAAGTCGTTCAGCGATGCGGCCTGAACCAATGCGGGGAGGCTAAGGGCGAGGATTACAGCGGTCGGACGCAGCATGGGATTCTCCAGAGTCAGTTCAAAGCCTTCGACAGGCATGCGCCCGCAGAGGTTCGACAGGCCAGTATCTTACTAGCAGTTTGCCGGGTTGGATCGTCCGTCACGAGGGAAAGGCCTCGGTTTGAGATTTCGGATCGAGATGGTTTTTTGCGCAATTTCGGGCTGGAGAACTCCCGGTGATAAGTCGTTCTGCTTGACGAAAGAACTGAGCGGGCTCGAATTTTTGTACTGGGCCGCGTTGCGTTAGATGGGCTGCCAGGGGGGCGCGTATTGATGCGCAAAGGGCTCTAAACAGGGCGCTTAGGTGGTGCGGGGTAAAAACTTTTGCACAGTTGCGGTGCGCCTTGTCAAGACTGATTTTGTGATTGATGTAAATCCTTGATTCTCCTTGATGATTTCTTAAGTCAATGAAAAATATGATTTTTTTATGCTGGTGAAAAAATCATCAGTTTGTCCATAAGCCCCGTGGCGCAGGCGGTCAGACGCCTTGCGGACATGTTATCCACTGAGTTATCCACAGTTTTTGTGGATTGTCTCAGGGCTCCGCTCTGGCACGCCGCCAAGCGCGTTTTTCGCGCTTTACCTCGGTGAAAAAAGGAGTAAAGTGCGCGCCTTTCCCGCTATCGCTGTTGCTTATGTCTCGTTTATCCGCTGCAACATCTCCTGTCAGCCCCCGCTTGCCGATACGTGTTGCGCTCTGGCTGCTGGACAGCCCGCGCTTCGGTGAAGCGCCAAGCGTCAAGCGCTTCGCTGGCCAGTTGCTCAAGCAGCCGGCGCGTCAGGGTGTGGTGCTGGCTCAGAGCCGCTTGGGCCAATTGCTCTGCCGCGACTGTGGCAACGCCCGCGACCGGCGTATCGGCCTCGAATTATTGCGCCAGGCTGCGCGTTCCGGCGATCGCCGCGCCCAGCTGGAACTGGGTCGGCTGTACAGCCAGCCGCGCAGCAATGAAGCGCTGCAGGCGCGGCACTGGCTGGAACTGGCCGCCGCACAGGGCTCGGCAGAAGCCAGGCAGCTGCTGGGCGGCCTCTGATTCCGCTCTGAGCGTTCTGCGCGGGACCTGGCTGGGTATACTGCCCGGCAATCTTGCGCGGAGCCGCTTATGCCAATCGATTTACCTTCCCAGCTACCTGCGCTGCTGTTCGGCCTGGCCGTCGCTGGCGTGCCGTTGCTGGTGCTGGCCTGGTCGCTGCAGCGGCGTGCGGCCAGTGCGCAACTCGAATCCAGCTTGCTGCAGGAGCGTCTGGGCAGTGTTCAGTTGGCTCAGGCCGGCTTGAGTGCGCAGCTCGACGAATGTCGCCAGGAGCTCGCCGAGATCAGCGAGATCAAGGCCGACCAGCAGGCCGAGCTGGCGGCCAAGCGGCGCGAGAGCGAACTGTTGCAGCACGAACGGCAGATCGCCCGCGAAGCCGCCCTGGCCTGGCACGCCCAGCGTGAGCAGCAGGAAGCCGAACTGCGTCGCCTGGGCGCCGAGCGCGCGGCCTTGAGTGCCGAGTTGCGCGAGCAGCAGGCCAGCCACCAGCAGCGCCTGGACGACCTGCAGGGCTCGCGCGATGAATTGCGCGCGCAGTTCGCCGAACTGGCCGGCAAGATCTTCGACGAGCGCGAGCAGCGTTTCGCCGAGACCAGCCAGCAGCGCCTGGGCCAGTTGCTCGACCCGCTCAAGGAGCGCATCCAGTCGTTCGAGAAACGCGTCGAGGAGAGCTACCAGCAGGAGGCCCGCGAGCGTTTCTCGCTGGGCAAGGAGCTCGAGCGCCTGCAGCAGCTCAATCAGCGTCTGGGCGATGAGGCAACCAACCTGACCCGTGCCCTGCAAGGCCAGAAGACCCAGGGCAACTGGGGCGAGCTGGTGCTCGAGCGGGTGCTGGAACACGCCGGGCTGGAGAAGGGCCGCGAATACCAGACCCAGGTCAGCCTGAAGAGCCCGGACGGCCAGCGTTTCCAGCCCGATGTGCTGATCCGGCTGCCCGGCGACAGGCAGGTGGTGGTGGATGCCAAGGTCAGCCTGACGGCCTACCAGCAATACATCGCCGGTGCAGACGAACCCAGCCGGCAACAGGCCCTGAAACAGCATGTGCTGTCCCTGCGTGGCCATTTGAAGGGCTTGTCGCTGAAGGATTACCAGCGCCTGGAAGGGCTGCACAGTCTGGATTTCGTGCTGTTGTTCGTGCCGATCGAGGCGGCCTTCGCCGCGGCGTTGCAGGCCGATGCCGGCCTGTTCCAGGAGGCCTTCGAGCAGCACATTGTGATCGTCAGTCCGACCACCCTGCTGGCGACCCTGCGGGTGATCGACAGCCTCTGGCGCCAGGAGCGCCAGGGCCAGAATGCCCGTGAGATCGCCGAGCGCGCCGGGGCGCTGTACGACAAGTTCGTCGCCTTCATCCAGGACCTGGACGAAGTCGGTGCGCGGCTGCAGCAACTGGACAAGGCCTACGCCGCGGCGCGCAACAAACTGTGCGACGGCCGCGGCAATATAGTCGGGCGGGTGGAGAACCTCAAACTGCTCGGCGCCCGCGCCAGCAAGAGCCTGTCGCCCGAGTTGCTTGAGCAGGCGGCAGGGGTGGTGTTGCTCGACGAGGCGGCCGAGTAGGGCGCAGCGTCGCCACGCCGTCCTTGCCCAAGAAGCCCGGTCGCGCTCAAACCAGCAGCAACACCGCCGCCCCCGCCAGCAGGCCGGCGGCCATCACCGGCAGGGTGCGCAGGGCCAGCTGGCGGCCGCCGATCAGGGCGATCAGCAAGCCCTTGACCAGGCTGTTGCTCAGGACCGCGAGGAAGATGCCCTGCACCGCGACCTGGGGAGCCAGCTCGGTCTTGGCGCTGCGTGCCAGGGTCAGGGTGATGGGGTCCACGTCGGCGAGTCCGGAGAGCAACGCCACCAGGTACACGCCCGCATCGCCAAGCCAGCGCCGCGCCGCCTCGACGAGGAACAGGATCAGCACCAGCAGCACAGCGAAGCGCAATGCGGGAGCCAGTTCGAAGGGGTTCTTCAGCGGCGGTTCGGCGCTTTCCTCGCGCGGGTCGCCGGCCAGCCGGAAATACATCAGCGCCCCCCCGGCATAGACCAGGGCCGCCACGCCCAATGGCCAGAGCAGGCGCGGCAGCAACTGGGTATTGACCACGCCGACCTCCAGCAGCACCCGCGGGAACATCAGCGCCGAGGTGGCCAGCAGGCCGCAGGCCAGCATGGCGTGCAGGCCGCGCTGCTGGTTCAGGCGGGCCAGGGTGATGGTCATCGCGGTGGAGGAGACGATGCCGCCGAGCAGGGCGGTGATCAGCAGGCCGTGGCGGGTGCCGACCAGGCGGATCGCCACATAGGCGGCGAAACCCAGGCCGGCGATCAGCACCACCATCCACCAGATGACGTAGGGGTTGAACGCCTGCCAGGGGCCGTAGCCCTGGTTGGGTAGGGCCGGCAGCAGCACCAGGGAGATGAACAGCAGCTTCAGCACCCCCGACAGTTCCGCCTCGCTGAGTCGGCGCAGGGCGCCGTGCAGGGTGCGTTTGAGGCTCAGGAGCAGGGCCACCGCCACCGCCCCGGCGGCGGCCAGGGGAGGGTGTCCGGCGACTGCCAGGCTGCCGAGGACGAAGGTGATCAGCATCGCCACTTCGCTGGTCAGGCCGCGGTCGCCTAACTGCATCAGGTCGCCGAAGTAGGAGGCGAGTACCAGGGCGGCGAAGCCGATGAAGACGACCGCCCAGGCGACCACGCCGAAATGTTCGCCGAGCAGCATGGCGAAACCGCCGAGCAAACCGCTCAAACCATAGGTGCGGATGCCGGCGGCCAGGCGGCCGTCCTCGCTGTGGCGTTCCTGCCAGCCACGTTCGGCGCCGATCAGCAGGCCAACCGCCAGCGCGCTGGCGAAATTCAGCAGGGTGTCGAGAGCCTCGGGCATGCGGCGTCCTTGAGCGGGGCTTGATCTTGGCAGTTTAGCCAGTGGGCGATCGCGACGTATTGCGGCAGGTCAGTGGGTGAGCGTCGCGGCCACTGGCAAGCGCGGCTGTCGTGCCGTCGCTTGTGGGAGGGGGTTCCCGCGGCCAGCCTAGCGCAACGTCAGGTGGCGGCTGAGCAGGGCGCGCAAGGCCGCCGGTTTGACCGGCTTGGCCAGGTAGTCGAGGCCGGCGGCGTGGACTGCGGCGATCAGTTCGGGACGGCCGTCGGCGCTGATCACCACGCCGGGCACTGGCTCGCCCAGGCGGGTGCGCAACCAGGCCATCAATTCGGTGCCGGTCTCGCCTTCGTCGAGGTGGTAGTCGATCAGGGCCAGGTGCGGGCGCACGTCTTCGCTGAGCAGGTGCTCGCACTCCAGGCGGTTGCGCGCGGTCCACACCTGGCAGCCCCAGCGCGACAGCAGGCTGTGCATGCCGGCGAGGATGCTGTCTTCGTTGTCGATGCACAGCACCTGGCTGCCGGTCAGCAACTGGCCATTGAGTTCGGCGCTGGCCGGCTTGGGCTTGGCCGCCGGGGTACGGGCCATAGGTACGCTGACGCTGAACACGCTGCCCTTGCCTGGCCAGGAACGCACCTCCAGCCTGTGTTCGAGTACCCGGCACAGGCCATCGGCAATCGCCAGGCCGAGGCCGAGGCCTTTCTCGGCGCGGGTCTGGTGGCTATCCAGGCGCTTGAACTCCTCGAAGATGACCTTGAGCTTGTCCTGCGGGATACCCGGGCCGCGATCCCACACCTCCAGGCGCAGCTGTCCGCCTGAGCGGCGCACACCCAGTAGCACGCGGCCCTTGGCGTAGCGGAAGGCGTTGGTGAGAAAATTCTGCAGCACCCGGCGCAGCAGTTTGCTGTCGCTGTCCACACGCAGGCGGCTGCCGCGCAGGCGGAAGTCGATGCCTTGCTCGGTGGCCAGCACCTTGAACTCGGCGCCCAGGGTATCGAACAGTGAATTGAGCGCGAAGGCGTTGCGCTCCGGGGTGATGCGGCCATTCTCCAGGCGCGAGATGTCCAGCAGGTCGCTGATCAGGTCTTCCGCCGAGCGCAGCGAGCTGTCCAGGTGGCGTACCAGTTCCTTGGCCTCGCACGGCAGTGCGTCCTCCTGGTGGGAGAGTGCGGCGGAGAACAGCCGCGCGGCGTTCAGTGGCTGCATCAGGTCGTGGCTGACCGCGGCGAGGAAGCGGGTCTTCGACTGGTTGGCCGATTCGGCCACGCCCTTGGCCTCGGTCAGCGCCTGATTCAGTTGCGACAGTTCCTGGGTGCGTTCGGCGACCCGCTGTTCCAGGCCTTCGTTGGCGTCCTTGAGTGCCCGTTCGGCCTCGCGGAACTCGGTGATGTCGGTAAAGCTCATGACGAAGCCGCCGCCGGGCATCGGGTTGCCGATCAGTTCGATCACCCGGCCATTGGGGAAGGTTCGCTCGTAAGTGTGTGCGGTGCCCTGGCGCATCCAGTGCAGGCGCTTGGCGATGCTTTCCTCGACATCGGCGTTGCCGAGCATGCCGCGCTCGGCATTGAAGCGGATGATTTCGGCAATCGGTCGGCCGACGTAGACCAGGCCGTCCGGGTAGTCGAACAACTCGACGTAGCGATGGTTCCAGGCCACCAGGCGCAGCGACTGGTCGACCACGCTGATGCCCTGGGTGATGTTCTCGATCGCCCCTTGCAGCAGGGCGCGGTTGAACTGTAGTACCTCGCTGGCTTCGTCGACGATGCGCACCACATCCTCGACCTGCATCTCGCGCCCTTCGATGGCCGCCTTGACCACCGCACGGGTCGAGGAGGCGCCGAGCACGCCGGCGAGCAGGCGTTCGGTGTGGGCGATCCACTCGCTGTTGGCCGGCAGGTTGGGGTTGAAGCTTTGCCCCTGACGGTAGGCGCAGCGCTTGAAGCTCTGTTGCGCGCGCTCCTTGCCGACGAAGCGGCTGGCGAGTATCAGCAAGTCGTTGACCTGAACCGCCAGCAGGCTGCGGTTGCTCGGCTTGGCGCCGAAATCGTGGTTGATGAAGCGGCTGGCCTGCCAGTGTTCGGAAACCCGTGTACGGGAGAAATAGGACACCCAGGCGAACAGCAGGAAATTGCCGGCCAGCGACAGCGCCACGCCGCGGGTCAGGGCGTCGACCTCGAAGCCGATCGGCGCATAGAGCAGGCCTTGCAGGCCGGGCAGGCTGTCCAGCGACCAGCCGAGGCTGCGTGCCACCAGGGGCATGACCAGGGTGTAGAACCAGATCAGCGCGCCGAAGAGCATCCCGGCGAACACGCCGCGGCGGTTGGCCTGCTTCCATACCAGGGCGCCGAACATCGCCGGGGCCAGCTGGCTGATGGCGGCGAACGAAACCTGGCCAATGGTCGCCAGGCTGGCGTTGGAACCGAGCAGGCGATAGCACACATAGGCCAGCAGCAGGATCAGCACGATGCTCACCCGGCGGGCGGTGAGCATCCAGTGGCGGAAGGCCTCGAACGGCCGTTCGGTATTCTGTCGGCGCAATAGCCAGGGCAGCAGCATGTCGTTGGATATCATGGTCGACAAGGCGACGGACGCGACTATGACCATGCCGGTGGCCGCCGAGGCGCCGCCGATGAAGGCCAGTACGGCCAGGGTCGGGTGGGCCTGGGCCAGCGGCAGGCTGATGACGAAGGAATCCGGCGTCACCCCGGCCGGCAGCAGCATCTGCCCGGCCAGGGCGATGGGCACGACGAACAGCGCGGCGAGCACCAGGTAGGCGGGGAACACCCAGCGCGCCAGGAGCAGATCCCTGGGCTCGATATTTTCCACCACGGCGACATGGAACTGCCGCGGCAGGCAGATGATGGCGATCATCGACATGCCCGTCAGGGTCAGCATCGCCGGCCAGTTCACCGCCTGGGACCAGAACTCGTCGAGTTCGGCGGTGTTGCGCGCCTGTTCGAACAGGTCGCCGAAACCGTTGTACAGCCCATAGGTGACGAAGGCGCCGACAGCGAGGAAGGCCAGCAGCTTGACCAGCGATTCGAAGGCGATCGCCAGCACCATGCCGCGGTGGTGTTCGGTGACGTCCAGGTTGCGCGTGCCGAACAGGATGGTGAACAGCGCCAGGATCAGCGATACGATCAGCGCGGTGTCCTGGGCGCGGATGCCGCTGGAGTCGGGACCGGCGCCGATCAGCAGGTTGACGCCGAGGACGATGCCCTTGAGTTGCAGGGCGATATAGGGCAGCACGCCGACCAGGCAGATCAGCGCCACGACTATCGCCAGGGGTTGGGATTTGCCGTAGCGCGCCGCGATGAAGTCGGCGATCGAGGTGATGTTCTCCTCCTTGCTGATCATCACCATCTTCTGCAGCACCCAGGGGGCGAGCAGCATGAGGATGATCGGACCCAGGTAGATCGGCAGGAATGACCAGAGCTGCTCGGTGGCCTGGCCGACCGCGCCGAAGAAGGTCCAGCTGGTGCAGTAGACCGCCAGTGACAGGCTGTAGACCCAGGCGCGCATGCGCGGCGGCAAGGGCGTGCGGCGGCGATCGCCATAGAAGGCGATGGCGAACAGGATGGCCATGTAGATCAGGGCGACCGCAGCGATCAACCCGCTGGACAGCGACATGGGTACTCCGACAGCAAACTATATGGGACTTGCCCGGTCATAATGCAGGTGCCGATCACAGCTCCCCTCAAGACGAGACAATACTTCAAATGAATGCTCAGCAGTGTCGCAGTAAAGTGCCGTGCCGTCAGGCGCGACCAAGGTCGCAGGTCGGTCGGTTGCTGCCTTTGGGTAATTGTGGTCGGGCCTGTGCCCTGTTAGCGTGGCGCGCTTGCGTCTAGCCGGAGGAGGGAGCCCATGTTCAAGCCGCAATTGATTACCCTGCAGCGCGGTGCGTTGCGTATCGAACCGATGCTCGATGGCGATATTCCGGCGCTGGTGGCCTTGGCCGAAGCCAATCGCCAGGAACTGATCCACATGAGTGGCACCCAGCGCCTGGACTGGTACCGCCAGGGCCTGCTCGACCAGCGTGAGGGCAAGGCGCTGCCGTTCGTCATCCGTCTCGGCGAGCAACTGGTGGGCACCACCCGTTTCGGCGACTTCATGCCGGCGCTGCCCGCCGCCGAGATCGGCTGGACCTGGCTCGACCACGGCCAGCACGGCACCGGCCTGAACGCCATGGTCAAGTACCTGATGCTGCGTCACGCCTTCGAGAGCTGGCGCATGGTCCGCGTGCAGTTGAAAACCGCCGCCAGCAACCTGCGCTCGCAACGCGCCATCGAAAAACTCGGCGCGCAGCGCGAGGGCGTGCTGCGCAATCATCGCCGGCTGGCCGACGGGCGGCTGGACGACAGCGTGCTGTACAGCATCACCGACCAGCAGTGGCCGGCGCTCAAGCAGCAGTTGGAGGCGCGTTTCAGCGGTTGATCGATGGCACCGACCGAGGTTGAGCGCACACGTTTCTGGACCTCGCGCGAGTTGCACGGGGTCGAGCTGCTGCATGCCCACTACATCGAGCAGCGCTTCACCCCGCATGTGCATGAGGGTTTCGTCTTCACCGTGATCGAGCAGGGCGCGCAGTCGTTCCGCCATCGTGGCAGCGACCACCTGGCGCCGGTCGGCAGCATGGTGCTGATCAATCCGGATGAACTGCACACCGGCTCCAAGGCCCATGAGCAGGGCTGGCGCTACCGCGGTTTCTATCCTGATAACCGCCTGATCGTCGGCGTGTTGGCCGAGCTGGGACTGGCTGCGGGCGGCCTGCCGGCGTTTGCCGACAGCGTCTTGCATGACCCGCAGTTGCACCGCATGTTCGCCGAGTTGCATCGCTTGCTCGACAGCCAGGCCAGCGCTTTGCAGCAGCAGACCGCCTGGCGCGAGGCGATCCTGGCGTTGTTCCAGCGACATGCGCAGGTTCCCGCTGGCCGCGCGCCGGGGCACGAACCCCGGGCCGTGGCGCGGGCCAAGGAATTGCTGAGCAGCCAGCTGGCCGAACCACCGTCGCTGGAAGCGCTGGCCCGGGCGGTCAACCTGTCGCCTTTTCATTTTGCCCGGGTGTTCCGCCGCGCCACCGGCCTGCCGCCCCATACCTGGTTGCTGCAGCGCCGCCTGGAGCAGGCGCGCGGCCTGCTGAAAACCGGCTGCACGCCGCTGAGCGTGGCCATGCAACTGGGCTTCGCCGACCAGAGCCACCTGAGTCGGCAATTCAAGCGGACCTATGGCGTCGGCCCCGGCGAATACCGCAAGGCCTGCGGCGCCCGCCCCGGCTAAGGGGGCGTGCGCGCCAGCGGCGGTGGCGCTGCAGCCGCTACCAGGGCAGCCGTAGGCCCGTGTGGGGGCGGGCGGCCGCTACCGCGCCTGGGTTGGCCTGGAAATCGCGTCGCCCGGGTTCGCGGCTAAAGCCCCTCCCACAAGAGCGCCGCGATCCCTGTAGGAGCGTTTCTACAAACACACCGCGATGGCCCGTTTCTGACGGCCCTGCGGCACTTGCGGCTAAAGCCCCTCCCACCCCCCCACATAGCTGTGCCACGCCGAGCAGCGGGGACTTTTGTGCCATCGCCTGGCTCGCACCAGTCACTGCGCAAGATCGTTCAAGACCGTCCTCAGGGCTGTGGGGTAACCTGCGCAGTCCAAGGAGGATCCATGTCCCGTCAACACGAATTCGCCCAGGGCGCCCGCGACATGCTGCCGATGCTGCTTGGCGCCATACCCTTCGGCATCATTTTCGGCAGCCTGGCCGGGGCCGCCGGCCTGAGCGTCTGGCAGACCATCGGCATGTCGCTGCTGGTGTTCGCCGGTTCGGCGCAGTTCATCGCCATCAGCCTGCTCGGCGCCGGGACCGGCCTGGCCGTGCTGCTGCTCACCACCCTGGTGGTCAACCTGCGTCATGCCCTGTACAGCGCCAGCCTGCAACCCTTCGTGCGTCATCTGCCCAAGCGCTGGCGCATGCCGCTGGCTTTCTGGCTGACCGACGAGGCCTACGCAGTGGTGCTCAATCGCTATACCGAGCCCGATAGTTCGCCGCACAAACACTGGTATTTTCTCGGCGCGGCCCTGGCCATGTACCTGAACTGGCAACTGTGCACCCTGGTCGGCGTGCTGTTTGGCCAGCGTGTGCCGAACCTCGCGGCCTGGGGCCTGGACTTCGCCATGCTGGCGACCTTTATCGGCATAGTCGTACCCATGCTGCGCAACCGCCCGCAGGTGGCGGCGGCGCTGGTTGCCGGGGCGCTGGCCCTGGCCTGCCATGCCTGGCCGTACAAGCTGGGGCTGCTGGCCGCGGCGTTCGGCGGGATAGTCGTCGGCGTGCTGCTGGAGCGGCGTAACGAAGCGGACGTGGACGTGGAGGAACTGGCCTGATGGACAACTGGCTATTGATCCTCGGCATGCTGGCGATCACCTTTGCGATCCGCTACAGCCTGTTCGCTTTTCCCGACCTGCACTTCCCGCCGCTGGTGCGCCAGGGTCTGCATTTCGTGCCGACCGCGGTGCTCACCGCCATCGTGCTGCCGGGCATGCTCCTGCCGGACGGCCAGCACTGGGCGCTGAGTCTGGACAATGCCTACCTGCTGGCGGGGCTGGCGACTATCGCCATCGCCGCCGTCAGCCGTCACCTGCTGGCGACCATCGGCGGCGGTCTGCTGGTGTTCTTCCTGTTGCGCTGGGCGCTGGGCCAGTTGCCGATCTGAGATCGGCTATTTTGCCGAAACAGTGGCAAAAATCACCGTTCCCTGTGGCTTTGCCGGGGCTTGTTGCAGTCCAATGCTGGACGGGCGCCGCGGCGCTCGCGGTTTTCCCGGCCCTGCACGGCCCTCATGCCAGGTACATGGACGATGACCCCACACTCGCAATTCAGCCTGCTCGGCACAAGGCGCTTCCTGCCGTTCTTCCTCACCCAGTTGCTCGGCGCCTTCAACGACAACATCTTCAAGCAGTCGCTGATCCTCGCCATCCTCTACAAGCTCAGCTCCGGGGCGGACGCCAGCCTGCTGGTCAACCTCTGTGCATTGCTGTTCATCCTGCCGTTCTTCCTGTTTTCCGCCCTCGGCGGGCAGTTCGGCGAGAAATTCGCCAAGGACAGCCTGATTCGTACGATCAAGTTCGCCGAGATCCTGATCATGCTCGCCGGCGCCGCCGGGGTGCTGCTGAATCATCTGCCGCTGATGCTCGCCGTGCTGTTCTGCATGGGCACCCAGTCGGCGCTGTTCGGGCCGGTCAAGTATTCGATCCTGCCGCAGCACCTGCGTGAAGAGGAGTTGGTCGGCGGCAACGCCCTGGTGGAGATGGGCACCTTCCTGGCGATTCTCGCCGGCACCATCGGCGCCGGCATCATGATGGCCAGCAGCGGCTATGCCAGCCTGGTCGCCGGTACCGTGGTGACGGTGGCGGTGCTCGGCTACCTGGCCAGTCGCGGCATCCCCCGCGCCCATGCGGCGCTGCCGGAGCTGGTGCTGGACTGGAACATCCTGCGCCAGTCCTGGCGCATCATGCGCCTGGGCCTGGTCGAGCAGCGGCCGGCGGTCTCGCGCTCGCTGGTCGGCAACTCCTGGTTCTGGTTCCTCGGCGCGGTCTACCTGACGCAGATTCCGGCCTATGCCAAGCAGTGGCTGTACGGCGACGAGAGCGTGGTGACCCTGATCCTCACGGTGTTCTCGGTGGGCATCGCGCTGGGTTCGATGCTGTGCGAGCGGATGAGCGGGCATAAGGTGGAGATCGGCCTGGTGCCCTTCGGCTCGATCGGCCTGAGCCTGTTCGGCATGCTGCTGTGGTGGCACTCCGGCGGTTTCCCGCAGGGCGCGCAGGCCCACGACTGGCTGGCGCTGCTCGGGCATGGCCAGGCCTGGTGGATCCTGTCCTCGATTCTCGGCATCGGCCTGTTCGGCGGCTTCTACATAGTGCCGCTGTACGCCCTGATCCAGTCGCGCACCGCCGAGCATGAGCGGGCGCGGGTGATCGCCGCCAACAACATCCTCAACGCGCTGTTCATGGTGGTCTCGGCCATCGTCTCGATCCTCTTTCTCAGCGTCGCCGAGCTGTCGATTCCGCAGTTGTTCCTGGCGATTTCGCTGATGAACGTCGCGGTCAACAGCTACATCTTCAAGCTGGTTCCCGAGTTCAGCATGCGCTTCCTGATCTGGCTGCTCGGCCACTCGCTGTACCGGGTCGAGCATCAGGGGCTGGATGCCATTCCCGAGGACGGCCCGGCGGTGCTGGTGTGCAACCATGTGTCCTTCGTCGATGCCCTGCTGGTCGGCGGCGCGGTGCGCCGGCCGGTGCGCTTCGTCATGTACTACAAGATCTACAACCTGCCGGTACTCAACTTCATCTTCCGCACCGCCGGCACCGTGCCGATTGCCGGGCGCAACGAGGACCTGCTGATCTACGACGCGGCGTTCAAGAAGATCGCCGAATACCTGCGGGCCGGCGAGCTGGTGTGCATCTTCCCCGAGGGCAAGCTGACCGGCGACGGCGAGATCAACGAGTTCAAGGGCGGTATCGAACGCATCATCGCGGAAAACCCGGTGCCGGTGATTCCCATGGCGCTGCAAGGCCTGTGGGGCAGCTTCTTCAGTCGCGATCCGCGCAAGCGCTTGTTCCGCCGTCTGTGGTCGCGGATCAAGCTGGTGGCCGGCGCGCCGCTCGACGCCGCACAGGCCGACCGGCAGCTTTTGCAGGCGCGGGTGGCAGCGCTGCGCGGCGAGGTGCGCTGAGCGCGTCCGCTGGAGACTGCCACGGCAGGCCTGTTAATATCGCCCCCTTGATCTACGCGTCGATTCCTTGAGAGCCTCCATGACCACCGTCCGTACCCGTATCGCGCCGTCGCCCACCGGCGATCCGCACGTAGGCACCGCCTATATCGCCTTGTTCAACCTGTGCTTTGCCCGCCAGCACGGTGGCGAATTCATCCTGCGCATCGAAGATACCGACCAGGTGCGCTCGACCCGCGAGTCGGAACAGCAGATCTACGACGCCCTGCGCTGGCTCGGCATCGAGTGGAGCGAAGGCCCGGACGTCGGCGGCCCCCACGGCCCCTATCGGCAGAGCGAGCGCGGGCATATCTACCGCAAGTACAGCGCCGAGCTGGTGGAGAAGGGCCACGCCTTCCACTGCTTCTGCAGCGCCGAGCGTCTGGACAAGGTCCGCGCCGAGCAGATGGAGGCCAAGCAGACGCCGCGTTACGACGGCCATTGCATGCACCTGACGGCCGACGAAGTGCAGCAGCGCCTGGCCGCCGGCGAACCCAACGTGGTGCGCATGAAGGTGCCGAGCGAAGGCGTCTGCGTGGTGCCGGACATGCTCCGCGGCGAGGTCGAGATCCCCTGGGACCGGATGGACATGCAGGTCTTGATGAAGACCGATGGCCTGCCGACCTACTTCCTGGCCAACGTGGTCGACGACCACCTGATGGGCATCACCCATGTATTGCGTGGCGAGGAATGGCTGCCCTCGGCGCCCAAGCTGATCCTGCTCTATGAGTATTTCGGCTGGGACAAGCCGCAGCTGTGCTACATGCCGCTGCTGCGCAACCCGGACAAGAGCAAGCTGTCCAAGCGCAAGAACCCGACCTCGATCACCTTCTACGAGCGCATGGGTTTCCTGCCCCAGGCCATGCTCAACTACCTCGGGCGCATGGGCTGGTCGATGCCGGACGAGCGCGAGAAGTTCAGTCTCGACGAGATGGTCGAGCATTTCGACATCCAGCGCGTGTCGTTGGGCGGGCCGATCTTCGACCTGGAGAAGCTGTCCTGGCTCAACGGCCAGTGGATGCGTGAGCTGAGCGTCGAGGAGTTCGCCGCGGGGGTGCAGAAATGGGCCTTCAATTCCGATTACCTGATGCAGATCGCCCCGCACGTGCAAGGCCGGGTGGAAACCTTCAGCCAGATCGCACCGCTGGCCAGCTTCTTCTTCGCCGGTGGGGTCAACCCCGATCCCAAGTTGTTCGAGCACAAGAAGCTCTCGCCCGATCAGGTGCGTCAGGTCATGCAACTGATCCTGTGGAAGCTGGAGGCGTTGCGCCAGTGGGAGAAGGACAACATCACCGCTTGCATCCAGGCGGTGGTCGAACATCTGCAGTTGAAGCTGCGTGACGCCATGCCGCTGATGTTCGCCGCGGTGACCGGGCAGGCCAGCTCGGTGTCGGTGCTCGATGCCATGCAGATACTCGGGCCGGACCTGACCCGTTTCCGCCTGCGCCAGGCCATCGAACTGCTCGGTGGCGTGTCGAAGAAGGAAAACAAGGAGTGGGAAAAGCTGCTGGCAACCATAGGCTAATTGGCCTGTTGCTGGCGGGGCAGGGTAAGTGGTTGTTCTATCAGCATAAAAAAAGCATCTATCGGGGAAAATGTTGTTGACAGTGTCCGGGGCTGCCCTTAACATGCGCCCCGTCCTTGAGATGGGGCTATAGCTCAGCTGGGAGAGCGCTTGCATGGCATGCAAGAGGTCGACGGTTCGATCCCGTCTAGCTCCACCAATCTCAAAGCCGAAAGGCTTGCCACAGTCAGCTCTCGAGTTGGCTGAGTTTTGAAGGGTATCTGCGTCCCCTTCGTCTAGTGGCCTAGGACACCGCCCTTTCACGGCGGTAACAGGGGTTCGAGTCCCCTAGGGGACGCCACTATTTCCAGCCGCAGCGCTTAGGCGTTGCGCGTCGAGAGACATTAAATCCGGGGCTATAGCTCAGCTGGGAGAGCGCTTGCATGGCATGCAAGAGGTCGACGGTTCGATCCCGTCTAGCTCCACCAATTCCACGACAGGCCAGCCTAGTGCTGGCCTTGTTCTTCGAAGGTTTCGTCCCCTTCGTCTAGTGGCCTAGGACACCGCCCTTTCACGGCGGTAACAGGGGTTCGAGTCCCCTAGGGGACGCCATTTTTGCCCGCTCTGCGGGACTTTTAAGGGTCATTCTTTGCGGAATGGCCCTTTTGTTTTTCTGCTCCGCCTTTCCTTCCCGATCAATCGGCCCGACCAGCGGCAAGGCTTTCTGCTTGCTTAAATTTATTATGAGCATAATATTTCAATCGTAATATTTTGGAGGCGAGCATGAACGACAAGAAAGCCCAGACCCGTGAACGCATTCTTTCTGCGGCGAGTGCCGCGCTGGTGCAGCGCGGTCCCGCCGAGCCGAGTGTCGGCGAGGTGATGGGCGCCGCTGGGCTGACCGTGGGCGGCTTCTACGCGCACTTCGAGAGCAAGGATGCGCTGATGCTGGAGGCGTTCAGGCAGTTGCTCGGCCAGCGCCGCGAGTTGATCAAGCAGATGGACAGCGACCTGCCGGCCGACGAGCGGCGGGCGTTGCTGGCGGCGTTCTACCTGTCGCGCAAGCACCGCGATGCCAGCGAGCAAGCCTGCCCGCTGCCGAGTTCGCTGGGCGAGCTGACGCGCCTGCCCGAGGGCTTTCGCACGGCCCTGGCCGAGCATCTGGAGTTGATGGTGGCGCAGTTGTCGGCAAGTCCCGAGGACGCTTCGCGGGTGCTCGCCGACATCGCCTTGATGGTGGGGGGGCTGGCGCTGGCGCGCGCGCTGGGTCCCGGCGAGTTGTCCGACCGCGTTCTGCGTGCCGCCAAGTCGGCGATCGTTTGAGGCAATCGTTAAATCGTTTGATGTGAGCCTGTCGTATGAGGAGAAGGGCAATGAACAGCATGAACTGGGTACGTGGATTCAACGCCACCGTTGGCTGGGTGGCGCCGCAGGCGGTGGCGAGCAATCTGCGGCGTCAGTTCATGACGCCGCGCAGGCTGCCGCCGCGCGATTGGGAGCTGCCGCTACTGGCGCAGGCCGAGCGCATCACCCTGCGTTTCGGGCTGTCGGCATTGCGCTGGGGTAGCGGGCCGACGGTGCTGCTGATGCATGGTTGGGAAGGTCGGCCGACCCAGTTTGCCGAGCTGATCAAGGCCTTGGTGCAGGCCGGTTACGGCGTGGTCGCCCTGGATGCCCCGGCACATGGTCGCTCGCCGGGAGAGGAGGCGAATGTGGTGCTGTTCGCCCGCGCCCTGCTCGAGGCCGCCGGTGAGTTGCCGCCACTGCAGGCGGTGATCGGTCACTCGATGGGCGGCGCCAGCGCCTTGCTGGCGACACAGTTGGGCTTGCGTGCCGAGGCTGTGGTCAGCATCGCGGCGCCGAGCCGGATTCTCACCATGCTGCGGCGTTTTTCCCACTATATGGGCTTGCCCGCCCGGGCGCGGGCGCATTTTGTCCGGTTGGTCGAGGAGAAAGCGGGCATGCCGGCCGGAAAGCTTGACGTGAGGCACTATCAGCTGGATTTCCCTGGTTTGATCGTGCACGCCGCCGACGATCCGCTGGTGCCCTATAGTGAGGCGCAGGCGATCCATGAGGCCTGGTTCGATAGCCGGCTGTTGCGTATCGAGCAGGGCGGGCACCAGCGGGTCTTGGCCGATCCGCAGCTGGTCCAGGCGGTTGTGCAGCTATTGGCCAGTTTGCGTCAGGCTTCGCTAAGCGAACTGGCCTCATAGTTTTCCACGCGATTGCGCCCGGCCGCCTTGGCTCGGTAGAGGGCCAGGTCGGCGCGATTGAGCAGCTGTTCGCTGTCCGCGCTGGTGGGGATCGCGGCGCATACGCCGATGCTGATGGTCAGGTTGATGATCCGGTCTTGATGGATGCAGGGGTGGCGGGCCAGGTCATCGCGCAGTTGTTCCGCCAGCTCATGGGCGCCGGCCAGATCGGTATCGCTCAGCACGGCGACGAACTCTTCGCCGCCGAAGCGGGCCAGCAGATCGGCCGCCCGCAAGCGCTGTTGCAGTCGTTGGGCGGCATGCTGCAGGCAGGCGTCGCCGGTCAGATGACCGTACTGGTCGTTGACCTGCTTGAAATGGTCGAGGTCCATCATCAGGATGGCCGTGGGGCGCTGGCTGCGCATGGCCTGGGCCTGGGTGCGGTGCAGCTCTTCGTTCAGGGTCTGGCGGTTGAGCAGGCCGGTAAGGCCGTCCCGGCGGTTACGTTCGGACAATTGCTGGTGGGCGCCGGAAAGCTCGCTCAGGGCCTGTTGCAGAGCCGCGGTACGCTCTGTGACGCGCAGTTCCAGGCCGTCATTGATCTGTCTCTGCAGGTCCAGGCCCTTGGCCTGCTCCATGCGCAACTGGTGCTCCTTGGCGAACAGGCGCGCCTGGGCCAGATGGTGTGCGCTCTGCGCCTGACGGATGCGCGCGGCCAGGGCGATGGAGAACACCGTCAATTCGATCAAGCCGCCAATCTGTTGGGCGTGCAGGGTCAGTAGCGAGTTGGCGATCAAGCCGGTGCCGCTGAGGATGCTGAACAGGCTGGCGGCGATCAGCACGAACCAGCCGATGGCGAAGAGGCGGGCGGCCCGAAGGCCGGCGCGCCAGCGCAGCAGGGTGAACAGGCTGGCGAGCACGGCGCCGACGATGACCAGGGCGAAACTGCCGATCAGCGCCACTCGGTAGGGGCCGAGCAGGGCCAGGCCGATGACCAGCCAGGTGCAGGCCAGCAGCAGGCGGGTGATCCAGGTGTAGAAGGGCGGAGCATTCTTGAGCTCGAGCACCCCGTAGGTGAACAGGATGGCGAACAGGGTGGTCACGGCCGAGCTGAGCGGAAAACTCAATTGCTGCCAGCCGAGCGAATGCGGCCATAGCCATTGCAGGGCGAAGCCGAGCTGGATGAACTGGTAGCCGCCGAAGCTGGCGACGAACAGGCTGTACCAGAGGTAGTTGCGGTCGCGGGTGATGAGGAAGATCGCCAGGTTGTAGATGAACATCGCCGCCAGTGCGCCGAAGAACAGGCCTTGCAGAAGCAGCATGCGTTGTTCGTGACGGTCGAAGGCTGCGCGGGTCATCAGGCTGGCGCTGAGGTTGGCCGAGCCTTCGGTCTGCATGCGCAGGATCAGCTCGCGGCTTTCTCCGGCGGCCAGGCGCAGCGGTAGCAGCAGTTGCCGGTGCTCGATCCAGCGCGCGGCGAACGGGCGCTGATCGCCGGCGCGGTAGACCTGCTCGCCATCCAGGCCATAGGCGTCCAGATAGTCCAGCAGCGGGTTAGCGATCAGCAGTACCCAGTCCATGCTGCGCGGTTCGGGGTTATGCAGTTGCAGGCGCAGCCAGTAGGCGTTACCGCTATAGCCGAAGCTGGCGTCGCGGCGGGCAACCGGCTGCCAGGCCGAGTCCGGCAGGCGGCGCACATCGTCTATATCTGCCTGCTTTTCTGGATCCTGCCAGACCTGCATGAAGGGGCCGGGCAGCACGGGTTGCTCCGTAGCGGGCAGCGACAGGACATCTGCCAGGCTCAGGCTGGGCAGTAGTAATAGCAGCAGTAACAGGCGTAAGGCGGCAAGCAAGTGCTAGGTTCTCGGGCGAGTGGGGCGCCGGTGTGGCTTGATGTCCGGGCGATAGCCTAGTGGCTTTTAGCTATTAACCAAAGTGGTTTAAGCCTGTAGTTGCTCGCAGGCTGGCGGTGCATGCCGTGCTGTTGCCCGCGTGTAGAATTGCAGCCAGCATGTGCGGCATGGAGTTGCCGCCCCTTTAATGCCTAGAATGGTGCGCCGGCCAGCTCCGGCGGTACCTCACTTGAAAACTCAGGAGCAAGCCCATGCGCCCGGCGCTGAAGATCAATCAACTTTCGACGCGTCCTGTGCCTGCGGGCGCGTCTCGCGGCAGACTGGAGCGGCAGCGATGAACTGGGATCTGGCGAATCCGTTCGTGATCGACATCAGCGTGGTTGCCGACGACATCGACGGTCTCGGACACGCCAATAATGCCGTCTATGTCAGCTGGCTGGAGCGCTGCGCCTGGCGTCATTCCCAGTACCTGGGCCTCGACCTGGCCGAGTACCGCCGGCTCGACCGGGCCATGGCGGTGCTGCGTCACGAGATCGACTACCTGGCCAGTGCCTATGAAGATCAGCAATTGCAGATGGCCACCTGGATCGTCGAGTCCGATCAGCGTTTGAAGATGGACCGGCGCTTTCAGCTGGTGCGTCCGGAGGATGGCCTGACCCTGTTGCGGGCCAAGACCACCTTCGTCTGCATCGAACTGTCCAGCGGCAAGCCCAGGCGCATGCCGGCCGAGTTCGTCGAGGGGTATGGCCGTGCGTTGCAGTTACCCTTTCCCCTGGAGCTTTGACTGGTGCCGTTAGTGCAGTTGCGGCGCCAGGAACAAAGCATGGTTGTCGAGCATAATCTGGTACCGCCGGGTCTCTCCTGGCTTGAGCAGAATCGACTGGCCGCTGGCCAGGCCGGCGGCATCGCAACTGCCAGCTGATTTCAGGCGCGCCCTGAGGTTGAGAGTGCCAGCCGGCACCTCCAGGCTCACCGACTCACCGCCCGGCAGTTGTGCCGCCGGCTGGTTCTCCACGAACAGCTCGACAGCGCAGGCGTTCGGCACCTTGCGGTCGCGGCCGATCACCAGTTGGGCCATGTGTTCGGCTGTGGGGCGCAGTTCAGATTCGCCGGTTTCCCGTGACTCCGCCTGGCTCAGACCGAGGCTGAGGTACAGGCTGGCGAGCAGTATCGGAATGCGCATATTTGTCCTCCATGGCGTTGTAGTGACCTTGTTATGGACTCCCTGAGGGTGACGGTGTTCCATGTCGTTCGCCTCGGCGTGCGCGGGCAGGCATTTCATCCAGGGCCATGCGCCGCGTACACTACGCGGCGTTTTTTCGAGAATTTCTCTATGCAGATCGCCCTTGCAC
Source organism: Pseudomonas borbori (assembly GCF_900115555.1). Lineage (GTDB taxonomy): Bacteria > Pseudomonadota > Gammaproteobacteria > Pseudomonadales > Pseudomonadaceae > Aquipseudomonas > Aquipseudomonas borbori. The sequence goes on from NZ_FOWX01000010.1 coordinate 140,567, forward strand.
CCATGGAAGGATTGGTCGATGAGATCCTTCGCGATGTGCTGACCCGGGTCGGCGGAATCGACTGGTGCGTGACCGAATTTATCCGCGTCACCGAGCGGGTGTTGCCCGTCTCGACCTACCAGAAACTGGCGCCGGAACTGTTCAGCGCTGCGCGAACGGCGGCCGGCACGCCGTTGCGCGTGCAGTTTCTCGGCTCCGATCCGCAGTGCCTGGCGGATAACGCCGCCTTTGCCTGTGGCCTCGGCGCACCGGTGATCGACCTCAACTTCGGCTGTCCGGCGAAAACCGTGAACAAGTCCCGTGGCGGCGCGGTGTTGTTGAAAGAGCCGGAACTGCTCCATGCCATCGTCCGCGAGGTGCGCCGCACGGTGCCGGCCGGGATTCCGGTGACGGCCAAGATGCGCCTGGGTTTCGAGCATAAGGACCATGCCCTGGAGTGCGCCGAGGCCCTGGCCGAAGGTGGGGCGTCGCAGTTGGTGGTGCACGCGCGGACCAAGGTCGAGGGCTACAAGCCGCCGGCTCATTGGGAGTGGGTGGCGCGGGTGCAGGAGGCGGTCAGGGTGCCGGTGTTCGCCAATGGCGAGGTGTGGACGCTGGACGACTGGCGGCGTTGCCGCGAAATCAGCGGCGTCGATGACATCATGCTCGGCCGCGGCCTGGTGGCGCGGCCGGACCTGGCCCGGCAGATCGCCGCGGCGCGGGCCGGGCAGGCCGTGGTCGAGATGGACTGGGCCGCCTTGCAACCCCTGCTCGCCGATTTCTGGCAGCAGGCCCGGCGCAAGATGTCCCCGCGCTATGCCCCGGGACGCCTGAAGCAATGGCTGGCGATGCTCACCCGCAGCTACCCCGAGGCGTTCGCGTTGTTCAATCTGCTGCGCCGGGAGAACGATTGTAATCGGATCGATGTCTTGCTCGGCATAGATGCGGCCGGTGACCATCAGCCAGCAGCCGGCTTTCGTAGGATGGGTTAGCCGCCGAGACGATGTGTGGCTAGACGATATTTTAGGCGCGGCGTAACCCATCATTGCGGTGTGCCTGCTGATACCGTGGCGGGTGCGGCATCTTCTTTCGGACTCCACGCGCTGCCCCGGATTGCGCCGAGGCCTGCTCTATGAATTTAGGCGGGCTACGGGAGTACGCATGGCCGGGCGATCGTGACCCTCAGCGGCCGCCGCTGACATCCAGCAGTGCACCGCTGGTGTAGGACGCCTGGCCGCTGGCCAGCCAGAGAATCGCTTCAGCCACCTCCTCGGCCAGGCCGCCGCGGCCCATGGGTACGCTCTGGCTGACCCGGGCGACCCGTGCCGGCTCGCCGCCGCTGGCGTGGATCTCGGTGTCGATCACCCCGGGGCGCACGGCGTTGACGCGGATGCCTTCGCCGGCGACTTCCTTGGCCAGGCCCAGGGTCAGGCTGTCGATGGCGCCTTTGGCGGCGGCATAGTCGATGTATTCGCCCGGTGCGCCGAGGCGGGCGGCCACCGAGGACAGGTTGACGATGGCGCCGCCGCGACCGCCATGGCGGGTCGACATGCGTAGCACCGCTTCGCGGGCGCAGAGGAAGCTGCCGAATACGTTGACGGCGAAGACCCGTTGCCATCGACCGACATCCATCTGTTCCAGGCGCATCTGCTGTTCCAGGATGCCGGCGTTGTTGACCAGCACGTCGAGGCGACCGAAGTGCTGGTCGAGGCTGGCGAACAGGCGCAGCACCTGGGCTTCATCGGCTACGTCGGCCTGCACGGCGATGGCCTGACCGCCAGCCTCGATGATCTGTTTGGCCAGGGTTTCGGTGGCCTCGGCGTGCCGGCAGTAATTGAGGCACAGGGCATAGCCCTGGGCCGCTGCCAGCCGGGCGGTGGCAGCGCCGATGCCGCGGCTGGCACCGGTTATCAGCATGACTTTAGTCATGGACGGACTCCTTCGGTATCGCCCTCGGCCGTTGCTTTTCATGCCCGGCGCGGGCGTTGCGGGGTGTGCATCAACAGGGCGCGAAACTCCCCTAGCGGCAGAGGTTTGCTGAACAGGTAGCCCTGGTACAGGTGGCAGCCTTGCTGCTCGAGAAAATCCAGCTGCTCCTGCTGTTCGACCCCTTCGGCAATGATCGCCAGGCCAAGGCTGCGCGCCATGGCGACTATGGCACGGATGATTTCCGCATCGTTGGCGTCATGGTGGGCGTCGCGGACGAAGGATTGGTCGATCTTCAGCAGGTCCACCGGCAGGCGTTTGAGGTAGGTCAGCGAGGAATAGCCCGTGCCGAAATCGTCCATGGCGAAACTGACACCGAGCTTCTTCAGGCGATTCATCTTGGCGATGGTATCCTCGATGTTGTGGATGACGATGCCTTCGGTGATTTCCAGCTTGAGCATGGATTCGGGCAAGGTGCTGTTGCGCAGGCTGCTTTCCACCCGCTCGACAAAGTCGTGGTGGCGGAACTGGCGCGGGCTGATGTTGACGCACAGGCTGAAGTTCTGCGTATCGATCAAGCCTTCTTCGAGCAGCTGCGCGCAGGCGTGGCAGGATTCTGCGAGCACCCAGCCGCCGGCTTCGAGGATCAAGCCGCTCTCTTCCAGAACGTGGATGAACAGCGCCGGCGACTGCGCGCCCAGGGTTGGATGGAGCCAGCGCAGGAGTACTTCGGCGCCGATGATCTGGCCGGAGCGGGCATCCGCCTGGGCTTGGAAATGCAGCTCGAACTCGCCGCGCGCCAGGGCCAGGCGCAGGTCGTTTTCCAGGCGTAAACGTTCGCTGGCGGCTTCCTGCATGGTCCGGCGGAACAGCTGGACGGTATTGCGCCCGGAGTCCTTGGCGCGATAGAGGGCGATGTCGGCACGTTTCAGCAGGTCGGCCGGGGTGGCGCCGTGGTCGGGGATCAGGGCGATGCCGATGCTTGGCGTGACCTGCAGGCGGTGGCCGTCGATGAGCATGGGTTCGGCCAGCAGCATGCGCAGTTTTTCGGCGACCATGCGGGCCTGGCGGGTGACGGCCGAGCGTCTGCCTTCGAGGCCGGAGAGCAGTACGACGAACTCGTCGCCGCCGAGGCGGGCGACCGTGTCTTCCTGGCGCACGCTGGCTTCCAGGCGGGCGGTGACCAGTTTCAGCACGCTATCGCCGACCGGGTGGCCGAGCGAGTCGTTGATGTGCTTGAAGTGGTCGAGGTCGAGAAACAGCAGGGCACCGCGCAAATCGTGGCGTTTGAGCAGGGCGATCTGCTGGGTCAGGCGGTCCATCAGCAGGGCGCGGTTGGGCAGGTTGGTCAGCGAGTCGTGGTAGGCCAGGTGCTGGATTTGCGCCTGGGCGTCCTTCAGCAGGCTGATATCGCGGGCGGTCAGCAGCAGGCAGTCGAGGCCGTTGAGGTCGATCGGCTCGACCGAGACCTCCACTGTCTTGACGCTGCCATCGCGGTGCTTGCCGAGCATCTCCCGATGCGTCACACGGCCGTCGCGCTGGAGCGTCTCGAGCATCTCCTGGCGCTGCCTGGGGTCGGCCCAGACGTTCATTTCCAGGGCCGAGCGACCGATGACCTCCTCGGCGCGGTAGCCGGTGAGGCGGTGGAAGCCTTCGTTGACCTCGATATAGCGGGCCGTATCGCGTTCGGTGATGGTGATGGCGTCGGGGCTGGAGTGAAAGGCCTTGGCGAACTTTTCCTGGCTGGCCTTGAGCGCGGCCTCGGCTTGCAGGCGTTCGCCGACGTCGCGGAAGGTGGAGAGGATGCACAGCTGGCGGTCGACCCTGATGAAACGGCAGGACACCACGCAGGTCAGTTCGGTACCGGCCTTGGTGCGGTAACGGGCCTGCTCGTTGTCCAGGCCCTGTTGCGCGGTGAGCTTGTCATACAGGCGTTGGCGTTCGTCGCGCTCGACCCAGAAGTCGAGCGCCGGGCCGCTATGCCCGACGATCTCCTCTGGCGTCCAGCCGAAGGCCGCGCTGAAGCTCTGGTTGATTTCGACGAACACGCCGTCGCGGATGCGCGACACGCAGATGGGGTCGGGGCTGGCCTGGAACAGGCTGGCGAATTTTTCCTCCGAGGCGGCCAGGCGTTGTTCACGCTGCACCCGCTCGCTGATGTCGATGAGGATGCCAGCCATGCGCAGGGGCTGGCCTTGTTCGTCACGGTAGAGCTTGGCGGTGCTTTCGAGGAAATGGACTTCGTCATTGCCGTAGATCGCCCGATAAGTGACCTGGTAGTCCTGTTCGCCACTTCGCGTCAGTTCGTTGTAGGTCTGGCGCATGGCGCGCCGGTCGTTCAGCGGCACATGGCTGAAGAACTGCTGAAAGTCACCGTGAAAGGGCTCCTGGCTCAGGCCGTGTAGCGCCGAGGCGCGGGGCGAGGCGAACAGCATGTTGCTCGGGATGTGCCAGTCCCAGGTACCCAGGTCGGCCGATTCCAGGGCCAGGTTCAGGCGTTCCTGGCTGTTGTTCAGGGCCTGCTCCTGGGCGCGCTGCCGGGTGATGTCGCGTACCGTCAGGACCAGTCCGGTGCGCCCGCCCAGCTCGATCTCTCCGCCGAACAGCAGGTTGCTGCTGACGCTGCCGTCACGGCTGTGCAAGCGTACTTCCAGCTCGTTCAGGCTGCCTTGGCGCAGTGCGTCGAGCATGCGCTGGCGGTCATCGGGGTCGGCCCAGATCCCCAGTTCCAGCGAGGTGAGTCCCAGGGTTTCCTCACTTTTCCAGCCGAACTGCCGCTCGAAAGCCGGGTTGACCTCGACAAAGCGCCCGGTTTCCTTGTCGGTGATCACCACCGCATCGGGGGTGTGGCGGAACGCCTGGGCGAATTTTTCCTCGCTGTTGCGCAATGCGGCTTCGACGCGCTTGCGTTCGCTGGTATCGAGGAAGGTGCAGAGCAGAAAGGTTTGCCCATCCAGCTCGATGTATTGGCTGGACATCAAGCCGTCGAGAATGCGGCCGTCGCGGGCACGCAGCTGCACTTCCTGGGTGACCGGCTCGCGGCTGTTCGGTGCGGTGTGGCGCAGATGGTCGCGCTGCCGGTCATGCACCCAGAGGTTCAGGTCGAGGGTCGAGCGGCCGATGACCTGGTCGGTCGGCCAGCCGAAGGTGCTGGCGAAATGCTGGTTGGCCTCGGTGATCACGCTGTCGGCGAAACGCACCAGCAGGATCACGTCCGGGCTGAGGTGGAACAGATTGGCGAAGCGCTGCTCGGAGTTGCGCAGCGCCTGGGCGCGCTGCTGTTGGACGGTGATATCGCGAACCACCCCGAACATCTTCTGCCGGCCAGCGTCGTCGACCTGCAGGCTGCCGCTGATTTCCAGCCAGTGCAGGCTGCCGTCCGGCCAGCGGATACGGTGGCGCAAGGCGCTTTTGCTCGGTACGCCATCGAGCACGGCCTGGAACAGTTGGAGCACCTCGTGCCGTTCTTCTTCCGGGATCAGCTCGATATAGTCGACCGGGGTGCGCACGGGGCGATTCGGATCCAGGCCGAACAATGCCTGGGCACCACGCGACCAGTTGATCTGGCCGCTTGGCACATCCCAGTACCAGGCGCCCAGTTGCGCGCCGTTGAGTGCCGCCAGCAGGCGCGGGGCGTCATTCCAGGTTTTCTCGAATACGGTTGGATCCAGGGCAGGAATGTGCGGCAGCGGTGGCCGGTTGTCACTGGCGTTGGCCATTGGCGGCCTTTTGGTCGTGGGGTGAGCTGTGCCGTGTCGAGCGGTGCAGGGTCATGTAACGGGCCCTTTGTTATTCGTTATGCGCCTCACGTTAGCCTTTGCGCGGGCGCCAGCGCAAGGCTGTCGCGTTGGCCATCGAGCAGCTGCATGAAAGCCCGTGCGGCATTCGACAGGGTGCGCTCGGTGTGCGAGATATAGCCGAGCTGCCGCGACAGCTGGATGCCGGGCAGCGGCAGGCGCGCGACCTGCTCGTCGAGCATGGTGCGCGGCAGTACGCTCCAGGCCAGGCCGATCGATACCATCATCTTGATGGTCTCCAGGTAGTTGGTGCTCATGGCGATATTCGGTGTCAGCGCCTGGGCTTCGAACAGGCGCCGCACGATATGGTGGGTAAAGGTATTGCCGCCGGGAAATACCGCCGGGTGACCGGCCACGTCGGCCAGGCTGATCACGCCACTGCGGGCCAGCGGATGCTCGGGCGCTGCGACGAAATCCAGCGGGTCGTCCCATACCGCGACCGCATGCACCGGTTCGCGGGTCTCCGGGGCCAGGGTGATCACCGCCAGCTCGGCGCGGCCATGCAGGACTTCTTCGTAGGCCACTTCGGAGTCGAGAAACTGGATGTCCAGCGCCACCTGCGGGTGGGCGCGGGTGAAGGCACGCAGCAAGGGCGGCAAACGGTGCAGGCCGATGTGGTGGCTGGTGGCCAGGGTCAGGCGGCCGCTGACCTCGCCGCTGAGGTTGTTCAGGGCGCGGCGGGTATCGTCCAGCACATTGAGGATCTGATAGGCGCGCGGCAACAGGGCGCGGCCGGCCTCGGTCAGGCTCACCTCACGACCCAGGCGGTCGAACAGGCGTACATTTAGCTGCTGTTCCAGGCTGGCGATGCGCTTGCTCACGGCCGGTTGGGTCAGGTGCAGGCGTTCGGCGGCCTCGGAGAAGCTGCCAAGCTCGGCGATGGCGATAAAGGCATTGAGGGTGGCGAGATCCATGACGCAATAGCTCCAAGAGATAAGCCATAAGCTGCAAGAGGGGCGTCGCGAGCCCTTGCTTGCGGCTTGAGGCTTGCAGCTTACGACTATTCCTTAAGGGAATCCTTCGAATAAAAAATATGAATTTGAGTAATTCGATCCAGGCTCTTAGGATCACCCTATAAATAAAGGGCTATTCGTCCTTTGCATAGAAACACGCTGATGAGGGAACCGCTGATGGCCGGCAAAACGCTCTACGACAAGCTCTGGGACATGCATGAGGTGAAGCGCCGTGACGATGGTTCGTCGCTGATCTACATCGACCGCCATATCCTTCACGAAGTGACCTCGCCGCAGGCCTTCGAAGGGCTGCGTCTGGCCGGGCGCAAGCCGTGGCGCATCGACGCCAACATCGCCACCCCGGATCACAACGTGCCGACCACCAAGGCCGAGCGCCAGGGCGGTCTGGAGTCCATCGCCGACGAGGTCTCGCGCATTCAGGTGCAGACCCTCGACGAGAACTGCGACGACTTCGGCATCCTCGAATTCAAGATGAACGACGTGCGCCAGGGCATCGTCCACGTGGTCGGCCCGGAGCAGGGTGCGACCCTGCCGGGCATGACCGTGGTCTGCGGCGACTCGCACACCTCGACCCACGGCGCCTTCGGCGCGCTGGCCCACGGCATCGGCACCTCCGAGGTCGAGCATGTGCTGGCGACCCAGTGCCTGGTGGCGAAGAAGATGAAGAACATGCAGGTGCGCGTGGAGGGCCAGTTGCCCTTCGGTGTCACCGCCAAGGACATCGTCCTCGCGGTGATCGGCAAGATCGGCACCGCCGGCGGCAACGGCCATGCCCTGGAGTTTGCCGGCAGCGCGATCCGTGACCTGTCGCTGGAAGGGCGCATGACCATCTGCAACATGTCGATCGAGGCCGGTGCCCGGGTCGGTCTGGTGGCGGTGGACGAGAAGACCATCGCCTACGTCGAGGGTCGCCCGTTCGCCCCCAAAGGTGCGGACTGGGCCAAGGCGGTCGCCCAGTGGCAAGACCTGGTGTCCGACGTCGACGCGCATTTCGACACCGTGGTCGAGTTGCGTGCCGAGGAGATCAAGCCGCAGGTCAGTTGGGGCACGTCGCCGGAAATGGTCCTGGCTGTCGATCAGCATGTGCCGGACCCGGCCGCCGAAAACGACCCTGTGAAGAAGGATTCGATCATCCGCGCCCTGAAATACATGGGTTTGCAGGCCAACCAGGCGATCACCGATATCCAGCTGGATCGGGTATTTATCGGCTCCTGCACCAACTCGCGGATCGAAGACCTGCGCGCCGCTGCCGCGGTGGCCAAGGGCCGTAAGGTCGCGGCGACCATCAAGCAGGCCATGGTGGTGCCGGGCTCCGGCCTGGTCAAAGCCCAGGCCGAACGAGAGGGGCTCGACCAGGTGTTCATCGAGGCCGGTTTCGAGTGGCGCGAACCGGGCTGCTCCATGTGCCTGGCGATGAACCCGGACAAGCTCGGCAGTGGCGAGCATTGCGCGTCCACCTCCAACCGCAACTTCGAAGGGCGTCAGGGCGCTGGCGGACGTACCCATCTGGTCAGCCCGGCGATGGCGGCGGCGGCGGCGGTGACCGGCCACTTTATCGATGTGCGTGAATTGATCCGGCCTTAAGGAGTCCGAACATGAGAGCTTTTACTCAACACACCGGCCTGGTCGCGCCGCTCGATCGCGCCAACGTCGACACCGATCAGATCATTCCCAAGCAGTTCTTGAAATCCATCAAGCGCAGCGGCTTCGGCCCCAACCTGTTCGACGAGTGGCGCTACCTGGATGTCGGTCAGCCCAACCAGGACAGCTCCCGGCGTCCGCTGAACCCGGATTTCGTGCTGAATTTCCCGCGTTATCAGGGCGCCAGCGTGCTGCTGGCGCGGGAGAACTTCGGCTGCGGCTCGAGCCGCGAGCATGCGCCCTGGGCCCTGGAAGAGTACGGTTTCCGCGCGATCATCGCGCCGAGCTTTGCCGATATCTTCTACAACAACAGCTTCAAGAACGGCCTGTTGCCGATCGTTCTCGACGAAAATGATGTCGATGAGCTGTTCCAGCAGAGCGAAGCCAACGAAGGCTATCAACTGACCGTCGACCTGGCGGCGCAGACCGTGACCCGCCCGGACGGCAAGCAGTACGCTTTCGAGGTCGATGCCTTCCGCAAGCATTGCCTGCTCAACGGCCTGGACGATATCGGCCTGACCCTGCAGGATGCCGAGGCGATCAAGGCCTTCGAAGCCGATTACCAGCAGAAGAGCCCCTGGCTGTTCGGCGCGATCAAATAAATGGGGTGCGTGGGGCCGCCCAGGCCGCGTGCACCCGTTAACCGAGTTGCTGGTGCGCACGGCGCACCCTACGGCGTATTGAGGACAAGATGAGCAAACAGATTCTGATTCTGCCCGGCGACGGTATCGGCCCGGAAATCATGGCCGAGGCGGTCAAGGTGCTGCAGTTGGCCAACGACAAGTTCGACCTGGGCTTCGAGCTGTCGTTCGATCAGCTGGGCGGCGCCGCCTATGAGCAATACGGTGTGCCGCTGGCCGACGAAACCCTGGCGCGCGCCCGCGCCGCCGATGCGATCCTGCTCGGTGCGGTGGGTGGCCCCCAGTGGGACGCCATAGACCCGGCCCTGCGCCCCGAGCGCGGCCTGCTGAAGATCCGTTCGCAGCTGGGCCTGTTCGCCAACCTGCGCCCGGCGATCCTCTATCCGCAGTTGGCCGATGCCTCGTCGCTCAAGCCGGAAGTGGTTGCCGGACTGAACATCCTGATCGTGCGCGAACTCACCGGCGGCATCTACTTCGGCAGCCCGCGTGAATCGCGCGTGCTGGAAAATGGCGAGCGCATGGCCTTCGACACTCTGCCGTACAGCGAAAGCGAGATTCGCCGTATCGCCCGGGTCGGTTTCGACATGGCCCGCGTGCGCGGCAGCAAGCTGTGCTCGGTGGACAAGGCCAACGTGCTGGCCTCCAGCCAGTTGTGGCGCGCCGTGGTCGAGGAAGTGGCCAGGGATTACCCGGATGTCGAACTCAGCCACATGTACGTCGACAACGCGGCGATGCAACTGGTGCGCGCACCCAAGCAGTTCGATGTAATGGTCACCGACAACATGTTCGGCGACATTCTGTCGGATGAGGCTTCCATGCTCACCGGTTCCATTGGCATGCTGCCGTCTGCTTCGCTGGATGCCAACAACAAGGGCATGTACGAGCCGTGCCATGGTTCGGCGCCGGACATCGCCGGGCAGGGCATCGCCAATCCGCTGGCGACCATCCTCTCGGTGTCGATGATGCTGCGCTACAGCTTCAGCCAGGGCCAGGCCGCCGATGCTATCGAGCAGGCGGTCAGCAAGGTGCTGGATCAGGGTCTGCGCACCGGCGACATCCATTCGGCGGGCACGACCAGGGTCGGCACTGCGGCCATGGGCGATGCGGTAGTCGAAGCGCTGCGTAGTCTGTAATCTTCCAGGTTCTCCGGAACGTTTCCGGCGGTCTGTTCATATAGGTGTAGTGGTTATGAAACGTGTAGGTCTGATCGGTTGGCGTGGCATGGTCGGTTCCGTGCTGATGCAGCGCATGCTGGAAGAGCAGGATTTCGACTTGATCGAACCGGTATTCTTCACCACCTCCAATGTTGGCGGTCAGGGCCCGGCCATCGGCAAGGACATCGCCCCGCTGAAGGATGCCTACAGCATCGACGAGCTCAAGGGCCTGGACGTGATCCTCACCTGTCAGGGTGGCGACTACACCAGCGAAGTCTTCCCCAAGCTGCGCGAGGCTGGCTGGAAGGGTTACTGGATCGACGCCGCGTCTTCGCTGCGCATGACCGATGACGCGGTGATCGTGCTCGATCCGGTCAACCGCAAGGTGATCGACCAGTCCCTCGACGCGGGCATGAAGAATTATATCGGCGGCAACTGCACCGTCAGCCTGATGCTGATGGCCCTGGGCGGTCTCTACGAAGCCGGTCTGGTCGAGTGGATGAGCGCCATGACCTATCAGGCGGCGAGCGGCGCCGGCGCGCAGAACATGCGTGAGCTGATCAAGCAGATGGGCGCGATCAACGGTGCGGTGGCCGACGATCTGGCGAACCCGGCCAGTGCCATCCTGGATATCGACCGCAAGGTGGCCGAGGCCATGCGCGGAGAGTCCTTCCCGGTGGACAACTTCGGTGTGCCCCTGGCCGGCAGCCTGATTCCCTACATCGACAAGGAACTGCCCAACGGCCAGAGCCGTGAAGAGTGGAAGGCCCAAGCCGAGACCAACAAGATTCTCGGCCGCTTCAAGAATCCGATCCCGGTCGATGGCCTCTGCGTGCGCATCGGCGCCATGCGCTGCCACAGCCAGGCGTTGACCATCAAGCTGAACAAGGATGTGCCGCTGTCGGATATCGAAGGGCTGATCAGCCAGCATAACCCCTGGGTCAAATTGGTACCCAATCAGCGTGAGGCCAGTATCCGTGAGCTTGGCCCAACTGCCGTCACCGGCACCCTGAGCGTACCGGTCGGGCGTCTGCGCAAGCTGAACATGGGCTCGCAGTACCTGGGCGCCTTCACTGTCGGCGACCAGTTGCTGTGGGGCGCCGCCGAACCGCTGCGCCGTATGCTGCGGATTCTGCTGGAGCGTTGATAGCTGGCGCAGTGAGTTTGGCCTGAGCGTGCCCAGCTGGAATGAATAGGAGCGAGCGGTGTCGATGATCGAGATGTTGAGCGATCATCGGCATAGCTGGCTCCTTTGCATTTGTGGGGCTGCGCTATACAGTGCGCTGATTATTCCGTCAGAAGCCTGTCCATGACCCGTACCTTTGATATCGCCGTGATCGGCGCCACCGGCAGCGTCGGCGAAACCCTCGTGCAACTGCTCGAAGAGCGCGATTTCCCCGTGGCCAATCTGCACCTGCTGGCCAGTGGCGAGTCGGCCGGGCGTTCCTTGTCGTTCAAAGGCAAGAATCTGCGGGTGCGCACCCTGGAATCTTTCGATTTCTCCAGCGTCGGCCTGGTTTTCTTCGCCGCCAGTGAGGCGATTACCCGCAGCTATGCGTCCAGGGCCCATGCGGCTGGTTGTACCCTGATCGATCTGACCGCCGCTTTGCCGACCGAACAGGCGCCTCGGGTCGTGCCTGAAGTAAACCCCGAGGTCTTGAAGACCCTCGCTGCGCCCTATCAATTGACCAGCCCGAGTCCCGCGGCGATTGCCGTGGCGCTGGTGCTGGCCGCTCTGCGCGAGCGGGTCGATGTGCAGCGTGTGGCGGTCACGGCTTGTCTGGCCGTTTCCAGTCGCGGGCGTCAAGGCGTGTCCGAGTTGGCCCGGCAAACCGCCGAATTGCTTAACGGTCGTTCATTCGAGCCGCAGTTGTTCGACCGCCAAGTTGCCTTTAATCTGCTGGCGCAAGTGGAAATGCCGGATAGCGCCGGCCATGGCGTCTTGGAAAAACGCCTGGCCAATGAACTCAAGGAGTTGCTTGCTCGGCCGCAGTTAAAGGTATCGGCAACCTGTATTCAGGCACCGGTGTTCTTTGGCGACAGTTTCAGTGTGTCGCTGCAGGCAGATGCTGCTGTCGATCTGCCGGCGATTTGTGCGGCTCTACAGGTATGTACCGCCCTGGAATACATCGAGTCCGGCGATTATCCGACGGCTGTGGGCGATGCGGTGGGGCAGGATGTGGTGTATGTAGGCCGCGTGCGTGGCGGGCAGGATGACCCTGCGGAACTCAATTTGTGGATTGCGTCTGATAATGTGAGGAAAGGCGCCGCCTTGAACGCTGTGCAATTGGCTGAGTTATTGATAAAAGACTATCTGTAAAAGATACTTAGCTGGAAATCTGAATAATCTTTCGAGCTTGGCAACATTGGCTGAGTTGATTGCTGAATGGGGAGCCACCTTCGGGTGAATGCAGGCAGCAGCTATCAAGATCCTCTCGGATATCGAGAAAAAAGATAAAACAAGGGATAACGCTATGGTTCGGGTTCGCAAACTGGTGCTGGCAATCGCAGCTGCTTCGGCACTGTCCTCCGGTATGGCGCACGCGCTGGGACTGGGTGAGGTGACCTTGCAGTCGGCGCTGAATCAGCCGTTGGTGGCTGAGATCGAATTGCTTGAGGTGCGCGACCTGGCTTCCAATGAGTTGCTGCCGAACCTGGCGTCCCCCGAAGAGTTCACCAGGGCCGGAGTCGAACGTCAGTATTTCCTGACCGACCTCAAGTTCACCCCGATCCTCAAACCCAATGGCAAGAGCGTCATCCGTGTGACCTCGAGCAAACCGGTGCGTGAGCCTTACCTGAATTTCCTGGTCGAGGTGCTGTGGCCCAATGGCCGCCTGTTGCGCGAGTACACGTTGCTGCTCGATCCGCCGCTTTACTCGCCGCAAACCGCTGTTGCCGCGGCGCCGCAGCTGCCGGTAGCCGCGCCGGCACCACGCCCGCAAGCCAGTGCTCCTATTCAACGTTCAGCTCCGCAAGCCAGTGCGCCGGTGGCGCGTGCGCCAGCCGCTGCGCCAAGTGCCTTGTCAGGCGATGAATACAAGACCACGGCCAATGACACCCTGTGGGAAATCGCCCAGCGCGTGCGCGGCGGCGGCAGTGTGCAGCAAACCATGCTGGCCATTCAGGATCTGAATCCTGATGCCTTTATCGGGGGCAATATCAATCGCCTCAAGAGCGGCCAGGTGTTGCGTCTGCCTCAAGAGCAGCAGATTACCAGCCGTGCCCAGGCCGAAGCAGTGGCCCAGGTTACCGAACAGAATGCCGCCTGGCGCGAGGGGCGTGACGTTGCTGCCAGTGCACGCCAACTGGATGCGACCAGGCGCAGTGTTGCCGGCGCAGCGCCTGCCGAGGCCAAAACGCAGGACAGTCTGAAGCTGGTCGCCGCCGATACCGGCAAGGCCGCCAGTGGCAGTGAGGCAGGTGCCGCCGATAGCAAGGCGCTGAGCGACAAGTTGGCGGTGACTCAGGAGGGGCTGGACTCCACCCGCCGCGAGAACGAGGAGCTGAAAGGGCGCATGAGTGACCTGCAAGGTCAGCTCGATAAATTGCAACGTTTGATTCAACTCAAAGACGATCAGCTGGCCAAGCTGCAGGCCGACCTTGCTGCGCAAGCGCAGGCTCCTGCGGCAGAAGTCCAGACCGAGACGCCCGTCACGGCTGTACCGGTAGCGCCCGCCGCTGCGCCGGTTGTCCCCGCAGCAGCCGAAGCCCCCGACCTTAACCAGGGCGAAGAACCAGCGGTTGGCGAAGCCGAGCCCCTGCAGCCGGTTTCTCCGCCTGCCATAGCCGTTGAGCCTGCAGCGGCGCCCGTCGCCGAGGTGCCGCCAGCTCCGGTGGCCAAAGCCGCCGCTCCGGTCGTTCCGGCCAAACCTGTTGAACAGCCGCCACAGCTCAGTACTTTCGATGACCTGCTCGCCAATCCCATGCTCCTGGGGTTGGCCGGTGGCGGCGCGTTGCTGGTGCTATTGATCGGGCTGATGATGCTGTCACGGCGCAACGCATTGAAGGAGGCCGAGCTGCACGAACGTCAGGCTGCCGAGAGCCACGACAATAGTCTCGATGGCGATATGCAGCTGCCGGCCGACAGCTTCCCCGATGACATCCTCGACAGCCCGGCTGCTGCCGAGTCAGGCGAAGATCGTGTGATTGCGCAAACCAACGATGCGCTGGGCGAGGCGGACATCTATATCGCCTATGGCCGTTTCAATCAGGCTGCCGAGTTGTTGCAGAATGCCATCAACGATGAACCGCAACGCAGTGACCTGCGGCTCAAGCTGATGGAGGTTTACGCCGAACTGGGTGACCGTGAAGGTTTCACCCGTCAGGAAGGCGAATTACATGAAATTGGCGGTGTCTCTGCCGAGGTCGAGCAATTGAAAGGCAAGTATCCGGCGATCGCGGCTTTCGCCGGCGCCGGTGTAGCTGCCGCTACCTTGGCTGACGATGATTTTTCCAGCTTCAGTATGGATGATCTGAGTCTGGATGAGCCAGATCAGCCGGCGGCTGCTGCAGGCGACCTGGATGATGCCTTCGATTTGAGTCTGGACGATCTTGAGTCCGACCTCGAGCGTGAGCTGAATGCGTCGGGTAGCGATGCTTCGCTGGCTGACCTGGACAGCCTGTCGTTGGACGCTGAGCTGGATCTGGCTGCACCGGTCGAGCCGGTGGAGGAAGACGATGAGCTGGAGTTCGATCTGAGCCTTGACGATGCCACCGCCGAGAATGTGGAGCTGGCTGGGGATCTGGCGGATTTCAGCCTGGATCTGGATGCCGAGAGCAAGCCGGCAGAAACCGATGAAGAGGAGTTTCTGTTGAGCCTGGACGATGAGCCGGCTGCCGAGCCTGTGACTGATGAGCTGGCCGCTTTGAGCTTCGATTTGCCGGGCGCAAGCGAGGGTGAGAGTTTCGACCTGTCCGACGACTTCGATCTGTCGCTAAGCGATGAGGCTGCGGTTCAGCCCGGCGGCGATAGTTTCGCTGCCCAGCTCGATGAGGTGACCGCAGAGCTGGATCAGTTGTCGGAGAGTCTGGATCAGCCCGCCGAGTTGACTCAGCCAGCACCTGATGCTGCGCTGCAAGGGGCTGATCTGGATGGCGACGATGATTTCGACTTCCTCTCCGGGACCGATGAAACCGCGACCAAGCTTGACCTGGCGCGCGCCTATATCGACATGGGCGATACCGAGGGTGCGCGTGACATCCTCGATGAAGTGATCGCCGAAGGTAACGATGGTCAGCAGCAGGAAGCGCGTGAGCTGATCTCCAACTTGGTTTGATCCATGTCTGATGCAATACCCGCAGCGGCAGCCGATTCGGCTGCCGTTGGCATTTACAGAGTTGCCCTCGGTGTCGAATACAAAGGCTCGCGTTATCGTGGCTTTCAGCGCCAGCGTGCCGGCGTGCCGACCATCCAGGGATCCCTGGAAAAAGCCTTGTCGAAAGTGGCTGGTGGCGCGCCTGTCACCCTGAGCTGTGCCGGGCGTACCGACGCGCTGGTGCATGCCAGTGCTCAGGTGGTGCATTTCGATACGCCGGTCGAGCGCTCCACGCTCGCCTGGGTCATGGGGGCCAACCGGAATCTACCGGTCGATATCAGCGTGGTGTGGGCCAAGCTCATGCCGGCGCACTTCGATGCGCGTTTCTGTGCCATGGCCAGGCGTTATCGCTATGTGATCTACAACGATCAGATTCGCCCGGCGCATATGGCCGAGGAAGTGACCTGGAATCATCGGCCGCTGGATATCGGGCGCATGCGCGAAGCGGCGCAAGCCTTGGTCGGGACGCACGATTTCAGTGCCTTCCGTGCCCGCCAGTGCCAGGCCAAGTCGCCGATCAAGACCGTGCATCACCTGACATTGCTCGAACACGGCCGCTTCATCGTTCTGGATATTCGTGCCAATGCGTTCCTCCATCACATGGTGCGCAATATTGCCGGGGTATTGATGACCATCGGTGCCGGCGAGCGGCCGGTGGAGTGGGCGCGTGAGGTGCTGGAAACCGGGGTGCGGCGCACGGGTGGGGTGACCGCGCATCCATATGGCTTGTATCTGGTGCAAGTCGACTACCCGCAGGAGTTCGACTTGCCCACCCGTTATCTGGGGCCGCACTTCCTCTCGGGATTGCCGGATGTGACGGCAGACGCCTAGGCGTTCCTTTGCTACCATCGGCCCTTTACTGGAGGTATTCGCCCGTTGCCAGTCGTTCGCTGCAAGATCTGTGGAATTACCCGCGTAGAAGACGCATTGGCTGCCGTTGAGGCTGGTGCGGACGCTATCGGTCTGGTGTTTTATGCCAAGAGCCCGCGCGCCGTGACCGTGCCGCAGGCGCAGGCGATTCTGGCGGCGTTGCCGCCGTTCGTGACCACGGTGGGGCTTTTCGTCGATTGCGCACGCAGCGAGTTGAACGCCATTCTCGATGTGTTGCCGCTCGATCTGCTGCAGTTCCATGGCGACGAGTCTCCGGCTGCCTGTGAGGGTTTTCGTCGGCCTTATATCAAGGCATTGCGGGTCAAGCCGGGCGACGACATTGCCGCCCGGATCGGCTTGTACGGCTCTGCCGCTGGCGTTTTGCTGGATACTTTTGTACCGGGCGTGCCGGGCGGGACCGGCGAGGCGTTCGACTGGTCATTGGTGCCGCAGGATTTGTCTGTGCCGATTATCCTGGCGGGAGGCTTGACGCCGGAGAATGTGCGCGCCGCTATCGAGCAGGTGCGCCCTTATGCGGTGGATGTCAGCGGCGGTGTCGAGGCGAGCAAGGGTCTGAAGGACAGCGACAAGATTCATGCGTTCGTACATGCGGTCAGGGGGGCCTGAGCCAATGCTTGGTCGATGTGACGGCGCTGCAGGCTTGGCCGTCCATAACCCAGATGCAGTGACCGCCTTTGGCAGTCGAGGTCAAGGTGGCGGACGGCCCCTGTTGAGACTGCCCTCGTGAATTTGCTTGGATGTGCCGGCAAGGCCCTGTGCCAGACGCCTGTTCGAGCCCACAGTTTTGGAGAATCAAAAGCATGAGCAACTGGTTGGTAGACAAACTGATCCCATCGATCATGCGGTCCGAAGTCAAGAAGAGTTCGGTGCCCGAAGGCCTCTGGCACAAATGTCCGTCCTGCGATGCGGTGTTGTACAAACCCGAGCTGGAGAAGACTCTGGATGTCTGCCCCAAGTGCAACCACCACATGCGCATCAATGCGCGTGCGCGCCTGGATATCTTCCTCGATGCCGAAGGCCGCGAAGAAATCGGTGCGGAGCTGGAGCCGGTCGATCGCCTGAAATTCCGCGACAGCAAGAAGTACAAGGACCGCCTGACTGGCGCGCAGAAGCAGACCGGCGAAAAAGACGCACTGATCGCCATGCGCGGCACGCTCGAGTCGATGCCCGTGGTGGCCTGTGCCTTCGAGTTCTCCTTCATGGGCGGTTCTATGGGGGCGATCGTTGGCGAACGTTTCGTGCGTGCGGCCAACGTGGCGCTGGAGCAGCGTTGCCCGTTCGTGTGCTTCTCCGCTTCGGGCGGTGCGCGCATGCAGGAAGCGCTGATTTCGCTGATGCAGATGGCCAAGACCTCTGCGGTGCTGGCGCGTCTGCGTGAAGAAGGGGTTCCGTTCGTCTCGGTGTTGACCGACCCGGTCTATGGCGGCGTTTCCGCCAGCCTGGCCATGCTCGGTGATGTCATCGTCGCCGAACCCAAGGCGCTGATCGGTTTCGCCGGTCCACGGGTGATCGAACAGACGGTGCGGGAAAAACTCCCGGAAGGTTTCCAGCGCAGCGAGTTCCTGATCGAGCACGGCGCCATCGACATGATCATTCCTCGCGAAGAGTTGCGCACGCGCCTGGCCAGGTTGCTGGCTCAGTTGATGGGGCGGCCGTCGCCCGTTGCCGATGCATTGCCGGTCACTGCATGACCGGGCGCTCCCTGGCCGATTGGCTGGCGTACCTGGAGCAATTGCATCCAAGCGCCATCGATATGGGGCTGGAACGCTCCAGAGCCGTCGCGCAGCGCTTGGGTTTGTCCAGGCCTGCGCCGCGGGTGATCACGGTTACCGGGACCAATGGCAAGGGCTCGACCTGTGCTTTTCTTGCCGCTTTGCTGCAGGAGCAGGGGCTCAAGGTCGGGGTGTACAGCTCGCCCCACCTGGTGCGCTACAACGAGCGAGTGCAGATTGCCGGTGTCGAGGCCGGCGATGCCGAGCTTTGCCAGGCTTTCGCGGCGATCGAGGCCGCGCGTGGTGAGATTTCCCTGACCTATTTCGAGATGGGCACCCTGGCGGCTTTCTGGCTGTTCCAGCGCGCAGCCCTGGACGCCGTGGTGCTGGAGGTCGGGCTGGGTGGGCGTCTGGACGCGGTCAACCTGATCGACGCCGATCTGGCCCTGGTGACCAGTATCGGCATCGATCACGCCGAGTGGCTGGGCGATAACCGCGAGTCGGTGGCCTTCGAGAAGGCCGGCATCTTTCGCGCGGGCAAGCCAGCCTTGTGTGGCGATCTCGACCCGCCGCAGACGTTGCTGGCGCAAGCGGCGTTGCTGGATGCGCCGTTTTTTCTGCGCGGTCGCGATTACGGTCTGAGCATCGAAGGGCGGGACTGGTCCTGGTTCGGCTTGAATGGCAACGGCGAGGGCGTGCGTCTGCAGCACATGCCATTGCTCGATCTGCCGATGGAGAATGCCGCGCTGGCCTTGCAGGCTTATGCCTTGCTCGATCTGCCCTGGCAGCCCGAGCGAATCGCCAGCGCCTTGTCGCGCACCCGGGTCACCGGTCGCCTGGATCGGCGGATGCTGAGTTGGCAGGGTAAGCCCCTCACGTTGCTGCTGGATGTTGGGCATAATCCCCACGCGGCCGAGTATTTGGCGCGGCGTTTGTCCGGCAGGCCGTTGGCCGGTAAGCGCTTGGCGGTGTTCGGCCTGTTGGCCGACAAGGATCTGGCCGGGGTGGTGATGCCCTTGCTCGATCAGGTCGTGGAGTGGGCGGTGGCGCCGCTACCGACCAGTCGCACCCGTCCGGCCGGCGAGTTGCAGGCGTATCTGCACAATTGTGGCGCGCAGGTGACGGCCCATGCCGATGTGCAGGCGGCGTTGCAGGCGCAATGTACGCGGGCGTCGGCAGGCGATGAAATACTGCTGTTCGGGTCTTTTTACTGCGTGGCCGAGGCCCTGGACTGGCTGGCCCGCCATGCCAAGGGGGATGTGCAGGATGGCTTTGCTGGATAAAGGATTGAAGCAACGCATTGTCGGCGCTTTGGTGTTGCTGGCCTTGGCGGTGATTTTTCTGCCCATGCTGTTGTCGCGTGAAGACGAACTGCAGCCTGTGGTGGTCGATGCGCCGGCGATGCCGCAGGCGCCGAGCATGCCGCAGATTGAAATGCAGCCGGTGATCGTGCCTGAGCCTCAGTTGTTGCCTGAGGAACCTGAGGAATCGCTCGCGGATGAGTCCATTGCCGAGGCTCCGGCCACTGCCGATCTGGCGCCGGTTCCGCTACCCGCGCCGCCTGAGCCGGTGGCGGCCCCTCCCGCACCAGTAGCTGCTCCGACTCAAGCCCCCGCCAGTCGCCTGGATGTCAACAGCTTGCCGGTCAGTTGGTCGGTGCAATTGGCCAGTCTGTCCAGCCGCGCGGGAGCGGAAAATCTGCAGAAAACCCTGCGCAGTCAAGGCCACAACGCCTATATCCGCAACGTGGATGGGATGAATCGAGTGTTCGTCGGTCCCTTGATCGAGCGAGCGGAAGCCGATCGCCTGCGTGACCAATTGAACCGCCAGCACAAACTCAGCGGCATCGTGGTGCGCTTTCAGCCGGAGCGCAGCTAGCAGGCTGTTGAAAAACTACCTGCGTTGCCGCTGCGTCGTTAAAAACAGGCTCGGGTGCGAGCCCAATGCTCATTTACAACAGTAAACTGCGCTTTTGACTCGCTTCGCTCGCCCTGCGGGCCAGCCTGCGGCTGTTACTCCGCTGCGCTGCGTTTCGCCTGTTTTGGCCTAGCCTCGGCTGCCTCGCCTACGTTTTTCAACGGCCTGCTAGTAGGCGAACGGAGCTTGAGGTCGCCGGTACGCCGGGTGCGGCGAGGCGATATGAGCGGGTGCGGCTGTTTTCCAGTGAGCCGGGCATCCTTTGTTTACCCCAGTGGCGGGGGCTCTGTTAAAATGCAGCGCCTTTTCCGTAGGTAACTCGCATCGTGGCATTCACTTGGGTCGATTGGGCGATTGTCGCCATCATCGCCGTATCGAGCTTGATCAGTTTGAGCCGTGGCTTCGTCAAGGAAGCCCTGTCCTTGCTCACCTGGATCATTGCCGGTGTGGTTGCCTGGATGTTCGGCGGGGCGCTGTCCGAACACCTCGGCGCCTGGATCGAGACTCCTTCGGCGCGAGTGATAGCAGCCTGCGCCTTACTCTTCATCGTCACCTTGCTGGTTGGCGCGCTGGTCAATTACCTGATCGGCGAACTGATCCGCGTCACCGGACTGTCCGGTACCGATCGTCTTCTCGGTATGGTTTTCGGTGCCGCCCGTGGTGGCTTGCTGGTTGTCGTGCTGGTCGGGCTGCTCAGCCTGGCGCCGGTGCAGGAAGATCCATGGTGGCGGCAATCGACGCTGTTGCCTCATTTTTTAATGGTCGCGGACTGGTCGAAGAACCTCATTCTGGGGGTGTCCAGCCAGTGGCTTGCCAGCAGCATCAGCGCACCTGCTGAGCTGCCGTTCAAAGAAGCGCTGATGCAGCATAAACTGCCTTAAACGCATTCGGAATTAGCCTGTTTCACTTCACTAGGGGTTGCGGCACATGTGTGGCATTGTCGGTATCGTCGGTAAATCGAACGTCAATCAGGCGCTGTATGACGGCTTGACCGTCCTCCAGCACCGCGGCCAGGATGCTGCCGGTATCGTCACCAGTCACGATGGGAGGCTGTTCCTGCGCAAGGACAATGGCTTGGTGCGCGACGTCTTTCATCAACGTCATATGCAGCGACTGGTCGGTCACATGGGTATCGGCCATGTGCGCTATCCCACCGCCGGCAGTTCCAGCTCGGCCGAGGCGCAGCCCTTCTACGTCAACTCGCCCTACGGCATCACCCTGGCGCACAACGGCAACCTGACCAACGTCGAGCAGTTGGCCAAGGAGATCTACGAATCCGACCTGCGTCACGTCAACACCAACTCCGACTCGGAAGTACTGCTCAACGTCTTCGCCCACGAGCTGGCCCAGCGCGGCAAGTTGCAGCCGACCGAGGAAGACATCTTCGCCGCGGTCAGCCAGGTGCATGAGCGCTGCATTGGTGGTTATGCGGTGGTGGCGATGATCACCGGTTACGGCATCGTCGGTTTCCGCGACCCCAACGGCATTCGTCCGATCGTCTTCGGCCAGCGCCACACCGACGAAGGCGTGGAATACATGATCGCCTCGGAAAGCGTGTCGCTGGACGTGCTCGGTTTCACCCTGATTCGCGACCTGGCGCCGGGCGAGGCGGTGTACATCACCGAGGACGGCAAACTGTCGACCCGCCAGTGCGCGAGCAATCCCCATCTCTCGCCGTGCATCTTCGAGCATGTCTACCTGGCGCGCCCGGATTCGATCATGGATGGCATCTCGGTGTACAAGGCGCGCCTGCGCATGGGCGAGAAGCTGGCCGACAAGATCCTCCGCGAGCGCCCCGATCACGATATCGACGTGGTCATTCCGATTCCCGACACCAGCCGTACCTCGGCGCTGGAGCTGGCCAATCACCTGGGGGTGAAGTTCCGCGAAGGCTTCGTCAAGAACCGCTACATCGGTCGTACCTTCATCATGCCGGGCCAGGCGGCGCGCAAGAAGTCGGTACGGCAGAAGCTCAACGCCATCGAGCTGGAATTCCGCGGCAAGAACGTGATGCTGGTGGACGACTCCATCGTGCGCGGCACCACCTGCAAGCAGATTATCCAGATGGCCCGCGAGGCCGGGGCGAAGAATGTGTACTTCTGTTCGGCGGCGCCGGCGGTGCGTTATCCGAACGTCTATGGCATCGACATGCCCAGCGCCCATGAGTTGATTGCCCATAACCGCAGCACTGAAGAGGTCTGCGAGCTTATCGGTGCCGATTGGCTGGTGTATCAGGATCTGCCGGATCTGATCGAAGCGGTCAGTGGTAGCAAGAAGATCAAGATCGACAATTTCGACTGCGCGGTGTTCGACGGCAAGTATGTGACCGGCGATGTCGACGAGGCTTACCTGGACAAGATCGAGCAGGCGCGCAACGATGCCAGCAAGGTCAAGTCCCAGGCGGTCAGCGCGATTATCGACCTGTACAACAACTGACGGCAGGCTGGGCAGGCGGAATCTGTCCGGCGTTTGGCTGGTGCGCGCGGCGCACCCTACGCGGCACGGCCGGCGCTGCCGGTCGTAATGAGGTTTGCAGCATGACCGAAGAATGGCAAGCAGGGCGTCTGGATAGCGATCTGGACGGTGTGGGTTTCGACACCCTGGCGGTACGCGCCGGCCAGCAGCGCTCGCCTGAGGGCGAGCACAGCGAGGCGATTTACCCGACCTCCAGCTATGTGTTCCGCACCGCTGCCGACGCTGCCGCGCGCTTTGCCGGCGAAGTGCCGGGGAACGTCTATTCGCGCTACACCAACCCCACGGTGCGCGCCTTCGAGGAACGCATCGCGGCGCTGGAAGGCGCCGAGCAAGCCGTGGCGACTTCGTCCGGCATGTCGGCGATCCTGGCCATGGTCATGAGCCTGTGCAGTGGCGGCGACCATGTACTGGTGTCGCGCAGTGTGTTCGGCTCGACCATCAGTCTGTTCGAGAAGTACCTCAAGCGTTTCGGCGTGCAGGTCGATTATGTGCCGCTGGCCGATCTGCAGGCCTGGAGCGCTGCGTGCAAGCCCAATACCAAGCTGCTGTTCGTCGAGTCGCCGTCCAATCCGCTGGCCGAACTGGTGGACATCGCCGCGCTGGCGGAAATAGCCCACGGCAAGGGCGCGTTGCTGGCGGTGGATAACTGCTTCTGTACCCCGGCGCTGCAGCAGCCGCTCAAGCTGGGGGCCGATCTCGTCATGCACTCGGCGACCAAGTACATCGACGGCCAGGGCCGCAGCATGGGCGGGGTGGTCGCCGGCAAGGCCGAGTTGATGAAGGAAGTGGTGGGCTTCCTGCGTACCGCAGGGCCGACCCTCAGCCCGTTCAATGCCTGGATCTTTCTCAAGGGCCTGGAAACCCTGCGCGTGCGTATGCAGGCGCATTGCGCAAGTTCCCAGCAGTTGGCTGAATGGCTGGAACAGCAGCCGGGCATTGAGCATGTCTACTATTCGGGGTTGCCCAGTCATCCACAGCATGAGTTGGCCAAGCGTCAGCAGAGTGGCTTCGGCGCGGTGGTCAGTTTCGAAGTCAAGGGCGGCAAGGACGCGGCCTGGCGCTTTATCGACGCGACTCGGGTGATTTCGATCACCACCAACCTGGGCGATACAAAAACCACCATCGCCCACCCGGCTACCACCTCTCATGGTCGTCTATCGCCGGCCGAGCGGGCCAGCGCCGGGATTCGCGACAACCTGATTCGGGTGGCCGTGGGTTTGGAGGATATCGTCGACCTCAAGGCCGATCTGGCGCGCGGTTTGGCGGCGCTCTAAAGCAGCTGCGCAGACCTTGAAAAAAAGCCCCGCTCTCGTGCGGGGCTTTTTGTTGTGTGCGGATGCTGGCGATAAATGCCCATCGTAGGAGCGGCGAACTCACCCAGCGCGCAAACCCATTGCCATGCAGGCCTTACTCGCGCAGGTCGATGGCCGGTTCGGGGTCGCGATCGAACAGCTTGGTGGGGTCGCGTGGCAGGATGCCGGGGCGGTAATCGCTGCGCACGTCGCCGAGTACGCGGATGTCGCTGTACTTCTTGCCCGAGAGCGCGGCCAGGCCTGCGCCATCGCGGATCACGGTCGGGCGCAGGAATACCATCAGGTTGCGTTTGATATGGGTGTCCTTGGTTGAGCGGAATAGCCGGCCGAGCCAGGGGATATCGCCCAGCAGCGGCACTTTCGAGTCGGTCTGGGTCACGTCGTCCTGGATCAGTCCGCCCAGCACTATGACCTGGCCATCCTCGGCGAGGATGGTGCTCTTGATCGAGCGCTTGTTGGTGATCAGATCCACCGCCTGGACAGTCTGGGTGACGACGGGGGCGATGGAAGAAATTTCCTGCTCGATCTCCAGGCGCAGGCTGGCGCCTTCGTTGATATGCGGGGTGACCTTGAGGGTCACGCCGATGTCCTGGCGCTCGATGGTGGTGAAGGGGTTGTCGGCGCCGGAGGCGCTGGTGGTGAAGGAGCCGGTCTGGAAGGGGACGTTCTGGCCGACCAGGATCTCGGCTTTCTGGTGATCCAGGGTCAGCAGGCTGGGCGTCGACAGCAGGTTGCTCTTGGCGTTGGCCGACAGTGCGGTGATCAGCACGCCAAAGCTGTCGGTGCCGAGGCCGATGATGGCTCCGTCCGGCAGGTTGTTCAGGATCGGGTTGTCGATGTTGTTGCGCTGGTCCTGGATAGCCTGCAGAACAGTTCCGACCGACAGACCGGTGTTGCCGAAATTGACTCCGCCGAGACCGCCCGTGTCGCCGCGGGCATCCACCGCCCACTGCACGCCGATGGCCTCGCTGATGTCACCGGACACTTCGACGATGGCCGCTTCCACCATCACCTGGGCGCGTGGCACATCGAGCTGGCGGACGATGTCTTCGAGGGTCGCTACCAGGTCCGGGTCGGCCAGCAGGACCAGGGCGTTGAGGCTTTCGTCCGCGCGAATCAGGATGTTCTGCGGCCTGCCGATGGATTCGCCGTCGCTCTGGGGTTGCAGTCCTTCGGAGATCTCGCCGAGGGTTTCCGCCAGAGCCTTGGCGTCGTTATGCCGCAGGCGAATCACCCGGGTATTGGCCGAGCGGCTGGTCGGGCTGTCCAGCGATTGCGCCAGCGCGACCAGCTTGGCGCGTGCGGCCGGCGGGCCGAGGATGATCAGGCGGTTGGTGCGCGAATCGGCGATCACCTGGACGCCGGCCGAGGCCTTTGCCTGGCCACGTTCCAGGGTGTTGTTGAGCAGTTCGGCGGCATCCATGACCCAGGCATGCCGCAGGTCGAGCACGCTGTAATCGCGATCGCCTTTCTGGTCGAGTTGGCGCAGCAAGTCTTCGATGCGGGCGATATTGGCGCTGCGGTCGCTGATGATGATGGCGTTGGCCGAGGTGACCGCCGCCAGGTGACCGTATTGAGGAACCAGCGGGCGAATCAACGGAATGAGTTCGGTTGCCGAGCTGTGCTGCACCTGAATCAGGCGGGTTTCCAGACGATCCGGGGCGGCGCGGCCTTGTCCGGCATCGGCCTTGGCCTCGGCGTTGGGCACGATACGCGCCTGTTCGCCCTGGGTGATGACGCTGAAACCGTGGGTGGCCATCACCGAGAGGAACAGTTGATAGATTTCGCTCAGGCTCAGCGGGGTGCTCGACACGACACTGACCTGGCCTTTGACCCGCGGATCGACGATGAAGGTTTCCCCGGTGATCTGCGCGATCTGCTCGATGAACTCGCGGATGTCGGCGCCTTTCAGGTTGATGGTCCAGCTTTCCTCCTGCTGGTTGGTGCTGGGCACTGCCGGAGTGATCGCGGCATTCAGGGGCAAAGGGCCGGCGGCCAAGCCGGCGGCAAGCAGGACGAAGGTGAGACGCGAGAAGATCGGAGTCATCGGTTCAGTTGCTTTCCGTAGGCGGGTCGGTGGGTTCGGCGTCCGCTGGCAAGGTGCCGGACATCTCCATCTGCTGACGCAGGGCGTCCATGCGTTCGCGCAATTGTGTGAGGTTGTCGGCTTCCAGTTGCTCGGGTTGATCCCGCGGGTCAGCAGCGGCTTCGTCCGGCGGGTAAACCATAGCCTCATCGCTGGAGTAATTGCGCGGAAATGCCAGGCTTTCCAGACGGCCATTGCGCAGCAACTCTACGCGATCGACGTAGACCGCATGCAGGCTTACGCCGCCCACCACTTCACTGTCTACGCTGTAGCGCTGTGCCGGGTTGCCATCCAGGCGGATGATGGCACTGGAGCGCTGGGGGTCGGTATGGACGAAGCTGCCGAGCAGGGTCAGGCGCATGCTGGTGGCGGGCGCTGGCGCAGCGCTGCTCTGGCCGCCGCCGAATAATTGTTCCAGATCTTGACGGGCGGTGGAGGGCTGCAGGCTGGCTGCGTTCGGCCTGTCGAGGGCGGCCGGTGTGCGCAGCAGACGCAGCCATTCGGCGGTTTGCCAGGCCAGGCTGATGCTCATGAGCAGAATGACCGCTACGCCGAGCAGAGTGCCCGCGTGCAGTTGCATCCAGCGTCGAGTAGCCAAAAGAGGCAAGGGCATCACTCCCGAAATTTATTCTTATGTGGCGCGGCTCGCGCGTCGATCATAGACACTTGCCAAGTATTTGACAGCCCCCATTCAGGGTGGTGTGTAGCGCCATGTGATGTGCTAAAGATAGCTCAGAGATCGTGAAAGTCTCGGATGCCGTCGGCAGGCGGCCGCAGTAGGCGAGGTTTCTGTACAACCTCTCAGTATTTCCGCTCCAGGGCGGGGAATTCATAATCATCAAGCGGTGCAATCGCAGGCGTACAACGGTCAGAATCAGTCGTGATACGCCGGTCAGGTTACCGCTTCAAGGCCTATCCAGGATGAACGCACTGCCCACCGAAGCGCCCCTGCGCCGTTTGCCGTTCAGCTTCGCCAAGCGTCATGGGGTGGTCTTGCTGATCGAGGCAGATCCGCCCTGTTTGGCCCATCGCACCGCTGTCGAGCTGGTGGCGCTGGCCGAGGCCCAGCGCTTTGCCGGGCGCCGTTTACCCATGCGGTCCTTGGCCGACGAAGCTTTCGAGCAGGCGCTGGCCAAGGCTTATCAGCACGAATCCGGGGCCATGCAGCTGGCCGAAGGCCTTGGCGGTAGCCTCGATCTGGCGGCCTTGGCCGAGCAGGTGCCGGAAACCGAAGACTTGCTGGAGCAGGAAGACGACGCCCCGATCATTCGCCTGATCAACGCCATCCTTGGCGAAGCGATCAAGGAAGACGCGTCGGATATCCACCTGGAAACCTTCGAGAAGCGTCTGGTCGTGCGTTTTCGTGTGGATGGCATCCTGCGCGAGGTGCTCGAGCCCAAGCGCGAGTTGGCGGCGTTGCTGGTGTCGCGGGTCAAGGTCATGGCGCGGCTGGACATCGCCGAGAAGCGTATCCCGCAGGATGGGCGTATTTCCCTCAAGGTCGGTGGTCGCGAGGTGGATATCCGTGTCTCTACGCTACCTTCGGCCAATGGCGAACGGGTGGTGCTGCGCCTGCTCGACAAACAGGCCGGGCGCCTCGATCTGCAGCGCTTGGGCATGAGCGCGCGGGATTGCCAGGCGATGGAGGCGACCTTGCGCAAGCCCCACGGCATCCTGCTGGTCACCGGCCCGACCGGTTCGGGCAAGACCACTACGTTGTACGCCAGTCTGGTCAGCCTGAATGACCGCACGCGCAATATCCTCACGGTCGAAGACCCGATCGAGTACCACCTCGAAGGCATCGGCCAGACCCAGGTCAACACCAAGGTCGACATGACCTTCGCTCGCGGTCTGCGGGCGATTCTGCGGCAAGACCCGGATGTGGTGATGGTCGGTGAGATCCGTGACAAGGAAACCGCCGAAATCGCCGTGCAGGCGTCATTGACCGGGCATCTGGTACTTTCCACCCTGCATACCAACAGCGCGATAGGCGCCATTACCCGCCTGGTGGACATGGGCATCGAGCCGTTTCTGTTGTCGTCCTCCTTGCTGGGCGTGCTGGCCCAGCGCCTGGTCAGGGTCCTCTGTCCGCAGTGCAAGGAGGCCTTTCAGGCCGATGCTGCCGAGTGCGCGCTGCTTGGCGTGGCTGCCGGGCAGGCACCGACCCTCTATCGCCCGCATGGCTGCGACGAGTGTCATCAACAGGGTTACCGTGGTCGTACCGGGATCTACGAACTGGTGGTGTTCGACGATCACTTGCGTACGCTGATCCATAGCGCTGCAGGGGAGCAGGAGATGATCCGCCATGCCCGGACCCTGGGTCCAAGCATCCGCGAAGATGGCCGGCGCAAGGTGCTGGAAGGGCTGACCAGCCTGGAAGAAGTGCTGCGCGTAACCCAAGACGAATGAGCCGGGAACGCTAATGGCCGCCTTCGAATACCTCGCCCTCGATGGCAAAGGCCGCCAGCACAAAGGTGTGCTGGAGGCCGACAGCGCGCGTCAGGTGCGGCAACTCCTGCGCGAGCGGCAACTGGCGCCGCTCGCTGTGCAGGCGACCCGCCCCCGCGAGCAGGCTCCCGGGGGCGGGCGCTTCAGTCTGGTGCGTGGGCTGTCGGCGCGCGATCTGGCCTTGCTTACCCGCCAGTTGGCGACCCTGATCCAGGCCGCGCTGCCGATCGAGGAAGCGCTGCGCGCGGCGGCGGCCCAGGCCCGCTTGCCGCGCATTCAGGCCATGCTGCTGGCGGTGCGCGCGCGGGTGCTGGAGGGCCATGGCCTGGCCAGCAGCCTGAAAGAGTTTCCCGCGGCTTTCCCCGAGTTGTACCGCGCCACGGTGGCGGCGGGCGAGCACGCCGGGCACCTGGGGCCGGTGCTGGAACAACTGGCCGATTATACCGAGCAGCGCCAGCAATCGCGGCAGAAGATCCAGCTGGCACTGCTTTATCCGCTGATCCTGATGTGCGCCTCGCTGCTGATCGTCGCTTTTCTGCTGGGTTACGTGGTGCCGGATATCGTGCGGGTATTCGTCGATTCCGGGCAAACCCTGCCGATGCTGACCCGCGGGCTGATCGTGGCGAGCGAATGGGTCAAGAGCTGGGGCTGGCTGGCGGTCATTGTGCTGCTGCTGGGTTTTTTCGTGCTGCGCTGGGCGCTGCGCGATGAGGCGGTGAAACTGCGCTGGCATGGCTTGCTGCTGGGCGTGCCGTTGCTCGGGCGCTTGATTCGCGCCACCGATTGCGCGCGCTTCGCCTCGACCCTGGCCATCCTCACCCAGAGCGGCGTACCGCTGGTCGAAGCCTTGGCCATTGGCGCCGAGGTGATCGTCAACCGGGTGATTCGCGCGCAGGTGGTGGTGGCCGCGCAGAAGGTCCGCGAAGGCGGCAGCCTGACCCGCGCACTGGAAGCCAGTGGGCAGTTCCCGCCGATGATGCTGCACATGATTGCCAGCGGCGAACGTTCCGGCGAGCTGGATCAGATGCTCGCACGCACGGCACGCAATCAGGAAAACGACCTGGGCGCCCAGGTGGCGCTGCTGGTCGGGCTGTTCGAACCGTTCATGTTGGTGTTTATGGGCGCAGTGGTGCTGGTCATAGTGCTGGCGATTCTGCTGCCGATTCTGTCTCTCAATCAGTTGGTGGGGTAAGCAGGTGAATAGCAGGTCGTTGCAACACGCAGGTGGGATCGTCAAGACAACCGAGGCCGCTTGGCAGCGGGCTGCCCGGCGTCAGGCAGGTTTCACCCTGATCGAAATCATGGTGGTGGTGGTGATTCTCGGCATTCTCGCCGCCCTGGTGGTGCCGCAGATCATGAGCCGGCCGGATCAGGCCAAGGTGACAGTCGCCAGAGGCGACATCAAGGCCATCTCCGCGGCTCTGGATATGTACAAGTTGGACAACCATGCCTACCCGAGCACCCAGCAAGGGCTTGAAGCGCTGGTGGATAAACCCACGGGTAATCCGCCGGCGAAGAACTGGAACCGCGAGGGCTACCTGAAGCGTTTACCCATCGACCCTTGGGGCAATGTCTATCAATACCTGGCGCCCGGCACCAAGGGTGCTTTCGACCTCTATTCGCTGGGCGCCGACGGCAAGCCGGGTGGCAGCGAGCTGGATGCCGATATCGGTAGCTGGGACCTCTGATGAGGCTTGACTGAGCCATGCTTGCCCGGCGCATTGGCGCGTCCGGCCCGCTCCGGGGTTTTACCCTGATCGAGCTGCTGGTGGTCATCGTGATTCTCGGTAGCCTGATCGGTCTCGCCGTACTCAGTAGCGGTATCGCCGGTCCGGCCCGCGAGTTGCGTAACGAAGCCGAGCGCTTGGCCGGATTGATCGGTGTACTGGCCGACGAAGCGCTGCTGGATAACCGCGAGTATGGTCTGCGGCTGAGCGCAGAGGGCTATCAGGTGTTGCAGTACCAGCCCGGCAGCGCGCGTTGGCAGGCTCTGGATGACGAGCCCTATCGCTTGCCGGACTGGGCCGAGTTGAGTGTCGAGCTGGAGGGAGAGGCGCTGCAATTGCCACAGCCGGCAGCCGAGCGGCGACGGGCAGCCCCCCCGCAGCTGTTGATTCTTTCCAGCGGCGAACTCAGCCCCTTTCGTTTGCACCTGCGCGAGCGGCGCAAGGGTGGTGTGCAATTGCAACTGTCCAGCGACGGCTTCCGTTTGCCCAGGGTCGAGGTCGATAGTCCACCGGGGCGCTCGGGATGAAGGGTTGCCGAGGTTTCACCCTGCTCGAAGTGCTGGTGGCCCTGGCCATCTTTGCACTGGTCGCCGCCAGCGTATTGACCGCCAGTGCGCGCAGCCTGCAAACCGCTGCACGGCTGGAAGAGAAAACCCTGGCGATGTGGATCGCCGACAATCGCTTGACCGAGTTGCAACTGGCCGAGACACCGGCCAGCGCCGGGCGCGAGCAGGGGGAACTGGAGTTCGCCGGGCGGCGCTGGCAATGGCAGAGCGAAATCCAGGCGACCAGCGAGCCGAGCATGTACCGGGTCACCCTGTGGGTGGCGCCGCATCCGGCGCGCGGACGCCTTGGTGGCGAACTGCGCGAGCGCGCGGTGGTCAGTCTCAACGGCTTTCTTGGAGACTCGCGATGAGGCGGGCGCGTGGCTTCACCTTGCTCGAACTGCTGATCGCCATCGCGATTTTTGCCCTGCTCGGGCTGGCGACCTACCGCATGCTCACCAGTGTGCTGCGTACCGACAGCGTTACCCGTGCCCATGAACTGCAGCTGCGCGAACTGGTGCGCGCCATCGCCGCCTTCGAGCGCGACCTGTTGCAGGTTGCGCAGAGGCCGGTGCGCGACCCGTTCGGCGATCCACGCCCGGCCCTGCGTGGCGAGGCGGACGAGGTCGCGGCCGTGGAGCTGAGTCGCGCCGGCTGGCGCAATCCGCTGGGGCGCAGTCGCGCGAGCGTGCAGCGGGTGCGCTGGCAACTGAGCGGCGAGCAGTGGCAGCGCCGCTACTGGAATGTCCTCGATCAGGCCCAGGACAGCCAGCCTCAGGTGCAGCAGGCACTGGACGGGGTGACAGCCCTACGCTTGCGATACCTGGACGGCGACGGCAACTGGTTGGACAGTTGGCCGCCAACCGGAACCACTGGCGAAGCGCGGCTGATCGGGTTGCCCCGGGCAATCGAGCTGGTGCTGGAGCATCGCCGCTATGGCGAGTTGCGCCGGTTGCTGCGTCTACCCGACGTGCGCCCCGAGAGCGTGGCGCAGGCGTCGGAGGCGCAATCGCCGGATGAGCCGGAAGAGTCTGGCGAGGTGCTCGAGCCATGAAGGCGCAACGCGGTGTGGCGCTGATCACCGTGATGCTGGTGGTGGCGGTGGCGACTGTGGTGTGTGCCGGGATTATCGCGCGTCAGCAATTGTCGATTCGCAGCAGCGCCAACCAGTTACATGTGCGTCAGGCCTGGCATTATGCCCTGGGTGGCGAAACCCTGGCCAAGGCGGTATTGCGGCGCGATCTGCAACAAGGCGACCCGCGTGCGCCCGTCGACCATCTGGGTGAACCCTGGGCGCAGCCGCTGGCGCCCTTCGCCCTGGACGAAGGCGGTGAGTTGCGCGTGCGCATCATCGACCCGACGGGGCGTTTCAATCTCAACAGCCTGGTGCGCGAGGGTGCGCCCAACGACGCGGCAGTGGCGCAGTTTCGCCGCCTGCTCGCCGGTCTGCAAATCGATGCGCCCTATGCCGAGCGCCTGCTCGACTGGCTGGATGCCGATCAGGAGCCGAGCGGCAGCTATGGCGCCGAGGATGGTCAATACTTGTTGGCACAGCCTGCCTATCGCGCCGCCAACCGGGTCCTGGCCGATGTGTCCGAATTGCGCCTGCTGCTGGAGATGAACGAGGCCGATTACCAGCGACTGATGCCCTGGGTCGCCGCTTTGCCGGCGGACGCGTCCCTGAATGTCAACACCGCCAGTGCCCGGGTGCTGGCGAGTCTGGCCGAGGGATTGCCGCTGAGCACGGCCGAGGGGCTGGTTGCCCGGCGTGCGGGTCAGGGCTATGCCGATGTGTCGAGTTTTCTCGCGCAATTGCCGGGTTTGAGCGTGCAGAGTCAGGGATTGGCGGTTGGCAGCCAGTATTTTCAGGTGATCAGCGAGGTCAGTGTGGGCGATCGCCGTCAGGTTTTACGCAGTACCGTGCAGCGCGCCAGCGATGGCAGGCTGTATGTCCTATCCCGTGATCTGGGTCAGCAGGGTGTGCCGCCTGTGCCTGTCGAGGAAGTCGAGCGATGAATCGGATGTGTGTGTTTCTGCCGCCTGCGGCCTGTGCCGGCGCCTCGGCGGAGTTGCCGGTGCAGCGGGTGCGCGAAGGCGACAGCCAGTGCCTGCCGTTTGCCGAGGCGCTGGCCGGGTTGACCGAGGCCTGGACCCTGGTCCTGCCGGTCGAGGCGGTAACGGCCTGCGCCGTGCGCCTGCCGACGCAAAAGGCTCGCTGGCTGCGTCAGGCCCTGCCGTATGCGGTGGAAGAGTTGCTGGCCGAGGATGTTGAAAAGTTGCATCTGGCCTTGGGCGAGCGGCTCGCGGACGGCCGCCATCGGGTGTTTGCCGTGCGCCGCCGTTGGCTGGCGGACTGGCTGGCGCTGTGCCCGGTGGCGCCACGGGCGATCGCGATGGATGCCGATCTGCTGCCCCACCAGGGCACCCAGTTGTTGCACCTGGATTCGCGCTGGTTACTCGGCGGAGAAGGGGTGGTGCGTATGGCGCTGAGCGCCGAATCATGGCCCGCACTGGCGGCGCGTTGCCCGCATCCGCATATTGGCTATCGCTCGGCGCAGCAGGCCGGTTTGGCGCCGCTGGATGAGGGTCTGGAGCTGGCCGATGCCCATGGCTGGCTGGCGCAGCAGACGTTGAGCAATGATCTGGCCCAGGGCGAGTTCGCGCCACAGCAAAACGCGGGTCAATGGCAGCGCTGGCGTCCCTTGTTCGGCTTGCTCGGTTTGTGGCTGGTCTTGCAGTGGGGCTTCAATCTGGCTCAGGGCTGGCATCTGCAGCGTCAGGCCGAAACCTATGCCCAGGCCAGCAAGGCGCTCTACCAGGAACTGTTTCCCGAGGATCGCAAGTTGGTCGATCTGCGTGCGCAGTTGGATCAGCACTTGGCCGCGGGTGGTGGCAGTGGTCAGGGCCGCTTGCTCGGTATGCTTGCACAGGTGACTCAGGCCATAGCGGTCGACGGCGAGCGCGTGAAGGTGCAACAAGTGGATTTCAGCGACATTCGCGGCGATCTGGCCATGCAGATTCAGGCGCGCGGCTTCGCTGAGCTGGAGCGCTTGCGCGAACGCTTGCAGGCGGTTGGCCTGAGGGTGCAGCTGGGGTCGGCAAGTCGTGAGGCGGCGGGGGTCAGCGCACGCCTGGTGATTGGAGGATGAACAGCTTGAGCGAGTCGATAAAGCCATTCACTGCACAGTTGCAAGGTTCGCTGGCGCTGCAACGCTGGCGTGCCCTGTTGCCCCGTGAGCGCCTGGCCCTCGGTCTGCTGGGCCTGTTTGTGTTGCTGACGCTGGTATATGTGCTGCTCTGGCAGCCCGCACAGCAGGGCGTGACGGCGGCACGCAGCGCCTTTGCCCGGGAGCGCGCCTTGTACGCCTACCTGCAGGCACAGGCGCCGTTGGCGCGCAGCCTGGCCAGCCAGCCGCAGGTCAGCCTCGATCCGGCGAACTTGCAAGGCCTGGTTACTGCCAGTGCAGCCGAACAGGGCTTGCTCATCGAGCGGCTGGACAGCGACAGCGAGGGGTCGCTGCAGGTTAGCCTGCAACCGGCGCCATTTTCCCAGCTCCTGCGTTGGTTCACCCGGCTGGAACAGCAGGGCGTGCGGATAGCCGAGGCGGGTCTGGATCGCGCTGCGGACAACCGCGTGGCGGCAAGGCTGACCTTGAGCGTGGCATTTTAATTTGGCGTGCCTGGGCCAGAGCGGGACCTTGCGAGTCGTTCAGGCCTCGGGTCGCTATCGTGATATTTCCCGTTTTTGAGAAAAACTTTAAGCAGAGTATTGACTTAGGTTCGTCCCGCCCGTAAATTGCGCGCCTCACAAAGCGAAGGGTGATTAGCTCAGCTGGGAGAGCATCTGCCTTACAAGCAGAGGGTCGGCGGTTCGATCCCGTCATCACCCACCACTCTTTGTGATTTCGGATGAAAGTCCGACCGACGCGCAGCGGTAGTTCAGTCGGTTAGAATACCGGCCTGTCACGCCGGGGGTCGCGGGTTCGAGTCCCGTCCGCTGCGCCATATTTTCCATATCGGGTTCGCTCGGTATGAGGTAGAACGGCTGGTACAGCTGCTCTGCCCGATGAAGCAAGAGTTGTTCGGACGCAAGTCCACCGACACGCAGCGGTAGTTCAGTCGGTTAGAATACCGGCCTGTCACGCCGGGGGTCGCGGGTTCGAGTCCCGTCCGCTGCGCCATACATGAAGCCCTCAGGTAGCGATACCTGGGGGTTTTTTGTTGTGCGCCAGGCATGGCGCGTTGCGCGGAAGCGCAACCAGCTTGGCTGTGGTGGCCAGGCTGGTGACTTGGAGGTGAAAGTCCTCTACACACCCGGCAAGGGGAAGTGTTAGCCAGAGGCAAGGGTGTCGCGGGCGACTGCGAATCTGAAGGAAGCCCGAGGCAAAATGCTGGCCTGACGAACAGGAAGCGGATCAGGCGGCGTAGCGGGGTGAGGTGGCAACGTTCACTAAAGCCCAATACTTGCACGGAGCGCTACGACGTAAATCCGACAGGCATAAGCAGGAAGGTCGCGCGAATTACCCTGGGAGATCTGTTCTGCCTG
>NZ_FOWX01000039.1 GCF_900115555.1 Pseudomonas borbori
TCGTCCAGGTCGTTGATGCCGAGGGTGACCGCCTGCTCGCTGGCGTTGCCGGCGGCGTCGGTGGCCACCACGGTGAAGTTGTAGTTGCTTTTTAACTCGTGGTCGGGATCACCGCTCAGGGTCACTGCGCCGGTGACCGCATCGATGCTCAGCAGCGCATGATCACCCATCGCCTTGAGGCTATAGGTGACGCTGCCCACATCGCTCGCAGCAGCCGTGTAAACGGGCTGCCCGCTACCACTGTTTTCGTCGATGGCGCTGGCTGTGACGCCCGAGCTGAAATCAGGTGCATAGGTATCAACCACGACTGCTACGGCACCGGTTAAGTCCTGGCCTGTTTGTGTGGATGTGTACTCCCCGCCTTGCACCACAAAGCCTTGCGCACTTTCCGTCAGAGTTGCGGTGCCGCTGCTGACATCCAAACCAGCCAGCAGGTCATTTATGGTTTGCTGGCTATCGCCGCCATTCTGGGCATCTGCACCTGACAAGGCCGCAAGCACGGCGCCGTAAACCTCACCCGAGGTCAGTCCATCATTGCTGTCAAAACTGCCGCCATTGGTAGGCACAACTGCGGTGTCGTGCAAGCTGGGCAAGCCAAACAGATCGGCTATGGCTTGGTTGAGGCTCTCAACCATCGTCGCAGTGGGCACACCACCGGCAGCAGCATCCTGCACCTTGTGATAAGCCAGGGTACTGATGACGTTAAGATTGACGGTTACCGTGGAGTTAGGCTGTGACACCACCTCCATAGCAAAAAGTTCGGCATTGAGGTCTTTACCAGCCTGAGTGGCTTCATCCAGATAGTCAGCGCTTGGACCACTATTCACAACACGCGCAATAACCACACCGATGTAGCTGCCAACCGCAATGGAGAAGCTACCATCGGGATTGATCTGGGCCTCGCCCAGCTTGGTCACGCCGTCAGCCTGATAAACCTCTACACGTAGATCATTACCCGCAACAACCGGGCCGCCAACGATAGTGCCGGCAACCGTATTTAGCACGCTTGCAGCGGCACCCCCACCGCCGCCTCCGCCACCACCAGCAGCCAAACCAAGTCCACCCAAACCAAGGCCGCCAAGCCCGACGTTCATGGGAGTAAAAAGCTCGCCATCGGTGCTGCCACGCCAGATGATTTCATCACCATTGGCGGCTGTTTCGATTACGGGAGTTTCACTGGTAACGGAAACGCCAAGCAGAGTAGACCCCTCCAGCTCAGCCTGCGGTATAAACGCTGTTTCAGGCTCATCATAGAAATCGGTGATTTCCACCAGCGCCTCAGAGCCTTCCCGCTCTACGATCAGCGAACTGCCCTTGCGCTTGACTTGCAAGCCTTCTGGCGACTTGCCAGTCGAGGTATCTATCAACGCGTACTGCGCACCCGGCCGAGCCGGCACAGACGATGTATCAGTAAGAAGAATGTGACGAATGGAGCCATCAGTGAGGCGCTCCACCAGTTGCAATGACTGTTTAACGACCGTGTTGGATGTCATGCAGAACTCCCTACCTGCCCGTGCTGGCGATGATGTTGTATTTAGGAAATACTCGCCCAGCGACCAAGGGCAATGTGCCAGCACATTACCAGACGAATTGCTGTCGAGAATAGCCCAGGTACGGCCTTTCAGAGCGCTGTCGATCGGTATGTGTTCGACAAGAAACTGCCGCTGCTCGTCCTGGATGCACTGAAACGTATCGAAATCGCCCAGCGTGTCGACATCTCCCATGGCCTGGGCAAGCAGCATAAGTTCGCTTACCTACAACCGGAGCTATTTCACGAGAGCTTCTCCAGCAAGCTGGAGGGCATTTGGGTGGCGTGCGAGGTGTGGGATTTCGGCACTCTATCGACGCTATTCGATGGTATGAGCGAAGCTGATCAGGACGTCACTTCAACGCAGCACAACATCAGCAATGGCCGTATCTTTGCCAGCTGGCTGCTTAGCCTGAACTACCTGCGCAACCTGTGCGCACACCACAGCAGGCTTTGGAATCGCAACATCGTTGACCTGTCAGAACTGCCGCCAGTAGCTCAAGTACCGTCACTGGCTGCTTTTCGTAACGACCCTCGACGGCAGGCTCACCCGGATACGCCAGCCTGAAGCAGCGCAGGTGAGCCGTGGCCAACTTCGACTCGCTATGCCGGCGCACAATCACTCCACGGTCGGCGCATCTTCGGCCACACAGCGCACGGCACGCTTGCGCTGGTCGACCAGCACGCCGCTGAGGCCTTTCTGCTCCAGGTCGAACAGCACCAGGACGCCGTCTACGCACTGCGCCACCTGGTTGGCCGGTTTTAGCGAGACCTTGTAGTCCTCGCCGGGAACGGTCTTGAGCATGGTGTAGTCGGCGAGCAGCAAGGCGTCCTCCGGCTGGGCGATATGCAGGTAGCCGTAGTAGCCGAGGGCCGCCACGGTGGCGCAGATGCTGGCAATGCCGGTAAGGATCAGGGGGATGGGGTTCAATTCACTCATTGCAGGCTCTCGAGGTTGGACGGTTCAGCACACATAATCGCCTGGCGCAGCAGATGGCCGGCAGGCAAACCACGCAGTGGCACCGACAGTAGCGACAGGCGGCGCAGCTTGCTACAAACGCGGGCGCTTGCCCAGCGTCGATCACTTGCCGCCGGCGCGTACTTCCTCGCGCGCCTTGAAGGTCGCCGCGTAGACGCGTTCGGCCAGGCGCGAGAACGGCAGGCTCTGCACCCAGACCGTGCCGGTACCCTTGAGGGTTGCGAGGACGATGCCTTCGCCGCCGAACAGCATGCTTTTCAGCCCACCGGCCAGGGCGATGTCGTAATCGATACCGCTGGTGAAGGCCACCAGGCAACCGGTGTCGAGGCGCAGGGTCTGGTCGTTCAGCTCCTTGCGGATCACCGTGCCGCCGGCATGCACGAATGCCAGGCCGTCGCCTTCGAGCTTCTGCAGGATGAAGCCCTCGCCGCCGAAGAAACCGGCGCCCAGGCGCTTGTTGAAGCTGATGCCGACGGCCGTGCCGTAGGCGGCGCAGAGAAAGGCGTCCTTCTGGCAGATCAGGCTGCCACCATGCTCGGCCAGTTGGATCGGCACCACCGTGCCCGGATAGGGCGCGGCGAAGGCGACCCGCGCCTGGCTTTTGCCGGCGTTGGAGAAGTGCGTCATGAACAGCGACTCGCCGGTAAGCATGCGCTTGCCGGCACTCCACAGCTTGCCCAGCACGCCGCTGGCCGCGCCATCGCCCATGCGCGCCTCGAAACGCACACCCTCGGTCATGTAGTTCATCACCCCGGCCTCGGCGATCACCGTCTCGCCGGGGTCGAGGATGATTTCCACGCTCTGCGCCGAGGCACCGAGGATTTCGTAGTCGAGTTGGTGGCTGGGCATCTAGGGCTCCTGGCAATTCGAGTGGATGCTTTCCCGGATTCCATCCGGGCTACGAGAGCTGTGTAGGGGGATCGGGGCACGTAGCTGACGCCTTGTTCATCCACCTCGTCGTTGGTGGATGGGTAAAGCGTCATCCACCCTACGGTGCCGCAGATCTTGCGCAGGCTGCGCCATGCGTACCAGCCTTGGTGCGCACGGCGCACCCTACGACTTGCAGCTTTACAGGATGTTGGAGTAGTCGGCTTCGATCCGGTCCAGGCTCAGGTGATTGAGGAAGTTGGAGAAGCACATCCAGGCCGACAGGGCATTGAGGTCCTGGAACTGCTGCGGCAGGTACTTGGGCGGCTGCACCAGGCCTTCGTCGACCAGTTTGCGCAGGGTGCGCATGTCTTCCAGGGTGGTCTTGCCGCAGAACAGCAAGGGGATCTGTTCCAGTTTGCCCTTGCGCACGGCCAGCTGGATGTAGTTGTAGATCATGATGAAGCCCTTGAGGTAGGACAGATCCTTGGTGAACGGCAGACCTTGCGGCACCGAGCCGCGGAACACCCGGCTGGCATTGCTGTAACCCTCTTCAAGGCCATAACCCTGCTCGCGGAAGAAGCCGAACACCTGGAGAAAATCCGCCCCCTCCTCGGCCATGTGAATGGCGCGGGTGCGGTTGGTGAGCTTGCGCAGGCGGGTCGGGTAAGAGGCGAAGGTGATCACCTCCATCAGAATCGCCAAACCTTCCTGGGTCACGGTGGAGGATGGCGGGCCCTTGGACAGGAAGGTGCAGATCGGCTGGCTCAAGCCGTTCAGGGTGGTGCCGACATGCACCAGGCCCTCATGCACTTCCAGGGCCCGCACGTCGCGCTCGTTGAACAGGGCGTCGCTGCGAATCTTGATGTAGTCGGCGCCCGCCGCCGCATCGGCGAGAATGCCGTCGGACTCGAACACCCGGATGGTACCCTCCGCTTCGCCGAAGACCTTGTTCAGGCGACTCTGCAGCAGGTTGACCGCGGTCTTGGCGTCGAGGGTTTTCGCTTCGTCCTTGAGGTCGCCGCGGTCGGCGATGTTGTTCAGGTAGTCGGACAGCATCAGGCCCAGGTCGGCCAGGGTCGGGTCGCCGGCATGGAAGGCATCGGAAGCGGCGCCGTAGAGTTCCTGGGAGATCAGGCCGAAATCCTCGGTACCGCGCGCTTCGAGCATGCGGATGACCATGCGGTATTCGCGGCACATGCGCCGCATGATCTGCCCGACCGGGTTGAACTGACCAAGCTGGCGGGTGATATCGCGCTCGATGTTCTGGAACTCGAGCTTCTTCGCGCTGGAGTCGAAGCCCAGCGGCCGGCTCAGGTAGTAAGCCTGATCGACAGCCGGCAGCGCCTTGCCCTTGGCCTTGAGAAAGCCCTCGCGAATGCTCTCGTCCCACTTCACCGCGTCCAGAATGCGAATCGGCGTCTGCGCCTCGACGATCCGCTCGGATAACGCCCGTACGATCAGTTGATAGTCGTCCAACCCGCTGTGACTGGTCATAGTTCCCTCTTTGTCTGTGGTATCGGCTGCCTAGGAACCGACGCGCTGATAGCGCGCGACCTCGATGAATACATCCGAATTGGCCTGGTCATCGAGGTAGGCGAATACCCTATCAAGCGGGCTGGTAATCAACACGCCCTCGCCCTCCTGGGTATCGACAGATTTGCCCTGCAACCTGCCCGCCTCGAGTTCCTGCAGGACGCGCTCGACATCCAGGGTGTAGATCACCAGTTCATTGTCGGCGGTCAGCTCGAAACCGGCGATGGCGAAGTTGCCGCCCAGGCGTTGCGGCAAGCCTGCCGACAAGTACCAGCGGCGGCCGTGATGGGCCACGGTAAAGCCGTAGGTTTCCAGGCTATCGAGGTTGTCCGGGCTGCCCTCGTAGGTTCTCGCCTCGTAGAGGTTGGAGCCGGCACGGGTGATGTCCAGATAGAGCCGCTCGCCCCACTCGTTCTTGCGCGACCATTCGCCGAGCAACGGGATGGGGGCCGCCTCGTTGGCCGGAATCGGGTCGTTGAAGGTCACCAGACAGCCACTCAACAGCAGGAAGGACAAGGCGACCACTACACGCCAGGTTTTCATTTCGCTCTCCTTGTGAAAACGGTTCGACCACACCTGCAGATACCCATCGAAACGCCCCGCCGGGGGTACAGGACCCAGAGGCGGTGAAAAAACTCTCGCCCACTGCGACCGCTACGGCGCTCGATTTTTTCACAGCCTCTCAGAACGCCAACACTACATGCTTATGTCGTTTAAGAATAACCAACAAGTCCTCATTACCCAACTTCGCGCCTGTCGAGCAGGCCCGATACTCCATCCAGCCGCTAATCGCCGTCAACAGCCGGGCATCCTGCCCCGGCTGCCACGAATCCAGTGGCTCTCCCGGACAGGGGTAGTGCTCGGAGGCTGGACAGTCCCCGCTCGCACTAAAAAGCAGCGGCCTATCCTGTTAGGCAGTATTGCGCAGATTAAATCCAGCGCCAGACAACAAAAAACCGCCCGAAGGCGGCTTGATGTCACGCCTGTGGGCGCATGTGCGGGAAGAGAATCACGTCGCGGATCGATGGTGAGTTGGTGAGCAGCATCACCAGGCGGTCGATGCCGATGCCTTCGCCGGCGGTCGGCGGCATGCCGTATTCCAGGGCGCGGACGAAGTCGGCGTCGAAATGCATGGCTTCGTCGTCGCCAGCGTCCTTGTCGGCCACCTGGGCGTGAAAGCGTTCGGCCTGGTCTTCGGCGTCGTTCAACTCGGAATAGGCGTTGGCGATCTCGCGGCCGCCGATAAACAGCTCGAAGCGGTCGGTGACGCTCGGGTCCTGGTCGTTACGCCGGGCCAGCGGCGAGACTTCGAAGGGGTACTGGGTGATGAAGTGCGGCTGCTCCAGCTTGTGCTCGACCAGTTCCTCGAAAATCATCACCTGCAGCTTGCCCAGACCCTCGAAGCCCAGCACCTTGGCGCCAGCCTGCTTGGCGATCTCGCGGGCCTTGTCGATGTCGTGCAGATCGGCCGCGGTGATTTGCGGGTTGTACCTGAGGATCGACTCGAACACCGACAGACGCACGAACGGCTCGCCGAAGTGGAACAGCTTGTCGCCGTAAGGCACGTCGGTACTACCGAGTACCAGCTGCGCCAGCTCACGGAACAGCTCCTCGGTGAGGTCCATCATGTCTTCGTAGTCGGCGTAGGCCTGGTAGAACTCGAGCATGGTGAACTCGGGGTTGTGCCGGGTCGAAACGCCTTCGTTGCGGAAGTTGCGGTTGATCTCGAACACCCGCTCGAAGCCGCCGACCACCAGGCGCTTGAGGTACAGCTCGGGCGCGATGCGCAGGAACATCTGCATGTCCAGGGCGTTGTGGTGGGTCTCGAATGGCTTGGCCGCGGCACCGCCGGGGATGCTCTGCAGCATCGGCGTTTCCACTTCGAGGAAGTCGCGCTGCATGAGGAAGCTGCGGATATGGGCGATCACCTGGGAGCGCACGCGGAAGGTCTCGCGCACTTCCTCGTTGACCATCAGGTCGACGTAGCGCTGGCGGTAGCGCTGCTCGGTGTCGGTCAGGCCGTGGTGCTTGTCCGGCAGCGGGCGCAGCGACTTGGTCAGCAGACGCACGTCGGTCATTTCGACGTAGAGGTCGCCCTTGCCGGAACGGGCCAGGGTGCCCTCGGCGGCGATGATGTCGCCCAGATCCCAGTGCTTGATCGCCTCCAGCAGTTCGGCCGGCAGGGTCTTGCGGTTGACGTAGACCTGGATGCGCCCGCTCATGTCCTGGATGACCATGAAGGAGCCGCGATTGAGCATGATGCGACCGGCCACCTTGACCGGGATAGCGGCTGCGGCCAGCTCTTCCTTGCTCGCATCGACGTACTGTTTCTGCAGATCCGCGCAGTAGCTGTCGCGACGGAAATCGTTGGGGAAGGCATTGCCCAGCTCGCGCGCGGCGGCAAGCTTTTCCTTGCGCTGGGCAATCAGCTTGTTTTCTTCCTGCAGCAGTTCGTGGTGGTCGAGTTGTTGGTCGCTCATGGTCTTTTCTATCTGCCTGGCGTGTAGTGCGATCTGGGTAG
The DNA here is from genome assembly GCF_900115555.1 of Pseudomonas borbori. Lineage (GTDB taxonomy): Bacteria > Pseudomonadota > Gammaproteobacteria > Pseudomonadales > Pseudomonadaceae > Aquipseudomonas > Aquipseudomonas borbori. Next base: position 7,432 of record NZ_FOWX01000039.1, read on the forward strand.
GAGCCAGCTTGCTGGCGATCAGGCCATTCGACAAGCATCGCCAGCAAGGACTAGGCGTCCCCCTGGCTCCTACATGATTAGGTGTTACAGCCCCTGCTTCAAACTGGCCACCAGGTACTCGTCGATATCGCCGTCGAGCACCTTGTCGCAGTCGCTGCGCTCGATATTGGTGCGCAGATCCTTGATCCGCGAGGCATCGAGTACATAGGAGCGGATCTGATGCCCCCAGCCGATATCCGACTTGGTGTCTTCCAGCGCTTGCGAGGCGGCGTTGCGTTTCTGCACTTCCTGCTCGTACAGGCGCGCGCGCAACATCTTCATCGCGGTGTCCTTGTTGGCGTGCTGGGAGCGCTCGTTCTGGCAACTGACCACGGTGTTGCTCGGCACGTGGGTAATCCGTACCGCCGAGTCGGTGGTGTTGACGTGCTGACCGCCGGCGCCCGAGGAACGATAGGTGTCGATGCGCAGGTCGGCCGGATTGATCTCGATTTCGATGTTGTCGTCGATTTCCGGCGAGACGAACACCGCGGTGAACGAGGTGTGGCGGCGGTTGCCGGAGTCGAACGGGCTCTTGCGCACCAGGCGGTGCACGCCGATCTCGGTGCGCAGCCAGCCGAAGGCGTACTCGCCCTTGATATGCAGGGTGGCGCCCTTGATCCCGGCGACTTCACCGGCGGACAGTTCCATGATGGTGGCATCGAAGCCGCGCTTGTCGGCCCAGCGCAGGTACATGCGCAGCAGCATGTTGGCCCAGTCCTGGGCTTCGGTGCCGCCGGAGCCGGCCTGGATGTCCAGGTAGGCGTTGTTGGCGTCCATCTCGCCGCTGAACATGCGGCGAAATTCCATCTTCTCGAGGATATCGCGCAGGCGCTCGACCTCGGCCGCGACATCGTCGACGGCGCCCTGGTCTTCCTCTTCGGCGGCCATCAGCAGCAGGTCGCGGGAGTCGACCAGGCTGCCGTCGAGGTCGTCGATGGTCTCGACGATCAACGCCAGAGCGGCACGCTCACGCCCCAGATTCTGGGCGTATTCGGGGTTGTTCCAGACGTTCGGGTCTTCCAGTTCGCGGTTTACTTCGACCAGCCGATCATGTTTGTGATCGTAGTCAAAGATACCCCCGAATAGTCTGGGTGCGCTCGGACAGGTCCTTGATGCTGTTCAGGATCGGGTTGATTTCCATGGCTGGCGGCACTCGCAGGTGAAACTTTCGGAAAAGCCGGCGAGTATACCGTAGTCGCAGTGGCTCTGGCAGCCCGCAAGCGCCCATGATTGGCCAGGCGGTAGACCAACGGGCGCTCAGCCGGCAACGCCCTCGCCCGGCGCCGGCGCAACCGCCTGGCCCGGCCGAAGCGGCGGGCCGAACAGCAACTGCGCGGTTCTCCCGGCGATCATCAGCACCTACGCACAGTCCGTAGCCGGAGAAAGCTTGAACCACCCGCCCGGATTGCAGCCGAGCTACAGGATCGAATTTCAGCCGGCGTTCAGCTCTACCCGTACCTGGGCTTCCAGCTGGCTTTTCAGCGCCGGGTCGAGCTTGAGCTGACGGGCCAGCTCCTCCAGGTAGGCGCGCTCCATGAAGTGTTCCTCATCGACCATCAGCACGCTGGCGATATACATCTCGGCGGCCATTTCCGGACTGGTCGCCGCGCGCGCCACTTCGGCCGGGTCCAGCGGCTTGTTCAGCTCGGCCTCGAGCCAGCGCTGCAGTTCGGCGTCATGGGTCAACTTGACCAGCTCGCCTTCGATCAGCTGGCGCTCACGCGCATCGACATGCCCATCGGCCTTGGCCGCGGCCACCAGCGCCTTGAGAATGCCCTGGCTATGTACCTCGACCTGCGGCGCCGGCAAGCGATCGAGGGTTTGCGGCTCGCCTTGCGGCGCTTGCGCCTGCTGCGCCTGCCAGTTGCCATAGGCCTTGTAGGCGATTACCCCGAGCGCAGCCAGGCCGCCATAGGTCAGCGCCTTACCGCCCAACTTGCGTGCACTCTTGTTGCCCAGCAGCAAAGCCATGGCGCCACCAGCCAAAGCGCCGCCACCCGCGCCGGAGAGCAGGCTGCCCAGACCGCCGGACAACCCCCCCAGACCACCGGCAGCGGCCCCCTTGCCGGGGTTTTGCCCAGCCTTGTTCTGCAGCAGATCCTGACCGGACTTGAGTAGCTGATCGAGTAGACCACGGGTATTCATCGACAGGTCTCCTGGGTAACAAAGTTGCAAATAAGACCGCCAGATTAAATGGAAAATTCCTACCCTGGCGGGCGGATTGCGTCGAGATGTTGCCGCAACCCAACCTTGCGAGCCGCCCGCCGCGCGTGCATGAAGGAAAACATTTAGCCTTCTACAAAAACGAACGCCATGATGTATTTTCGACAAACCGTACCGCAAACCTGCCCAGCACCCGGTTGGTAGCCCACGATGATGACCCTGCGCCAGATCCGCCACTTCATTGCCGTCGCCGAGACCGGCTCAATCTCCGCCGCTGCCCAGGTCGTACACATCTCCCAATCGACCCTGACCCTGGCCATCCAGCAACTGGAGGACGAGATCGGCGTCAGCCTGTTCAACCGCCACGCCAAGGGCATGTCACTGACCCACCAGGGTCACCAGTTCCTGCGCCAGGCGCACCTGATTCTGGCCACGGTGGACAACGCCAAGCGCAGCCTGCAACAGAGCACCGACCAGGTTGCCGGCAGCCTGACCATCGGCGTCACCAGCCTGGTCGCCGGCTACTACCTGGCCGACCTGATCACCCGCTTCCAGCGCGCCTACCCCAACGTCGACATTCGCGTGATGGAAGACGAACGCCCGTATATCGAGCACCTGCTGGTCAGCGGCGAAATCGACGTCGGCGTACTAATCCTGTCCAACCTGGAAGACCGCCACGCCTTGCAGACCGAGGTACTGACCCACTCGCCGCTGCGCCTCTGGCTGCCGCCGCAACACCCGCTGCTGGAGCACGACAGCATCAGCCTGGCGGAGATCGTCAGCGAACCGCTGATCCAGCTGAACGTCGACGAGATGGACCTGAATGCCCAGCGCATCTGGTCCGGCGCCGGCCTGCAGCCGCACATCACCCTGCGCACCGGTTCCACCGAGGCGGTGCGCAGCCTGGTCGCCGCCGGCCTGGGCCTGTCCATTCAGCCGGACATGAGCTACCGCCCCTGGTCACTGGAGGGCGACATCATCGAAGCCCGCGCCGTGGTCGACCTGACCCAGACCCTCGACGTCGGCCTGGCCTGGCGCCGCGGCAGCGCACGACCGGCGCTGGTCGACCCCTTCCTCAGCGTCGCCCGCGAGCAACCCGCCGGACGCAAGCCATCTATTTAATCGAACGCAGCGTTCAGTATTAAGAATTTGTGAGCCTCACGCCCGGGATCTAGTCTCTTCTTCGCACAACGAGAAGAGCGCATCGGGCCTGAGTCCTATAGCGGCCCGCTGCCCCAATAAGAACAGAGAGCACACCGAATGGCTGGCGCAACGACCTCCACGCCCTTTTGCAGCGAACTGTTGATCGACGGGCAACTGCTGGCCGGTGCGGGCGCGGACGAGCCGATCCTCAATCCGGCCAACGGCGAAGTCCTGACCCAGATTGCCGAAGCCTCGAGCGAACAGGTCGAAGCCGCCATCCTGGCCGCGCACCGGGCGTTCCCCAGTTGGTCGCGGACCACTCCGCAACAGCGCTCGCTGCTCCTGCTCGGCATCGCCGACGCCATCGAACAGCGCGCCGACCTGCTCGCCGGCCTGGAAGCCCTAAACTGCGGCAAGCCGCTGCACCTGGCCCGGCAGGACGACCTCAGCGCCACGGTGGACGTGTTTCGCTTCTTCGCCGGCGCGGTGCGCTGCCAGACCGGCCAGCTGTCCGGCGAATACCTGCCGGGCTATACCAGCATGGTGCGCCGCGATCCCATTGGAGTAGTGGCTTCGATAGCGCCCTGGAACTACCCGCTGATGATGGCGGCCTGGAAAATCGCCCCGGCCCTGGCCGCTGGCAACTGCCTGGTATTCAAACCCTCCGAACACACCCCGCTGTCGATCCTGGCCCTCGCCCCGGTGCTCGCCGAACTGCTGCCACGCGGCGTGCTGAACATCCTCTGTGGCGGCGGCGAAAGCGTCGGCAGTCACCTGGTCGGCCATCCCAGGGTGCGCATGGTGTCGCTGACCGGCGACATCGTCACCGGGCAGAAAATCCTCCAGGCCGCGGCCAAGACCCTCAAGCGCACCCACCTGGAACTCGGCGGCAAGGCACCGGTAATCGTCTGCAACGATGCCGACCTGCAAGCGGTGGTCGAGGGCGTGCGCAGCTATGGCTATTACAACGCCGGCCAGGATTGCACGGCCGCCTGCCGCATCTATGCTCAAACAGGTATCCATGACCGTTTAGTCGCGGAGTTGGGTGATGCCGTGAACAGCCTGCGCTTTGCCCGCAAGACCGACGCGGACAACGAGATCGGCCCGCTGATCAGCGCCCGCCAGCGCGACCGGGTGGCCAGCTTCGTCGAACGCGCCCTCGGCCAGCCGCATATCGAGCGGGTCACCGGCGCCGCGGTGCATTCCGGCGCCGGTTTCTACTACCAGCCGACCCTGCTCGCCGGCTGCCGCCAGGGCGACGAGATCGTCCAGCGCGAGGTGTTCGGCCCGGTGGTCACCGTGACCCGCTTCGACGAGCTGACGCAGGCGGTGGACTGGGCCAACGACTCCGAATACGGCCTAGCCTCCTCGGTGTGGACCGGCAACCTGGACAAGGCCATGCAGGTCGCCGCCCGTTTGCAGTACGGCTGCACCTGGATCAACAGCCACTTCATGCTGGTCAGCGAGATGCCCCATGGTGGCCTCAAGCGCTCCGGCTACGGCAAGGATCTGTCCAGCGACTCGCTGCAGGACTACAGCGTGGTGCGCCACATCATGGCCCGCCATGGCCAGCAACTGGATCGCCAGCCGCTGGATCGCCAGCCGCTGGATTGAGTGAGCAATACCGACGAGTAGCCCTGACCGGCTGTGCAACGCGACGTGCAACTGCCCCGAGCCCGACAATAGACAAGAGGGAAACCCAATGTTCGTGCAAAAAACCGCTTTGTTGAGTGCGCTGGCCAGCGCACTGCTGGCCAGCGCCAGCCTGCAGGCCGCCGAAACGCTGACGGCGCTCGGTGACGGCGAAGGGCGCCTGGATATCGTCGCCTGGCCCGGCTATATCGAGCGCGGCGAGACCGACAAGGGCTACGACTGGGTCACCGGCTTCGAGCAGCAGACCGGCTGCAAGGTCAACGTCAAGACCGCCGCCACCTCCGACGAAATGGTCAGCCTGATGGCCAAGGGCGGTTACGACCTGGTCACCGCCTCGGGCGACGCCTCGCTGCGCCTGATCGCCGGCAAGCGCGTGCAGCCGGTCAACATCGACCTGATCCCCAACTGGAAGCACGTCGACGATCGTCTCAAGGACGCGCCCTGGCATACCGTTGCCGGCCAGCATTACGGCACCCCTTATCAGTGGGGGCCGAACGTGCTGATGTACAACAGCAACGTGTTCAAAGAGGCGCCAACCAGCTGGAAGGTGGTGTTCGAGGAGCAGACCCTGGCCGACGGCAAGAGCAACAAGGGCCGGGTGCAGGCCTATGACGGGCCGATCTACATCGCCGACGCGGCGCTCTATCTCAAGGCCAGCAAGCCGGAACTGGGCATCGACGATCCCTACCTGCTCAACGAGACCCAGTACGCCGCGGTACTCGAGCTGCTGCGCGCCCAACAGCCGCTGATCCACCGCTACTGGCACGACGTCACCGTGCAGATGAACGACTTCAAGAACGAGGGCGTGGTCGCCTCCGGGGCCTGGCCGTATCAGGTCAACGCGCTGCAACTGGAGAAACAGCCGATCGCTTCGGTGGTGCCGGTAGAGGGCGCCACCGGCTGGGCCGACACCACCATGCTGCACGCCGAGGCCAAGCACCCGAACTGCGCCTACAAGTGGATGAACTGGTCGCTGGAGCCCAAGGTACAGGGCGACCTGGCCGCCTGGTTCGGCTCCCTGCCGGCGGTGCCGGCGGCCTGCCAGGGCAACGAACTGCTCGGCGCCGAGGGCTGCAAGACCAATGGCTTCGACAAGTTCGAGCAGATCGCCTTCTGGAAAACCCCGCAGGCCGAGGGCGGCAAGTACGTGCCCTACAGCCGCTGGACCCAGGACTACATCGCCATCATGGGCGGCAGGTAACAACGCCGTAGTGGCCCTGGGTAGGATGGGTCGGGCCGCGCAGGTTGAGCGCAGCGATACCCATCAATGAGCCCGAAGGTCCGCGTCGGATCATCGTCCGCGTGACCATGGGTATCGCAGGCTCAACCCATCCTACGACCGGCAATTTGTTTTACCGCGACCTATTCCTCCCGACGCTGACCGCCCGTGTCGGCAAACCCTGGCAGCCAGGGCGGGAGGGATGGTCTTCCTCCTGGAGCTTCTCGACATGACCCTCGCAGTGCAATTCACCGGTGTGTCGCGCGTGTTTGGCGAGGTCAAGGCCGTCGACCAGGTGTCCATCGACATCCAGGACGGCGAGTTCTTCTCCATGCTCGGCCCCTCGGGCTCGGGCAAGACCACCTGCCTGCGCCTGATCGCCGGCTTCGAGCAGCCCAGCGCCGGCAGCATCCGCATTCATGGCCAGGAAGCCGTCGGCCTGGCGCCCTATCAGCGCGACGTCAACACGGTGTTCCAGGACTACGCGCTGTTTCCCCATATGAACGTGCTGGACAACGTCGCCTATGGCCTCAAGGTCAAGGGCGTGGGCAAGAGCGAGCGTTACGCCCGTGCCGAAGAGACCCTGGCTCTGGTCGCCCTGGACGGCTACGGCGCCCGTAAACCGGCGCAACTGTCCGGCGGCCAGCGCCAGCGCGTGGCCCTGGCCCGCGCCCTGGTCAACCGACCGCGGGTGCTGCTGCTGGATGAACCACTCGGCGCGCTCGACCTCAAGCTGCGTGAACAGATGCAGGGCGAATTGAAGAAGCTGCAACGTCAGCTCGGCATCACCTTCATCTTCGTCACCCACGACCAGACCGAGGCATTGTCGATGTCCGACCGGGTGGCGGTGTTCAACAAGGGCCGCATCGAGCAGGTCGACAGCCCGCGCAATCTCTATATGAAACCGGCAACCGCGTTCGTCGCCGAGTTCGTCGGCACCTCCAACGTACTGCGTGGCGAGCTGGCCAAACGTCTCACCGGCCAGGCCCTGCCCTTCTCGATCCGCCCCGAGCACATCCGCTTCGCCGACGATCAGGCGGCCGGCAGCGGCGAAGTGGAAGTCTGCGGCCTGCTGCACGACATCCAGTACCAGGGCGCCGCCACCCGCTATGAAATCCAACTGGAAAACGGCCAGAACCTCAGCATCAGTCAGGCCAACGATCAGTGGCAGGCCGGCGCGCCGGTTTACCAACCCGGCCAGCCAGTCACCGCGCGCTGGGCGCGGGCGGCCATGATTGCGCTGCAGGATGCGATCCCCGGCGAGGGTCGCTGAGATGGAGGCGTCGCTGAAAGCCCGCACACCACGGCCAGCCAATGGCCCGCTGCACCGCCTGTCCAACCTGCTTTACCGCAAGCCGAACCTGTACCTGGCGCTGCTGCTGATCCCCCCGCTGCTGTGGTTCGGTGCGGTCTATTTCGGCTCGCTGCTGACCCTGCTCTGGCAAGGTTTCTATACCTTCGACGACTACAGCATGACGGTGACCCCGCAGCTGACCCTGGACAACCTGGCGGCGCTGTTCCTGCCGGCCAACTACGACATCATCCTGCGCACCCTGAGCATGGCCATCGCCGTATCGCTGGCCAGCGCCCTGCTGGCCTTTCCCATCGCCTATTACATGGCGCGCTACACTTCCGGCAAGACCAAGGCGTTCTTCTATATCGCGGTGATGCTGCCGATGTGGGCCAGCTACATCGTCAAGACCTACGCCTGGACCCTGCTGCTGGCCAAGGGCGGGGTGGCCCAGTGGTTCGTCGACCAGCTCGGTCTGGCGCCAGTGCTGCACTTCATCCTGAGCATTCCCGGAGTCGGTGGCAGCACCCTGTCGACCTCGCACCTGGGGCGCTTCCTGGTGTTCCTCTATATCTGGCTGCCGTTCATGATCCTGCCGATCCAGGCCGCTCTGGAGCGCCTGCCGCCCTCACTGTTGCAGGCCTCGGCCGACCTTGGCGCGCGCCCCTGGCAGACCTTCGTCCAGGTGATCCTGCCGCTGTCGATTCCGGGCATCGCTGCCGGTTCGATCTTCACCTTCAGCCTGACCCTGGGCGATTTCATCGTGCCGCAACTGATCGGCCCGCCCGGCTTCTTCATCGGCAGCATGGTCTATGTGCAGCAGGGCGCAGTCGGCAACATGCCGATGGCCGCCGCCTTCACCCTGGTGCCAATCGTGCTGATCGCCATCTACCTGTCCATCGTCAAACGCCTGGGGGCCTTCGATGCACTCTGACTCTTCAGCGCAAGGACGGGCCTCCTGGGGCCTGAAGCTGGCGGCCTGGGGCGGGCTGGTGTTCCTCCACTTCCCGATCCTGATCATCTTCATCTACGCCTTCAACACCGAGAGCGCGGGCTTCAGCTTTCCGCCGCGGGGCTTCACCCTGAACTGGTTCAGCGTGGCCCTGGCGCGCCCGGACGTGCTCGAAGCGATCACCCTGTCGGCGCAGGTCGCCTGCCTGGCCACCGCCATCGCCCTGATCCTCGGCACCCTGGCGGCCGCCGCACTGTACCGCCGCGACTTCTTCGGCAAGGAAGGCATCTCGCTGATGCTGATCCTGCCGATCGCCCTGCCCGGCATCGTCACCGGCCTGGCCCTGCTCGCCGCGTTCAAGACCCTGGGCATCGAGCCGGGCATGTTCACCATCATCGTCGGCCACGCGACTTTCTGCGTGGTGATCGTCTACAACAACGTGATCGCGCGCTTCCGGCGTACCTCGTACAGCCTGATCGAAGCCTCGATGGACCTCGGCGCCGACGGCTGGCAGACCTTCCGCTACATCATCCTGCCCAACCTCGGCTCGGCCCTGCTGGCCGGCGGCATGCTGGCGTTCGCCCTGTCGTTCGACGAGATCATCGTCACCACCTTCACCGCCGGTCACGAACGCACCCTGCCGCTGTGGCTGCTCAACCAGTTAAGTCGGCCGCGCGACGTGCCGGTGACCAACGTGGTGGCGATGCTGGTGATGCTGGTGACCATGCTGCCGATCCTCGGCGCCTATTACCTGACCAGGGGCGGTGAAAGCGTGGCTGGCAGCGGCGGCAAATAGGTCCGCCGCCATTAATTCGTAGAAACCCTAACCAGAGGATTTCGCTATGCAAAGCAAACTGCTGATCAATGGCCGACTGGTCGCCGGGGAAGGTGCCAGCCTGGCGGTGCTCAATCCGGCCCTCGGCGCACCGCTGCTGCATATCAACGAGGCCAGTGCCGAGCAGGTCGATGCCGCCGTGCGCGCCGCCGACGCCGCCTTCGACGGCTGGTCGCAGACCGCGCCGAAAGACCGTGCGCTGTTGCTGCTGCGCCTGGCCGACAGGATCGAAGCCCATGCCGAGGAGTTGGCCAAACTGGAGTCGGACAACTGTGGCAAACCCTACGCCTCCGCACTCAACGACGAGATTCCGGCTATCGCCGATGTGTTCCGCTTCTTCGCCGGCGCCAGCCGTTGCCTGAGCGGCAGCGCTGCCGGCGAGTACCTGGCGGGCCACACCTCGATGATCCGCCGTGATCCAATCGGTGTGGTGGCGTCCATCGCGCCCTGGAACTACCCGCTGATGATGGCCGCCTGGAAGCTCGCCCCGGCCCTGGCCGCGGGCAATACCGTGGTGCTCAAGCCCTCCGAGCAGACCCCGCTGACCGCGCTGAAGCTGGCCGAATTTCTCGCCGAGCTGTTCCCCGCCGGGGTGGTCAATATCGTCTTCGGCCGCGGCACCAGCGTCGGCAGCCCGCTGGTGAGCCACCCCAAGGTGCGCATGGTGTCGCTGACCGGCTCGGTGGCTACCGGCTCGAACATCATCGCCAGCAGCGCCGCCTCGGTGAAGCGCCTGCACATGGAGCTGGGCGGCAAGGCGCCGGTGCTGATCTTCGACGACGCCGACATCGCCGCCGCGGTGGAAGGCATCCGCACCTTCGGCTTCTATAACGCCGGCCAGGACTGCACCGCCGCCTGCCGCATCTATGCGCAAAAAGGGATCTACGAGAAGTTCGTCGCCGAGTTGGGCGCCGCCGTCGGCTCGATCAAGCACGGCACCCAGGGCGACGCCAGCACCGAGCTAGGCCCGCTGATCACCGCCGAGCACCGCCAGCGCGTGGCCGGTTTCGTCGAGCGGGCCAGCGCCCAGGCGCATATCGAAGTGGTCACCGGCGGCAAGGCGCCCGCCGGTGACGGCTTCTTCTTCCTGCCCACGGTGCTGGCCGGCGCCCGGCAAAGCGACGAAATCGTCCGCCGCGAAGTGTTCGGCCCGGTGGTCTCGGTCACCCCGTTCGACGACGAAGCCCAGGCGCTGGCCTGGGCCAACGACTCCGACTACGGCCTGGCCTCCTCGGTGTGGACCAGCGACGTCGGCCGCGCCCACCGCCTCGCCGCGCGCTTGCAGTACGGCTGCACCTGGGTCAACACCCACTTCATGCTGGTCAACGAAATGCCCCACGGCGGCCTCAAGCTGTCCGGCTACGGCAAGGACCTGTCGATGTATGGGCTGGAGGACTACACCGCCGTGCGCCACGTGATGTTCAAGCATTGAAGGCGCCTGCGTAGGCTGGCATCTACCCACGAACCAACCCCGTAGGGTGCGTTGCGCGCACCACAGGCTTGCGAGAACTCGCTGGTGCGCACGGCCTAGGCGGCCCCGCGCACCCTACGAATCCCCCCCCAGCTGGAGCAATAACAATGAAAAATGCACTGCGCAGCATCGCTTTTATCGCCCTTGGTACCCTTGCCGGGCTGGTTCAGGCCGCAGACGACGCCAAGGCCATCGTCGACGGTTACATGGCCGCCTGGAACGCCCATGACGCCGAGCAGGCCGCGACCTTCCTGGCCGAGGACGCGGTGTACTTCGATGCCACCGTCGGCACCCCGCAGAACGGCAAGGCGGCGGCGCGCGACAATGTGATCAAGGTGTTCATCACCGCGGTGCCGGACCTGACCTGGAAGATGACCAGCGCACCGATCGTCGGCGCCGACGGCATCGCCTTCCAGTGGAAGTTCAGCGGCACCAACAGCGGCGCCTGGGGCCCGGACACCCCAGCCACCGGCAAGCCATTGAGCTTCGAAGGGGTCAGCTTCATCCGCATCAAGGACGGCAAGATCGCCTACCAGGGCGACTACTACGACGCCCTCGGCTTCAACAAGCAGTTGGGCTGGTAAGGCCAGCACGCCGCCGGGTCGAACCGGCGGCGCCATGGGCACAACCGCATCCTGCCCCCGCAACAGGGGCCCGTCACCAGCGCCATGCAGTTGGTCGGTTATTCGGGGGAAATCCACAAATAGTGTTTTGCATCACACCCTGCCTCTATGCGCTTACTAATTGACGTCGGTAGGATGGCGTCACTTCGAGTAGAACTCGATTCAGGCTATGGAAGGCTCAATCGTCCAGCGCAGACAACCCCGACCATGTCCCGACTTGCAGCCGTCCGCAAACCCATCCTGGCCATCCTGTTGGCCATGGCCTGCCCCCCGGCAATGCCCAACTCCGGCCTGAGAGCTCTCTGGGTCAGGCCATCGAGCAAGCCCGTCTGACCAGCTGGCGCAGCCTGATCGAGCAGAGCGGCAGCCTGGACGAGCGCAGCAAACTGCAGGCGGTCAACGACTTCATCAACCGCTCGGTGAGCTACGGCACGGATCGCGAAATCTGGGGGGTGGACGAATACTGGGCGACTCCGGTGCAGACGCTGGCGCGCGGCCGCGGCGATTGCGAAGACTTCGCCATCGGCAAGTATTTCAGCCTGGTAGAGCTGGGCATCCCCAGCGAGAAGCTGCGCCTGACCTTCGTCAAGGCCCTGTCGCTCAATCAGGCGCACATGGTGCTGGCCTACTACCCGAGCCAGACGGAGCAGCCGCTGATCCTCGACAACCTCGAGCCGCGGATCAAGCCGGCCATGGAACGCCGCGACCTGCTGCCGGTGTATGCCTTCAACAACCACGGGATCTTCCTGGCCAAGGCGCCGCAGCAGAAATCCGCACAACCGCCGCAACTGCTCTCGCGCTGGAGCGATGTCAGCGAACGCGTCCTTGTCGATGAGCGGCGCCTGCAGGCCAACCAGGGCTAAGCGACACCTCAGCGTGGCGCCAGGTGCGCCACCATCAGTTGCACGCTTTCCCGGCCGCGGTACTCGTTGACGTCCAGCTTGTAGGCCAGTTCGACCCAGCGCACGGTGGGATTGGGCCAGACCTCGCGGTCGATGTTGAAGGCGATGCCGTCCAGGGTCTGCCCGCCGCACTCGGTCTTAAGCACCAGCTTGAGGTGCTTGTCGCCGACCAGACGCTGCTGCACCACCTGGAACACGCCATGGAACAGCGGCTCGGGGAAGTGCTGGCCCCAGGGCCCGGCATTGCGCAGTTCCTGGGCCAGGGGCAGGTGAAACTCTTCTACCGACAGGGCGCCATCGGAGAGCAGACGCCCGGTCAGGTCGTCTTCGCACAGCTGGCGCCGCACCTCGGCATCGAAGGCGGCGGCAAAGGCGCCGAAGTTGGCTTCGGGCAGGGACAGCCCCGCCGCCATGGCATGCCCGCCGAACTTGCTGATCAGCTGCGGATGCCTGGCCGCGACGGCGTCCAGGGCATCACGGATATGAAAGCCCGGCACCGAACGCGCCGAGCCCTTGAGCACGCCGTCGCCGGCATCGGCGAAGGCGATGGTCGGCCGGTGGTAACGCTCCTTCATGCGCGAGGCGAGAATGCCGATCACGCCCTGGTGCCAATCCGCCTCGAACAGGCACAGGCCGAACGGCATGTCTTCCAGCGGCAGGTCCTTGAGCTGGGCCAGGGCCTCGCGCTGCATGCCCTGTTCGATGGCCTTGCGGTCCTGGTTGAGCTGATCCAGCTGCACCGCCATATCGCGGGCCAGGGCTTCATCTTCACAAAGCAGGCATTCGATACCCAGGCTCATGTCGTCCAGGCGCCCGGCCGCATTCAGGCGCGGGCCGAGGATAAAGCCCAGGTCGGTGGAGGTGATGCGTTCCGGCTGCCGCCCGGCCACCTCGAGAATCGCGCGCAACCCCGGCCGCGCCCGCCCGGCGCGAATCCGCGCCAGGCCCTGATGGACCAGGATGCGATTGTTGGCGTCCAGCGGCACCACGTCGGCGACGCTGCCCAGGGCCACCAGGTCGAGCAGCTCGGCCAGGTTCGGTTGCGGCCGCTGCGGATTGAACCAGTTCAGCTCGCGCAAGCGCGCACGCAGCGCCAGCAGCACATAGAAGATCACCCCGACCCCGGCCATGGCCTTGCTCGGGAACTCGCAGCCCTGCTGGTTGGGATTGACGATGGCATCCGCCGCGGGCAGCTCAGCCCCTGGCAAGTGGTGATCGGTGACCAGCACTTTCAGCCCCGCCGCCTTGGCCGCCGCCACGCCCTCGACGCTGGAGATGCCGTTGTCCACGGTGATCAGCAACTGCGGCTGGCGCTGCAGCGCCACCGCGACGATTTCCGGGGTCAGGCCGTAGCCATACTCGAACCGGTTCGGCACCAGGTAGTCGACATGGGCGGCGCCGAGCATGCGCAGACCGAGCATGCCCACCGTACTGGCGGTGGCGCCATCGGCGTCGAAGTCGCCGACGATCAGCATGCGCTGGCCCTGCTCCAGGGCCAGCACCAGCAGCTCGACCGCCGCCTCGATGCCCTTGAGCTGCTGATAAGGGATCAGCCGGGCCAGGCCCTTATCCAGCTCGGCCAGCGACTGCACGCCACGGGCAGCATACAGACGGGTCAACAGCGGCGGCAGATTGCCCAGGTCAGGCAGGACGGCGGGTAGCGGGCGGGCTTCGATGCGCATGGGGCGGGTATCTCAGTGTGCAGGTCGAGACGAACCGTAGGATGGGCTGAGCCTGCGATACCCATCCTACAAATCCAAGCCTCAGCGCTGGCCGATCAGCCACTCGATGGGCACTTCGTGCTGACCGCGCTCGTCGGTGACGAACAACTCACCGTCGCTGATCATCACGCTCCAGTTCAGCGAGCGCGGCAGATCGAGAGCCAGGCTGGCCAGGGCTTCCTGGTCCAGCGCCACCACATTGATGTTCTTCAGGCTGCGCACCGGGTCGAGCACCTTGGCCTGCCAGACGCGCAGGTTGCCGTAGGCCACCAAGCTGAATTTCTCGGTACGCCGCGAGCACCAGGTGATGCGATCGCTGTCGGGCTGACCGACCTCGATCCAGTGCAACACCCGGCCATCCAGGCTCTTTTCCCACAGCGCCGGCTCATCGACATCCGACAGGCCGCGGCCGAAGGCCAACTGCTCGTCATAGAACAGTGCATAGGCGATCAGCCGCGCGGCCAGGCGCTCTTCAGTCTCCGACGGGTGCTTGGCCACGGTAAAGCGCAGGTTCTGATAGATGCTGCGATCGATATCGGTGAGGTTCAGCTCGATTTTGTAGGTGGTGGACGGCAGGGCCATGGGCGGACTTCTTGACTGGGCAAATAAGCGGGCAAGTCTACCCGATGCCGCCCACTCACGTTAGAGTCGCGACCATCCCCAGATAGATGGACGCCCCATGAGCCTGCCCAGCAAACCCCTCGCCGGCCTCAAAGTGATCGAACTCGGCAGCCTGATCGCCGGGCCCTTCGCCGCGCGCATCTGCGCCGAATTCGGTGCCGAGGTGATCAAGGTCGAATCCCCGGATGGCGGCGACCCGCTGCGCAAGTGGCGCAAGCTCTACGAAGGCACCTCGCTGTGGTGGTTCGTGCAGGCGCGCAACAAACGCTCGATCACCCTCAACCTCAAGCACGAGCAAGGGCTCGAGGTGCTGAAAAAGCTGCTGGCAGGCGCCGACATCCTGATCGAAAACTTCCGCCCCGGCGTGCTGGAAAAGCTCGGCCTGGGTTGGGAGGTGCTGCATGCGCTCAACCCCAAGCTGGTGATGGTGCGCCTGTCCGGCTTCGGCCAGAGCGGGCCGATGAAGGATCAGCCGGGCTTCGGCGCGGTGGGCGAAGCCATGGGCGGACTGCGCTATATCACCGGCTTCGAAGATCGCCCACCGGTGCGCACCGGCATTTCCATCGGCGATTCGATTGCCGCCCTGTGGGGCGTGATCGGGGCGTTGATGGCGCTACGGCACCGCGAGGTCAACGGCGGCCAGGGTCAGGTGGTCGATGTGGCGCTGTACGAGGCGATCTTCGCCATGATGGAAAGCCTGGTGCCGGAGTTCGACGTGTTCGGCTTCATCCGCGAACGCAGCGGCAACATCATGCCCGGCATCACCCCATCCTCGATCCACACCAGCCGCGACGGCAGGCACATCCAGATCGGCGCCAACGGCGATGCGATCTTCAAACGTTTCATGCAGGCCATCGACCGACCGGACCTGGCCGAAGACCCGAGCCTGGCCAGCAACGACGGCCGCGACGCACGCCGCGACGAGTTGTACGGAGTAATCGACCGCTGGGTCGGCGCGCTGCCGCTGGAGCAGGTGATGGCCACCCTGAACCGGGCCGAAGTGCCGGCCAGCCGCATCTTCAGCGCCGAGGACATGTTCGGCGACCCGCAATACCTGGCCCGCGAAATGCTGCTCAGCGCCAGGCTGCCGGACGGCAAGCCGTTCAAGATGCCCGGCATAGTGCCCAAGCTGTCGGACACCCCGGGCGGGGTCGAGTGGACCGGCCCGGAGCTGGGCGAACACAACCTGCAGATCCTCGGCGACCTGGGTTACGACAACGCCCAGATCGCCGCCCTGCGCGCAAGCGGAGCGATCTGACGCCCGGCATAACGACGCCTCAGGCCTGGCCGACAACACGGGCGCACTTGATCTTAATCAACTCAGACAACCGAGCTAAATGATACGTTGACTGCAAATGACAATGATTGCGAATAACAATAGCGATCAGGATTGTGCATTTATGGGTTCAACCAATAGCAAAGGGGTTGTGTGATGTCGAAAAAACTCAACAAGCGCGGGCAGGCCAGCGCACTGGCCATGGCGCTGCTTGCGGCACTGAGTATCAGCGGAGAAGTGAGTGCCGCAACCGATGCCGAGGTGCGCGGCCTGGCCAGCGTCAAGCAATTCACCCTGGATCACAACGCCCGACTGATCGCCCAGGCGCAGTTGCTGGAGACCGCCGTAGCCGACTATGCGGCCATTATCAAGGCTCACAAAGGCGATTATCAGGCCGCCTGGAACGCCGACAAGAAGCAGTTGGCCCGGCAGATCGAGACCATCCGCACCCTGTGGCTGGAGACCTCGAACCAGTATGAAACGATTGAAGGCATAGTCGCCGGCATCCCCGCCACCGCCAAATATGACCTGATCCTCGACGCCGGCAATCCGGGCAGCGAGAGCGAAGACGTGGCGGAATATGATCTGCCGTTGCCCGACGGCAAGGTGCTCAAGCGCCCCGGCAACCTGTTCCACGGCATCACCGAGCCGCTGTTCTGGGGCATGGACGAAGCCCTGGTGAAACTCGAGGTCGACCTCAATGGCGACGGCAAGATCAGTCGTGGCGAGATGCTCTTCGACGCCAACCTGGGACTTGGCGCCGCCGGAGCGCTAACGCACTGGTCGAAAGCCCTGCAGGCGGATATGAGCGCCTGGAAGCCCAACCGCGACGACGCGTTCACCTCCGTGGTGACCATGACGCCGACGGTGGGTGATTATTTCGGCGAGTGGAAAGAGTCCCAGTTCATCTCCGAAGAAATCGGCGCATTCGTCGCACAAAGTCGCCTGGCTGACGTACTGGGCATCATGGGCGGCTGCAAGAAAATGTATTTCAGCGCCATTTCCCCGGTAGTGGCGAGCAACGATGCGGCCCTCGACCAGCAGATCAAGAACGGCTTCGAAGAGCTGCTGAGCCTGGTTGAAGACACCTACGCACGGGAAAAAGCCGGCACCCAGTTCGGCACCGAAGAGGCCGACGCCCTCGGCAACGAAGCGCAAGACATCGCCGACCGGGTGGTCGCCATGGTGTTGCAGGCCGCTGCCAAGAACGAGGTGACAATTCGCGGCTAATCGGCCGCAGCAAGGCCACCTGCGTGAACGATACGGCGCTACTGCGTAGCGCCTTGTCGCGGTGCCCTCACCTGCCTTTTTCGACGGTTTGCCGAGCAAGCCTGCCAGCCAATCGCCGCATCGTTGCGCGGCCGTTGTCCGCAAGAGCCCCTGTATATGACTGCCCCTCTGCCCCTTGAATCGACGGTGCGCAATGCGCCCGCTGCACCGACCAAATCGCGCACCAGCCTGCTGATCTCCCTGTTGTTTGCCGGCCTGATGGGCTCTGGGCTGCATCTGGAATTGCTGGCCGGGCGCAACTGGAACTCCGGTGAAATCGTCCTGTTTGTCCACCTGTGTCTCGGCCTGGCATTCACCGTCCTGCTCGCGTTCTGGATCGACCGGCACGTCCGCAGCGGCTTGCGCAGCAGCCAGCGGCCGGCATTCACCTGGCTCAGCTGGCTGCTGCTGGGCAAATGCGTCCTGCTGTTGCTCGGCGGCTTGCTAATGACCTTGCCGGTCGCCCTCTACCTGGGCGGCGTCATTTGGTTCTGGAGTTTCGAAACGACCGACCTCTTGACCTTTGTGCACTTGTGGGCCGCCTGCCTGGCCAGCATCGGCCTGCTTGCCCATTTGCTGCTGCGCCACTGGCGCCATGCGCATACCACCGACAAGGAAGCGCAGGCGTGAAAAGCCAATTCAAGAAGAACGCCCCCTGGCTCGCCCTCGGCCTGCTGGCCAGCATCGGCCTGATGCTCGCCGCCGAATGGTTGCGCCCCCAAGCCGTCGAGCCGGGTGTCGACCTGGCCGACATTCCTTTCTACCAACTGCCTTTCGGGCCTGACGCCGAGGGTAATCCGCGGCCCTTTTGGCCTTCGCGGCTGAAAACGGAAAATGGCCGGCTGATTGAGCCCAAAACCATCCAGTCGGCAGCCGCCTGCGCCGAATGCCATCAACGCGAATTCGATGAGTGGGCGCCCTCACTGCACGCCATCGCCGGACGCGACGTGATCTACGAGAAAGCCGTCGAGGTCAACGAAGACCTGCACCGCAATGGCATTGAGAAAGCCCGTTTCTGCGAAGGTTGTCATGCCCCTGGCGAGGTGCTGGCCGGACGCACCAACCGCTTCAAGTCGGTCATGCCTTCCGACGCGGAAACCGAAGGCTTGACCTGCGTGATGTGCCACACCGCCACCCATGCCGACCCGGTGGAAGGCAACGGCGCCCTGACCCTCGCCGTAAACACCGGAGTAGACCAACTCTCCAACCCGATGATCCTGGCCGCACCGCGCGACCATTCGCGCGCCTTTGGCGCAACGCAAACCAATGACCTGATCGCCAGTGCGGACTTTTGCGGCGCCTGCCACACCGAGAACTACGACAGCTCGATGTCCAAGGCGGTTAGCCGTCAGCATGTGCAAAGCACCTTTGTCGAATGGCGTGACAGCTGGTACGGGCGCAACGACGTGACCTGCCAGGACTGCCACATGGCTCCCGATCCGGCCGCCTACGTGCGCCAGATTCGCGACGGCAACCTGGCCAAGCCGGAGCGCTACGCACACAACTTTGTCGGTTCCAACTACCTGATGTTCGACACCGCCCTGGGCTCCAACCTCACCTACCTGCGCGGCGGCCTGCTGCCTGGTCTGACGGAGACGAAAAACACCCAGCTGATCGAGCGTCAGGGCCAGGCCACGCGCGAACTGCTGCGCGCCGCTGCCGGCCTGGAGCTGCGCCACAGCGAAGTCGCCGATGGCCAGTTGCGCTTCAGCATTGCCGTGCAAAACCTGGGCGCCGGGCACAACCTGCCCACCGGCGTGATTGACCAGAAGCACATGTGGCTTGAGGTCATCGTCCGCGATGCCGACGGCAATTCGCTCTATCACTCGGGCGCCTTCGATGGCGTGCGCGGCGAAACCGACCCCGACGCGGTGATCTGGCGTGAAGACTTCCGCGACGCCGAGGGCAAGCGCATTCCCGATCACCTGACCTTTATCACCGCCGAAATCACCCACCTGCGTCCCGGCATCCCGCCCAAAGGCGAAGATCTCGTGAGTTACCAGGCCCCTCTGGCGGCTGACGTGCGCGGCCCGCTGATCCTGGAAACACGCCTCTGGTATCGGGTCGCGACCCAGGAATTTGCCTACAACACGCTGAAAATCGACCTGGTTATCCCGCCGTTCGAACTGGCAGCAGCAACCTACAGCCTTAACGGCGCCAATGAGACCCGACCATGACCGCACTCGTTCTGCGCCCACTTGTGTTTCTCATAAGCCTGCTTTGCGCACTGGCCAGCACCGCAAGCACCAGCGTGCCCTGGCCAAACGCCGAGGCCTTGCGCAACGATAGCGCCTACCTGCAACGCTACCTGTTCCGCCAGCCGTCCACCCCACTGCGCGAGGACGCCGGCAAACGCCTGGAGCACCTGCGCCAGCAATGGCAACAGGGTCTGCAGGCGGCCTACGCCCACGACACCGCCAGCCAGGCCGCACAGATCGACAACGCCTTGGCCCGCCTGGAACAAGCGGTTCAGACCTGGGACCCAGGCCTGGCCGCCCAGGCCCGCGCCGAGCTCTGGTGCGGCCTGCTCGATGGTGCCCTGCGCAACAGCATGCGCCAACTCGACCAGGGCGCTTTCGAGTCAGCCGCCGCCTGGCTGCACATTCGCGAATACGCACGCACCTCGCGTGACACCGCCGCCAGCCTGGCAATCCGCGAAGCACTGGCCGGACGCCTGAGCGCCGCGCAGGCGCGCCAGATCATCGAACCTGAGCTGCTGGGCATCTATGCCAGCGAAATGCGCATGGCCCTGGCCCAGGCACGCAGCCATCTGGCCGCCGGCCATCGCGTGCAACTGGCGGGCAGCCTGGCCCGAGCCCAGGGGCTGCAGCGCCTGCTGAGCGACAACCTGAGCAGTCGCCTGGGCAGCGAGAAAGCCCAGCTTATCGCCACCCGCTTTACCCAACTGCATGCCGAGCGGCCGGCAGATGCGCTCGCCAAACAGCTTGCCGAACTGGAAGGCCAACTGAGCAGCTATGCCCCGGCGCAGCTCGCGGCAGCGGAACTGGAAAGACGCATTCAGCTGTTCTCGCGGTTTCTGCGCCTGATCCCTCTGGAATACAGCAAAGGCGTGCGCGACGGCGAGGTCACCATCCCCTTCGAATACTTCGAAGCCGGGCTGTTTCGCGACCGTGCCGAAATGCTCCTCGGTGATCTCGGCTACAACCTGGCCGAACGCGCCCCCGCAGCCCTGCAACGGATGACGGACATTCTGAGTGAATTGCAGCATCAGATCGCCAGCAAAGGTGCTGTCCCGCGCGTCCAGGCACTGAGCGACGAAGGCCTGGCCTTGCTGGCCCAGGTGTATGGCCAGGAACTGCTGCAAAGCGACCATGGCGCGGCCCTGACGCTGTTGCCGGAAGTCCTCAGCGAACTGGCCAACGCGGTCAATTCCGGCGACTGGGCCGCCGCAGACCTCAAGCGCCTGGAGGCCTACGCGCTTTTCGATCCCGATATCGAGCAGCGCCTGATGCCCCGCGCCCCGGCGCTGGCGCTGAAAATGGAAGCTGCCTTCTGGGAGGGCAACGCCAATGACCCCGGCCTCGGCGCACTGATTGCGCGTCAGGCTCCCGAGGAGGAACTCAACGCCGCCCTGGCACGCCTGCAAGCCGACAGCAAACAGGCGGCAAGCATCCTCAGCAGCCAACTGTCCGCGATGGGCGCCTTTGTTCAATCGCTGGCCATTCTCCTGCGCGAAGGCCTGGAAGCCGTGATCGTACTGGCCTGCATGATCGGCGCCGTAAAGGCCAGCGGCATCCCGGCCGCCGGCCTGCGCGGCTGGCGCTGGCCGATACTGGCCGGAACCGGCAGCGCGGTGGCCGGCTCCTTTGCACTGTGGCTGGCCGTCGGGCAGCTGTTCGCCATGACCACCCTGCAGCGCGAACTGCTGGAAGGGCTTACCGCACTGACCGCCGCGGCGGTCCTGCTGTACGTAACCCACTGGATCTTCCGCAAAGCCTATGTCACCGACTGGGTTGCCGAAATACGTCGCAAGGCCAGCCATGCCGGACAGTCCCAGCAAGGCTCGCGCAGCCCCTATCTAGGCTGGACAACCCTGTTCAGCCTGGCCTTCCTGGTAGTCTTTCGCGAAGGCTTCGAAACCGTGCTGTTTTACCAAGCCCTGCTGATTGATGCGCCATCCCTGCCGGTACTGGCCGGCTTGATCGGCGGAGCCCTGCTCTCGGCGGTGGCCGCCTATGTGGTGCTCGGCCTTGAAGCCAAGCTGCCGGTCACCCTGTTCTTCCGGGTTACCGGCGTGCTGCTGGCCATGCTTTGCCTGATGATGACCGGCAGTGGCGTGCGCGGCCTGCAAACGGCGGCACTGGTGCCCGCCACCCCGGTGCACTGGTTCCCTGACGCGCCCTGGCTGCAGCTTTACTTCGGCCTCTACCCGGTAGCCGAAACCCTGCTGGCCCAAGGCCTGCTGGCCGCCCTGCTGGTTTTGTCGCTGGCACTGCTGCTCTATCGGCAACCCGCCGGCGGCACGCCGGGGCAAAGCCAGGCGGCCTGAACCCGGCGGCCTGACCAGCCGCCATCAGGCAATCGGCACAGGGGACGGCCTTCACAGGTCGCTCCCCTGCCACACCACCCGGCATGCGGGTACGCACCGGGCGGTTCGAGAGATTGAGGTTACGAGAGTCACACCAGTCCCAGCCTGTCGAACCACGCCCCACCAGCACTCGATTGAGCTCAAAGCGGTTGTTACGCCACCAACAACACGAGTTGGCCACCACTTTCCAGGCCGATTGGCTGCTGGCTTCCAGAGCCCGCAGTTCGCGGTAAATCGTCGGACCACGCCTCCATTGTTTAAGCTGGAGTGCTCGCAATTGGCGTCGTATCCACTCGTCCAGCTCTCACCAGATTTTCGGTGTTCAGGACCTGGCCGAAGACCCGAGCCTGGCCAGCAACGACGGCCGCGGTGCCGGCCAGCCGCATCCTTAGCGCCGAGGACATGTTCGGCAACCCGCAATACCTGGCACGCGAGATGCTGCTCAGCGCCAAGCTGCCGGACGGCAAGCCGTTCAAGATACCCGGCATAGTGCCCAAGCTGTCGGACACCCCGGGCGGGGTCGAGTGGACCGGCCCGGAGCTGGGCGAACACACCGAGCGGGTACTCGCTGCGCTAGGCTATGACAGTGAGGCCATTGCCGAACTGCGCCGAAACGGCGCCGTCTGAACGTGGCCAGGAGCACCCTCATGCCTGCCATCGAAGACCCCCTGCCCCGGGACGTACTGCTTGCCCTGCAAGAAGACCGCCGCACAGAGGCCATCGTCCTGCTGCGTATGCGCAAAGGGATCAGTGAAGACGAGGCCGAGGCGCGGATCGACCGCTACCTCGAGGAGAACCCGCCGACCCGTCTGCGCGGTGCCGGCATAATCGCCCGCAGCAAGCTCAATGCCCTGATCTGGCTGGGCCTGATCGTCATGATGGCACTGGTCTACCTGCTGCTGGTCAGCTGAAGCCACAGTCGGTCATGGCCACCCCGGCAGGCGGCTGGCCCCTGCCCTCTATGCCGGCCGAGAGCCTTCCGCTGAACAGTATCAATAGCCCCAGCAGCAGGATCAGCGTCAGCCAGAACCACAGGCCATGGCCACCCAGCGTGCCTCTGGAGCGGCGCAGATGGGGGTGTTCCAACAGATAGCACTCGACCGCCTCCTTGGCCTCCTTGAGGCTGAGCCCCTGGTTTTCGCGCAGCAACTCGATTGCCTCCATCTTGCGCCCACGCTCGAGCGCCCGAATGACCTCGTGTGGCATTTCCTTGGGGAACTCGTTCATGGCCGCCTCGCACTCTCTTGAGCCCGACTCGCTCACCCAAAGCCTAGCTGGCTGTAGCGGCACCTGCAGGCGGGACCAGGTCCTGTTGCCTGCTGCATGGAGAGTCAGCCTCCTGTAGGAGCCAGTAACCGCAGGATGCGGGCCGCGTAGGATGAGCGCAGCGATACCCATCGAGCGATTTATACCTGTATCCGGTTGTCACGGCTGAAATCCATGATGGGCTACGGCGCGGCTGCTCTGCTGGCAGCAGGTCAATTTGTGGCCGCCTAACCCATCCTACGGCCGGTGTAGCGCGCGCGGGGCCACCCAGGCCGTGCGCACCACTGATAATTCCTGGTGCGCACGGCGCACCCTTCGAGCTGGTGTCATCGAAACAATAATTCCGAGACAGCACACTGGTTGCTGCAGAGGCCAAAGAAAAACCCGGGGCCGCCAGAGGCGACACCGGGTTGCAGGGCTTGCGCGCGGGGCGTTACAGCGGCTTGCCGCGGTTGCCGTGCTGGCTGACGAAGCCTTGTACCGTTTTCAGGTCGTTGGCCAGCACCGTGCAGCGCTCTTCGCGCTCGAACAGGTCGGCCAGGTGCGGCGGCAACGCCGGAGCCTGGCCGATACCGGCCTTCTCCACCGCCTCGGGGAACTTCACCGGGTGTGCGGTGCCCAGGATGACCATGGGCGTGGCCAGGCTGCGCCTGCACTCGCGCGCGGCGCGCACGCCGATGGCGGTGTGCGGATCGAGCAGCTCGCCGCACTCGGCGTACACCTCGGCGATGGTTTCGCAGGTCGCCTGGTCGTCCACCGCCAGCGAGTCGAACAGCTTGCGTGCCTCGCTCCAGCGGTCTTCTTCGACGCTGAAGCCGCCGCCCTGCTTGAAGGTGCTCATCAGCTCGGCGACAGCTGCGCCGTTGCGCCCGTGCAGGTCGAACAGCAGACGCTCGAAGTTCGACGAAACCATGATGTCCATGGACGGCGACAGGGTCGGGTACAGATCGCCCTTGTCGTAGCGATTGCCGCTCATGAAGCGATGGAGGATGTCGTTGCGGTTGGTCGCGACTATAAGCTGGCTGATCGGCAGGCCCATGTTGCGCGCCAGGTAGCCGGCGAAGATGTCGCCGAAGTTGCCGGTCGGCACCGAGAACGCAATGGAACGGGCCGGGCCGCCGAGCTGCAGGGCGGCGTGGAAGTAGTAGACGATCTGGGCCATGATCCGCGCCCAGTTGATCGAGTTGACCGCCACCAGGCGCGTACCCTTGAGGAAGCCCTGATCGGCGAAGCTGGCCTTGACCATCTCCTGGCAGTCGTCGAAGTTGCCCTCGATGGCGATGTTGTGGATGTTCTCGCCGAAGATGGTGGTCATCTGCCGGCGCTGCACCTCGGACACCCGGTTGTGCGGGTGCATGATGAAGATGTCGACGTTGTCGCAGGCCTTGCAGCCTTCGATGGCGGCCGAACCGGTGTCGCCGGAGGTGGCACCCATGATCACCACGCGCTCGTTGCGCTTGGCCAGCACATGGTCGAGCAGACGGCCGAGCAACTGCAGGGCGAAGTCCTTGAACGCCAGGGTCGGGCCGTGGAACAGCTCGAGCACCCACTCGTTGCCGTTCAGCTGACGCAACGGCGCCACCGCACTGTGGGCGAATACCGCATAGGTTTCTTCGAGAATCCTCTTGAAATCGGCATCGGCAATGCTGCCGGCAACGAACGGGCGCATCACCCGGAACGCCAGCTCGTGGTAGGGCAAGCCGGCCCAGGAGGCGATCTCTTCCTGGGTAAAGCGTGGCAGGTTTTCCGGCACGTAGAGACCGCCATCACTGGCCAGGCCAGCCAGCAGAACGTCTTCGAAATTCAGGGCCGGTGCCTGGCCGCGGGTGCTGATATAGCGCATGTTTGGCAAACCTTCGGTTTGAAGCGGCAGGCCGCACGCGCCTGCTGCGCGCGCGGCCTGCTGCGGGTTAGTTCAACTGTTCGACGCGGATACGCATGACCTTGCCGACCACATCGTCGAGCGCTTCCAGGGCGGCCAGCGCCTCGTCGATACGCGCCTCGACCACCCGGTGGGTGACCAGGATCATCGGCACCAGGCCGTCGTGTTCTTCGACTTCCTTCTGCATGATCGACTCGATGTTGATGCCGCGCTGCGACAGGATGCTCGCCACCTGGGCCAGCACGCCGGGACGATCCTTGGCCTGAATGCGCAGGTAGTAGGCGCTCTCGCACGCGGCGATCGGCAGAATCGGGTGATCGGACAGCAAGTCCGGCTGGAAGGCCAGGTGCGGCACACGATTGGTCGGATCGGTGGTCAAGGCGCGCACCACGTCGACCAGATCGGCGATGACCGAGGAAGCGGTCGGTTCCATGCCGGCACCCGCGCCGTAATACAGGGTCGAGCCCGCCGCGTCGCCATTGACCATCACCGCGTTCATCACGCCATTGACGTTGGCGATCAGACGGTCGGCCGGGATCAGGGTCGGGTGCACGCGTAACTCGATACCAGCCGCGGTGCGCCGCGCCACGCCCAGGTGCTTGATACGATAACCCAGGGCCTCGGCGTAGCCCACGTCGGCCGTGGTCAGCTTGGTGATGCCTTCGGTGTAGGCCTTGTCGAATTGCAGCGGAATGCCGAAGGCGATGGAGGCGAGGATGGTCAGTTTGTGCGCCGCATCGATGCCTTCGACGTCGAAGGTCGGATCGGCTTCGGCGTAACCCAGCGCCTGCGCCTCGGCCAGCACGTCGGCGAAGGCACGGCCCTTCTCGCGCATCTCACTGAGGATGAAGTTGCCGGTGCCATTGATGATCCCGGCCAGCCAGTTGATGTGGTTGGCGGCCAGCCCCTCGCGAATCGCCTTGATCACCGGAATGCCTCCGGCCACCGCGGCCTCGAAGGCGACTATCACGCCCTTCTCACGCGCCCTGGCGAAGATCTCATTGCCATGCACGGCGATCAGCGCCTTGTTCGCGGTGACCACATGCTTGCCATTGTCGATGGCCCTGAGCACCAACTCGCGCGCCAGGGTGTAACCGCCGATCAGTTCGATGACGATATCGATCTCGGGGTTGTCGACCAGCTCGAAGACATCGCTGGTAATGGGGGTACCGGTAATGTCGCACTGCGGGTTCTGCGAGCGCAGCGCGATCTGCGCCACCTCGATGTCACGCCCGGCACGCCGCGCGATTTCCGCGGCGTTGCGCTTGAGCACGTTGAAGGTACCGCCACCGACAGTACCCAGCCCACAGATGCCTACTTTGACCGGTTTCACACTGAACTCCCCATCTGCACTGCGTAAAACGGCCGGAGCTAGCTCCGGCCGCAGAAAAGAAAAAAGAGCCGCACCTTACGAAGCGGCTGTTTATTAGTCAATCAGCCCTGAATCACTTGGCTTCGAGCGCGAGCTTGGCCAGTTGCGCTGCGGGTTGGTAACCCGGTATCAGCTTGCCATTGGCCAGGACGATCGCCGGCGTGCCGCTGACCCCGATCATCTGCCCCAGGGCGTATTGCTTGGCCACCGGGTTGTCGCACTGGGCGGTCGGTACTTCTTGCCGCGACTTGGCCAGATCCATCGCGGCGTTGGAATCCTCGGCGCACCAGACACTGACCAGTTCCTTATACGCCGGGCTCTGCAAACCCTGACGCGGGAAGGCCACGTAGCGCACCTCGACCCCCAGGCGATTGAGCTCCGGGACTTCGCTGTGCAGTTTCTGGCAGTAACCGCAATCGGTGTCGGTGAACACGGTGATGTGGGTCTTGGCCTGTTCGGCCGCGAAGATCACCATTTCCTTGGCCGGAATGCCGTTGATCTCCTTGGCAATCTCTTTGGTTTCATGCTCTTCGGTCAGGTTGACCGCCTTGCCGTCCTTGATCTGGAACAGATAGCCCTGCAGGAGGAACTGGCCGTCGTCACTGGCATACAACTGACGGCCGCCCTTGAGCTGAATCTGATACAGACCGGGCATCTGACTCTCGGCAATCGCCTCGATTGGCAGGTCTGGCTGGATCGATTGCAGGCTCTTGCGGATCACCTGATCGGGGTCGGCGGCCAGGCTCAAGCTGCTGGCCAGGCCGAGGGCCACGGCTGCGAAAATGCGGGTCACGCGCATGGATACTCCTAACGAGCGTCGGACAAACGAAGGTTGCAACAGACTACCATAGATGCCCGCAAAGGCAGACCACAGCAGGTCGGACGGCCACCTCAGCCCCGTGGATGGTGCTTGGCATGCAACTCTTGCAGACGCGCTCGAGCGATATGGGTGTAAATCTGCGTGGTCGACAGATCGCTGTGGCCCAACAGCATCTGCACCACCCGCAGATCGGCACCGTGATTGAGCAGATGGGTGGCAAAGGCATGGCGCAAGGTGTGCGGCGACAGGCTCTTGGCGATACCGGCGACCCTGGCCTGCAGCTTGATCCGGTGCCAGAAGGTCTGCCGGGTCATTTGCTCGCCACGCAAGCTGGGAAACAGCACGTCACTGGGCTTGCCGCCCAGCAATAACGGCCGCGCCTCCTTGCTGTAGCGCTCGATCCACAGGATCGCCTCCTCGCCCAGCGGCACCAGGCGCTCCTTGCTGCCCTTGCCGAACACGCGCAACACGCCCTGACGCAGATTGACCTGCTCCAGGGTCAGGCCGATCAACTCGCTGACCCGCAGCCCGCAAGCATAGAGCACCTCGAGCATGGCGCGATCGCGCAGACCGATCGGATCATCCAGCTCCGGCGCCGCCAGCAGTGCTTCGACATCCGTCTCCGAGAGGGATTTTGGCAACGCTCTGCCGAGCTGCGGCAAATCGACCTGCAGGGTCGGGTCGGCGCCAATCAGCCCTTCACGCAACAGAAATCGATAAAAACCGCGCAACCCCGAGATCAGCCGCGCCGTCGAGCGGGCCTTGTAGCCCTCATTCAAACGCCAGGCCAGATGATCGAGAATCAGCTCGCGACCGACGCCGGCCAGCTCCAGATCGCGCGCCTGCAGCCAACCATGGAACAACGCCAGATCGCTGCGATAGGCCGCCCGCGTGTGCACGGACAAGCCTTTCTCCAGCCACAGGGCATCGAGAAAGCGGTCAATCAGCGGATGATCAATAGCGGGCATCGACAACACCTATAAACTGCTGGCGCCAGAGTGGTCGACGCCAGTTTTCCACAGCACGACCAGTTGCGGCCAGGGTTAGCGCTTAGCCCATAATCGAGTAGGAGGCGGGGTTGCCCCCGCCGTCCTCTCACACCACCGTACATACGGTTCCGTATACGGCGGTTCCTGCCTACTAACCAACAGCGTCAGCGAGCTTGGTTCCGTTGATGTGTCGCCTGCGGTATCTAAGCGCCCAGACCGGCCCTCGGAGCTTCCGGCTCCTACCTCCTGATGGTCTCGACCCCCGCTACGCGGAGTTTCTGCTTTACGATCCAACAGAGATCACACCCGACTGTCCACTCATGGCAGGTTCAGCCCTTCGTCACTCCGGTTTCGAGCAACTACTACGGCCTCGGCTGACTTCTGTTCGCCCATCCCGTCACCTC
>NZ_FOWX01000041.1 GCF_900115555.1 Pseudomonas borbori
CTACTGTTCCACTCGGATCAAGGGTCGCAGTATGCGAGCCGTTTATTTCGCCAGAGGCTGTGGCGTTATCGAATGCGTCAGAGCATGAGTCGTCGGGGAAATTGCTGGGACAACGCACCGATGGAGCGTGTGTTCCGCAGCTTGAAAACCGAATGGATACCGGCCCTGGGTTACAGAACTGCCCATGAAGCCCAGCGTGATATCAGTCATTATTTGATGCATCGGTACAACTGGATTCGACCCCACCAACTCAATGGTGGGCTGGCCCCAGCTCAGGCCGAGAAAAAGCTTAACGTCGTGTCCGAGATTAGTTGACCACTACAGAACGCAGTATCGCCAACACAGGTCGTTTTTCAACAGCCTGTCAGAAGTCGTCCTCGACATCACCGTCGCGCACCTTGAACTCACGATTCTGCAAGTAGGCGTTGCGCACGAAGATGTACTTGTCACCGCTGATCATCCGCTCAGCCGACAGCAGACTGGCGCGGGTATCGATGACATCCACAGCGCGCGTGACGTTACGGGTCGGCACATGGCCCATATAGCGGTATGGCTGAAGCAGGCTGTCCGGCACTTTGCTGAAGGTGTCGCGCACAGTGCTGGGACCGAGCAGTGGCAGCACCACATAGGGGCCACTACCCAGCCCCCAGGCGCCGAAGGTCTGACCGAAATCTTCGTCGCTGCGTTGCAGGCCCATATGCCTGGCCACATCGAAGAAGCCCAATACGCCAAAGGTGGTGTTGAAAATCACCCGACCGGTGTCCACACCAGCATCGTGAAACTTGCCCTGCAGCACGTTGTTGGCCAGGTTGCCGACATCGCCGATATTGCCGAAGACGTTATGCACGCCGTCTTCGAGAAACTGCGGGGTTACCGCCTGATAGCCCTGCGCCAAAGGCTTGAGCGCATAAATATCGAGGGTGTCGTTGAAGCGGAAGATCGCCCGATTGAAGCCTTCCCACGGATCATCTTCAGCAGCCTGCGCCACCAGAGGAAGCAGTGCCAGGCTGGCACAGGCAAACAATCGGCCCAGTCGATCGATCCAGTTCGCACCGAATACAGGCATCAGGGTCTCTCCTTGAGAAAAAGTAGTAGGCCGACCCAAGGCGGCCATTGAGGCCGGCAGTATAAAGCCTGACGTAGCCAAATAGGCAGCCGGGGGTGTCGGCAAAATGCAGGAAAACTGCTGATCCGCTGTTGTTCATGACCTCGTCAAGCGAGACAAGGGCAATCACCATGGCTGGCGACTGGCTGGGCATGCCGTATGGATCGTTGCCGCATGACTGTCACAAGATGTTCACTTGCTCGTCATCAGCAGCCTGCAGACTGACCTGGATTAATTCAAGGAAGAGCAGCATGCCGGCCACACCACCCGCCTTCAACGCGTTGCTTTTCGGTTTATCCGGCTGCCTGGTGGACTTCGGTGCACGCACGCTGCCCACGGCCATGCAGCGCCTGTATCCACGACACGGCGACGAACAGATCGGCGCTGCGCATACCACCCTGGAACAACGGCTTGGCCGCACGCCCAGCGCTGGCGAACGCCAGGCCTTCGAGCAGGCATTGAGCAAGGCAGCCTGCGAGCACGCCGAACTCACCCCGGGCGCGCTGGCGCAGTTACAGCAATTGCATCGGCAGAACGTGCCTTGTGCCTGGCTCGATGAACTGCCGCGCGATGCCAGCATCGCCCTGGCAACCCCGCTGCCCGACTGGCTCCCCGCCGCCTTGAGCCGAGGCGGCCGCGCTTGGCCTGCGCCGGACGCCTGCTGGCAAGCCCTGGTGGACTTACAGGTAGAGCGACTCGATGGCTGCGTGCTGATCAGCGGCGAACCACGCCTGCTAAAGGCCGGCCTCAATGCCGGACTGTGGACCATCGGTCTGGCGGCCTGTGGACCACTCTGCGGCCAGGCACCGGCAGACTGGCAAGCCCTGGCCGCAGCCGAGCGCGACCAGTTGCGCACCCGGGCGACCTTGACCCTGTATCGCCTCGGCGTGCACGCGGTAATCGATCAATTGGGCGAACTTGGTCCCTGCCTGATCGACCTCGGCTCACGCCGGAAAAAGGGCGAAAAAACCTGAACGGTTGTAAAAACTCTCGCTCCTATCCGCGACACGCACCAAGGCGACAGCGACAGAGACCACATGCCGCAAACAGAACGGGCAATAGCTCGATTACAGCCGCTGAAGATTTAATCCCGGGCAAGCAAAGCGGCGCCGCTTGGATTACCCTAGCAAGCATGCAAGGGTCTTCGCGAAGGCGCGCGGCCAATGTTTTGCTTATCCATAAAGGGAGAGTTCTATGCCTGCAAACCGTCTGCAGCAACAGCTGGAAGAGCTGCGCAATCAGTTGGCTCAAGATCCGCCACTGACTGAAGAAGAACGGGCATCGCTGTATGTCCTGACCCAGGAAATCGAACTCCAACTGGCCCGCCAGGCGGCGGCCGCGCCGGACGCCACCCTGATCGATGGCGTCAACCTGGCCGTGGAACGTTTCGAAGCCAGCCACCCGACCCTGGCCGGCACCTTGCGCAACATAGTGCAGAGCCTGGCCAACATGGGGATCTAAGCTGCAAGCTGCAAGCTGCAAGCTGCAAGCTGCAAGCTGCAAGCTGCAAGCTGCAAGCCAGTGTAAGTGCTACCCGACGCGGTCAAGCTCTTGCTTGACGCTGATGGCTTGCCGCTTGTAGCTCCCTCCTACTGCCGCACCAACCGCCGGTTGTCCGGCGCTATCGGCGCCGTACTGCGATAGGGATTGATGTCCAGGCCGCCGCGGCGCACGTAACGGGCATACACTGTCAGGTACTCGGGCTGGAGCAGGTGTTGCAGGTCGAGAAAGATCCGCTCCACGCACTGCTCGTGGAAATCCGCATGCTGGCGAAAGCTCACCAGATAGGCCAGCAAACTGGCGTGATCCAGCGCCGCACCACGGTACCGCACCACCACGCTACCCCAATCCGGCTGGCCGGTAACCGGGCAGTTGGATTTCAACAGGTGGCTGTGCAGGCTTTCCTCGACTAGCCGCTGCGGCTCGCAACGCAGCAACTCAGGCTGCGGTCGGGCGTAGTTGCCGATGACCACATCCAGGTCATCGATGCACTGCCCGGGCAGCGTCGCCACCCCCTCGGCCGTCACCTCGGCCAAACTGCGCACGCGCACCCCCACCGGCTTGCCGGTGGCCGCCGACAAATCCCGGCGCAACACCTCCTGCAACTCGGCGACGTCGGCGAACGCGGTCTGATTCAGCGAGTTGAGGTACAGCTTGAAAGATTTCGATTCGATGATATTCGGCGAATCGGCCGGTATGGCGAACTCGCCGATGGCCACCACCGGCTTGCCCGAAGGCAACAGCCAGGACAGCTCGAAGCAGTTCCAGAAATCCACCCCCCGATACGGCAAGGTCTCGGCCGTCAGGCCCAGCTCGGCCCACTTGGCGGCGCGCGCAATCGGGAACAGCAGCGACGGCGTGTAGGTAGCGATGTATTCGCTGGATTTACCCAGTGGCGAATCTTCGGCGGCGGAATGCATGGCAAAAACCTGCTTGAGTCGAATTGAGCGTCTGTAATTGTTGACGTGCTATCAGAGGTTGTGAAAAAAAGCGAAGGCCGTCGCGAGGACGCCGTCGGGCGAGCGAAACAAGGCGCGCCACGTGAAACGAGGGAGTTTGGCGAGCCAAATGACCGAAGTTTTGACTCGCTTCGCTCGCCCTGCGGGCCAGCCTGCGGCTGTTACTCCGCTGCGCTCCGTTTGCGTAGCGTAACGCAGTTACAGTCGCCCGACGGTAGTCGCAGCAGGCAAGCGATTTTTTCACAACCTCTCAGGCCAGCTCGGCCACGACCGCCGCCAGGGCCTGAGCCGGATCGGCGGCCTGACTGATCGGCCGGCCGATGACCAGATAATCGGAACCGACATCCAGCGCCTGGCGCGGAGTCAGGATACGCCGTTGATCGTCCTGGGCGCTGCCCGCCGGACGAATGCCGGGAGTGACCAGTTGCAACGCCGGATAAGCGGCCTTGAGCGCCTGGGCTTCCTGGGCGGAACACACCAGCCCATCCAGCCCGGCTTGCGCGGCCAGCCCCGCCAGACGCAGCACCTGCGCCTGGGGTTCGACATCCAGGCCGATGCCGACCAGGTCCTCGCGCTCCATGCTGGTCAGCACGGTCACGCCGATCAATAGCGGTTTGGCGCCGGCCAGGTTGTCCAGGGTCTCGCGGCAGGCCACCAGCATGCGCAGACCGCCCGAGCAATGCACGTTGACCATCCATACGCCCAGCTCGGCGGCGGCCTTGACCGCCATGGCCGTGGTGTTGGGGATGTCGTGGAATTTCAGATCGAGGAACACCTCAAAACCCTTGCCGGCCAAGGCGCCGACGATATCCGGACCGCAGCGGGTAAACAGTTCCTTGCCGACCTTGACCCGGCACAGCTTGGGATCGAGCCGATCGGCCAGCGCCAGGGCGGCATCACGGGTCGGGAAATCCAGGGCAACGATGATCGGGGTCTGGCAGGCGGACATGGTGGGCTCTCGGCAGGGCAAATTCGCCGCGCATTGTAGCGGAAGCCGTAGCCAATTGCCGACTCAGGCTCTCAGTCGAGATACCTGCGCAGACGCGCGGCGTTGCCGTTCGTGCAGTTGAGCGCTACGCGCTCCAGCCCCAACCAGCCGGCCAAGGTGCGCAGGTTGAGCGCCAGCGCTGCCAAGCCCAGCTCATCCAGCCCAGGCGCCTCCACATGCACAGCATGCACGGCCAGACAGCCTTGGCCGCGTTCGGCGCGCAGATCCAGCCGCGCTGCCAGACGCTCCCTATGCAGAAACGGCAACACGTAGTAGCCATACACCCGCTTGTGCTGCGGGGTGTAGATCTCCAGGCGATAGCGGAAGTCGAATAAGCGCTCGGTACGCGCCCTCTCCCAGATCAGCGAGTCGAAGGGCGAGAGCAAGGCACTGGCCTCGACCCTGCGCGCAATGGTCGGCGCGCCCCGGCAATACGCGGGCTGCGCCCAATCCTGCACGCGCACCGGCTGGAGTTCACCGGCCTCGAGCAGTTCGGCCAGCCGCGCCCGGCTGTCGCGAGCCTCCAGGCGGTAGTAGTCACGCAGGTCTTTCTCCGTGGCCACGCCCAGCGCCTCGGCGGCATGCAGCAGCAAGCGGCGCCGGGCCTCGGCGCTCTCCAACTCGGGCACATTCAGCACGGCAGCGGGCAATACCCGTTCCGGCAGGTCGTATATGCGCTCGAAACCGCGGCGCCCGGCGACGGTCACCTCGCCGGCGGCGAACAACCATTCCAGCGCATGCTTTTCCGCGCTCCAGCCCCACCAGGCGCTGCTGCCGACGGCTTTCTGTCCCAGGCTGCCGGCGCCCAATGCGCCCTGCTCGCGGACCGCCTGCAACACCCGGCGAATCAAGGGCTGCTGCTCGCGACCGAAATGCGCCAGCTGCTTGTAGATGCCCTCGCCATTGCGCGCCTGCTGCATGCGCCAGCGAAGCAGCGGATAGAACGACAGCGGCAGCAACGAGGCCTCGTGGCCCCAGTACTCGAACAAGCTGCGACGATGCCCCTGACTCCAGGCCGCTTGTTCCAATAACGTTCGATCGTAAGCCCCGAGGCGGGAGAACAGCGGCAGGTAGTGCGAACGCACCAAGGCATTCACCGAGTCGATCTGCAACACGCCGAGCTTGGCGATCTGCGCGAGCACCTGGCGGTGACCGACCATGTCCGGCAGCGCGCGACCGAAGCCCTGGGCACGCAGCGCCAGACGCCGGGCCTGGGCAAGAGAGAGAGTGAACATCATGGGCTCGATGCCAGCGCACTGGCGGCAGCCGACGCTGGCACCTCAGATCTCCAGGCTCAGCTCGTGCATGGTCTGCGCCCGCCCGCCAGCCAGCAGACGTTCGATGCGCCCGTCGGCCAACTGCAGATCGACGGTGATCACTCTGGGCGAAGGCGGCTGCATCAGGTAGCCCTGCTCGATCAGCAGGCGAGCGCCCGGTACCTGCATCCGATCATGGAGAAAGCACGCTAATGGCCCGGCGGCCATACCGGTGGCGGCCTCCTCGGCGATGCCGTAGCGCGGCGCGAACATGCGCGCACCGGCCGCCCGGCCAGGCTTGCGCGCCTGCGGGGAAAAGACATAGAAGCCGATCAGCTCGAGTTGCTCGCTGATACGCGCCAACGCCGCCTGGTCTGGCTGCAGCACATGCACCTGGGCCTCGTCTACCAACGGCGCCACTACGAATGCTCCGCCGGTGCTCACCCGCACTGGCCGCAAGCCGGGCAGCAGATGCCCAGGGTCGGTGCCGAGGGCCGCCAGGATATCGGCGAGCAGCGCCGGATCATCGTCCAGGTCGCAGTATTCGGGGGCACGCTGCTCCATGAAGGCCATGTCGGCCTGGATCAGGATGTCGCGATTGCCGTCGAGGGTCTCCTTGCTGCTCCAGCCTTCGTCTACCTGACCGAGCTGGCGCAGCAAGGAAAACGTGGCCACGGTCGCGTGGCCACAATGGGCGATCTGCCGGTTCGGGGTGAAAAACTCCAGCTTGAACGCGGCGCTGGACGAACTGGAAACGAAGGCGGTTTCCGAGACACCCACCTGTGCAGCGATGGCCTG
Organism: Pseudomonas borbori; assembly: GCF_900115555.1. GTDB lineage: Bacteria > Pseudomonadota > Gammaproteobacteria > Pseudomonadales > Pseudomonadaceae > Aquipseudomonas > Aquipseudomonas borbori. The sequence goes on from NZ_FOWX01000041.1 coordinate 6,607, forward strand.
CTTCTGCTGCGCATCCAGGCCGTCGGCCTGCAGGACTACGCCGGCAGGGTTCCCGCCCTGCTTGCCATCGACGAAGGCATTGACGATCCGTACCTGCACCCGCATTCAGCAATCCTCCCATTATTTCCCGCGCGACTGCGCCAGCGGATCGTCCCAGAACGGCCGGTCGACTTCCTGCAGCGCATCCGCCCGGCTCAGGCCGAGATCCTTGAGCGCCGCATCGCTAAGCGCCGCCAGCTGCCGACGCTGCCTGGCCAGCTCATGCCAGCGCTTGAGCCGACGCCACAGCGCCCTGGCCAGAGCGCCCAGGCTCACGGCTTGGCGTGGCCACACACTTACTATCGCATAACCTTTTTGACCTTTCATCTCGTCGCCCTCCTGTGGGGTTGGCGACAGTCTCGCGCCGGGCTTATGATCAATCCAACGAATGTTTCTTATGCACACCATCTCGGAGATTGATGAATGGCCAGCTACCCGAGCATCGACAGCGAGTTACTGCGCACCTTCGTCGCCATCGCCGACAACGGCGGCTTTACCCGAGCCGCCGAGATGGTCAACCGCACTCAATCGGCGGTCAGCATGCAGATGAAACGCCTGGAAGAGGACGTGATCCAGCGCCCCTTGTTCCAGCGCGACGGCCGCCAGGTCAGCCTGACCGCCGAGGGCCAGGTGCTGCTCGGCTACGCCCGGCGCATCCTCAAGCTGCATGGCGAGGTGATGAACACCATGCGCGAGCCGCACATGGTCGGCTCGGTGCGCATCGGCACCCCGGATGACTACGTGATGCGCTTCATGCCGGGCATCCTCTCGCGCTTCGCCCAGGCCTACCCGCTGGTGCAGGTGGAACTGCACTGCGAGCCGTCGTACAACCTGCTGCAGCGCCAGGACCTGGACCTGACCATCGTCACCCGCGAGCCAGGCACCGAAATCGGTCAGCTACTGCGCCAGGAGCGCATCGTCTGGGCCGAAGCCCAGGGTTTCAGCCCCCACGAGCAGGAGCCGCTGCCGCTGGCGATGTTCAATGCCCAGTGCTTCTGCCGGACTTGGGCCTGCAATGCGCTGGATGCCATGGAGCGGCAATACCGCCTCGCCTACACCAGCCCCAGCCTCTCGGCGATCATGGCGGTGGTCAGCGCCGGCCTGGCGATCACCGCCCAATTGCAGAGCCTGATCACCCCCGACCTGCGCATCATCGGCGAAGCCGAAGGCCTGCCGGCCATGCCCTCGGCCAGCATCGTGCTGCTGCGTAATGCGCGCACCCAGTCGCCGGTGAGCGAAACCCTGGCCGAGCACATCGTCGAAGGCTTCAGGCTCTAAGACCTAGCAGCAGCGCGCAGAGCAGCAGGAAGCCGGCGAACAGCGCGCGCAACAGCCGCTCGGGCAAGGCGTGGGCAAGCTTCACCCCCCAGCTGATGCTGAGCAAACCGCCCAGCGCCAGGGGCAGCGCCAGCGCCCAGTCGACATGCCCGTGCACCGCATAGGTCACCAGGGTCACCCCGGTACTCGGCGCCGCCAGGGCCAGCGCCAGGCCCTGGGCCATCACCTGGGAGGTGCCGAACACGCCGGTCAGCACCGGCACGGCCAGCACCGCACCACCGACCCCGAACAAGCCGCCGAGCAAACCGGCAGCGCTGCCCAGCGCCGCCAGCCAGGGCCAGGGTTGACGCAGTTCGCTGCTGCCCGCCGTCGGGCGCCAATAAACCCGCGACAGGTTGTAGAGCGCCAGCGCCAGGAGAAAACCGACGAAGGCCAGGCGCATGCGTTCGGCATCCAGCGTCACCGCCCAAGCGGCCCCCTGCAAGGCACAGAAGAAGCCGCTGAGTGCCAGGGTCAGCGCATGACGCAGGTCGATGCGGTTGCGCTGGTGGTAGCGCCACAGCGCCAGCAGCACATTCGGCACCACCATCACCAGGGCCGTACCCTGGGCCAACTGCTGATCCAGCCCGAACAGCACACCCAGAGCCGGAATCGCGATCAGGCCGCCGCCGATGCCGAACAGGCCACCCAGCGTACCCAGCAGCACACCGAGGATCAGGTTCAAGGCAAAGTCGATCGGGTTCATCGGTGGCTCCGTTGGCGTCCTGCGCATGCTAGCCAGCCAGGACTGGCCAGGAAACGCACAGCAACGCACAATCGCTGTGCCGATCACGCACAAGCGAGCCATGCATGAACCCCGACGCCCTGACCGACCAGCTCAGCCTGTTTCTCGACGTGCTGGAAAGCGGTAGTTTCTCCGCCGCCGCCCGGCGCCACCCGCTCACCCCTTCTGCCGTGGCGCGGCGCATCGATGCACTGGAGCGCTCGCTCGGCAGCAGCCTGTTCAGTCGCAGCACTCACGCGATACGCGCCACCCCGGCCGGGCAGGCCTTTGCCGAGCGCGCCAGGCGCATCCTCGCGGAGCTGAACCTGGCCCGTGCCGAGGCCGTGTCGCTGAGCAGCGCGCCAGAGGGCTTGATCCGCATCGACGCGCCAGCGCCATTCGGCAGGCGCCACCTGGCACCGGCGATTGCCGAATTTCTCGTCGCCTATCCGGGGCTGGACGTGCAACTGCGCCTGATCGACAGCTTCATCGACCTGCACGGCGCCCACCTCGGCGAGGTCGACCTGGTGCTGCGCATCGGCCCGCTGGCCGATACCCGCCTGGTCGCCACCGCCCTGGCGCCGCTGGTGCGGGTGGTCTGCGCCAGCCCGGATTACCTGGCGCGGCGCGGCGTGCCGCGCTCACCCGGCGCACTGCTCGAGCACGACGGTCTCGACTGGGACAGCCTGGCGCCGCCCTACGCCTGGCGCTTCGAGGTCGACGGCAAGCTGCAGATCTGCCGCCCGCAACGCCTGCGCCTGACCGCCAACAACGCCGAAACCCTGCTGTTCGGCGCCCTCGCCGGCCTCGGCATCGCCCACCTGCCGACCTGGCTGATCAGCGACTACCTGTTGCGCGGCGAACTGCTGCCGCTGTTCTGCGAAACCGGCCTGCCGGCGCCGGAACCCAGCGGCATCTACGCCCTGCGCCTGGAGCGCGAAACCGGTTCGCGCAGCCGCCTGCTGCTGGAATTCCTCAAGGCCCGCTTCGGCCCGCTGCCGCCCTGGGATCTGGCCCTGCAAAGCGGTTTAGGCCGCAGCTAAGCAGCGGGCTTCAGCCCAGCACAAATGGCTTTGCTGCTTCGGCGGGCCGAGCGGAACGCCGCCCATTCAACCTTGCAAAAAACCTGGCAAATCCCAGGCAGAAAAAAACCCGACACCAAGGCCGGGCTTCTTCTGCTCGCGGGTAAAGCTGGCGGTTAAACCGGGGCTTTAGCGCGCGACTTGTACTCGCCGGTGCGGGTGTCGATTTCGATCCAGTCGTCGATATTGCAGAAATCGGCAACCTTGACTTCAGTACCGTTGCTCAACTTGGCAGGCTTCATCACCTTGCCCGAGGTATCGCCACGGGCGGAACCTTCGGTGTAGGCAATCTGGCGCACGATGGTGGTCGGCAGGTCGACCGAAACCACTTTACCCTCGAAGAATACGGCTTCGCAGATATCGGTCATGCCGTCGACGATGAACGGCAGAACGCTTTCCAGGTCGTCCTTGTTCAGCTCGTACTGGTTGAACTCTTCGTCCATGAAGACGTAGTTCGGCTCGCTGTAATAGGAGTAGGTCACAGCGACGCGATCGAGGATGACCGGCTCGAGCTTGTCGTCGGCCTTGTACACGGTCTCGGTCGAGGAACCGGTCAGCAGGTTGCGCAACTTCATTTTGACGATAGCGCTGTTACGGCCGGACTTGGTGAACTCGGCCTTCTGGATAAGCCACGGCTGGCCGTCGATCAGGGCCACACTGTTGGGCTTCATTTCTTGTGCGGTTTTCATACTAATATCCGGATTTGGATGGAGATACGGAAATCTAGGCCGCATATCATAGCCAATTTTGATAAAACTCTACCAGTGCCATGGCAAGATCCGCCTGAGAAGCCCGCTGCAGACACCAGCGCTCGGCATGTTCGGCCAGTTCCGGCCACTCCTGCAACACGGCTTGCCAGCTCTCACCCATGGCCTCACCGGCATTCCATGCCCGCCACAGCCCCTCCAGCGCCGCCCGCGCGACGGGCGACAACCCCTGGGTATAAAGCGCCAGAAACGCCTCGAGCTTGTCCCAGTGGGCGTCTTCCTCTTGCCCATAGATATGCCAGAGCAACGGCCGTCCGGCCCACTGCGCACGCACGAACGAGTCCTCACCGCGCACTGCATTGAAATCGCAGCTCCAGAGCAAATGGTCGTACTGATCCTGCTCGACGAAGGGCAACACCTGGACATGCAACTGACCGCGCCGCTGGCGATCGCCAGCCACCAGCGCCGCGCAACCGAGCCAGGCCTGCAGATCGGCGAGAATGCGCCCTTCCGGCACCAGCAACTGGGTCACCCGGGTGTCCGCCGCCAGGGCCGCCAGCCAACTGGCCAGGGCGCGGTTTTCATAGGCGAACAACGACACCAGCCGCGCCCCCGCAATCGGCGTCACCCCCAGCCCCTGGAGAAAATCCGCACGCGCTCGCGGATCGGCCTGAAACGCCCGGCGCCGCGCCAGCAATTCGCGCTCGCGCAGCAAGCCCCCGCTGCCAGCGGTGAAACCGGGAAAGAAGAAAAATTTCTGCAAGCCATTGGACTGCAAGGACGGCAGACCATGGCAGCCCTCGACCCAGTCCTCGGCGCTGAGGTACTCCAGGTTCAGCCACAGCACCTTCTGCGGTCGCGCCGCCATCGCCGCTACATAAGCGCCCGGCAACTCGCAGGCAAACGCCTCGATCACCACATCCGCCGACGGCACAGACTGCCACGGCACTGGCCACTGGCGAACTTCCACGCCCTGGCGCCATTGCTGCGCCGCTTGCCTGTCGGCCTGCGGACACAGGCGAACGAAGGCGCCAAGATCATCCAGCCACAGGCGCACCGCCACATCATGCTCCGCCGCCAACTGCCGCGCCAGGCGCCAGGTCACGCCAATATCGCCGTAGTTATCGACCACGCTACAGAAAATGTCCCAGGTGACGCGCATAGGTACTCCGCTCGGTTATGGCCAGACCTTAAGTCGCCAGGCGGATCAGGGCAAATGACAGAAACGAAAAAGCTCCACGCGCCGCACCAGCTTTTCGCCATGACATCGACAGCCGCAACCCCAGGAAAGCAATGCAGTGCGGGACTTGCGCCTCGTTCACCGGGTCGATTCGGCACAGTGTTTCCGACACTACTTATTGAAAATATCGGCGCGAGCCCCTGTCCGCATAAACTGAAGCTCATCTGCTTTCTACCCGGTAAATCAAAAACCAATCCGGTTCTATGTGGGCATTAACAAAACGTACGACTTGTCGTACGATAGCCATCTGGATTTAGGAGGCTCAGCCCCATGCAAACCCTAACCGCAAGTGAAGCACGCACAAACCTGTACCGGCTCATGGACCAATCAGCCGAATCACACCAGCCCATTTTGATTTCGGGCAAGCGGACTAACTCTGTCCTGGTGTCGGCCGAAGATTGGGACGCCATCCAAGAGACTCTGTATCTGCTGTCTGTTCCAGGCATGCGCGAGTCGATCAAGGAAGGCATGGCCGAGCCGGTCGAGGAATGCGCTAAGGAACTGGATTGGTGACTTGGCAGCTCGTCTACACGAAACAAGCACAGAAAGATGCTCAGAAGCTCGCGGCGGCGGGGCTGAAGGACAAAGCAAAGTCATTGCTCGCCGTCGTACAGGAAAACCCGCTGCAGAACCCGCCGCCCCATGAAAAGCTGGTCGGGGATCTTGCCGGGGCTTACTCGCGGCGCATCAACATTCAGCACCGGCTGGTCTATCAGGTGCTGCAAGAGGAACAGGTGGTGAAGGTGCTGCGGCTCTGGTCGCACTACGACTGACCGGCCTTTTCGACACTTCATCGACACCAGCGAAAGCCAGAAAGCAAAAAGCCCCGAAATCTTGTTAGAAATCAGGGCCTTAGCATTTCGAAAGTGGCGGTGAAGGTGGGATTCGAACCCACGATACGATTTCTCGTATACACACTTTCCAGGCGTGCTCCTTCAACCGCTCGGACACTTCACCGGATCTCGACTGACACCGGGTGTCTGTCGAGGCGCGCTAATCTAGCCGAACAGCTCGCCAAAGGCAAAAGTTTTTTTCAGAAGATTCATGCGCTTATGCCAAATGCCCGGTATTCGCCCGGCAAGCCTGGGGCGTTAGCGCGAAACGCTGGTTGGCGAACAGCTGGAAGCCGAAGGAAATAGACAGGCTTGCGTAGGAGCGGCGGGCAACACCAGCCCGCCAGACTGACCGCCAGCAACCCGGGACGCCAGCAAACAGCCCACTTGGCGTTGCTCATGCGCGCCGCCTGCTCTCTCACGTCCACCGCAACGCCAAAGCCGCACCCCGTGGTGTGCCCGATAGGCTGCAAACGCCCGCCACAGCTGACTCACCAGTCAGCCGCGGCGCTTTACCTGGACGGTGCGGGTGGGTAACGTCTGTGACACTTCAGCCCCAAGGAACCCGCAATGAGCGACCTGATCAGCTATCAATTCGAAGACGGTATTGCCACCCTGACCCTGTGCAACGGCAAGGTGAACGCCATCTCGCCCGACGTGATCGCCGCCTTCAATGTCGCACTGGATCGTGCCGAGCAGGACAGGGCCATCGTCATCGTCACCGGCCAGCCGGGCATTTTATCCGGTGGTTACGATCTCAAGGTGATGACCTCCGGACCGCAGAATGCAATCGCCCTGGTTGCCGCAGGTTCGACCCTGGCTCGGCGCATGCTCGCCCATCCCTTCCCGATCATCGTCGCCTGTCCTGGCCATGCCGTGGCCAAGGGTGCCTTTATCCTGCTCTCGGCCGACTACCGCATCGGCACTGAAGGCCCGTTCAGCATCGGCCTGAATGAAGTGCAGATCGGCATGACCATGCACAACGCCGGCATCGCACTGGCGCGCGACCGCCTGGGCAAATCGGCGTTCCACCGCTCGGTAATCAATGGCGAAATGTTCGACCCGCAAGGCGCGGTGGATGCCGGTTTCCTCGACAAGGTGGTGCCTGCCGAGCAACTGCTGGCCGCCGCCCAGGCAGCCGCCCGGCAGATGCAGAAGATCAACATGAGCGCCCACAAAAATACCAAGCTGAAAGTGCGCAAGGGCCTGCTGGAAATCCTCGATCAGGCCATCGAACTGGACAAGCAGCATCCGCTCTGACTGCCAGGATCGCTCTCGAGCCCGGCCTCGTGTCGCAATGCTGTTCACTTGAGCCAAGTGAGCAGCATTTTTCGTCGCCCGGATGCAATCCGCGAAAGCTGGCGCCTGACTAACTACCCCGCGATTGCACCGTGCGCTATGACTTACGGTGCTAGACGCTAACGGGCCGCCTCATCCAGAACCCATGAAATCCCCCTGGAGAAGCGGAAATTTGCTGCGCATAACCGACAATTGCCGGACAAAGTGCGCGCCCGTACGCTGCGCGCCCTTTCTTGTGGCGGGCATACCCGATGCTTTTTCTTCTGCGCATGCTGGCGATGGGCGTGCACTTCATCTTCGCGGGCATCCTCGGCCTGCTGCTCGGTATCTGCCGCCCGTTCAACCCGGATAACAGCCGTATCTGCGCCCGGCTATACAGCCTGCCGGCGCTATGGCTGCTGCGCTTGCAGTTGAAGACCGATGTGCGGCCGTTACTCGATCATCAGCGCTCGTGCGTGATCGTCGCCAACCATCAGTCCAACTACGACCTCTACGTGCTCGGCCGCGTGGTGCCCAGACGCACGGTCAGCATCGGCAAGAAAAGTCTGAAATGGCTGCCCTTCTTCGGCCAGCTCTACTGGCTGGCCGGCAATGTGCTGCTCGACCGGGGCAACGCTCTAAGCGCCAAACGGGCGATGCTGACCACCACCGACACCCTCAAGCACCAGGACACATCGATCTGGGTCTTCCCCGAAGGCACGCGCAACCTCGGTGGCGAGCTGCTGCCATTCAAGAAAGGGGCATTCCAGATGGCGATTGCCGCTGGCGTACCGATCATTCCGGTGTGTGTCAGCAGTTACGTGAAGCACATCCGCCTGAACCGCTGGAACAGCGGCAGCATCATGATTCGCGCACTTCCGGCGATCGCCACTGCGGGGCTGAGCCAGGCTGATCTGCCACGACTGATCGAAACCTGCCGCACACAGATGCAGCAATGCATCGCGGCGATGGATCAGCAGCTCACAACGGCATAGAAGGCAAAAAGCCCGTTCTGCATGAACGGGCTTTTTGCTTACCGGTGAGCGCTATCCTGCGCATCCGGCATGGGTCGATCAGTCATTCAGACCGGCGCGGCCATGGGCGACGAAGCGCATCATCCACTCGGCTACCGTATGCCCCTGGTGCTCATGCTGCAGGCTGTCGACGCCCTTGCGGTAGGCCTCTTCGCCAATATGCTGCTGGCGAATCTCCAGCAGCGCCTTGGAGTAGTCGTGGAGGAACTCCGGATGGCCCTGAAAGCACAGCACCTGGTCGTCGATGCAGTAGGCGGCGATCGGACAGAAGTCGCTGGATGCCAGCAGCGTGGCGTTTTCCGGCAGCTTGGTGACCTGATCCTGGTGGCTGATCAGCAGAGTCAATTCCTCCAGCACCGGCTTCATCCAGGCCGGCTGGTGGGCCAGGCGGTAACGATGGATGCCCACTCCCCAGCCCTGCTCGGCGCGCTCGGCCTTGCCGCCGAGCAGCAATGCCAGTAGCTGGTGACCGAAGCAGATACCGAGCAACTTGTCGCCGTGGGCATAACGCTCGAGCAGGTAGCTCTTGAGGGTCTCGATCCACGGATCGCTGCCGAACGAATCGGCCTTGCTGCCGGTGACCAGGTAAGCGTCGTAGTGCTCGCTGTCCGGCGGGTAATGGCCTTCCATCACGTTGTACACGGTGAACTCGGCGGCGATCGGCTGACGCGCGAAGAGCTGTTCGAACATTCGGCCATAGCCCTGATACTGGCCGACCAGTTCGGGGCGAAGAATGTCAGTCTCCAGAATGCAAATCTGCAACGGCATGGGGCAAATACCTGAAACGCGAGTGATGGTTCGTAAGGTGTGCAAGCCTGCCTGCGGCAAGGCAGCAAGGCAAGAGGACGACTCGCCAAGCCGGCACAAATTCGACCAATTACCTGGTCAGCGCCGGGATCGGCGCAGCCGACAGGCAGCATAGCGTCCATTCACGCCTGCCTCGGCAGCGCCGCCACAAGGTTGATGCACTGCTGTGCGGGCACCCTGCAGGTCCTGCAAGGTCAGAAGCTTTCGTCCTTGGCGGCCTTCTCCAACAGCAGCGCCGGCGGCAGGAAACGTTCGCCGTACTGCTCGGCCAGGTACTGGGCGCGGGCGACGAAATCGCGGATGCCGTACTGGTTGATGAACTGCAGCGCCCCGCCGGTCCAGGCGGCGAAGCCGATGCCGAAGATCGAGCCGATATTGGCATCCGCCACCGACTCGAGCACACCCTCCTCCAGGCAGCGCACGGTTTCGATGGCCTGGATGAACAGCAGGCGATCGCGCACGTCCTGTTGCGAGATCTGTGCGTCGGGCTTTTCGAAACGCGCCTTGAGCTGCGGCCACAGATGCTTCCTGGCGCCGGCCGGGTACTCGTAGAAACCCGCACCGGCCGCTTTGCCCGGACGTTTGTATTCACCCAGCATCAGTTCGATCACCGCGAAGGCCGGGTGCGGCGCGATGCTCTTGCCCTCCTCGGCCAGGTCCTTGAGGGTCTGCTGGCGGATATGGTTCATCAGGCTCATGGACACTTCGTCGCTGATCGCCAACGGGCCGACCGGCATGCCGGCCTTGCGCGCTTCGTTCTCGATCATGGCCGCGTTGATGCCTTCGCCGAGCATGGCGATGCCTTCATTGGTGAAGGTGCCGAACACCCGCGAGGTGAAGAAGCCGCGGCTGTCGTTGACCACGATCGGAGTCTTGTTGATCTGCATGACGTAGTCGAAACCGCGCGCCAGGGACTCGTCGCTGGTGCGCTCGCCCCTGATGATCTCCACCAAAGGCATCTTGTCCACCGGGCTGAAGAAATGCAGGCCGATGAATTTGTCCTGTTTCTGCACCGCAGTAGCCAGGCCGGTGATCGGCAGGGTCGAGGTGTTGGAGGCGATCAGCGCATCGCTCAGGGCGGCGCGCTCGGCCGCTGCGGTGACGTTAGCCTTGAGGTCGCGGTCCTCGAACACCGCCTCGATGATCAGGTCGCAGCCGTTGAAGTCGGCGTCCTTGTCGCTGGCCTTGATCCGCGCCAGGATGGCGTCGCGCTTGTCGGCACTCATCTGGCCGCGGCCGACTTTTTTTTCCAGCAACTTGGCCGAATAGCTCTTGCCCTTCTCGGCCGCTTCCAGCGAGACGTCCTTGAGCACCACCTCGATACCGGCCACGGCCGAGACATAGGCAATGCCCGCACCCATCATGCCGGCGCCGAGCACGCCGACCTTGCGTGTCACATGGGGCGCAAAACCCTGCGGCCGCGAGCCACCGGCGTTGATCTGGTTGAGCTGGAACCAGAAGGTGCCGATCATGTTCTTCGCCACCGTGCCGGTGGCCAGTTCGGTGAAGTAGCGCGCCTCGATGATCTGCGCGGTGTCGAAGTCGACCTGGGCGCCCTCGACCGCGGCGCACAGGATCTTCTCCGGTGCAGGGAAACAACCTTTGGTCTTGTCGCGCAGAATGGAGGGGGCGATGGCGAGCATCTGCGCCACATTGGGGCTCGCCGGGGTGCCGCCGGGGATCTTGTAGCCGTGGGCGTCCCAGGGTTGTACGGCATTCGGATTGGCCAGAATCCAGGCACGCGCCCTGGCCAGCAGGTCATCCTTGTCGCTGGCCAATTCATGGATCAGGCCGGCCTTGAGCGCGGCAACCGGGCGTACTTTCTTGCCTTCGAGCAGGTACGGCAGGGCCTTTTCCAGCCCCAGCAGACGCACCATGCGCACCACCCCGCCGCCGCCGGGCAGCAGGCCGAGGGTCACTTCCGGCAGGCCGAGTTGCACGCTGGAGCTGTCCAGGGCGATACGCTGATGACAGGCCAGGCAGATTTCCCAGCCGCCGCCCAGGGCCGCACCGTTGATCGCCGCCACCACCGGCTTGCCCAGGGTTTCCAGGCGGCGCAGTTGCCCCTTGATCGTCAGGATCATCTCGTAGAACGGCTTGGCATCGGCCTTGCTGACCTTGATCAGCTCGCCCAGATCGCCGCCGGCGAAGAAGGTCTTCTTCGCCGAGGTGACGATCACGCCGGCGATGCTGTCCTTCTCGGCTTCCAGGCGCGCAACGGCTTTGCCCATGGCCTCGCGGTACTGCGCGTTCATGGTGTTGGCGCTCTGGCCGGGCAGGTCGATGGTCAGCACGACTATAGCGTCCTGGCCTTTTTCGTAACGGATGGCGTCAGTCATTACTTAATTCCTTTCTTGCCGACAGTTGCGCTCGACTGGAGGGCAACGCAGAAACCGTAGGAGCGGGGGGGACGCCGAGTCCCATGCCCGCGATCACCAGCGGCGTAGGGTCAGATGCGCTCGATGACGGTGGCAATGCCCATGCCGCCGCCCACGCAGAGGGTGGCCAGGCCGTAACGCAACTGGCGCCTCTCCAGCTCGTCGAGCAGGGTGCCGAGAATCGCGCAGCCGGTGGCGCCCAGCGGGTGGCCCATGGCGATGGCGCCACCGTTGACGTTGACCCTGTCTTCGCTCACGCCCATGTCCTGCATGAACTTCATCACCACCGAGGCGAAGGCTTCGTTGACCTCGAACAGATCGATGTCCTCGACCTTGAGCCCGGCCTTGGCCAGCGCCTTGCGCGTGGCCGGTGCCGGGCCGGTGAGCATGATGGTCGGGTCGGTGCCGGTCACCGCGGTGGCGACGATGCGCGCACGGGGTATCAACCCCAGCTCCTTGCCCTTGGCGGCAGAGCCGATCAGCATCAACGCGGCGCCGTCGACTATGCCGGAGCTGTTGCCCGGGGTGTGCACGTGATTGATCTGTTCGACATGGCTGTAGACCCGCAGCGCAGTGCTGTCGAAGCCCATCTGCCCCATCGCCTCGAAGCTCGGATTGAGCTTGCCCAGCCCCTCGAGGGTGCTGTCGGCGCGAATGAATTCGTCGTGGTCGAGCAACACGATGCCGTTCTGATCGGTCACTGCAATCAATGATTTGGCGAACGAGCCATCATCACGCGCACGCGCGGCCTTTTGCTGCGAGCGCAGGGCATAGGCGTCGACATCGCTGCGGCTGAAGCCTTCCAGGGTGGCGATCAGGTCGGCACCGATGCCCTGCGGGGTGAAATGGCTGTGCATATTGGTTTCCGGGTCCATGACCCAGGCGCCACCGTCGGAGCCCATGGGCACGCGCGACATCGACTCGACGCCACCGACCACCACCAGGTCCTCGAAGCCGGAGCGCACCTTCATCGCGCCGAGGTTCACCGCCTCCAGGCCCGAGGCGCAGAAACGGTTAAGCTGCATGCCCGAGACGCTGATGTCCCAGTCGGCGACCATGGCGGCGGTCTTGGCGATGTCGGCACCCTGGTCACCCACCGGGGTCACGCAACCGAGCACAATGTCGTCGACCTGACTGGTATCCAGGTTGTTGCGCATTTGCAGGGCGTTGAGCAGGCCAGCGACCAAGCTGACCGGTTTGACGCTGTAGAGCGCGCCGTCTTTCTTACCTTTGCCGCGGGGCGTGCGCACCGCATCAAATATGAATGCTTCGGTCATGGCGTCCTCGGGGTATGAATGGCATGCCACCTGATCCAGCCAGGTTGCGCCTGTTCTTGTTGGTCGCACCACCTTACCCCCGGACGGGGCAGGCTCAATGACCGAAGTGCTCAGGCACATTGACCGAGCCGCTCAGACGAACGGTCGCCTGCTGGCGTTATGCAGGCACAGGCCAGCCGAATGGCTCTGGCTCAAGGGTTGCTCAGGCTCTTTGGTGTACAGGCATAACTCAATGTTCCGAACGCGCAACGGCTAGCAACCAAGTCTTCTAAGCAACCTGTGACATGCCCCCTAGAGTTAGCATGACTACACGGAAATAGAGCTACAAAAGTAGATGCCGCCGCCGGGTTTTGCCGGGGTGGTTTTCAGTCCACGCGCAGGCGTGACGCTGTAGCCCGACAGGCCTTGAGAGCGGGCATTCGACGCCACACCAACAAAAACAAAAGGCAGATGGCCATGTTCAAACAGCCCAAAATCCGGCAAGCGAGTCTGATCGTATTCGCCACAACCCTGATCCTGATCCTTCCCAACCTGACCCGTCTGGTCGGCTGAACGCTCGCCTGACCTGTTGCTGTCTGGCGCACTCAACGTGCGCTAACGCGGCAACAGGACAAGCAAGCCTCGCTGGCATGCCCAGGCAAAACACTGGCAACGTCCGCGCCAGCTAACCTCGCCCCTTCATTCCGGGCATTTTCAATTATGCTAGAGCCTCGCTCGATCTATCCCCGAGGAACTCTGCATGCGTGTCTTGACTGCCGTTCTGACCCTGTTGCTCAGCCTGCCGCTTGGCGCAGACGAAATCTCGTTACAGCGCGCCGTTGCTGCATTGCAGGCACCTGGCACCCTGCTGATCGATGTGCGTAGCGCCGAAGAGTTTTCCGCCGGCGCCCTGCCCGGCGCCAACCGGATCGGCCATGAGCAGATCACCACACAGATTGCCGCCTTGGCTGCCGATAAGAACACGCCCATCGTGCTCTATTGCCGCAGTGGCAGGCGCTCGGCAATCGCCAAGGACAGTCTGGCAAAGCTGGGTTATCGCAACCTGATCGACGCCGGGGGCTACGACCAGCTGAAACTGGCCCTGGCACGGCACAATTGAGCCTGCGTGTAGTGCTGGCGGCCCTGCTGAGTCTGAGTAGCGCTGTGCAAGGCGCCGAGTTGCGACTGGAACTCGGCGAGCACAGTCGGATCTGGAGCAGCACCCAATTGCTCGCCCATCCCCAAGCCCGGCACATCGAGATCAACGAGGACGTCAGCTACAAGCGCAGCATGAGCTACCGCGCTGTGCCGCTGGCGGCGCTGCTGGACGGCGTGCAGCCGGGCGATCATCTCCAGGCACTGGCACTCGATGGCTTTGCCGCCGAACTGCCGGCGGCCGCCCTGCTTAACCAAAGCGGCGCACAGGCCTGGCTGGCAGTGGAAGACCCAGCCCTGCCCTGGCCACCACTGGCGCCCGGCAAGCACAGTGCCGGGCCGTTCTATCTGGTCTGGCAGAATCCGGCAGCCAGTCATATCGGCCCTGAACAGTGGCCGTTTCAGGTTGTGCGTATCCGCAAGCTGGCGGCAGTCGCCGAGCGCTTTCCGCAGCTACTGCCCGCCGCCGATGCGCCCGCGCAGGTGCATGCCGGCCTGCTGCAGTACCAGAAGCACTGCATGGCCTGTCATCGCCTGAATACTGCCGGCGATTCGCAATTCGGCCCCGATCTGAATGTGCCGCATAATCCTACCGAGTATTTCGCGGCGGGCTTTCTCCCCATCTACATCCGCAACCCGCAGCACCTGCGGCGCTGGCCGCAAGGCCGGATGCCGGGGTTCGCAGAGACGCTCTTGAGCAATGCCGAACTGGCGCAGCTACTCGACTACTTGCGGCATATGAGCGGGCGCAAGGTGCCGGGCGGGTAACCCGAGGCATCGCGGCTGTAGGCCAGGGCGCGATGCCAGGTGAAATTGACCGGTACTCGGCGCAGTGATGTAACGGCCACAGGCTGGCTCGCAGAAAGAGCGCGAGGCGTCCCGAGCGCCCTGCATTTTCCCGCAACCGGCTAACAGGCCGTTGAAAAACGTAGGCGAGGCAGGCCAGACAAGGCAAAAACAGGCGAGGAAGCGACTGGGGTCGCATCCGACTTTACGAGCTGTAAATGAGCATTTCGACTGGGCTCGCACCCGAGCCTGTTTTTAACGCAGTATTGCCAACGCAGGTAGTTTTTCAACGGCCTGCCAAAGCGCGCGGGCCTGGACCTCAACCAGTGCGTCAGGCCTTGCGCAGCGATGGCAACTGAATACGCACGCACAAACCGCCCAGCCCGCTGTCCTCCAGCCCCAGGCTGCCACCCCAGGTGTCGACGATGTCACGCACGATGCCCAAGCCCAGACCGTGCCCGGCAACCTGCTCATCCATGCGTGTGCCTCGGTTCAGGACTTGTACCCGCTGTCCGGCTTCGATGCCGGGGCCGTCGTCGTCCACCTTGAGCAGGTAACCGTCAGTCGTGCACTCGATACTCAAGCGCACCTGGCTTTTCGCCCATTTACAGGCGTTATCCAGCAGGTTGCCGAGCAGTTCGAGCATGTCCTCGCGATCCCAGGGTAACCGCAAGCCCGCTGCTGCCCGCCAATCCAGATGCAGGTTGCGATCGTGGATCATTGCCAGGGTGGAGAACAGCCCCGGCAGTTCCTCGGCACAGACAAAATACGCGCCGGGCAAGGCATCCCCCGCCAGCCGCGCACGGCCCAACTCGCGCCCCAGGCGCTGTTCGATCTGCTGCAGGTTATCGAGCAGGCTGGCACGCAACGCGGGATGCTCCTGCAACTCATCCCGCCCGGCCAGGCTGACCAGCACCGCCAGGGGTGTTTTCAGCGCGTGACCGAGGTTGCCCAGGGCATTGCGCGAGCGCTTGAGGGTATCTTCGGTATGCGCCAGCAGGTGGTTGATCTGCGCCACCAAAGGCTCCAGCTCGCGGGGCACGCGGCTGTCCAGCGTGCTGCGCTGGCCCTGTTGCAGTTGGGCGATCTGCTCGCGCACCTGATCCAGCGGGCGCAATGCGCGGTTGACTGTCAGGCGCTGCAGCACCAGGATCAGCAGCAGGGCCGCCACCCCCAAGCCCAGGCCCATTTGCCGTACGCGGCGAAAGCTCTGCAGCACTGGGGTGTAATCCTGGGCCACGAGGACTGACAGCTGCTGACCGAAGCGCTGATAGTCGCCGCGGTAGGTCAGCAGTATCTGCCCCTGCGGACCGTCGCCCAACTGTTCTTGCAGCCCGGACTCCAGCGCCGGCGGCAGCTCGCTGTCCCACAATGAGCGCGAGCGCCATGTCTTGTCGGCGAAGTCGATGCGAAAATAATGCCCGGAGTATGGCCGCTGGAACGCCGCGCTGAGGCGTTGCTCATTCAGCTGGATACCCTGCGGGCCACGCACCATGGCAACCAGCAGCGACTCGGCCTCGTCGCGCAGATCGGCTTGCAGATAACGCCGCAGGCCATGATCGAACAGCCATAAACTGCTCTGCAGCAAAAGCAGGCCAACCACCAGCAATATGCTGATCAGGCCCAGGCTCAAGCGCCGCTGGATCGACTTCAAACAGCATCTCCAGTGAACCGATAACCCTGGCCGCGCCGGGTTTCGATGGCTTCCCGCCCGATTTTGCGCCGCAGGTGATTGACGTGCACCTCGATGACATTCGAATCGCGCTCCGTCTCACCGTCATAGAGATGCTCGGCCAGGTGGCTTTTCGAGAGGATCTGCCCGGCATGCAGCATGAAATAGCGCAGCAGACGAAACTCCGCACAGGTCAGTTCTATCGCCTCGCCATTACGGCTGACGCACTGGCGGCCTTCATCCAGCAACAAACCGGCCGCCTGCAACTGCGGCTGGTTGGCCAGGCCATGCGAGCGGCGCAGTAACGCCTGAATCCGCAGTTGCAGTTCTTCCGGATGAAACGGCTTGCTCAGGTAATCGTCGGCTCCGGCTTTCAGCCCCTCGATGCGTTCTGCCCAGGAACCGCGGGCGGTGAGGATCAACACCGGGGTTGCCAAGCCACCCGCACGCCACTGCTCCAGTACCTGTAAACCGGGCTTGCCCGGCAAGCCGAGGTCGAGAATGATCAGGTCATAAGGCTCACTCGCACCCTGATACAGCGCATCGCGGCCATCGGCCAGCCAATCCACCGCATAGCCCTGGCGGCTCAGGCCGGCGAGCAATTCATCGGCCAGGGGCACATGGTCTTCCACCAATAACAGGCGCATTCAGTCGTCCACCTCGTCCTTCAGGATACGCCCATCGAGAGCGTCCAACTCCAATTCGCGCACTACGCCTTGGCGGGTCAGTATCTCGACCTCATAGACCAGGATATCGTCTTCCTCTTCCAGTTCGGCTTCGAGCAGGGTGGCGCCAGGATAACGCTGCAAAGCCACATCCAGTAGTTGCTCCAGGGGCAGAATCAGTCCCTCGCGGCGCAGGCGCAAGGCCTCGTCCTGATCCAGATCGCGGGCAGCGGCATGGCCGTTCAGCACAAGCAGCAGCAGGCCGCACAGGGCGCGATAGCGCAAAGCGGTCGGCATCAATCGTCCTGCTGATTCTTGAGGACCTGAGCGTTGCTGGCGTCCAGTTCAATGTCCCATTGCAGGCCTTGGGTATCGCGTACTTCGAGCTGATAAATGTAGCGCCCGTATTCTTCTTCCAGTTCGGTTTCTTCGATCTTGCCGCCGGGGTGCAGGGCCAGGGCAGTGGCGTTGAGCGTCTCGAACGGCTCAATGGTGCCCGCATCACGCAGTTTTAACGCCTCATCCGGGCCCAGATCACGCGCTTGGGCAATACCGGCTGAGACGCTCAAGGCAGCAGCGCCGAACAGTACAATCATGGTTTTCATGCTGAGTCTCCGTATGCTTGTCTCGACGGAACCAAGGTTACTGCGCCGGACTTAACTCAAGCTGAATCCAGCCACGTCCGCCAGGGATCGAGTGGCTTGGCCTGTCCGCCTGGAGCTCTATAATCGCTACCTGGCGTGATGGATGCGAGCATGAGTGCGATTCGAATCAAGTACCCTGCCCTGACGATCAAGGCCGGCCCACGGGCCTTGGCGCGCATTCGCGAGCGCGGCTTGCAACCGGCCGACGTGGGCATTCTGCCTGGTGCTGCCGGCGGAGCCAAAGCCCTTGGCATCCAGGGCCTGGATCTGGCCTTGTTCGGCGACTGGTTGATGCGGGCGCCGCGCGAGCGCTCGCTGATTGGTGCTTCGATCGGCTCCTGGCGTTTCGCCTGTGCCTGCCTGCCGGATGCTGTCGCTGGGATTCGCCGGCTCGGCGAACTCTATAGCGGGCAGCGCTTTGCCAAGGGCGTGCGCATGACCGAGGTCTCGCGCAGTTGCCGGCGGATGCTCGACGAGGTATTGGCTGGCCAGGACGCCCAGGTGCTGAGCAACCCGCACTACCGCTTGAATATAGTCGTGGTGAAGAGCCATGGCCTGCTCCGCCATGACCACCGTGGCGTGCTGGGCCTGGGCCTCTCCTCGGTGATCGGCAACAACCTGCTTGGACGGACGCGGCTGGCCCGACACTTTGAGCGGCTGATCCTGCACGATGCGCGCCTTGCCCCACCGCTGACCGAACTGAGCGATTTCCCTTCGCGCTACCTGGCGCTGAACGGCGCCAACCTGCGCCATGCCCTGCTCGCCTCCGGGTCGATCCCGCTGATCATGGAGGGGGTGCGCGACATCCCGGGAGCCGGCCCGGGCACCTACAGGGACGGCGGCCTGCTCGATTACCACCTCGACCTGCCCTACAGCGGCGACGACATCGTGCTCTACCCGCACTTCACCGACAGAGTGATTCCCGGCTGGTTCGACAAGGCTCTGCCCTGGCGCCGGGGCGACGCCGGGCGCTTGCAGGATGTCCTGCTGCTGGCTCCCTCGCCCGACTACCTGGAACGTCTACCCCACGGCAAACTGCCGGATCGCCAGGACTTCAGCCATTATCAAGGCGATGACGCCGGCCGCGAACGCTATTGGCGCACCGCCATGGAGGAAAGCCGTCGCCTCGGCGACGAGTTCCTCGAACTGGTGGAAAACGAGCGACTGGCCGAGCGCGCACTGGCACTTTGACTCATTGGCGATTGCAGCCATCATCGCGGACAACAGGCTTAGGCGACGCTCAACCACGGAAGGAGTCTCACGAGACTTGCGCTCGCCATCATCCACGGCATCGGCACCCAACCCAATAGCCGCGAACATGCATGGGCCTGGCGAGCGCCTGACGATCCGTTCCGCGTCCTGTAAGCTCTGGCCGGATTGGTTACCTTCGGCCGCAACATCCCCTGTTCACCTGCGCCTACGACCCGCCGGTGCCGATCCGCTTTCCCGGCCATTGCCTGCGCGACACGGCGCATTGATCCGCCCCAAATAAAGACGCCCCCGAATCCGTGACAGTCGCAGAATTACTGTCGGGATTCGGGGGCGCCTTGATTGCGCCGCGCTAGGATGGAGCGCGATTAACGGTCAGATTACCGATGCGGTTTAAAGCTATTACCAGGCTGCCAGCGCCGGATTCCTCAGTGCATGGGCGTTAGCAGGAGTCCCCTCGCCTTCTTCACGGTTTTTCGCCCACTGGGTCAGCAGTGCCATGGCCATGAAACCGGCGATGATCAAGAGCGGATAAGCGGCCAGAATTTCGCTCAGCGAGTACTTCCAGGACAGCGGACGACCAACCCCCAACATCGCGGCATAGAACCAGGAGACACCAGAGAGCGCGCCGGCAAACAGTGCGAACATGCGCATGTTGAACTCCAGCTTGAGCAGTGATCCGGCCTTCTGCAGCGCGGGCAGCACCAGGCTATGCAGCAACATGCCGTTGAACGTCAGCAACATGACGATAGCGATCTTCGCCTGTAACTTTGGGTTGAGCAGATACGACAAGCCTTTATCGCCAATATCGACCCAGATAATCGCGAGGCCGGTGATCCAAAGTACCACCAGCGCAGCGGAGACTGTTTTCTGCAAACTTTCCATATGCTGAGCATTTTGCAGGTGGCTCTGCTTGCCTTTGAATAATTCTTTGATCATTGCCACGTCGCTGGTTAATACCATGCCAATTGCAACGCAACAGGCGATCAGGTGCGCATAAACAATCCCTAAGCGCATGAACTCCATGGTCGTTTTTTGCTCAAAAAACGAAGCGATAATAGTAAAATCCATGGGTGCCTCTTTTTATATTCAGGTGAATCAGACTATCTGCGTCATATGATTCATTTGGTTTTTACGTTTGCAGTGAAGAAATACTCCAGTGCAGTTTTTCGGTTTCATATGTGAAACATGCGAAACATCAAACGCATAACAGTCTGGCGAATGAACATCTCATCATTCGATTTCCCCTTTCAAAGGTAAAACGCCCCCACGCACGCACGATGCGCTCCTGTTGAGAAAACTCCTGGATCGGTGAAAACGAGGCTAAAGCTCTCGCTCTCGTCGGGCTATTTTATGAGCCACACAACCCGACTTCGTTCATTTTTTGCTCGCTGAAGCCGACAAACGGCAGTGATTGCATGACCTCGAACGGCGTCTGGAGTACCCGCCTATGCCTGAAAACGCCGTGCTTGACGGATTTTTCGCTGAATGGGGCAGGGTTCGACTTTTTCTCGGCGGCGGTACGCAAAACAGCTCAGGGAAAGCACGCAAGACAGCCCGCACATTATTCACCAGCAAATGTGACTTTGCGGTCGACTGCGGTCATCAACATGATGACTGGCCGACGTAGCACCACGTGTCACTGGCCTCTAGACTTTTGGGATAACCTCGGAGAAACCGACCCCATGAACGCCCCGCTGCGTTTTAACGAAGCACTGCTGATCGCCGACCGCGCCTTTCAACCTTTCCAGTGTGTCGCCTGGGCACCGCAAGACGGTACCGGCGAACTCAGCCTGACGGTCATCGACCGTACCAGCACCCGCCTACTGGGTCGCACCCAGCTGTCGAGCAGCATCTACAGCGACCCGATACAACTGGCCAGTGTGTTGAACAAGTCGCGCGCCGAATTAAGCCGGCAGGGTTACGACCTGGCCCCCTGGAGCATGCCGGAGTAATCCTCAGGCCGCCAAGAGCACCGTGAACCCGCTCGCGAAGCCAATGTAGCGGTGCCCTCCCCCTGACCTGACCTGCTCTGATCTGGAGCGAGTCGAATTGGCAATATCTGTGGGCGCTTTGTCCTTGTTGCCACCCTTTCGCTGAGCGCAAACTGCATCCATCGCTCATCGAGAACCTCCCATGGATGCGCTGAAAACCATTGCCTGCCTGCTCTACCCCAATGTAATGAGCCTGGATGTGACCGGCCCGCTACAGGTGTTCGCCTCGGCCAATGTCGAGCGTCAACGCCAGGGTTTGCCGGCGTTCTATCGTCTGCTCGTGCTCGGCCAGCAGGTCGGCGCTGTCGCCACTTCGGCCGGCTTCCAACTGCTGGCCGAACAGAGCTGGCGCGAGATCGACGCCGCACGGATCGAC
Organism: Pseudomonas borbori; assembly: GCF_900115555.1. Lineage (GTDB taxonomy): Bacteria > Pseudomonadota > Gammaproteobacteria > Pseudomonadales > Pseudomonadaceae > Aquipseudomonas > Aquipseudomonas borbori. The sequence continues at coordinate 27,803 of NZ_FOWX01000041.1, forward strand.
ACCCTGCTGATTCCTGGCGGCCCGGGCCAAGAGGCTCAATGCCTGAACCGGGAACTGTTGGCCTGGCTGCGCACCGCCGAACCGCAGGTGCGCCGCCTGGGCTCGGTCTGCTCCGGCGCGCTTATCCTCGCCGCCGCCGGCCTGCTCGATGGTCGCCGGGCGACTACCCACTGGGCCGATGCGGACAACCTGCGCCGGGATTATCCGGACATCGAGGTACTCGCGGACTGCTTGCACACCTATGACCCGCAGGATCTGCACGGCAATGGCCATATATTTACCTCGGCGGGCGTCACCGCGGGTATCGACCTGGCCCTGGCCCTGATCGAAGCCGACCTCGGCCGTGTCACCGCACTGGCGGTGGCGCGGCGTCTGGTGATGTTCCTGCGCAGGCCGGGTGGGCAGGCCCAGTTCAGCGCCCTGCTCACGCCCGAGCCAAGCCGGGTGCCGCGTCTGGCCGCTCTGCTGGAATGGATTCCTGCGCACCTGAGTGCCGACCTGTCGCTGGAGGCGCTGGCCGCCCAGGCGCACATGACCCCGCGCACGCTGTCGCGGGTGTTCGTACAGGAACTGGGCATGGGACCGGGACGCTATGTCGAACGTATCCGCCTGGAAGCGGCACGCCATCTGCTGCAGGACGCCCAGGCGTCGATCGCTACGGTGGCGCGCCTGACCGGTTTCGCTCACCCGGAAAACCTGCGCCGCAGCTTCCACAAGCATCTGTCGGTCAGCCCGCAGGAATACGCCGAGCGTTTCGCCTGAAGCCCAACCATCCAGACAGGAGTCAAGCATGCTGCAACTGCGCCCTAACTGTGAATGCTGCAAACGCGATCTGCCGGCCGACTCGGCTGAGGCGCTGATCTGCTCGTTCGAGTGCACCTTCTGCCGTGACTGCAGCGACGAGGTCCTGCACGGCAGCTGCCCAAACTGTGGCGGTGAGCTGGTCAGACGGCCGATCCGTCCGGCAGCCAAACTTGCAGCCACCCGGCCCGACTCACCAAGGAGAAACACCATGACCGCTGAAAACGCCGTTCGCCCACCCCGCCCGCCTTTCACACGGGAAAGCGCCATCGAGAAGGTCCGCCTGGCCGAGGACGGCTGGAACGGCCGCGACCCGGAACGGGTATCGCTGGCCTATACCCTGGATACCAAATGGCGCAACCGTGCCGAGTTCGCCTTCAATCGGCAAGAAGCCAAGGAGTTCCTCACCCGCAAATGGGCCAAGGAACTCGACTACCGCTTGATCAAGGAACTGTGGGCGTTCACCGACAACCGTATCGCCGTGCGTTACGCCTACGAGTGGCATGACGACTCGGGGAACTGGTTTCGTTCCTACGGTAACGAGAACTGGGAATTCGATGATAACGGCCTGATGGCCAACCGCTTCGCCTGCATCAACGACATGCCGATCAAGGAATCCGAACGCAAGTTCCACTGGCCCCTGGGCCGGCGCCCCGATGACCACCCGGGCCTGTCGGAATTGGGGCTCTGAACGGTTCCAGCGGCGCATTGAACACGGATATTCGGCCTGCGGAGGCAACGAAACGGCAAAGACCGGCACGCAGGAAGCAGCGAAGGAGCCGAGCGGCAGGCTAATCGACAACGGGGCGCTGGCTTTGGCGGCGGCGGCAATCGCCAGGACCATGGAGATGCGAAAAAGGACGGAAGAGCGCTGGGCGTCAGGTTCGGGTCCGCGGCGGCGGCGCCATCGGGTTGCCGCGGTAAACCTTGACCTGATTGCGCCCTGCCTCCTTGGCGGCATACAGGGCCTGGTCGGCCCGCTCGATCAACTGCTGATAGTCCTCGGCAGGGTCGCTCAGGTCAGCCACACCCAGGCTGATGGTGAACGGGATGGTCTGCCCCTCATAGGTGACCAGCAGGGACTCGATGCGCCGGCGCAGGCGTTCGGCAAACAGCTTGGCAGCGGCACTGTCGACGTCCGGCAGCAGGACCACGAACTCCTCGCCGCCATAGCGCCCGGCGTAATCGGTGTCGCGCACCTGCTCGCGCATCACCTCGGCGACGGCCTGAATCACCTTGTCCCCGGCCGGATGGCCATGGCTGTCGTTGACCTTCTTGAAATGATCGATATCGAACATCACCAATGCGGCCATGCTCTGATAGCGCCGGTGCCGGGCGTATTCGTGCTGCAGGCATTCTTCCCAGTAGCCGCGATTGTGCAGGCCGGTCAGGCGATCGGTGCGCGAGAGTTGTTGCAGCTGCAGGTTCGCCGCCTGCAATTGTTGCTTGTTGGTCGCCACACTGGTCACGTCGTAAATGATCAGGCAGATATGCTCGATGCTGGTATTGGTGGCCTGCAACGGCAGGATGGTGGTGTTCTGAAACATGAACTCTTCCTGCCCGGTGATCGGCTGGTAGTTCTTGAACTTCACCAGGTAAGGCCGTTGCTCCCAGATGGTGAAAGCCGGCGTGCCCAGCGTCACCACGCCTTCGACCTTGTGGCGAAACCAGTTCTCCTCGATTTCGGGAAACAGGCTGAACAATGACTGCTGGTGAACCTCATGGGGCTGCAGGCCCGAGCGGTTCTCCATGAAGGTATTCCAGACGTGTATACGGTATTCGCGATCCAGCACCACGACACCGACATCGATGCTCTGCACCACCGCCAGCAGCCAGTGAAACTCGTTGAGATCCAGATTTTCGTTCATGTTCAGTTCATCAGGTAAGCAAGCTTGTTGGAAAGCAACGCCACCGAGTCTTCAGTGAACAGCAGAAGCAGGTCGAAATGGATATGGTGGCCTTCGATGCTGTAGCTGATTTCCACCGCCAGGGTGGTTTTCCAGCGCGGACGGTTGAGCTTGATCAGCTCCTCGATGGAGGCGTGCTCGCCCAGCACTATGGGGTGGCTCTGGGAAAACTGCACATCGATCTGCCCGGCAATGCCGTTCAGGCAGGCGCCAATCAAGAGAGTGGACAGATCCAGGAGCATTTCTATTTCGGAATAGTCGGAGGAAAAACCGCTCATCAAGCGGGCCATGTCGCCCACTTCCGAATCATGGAAGATCAGCAGCGCCTCGCCGGCGATGCCACTGCCGATAAACCCCTGGCATACGGCGGTAAGCCCGCCACCACGCTGGGCATCGGCCAGGGCCATGTGCAACTCGCCGACCTCGAACAGGCTGACATTAGGCACCGGCAATTGCACGAACACGCCCAGCAGCCTGGCCAGCAAGGCCGCAGCACGGCCCATGGCGACGTTGACCACCTCACGGAAGGCATCGAAAAAGTTGATCGCGGAATCATCGCCGAGCGCCTGCACGGCCAGCTCACTCGCACTGTTGGCGAGCAACCCCAGACGCTCGAGGGTTTGTCGGAGCAGATCCGGGTCAGCCGGCTTCTGCACGAAGGCCAACGCCCCAAGCGCCATGACCCGCTGCAACGCCTGCTCCTGAACATCGCCGGACACCACAATGACCTTGCACGACAGACCTTCGCTTTGCAGGGCAGTCAGTACCTGATAGCCGTCCATCTCCGGCATGGTCAGGTCGAGCAGCATCACATCGGTCTGCCCCTGGCGCAGAATCGCCATGGCCTCCATGCCGTTGGCGGCCTGCGCGATGGCGACAGGCCAGTCGGCAGGCAGCGCACGCAGCAATTGCTTGCGCGCCATGCTGGAGTCGTCGCAGATAAGCAGAATACTGACGGTCATACGCATCACTTTTTATAGGTGTCCGCCTGCCGGATCCCGGCAGATCAGCTGTATCGGGTTTCAACGGGTTAGCGGGTTGGCATCTCGCCTTGACGATAGACAGCAGTTTTACGGCAAAACACCAGCCGATGGTTGGAAGATAGAATCGAGTAGGAGGCGGGGTTGCCCCCGCCGTCCTCTCACACCACCGTACATACGGTTCCGTATACGGCGGTTCCTGCCTACTAACCAACAGCGTCAGCGAGCTTGGTTCCGTTGATGTGTCGCCTGCGGTATCTAAGCGCCCAGACCGGCCCTCGGAGCTTCCGGCTCCTACCTCCTGATGGTCTCGACCCCCGCTACGCGGAGTTTCTGCTTTACGATCCAACAGAGATCACACCCGACTGTCCACTCATGGCAGGTTCAGCCCTTCGTCACTCCAGTTTCGAGCAACTACTACGGCCTCGGCTGACTTCTGTTCGCCCATCCCGTCACCTCACGATGCCGGTAGCACAT
>NZ_FOWX01000023.1 GCF_900115555.1 Pseudomonas borbori
GCCACAGGTTCCACCAGCTACAGCCTGAAGGCGGGGGGCGACGCGTCCCTGTTCAGCATCGATGCCAGCAGCGGCGCAGTGACCCTCACCGCCGATCCGGATTACGAAACCAAGCCAGGCTACAGCTTCACCGTGCTAGCCACCGATGCCGCAGGCAACGCCAGCGAGCAGCTTGTTACGCTGGGCCTCAGCAACCTGGATGACACTGCCCCGCTCATTACCTCGGCTGATACCGCAACGGCGATCAACGAGAACAGCGGCGCCGGGCAGGTGGTGTACACCGTCACCAGCACCGACACCACCGACGTGGTGACCGGTAGCACCAGCTACAGCCTCAAAGCCGGCGGTGATGCAGCGTTGTTCAGCATCAATGCCGTCACGGGCGAAGTAACCCTGACCGGCAACCCAGACTACGAAACCAAGGCGAGCTACAGCTTCACTGTGGTCGCCACCGATGCGGCGAGCAATGCCAGCGAGCAAGCTGTCACCCTGGCGATCAACGACCTGGTGGATGAAGTCGCACCCACCGTCAGCAGCATCGCCATCAGCGCTGCCAGTGGCGCGCAGAACAGCACCCTGAATGCGGGCGATGTGGTCAGCGTTACTGTGACCATGGATGAAGCCACGCTGGTCGATACGGCAGGTGGCACGCCGCGTGTGGCATTGAATATCGGCGGCAGCACCGTCTACGCCGATTACGTCTCGGGCAGTGGCAGCACCGAGCTGGTGTTCCAGTACACCATCCTGGCAGGCCAGACCGATGTGAATGGCATCAGCCTCGACGCCAATGCACTGCAGGCCAACGGCGGCACCCTGCGCGATGCGGCGGGTAATGCGGCTGTTCTGGATCATGGCGCAGTGGCCGATAACGCCAGCTACCTGGTGGATACGACTGCTCCCAGCTTCACCTCGGGCGCCACAGCCAGCGCCATCGACGAGAACAGTGGTGCCGGGCAAAGCGTTTACACGGCTGCAGCGAGTGACGTGGGTAGCGTCTCCTACAGCCTCAAGGCTGTTGCTGACCATGCGAACTTCGCAATCGATGCCAGCAGCGGTGCAGTGACCCTGACCGGCAACCCTGACTACGAAACGAAAGCTAGCTACAGCTTTACCGTAGTGGCCACCGATGCGGCGGGCAACGCCAGCGAGCAGGCGGTGACGCTCTCGATCAACGACCTGGATGAGATCGCGCCGACGGTCAGCAGTGTGGCCATCACCAGTGCCAGCGGTGCCCAGGGCAGCCTGCTCAACGCCGGTGATGTGCTCAGCATCACCGTGACCCTGGATGAGAACACCATCGTCACCGGCACACCGCGCGTGGCCCTGAATATCGGCGGCAGCACGGTCTACGCCACCTACGCCTCGGGCAGTGGCAGTACCGCGCTGCTGTTTCAGTACAGCGTGCAAGACGGCGACACCGACACCAACGGCATTGCCATACCGGCCAACGCGCTCGAACTCAATGGTGGCACGCTCAAGGATGCCGCCGGCAACGACGCGCTATTGAGCCACGATGCCGTGGCTGACAACGCCAGCTATCAGGTCGACACCACGGCACCCAGCGTGACCTCGGGCGCTGTGGCTGCTGCAATCAGCGAAAACATTGGGGCTGGACAGACCGTGTATACGGCTGCGGCAACCGATGCCAACACCGTCACCTATAGCCTCAAGGCCGTGGATGACCATGCTGCCTTTAGCATCGACGGCGCCAGTGGCGCGGTGACGCTGACCGGTAACCCAGACTACGAAAGCAAAACCAGCTACGCCTTTACCGTGGTCGCTACCGATGCAGCGGGCAATGCCAGCGAGCAGGCAGTTTCACTGAGCATCAACGATGTGGATGACACCGGGCCAGCGGTCAGCAGCGTGGCCATCAGCAGTGCCACGGGTGTGCAGAACAACACCCTGAATGCTGGTGACGTGGTCAGTGTGACGGTCACCATGAACGAGGCGACGCTGGTCAATACCGCGGGTGGCACGCCGCGCGTGGCGCTGACTATCGGCGGCAGCACGGTCTACGCGGATTACGTCTTGGGCACGGGCACTACGTCGTTGGTGTTCCAATACACCATTTTGGCCAGTCAGACCGACGCCAATGGCATCTCGATAGCAGCCAATGCGCTTCAGACCAACGGCGGCACGCTGCGCGACGCGACTGGGAACGATGCGGTGCTAACCCACGCCCTGGTGGCCGACAACGCCAGCTACCTGGTCGACACCAGCGCGCCCACCGTCAGCGGTGTCAGCAGTACCACCGCCGCCGGCACCTATGCCGTGGATGACGTGATCAGCATCCAGGTCGCCTTCAGCGAAGCGGTGACGGTCACCGGCACACCACAACTGACGCTGGAAACCGGCACCACCGACCGGGTGGTCAACTACGCCAGTGGCTCCGGCACAAACACCCTAACCTTCAGCTACACGGTGCAGGCGGATGACTCCAGCGCCGACCTCGACTACCTGAACACTAACGCACTCAGTTTGAACGGCGGCACGATCCGCGACGCCGCTGGCAATAACGCCACCCTGACTCTGGCCAGCCCCGGCACGGCGGGGTCCCTGGGGGCGAACGAGGCCATCGTTATCGATACCTCGGCGCCAGCGGTCGATACCAGCATTGTGGTGTTCGATTTGGTTGAGGGCGTAAGCTCCAGTCACAGCAGCCGTACCTTCGACGCGAACACCAGCTACACGATCTATATCCGCGTCAACAGCAACTCGGTCACGCTGAGTACCGACGGTGACGGACCCGGCGCCAGCGATACCTGGGGTGCGTGGTCTGGCGCCAACAAACTGAGCACTGACGACAGGATCGTTCTGGTGGGCAACGGATCAGCTGTCAAGGGAATAGGCAGTACTGCCGTGAATTCATTCTCCGCCGTGAATGGCCCGGCTGCTGGCAACGGTGCTGCATTTTGGGGGTCGACATCGGGTCAGGCAGCCAGGCTGCTTGGGAGCGGCGGATTTGGTCGCACCGTCATCCACGGTACCAGGAGCTTGGTTGACGTAGACCTCTGGGGTGGCTTGTTCCCCAACATCACGAACTATGACGCCCACTATGGTCTGGGACAGGTTTACTTGATCAACATGCCCGCCGGTGTGCTGACCTCACAAGGTCTGGCTTGAGTAGGGTGCGCCACACAGAGCGTGAGAGGAGCCAAAGTTTGCTGCAGCGACCATGATGCTATCTATTCTGCGCGGTCTTGCCGACCGGCAAGATTTCCCTGCTTTACGGGGCGCTGCGGAAGCAGCCTGGGAGGATTCGGCTGACCCGGCATGCCTGGCTCTGCTGGCCTTTGCCCAAGCCCAACTGGGGGAATTCGAAGAAGCGGGTCATGCGCTGTCTGGGTTGTTGGAGTTGATCGACCGGCTGGATTGCGAAACCCGTGTCGACCTCGGTGCCGTTTGCTTATCGCTCGGTCGTGTCGATGAGGCCGGCGCACTGCTGGAGGCGGTGCTTGCCGTGCAGCCAGGCCACTCCCTGGCTCTGGCTCGTTTGGCTTGGTGCCGCATGCAGCAGGGGCGCGTCGACCAGGCTTTGGAGTTGTACCAACGTAGCGCGGCAGTGCAACCGCGACAGGCTGTCTTGTTGAGCATTGCGCAGCTGCATCTGCAAATGGATCACGCACCAGGCGCACTGGAAGCACTGGAACTCGCAGCGAATCTTTGGACGGAACAGGCCGATGAGTGGCCTGAGCCTCTACAGCAATATCACCAAGCACGACTGCACAGGCTCCAGCTGGAAGTGTGGCTGGCAGCGGGACAGCAGGCCGAGGTCGAGGCCTGGCTGGCGGCGCGGCGTTCGGCATTACCCGAACAGGACTGGTGCGCATTGCTGCAAGGCTACGCGCAACTGTTGCAAGGCGGCGGCCAGCACGCGCAAGCCGAGGATGCCCTGCGCGAGGGCCTGAAGCACTGCCCGCAGCACCTGCCGCTGTACAGCCAACTGGCTGAGATCGCCGCCCTGCAGGGGCGCACGGCGCAAGCAGCAGCCTTGCTGCGCCGGGCCATTCGCCTTGCCGAGGAGCAGGAGGACGATCTGGTTCCGCTGTGGGTGCGCCTGTCCAGCCTCCTTTTGCAGCACAATCCCATCGCCGCACGCCAGGCCGCCGAACGCGCGATGGCGCTGGTGGATTCGCTTGCGCAGGCGGGCCGGGGTAGCTGTGAGCAACTCGGTTCATGGCGCGTTCAGGCCGAACTGGCCTTGGCAGGCGTGGAGTCGCACGAGCTTCACTACGTTGAGGCCGAACAGCGTTACCAGTCTCTGCTGGAGAAACACCCCGGGTTGCTGGCCGCGCTGATCGGCCTGGGGCAGCTGCGGATGCAACTGGGACGCATCGATGAGGCGGTGACGCTGTTCGCCCGGGCCAGCGAGATCGACCCCGCGCGAGGCCACGCGGCGCTGATCAACGCCCGCCACTTCCCCGATGACGTGGCGACGCTGGAACAGCTGGAGCGTCTGGCCCGTATGCCGGGGCCCGAAGGGCGTGTCCGAAGTGGCCTGCTGTTTTCGTTGGCCGCAGCCTGGGAAAAGCGCAAGGACTACGCCAAGGCCTTTGTGCTCGCCGATGAAGCCAATACCGCCAGCCGCAAGTTGCTGAACTATGACCCCGTAGCTCACCGCCAGCGCTGCGCACGTATCCGCCATGCCTTCAATCGTGAGCTGTATGAACACCGCGGTGGCTTGGGCAACCACTCGACCCTGCCCGTGTTCGTGCTGGGTATGCCGCGTTCCGGCACCACGCTGATCGAACAGATACTCGCCGGCCATAGCCAGATCCACGGTGCTGGCGAGCTGGGCGTGATACCGGGTGTGATCGCCGGATTGGAGCGCTGGGAGCGCCGGGTTGGCTCAGGCCGGCATTACCCCGACTGTGTGGACGACCTCAGCGCCAAGGTGGTTGCGGGTATCACCGGCAACATCCTCAAGGAGCTGCAGGAGTACGCCCCCGAGGCGCTGCATGTGGTGGACAAGCTGCCGCATAACTTCGAGAACATCGGCCTGATCAAGCTGCTGTTTCCCAACGCGCGGATCATCTCGGTGCGCCGCGATCCGCGTGATATCGCCATCTCCAACTACTTCACCGACTACGCGGCCAAGCACGGCGGCATGGGCTTCGCCTACGACCTGACCTGGATCGGCGAGCAACTGGCCGACCACAACCTGCTGCTGCAGCACTGGGATCAGGTGTTCCCTGGTGAAATTCTGCAGGTACGTTACGAAGACGTGCTGGCCGACCCGGAGCGCGAGGCGCGGCGCATGCTGGCATATGTCGGCGTGGCCTGGGAGCCGCAGGTACTTAATTTCAGCGAGCTGCAGCGGCCGGTGAAAACCGCCAGCGTCTGGCAAGTTCGCCAGCCTCTTTACACCACCTCCATGGCCAAGTGGGCGCGCTATGAGGCGTATCTCGCGCCCCTGATTCGTGGCACCAATGCCCGCATCGAATGGCAACCCATCACCGATATGGTGACGCTACCTGTGCCCGGCCTGCTGGAAACCGGCGTGGCGTTTTACCGCGAAGAAAGGCTGGATGATGCCGAGTATCACTTCAAGCAGCTGTTGCATCACTTGCCCGAGCATGCCGCCGCCACCTTTATGGTGGGGCTGATCTATGTGCGTAAAGGTCATCTGGACGAGGGCATCGCCTTGATGCTCAAGGCGCATGAGCAATGCCCGTGGAATGGCCAATGGCGTGATGATCTGGCGCAGGCGTATGAGATGGCCGGTGAGCCGGAGAAAGCTGCTTTGTTGAAACGCAAAAAACCGCACTCGGCGCACGCTAGCGTGACCGACAACGAACACGAAATCGATGGAGAGTTTGCATGGTAACGTCCTTGCCACGCCTGGGACGGCGTAGCCTGGTGGCCGTATGCCTGGCCGCTTTGGCGCTGCCCGCGAGCGCACAGCAGGCGGATGGTTTGCAGGCGGCATTGCAAGCCGCACTGAGCCTGCACCCGGCCGTCAGCGGCAAACAGGCGCAGATCCAGGCACGGGAATATTCTGCCGATGCCGCGCGCAGCCAGCGCTATCCCAGCCTGACCGCCCAGGCTCAGCAGTATTCGGCGTCCAATCGGGATGTAGCCACCGGTGAGGATCTTTCCACACCGGTAACCCTGCGTGCTCGTCAGCCGCTGTGGGCATTCGGGCGCATCGACAACAGCATCGCTTTCGCCGATGCCGACACCGATGTCGAGCGCGTCGATCTGCTGCGGGTACAGCGTCAATTACTGGAGCAGACGGCTGTTGCCTACGCCAGCGTGTTGGGCAGCCGCCAGCGCTTGCAGGTGGTCGAGGCCAGCCTGGCCGCTCACCAGTCACTGTTTGAGCAAATCAGCCGCCGCGAGCAAGGCCAACTGGCGTCGACCGCAGATGTGCGCCTGGCGACCACTCGCCTGGCGCAAGCCAAGGCGCGGGTCGAGCGTTACGCCGGGGAGTTGGAAATTGCCGAGAGTGATCTGCTGGCCCTGACCCAGGTCCCCTTGCCGGCCAAGCTGCCGGTGGCTTCGGGCTGGTTGCAGGTCAGTGAGGGCGACGCTTTGCGCCAGGCCGCCCTGCAGGGTAGTGCCGAGGTGCGCTACAAAAAGCAGGAAATCGAACGGGCCAAAGCGGGCGTGGATCAAGCGAAAACGGCTTCCATGCCGACGATTTACCTTCAAGCCGAACAGGACTACGACCAGCCTACCTACCGTGATGACACCCGCGTCAGCCTGGTGTTGGAGGGCACACTGGAAGGCATGGGCTTCGCTACCCGTGGTCGTACGGGGGCCGCGGTGGCGCAGCAGAGTGCGGCGGAAGACGATCTGAGCTACGCCGTCAACGAGCTTGAGCGCAGCGTGCGTCGCCTGCAACGCAGCCGTGAGTTGCAGGATGAGTTGATTCGAGTGCAGGGCGAGTCACTGACCGAGCTGGAGGCTGTACTGGGGTCATATCAGCGTCAATACGCGGCCGGCAGCAAAAGCTGGCTGGATGTGCTGAATATCCAGCGCGAATTCAGCGAGCAGCATTTGCAGTTGGTGCAGGCACAGAGCGATTGGGTGATCTACTCGCTGCAGTTGGCAGCGCTGACCGGTGGCCTTGATGCCTCGGTTGCCTTAAATACCGAGGAGTTGTAACCGCATGGATGGGCAAACCTATGCTCAGCAGCAGAGCATTGCGCCTGCGCTGGTGAAACACTTGTTGGCGTCGTTACAGATCCCCTGCGACAACGCTGCGTTGCAGCAGGCCTGCACGCAGGTCGGTCATGCGTCTGCAGCTTTGCGGCCTGCCGAGTGGCTCAGGCAGGTGCTGATCCAGGCCGGGCTGAAAAACCTCGCACCCGTGCAGCTGGCCTGGCGCCGCCTCGACCAGCGCCGGCTGCCGGTGTTGGTCCGCGCGGGTGATGAGTGGTTTTTGGCCGTGCGCGAAACAGCGGAGCAGCTGACGTTGATCGACGCTGCAGGCGCGCGTCGCGAGATGAGCGATAGCGAGTTGCAGGATGCCCTGGTGGTCTGGCTGCGGGCCCCTAGCAACAGGAGCGCAGACACTGGGCCAGCGTTTGCGGGCAATCTGGCGACCCGCCTGGTCTGGCGTGAGCTGTTTCGTGAGCGTGGCTGGCTGTGGAAAATCATGGTTGCCACGGTGCTGGTCAATTTGCTGGCTGTCGGTACCTCTATTTTCGCCATGCAGGTCTACGACCGTGTGGTACCCACACTGGCCTACGCGACCCTGACCACGCTGGTGACCGGCATGGCGATGATCATCCTGCTGGACTGGTTGCTGAAAACCACCCGTGCGCGGATTCTGGACAGCCTTTCCTGTGCGGTGGACAAGCGCGTGTCGCAGCAGGTCTTCGAGCACTTGCTGCATCTGCGTCTGGATCAGCAGCCGCGCAGCCTTGGGACGCTGGCGGCGCAGGTGGGCGGGTTGGATGCGGTGCGGCAATTCTTCAGTTCGAGCGTGGTGTTCGCGCTGGTGGATCTGCCCTTCGCGCTCATGTTTCTGGCGTTTATCGCCATCATCGGTGGCGCGGTCGGCTGGGTGTATGCCCTGTTGCTGCCGGTGGCATTGATGCTGGGCTATGTGACTCAATGGCGTTTGCGCGCATTGCTGAGGCAGCAAATGCTGCGCAGTAACGAGCGGCAGGGGTTACTGGTCGACAGTATTCGCGGGGCCGAGTCCATCCGCGCCAATAACGCCGGCTGGCGTTTTGCCCAGGAATGGCAAGCCGTTACCGCGAGCATCGATGGCTACAGCATCCAGCAGCGTGCCATCAGCAGTTTTTCCAGCGTGAGTACCAGTAGCCTGTCGACCCTGGCCTATGTCGCCGCCGTGGTGGTTGGGGTATGGCAGATCGAGGCCGGTCTGCTGACGATGGGCGGGCTGATCGCGTGCAGCATCCTGGGCGGTCGGGTGATTGCGCCAATCGCCCAGAGTGTTCAGTACCTCGCGCAGTGGCAGCATGTCCGACAGGCACTGCAGATGGTGGATCAGGTGCTGTGCCTGGAGCGTGATCGGCGTCCGGACCAGCAATTGCTGCTGCCGGATGAGTTGCCCAAAGAGGTCGCGCTGGACCGCGTGCGCTTTGCCTATCCCGAGTCGCCAATCTGCCAGGTCGATATCGAGGGACTGCAGTTCAAGGCCGGCGAGCGCGTGCTGCTGGTAGGGCCGGTGGGCTGCGGCAAGTCGACTCTTTTGAAAATTCTTGCGGGGCTGTATCGCCCCGGTGAGGGTCGTGTGCGCCTGGGTGATGCCGATCTGTGGGAAATCGATCCGCAGTTGGTGGCCAGTCAGGTGGGCTATCTGCCGCAGACAGTGCAGCTGTTCAAGGGCAGCCTGCGTAGCAATCTGGCGTTGACCGGCGCGACCAGTGACTCGCGTCTGTTGCAGATCACCCGTGAGCTGGGCATCGATGCCATTGCCGCATCCAGCCCCCAGGGCATGGATCTGTCGATCAGCGAGGGCGGAGAGGGCTTGTCTGGCGGGCAAAGGCAGTTGGTTGCGCTGGCACGGGTGCTGATCAATCAGCCACGCGTATGGCTGCTGGACGAGCCGACCGCTGCGCTTGACGGTGAATCCGAGCAGCGCGTGTGGGCCGCCTTGCAAGAGGCGGTGCGCCCTGAGGATATTTTGATCGTTGCGACCCACCGGCCGATGGCGGCCGTGCGTCTGGCAACTCGGGTCATTGTCATGCAGCAAGGGCAAGTGGCAAAGGACGGTGCACCGGACCGGGTGCTGGCACAGCTGCTGGCCCGTCCGGTTGCTTCATCACGTATGGGTAAAGGAGGGACGCTCGATGTGGTCTGATCGTTTCTCACAGGACGACGACGCGCGAATTCAGGCGCGTGTCAGCAGGTTGCAGAACTCTCACCGCGGCCGTCAGGGTTGGTTATTGATGGCTGTATTCATTGCTGTTGCCACCTTCGGTGTATGGGCTTCGCTGTTTCGTATTGATGAGGTCGCTCGTGCCACTGGCGAGGTGATCGCCAGCAGCCGGGTGCAGATTATTCAGTCTGTGGATGGTGGGGTTCTGGAGCAGTTATTGGTCAAAGAAGGCGACAGGGTGGCGCCTGGTCAGCTGCTTGCGCTCATGGAACAGACTCGGCTCGGGGCGTCGGTAGGTGAAGTAGAAACCCGTTTATTTGCTCTTCAGGCCAGGGCTACCCGGTTGCGGGCTGAAGTCATTGGAGAGCGTCAACTTGTCTTTCAGGCTGACCTGCTTGAGCGGTCTCCGGAAACGGCACGTGTCGAGGAGGCGTTATTCAAGCAGCGCCAACTGGGTCTGGAGGAAGAACTACGCACCATGCGTGTGGCGGTTTCCCTGGCGCAGAAGGAGTTAAGACTGGTTGAGCAGCTTTACTCGAACGGTGATGCCAGTGGCTCTGAGTTGCTGCGCGTGCAGCGTGGGCTCAATGAAGCTGAAGCCCGATTGGTGAATCGGCGTAACAAGTTTCTTGAGGATGCCAGGCTTGAGCTGGTCAAGGCTGAGGATGATATTGCGCAGAATGGGCAAACGCTGACCCTTCGTAAGCAGCAGCAGCAGGACAGCGTGTTTACCGCAATGGTGCCGGGCATCGTCAAGAATATTCGTGTAACCACGGTTGGCGGGGTGCTACGGCCGGGCGAAGAGCTGATGCAGATTATTCCGGTCGATGATGAGTTGATGATTGAGGCCAAGGTGAGTACCGCCGATATTGCCCGCGTTGTACCGGGCCTGGAGGCGACTGTTCGTTTCGATACCTTTGACTACACCATATTTGGCGGCGTCAAAGGCGAGGTCGCTTATGTCAGCGCCGATAGCCTGAAGGAAGAAACCAATCGCGGCATGGATATCTATTACCGCGTGCGGGTCAAGCCTGCCAGCCATCCGGTTACCTCAACAACCGGCAGGGTGCTGGAAGTGCTGCCAGGGATGACGGCTCAGGTCGATATCCGCACCGGCGAGCGTACGGTGATGGACTATTTGCTCAAGCCTTTGCGTAAAACCCTGAGTGAGTCGTTCGGTGAACGGTAGTTCTACCTTGGTTTGTCGCCAGGATAGCCGGGTTAGCCGAGAGCAGCGGGAGTTGCTCAACGTTCAGCGTGGTCAGGTGCTCTGGCTTACGGGGCTGTCAGGCGCGGGGAAGTCCACGCTGGCTTATGCTCTGGAAGCACGGTTGTATCTTCTGGGGCGGCGCTGCGTAGTGCTTGACGGAGACAACCTGCGAGGTGGCTTGTGCGCTGATCTGGGCTTTACGCCTGAAGGGCGCCATGAAAACCTGCGACGCGCTGCCGAAGTTGCCAAGCTGTTTGTCGAGTCAGGGGTGATTTGCATAGCCGCTTTCATCTCTCCAACCTGCCTTGATCGGGCAATGGTTCGAGAGATCGTCGGCCCAGACGATTTCTCCGAGGTTTATCTGAATTGTTCTTTGCAGGCCTGTGAAGCCCGTGATGTAAAGGGACTTTACCAGCGGGCCAGGGCGGGAGAGATTTCAGACTTTACGGGAATTACTTCTCCATACGAGCCGCCGTTACGACCAACGCTAACACTGATGACTGAGTGTTTGTCGATCGAGGATTGTGTGCAGCGGCTAATTGAGTGCCTTGGTTAATGGGTTGCTGATGGCTCCGACTTTCTGCCGGAGACAACAGGATCCGATCAAGGCCGTCCCCATCGATTTGATTGCTACTGCGTCGATGCGCTACTCAGCCCAGCTTTTGATCTAGTAATGAACACCTGAGCTTCAAGATCCTTGCCTTCCGTGTGATGCAGGATCGAACAGCCCATCGATGCCAGCGCGCCTTTATTGGTGCAGCTTTTCGCGCGCACGGGTATTTTCATGGTGCTGTCCTTCGCCACCCTGATCGCTTATGCCATGGTGTGCAGCACGGGCCAGAAATCTGCTGGCGCAGGCTGCTTTCGCCAAATGGCCGAACTGCGCGGTAGGCGCGGTATTCATCTCGTTCGGCGCCGCGCTGTTAGCCCTGCGCCGGCCTGCAGCCTGAGCGGCCAGCGCGTCGCAGCTATCTCAGGCGCACGGCAATCGAGCCCAGCGCCGACGACAAGGAGTCATCGATGCAACTCTACCTGCTGTTTCTGCTGATGGCCGCCGCCACCGTGGCCAGCCCCGGCCCTGGGGTGGTCATGACCCTGAGCAATGCCCTGCGCTACGGCTTGCGCGGCACCTTTGGCGGCATTCTCGGCATCGCCTTCGGCGCCTTGGTGGTCGCGGCGATTTCGGCTACCAGCCTGGGGGTGTTGCTCGCCACTTCGGCGCAGGCCTTTACCCTGCTCAAGTTCATCGGCGCGGCCTACCTGGTTTACCTGGGCATTCGCCTGTGGCGGGCGCCGCCGTTCGACTTCTCCACGCAAGCGACGCCCAGCGCGAGCTTCCCCCGGCGCTTCGTCGAGGGGCTGTCGTTGCAGTTGACCAACCCCAAGGCGGTGTTTTTCTTCCTGTCGATCTTTCCGCAATTCATCGACCCGGCACGCGACTATTCGCTGCAGTTCGCCACCCTGGTGCTGACGTACAGTGCGCTGGTGGTGTGCATTCACTGCACCTATGCGCGGTTTGCGCGGCGGGCAAAGGCCTGGCTGACCTCGCCACGTGGCGGGCGCATCGTCAATAAAACCGCTGGGGTGACCTTTATCGGCTTCGGCGCGGCATTGGCTTCGGCGAGCCGCTGACAGGTCGTTGGGGATGAATCCAGATGGTAAGTCTGCTCCCTTATCCCCCTGGCAAAGGACATGCAGGACGCATCCACATGGATGCGTGCAGAGCTGAGACGTAGAGCTGATTGTCGGCGCGGTGCGAGTAAGGTTGGCCAGCTTTTGACGCCAGGCGGCGGTTGACGCAATGACGCAGCTGCCTATAATTGGCAGCAACACGGCCCCTGTCGGTTGATGCGCTTCGGTGCTGAGATTGCTCAGGGGTTTTTTATTGCCTGCGATTTACCAGTCCCGGGCCTTCCAGCCATCGTCCACGCCCATCCGATCTAGGCCAAGATTCAGGTGTGTCAGGTCTGGAAAGTCATTTTCCAGCAACGCTTTCAGTCGTGCTCCCCAGCTTGATGAGGGATTGATGATCTTCATCAGGTGTTGAGTCATGCACAGCAGCATGAACGGACGAGCCTGCCGCTGAGGGTCGTTATGAAACGCAGCCAGTGACGGTGCTTGAGCTACTGGCGGCAGTTTCGGCTGGTCAACGATGTTGCGATTCCAAAGCCGGCTGTGGTGTGCGCATACGTTGCGCAAGTAGTTCAGGCTACGTAGCCAGCTGGCAAAGATACGGCCATTGCTGATGTTGTACTGCGTTGAAATGGCGTCCTGATCAGCTTCGGTCATGCCATCGAATAGCGTCGACAGAGTGCCGAAGTCCCAAACCTCGCACGCTACCCAAACGGCCAAGGGCAGGCCGTACTTGTCTTTGTTATGGCGTATGAAATCTTCCTTGGAGCGGTTGATCAGCGTCGCATGCTTGCTCAGCCAGCCATGATGTTTGGTCAAGCCTGTTTTGCCATCCAGCTTGCTGGAGAAGCTTTCGTGAAACAGCTCTGGTTGCAGGTAAGCGAACTTATGGTGCTTACCCAGGCCATGAGAGATGTCGACGCGCAGGGCGATTTCAATACGCTCCAGTGCGTCCAGCACGAGCAGCCGCAGTTTCTTATCGAACACGTACAGATCGACAGCGTTCTGGAAGGTCGTTCCTGGGCGGAAGTCGTCGAGCGGTAGCCGGTCTTGTTTGACCTTTTTGGGTTTTTTCCCGCTATGCGGATCGAGCGGACAGCAGAGCTCTGTTCGCTCGCGGAAGGCAAACCAATAACCGCTCAGCCGGTAATAGCCGATGCGCTCCAGGTAATCCAATGCCTTGGCATTGTCCGTGGCGGTCATACCGCGAGCGGTTAGCTGGTCGAGCTGTTCCTGGTAGCTTTTCCAGGGTTTTGGATAGCCTGGCATCATTTGAGAATGACCTTGGGCATCTGCAGTGTTCTCCTTGCCTTCCAGAGTGCCATTTGATTACTCGAAGCCTGGCAAGGTGAGCATGCCGCCAGTGGTGCGGTTGCCAAAGCCTGTTGGAATAAGGGCCTCGTGCTTTTTCATTTCGGCGAGTACCGCCAACCATTCGGCTTTGCTGAAGCGCAGCTTGGTGTCATTCCAGCGGTGCATGACTTCGGCCACGATGGCTTCATCGGTGACCGGGCGGCCTTCGAGGATAAAGTCGTTCCAGGCGGCGTAGAGTGTCACGGTCTTTTCGCAACGGTCCGTATCCCAGTCCCGCATCAGCTCGATGACCCGTTCAATGGTGGCACGCTCAGCAGCCGGCCAGGTGCTTTCATACACTTGCCGATGCTGGCCTGCATCGGAAAGGGGGTGGTAGGCATAGCCAACGGTCTCGCGCTCGATGCGCTCGTACCACTGGCGGTTTTGCAGCTCGCCTTCGATCTGCTTCATCAGCTGGCGATCATGGGGGCCGGCGGCGTCGCGCAGGTAGTCACCTTGGATCGCGGCGAGCCTGGCCGCATGTTCGGCCAGGTAAATCACCTTCTGCAGCTTGCGCTGGCCAAAGGTGCGTTGGCCATGCAGCCGATGAGTGATTTCGGCGGCGAGCAGGGTGCGAGCGACCTGCCGATCCGAGACAACTGGTGCCTGCTGGCTATCATCGGCAAGGGCGCGCTCGACCAGGGTGCTGGCCAGTTGCTCGTTGAGTTGGCGGGCCTGGGTTAGGCGGGTTTTCAGTTGGTCGCAGAGAGCCATCAGTTGATCGACTTTGGCGACGATGCGGTGTTGCTCCGCCACTGGCGGAATAGGAATAGGGAGCAGCCGTAAAGCGCCTAGGTTAAGCCCCTTATATGCAATTCCTCGAAGCTGCTGATTTATTCTCTGCCAAAAATAACTAGACTGCATTGCTATCGACAGGTATTGGGCATTCAAATTTGGACTACGCGGAACAACAGCAACTTCTCTTGCGACGTTGTAGCCCGCAAGTTTTTTGTCCACGACCGCCACGCCGCCCAATGTCCCACGGATATTAATAAGTATCTCTCCACCTCGAAGGCGTGTCCGGATATAGTCCCGCTCTATATCATGCGCTACTTTTCTGACGCCTCGTAAATCTATATATCCAGGTTTGACATCGCTACATCTAAGGGTGGGCACTCCACCCTGTTTTGGCTCAGTTCCAAGCTTAATAACCCCGTATGAGATATCCCGTCCCTCTTCGAGAAGATTGCAGAGGTTTATCCAGTACCATTGGGATGGAACTGAATATGGCGTGACTTTTTCATCGACTAGCTTTGGCGCTTTAGCCCCAAAGCTATGGAGGTTTGGTAAGCCCTCACTGAGATCTTGCGGTACCAGCTTGCCCATCACGGCCAGTTGCAGCAGGGTTTGTTTGAGGGCGTCGATGCTGAGTTCGGTGGTGAACAGGGTGTGGAAGTGTTCGGCCAGACGCTGCCAGTTGGTGGAGAAATCGGTGGCGTCGCTGGCTTGGGTCAGGCTGTCGAGCAGCACTTGCACCAGTTGGGCGTGGGCGCTTTCGGCGTCGGCCTGCCGGGCTTCCAGGCGGTCGCACAGGGCCATCAGCTCATCGACTTTGGCGACGATGCGGTGTTGTTCGTTGAGGCCAGGTAGCGGAAGGGGGATAGCTTCCCACTTTCCTTTATTTAGAATCGCAATGGTTGTACTAGATGACTCGCTCCAGGCTTTGCCTTGGAAGTATTCGGATCGTGCGGCAACCCGCAGATACTGCGGGAGACCTTTATAAAGAGTTGCCGAGTTGATTTGCTGATTGAAGGAACAGTCCCGTTCAATCAGGTTGCACTTACCAATTGTGCCGATACAAACCATCAGAAGGGAGCCGGCTTTTGCTATTCGGCCACTTTGAGATGCCCCCAAAGACGACAAGCCCTCGCCGCTATAGTCAACTTGATCGGGATAGATGTCGCCGGGTTTTATAAATGGCACGTCCGAGCCGAATAGTTCGGATTGGCTCTTGCTCGGCGTTGTACCTGTTTGAGTGAGGCAAATATCACCAAGTCGAGTCCACATCCATCCGGCAGGTAGCTCAAACGGCTTTTCATCGTCCGACACTTCTGCCGGCGGCTTCTGCTTCCTGATTTTGCCCTCAGCCACCCACCGCGCCTTTTCGTCGGCAATCCGCCTCAACAACTCACTGGCCGGCTCATCATTCGGATCTTGCGCCACCAACTTGCCGCGCACCGCCAGTTCCAGAATCAGCTCACGCAGCTTCTTGATGCCATTGGGCGCGCCGGCCAGCAGCGGCAGGTTATCGGTGAGCAACGCCGTCATACCTGGCGCTCCAAGGCTTCGGCCAATACCGCCTTAAGCTGATCACGCAGGTCGCTGATCTCGCCTTGCAGGCTGGCGTAGTTACGCAGCAGTTCGTCTGGGTCGTGGCTGATCTGCTCGCCGATATGCGGGTTTTTGCAGTCCAGGTTCCAGTTGCGCGCTTGCAAGTCCTCGATGCTGACCTTCCAGGCAGACTGGTTCTCCACCCGTGCGGCAAAGCCATCGGCCTCACTGCCCCACCAGTCTTGTTCCACGGCGAACTCTTCGATACGCATGGGGCGGGTCTTAGAGTAGTTCTTCACCCCGGCTGGGTACTGGTGTTCGTAGAACCACAACTGTTTGGTCGGCGTGCCCTTGGTGAAGAACAGCAGGTTGGTCTTGATGCCGGTGTAGGGGTTGAACACGCCGTTGGGCAGGCGAACGATGGTGTGCAGGTTGCACTCGGTGAGCAGCTTTTCCTTGATGCGGCTCTTGATGCCTTCGCCAAACAGGAAGCCATCGGGCAGCACCACGGCGGCGCGGCCACCGTTTTTGAGCAGGTGCATGATCAGCACCAAAAACAAATCGGCAGTCTCGCGGGTGCGGAAGGAGGCGGGGAAGTTGGTCTCGATGCCGTCTTCTTCCATGCCACCGAACGGCGGGTTGGCGACGATGCAGTGCACGCGCTCGCTCGGGCCCCAGCTGATCAGCGGTTTGCTCAGGGTGTTGTCGTGGCGGATCTGGCTGGGCACCTCGATGCCGTGCAGGATCATGTTGGTGGTGGCCAGCAGGTGCGGCAGCGGCTTTTTCTCCACGCCGAAGATGCTGGCCTGCAGGGTGCGTTCGTCCTCGGCGGTTTTCACATAGCGGCTGCGCTTGTGCTCGATGGCGCAGGTGAGGAAGCCGCCGGTGCCGCAGGCCGGGTCCATGACCTTTTCTTCCAGCTTGGGGTCGACCATGCGCACCATGAATTCGGTGACCGGGCGCGGGGTGTAGAACTCACCGGCGTTGCCGGCGTTCTGCAGGTCGCGCAGCAGCTGCTCGTAGAGGTTGCCGAACTCGTGGCGTTCCTGGGCCTTGTTGAAGTCCACGCCTTGCTGAATCTTGTTGATCACCTGGCGCAGCAGCTGGCCGGATTTCATGTAGTTGTAGGCGTCTTCGAACACGCTGCGCACCACAAAGGCGGATGGCGTGTTGCTGAACTCGTGCAGGTTCTGCAACTGGGGGAACAGGTTGTTGTCGATAAAGCCCTTGAGGTCTTCGCCGGTCATGCCTTCCGGGTCGGCGGCCCAGGTGCGCCAGCGGCAGCTTTCGGGGATCGGCGACTTGTAGCTGTCGTCCATCAGCTCCCATTCCAGCTCGCGGTCATCGAAGATCTTGAGGAACAGCAGCCAGACCAACTGGCCGATGCGCTGGGCGTCGCCGTCGACGCCGACGTCTTTGCGCATGATGTCCTGGATGGATTTGATGGTGGAGCTGATCGACATGACTAATTCTCGGCAGGTGCGGCAAAGCGGGGGATTGTAAAGGCTATGTAGCCGTTATGGGTTGCATGGGCGCCTGGGGAAGAATGGTATTGCTTGAGGCTGCAATCGGTAGGGTGACGCGGGGCCGCCCAGGCCATGCGCACCACGAATCTACAGCTGGCCCTGGTGCGCACGGCGCACCCTACAAGCGCTCAGCTAGCTGGCGTAAAGCGCGTCTTCCAGCTCATGGATGGCCTTGTTGTAGCCGGCCTTGCCGCCAAACGCCTTGACCAGTTCGATGGGCGCACCGATCTGGCTGAAGGGGTCGAGCTGGAGGATCTTGATGTCCTCGATATGCTCAATGCCGGTGTCGGCGTATTTATCCAGCAGCGCCTCCAGCACCTGACGGGCCGCGCCGGAATACTTGGCGAAGTAGTTGCGCTTTTTCACCTGTTCGGCGCGCTCGCGGCGCGACAGGGCGGGTTGGTCGAAGGCGACGTGGCAGATCAGGTCGAACGGATCGAGGGGCTTGCCCTGCTTCTTTTCCACCTCTTCAGCCAGGGCTTCCCACATCACGCCTTGGGCGGCCATTTCGTCGATGATGGCCTTCTTTTGTTCAGCATCACTCCAGCGGCGCAGGAAGTCATCCAGCGAGGCGAACTGCTTTTTTACGCAGACGCGGGTGTAGTCGTGCAGCGACTCGGTGATCAGCCGGCCATCCGGGCCGTAATACTGCACGCGCTCGGCGATGACGTAGATCGGGATGTTGTCGATGACGTACTTGATGCGTTTTTTACCGCCGTCTTCGCCGGTAAATTCCAGATCATCGCCCTCGGCATCGCTGCCGGCACTGATGCCATCGCCTTCGAGCAAATCGTCGGGCGGCACGGGAGACTCATCGCCCTCGGGGGCGTAGATCACTACCGGGTCACCATCGAAGGCCGGGTCGGCAAATAGCTCGGTGGCCTTCTTGAAGTCCATGATGGTGAACCAGTATTTGCCGTAGTCCTCGTTGATGCGGGTGCCGCGACCGATGATCTGCTTGAACTCGGTCATCGACTTGATGTGCTGGTCGAGCACGATCAGTTTGCATGTCTGGGCATCGACGCCGGTGGTCATCAGCTTGCTGGTGGTGGCAATCACCGGGTAGCGCGCTTCCGGGTTGATGAAGTTATCCAGCTCGGCCTTGCCTTCCTGGTCATCGCCGGTGATGCGCATGACGTACTTGCGGTTCTCGGCCACACGCTCGGGGTTGAGGTTGACCAGGGCCTGGCGCATGCGCTCGGCATGGTTGATGTCGTCGCAGAAGACGATGGTTTTCTGGAACGGGTCGGTGGCCTTGAGAAACTCGGTGACCTTCTGCGCCACCAGTTGGGTGCGCGCCTCGATGACCAGGTTACGGTCCATGTCCTTGAGGTTGTAGATGCGGTCTTCGATCAGCTCGCCGTTCTTGTCGAGCATGCCCTTGGGTGGCCGCCAGCCTTGCAGGTCTTTGTCAAAATCAATACGCACCACTTTATAGGGCGCGAGAAAGCCGTCTTCGATGCCTTGCTTGAGGGTGTAGCTGTACACCGGGTCACCGAAGTAGGTGATGCTGGACACCTCTTTGGTTTCCTTCGGCGTGGCGGTGAGGCCGACGTGGGTGGCGTTGGCGAAATAGTCGAGAATCTCGCGCCAGGCGGAGTCCTCTGCGGCGCTGCCACGGTGGCATTCGTCGATCACGATCAGGTCGAAGAAGTCGCGGGAGAACTGCTTGTAGATGTTCATCTCTTCTTCAGCGCCGGTGACGGCCTGATACAGCGACAGGTAGATCTCGTAGGAGGTGTCGATCTGCCGTTTGGCGATCTTGGTCATCGCCTGGCCGAAGGGTTTGAAATCGTTGTTCTTGGTCTGGTCGACCAGGATGTTGCGGTCGGCGAGGAACAGAATGCGTTTCTTCTGCTTGGACTTCCACAGCCGCCAGATGATCTGGAAGGCGGTGTAGGTCTTGCCGGTGCCGGTGGCCATGACTAGCAGCACGCGATCCTGCCCGCGTGCCACGGCCTCGACCGTGCGGTTGATGGCGTTCATCTGATAGTAGCGCGGCTTGCGCCCGGAGCCGTCGTCGTAGTAGGGGGCTGCGACCTTGTGCCGGGCCTGGTCGTCCAGGCCTTTCCACTGGCAGTAGCGCTGCCACAGTTCTTCCGGACTGGGGAACTGGTCGAGGCTGAGTTCGGTTTCTACCTGGCTGCCGGTGCCGCTGCGGTCATGGAACAAAAAGCCATCGCCATTGCTGGAGAACACGAAGGGCACATCCAGCGCCTCGGCATAGCCCTGGGCTTGCTGCATGCCGGAGCCAATGGAGTGCTTGTTGTCCTTCGCCTCGATCACGGCAAGCGGCAGGTTGGTCTGGTGGTAGAGGATGAAATCGGCACGGCGGGATTCGCCCCGGCTGTGCAGCTTGCCCCGGACGATGATGCGGCCCTTGGTAAAGCTGACTTCCTCGCGCACCTGCTTGTGCATGTCCCAGCCTGCTTGCTGGACGGCTGGGGCGATGTACTTGCTGCAGATGTCCCGCTCGGAAAGCGACTTTTTATCCATAACCCCAATTCCCTTTCAAACCGGCATGGTCGCCCCATTCCGGTACTGCTGATCGTGCTCGATGGGCGTAAATGTACCTTGTTTGGCGTTGATTGGGGCAGGGTAGCTCGCCATGTCGGAGCCGTTGCCTCTGCCTGGGTATTGAATGTGCGGGTCTGTTGGGGCCACCCTTTATGCCTGATTTGGGCGTGCCACTGATAAGGGCCTTTCTTCCTGAACGTCGCCATCGTTAACCGCACTGCGCCAGAATTGTGCCAATCAACCTACAGGAGCCTCTATGCAGCCCGCCAAACCCGCGCTAATCCGCGAAACCTTCCCCGTCGGGCCTTTGCAGTGCAACTGCACGATCATCGGCGACCCCGTGACCAAACAGGCCATCGTGGTCGATCCGGGCGGCAATCCGGAGCTGATCATGGCGCGCCTGGAGGCCCATGGCCTCAAGGTGGTCAGCATCATTCACACCCATGCCCATCTGGATCACTTTCTCGCTTCCGGGCAGATGAAGGAGAAGACCGGCGCGACCCTGCACCTGCACAAGGACGATCAGTTCCTCTGGGACGGCCTGGAGATGCAGTGCCGCATGTTCGGCGTGCCCTATGTGCCGGTGCCTGCGCCGGATCAGTGGCTGGTCGACGATCAGGCGCTGGACTGCGGCTGCGGGGTGGCGCTGCACACGCCAGGGCATACGCCGGGTTCGATGAGTTTCTGGTTCCCCCGGGACAAGCTGCTGATCGCCGGCGATACCCTGTTCAAGCGCGGCATCGGTCGTACCGATCTGTGGGGCGGCGATTACCCGACCATCGAGCGCTCGATCAAGCGGCGCCTGTACAGCCTGGACGAGGACGCCACCGTGATTACCGGGCACGGCGCGCAGACCCGTCTGGGCGATGAAATGCGCGAGAACCCATTCGTGCGGGCATGATTGGCAATTGTTCGTGCTGGATCTTGCTAAGCTGGAGCGGAACTTAAGGTCCGATCCAGGTTCGAAAACCCGGATAAAGATCTGTATCAACACGAAAAAATAAAGGAATAAACATGACTAAATGGCGCAATCTGGCATTCGCAGCAGCGGGCATTACCTTCCTGGCCGGCTGTACCACCAATCCCTACACCGGCGAGCGTGAAGCCGGTAAAGCCGGAATCTATGGCGGTGTCGGTGCCGTGACCGGCGCGGTGATCGGGGCGGCCACTTCGAGCAGCAAAGACCGGGCCAAAGGCGCATTGATCGGCGCCGCAGTGGGCGGCGCGGCAGGCGGTGGCTATGGCTACTACGTCGACACCCAGGAAGCCAAGCTGCGCCAGACCCTGCAAGGCACTGGCGTGCAGGTGCAGCGCAATGGCGATGACCTGAAGTTGATCATGCCGGGCAACATCACCTTCGCCAGCAACTCGGCGGATATTTCCAGCGGCTTCTACCCGACCCTCAATTCCCTGGTCACGGTGTTCAAGGAGTTCGACAAGAACGGCATCGACATCGTCGGCCACACCGACAGCACCGGTTCGCTGGAGTTGAACCAGAACCTGTCGAATCGCCGCGCGCAAAGCGTCGCCTCCTACCTGTCCGCCAATGGCGTACCGGCGGCGCGGATTTCTTCCTACGGTGCCGGGCCGAACCAGCCTATCGCCAGCAACGCCAGCGAAGCCGGGCGTGCACAGAATCGTCGGGTCGAGATCAACCTGCGTCCGCTGTAAGTCTGTAGCAACACCTCGCGATACCGAGAAAGGCCCCAGTAAAAACGGGGCCTTTCTGCCGTCTGTCGACTCTGTGCTGGCAAAAGGCCGGACGTTCGAATCCTGACTAGAATGCTCTGAGGGCTTGGCGCTAGCCGAGCAAGCGAGCGCTGTGTGCCTGTTCAACGGGGAGCGGCTCAGGAGAGTTCATGGAAGACCGGCAGCGCTCTATTCCTCGCAAGCATCTGGCAGTCTGGGTTCCCTTGGTGCTGCTGCTCGGCCTCGGGGGCGGCGTCGTCTGGCAATGGCAATCGCTGGAAACCCGTAATCGGGAGGCAAGCCAGCAGCGCTTTCAGCTCCAAGCAGAGGATATCGGGCAACGTGTGCTCAGTCGCATGCGTGCCTACGAAATGGTCTTGCGCGGCATTTCCGGGCTGATGATCGGCAGTGAACAGGTCTCTCTGCAAGAGTGGGACAGGGCCGTCGAGCAGCTGCGCCTGCAGGATCGCTATCCCGGCATCATGGCATTGGGCTGGGCGCGGCATGTCGAGCAGCACCGGCTCGATGACTTTCTGAGCCAGGTACAGGCCGACGGGCGCATGGACTATCGAGCGTTTCCGCCTGGCCCGCGCGATGAGTATGTGCTGATCGACTACATCAGCCCGTTCGATTGGCGCAATCGGCGGGCGCTGGGCTATGACATGCTCAGCGAGTCGACACGGCGGGCGGCCATCGAGCGGGCTCGTAGCAGCGGCGATGTAACGCTCAGCGCACAGCTTATCCTGCGTCAGGAAACCGAAGCAGACGCCCAGGGTGGCGTGCTCTTGTACCTGCCGGTGTTTCGCCCGGGGATGCCCTTGAGCAACGTGGAGGAACGTCGTGCCGCCTTGTTTGGCTTCGTCTATGGTGCTTTTCGCATCAAGGAGCTGATGGCGGGGATTCTTGGGGCGCAGAATCGCCTGTTCGATATCGCCCTCACGGATCAGCAGGCCGGCGGTAGTCTGGTGCCGGGTAGCAACGACGGGCAGCCTGGCGCGTTCGAACAACCCTTTCGGCAGACCATGGCGCTGGATCTCTACGGCCGTACCTGGCTGCTGGATGTGGCTGGCACGGCCCAGTACGCAACGACCTCAGGCAGCCAGGGCATGACCTTCAGCCTGTGGATGGGGCTGGCCGCCGCCGGTTTGCTGGCGTTATTGGTGGGCGGTTATCTGTACCAGCGCGAGCGCGAGTTGTATGCCAGTCGAGTGGCTACCGAGCAGTTGAGCGAGCGTGAAGAACGTTTTCGCCTGCTGGTCGAGCGCCTGCCGGTAGCGACCCTGCTGTGCACTGCCGAAGGGCGTATCGAGATGGCCAACCGGCGCGCGGCCGAGTTGCTCGACTGTACGTCCGAGGCGCTGATCGGGGAGCGGGTGCGGCGTTTCCTGCCGACGATCGACCAGCTCGGCGAACTGGTCGACGAGACCGATACGGCGATGCTGGCCAATGATTACGAGGCGCACCGTGACAGTGGCGAGTGCATTCCGGTGACGCTGAGCCTGAGTGTGTTGGCGGTGTCCGGTGGAGCCAGCTACTTGCTCAACCTGATTGACCTGAGGGCGCGCAAGGGTGCCGAAGAGCGCTTCCGTCTGGTGGTCGAGGCCTCGCCCAATGCCATCGTTCTGGTCGACAGCAAGGGGCTGATCAGCATGGTCAACCAGCAGACCGAGCAGATGTTCGGCCACAGCCGTCAGGAATTGCTGGGGCAGCCGGTGGAGATGCTCCTGCCCATGGATCTGCGCCACGGTCATATGGCGTTTCGCCGCGGCTATCAGGACAACCCCGAGCCGCGGCGCATGGGCAACAACCGCGACCTGTTCGGCCAGCACCGCGATGGCCGCCTGATTCCCCTCGAAGTGGGGCTGTCGCCGCTGCGCAGCGGCGAGGAGACCCTGGTGCAGGCGGTGATCATCGATATCAGCGAGCGCAAGGCCGCCGAGCAGCGTTTCCGCCTGGTGGTCGAGGCCTCGCCGAATGCCATCGTTCTGGTCGACAGCCAGGGGCTGATCAGCATGGTCAACCAGCAGACCGAGCAGATGTTCGGTCACGCGCGTCAGGAACTGCTGGGCCAGCCGGTGGAGATGCTTCTGCCCATGGATCTGCGCCACGGCCACATGGCGTTTCGCCGCGGCTATCAGGACAACCCCGAACCGCGGCGCATGGGCAACAACCGCGACCTGTTCGGCCAGCACCGCGACGGCCGCCTGATTCCCCTCGAAGTGGGGTTGTCGCCGCTGCGCAGCGGCGAGGAGACCCTGGTGCAGGCGGTGATCATCGATATCAGCGAACGCAAGGCGGCCGAGCAGCGTTTGCGCGATCAGGCCGAGCAACTGGTCCTGGCCAACCGCTACAAGTCCGAGTTCCTCGCCAACATGTCCCACGAGCTGCGCACGCCGCTCAACAGTATTTTGATCCTCAGCGATCAGCTGCGGCAGAACAGTGCCGGTAACCTGACGAGCAAACAGGCCAAGCATGCCGATATCGTGCACCGTGCCGGCAGTGATCTGCTGCAGTTGATCAACAGTGTGCTGGACCTGGCCAAGGTCGAGTCCGGGCGCATGCAGGTCAAGCTGGAGCCGCTGAACATGCAGGAAATGCTGGTGGAACTGGATGCCAGCATGCGCCCACTGGCCGAGCTCAAGGGGCTGCAGCTGCGTACCCAGCTGGAGCCCGGGGTACCGCGCGATATCCGCAGCGACCGGGCGCGGCTGCATCAGATCCTGCGCAACCTGCTGTCCAATTCCTTGAAGTTCACCGAGCGGGGCGAAGTGAGCCTGACGGTCGCCTGCGAGCCCTATGGGCGTGACGATGGGCGTGAACAGTTGAATTTCATTGTGCGCGATACGGGCATTGGCATCGCGGCCGAGCACCACGAGCAGATATTTCAGGCCTTCCAGCAGATCGACGGTTCCACCAGTCGTCGCTTCGGCGGCACCGGCCTGGGCTTGGCCATCACCCGCAAGCTGGTGCAGGCCCTGGACGGCGAGATCAGCCTGCAAAGCACGCCGGGACAAGGCTCGTGCTTTACCGTGCACCTGCCGGTGCAGGTGCTGGTACAGAGCGAGCCGGAGGAGCAGGGGCCGCAGCGCAGCGGTGTGGGACCGGCGGTGCTGGTCGTCGAGGATGACGCCAATTTCGCCATGGTGATCACCGATGCAGCGCACGCCCATGGTTTTTCCTGCGTGCATTGCCGTACGGGCGTGCAAGCGCTCAACCTGCTGCAACACGAACGCTTCAGTGCGGTGATTCTGGATATCCTGCTGCCGGACATCAGTGGCTGGCAATTGTTTCGCCACTTGCGTGGCCAGGCCAGCCATCGCGATATCCCCGTGCACATCATCTCCTGTGTACCGCAACCGGCCGATTGGAACGATGACGGCACGCGCTATCTGGTCAAGCCTATCGACCGCGTGGCGCTCGAGCAGGTTTTTACCGATCTGCAGCAGGCCGACCAGGTTCCGGGCCCAGCGCTCTTGCTGGTTGAGGACGTCGAGGTCGAGCGTGAGTTCTACCGTGGTCATCTGCAGCAACTGGGTTTCGATGTGGTCACCAGCGCCAGTGCCGCAGACGCTCGTCGGGCTTATGCCGAGCGGCATTTCTGCGCCCTGGTGATCGATCTCGATTTGCCTGATCAGGATGGCTTCGATCTGCTCGAGAGCCTCGATCGCCTGCGTCCGCTGAATGGCGCGCGGGTGGTGATCAATACCGGCGTGGATGTCACCCGGCAGGCGTTGCAGCGGCTCAGGCACTATTGCGCGGTGGTGGTGCATAAACATGGCGAAGATCTGCAGGCGCTGAGCCTTGCCGTGCAGGGCTTTCTTGGCGGCGTGCGCGACCCGGAGCACGCGTGGGCCACGCCTGCCGACCAGGCGGGCCGTGCGCTGGGCGGGCGGCGGGTGTTGCTGGTCGATGACGATGTGCGCAATGTCTATGCCCTGACCGCGCTGCTGGACGATGCCGGACTCACGGTCAGCTCGGCCAAGGATGGAGTGGAAGCCATCGGCCGCTATCAGGATGGCGCCTTCGACGTGATCCTGATGGATATCGCCATGCCCAACATGGATGGCTATACCGCGACCCGGCTGCTCAAGCAGGAGCATCGGTGCACGATCCCGATCATTGCCTTGACCGCCCATGCGATGAAGGGAGACCGGGAGAAATGCCTGGATGCAGGGGCCGATGATTATCTGGCCAAACCGGTCAGCTGCGATGAACTGTTGAACATGCTGGCGCGCTGGCTGCCCGCTACGGATGGCGCGAACGACCCGTTGCGCAATGTTCTACCCTGAGCTGTGGCCAGCCAGGGTTTGACGTGATAACGCCATAGCAGGGAGCCGCCGGCGGGTGTGCCGTGTCACGGCGGCGGCAACTCGATTCAGGCGTCACCAGGGACGTGGGAGGGGATATGGTACAGGCACAGCTTATGCAAGAACGCATCAGGCAAACACTGCTGGTCGTGGACGATCGACCGGATAATCTGGAGTCCATGGAGGCTCTGCTCGATGGCGGCGACTGGCTGTTGCGTTGCGTCGATTCCGGCGAGGCGGCCTTGCAGTGTCTGCTGGAAGAGGACGTGGGGCTGGTGCTGCTGGATGTGCAGATGCCGCATATGGATGGCTTCGAGGTGGCGCGGCTCATGCGCGGCAATCCGCGCACGCGCTTCACCCCGATCATTTTCGTCTCGGCCATTGCCCAGTCCGAGGATGCCGTGCTCAAGGGCTATGCCAGGGGCGCGGTGGACTTCATGCTGAAGCCTTTCGACCCCAAGGTCCTGCGGCGCAAGATCCACGCGCTGCTCGAGCATGAGCGCCACCGCCACGAGCTGTTGCAACTGACCCGGCAACTGGATGGCGCGCGGGCTTTCAACGCCTCGGTACTGGATAACGCCGCCGAGGGCATCATGGTGGTCGGCGAAGATGGCCTGATCCGTTTTGCCAATCCGACCATGGCCCAGATGCTCTGCTGCTCGGTCGCCGAACTGCAAGGCAGCGCCATGCTGACCCACCTGCTGGCCCCCCATAGCGACGGCGAATGGCAGCAGTCGGAGTTCTACCGGCATTGGCAGCGCAACCAGAGCTACCGGCTGCATGATGCGAGCCTGCGCACCAGAGGCGGGGAGTGCGTGCCCGTGGCGCTGTCCTGTTCGCCGTTACCCGGGGAGCAGCGAGCCATGGTGGTGCTTGCCCTGGACATGTCGGTGGTGCGCAACCTGCACGCTCAGCTGGAGTCGCTGGCGGTCACCGATGCCCTGACCGGTCTGCTCAATCGGCGTGGTTTCCAGCAGGCGCTGGAGGCGGCGATCGCGCGCACCGAACGCAGCGGTCAGGGCCTGGCGGTGCTCTACCTCGACCTGGACGGTTTCAAGCGGATCAACGATTCGCTCGGCCACGACACCGGCGATCTACTCCTGCGGCGGGTGGCCGAGCAGCTCAAAGCCTGCCTGCGGACCTATGACGCCCTGGCGCGTATGGGTGGCGACGAGTTCATCGCGATATTCGACAGCCTCGGTCATCCCGAAGACGCCGCGCGGGTGGCCGAGAAGCTGATCGAACAGGTTTCCGTACGCCAGAGTCTCAACGGTATCGAGGTGACCGTGGGGGCCAGTGTCGGTATTGCCTGTTATCCCGAGTGCGGGCAAACCGTCGATGGGCTGTTGCGTGCCGCGGATATGGCCATGTATGAGGCCAAGCGGGCCGGCCGTCAGCAATACCGTTTCTTCTCCCCGGAAATGAACGGCCGGGCACGCTCGCGGCTGATGCTGGAAGAAAGTATGCGTTCGGCCATCGAGCAGGAGGATTTCTTCCTGGTCTATCAGCCGCAGATCCATCTCGACAGCGGTCGCCTGCGCGGCTTCGAGGCCTTGTTGCGCTGGCAGCATCCGGTCGCCGGCACCGTGGCCCCCAATGTGTTCATCCCGTTGCTGGAGGAAACCCGCCTGATCAACCGCCTGGGCGACTGGATCTTCCGCAAGGGCATCGAGCAGCGCATCGGCATGAGTCAGTACTTTGCCGATGACCTGGTGCTCAGCCTGAATGTCAGCCCGGTGCAGTTCGGCATGCCGCAATTGGTCGATGACCTGCAGCGGATCCTCGAGCAACAGCAGCTCAACCCGGCGCAGCTGGAAGTGGAGGTGACCGAGGGTGCCTTGATGCAGGACCTGGAGACCACCCGGGAGCAGTTGCGCCAATTGCGCCTGCTGGGGGTGAAGATTGCCATCGACGACTTCGGCACCGGCTATTCGTCGCTGGCCTATCTGCGCCATTTCGAGCTGGACACGCTGAAGATCGATCGGCTGTTCATCGCCAATATGCTCGACTCGCCGCGTGATGCCGCGGTGGTCAGCACCATCATCGATCTTGGGCGCAATCTGGGCCTGGAGGTCATCGCCGAGGGGGTGGAGACCCTGGCCCAGCGCGATTGGCTGGTAGAGCATAGATGCCCGATCATGCAGGGCTTTCTGGTCGCGCCGGGGCTGGCGGCGGCGGACGCGCAGCGGTTCCCGGCGCAGCTTGATTGGGAGGCCTTGCCCTTGCGTAGCAAGCCCGCGCATTAGCAGGCGGGCTGTCGCGACTAGCGGCGCCCGGCGAACTGCCGATGCAGGCGCTCCAGTTCGGCGTCCTTGTCTTGCCACAACTGGTTGACCCATTGCTGGAAGCTGAGGCGATAGGCTTCGTCCTGATCGTAGTTGCGGCCGATGAACTGCGGCGGAATCGGCAATTCATTGAAGCTCACCACCACCTCGCCGATCTCGCCGCTGAGCAGTTGCCAGAAGCCCGGATTGCCCTGCGGATAATGGATGGTGACGTTGACCAGGCTGTGCAACTGCTCGCCCATGGCGTCGAGCACGAACGCGATGCCGCCGGCCTTGGGTTTGAGCAGGTGGCGCAATGGCGAGTTCTGCGCGGCATGCTTGGCCGGGGTGAAACGCGTGCCCTCGAGGAAGTTGAAGACCGCCACCGGGTTGCTCTTGTAGCGCTCGCAAGCCTTGCGGGTGGTCGCCAGATCCTCGCCGCGCTTCTCCGGGTGCCGGGCCAGGTATTCCTTGCTGAAGCGCTTCATGAAGGGGAACTCCAGCGCCCACCAGCACAGACCGATGACCGGCACCCAGATCAGTTCCTGCTTGAGGAAGAACTTGAGCAGCGGCATGCGCCGGTTGAGTTGATATTGCAGCACCAGTATGTCGACCCAGCTCTGGTGGTTGCTCGTCACCAGGTAGCTATGCCGCTTGTCGAAGCTCTCGATCCCCTCGATGTGCCAGCGGGTCTGGGAAAGCAGATCCATCCAGAATTTATTGAAGGAAATCCACGCCTCGGCGATCGCATGCATGAGGTCGCGTAACCAGCGTTGGAGGGTGGGGATCGGCAGCAGCAGTTTGAGCAGCGCGAGGAAAAACAGCGGCCAGCACCAGAACAGGGTATTCAGGGCCAGCAGGCTTGCGCCAAGCAGGCCGCGCAGGGCAGCGGGCAGAAAATGCAGCATGGGAGCCTTCGCAAAGGGGGGCGTCTTGCCCCGGATCGTTCATGGCCCGCGGCGCTCCACCGCGGGTCGGTCGGCGCACAGGTTAGCGTCTGGGCATCGGACTGCAAGTGCTGGAGCTGACCGCCTGGTCATGCAGGGGCGGGGATGGGTGAAAAAGGCGTCATCCTCCTGTCCGGATTTCAAGCCGGATGCGGGCTGCAATGCTGTTCGCTTAAGTGGCCATGTCAGGGCGCTTGTCGTAAGCCAGGTTCCCCACGCGTAGCCCGGATGCAATCCGGGAGCGGCTTTTCAGGCATCGAACTTTCCCTGGACTTTATCCGGGCTACAAGAAAATGCTGCTCACTTGGTTTAAGTGAGCAGCATTGCGACTACAGACCGAGCATTCTGTGCTAGCCGATACCCGTACCCGGATTGCATCCGGATACGGGTGAACGGGCAGCTACTGTGGCAGGTTGGCCGCCTGGATCGCGGTCAGAGCGATGGTGTAGACGATGTCGTCGACCAGCGCGCCGCGCGACAGGTCGTTGACCGGCTTGCGCAGGCCTTGCAGCATGGGGCCGACGCTGATGCAGTCGGCACTGCGCTGCACCGCCTTGTAGGTGGTGTTGCCGGTATTCAGATCGGGGAACACGAACACCGTGGCGCGACCCGCCACCTGGCTGTTTGGCGCCTTCTGCCGGCCAACGCTTTCGATCGCCGCGGCGTCGTACTGCAGGGGGCCGTCGAGCAACAGGTCCGGGTTTGTCTGCCTGGCCAGGCGCGTGGCCTCGCGGACTTTCTCGACTTCCTCGCCGGTGCCCGAGTCGCCGGTGGAGTAGCTGAGCATGGCTACCCGTGGCTCGATGCCGAAGGCTGCGGCCGAGGCGGCGCTTTGCACGGCGATCTCCGCCAGCTGCGCCGCAGTCGGATCCGGGTTGACCGCGCAGTCGCCATAGACCAGCACCTGATCCGGCAGCAGCATGAAAAACACCGAGGACACCAGGTTGTAGCCCGGCGCGGTCTTGATCAGCTGCAAGGCCGGGCGAATGGTGTTGGCAGTGGTGTGGATGGCGCCGGAGACCAGGCCGTCGACCTCGTCCAGGGCCAGCATCATGGTGCCGAGCACCACGTTGTCTTCCAGTTGCGCCAAGGCCATGGGCGCATTCAAGCCCTTGCCCTTGCGCAGCTCGATCATGGGTTCGACGTAGCGCTCGCGGATCAGATCCGGATCGAGGATTTCCAGCCCCGCCGGCAGCTCGATGCCCTGGGCCTGGGCCACGGCGTGCACCTCTTCCGGTTTGGCCAGCAGCACGCAGCGGGCGATGCCGCGCGCCTGGCAGATGGCGGCCGCCTGGATGGTGCGTGGCTCGCTGCCTTCGGGCAGGACGATGCGTTTGTCCGCGGCCTTGGCGCGCTGGACCAATTGATAGCGGAATGCCGAGGGCGACAGGCGCAGTTCCCGTGGGGTGCCGCAGCGGGTGCGCAGCCAGTCGTGGTCGACATGGCTGGCGACGAAGTCGGCGACCTTCTGCGCGCGCTCCTTGTCGTCCACCGGGATTTCCTTGTTCAAGCGGTTGAGGTCGGTGGCGGTGTCGTAGGAGCCGGTGCGCACCGTCATCACCGGCAGGCCGCTTTGCAGCGCGCCACGGCACAGTTCCATGATCCGCGGATCGGGCACGAAGTCGCTGCACAGCAGCAAGCCGGCCAGCGGCATGCCGTTCATCGCTGCCAGGCTGGCGGCGAGGATGATGTCGTCGCGATCCCCAGGGGTGACCACCAGGGTGCCGGGTTTGAGCAGTTGCACGGTGTTGGCCACGGCGCGGGCGCAGAGCATGATCCTGAGCATCCGTCGTTGCTCGTAGTCGCCGGCATTGAGCACGCGCGCGCCGAGCAGGTCGGCGATGTCGCGGGTGCGCGGGGCGTTCAGCTCGTCCTGCCAGGGGATGCAGCCGAGCAGGCGGAAGTCTTCGCTCTTGAGCAGCGGCGAGTGCTCCATCAGGCGCGCGCAGAAGGCATCGACGCCGTCTTCGCTGCGCACCTTGTTGATGATCACCCCGAGCACTTTCGGGTCGCGCGGGCCGCCGAACAGCTGCGCCTGGATTTCCACCCGGTCGCACAACTCGCTCAGGCTTTCCTGTTCCGGTGCCGAGACCAGGATCACATCGGCATCCAGGCTCTTGGCCAGGTGGAAGTTGACCCGCGCCGCATAGCTGGCCTGGCGGGTCGGCACCATGCCTTCGACGATGACCACGTCTTTGCCGGCGGCGGCCTGGTGATACAGGCTGATGATTTCTTCGAGCAGTTCATCCAGTTGACCGTCGCCGAGCATGCGTTCGACATGCGCCAGGGCCAGCGGTTTTGGCGAGTTCAGGCCGTGGGTGCGGGCGATCAGTTCGCTGGAGCGTTCCGGGCCGGCGTCGCCCTGGTGGGGTTGGGCGATCGGTTTGAAGAAGCCGACCTTGAGGCCGGCGCGCTCCAGGCCGCCAACCAGGCCGAGGCTGATGGAGGTGAGGCCGACGCCAAAGCCGGTGGGCGAGATAAAGAAGGTGTGCATGTTGTCTCCGGTGGGGGCTCAGGCGTTGAGCAGGGCCAGGGTGTCGAGGGCGATCTGGCGTTCTTCGTTGGTCGGTACCACCAGCACACGCGGGTGGCCATAGGCCTGGATCGAGCCGCCGACGCCGCGCACGGTGCGGGCGTTGGCCTCTTTGTCCAGCGCCAGGTTGAACAGTGTGAGGTGGGCCACGGTCTTGCTGCGGATCAGCGGCGAATTCTCGCCGATGCCACCGGTGAAGATCAGCCCGTCCAGCTGCGGCAGGGCGCAGCTCATGGCCGCCAGCGATTTGGCCAGGCGGTAGCAGAACACCTCGATGGCCAGGGTCGCGCCGGCATGGCCCTGCTCGCGGGCCTGCTCGAGGCTGCGCATGTCGTTGGACAGCCCGGACAGGCCGAGCAGGCCGCTTTCCTTGTTCAGCAACTGTTCGATGCGCTCCAGGCTCCAGCCCAGGGTACGCGCCAGGTGACTGTGCAGGTTGGGGTCGACATCGCCGCTGCGGGTGCCCATCACCAGGCCTTCCAGCGGGGTCAGGCCCATGCTGGTGTCGCGGCTCTGGCCATTGACGATGGCGCAGGTCGAACAGCCGTTGCCCAGGTGCGCCACCAGCCAACTGCTGTCGCCGACCGACAGGCCGGCCAGTTCCGCCGCGCGGTGGCTGACGAAACGGTGGCTGGTGCCGTGGAAGCCGTAACGGCGCACACCGTGCTCGCGGTAGAGGTGATCCGGCAACGCATAACGAAAGGCGTGTTCGGGCAGGGTCTGGTGGAAGGCGGTGTCGAATACCGCCACCTGGGTCAGGTTGGGGAACAGCTTGATCGCCGCCTCGATGCCCAGCAGGTTGGCCGGATTGTGCAGCGGCGCCAGCGGCGCGGTGGCGCGAATGGCGCGCAAGGTGGCTTCATCCAGGCGGCTGGCCGCGGTGAAATGTTCGCCGCCATGCACCACGCGGTGGCCGATGCCGTGCAGCTTGCCGCCGGCGGCGCTCTGCACCAGCGGCAACAACTGGGCGAGGGCCGCGCGGTGATCGCCATTGGGGATCATCAGGCTGTCCTTCTCGCCGCCGCGCTGCCAATGCAGCACCGCATCGTGGCTGCCGAGGCGTTCGGCCAGGCCGCTGAGGGTGAATTGCGAGTGGGCTTCATTGACCAGGGCGAATTTGATCGACGAACTGCCGCAGTTGATTACCAGAATATTGCGTGCCGGCATTTACCGCTCCTTGTCAGTGTCGCTGTCGGGGGCGACAGCTGCCGTGCACCAGCCGCATGCGAACGGCTGGCCCAGGCGATTAGTGCGTTGTTTGGTGTCGAGTACCCAGGCGCGATTTTGCCAGGGTGGCTGATGGCGCAGGTGCTGAGAGGTTGTGAAAAAACGCTCACCTACTGCGGCCGCCTCCAAACGTCCGCTGCGGCGTTGCGCTACGTGAAAAGTGGGATCATTTAGTTCACTAAACTCCCCCCACTTTTCACGCAGCGCGCCTTGCCGCGAACGCCCGGAGACAGCCTCGCGACGGCGCTCGATATTTTCACAACCTCTGAGTATGACCACAAGACAAGATTGCCAGCCAATGGCCGTCGGCGTCCTGACCAAAGTCAATCAGCCGCGTCATGGCCGTGTCCGGCCGTCTGTCAGGGCTGGGTTCGCTTTCGCGCGCACCCTTGGTTAAACTTGCCAGCTCTTTATTTCTATGCAAAAGGTCTCGCCCCATGCTGATCGCTGCCAATAAGGCTGTCTCTATCGACTATACCCTGACCAACGATGCCGGTGAGGTGATCGATAGCTCCGCTGGCGGCGCGCCGCTGGTTTATCTGCAAGGCGCCGGCAACATCATCGCCGGCCTGGAAAAAGCCCTGCTCGGCAAGCAGGCCGGTGACGAGCTGGACGTCTCCGTCGAGCCGGAAGAGGCCTACGGCGAGTACAGCGCCGAGCTGGTCGCGACCCTCAATCGCAGCATGTTCGAAGGCGTCGACGAACTGGAAGTCGGCATGCAGTTCCACGCCTCCGGCCCGGACGGCAGCATGCAGATCGTCACCATTCGCGACCTGGACGGCGACGACGTGATCGTCGACGGCAACCACCCCCTGGCCGGCCAGCGCCTGAACTTCAAGGTCAAAGTGGTCGAAGTGCGTGACGCCAGTGAAGAAGAAGTTGCCCATGGCCACGTGCATGGCGAAGGTGGTCACCACCACTGATCCACTGCCGCAATGTCGAGGGCGCAATACGACTTATGGTCGTAGCAACTGTGCCGTCGGCTGCTAAGCTGAGTTGAACGACAAAGGCGCCTTCAGATAGGCGCCTTTTTTGTCCTTCGTGGGTTATTCGACGCGTTCTCAAGGAGTTAGTCATGAGTGCCTTTCACGACCTCAATCTGCGTGCGCTGGATGGTCAGGAACTGCCGCTGGCACCATTCAAAGGGCAGGTGGTGCTGGTGGTCAACGTCGCCTCCAAGTGCGGCCTGACTCCGCAGTACGCCGGGCTGGAAAAACTCCATCAGCAATACCACGGACAAGGTTTTACCGTGCTCGGCCTGCCGTGCAACCAGTTCGCCGAGCAGGAGCCCGACAGCGAAGAGGTTATTCGCGAGTTTTGCAGCCTCAACTATGGGGTGACCTTCCCCCTGGGTAGCAAGATCGAAGTCAATGGTCATGATCGTCATCCGCTGTACCGCCTGCTGGCCGGTGAGGGCGCGGAGTTCCCCGGCGACATCACCTGGAACTTCGAGAAGTTCCTGGTCGGCCACGACGGCCGGGTGCTGGCACGCTTCTCGCCACGCACTGCGCCGGATGACCCCGCCTTGATCCAGGCCATCGAAAAAGCCCTGAGCTGAAAACCCTCAAGTCCTGTAGCCCGGATACAATCCGGGGAATACCGTGCAGCGGATACCGTTCCCGGATTACATCCGGGCTACAGGCTGTCCCTGCTTCCTTCGTTGTGACCGCTTATCACACAAATCTATAGTGCTGGGCGGGGCGAGACGACCGGTCATATCCTTGCCGGCATGAACGCCAACCAACGACTCGACAAACGTGACCTGATCCTCGCCAAAGGCGCCGAGGTGATGACCCGTCGCGGCTATCACGGCGCCGGCGTGCAGGAGATCGTGCAGGCCGCCGGTGTACCCAAGGGCTCCTTCTACCACTACTTCGCCAGCAAGGAAGACTTCGCCCTGCAGGCCCTGCAGCAGGTGTATGGTCCGCGTTTGCAGCGCTATGCCCAGGCGCTGGACAACCCGGCGTTGAGCCCGCGGACGCGCATCGTCGACTACTACGGCGAGCTGGTGGAGCACTTCGCCCGCCAGGAAAAGCTCGAGTACCACTGCTTTATCGGCAGCCTGAGTTTCGAAATGGCCGAGCTGTCGCCGGCCCTGGGCGCCGAGATCGACGCCATCCTGCAGCGCTCGGCGGACATTCTGCAGGCCTGCCTGGAGCAGGCGCAGGCAGGCGGCGAGCTGGCCACCGATGAGGATTGCCGCAGTCTGGCGAGCTTTATCACCAGTGCCTGGCAGGGCGCCCTGACGCGCCTGAAAGTGGCGAGCAACACCCGCGCCCTCGCAGACTTCATGCAGCGTTTGCAACTGTTGCTGCGCGCCTGATTTTTTATAACCCCATAGAACCTGTTCAAAGGCTCGCGAGCTAGAGCCAGGCAAGGCGAAATCGGGCGAGGAAGCGGAGTTTACGACTGTAAATGAGCATTCCGAGCCCGGTTTCAACGCAGCATGGCCGACGCGCAGCAGGCTTTGAGCGGGTTCTTGAGTAGACGACCGGTCGTTTGGCCGGCAGAGGAACGACGATGACCGATCCGCTAAAAGCCTTGTTTCAACCCTTCAGCCTGGGCGCGCTGGAGCTGCCGACCCGGGTGGTGATGGCGCCCATGACCCGTTCCTTCTCGCCGGGCGGTGTGCCCAACAGCAAGGTCATCGAGTACTACCGTCGCCGCGCCGCCGGCGGCGTGGGCCTGATCGTCAGCGAAGGCACCACCGTCGGCCACAAGGCCGCCAACGGCTACCCCAATGTGCCGCGTTTCTACGGCGAAGACGCCCTGGCCGGCTGGCAGAAAGTGGTCGAAGCGGTGCACGCCGAAGGCGGCAAGATAGTCCCGCAACTGTGGCACGTGGGTAATGTACGCAAGCTCGGCACCGAGCCGGACGCCAGCGTGCCGGGCTATGGCCCGAGCGAGAAGCTCAAGGAAGGCAAGGTCGTGGTCCACGGCATGAGCAAAGACGATATCCAGGAGGTCATCGCCGCCTTCGCCCAGGCCGCCAAGGATGCCCAGCGCATCGGCATGGACGGCGTGGAGATCCACGGTGCCCATGGCTACCTGGTCGACCAGTTCTTCTGGGCCGGTAGCAACCAGCGCAGCGACGAATACGGTGGCGACCTGGCCCAGCGTTCGCGCTTTGCCATCGAACTGATCCAGGCGGTACGCGCCGCGGTCGGTCCGGATTTCCCGATCATCTTCCGCTTCTCGCAGTGGAAGCAGCAGGACTACAGCGCCCGTCTGGTGGAAACCCCGGAGGCGCTGGAAGCCTTCCTCAAGCCGCTCAGCGAGGCCGGTGTGGACATCTTCCATTGCTCGACCCGGCGTTTCTGGGAGCCGGAATTCGACGGTTCCGACCTCAACCTGGCCGGCTGGACGCGCAAGCTCACCGGCAAGCCGACCATCACCGTCGGTAGCGTGGGCCTCGATGGCGAGTTCCTGCAGTTCATGGTCAACACCGACAAGGTCGCCGAGCCGGCCAGCCTGGAGAACCTGCTGGAACGCCTGAACAAGCAGGAGTTCGACCTGGTCGCCGTGGGCCGCGCCCTGCTGGTCGACCCGGACTGGGCACTCAAGGTGCGCGACGGCCGCGAGGTGGACATCCTGCCGTTCAGCCGCAACGCCCTGACCACCTTGGTCTGATTGATTCACGCTTCAGGTGTGCGCCGCAAAACGGCGCATCATCCCCTCGGCCCCGGTATATCGGGGCTTTTTTTCGTCCGGGGATAGCCGGCGGCCGTCAGCGGCGGACAGCGCCGGCGGCGCCTCAGAAGCTGTAGTTGACGCCCAGGGTCAGGGTGCGGCCGGGTGCTGGCTGGCGGCCATTGGGGCTGGTGTCGATGCCGCGGAAGTAGTACTCACGGTCGAACAGGTTGCTGACCCCGGCGGAGGTGGTCAGCAGGCTGCCGTCGTCGAGCTTGAACTCGCGCTCGATGGCGGTGTTCCACAACCAGTAGGCCGGCAGCCGGCCGATCGAGGCGCTGGCGTTCTCCGCGCTGGTGTTGGCCGAGTCGGTGAAGGCGGTGCTGACGTAGAGACCGTCCAGGGTGTAGCTCCAGGCCTCGGCGAAACGGTAACGGCCGTCGACGGTGAAGTGATGCTTGGAGCTGAACGGCACCTCGTTGCCATTGTTGGCACCGGTGCGAATCTCGGCCTCGAGGAAGGCATAGGTGGCGTGCAGGTCGAGCGTGGGCAGGGCCGCGGGGGTCCAGAACACTTCGCTCTCGATGCCCTGGTGACGGGTGCTGCCGAGGTTCCTGAAGGCGCCGTCGGAGAATTCGATCTGGTCATCGAAATCGATGCGGAAATAGCCGAGGTCGAAGCGCAGATTGTCTTGCGGGCTGTAGCGTACGCCGGTCTCGTAGTTCTGGGAGAGTTCCGCCTGGACCACGCCATCCCTGACGATCTGGAATACCTGCGGCACCCGCAGCGAGCGCTGGGCGTTGGCGTAGACGAACCATTCGTCGCTGGCCTGGTAGCCGATGCTCAGGCCGGGCAGCCACTCCTCGGAGACCTTGTCCTGCGGGTTCTGCTGCGCCCCGTTGACGCTGCCGCTGAATTCCATTTGGGCATGCTCGTAGCGCAGCCCGGGGGTGACGGTCAGGCGGCCGTCCGCCAGCTTGATCTCGTTGCTCAGGTAGACGGCCTGGCCTTCGGTATCGAACACCCAGTCGCGCACCACTCGGCTGGCGCCGGTACTCAGGTTCTGGTTGTTGACGTCGAAGTCGACGTTTTCCTTGACCAGGCGGGCGCCGAGCAGCCAGGTCTGGCTGACGCTGTCGCCGTCGATGCTCAGGCT
Source organism: Pseudomonas borbori (assembly GCF_900115555.1). Classification (GTDB taxonomy): domain Bacteria; phylum Pseudomonadota; class Gammaproteobacteria; order Pseudomonadales; family Pseudomonadaceae; genus Aquipseudomonas; species Aquipseudomonas borbori. Next base: position 37,564 of record NZ_FOWX01000023.1, read on the forward strand.
CAGGCGCGGTTCGCTGCCCCAGACGCGGAAGTCGCGCGGCGCGTCCTGGAAGCTGGTCGGCGTGGCAGCCGGGTCGAAGGGCAGGCCGATCTGGAAGTCGCGGAAGCTGTTGTTGGCGAAGTTGGTCCAACTGAACTCCGCCGCATCGAACGGACCGATAGCGCCGAGGAACTGCTTGTAGGTGCCCCAGACGCGGTCGCTATCGCCCTCGAAACGGTCGAGGTTACGGGTAGACTGGCGTGGGTCGTCCTTGTAGTCGGCGACGCTGAGGGCGCCGGCCAGTTCGATGTCGGCTTTGTAGCGTTGCACGCCGAAGCTCAGGCTGCGCGCATCGTCGATGTCCCACTGGCCGCGCAGGCGGTAGTTCTGCACCTCGCTGTCGGAGTGCTCGCGGCCGTACTCGCCGGTGATGGTGTTGAGGTCCAGTTGCAGGCCGAAGTTGTCGCTCAGATAGCCGCCGGTGCCGAGGTAGCTGTCCCACATGGCGCGACCGCCGGGCGCGAAGGTGGCCCGCTCCTGCAGGGTGGTTTCCCATGTCTGGGGGATCGGCCTGCTGATGAAGTTGATCACCCCACCGACGTTGTTCGGCCCGTACTGCACGGAGGCGCCGCCGCGCACCACGTCGATGCGGTCGACGGTGGCCAGGGTCTGCGGAAACAGCGACAGGCTGGTCTGGCCATAGGGCGCCAGCGACAGCGGGATGCCGTCGGCGAGCGCCTGGACCCGGCCGCTGCGGCTCTCGGTGAGGCCGCGCACGGAAATCTGCGGCAGGGCGCCGGTGCCGGTCTCGTCGAATATCTTGAAGCCGGGGACGCGCTGCAGGGCATCGTCGAGGCCGCGCACGCTGGCCTTGCTCAGCTCTTCGCTGTCGACCACGCTGCGGCTGCCGGGGTAGGTACGCACCTCTTCGTCGCTGGCGCTACCCAGCACGTCGCCCTTGATCACCATGGGGGCTAGGACTTTCTGGTGGCTGGCTTCTTCGGCGTGGGCGGCGTGGCTGATGGCCAGCGCCAGCAGGCTGAGCGGCAGAGCAAACAAACGAGCATGGTTATTCATTAGCAGACTTCGTCCAAGTAGGGGGGGATGGGGGCGGTGCCGACGTGTCTTCAAGACGAGGGGGCAGCAGGTTGCGATCTGTGCGTACGCAGGCGAGAAGAGGCGCGGGAATATTAATAAGATTTATTATTGAATGCTAGTGAATGTATTTTGCGCATGCGAATCTGGCGCGCCAGAGCCAGGCGAGCAAGGGGGGGCCTGGCGCTGCCGGGGCTGGGCGGGTCGTGGCGGGGTGCTGGCGAGCAGCTGCGCCGGGCGCCTAAGGTACGGTGCGTCCGGCGGGCAGAGCGAGCGCTGGCGTCAGGGCGCTGTGCAGGTGCTGCTCGAACAGCTCGACTATGGCCTCCCAGCCCTGGCGCGAGGCGTGCTGCCTGGCGTTCAGGCGCACCCGGCGCAGGCTTTCCGGCTCTTCCAGCAGCCAGCCGGCGGCTTCGATAAAACCTTGCTCATCTTCGGCCACGGCCAGGGCGCCGTTATGGCCGTGGCGGATATGCTGCGCCGCCGCTGCCTGGTCGTATGCCACCACGCCGAGGCCCGAGGCCAGGGCTTCGAGCACCACATTGCCGAAGGTTTCCGAGAGGCTGGGAAACAGGAACAGATCCCCCGAGGCATAGTGCGCGGCCAACGCTTCGCCGCGCTGCAGGCCGCAGAACAGGGCGTCCGGCAACTGCTGTTGCAGACTGGCGCGTTGCGGCCCGTCGCCGACCATGATCAGTTTCAGGCGTTGCTGCGGGTGGGCCTGTTGCAGGGTGCGGAAGCTCCTTACCAAGAGCGCCAGGTTCTTCTCCGCCGCCAGGCGGCCGACATGCAGCACGGCGATCGTCTCATCGTCCAGGCCCCAGGCTCTGCGCAGGTCGCCCGAGCGTTTGCCGGGATGAAACAGCTGGCTGTCGACGCCGCGGGCGAGCAGTTCCAGGCGTTCGAAGCCGCGGCGTTGCAGCTCGATCTGCTGGCTGGCACTGGGCACCAGGGTCATGCGCGAACGGTTGTGGAACCAGCGCAGGTAGTTGGTCAGGGCGCGGGTCAGCAGGCCTATGCCGTAATGCCCGGTGTACTGCTGGAAGTTGCTGTGAAAGCCGCTGACCACCGGGATCTGCAAGCGCCGCGCGGCACGCAGGGCGGACAGGCCGAGCGGGCCTTCGGTGGCGATATAGAGCACGTCCGGGCGCTGCCGTTGCCAGTGGCGCAGCAACTTGTGCAGGGACGACTGGCCCCACTGCAAGCCGGGATAGCCGGGCAGCGGCCAGCCGCGGGTCAGCAGCAGTTGCTCGTCGCTTTTGCGGCCGTCATCGCCGCCCTGCCGCGGGCGCACCAGTTGCAGGCGATGGCCGCGGGCGCGCAAGCCATCGACCAGGCGGCCGAGGGTATTGGCCACGCCGTTGATTTCCGGCGGGAAGGTTTCGGTGATCAGGGCGATAGCGAGCGGTGGTCTGTCCATGACGGCAGTGTCGGCTGCCGTCATGTAGCGAAGGTGACGGCCTCGTGGCTATTTTGTGACAGCCCCGGCTTCGCGCTCGCGCACCCAGAACAGCGTGGCGCCGGCCACTGCTGCCGGCATCATCAGGACGTTCAGCCCCGGGACCAGCAGCGCGGCGTAGGTGATGCCGCCGAAACCCAGACTCTGCCAGCGTTTCTCCCGGAGCCAGGCGAGCATGTCCTGCCAGCTCAGCTTGTTGTTGTCCGCCGGGTAGTCGATGTACTGGATGGCCATCATCCACACGCCGAACAGCAGCCACAGCGGCGCGGCGATCAGGTTGAGCACCGGGATGAAGGTGAGGATCAGCAGGCCGATGGCGCGCGGCAGGAAGTAGCCCAGCTTGCGCGCCTCGCGGCCCAGGGTGCGCGGCACCATGGCCGCCAGCTCGGCCCAGCTGAACGGCGGGAAATTGTCTTCGCCGCGCACCACCACCTCGACCTTCTCGGCGAGAAAACCGTTGAACGGTGCGGCGATGATGTTGGCCAGCATGGTGAAACTGAAGAACACCATCAGCAACACCAGCACCACGAACAGCGGCCAGAGGATGTATTCGAGAAAGCTCAGCCAGTTGGGCAGGCTCGGCATGAAGGCATCGACCCAGCCGCCGAACTGCTGCACGGCGAAGCCGACCAGGGCGACGAAGAGGATCAGGTTGATCGTCAATGGCAGCAGGACGAACAGGCGCAAAGCGGGGCTCAGTACCAGTTTCAGGCCTTCGCCGAGGTATTGCGGGCCGGATAGCACAGGAGCAGGCATGGGGTTCTCCGCGAGGTGAAAGTCGCGCCGACCTTACCGACTTTGTGCGGCTGGGGAAAGTCCGCCACTGGCCATCGGGGTGTCATAGGGATTGGCTATGCACGGAATTGGCAAAGGGTATTTCCTTGATGGCCGGCTCCTGCGTAGCCTGCGCAGCAGTTCAATGATTGATCAAGTTTTGGGGGCTGGCTGCCCAGGGCACTGTTGAAGTGCTTGGCCAGCCTTCTTTTATTCGCCGGCTCAGCGCCTGGCAGGAGTCTCTTATGTCTGCAATACGTCATGCCCGGGTGATCATCCTCGGTTCCGGCCCGGCCGGTTACAGCGCCGCCGTGTATGCCGCGCGGGCCAATCTCAAGCCGTTGCTGATCACCGGCATGCAGGCTGGCGGCCAGTTGACCACCACCACCGAGGTCGGCAACTGGCCGGGCGATGTCCATGGCCTGACCGGTCCGGCGCTGATGCAGCGCATGCAGGAACATGCCGAGCGTTTCGAGACCGAGATCGTCTACGACCATATCAATGCCGTGGACCTGGCCGGCAAGCCCTTCACCCTGGTCGGTGACAGCGCCAGCTACAGCTGCGATGCATTGATCATCGCCACCGGCGCCAGCGCCCGTTACCTCGGCCTGCCGAGCGAGGAGGCGTTCATGGGCAAGGGCGTTTCGGCGTGCGCCACCTGCGATGGTTTCTTCTACCGCAACCGTGACGTCGCGGTGGTCGGCGGCGGCAATACCGCGGTGGAGGAGGCGCTGTACCTGGCCAATATCGCCAGCCAGGTGACCCTGGTGCACCGCCGCGAGACTTTCCGCGCCGAGAAGATCCTGCAGGACAAGCTGCAGGCGCGGGTCGCCGAAGGCAAGATCGTGCTCAAGCTCAACGCCGAGGTCGACGAGGTGCTGGGCGACGCCATGGGCGTCACCGGCGTGCGCCTGAAAAACAACGACGGCAGCAGCGACCAGTTGCAGGTCGATGGCCTGTTCGTCGCCATCGGCCACACGCCCAACACTGCATTGTTCGACGGCCAACTGGCGCTGAAGGACGGTTACCTGCTGGTCAACGGCGGCCGCGACGGCAATGCCACCGCCACCAGCGTGGCGGGCGTGTTCGCTGCCGGCGACGTCGCCGACCATGTCTACCGCCAGGCGATCACCTCGGCCGGTGCCGGCTGCATGGCGGCTCTGGATGTGGAGCGTTTCCTCGACGCCTAGTGTCACGACAGGGTTCGAATGTCGCAAACCTGTAGGAGCACGCCATGCGTGCGAATCGCCGGCATGGCCGGCTCCTACAACTCGATGGCTAACGGCGTCCACGACAAATGATCTGTGACGCGACACTAGGGACGGCCAGAGTGCGGCAGAAACCGTAGCCCGGAGGAAATCCGGTAGCTACCAACCACTCCTGCCCCTTGCTTGCTCAGGCCTTGCGCTTGAGCGGTTGCTGGTCGAAGCGCACGCCGGCCAGGCCGGTGGCCATCAGGGCGCGGATGTTGCCGTGGTCGTTGCCGTCCGGGTTGGCCAGCACGCTGCGGTAGTGTTCGCCGAAGCAGCGCAGGGTTTCTTCCAGGCTCAGGCCTTCGAGCAGGGCCAGGCCGAGGGTCTTGCAGGAGCCTTCATTCTGCCCGGCGGGATTCTCTACCGGGCCATTGCTGAAGGCGCTCGGCTGGTAGTCATAGTGCTCGGCGATAAAGGCCAGGGTCTCGGCAAAGGCGAACTCGTCACCATGCAGGCGGGCGCGGAAGTCGTTCAGGGCGCTCATGCCGCGGGGCCTTTGTCGCTGGCCTTGGTGAACGCGGCCTGCTGCTCGGCGCTGGCCTCTTTCTGGTATTTGCTTTTCCACTCGCTGTACGGCATGCCGTAGATTTCTTCGCGCGCCTGGTCCGCGGTGAGCGCAATGCCGATGTCATCGGCCGCAGCCTTGTACCATTTGGACAGGCAATTACGGCAGAAGCCGGTGAGGTTCATCATGTCGATGTTCTGCACATCGGGGCGGCTGCGCAGGTGTTGCAGCAGGCTGCGGAAGGCAGCTGCTTCGAGTTCCAGGCGTTCTTGATCGGTCATGGTGATGTTCTCGGAGGCGGGCTGGGCCTCTGTCGGACGCGCTGGGCGACTCCGACAGACTGGCAGGCTAGGCTGGCGAGGATGATAAAAGCCCCGCCGGCTTGCGGCAATGCTTGGGCGGCTCGTTGGTCGGGCCTTTGCAGGGTTGGCCGCGGTTCAGCGGTGGCCGGCCAGGGTGATCGACACCGACTCGGCGAAGCGCAGGGCGTGGGGTTTGTCCACTTCCACTTCGGCGTAACGCACGGCCGCCTGCTGCATCACCAGATCGAGGATTTCCTGGGTCAGGCGTTCGAGCAGGGCGAAGCGGTTGCCTTCGACGTGCTGGATGATCGCCTTGGTGATGGTGCGGTAGTTCAGCGCGTGATCAATATCGTTTCCCTCCACCGCCTCGTTGGCCGGGTAGAGGATGGTCAGATTGATCAGCACGTCCTGCTTGTTGTTGATCTCTTCTTCCTTGATGCCGATGAAGGTTCGCAGGCGCAGATCCTTGACCCGAATTCGCGCCATTCCAGGTTCCAGTCGTGGCATTACTGGTTGCTCCGTCCGATCAGTTGCAGAAATTCATGGCGAGTGTTGTATGACTCGCGGAAGGCGCCGAGCATCACCGAGGTGGTCATCACCGAGTTCTGCTTCTCGACCCCGCGCATCATCATGCACATGTGCTTGGCCTCGATCACCACGGCGACACCGGCGGCGCTGGTCACCTGTTGCACGGCCTCGGCGATCTGCCGGGTGAGGTTTTCCTGGATTTGCAGGCGGCGGGCGTACATGTCGACGATTCGTGCCACCTTCGACAGCCCCAGCACCTTGCCGGTGGGGATGTAGGCCACATGGGCCTTGCCGATAAAGGGCAGCAGATGGTGTTCGCACAGCGAATAGAGTTCGACGTCCTTGACGATGACCATTTCGTCATTGTCGGAGGCGAACAGTGCGCCGTTGACCACTTCTTCCAGGCTTTTCTGGTAGCCATTACACAGGTATTGCATGGCCTTGGCCGCGCGTTTCGGCGTGTCCAGCAGACCTTCGCGGTCGGGGTCTTCACCTACGCCCAGGAGGATGTCGCGGTAGTGATCAGGCAATTGTTGGTTCATGGGTGCAGTCCTCGAGGCGCGCCTCATTTGAGATGGCGGCCGCCGTTTACGGTAAGGGTGGTGCCGGTGACGTAGGGGTTTTCCAGCAGGTAGCGCAAACTCTGGTAGATCACCTGGGGTCCGGGTTCGATGGCCAGTGCCGATTTCTCCAGGGTTTTCGCCCGGTAGGCCGCGTCGTCTTCGGGGTTGAACATGATCAGTGCCGGGGCGATGCCGTTGACCTTGATCCGCGGGGCGAATTTCGCCGCGAACGAGAGCGTGAGGCTGTCCAGGCCGGCCTTGCTGGCGCAGTAGGCCGGGCGCTTGGCGCTGCCCTTGCGCGCGACATCGTCGCTGATATGGATGATGTCGGCGGGGGTGGAGCGCTGCAGCAGATCCGCGCAATGCAGGTTGATCAGATAGGGCGCCAGCATGTGCACGTTGAACGCTTGCTGGAACACCGCGGCTTCGTTGCCGGGCGTTTCGACCAGCCAGGCGGATGCGTTGTGGACGATGGCGCGCAGGCTGTCGGTGTGGGTTTTCAGCTCGGCGATGAAGGCGAGGATGCCCGCTTCACTGGAAAAGTCCGCCTGCAGGGTCAGCGCACCGTGCGCGCGCAGGCGCTGCAGGCCCTCGCGCTCGCTGCGGTAGGTGGCGATCAGCGCATGACCATCGTCGAGCAGGCGCTCGGCACAATACAAGCCGACGCGTTGACTGGCGCCAGTGATCAGGATGGGTGATGCGCTAGCGCTCATGATGGACTCGGCAGTTGCAAGAGAGGGTTCAGCGACCTCATGTGGGGCGCCTGATCAGCAAGGCGCTGCGCCGGCTGAACCAGATGCAAAGTTATACCAGCTACAGTGGTTGTACAACCATGCGCCCCGCAGGGTTACTGCTGGCTTGATCGGTTTATACCCGTCCTGTTGGGCTGCGCCGTCTGTGCGCGGGATGGATAGGCTCGAAAAACTTGGTTTTGTATTGTACATGGGAAATATTTTTGTACAGTTTGTCTGCGCCTACCCGTCCGTGGCGATGACGCCTCGCGCTGCGGCGGCGGCAGCTCCAGGGCAGGGCATCGAGGCCGGGCGCACAGCGGGCAGGCGCCGTCGTGGCGGGGGCGGCGGGGAGAGTGGTGTGCGCTCAGGCTCTGCGTACAAGCCCTGTACATGTAGGTCGGTGCCCGCTGGGTTACAATGCCGGCAATCTTTCCGTGGTGATGCCCCTCCCATGTCCGATCCCGTTGGCGCCTTGTCCCTCGATTCGAGTGCTCTCAAGCAGGAAGAGCTGTTCCCCATTCGCGAGGTATCGCGCTTGACCGGGGTCAACCCGGTGACCTTGCGGGCCTGGGAGCGCCGTTACGGCTTGATCCGGCCGACGCGTACCGACAGCGGCCATCGCCTCTACTCGCAGGCGGACATCGAGTCGGTGCGCAGCATTCTGGCGTGGATCGAGCGCGGCGTGTCGGTCAGCAAGGTCGGCAAGATCCTGGCGAAAAACATTTCGACCCGGTCGGCCAGCACGCCGGTCTACGAAGAGCTCAGCTGCGGCGAGTGGGCGCAATGGCAAGCGCAACTGCGCCACGCGATCAGTGGATTTGACGATGTCAGGCTCGATCGCTTGTACGGTCAGGTATTTTCCAGTTACCCGCTGCCGGTGGTGTTCCAGGACATTCTGATGCCGCTGTGGCAGGAACTGCTGCTGCGTCAGGACGAGTTTGGTCAGACCAGCGAGTGGGTGTTCTTCGATACCTTCCTGCGCGCGCGCACTCTGCAACGCTTGCAGGTCTCCCGTACCCAGGTCGAGGAGCGGGTCCTGCTGGCGGCCTTGCCGGGTCACGGTCGTGAGTTGGAGTTGCTGGTCGCCGGCCTGCTGCTGAGCAGTTCGGAGGTGTCGGTCAGTGTGCTGGGGGTGGGGCAGCCGCTGGAAGAGCTGGCCCTGGTCTGCGAGCGCATGCAGCCGCAGGCCCTGGTGCTGTTCACCAATCTGCCGCCCAGCGATGACTTGCCGCGGGTGCTGGCGCGCCTGGCGCTGGCACTGGATTGTCCGCTGGTGCTGGCGGGGGATGGCGCCGAGCTCGCCGAAGACAGCCTGAGCGGCTCGCCGATAGCCTGCCTGGGCAACGAGGGCCGCCTGATGCAACGCCGTCTGCAGCAGTTCCTGGCCGGGCATCTGGATACCTGATTGTCGCTGGGTTCTTCAGGTTTGTGGCTTGGCGCGTGCCCGGCGATTGGTGCGCACGGCGTACCCTACTTGGGCGTCGATGTGCGGCGAAATGGCTCGTGGCAAATAACACCACTTCATCGGGTATAGCCGTTGTGTTGCCTGTTAGCCCTGGCTGGTCTGGGGGTGGAGGGCGCGGTGCTGCTGGAAAATGAACTGCTGCAAGCGCTCGCTGCCGCGTTTGTCGAGCGGGTCGAGGCGATAGGCCAGCAGGCCGCCGGAGGTTTTGCGCACCAGACTGCCCTCGATGGCAATCGGCTTCTGGCCGGCGAGCGGCAGAATCAGTTCGAAGTGTTCGGGGGCGGCATGTCTGGCGCGGAGTTCGATCAGTAGCCCGTTGAGCGACAGTTCGTGTACCCACAGGTCGCTGGGTTTGCCATTACGCTGGCGCAGCGCAACGGGTGGGGCCAGCGGCAGGCGCCAGGCGCGGCTGGCCGGGCCTTCATCGAAAATCTGCGGGGTGCCGAGTTCGAGATGCTGCACCTGGTGCGCGTCTTCGACCAGGTGCGCGGTAAACGTCAGGCGCTGATTGGCGACGTGCGCCTCAATGGTCAGTTGCTCGTTGGCGGCGCAGTAGGCGAGCAACGCCTTGAGCTGAGCGCCGACATCGACCAACAGCTCAGACGAGGGCGCAGGCTTGCGTCTGCTTGGCGCAGGCTTTTTATTCAGATGCTGGATAAATTCCAGTTCGGCCTGGGTGAGTAATGGCTGTTCTTGCATGGTCGAACTCTGCGCGGAAGGCTTGACCCTTTCAGACAGCATAGTTCGTTATTGGTTTATGCCAGTGGTCGGCTTTGCACCCGGGCCAATTCCGCGCGCAGGGTCGCCAGTTCGGCTTCCAGCTCCTTGACCCGTTGCTGGGCTTGTACCTGCTCGGTGACGTTCTTCTGGATGCCGATGTAGTAGGTCAACTGATCGCCTTCGTTGAACACCGGGGTGATCGACAGTTCGTTCCAGAATGAGCTGCCGTCCTTGCGGTAGTTGCGGATGATCTGCCGGCAGGGTTGCTGGGTTTTCACCGCTTCGCGAATGGCGGCCAGGCCGGGCTGGTCGCGATCGCTGCCCTGCAGGAAGCGGCAGTCCCGATAGAGGATCTCTTCGCTGGCATAGCCGGTGAGCCTTTCAAAGGCGGGGTTGGCATAGATAAGGATGTTGTCATCACCCTCTTGCTCGGCAACCACTATGCCGTCGTTCGAGGCGTCGATCACCAGTTGCAGCAGTTTGGCGTTGATCATGGGGCGATTCCTGGGCTCTGAGGCTCTGTCCGCTGCATTCTAAAACATCCGGGCGCGCTGTCTACTTGGGGCATAATGCCCGCCGCTGTTCTGCATGTTTTGGAGTTATTTATGAAAGTCGCCATCCTTTCCGGTTCGGTCTATGGCACCGCCGAGGAAGTCGCCCGGCATGCCGAGCGGCTGATGCAAGAGGCCGGGTTCGATGCCTGGCACAACCCCCGCGCCAGCCTGGCCGATGTCCAGGCGTTTGCCCCCGACGCCTTTCTGGCGGTGACCTCGACCACCGGCATGGGCGAGCTGCCGGACAACCTGCAGCCTTTGTATTTCGCCATCCGCGATCATCTGCCCGCCTGGAGTGGTCTGCCCGGCGGGGTGATCGCCCTGGGCGATGCCAGCTACGGCGATACCTTCTGTGGTGGCGGCGAGCTGGTTCGCGAGTTGTACGCCGAACTGGGCATTCGCGAAGTGCAAGCGATGTTGCGGCTGGACAGCAGCGAAACGGTCACCCCGGAAAGCGACGCCGAACCCTGGCTGGCCGAGTTCATGGCGGCGCTGCAGGCCTGATACAGCCCGCGCGCATGAGTCGATCGCGGCGCTGCGAACCGGCGGCCATGCGAATCGGCCGACAAGGCCTGCTCGCCGGGGTGATGAAGAGTCCACAAGGTATGGGCGGCGCACTGCCCTGGCCGGCCTTGTTGCGCAAGCTCGACCGGCAGATGCCGGGCTACGCCGAGTGAGTGCGTTAGCCGATATGGCCTTGGTGGACGCGCCCGGGCCCTGTACAACCACCTGAGCCTGATCCGGCTGGCTTGATCATCCCGCTGCCTTATCGGGCACCATTCAGCTGTGGGCGTCTTTATTGTGACCGGCGCGCACCTGCTGGACACTCGAGCCATTGCCAACCTGCCAAGGAACCTAGCCCATGAGCGAAGCCATCCGTTTTCAAGACCAAGTCGTGATCGTCACCGGTGCCGGTGGTGGCCTGGGTCGCGCCCATGCCCTGCTGTTCGCCGAACATGGCGCCAGGGTGGTGGTCAACGATCTCGGCGGCAGCACCCATGGCGAAGGCGCCAACGCCTCGGCGGCGGACAAGGTGGTCGCGCAAATCCGCGCCGCCGGCGGCACCGCGGTGGCCAATCATGACTCGGTGACCGACGGCGAGAAGATCGTTCAGCACGCCCTGGAGGCCTTCGGCCGTATCGACGTGGTGGTCAACAACGCCGGCATCCTGCGCGACAAGACCTTCCACAAGATGGACGACGCCGACTGGGACCTGGTCTACAAGGTCCACGTCGAAGGCGCCTACAAGGTGACCCGCGCCGCCTGGCCGCACATGCGCGAGCAGAACTACGGGCGGGTGATCTTCACCGCATCCACGTCCGGCATCTACGGCAACTTCGGTCAGTCCAACTACGGCATGGCCAAGCTCGGCCTCTACGGCCTGACCCGAACCCTGGCCATCGAGGGGCGCAAGAACAACATCCTGGTCAACGCCATCGCCCCCACCGGCGGCACGCGCATGACCGAAGGGCTGATCCCGCCACAGGTGTTCGAGCAGCTCAAGCCCGAGCTGGTCAGCCCACTGGTGGTCTACCTGGCCAGCCAGGCCTGTGCAGAAACCTCCGGCCTGTTCGAAGTTGGCGGCGGCTGGATCGGCAAGACCCGCTGGGAGCGCAGCCTGGGCGCCGGTTTCGACCCGCGTGCCGGCTTCAGCCCGGAAGACGTGGCCGAGCACTGGCAGCAGATCTGCGACTTCGAGGGTGCCGCGCACCCGGCCGACAACATCGAGGCGCTCAAGGAAATGATGGCGCATCTGCAGAAATACGCGGTCTGAGAGCCGTAGCCCGGATAAGCCTTGGCGCAATCCGGGAGCGATTTAATGTCAGGCATCGTTCCCGGATTGCATTCGGGCTACGGTGCTGCAGCGTACCCGTGGGAGCGGCCGGGCGGCGCTCCGCTTCAGCCGCGAAGGTCTTACTCAGCCCTTGCCGGAAATTCCGTACTTGCGCAGGCGCTGTGCGAGGTGTGCAGGCCGACGGCCAGGGCCACGGGATTCAGAGGCTTCGTAGGAGCGGCCCATGGCCGCGATAGGGCCGGCCTGCGAGGAGCATCGCGGGCATGGCCCGCTCCTACGTCCTGGTGTTTGCGCTTTACCAACATGAGAGAGCGTCATCAGCCCTTGCCGGAAATCCCGTACTTGCGCAGGCGCATGGCGATGGCGCTGTGCGAGGTGTGCAGGCGCGCGGCCAGTTGCCGGCTGGACGGATGGCTGAGGTAGAGCTTTTCCAGCAGGGCCTTTTCGAAGCCGGCCACGGCGGCTTCCAGGCTGACGACCTCGTCGTCGAGCAGTTGGGGGGCTACGGCGGTGCCGGCAATGTCCAGATCGTCGATCTGCACCAGGTTGCTTTCGCAGATGGCCGCGGCACGGAAGATCACGTTCTGCAGTTGCCGCACGTTGCCCGGCCAGCGGTTGCCGAGCAGCGCCGGGTAGGTGTCCGGCGCCAGGCGGCACTGCGGGCGCTGGATCTGCGCGCAGGCTTGCTGCATGAAATGCCGGGCCAGCAGCAGGATGTCCTGGCCGCGCTCGCGCAACGGCGGCACTTCCAGGTTGAGCACATTGAGGCGGTAGAACAGGTCTTCGCGGAAGGCGCCTTCGCCGACCATCTTCTCCAGGTCGCGGTGGGTTGCGCTGAGGATGCGTACATTGACCTTGACCTCGCGCTCGCCGCCGACCCGGCGGAAGCTGCCGTCACTGAGGAAACGCAACAGTTTGGCCTGCAGATAGGGCGACATCTCGCCGATTTCATCGAGAAACACCGTGCCCTGGTTGGCCAGTTCCAGCAGCCCCGGCTTGCCGCCGCGCTGAGCCCCGGTAAAGGCGCCAGGGGCGTAGCCGAACAGCTCGCTCTCGGCGAGGTTCTCCGGCAAGGCCGCGCAGTTCAGCGCCAGGAAGGGGGCGGTGTGGCGTGCGCTGATGGCATGGCAGCCACGCGCCACCAGCTCCTTGCCGGTGCCGGTTTCGCCCTGGATCAACAGCGGCGCATCGAGGCTGGCGACGCGCAGGGCGCGGGTCTTCAGGGTGCGGATCGGCAGCGATTCGCCGAGCAGCGAATCGAAGCCCTCGGCATGGTCGTGGTGCAGCGCCGCCAAGCGTTCGCCGATGCGGCTCGGCGCATACAGGGTGAGCAGGCCGCCGGCGAGCTGACGCTGGCCGGTCCCGGCGGTTTCGCTGATCGGCATGGCATCCAGTAACAGCGCCTGGCCGTTGAGGGTGACCTCGCGCAGCGGCAGGCGGAATTGCTGTTCCAGCAGCGCGCTGTGCAAGGCCGGATCGGCAAACAGTTCACCGAGCGGCAGCCCTTCCGGCTCACGCTCGCAGAGGGCGATCAACGCCGGATTGGCCAGCAGCACACGGCCTGCGCCATCCACTGCCAGCACCGGGTCGCTCATCGCCGCGAGCAAAGCATCGAGTTGCAGGCGCCGACGCTGGCCGGGCAGGATGTCGACGATGGTCACCGCCTGCACGCCGCGCACCCTGAACAGCGCCTCGCGCAGCTCGTCGAGCACCGCGGCGCTGAGGGTCGGTGCGTCTATGTAGACGTTCGGCGGCACCATCTCCACCGCATCCAGGTTGAGATTGCGCCCACCGAGCAGGGCCAGGACTTCCTGGGTGATACCAACGCGGTCGATAAAGCTGACGTGGATACGCATACGGGCGAGAAACCGGCTCGATTACAGGTGCAGCAGTATGCCCGGTCCGTGGCGCTTAGTTAACCGAGGAACGACGCCTCAACCGCAGCTGATGCGCTGGATCAGCTCGGCTTCGTCGATCTCGATGTTCAGGCGCTGCGGGTTGTAGTCCATGGTCGCGGCATCGCCGGGCGCCAGCACGCGCACGCTTTTCGCCCCGGTCTGCTCGCGGGCCATCTCGACCCGTTCGGCCGTGGCCAGCTTGCCCAGCAGGCCCGGCACCGCCTCGGCCCTGCAGGTGGCGTCCGGCGCCGCGGGCTTATCGACCGAGCTGCAGGCGGCCAACAGGGCGAGCAGGGCGAGACTGGCGGGAATATGTCTGAACAGCATGCGGTAGTCCTTCCATCGGGAGCGGGTTGCGGGTGTCGAGCCGGCGGTGCTTATCCATGTTTACGATAGGTCAGCAGGACGATACCGGCGACCACGATCGCCCCGCCGAACAGCTGCAGATGGCTCAGCGCCTGGCCGAGGATCAGCCAGCCGAGCAGCAGGGTCGCCACCGGCTCGACATTCATCACCGGCGCGTTGCGCATCATGTCCAGCCGCGGCATGCAGACGAACAGCAGGGTAAAGCCCAAACCGTAGAGCAGTGCCAGCGTGCCCAGGGCGACCCAGCCGGCCTGCGCCGAAGGCGGCGCCACGCCGCCGGGCAGCAGTTCGCTGGCGCCGGCCAGCAAGGCGCTGAGGAACACCACCAGCATGGTCAGCAGGCTGCGCAGCGTGCCGCGCAGGGCCGCCAGCTTGTGCTCGGTGACCCACAGCGCACTGGCGAAGGCGCAGGCGGCGCACAGCGCCAGGCCGATGCCCAGCAGCCATTCGGGGCCGGCGCTGTCGCTGGCGCGCAAGCGTGCCGGCACGTCCAGGGCGAACAGCAAGCCGAGCAGGATCAGGCCCATCAGCCAGGCGCTGCGCCGTGTCGGTGGCGGGCCGCCGAGCGCCCAACTGAGCAGGGCGAGGATGATCGGGAAGGTGTTGGCCGCGAGCAGGGCCAGGGCCACCGGAATGCGCGCCACCGCCGAATACAGGCAGAGGCTCTGGATGGCGATCAGCAGGCCCAGCAGCAATTGCCAGCGCCAGGTCCCCGGAGGCAGGCGCAGCGGTTGCCGTTGCCAGGCGAGGAGGGCGGCGAGCACCAGCAGGGTCACCCCGGAGCGGCAGAGGATCGCCAGCAGCACCCCGGCATCGTGGTCGAAGGCGATGCGCGCGGCGATATGGTTACCGGCGAAGGCGCAGGCGAGAAAGGCCAGCAACAGGACGGCGAGGTGGCGGGGGAACAACGCGGGGGCAGACATGGCGCGCAGGCACTTCCTTGGCAGGGGGCAGCGGATAACCGCCAGCCGGTGAAGCCTACCCTATCGAGTGGCCGCCGAGCAGCCCGGCTTTGCTCCCAGGCGACAGTCCGCGAGCAGGCTGAGCTGCTGCGCAGAAGCCGGGATAGGTCATTTCCCGCGCTCTTTCTCGTTGCATAGCGCGACTATTCGCGGGCCGGCCTTGCGCCTCAAAATCGCGCGAACACCGCCTCAAGTCGAAGAGTCCGGGTGCCAAGATCCGCAGGCTGCCAGGCTGCTGAATCGGGTTCTCGCTCGAAACCCTCGCACGGAGGGCTGATTCGCCACAGCCTGCTAGGCTCAATGGGTCAGCCATATTCCGGTCTGGGGGGGCCGTTTCCCACAGGAGGACTGCACATGCACACGCTGACTCTCTCCCTCGCCCTGCCCACGGCGCTGCTGGCCCTGACCTGCAGTTTCGCCAGCCAGGCCGAGCAAGCCGACATGACCTTCTTCATCACCAGCCAGGGCTCGGGCCAGGGCGCCAACTTCGGCGGCCTGGCCGGTGCCGACGCGCATTGCCAGAAGCTCGCCGGCGCCGCCGGGGCCGGCCAGCGTACCTGGCGCGCCTACCTCAGCACCAGCGCCAGCGACGGGACTGCGGCGGTCAACGCCCGCGACCGTATCGGCCCGGGACCCTGGCAGAACGCCAAGGGCGTGGTCATCGCCCAGACGGTCGCGCAGTTGCACGGCGACAACCAGTTGAACAAGGACACCGCCCTGGATGAGCAGGGGGCGCCGATCAAGGGGCGTGGCGACACGCCGAACATGCACGACATCCTCACCGGCTCCCAGGCCGACGGCACGGCGTTCGCCGCGGGCGAGGACCACACCTGCGGCAACTGGACCAGCAGCGGCGAAGGCGCCGCCCAGGTCGGCCACCACGACCGCATGGGCCTGCGCGACGATGCGCCGTCGCGCTCGTGGAACTCCTCGCACCCCTCGCGCGGCTGCAGCGACGAAGCGCTGAAGGGCACCGGCGGGGCGGGGCTGCTGTACTGCTTCGCCGCGGACTGAGCGGGCAAACCGGCAACCAGCGGCAGATTCGTGACGGGGTGGCCCGCCACGGATCTGCTGGGCTCAGAGAACAAAGAGCGCTGAGGGGATCTTGAAAGCGGGTGAATGAGCTGCTATCCGAAACCCTGATTGGCTCTCGGCGAGAGCCGCATATCATGGCGGGCGACTATCGGCCAAATGCGGACGGCCAATCTGGTCAGTCAATCCATTTTCTTTTCGCCGAATGAGCCAACGGGATTGCCGTTGTTGCTGGCAATCCCGTTGCTGTTTCAGCGCGACCGCAATCCCCAAAACCGGACGGCCCATAGTGTTGCGTGCCTTCAGGCCACCACTGGAATTAGTGGATCGGCCGCAGCCAGAGCTATTTCGCGATCAGCCACTGGCGGATAGATCCACTGAGTATTGATCTGAGTTTTCAGCTCTTTGCCTTCTTTACCCGTAAGCACCACTTTACGCTCCCAACCTTCAGTGAAGACCGCCCCCCAACTGCCCAGGTCCAGGCAGGTGACGTACTTGGGCTGGCTATAGGCAATCGGCGCGACACCGAGCAGATCCGCAGCGGCGTTGTTGCCGGCCGAGCGGCCCAGGGCTATGGCGTGCTGGCAAGTCATCAGGGCGTGATTGCCTTGATCGTCCACGGCGGCATAGGCGGTGTCGCCGCTGGCGTAGATGGCATCCTGGCCGAGTACCTTGAGGTTGCGGTCCACGTGCAGACGGCCATGCGCGTCGCGCTCGCCGTTGATTTTCTGGGTCAGTGGCGAGGCTTTCACGCCCACGGCAAAGATCACCGTGCTGGCGGCGATGCGCTCACCGTTGCCAAGCTGTACGCCGTGTTCATCGACCTTGGACACCGGGCTGCCGAGCCGCCAGGTGACGCCCAGGCTGGCGCTGGCCTCGGCGACAATCCCGGCAATTGCCTCGCCCATGGCCGCGCCAACTTGCTTGGCCATATCCACCACGATCACACGAATATCCGTCTGCTCACCAAGGATGGCGCGCAGACGTGCCGGCATTTCGGTAGCGGTTTCGATACCGGTAAAACCGCCACCGACCACCACCACGGTGTTGCGCGCCGCGCTCTCCGGCTGCTGGGCCAGGCTCTGCAGATGGGCTTCGAGTTTCTGCGCCGACTCCAGGCTGTCGACATCGAAGGTAAAGCGTTCGATACCTTCCAGCGGTGGACGTGCCACCAGGCTGCCGGAAGCGAGGATCAGGCGGTCATAGTTCAGCTCGGCCTCGGCCCCCGACGCGTCGCGGTAGCTGACGCGCTTGCTCGCGGCATCAATCTGCGTGGCGCTGCCCTGGACGAAGAGCACACCCACGGCCTCGAACAGCGGGCCGAGCGGAGCGACAGTGCTGGCCAGATCGGTTTCATAAAAGCGTGGGCGCACGCGCAGTTCCGCCTGGGGCGCAAGCAGGGTTACGTTGACGTCCAGGCGCTGCTGTTGATCGAGCAGGCGCACGGCGCTGAGTGCACTCCACATGCCGGCAAAGCCGGCACCGATGATCAGGATTTGCTGTTTCATATTGGTAGGTTCCCGTGCTGAAGAGAAAGGCTGTTGGCTGACGACGGGAGTGATTCTGCATTTGGCTTGGATCAGGGTATTGATCCATTCTTGCTGGAACTAACTAGTCCACTTTGGAGCGATCATGCCCCCTCGTAAATCGCCGCCACAGGTGGTCCTCCTGCCATTGGGCCAGCCCGAACCAGGCGTAAGCCTGCAGCGCTGGCTGTACGAGGCGCTGCGTAGCGCCATTCTCGGCGGGCGCCTACCGGCGGGCAGTAAGCTTCCCAGCACGCGGGCGCTGGCCGAGCACTACAAGCTGGCGCGGGGGACTGCTCAGGCGGCCTATCAGCAGTTGCTTTCCGAGGGTTATCTGGACGCGCAGACCGGCAGCGGCACGCGCGTGTGCGCAGTGCTGCCTGATGCCACACTCAACGCCGGTTATGTACGACGTAAGGTGGTGGCCCAGGTGGACACGCCGCGCACGCCGCCGGCAACGCCCTGGATCGAACGCCTGGACGCGATTACTCCAATATTTGCACGGCGCCCGATGGTGCTTGGGCTGCGCCCGTTCTTTCCGCACCGTGGCGACACCCAGGCCTTTCCGGTCGACCTGTGGCGCAAGCTGCATATCCAGCAGTTGCGTGCCTCACGGCTGTCAATCCTGCTCGACTCCGACCCCGGCGGCTTGCCGGTTCTGCGCGAAGCCATCGCCGGTTACCTGGCTATCGCACGGGGTGTACAGGTACCTGCTGAACGCATCCTGGTGCTCAATAGCGTGCAGCAGGGGCTCGACCTATGTCTGCGTCTGCTGGTGCCGGGTGAGTCCCAGGTGTGGATGGAAGACCCCGGCTATCCGGGGGCGCGTCAGTTGATCGATGTGTCGGGCGTGCAGCGGGTGGATGTACCGGTCGACGCCTTCGGCATTCAGGTGGAAGAAGGCGTGCGCCTGGCCCCCAACGCTAGGTTGGCTTACATCACTCCCTCGCGTCAGGCCCCATTGGGCGGCGAGTTGTCACCGGCACGCCGGCTCGCGCTATTGCAGTGGGCGGCGCAGCACGGCAGTTACATCTTCGAGGACGATTACGACAGCGAGTACCGCTTTGTCGCTAAACCCATTCCGGCACTGCGCTCTATGCCGGCAGCGGAGCAGTCAGTGATTTTGGCCGGCACTTTCAGCAAGTTGCTGTTTCCCTCAATCCGTCTGGCATACCTAGTATTGCCGGCGCATCTGCTGGAGAGCTTCACCCGTGCGGCTGCGCTGATGTCGCGCCACGCCAACAGCCTGTCGCAGGCAGTGCTGGCCGACTTTATCGATGAAGGACATTTTGATCGCCACGTGCGGCGTATGCGCAAACTCTACGCTGCACGCGCCGAGGCGTTCTCCGAAGCGGCCCAGCGTCATTGGCAGGGACTTATCGAGGTGCCCGAAATCCGTGCGGGGATGGATATTGCCTGCAACCTGCTAGAGGTGAGCGAGCAGGATGCCTTCGCGCGCTTGCAGGCAGCGGGCATCGATGTATTGCCGCTGGCGAGCTATTGCGTAAAGGCTCGTGCGGCAGGGCTGGTAATGGGGTTTGCGCCCTACGATGAGCGCGCCGTTGAGGATGCTGCCAAGGCTGTTGCTGTGGCACTGAGGTGATAAGGCTTAATGGTTCTATCGCTTCAACTACGTACTGCTACTGCGCGAATGCGAGTGACTGGAGCCGACGCAGAGTGGCAGTGACGATAGGCAGAAATCGGCCAATCGCAGAAGCGGGTGGACAAGTAAACGTTCGGCGTTGTCCACCCTACACAGCCGTCAAATTCACGTAGGGTGGGAAAAACCGCGGAGCGTTTTCCACCTGTGTCTTATTCAGGCTACCTGGCTGGCCGATCACAACCGGCAGCAGTCGGCCTGGAGCAGGCGGTGACGACAGGCAGAAAACGGCCAATAGCTGCCATTTAAAGCAGCGCTACCGGTACAAGTTCGCTAAAGATCATGAAATAACAGGCCAGCCATCTCCGCTGCAAGCAGTTGCCTGCGTGGTGTGAGGTATATTCGAAACTGCTCACCGAGTCTCATGTTGCTGCACTACGGCAAAAAAGACGCGTCACGATCTGGCGTTTCTCAACGTGATCATCCGCGAAGCGGCTGGTGCATTCTCAGGATCGCGAGTCACACTTGGGCATGGCCTCGCGTCCATTTTGCGGATCAGGCTTCAGCTCTAGTTCTCCCAAACTGCTCTAAGCCAGAATCTTCAAGAATGCGCAAAATACGCTGTGGTGTTATATCGAGGATTGCAGTGTTACCTGCATATAGATAATTGCCGATATAAATTATGTTGTCAGCATTGATTGGAAGCTCGACCTTGTTCTTAATTATTCGGCTCAAGAAGCTTTCCCGATTGATCCGAAAGATCTTTTTGCCTGTTTCAGGATAGAGCTTTAACTTATCTACAACCTCTTTGCTGAGGTCACTTTCAGACCTCAATCGAAACTTAGTACGAACCATTTGACTCCATTCGCCAGCTTTATAATGACGATAGGCTAAGGTTTCAAATAGCTTCATCATTCCCCAGTCGGAGGTCTCAAGAGTTGCGAAGATGCCATTAAGCGCACGCCCTAAATCTGAATACCCTGACCAGTCGTCTTGACACTTGTACCTCAAATCATGCTCGACTTCGTGCCATCCTTCAGAAAGAACCGTTCGAATTTGAACTTCAAACGTATCGTCCAGCACGTCATAAGAATCCAGGAGCGTACTATTCTCGGAAATCTCAGGAGGAAGCTTAAATATCAGATTACAACGGTTCGCGGTAAAGACCGAACCATTGGGAGTATCGATGGTGGAGGAGTGCTCGTCGTAGTTAAACGAATTTTTCAAAACATCCATAGCTACGGCCTGATCGTCAGGAAAATACAACGCTACTCGCACGCCGAAAGCGTCTTGGATCTTCTTGCCCGTAGGGGTGTATTTTCCAGCCGATTTGTTGATTTTCTTCTCTATGGATTCAACACTTTTAGCTCTCGAAAATACTCGGCAAAGCAATCCGATTTTATCAAGCTCGGACTGGATTAAGTGCTGGAGATTGTTGGCAATCAATTTATCAGGAGAAACGGACATTAGCTGCGTCCCAGCATTGTTTTTACTTCCGAAATATGTTCGAGATTTAGTTCTAGAACGCTGTTTTTTCCACCATCACGGATAAACCGCTGCCGGCGTAATGAAGCAATCGCCTCAAGGATTTCGTCTTGGCCGATTTGTGCGGAGTTCGCGCAAACGATTCTAATGGGGCGATGTTTGTGGAAAGTGGGTCTCCCTTTGGGCCAGAATTTTTCGAGAACGAAGATCTCCGCATCCGGGAATTTCCGCACTATCGTTGTATCGTCTACCGCCCTTTGTTGGAGGGCTAACAGGAGATTTGGGTTGTCTGAGTCGCAGCCGAGCGCGTGGATAACACCGCCTTCTTCATCATGTTCGAAGCCGCAATTAAAAAAACGGCAGTTAATGAAGGACACTTTATCCATGTTCTTGCCGACTAAGGTCACGTCCGAGAAACAGCAACCAATGAAAATAAAGTTGTTGATCGAATTGG
Source organism: Pseudomonas borbori (assembly GCF_900115555.1). GTDB lineage: Bacteria > Pseudomonadota > Gammaproteobacteria > Pseudomonadales > Pseudomonadaceae > Aquipseudomonas > Aquipseudomonas borbori. Next base: position 58,613 of record NZ_FOWX01000023.1, read on the forward strand.
ATTTGCCAATATCAACACTCTTGATTTCTATGTTTTCTACCGAGCCGTCACAAAGATCAATATCTAATCTGTCAGTAAGCATGATCGTGTAAAGCACCTTGTCCGTTACCGGAAGGAACTCCAGAGAGAACTCCAGGGCGTTCCAAAGGTTCTGTTTCGTGTCATCGGCTCTAGCAATCGTCGCAATCACCGAAGGCTCAATAAACCGCTCGAATCCAGCCCACTCATTAGAAGTGTCATCAATGATGATCTCGGCGCAGAAGTTTCCAAGCACAAACTCATTTACGAAGCCAATACCCTGACCGTTCTCATTACTCCGATCCAGCATTGCGTGTCCCGACAATTTGGTCACAAGCTCCCCGAGCGTGGGGCGCTCTTCTGGCTGGTACTGTTTGCGACTCTGATCGAGCAATTCATAGTGATTTTTCAGAATAACATCTGAAATATATTCTTTCGACTCGGAGGTATAGTTCCTCTCCATCATGTCGTTAGCAATAGTCTTAAGAATAGCGTACTGATCCTGAGGTAGTACGCGTAGGTCTTGGCGGCGACGTTCCCGCTCAAGCATCGAAGAGAAGTATTTATCCACTATCGAGTTGGGGTTCGCGATTGCCGCATCAAACTCGGTGTTAGAGATGCAACGAAGATAGGAAAGCAGTACGGGATTGCTCAGCCTATCGATTGGGAAATTGACGAGTTTCAATGCATCTAGTCGTGCCGGCGGAATCCAGTCCTCAATGGTGGGCTCGCTAATACGGATGCGATAAATCTCGAAGTCTTCGTCATGCTTTTCCACCCATGAGTGGAAGTTATCACCATCGAAAATCGCAGTGCGACGGGTGGTTAGGATCACCTTCGCCGACTTAGTAAGTAACTCGCTGATGGTGTCGAGCATGGGTTCGGTATGTTCATACCCATCGTTGTCTTCGGCAGTTTTACTCTGCGGTAAAAGCTCATCAAAACCGTCGAGAATAACTGGAACGTTGCCGTTCTGAATCTCAGAACGAACCAGACTCGAGCGCAATAAGGGAAAGCTCCGATCAATTTCGTCCAAGAAGACGTAACGGAAAATCTTAGCCTGACGGTTCCTGGCCAGTTCAGAGAACAGCGGAACCATATCGTCGGAGTTTTCGATTATTTCATTCAGCAGTTCGTGCGCGGTGCATGTCTTACCGAAGCCAGCGGCGGCTTCAATCAGAAAAAGCGCAGGTTTAGTCGACTTTAGCCTTGAATAAATTTCGTTTACGACACTACGAGTACCCACCGCATCATTGATCGTATAATGCGATCTAATATATTCGTACTTGCCGTTATCCGAGTGTGTTTTGGCGATGGAATCGGTATAGCGGCTGTATTCTCTTTTCAGCTTCTTACGCGTGCTTTCAGCGGAGAAGAAGCCTCTAAAGAGAGTTTTCTCGATGGATTGAGTTGTCGTGTACGAGCGAAATTTGCAGGCGTAGCCCGTCTTTTTGAATTCGTTGAAGACCTTTTCTTCGTCGCCTTTTGGTCCTGTTTTTATGATGTCGGCGTTATGGAAGTGGCCTGATCTATAGGTAAATACATGGATGCCAGGCTCGTAGCTATCAGCTTCTTCAAAACCGTACTGCCGGTACAGCCTTCTGAGTTCGCTTACATCAATCATATCTATCCTTGGCATAGGTCATGGCATAAGCATCTTTATTCTAAATTGCTCACGCGCACGGGCTCTGATCCTGAGGAAAAGCGAGATCGTCCTCTTTCAATGGCTTAATGATATCAAGCTTGTACGCGTTCTGGGACACCGTTTGATGGCTGGTTATCTCGGATCACCGAGCGAGTGGGTAGGGCGTCTGAAGAAGCTCAGCGCGGTGATATTGAGCTTTATGAGGAGTCCGTTTTGGGAGCTTTCAGCTATTGGGATGAACGCAGCTTGCGGTAGTAACACGCCACGTCATGGTGGCTGAATGTCTGCTTCTGGCCGGTTTCTGCCGGTCGTGAGGGGCAAAAACCGACTCATAGCGGTCACTCGTAGGGTCCTGAGATCGGAGCTAAAAAGGTCTCAGGCCCCGTCAACCAGCATGCCGCAAGGCGGTCATCAACTGTCGAACGACGTGTGCTTCGACGGCTCCTTCATCGGAGCCTTGCTGAAAAACAGCGCAACATGCTGATGCCTCACCGTCGGAGCAGCGGTAAACCGCGACGACACTGCCAGGCCCGCTGCCGGTGTGTCCGCACAGGGTCAAGCCGCCCTCAATCGAGCTCCGCATCACGCCAAGGCCATATCCCGGTGTAAGCCACGGGCGTCCGAGAATCGGGCCGCCTAATGTTCGTACAGTTTGCATTTCCTGTAGCAATGTCTTTGGGAGAAGGTGTCCGGCGAGCAATCGATCCAGGAAAAGAGCCGCTTGCGCAATGGGGCCGACCAGCAAACCATGGTAGACCCAGGCTGGATCATAGTTCGACGCACTTCCAAGGCATGTCTCTTGTAAATCTGCCCGCGTTGTTGCGAAGCAAACGCTTGATATGCCCAATGGTGTCAGCGCACGTCGATTTACTGCGTCTTCAAGCGCCAGGTCTGTCACACGCTCAATAAGTCTGGCTACGAACATGTAGCCAACATTCGAGTAGCGCCAACTGGTTCCTGGTTGGTATCGAAGCTTGATGCCATCAAGGCGCTGCATCATTTCATCTGCCGACCAAGCTGCCCCATTGTTGGCAACAGCGGTGTGATATTCCGCAAGCTCGCCATAATCCGCCAGTCCCGCCTCATGCCGCAGTAGCTGGCGCAAAGTGAAAGGTTCATCAAGAATCGGCTCGTCCAGGCCGACCAGTCCGTCACGCACCAGTGATAGAGCGGTCGCGGCCAGGACTGTTTTGGTGAAGCTCCACCAGGGGGCCGTTAGCTCTAGTCGGTCAGGCGTCAATGGCTGACCGTTCGATACAAGTGAAATCAGCATTGATTGCCCTGAGGGTTGGGTATTGGACGGGAAAGGCTCGAGGAGCCGACACGATACCCCATTGATCATCCATGAGCCCCCGAACTGGCCGCGCGGGTGATGCAATACAAGGATCGGGTCAAGCCGCACCTGCCGGGCGCCTGCCCGGTCAAGGGTCTCAGCCATTCAGGGCGCGCCGCTCCACTCTTGCGAGCAGCAGCCGTGGTTATGAAGCGTCCGGGTCAGGGCTCGCGCGGCTGGTTCAATGAGCCCTGGGCGGCGCCGATAGGGCGGTGCGCCTTGCCTCAGCGCCTCAGTCGTCCACACTTGAGTAATCGCATGGGTCACGGGTAGTGCGTCGTCCGGCCGTACATGGCGAGTCATCAATCAGGTCCCAGGACGCCCGGCGCAGCTTCACGGCCGGCTCGCCCCCGATGGGCTCGAGAGAACAGACCGATGAACAGCACGCTTCTCGATCGTTACCTGCACGTTCGCCGCCATAGCGCGGCATTGGTTGCGCCGCTCAGCGAGGAGGACATGGTCGTCCAGTCGATGCCCGATGCCAGTCCGGCCAAGTGGCACTTGGCGCACACCACCTGGTTCTTCGAGACCTTTCTGCTCGCCGCGCACGCAGCGGACTACCGCGCGTTCGATCCCGCCTTCGCCTACCTGTTCAATTCCTATTACGAAGCCCTCGGCCCGCGCCAGCCGCGGCCGCAGCGCGGTTTGCTGACGCGACCGCCGCTGGCCAGGGTGTGGGCCTATCGCGCGCACGTCGACGAACACATGGGCCGGCTCCTGCAGGAGGCGCCACCGAATGCCGAGTTGACGGCGCGGGTGGAACTGGGCCTGGCCCATGAGCAGCAGCACCAGGAACTGCTGCTGATGGACCTGCTGCACCTATTCAGCCTGTCGCCGCTGAAGCCGGCCTATGCCCAATACTGGCCGGCGGAGAGCGCGGGGCGGCGTGGGCGTTTTCTCCCCATGCCGGGCGGCTTGATCGAGGTGGGACATGCCGGCGACGGCTTCGCCTTCGACAACGAAGGGCCGCGCCATAGCTGCTACCTGCAGCCGTTCGAAATCAGCGACCGCCTGGTAAGCAACGGCGAATGGCTGGCCTTTATCGAAGCCGACGGCTACCGGCGCGCCGAGCTGTGGCTGGCCGATGGCTGGGCGCTGAGCCAGGCCGAGCAATGGCAGGCGCCTCTGTACTGGCAGCGACTGGATGGCCACTGGCAGGCCATGACCCTGCGCGGTCTGCAGGCGCTCGACCCGGACGCGCCCGTGACCCATATCAGTTACTACGAGGCGGCGGCCTACGCCACCTGGGCCGACGCGCGCCTGCCGAGCGAGGCGGAATGGGAGCATGCCGCCGGCAGCGGTCTGCTCGAACAACTCGACGATGTGGCCTGGCAATGGACCCAGAGCGCCTATGGCGCCTATCCGGGGTTTCGTCCGGCGGCCACCGCCATCGGCGAGTACAACGGCAAGTTCATGGTCAGCCAGATGGTCCTGCGCGGCGGCGCCAGCGTCACGCCGGCCGGGCACTCGCGCCCGAGCTACCGCAACTTCTTCTACCCGGCGCAGCGCTGGATGTTCTCCGGTTTGCGCCTGGCGCGTGATGCCGGGGCGGTGCATGCCGGGGCGGTCCATACCGAGACTGTCGGGCGGGTCGACACGCCCGACGGGGAGTTCGCCCGCGACGTGATCGCCGGCCTGTCCGCGCCGCAGAAGCGCCTGGCGCCGAAGTACTTCTACGACGCCAGCGGTTCGGAGCTGTTCAACGCGATCTGCCGCACGCCGGAGTACTACCCGACTCGCGCCGAGATCGAGCTGCTGAAACGCATCGCGCCGCAACTCGCCGCGCAGATTCCCGCTAGCGCCGCGTTGATCGAATTCGGCAGCGGCGCCAGCGCAAAGACCCGCCTGTTGCTCGACGCCGCGCCGCAGCTCGCCGCCTACCTGCCCATCGATATCAGTGAATCGGCCCTGCGCCGGGCCGTTGCCCAGTTGCGCCGCGATTACCCACAGCTGGAGATTGCCCCACAGGTCGCCGACTTCAGCCAGCTGTCGCAGCTGTGCCTGGCAACCGGGGCGCAGGCGCGGGCGGGCTTCTTCCCCGGCTCGACCCTGGGCAACTTCACGCCTGCCGAGTCGGTGCAGTTCCTCGGCTCGGTCCGCACTCTTCTCGGCCCGAACGCGCGCTTTATCGTCGGCGTCGACATGCTCAAGGACATCGCCACCCTGGAAGCCGCCTACGACGACGCCGAGGGCATCACCGCGCGTTTCAACAAAAATCTGCTGGTGCGCATCAATCGCGAATTGCACGGCGACTTCGATCCGGACGCCTTCGATCACCTGGCGCAATGGAACCCGCAAGAGAACTGCATGGAGATGTACCTGGTCAGCCGCCACGAGCAACAGGTGCAGGCCGCCGGCCAGCGCTTCGTCTTCACGCGCGGCGAGCTCCTGCATACCGAGAGCTCGCACAAATACAGCGTCGAATCCTTCAGCCAGCTCGCCGCCGAAGCCGGCTGGCAACTGGGCCGCTACTGGCTCAGCCCGGCGCCGCAGGTCGGGCTGTTCATTCTGGAAAATTGAGGTTCATGGGTGGCTCCTGGCCGCGTCCAGCCACCCAAGCCCTCAAGCATCCCTGAACAGGTCATGGGCATCGAGCAGTCGGTAGGCGATTTCCGGGTGTTTCTCCAGGCCGCGGCGGATGGCGGTGGGCAGCGCCTGGCGGGTCTTGCGGCAGAGCCCCGGCAGTTGCTCGATCTGGATGGCGATGCCGCGCATGCTGCGCACTTCGTTGAAGCCCGGGGCGACGGCCAGGCGGATGCCGAGTTGCTCGTACATGCGCTGTTGCAGCTTTTCCAGGTCGCCCAGGCTCTCGATGTTTTCCAGGCGCTCGAGCAGGCGTTTTTCCTCATGGCGGGTCAGGCGCAGGATGCGCAGGTCGCTGCCGGCTGTTTCCAGCAGCTGCTCGCGCCCGCAGTCGCAGGCGCCGGGCGGGCAGGGTTGGCGGATCTGGGGGGAGGGCGTCATGGCCCCAAGCATAGCGAGCCGAGATCGATTTTGCCTATCGGGTTTGCGCCGACAGTGATCGGCGGATGCGGTTTGTAGGGGCACTCGCCGCAGGCAGTGCACCGCGGCTTGATCGGCACGGCACAGGGCTGTCGCTGCGCTCCGAACGGAATGCCGCCCTGCGGTTGCCTTTGGCCCCTACGGATCGTACCGGCCGCTCGACCTGGAGCAAACCGCGCTGCGGCTCAGACGCGTGGCGGCTGAGCCGGGCGTTCAATCAAACAGGCCGATCTCCACTGCATCGCCGTTCAACCGTACCGGCCAGACGCGCAGGCTCTGCTCGGGGTATTCCAGGCAGCTGCCGTCTTCCAGGCGGAAGTGCTGCTTGTACAGCGGCGAGGCGATCACCAGGTCGCCCTTGAGCTGGCCGACGATGCCGCGGCCGATGACGTTGGCGCCCGATTTCGGGTCGCGGTTGTCGATGGCAAACAGTTTTTCACCTTCGACGGTGAGCGGCAGATGGAACAGCGCGACCTGGGCGCCCTGGTGCCAGGCGACCACGCCGGAGTTGGCGACCAGGTCGCTGCGGCTGCACAGCGCGCGCCAGGCGCAGGGGTTAGGCGCGGCTTGGCGGAATTCGGCTCGTACGACATTCGACTGGCTCATCAGAGCACCTCCTCGGTAACGGGGATCAGGTGGAGTTCAGAGGCATGCACCGGACGGCGCTGGCCACGTTCTTTGACGAAATGGATGTCCGGGTCGCCGCGCTCGTCGTTGACGAAGGTGCGGAAGCGCTTGAGCTTCTCCGGGTCCTTCAGGGCGTTGGCCCATTCGCACTCGTAGCGGTCGATCACCAGCTGCATCTGCGCTTCCAGCTCGGCGGCGAGATTCAGGCTGTCGTCGATGATCACCTGCTTGAGGTAATCCAGGCCGCCGTCGAGGCTCTCGCGCCAGACCGAGGTGCGCTGCAGCTTGTCGGCGGTGCGGATGTAGAACATCAGGAAGCGGTCGATGTAGCGGATCAGGGTTTCGTCGTCCAGATCGGTGGCGAACAGCTCGGCATGCCGCGGACGCATGCCACCGTTGCCGCTGACATAGAGGTTCCAGCCGTTCTCGGTGGCGATCACGCCGATGTCCTTGCTCTGCGCCTCGGCGCATTCGCGGGTGCAGCCGGAGACGCCGAACTTGATCTTGTGCGGCGAACGCAGGCCCTTGTAGCGGTCCTCCAGGCGCAGAGCCATGCCGACGCTGTCCTGCACGCCGTAACGGCACCAGGTGCTGCCGACGCAGGATTTCACCGTGCGCAGCGACTTGCCGTAGGCGTGGCCGGTTTCGAAGCCGGCTTCGATCAGCTCGCCCCAGATGTCCGGCAGCTGGTGCAACTGGGCGCCGAACAGGTCGATGCGCTGGCCGCCGGTGATCTTGGTGTAGAGGTCGTATTTCTTCGCCACGGCGCCGAGGGCGATCAGCTTGTCCGGGGTGATCTCGCCGCCGGCGATACGCGGCACCACCGAGTAGGTGCCGTTCTTCTGCATGTTGGCCATGAAGGTGTCGTTGGTGTCCTGCAGCGGCACCAGCAGCGGATCGGTGATCGGCTGGTTCCAGCAGGAAGCCAGAATAGAGCCGACCGCCGGCTTGCAGATGTCGCAACCGGTGTGGCCACGGCCGTGCTTGGCCAGCAGTTCCTCGAAGCTCAGAACCCCTTCCACCCGTACGATGGAATACAACTCCTGACGGGTGTGGGCGAAGTGCTCGCACAGGCTCTTGTCGACGGCGACGCCACGGGCGCTCAGCTCGTTGTCGAACACCAGCTTGAGCAGTGCGCTGCAGCCGCCGCAGCCGGTGGCCGCCTTGGTCTGCGCCTTGAGTTCGCCGAGGTCGGTAACGCCGGCCTCGACCTTGCAGCACACCGCGCCCTTGCTGACGTTGTGGCAGGAGCAGATGGTCGCGCTGTCCGGCAACGCATCTGCGCCCAAAGTCGGCGCGCCTTCGGACTGCGGCAGGATCAGGCCGGACGGATCTTTCGGCAGGGCGATGCCGTTCTGTGCGTACTGCAGCAGGGTGTCGTAGTAACTGTTGTCGCCGACCAGCACCGCGCCGAGTACGTTCTTGCCATCGGCGGAAACGACCAAACGGCGGTAGCTGGCGCTGGCCTCGTCGATAAAGCGGTAGCTCTTGGCGCCGGGGGTGGCGGCGTGAGCATCGCCGATCGAACCGACGTCGACGCCAAGCAGCTTGAGCTTGGTCGACATGTCGGCGCCGGTGAAGGGTTCGTAGGCGGCGCCGGCCAGCTGCGCGGCTACGCTGCGCGCCATGCTGTAGCCCGGCGCGACCAGGCCAAAGACGCTGCCATTCCAAGACGCGCATTCGCCGATGGCGAAGATGTCCGGGTCATTGGTGCGGCAATCGTTGTCGACCACCACGCCGCCACGGGCGGCGATCTCCAGCCCGGCGCTGCGGCCGATGGCGTCCTGCGGGCGGATGCCGGCGGAGAACACGATCAGATCGGTTTCGAGGAATTCGCCGTCGTTGAAATTCATCCGGTAGGCGTATTCCTCGCCCGCAACGATCTCCTGGGTGGCACGCGACAGGTGCACACCGACGCCCAGGGCTTCGATGCGCGCCTTGAGTGCGGCGCCGCCTTCGGCGTCGAGCTGCACCGGCATCAAGCGTGGGGCGAATTCGACCACATGGGCTTCCAGGCCCAGGGATTTCAGGGCATTGGCCGCTTCCAGACCGAGCAGGCCGCCGCCGACCACCACGCCGCGTTTGGCATTGGCAGCGGCATCGCGGATCGCGTCGAGGTCGTCGAGGGTGCGGTAGACCAGGCGCGAATTGCCCTCGGCGCCGGGGATCGGCGGCACGAACGGATAGGAACCGGTGGCCAGTACCAGGCGATCGTAAGCATGGCGGCCGGCGCTGGTGACCACTTGCTTATTCTCGCGGTCGATCTCCAGCACCTGCACGCCGAGGTGCAGCTGCACGCCGTGGCGGACATAGAGGTCGGGCTCGCCCAGGGCCAGGGACTCGGCATCGCGACCGCCGAAATATTCGGAGAGGTGCACGCGATCGTAGGCGCGCTGGCGCTCTTCACCGAACACATGCACTTCATACTGATCGAGTGCGCCCTGCTCGATCAGCTGCTCGACGCAATGATGGCCGACCATGCCGTTGCCGATGACGATCAAGGTGTCGCGCTTGATCGGAGTGACGAGAGAGTTCATAGCCGTTCCTCAGTCGAAGCCGTTGCCCGGGGCACGGCCAACAAAAAAAAACGCCTGGAGCTGGCTGGCAGCTCCAGGCGTCTTTGCCTGGTATTCATGGGTTGTGTGGGGTGATGTGCCCGGACTGCGCTGTCCGCTTCACCCATCCCGGCCGCTAATGGCCAATGGTCGTCGGTGACCATAGGGGATGCGCTGCCGAAGGTTTGGCAACTGTTGCGAGGGGTTTTGCAGGTTCCGTGCCGAAATCAGGCCAAAGCCTGTAAGGCGTTACTGACGGATTGGCCAAATGGCGGCCGCGCGGGCCTTTGCCGGCGATGGCGGAGTGATCCCGTTGGCGTCCATCGGCGTCCTCATGGCCATCGCCCTGGCGCAGGGCGGTGAACCATAAGTGTGCGGATGGATTGCCGGATCCCTTTTTTGGGGCGTTTTTAGCGCCCGGCCTGGCGGTTCGTCACCTGCCAGAACGAGCCCGGGCTCTCAGGACCGTGACCCGGCGCGGTGCGGGCGCTGGCTCAGGGAGGCGGGCAGGCCCGGCTGGCGGATCAGGGCGGCCTGCCATTGCCCGGCGGTGAAGGTGTCGGTCTGTTGCAGCAGCTGGATCTTGCCGGCGACCAGGCTCGCCACCGGTACGCCGTCGCAATACAGCAGGCGGTTGCCGGCCAGCGCCGGCACCTTGTTGCCGGGCAGCAGGGTGCCCAGCAGGTTCAGCGGGTCGCAGGCGGACAGGCCGATCAGGCTGCCGTCGGCCGGGCGCTTGCGCACCTCGCGCAGCAGGGCGACGGCTTCCGGCAGGGCGAACTGTTCGCCCACCACGCCGGCGACGAAGCGCCCGCCGCGGATCTCGCCGCGTGCCTCCAGGCGCTGGTAGACCCGCAGCAGCTCGCGCCAGGACGGCAGCCAGTCGGCCTCGCGCTCGAGCAGGCGCCAGCAGACCACGCCGTAGCGGCGCAGCAGGGTGCGCGCGATATGTTCCAGGGCCTCGGCGCTCGGTTTGCTCTCGACCGCTTCCTCGCCGCGGCCGCGCAGCAGGGCCCAGCGCCCGGCGTCCTGCATATTGGCCAGGGCGCGGTGGGCGCGGCGTTGCTGCTGGCTGCGCTTGGCCGCCGGCAATAGCAGCGAGCGCAGGCCGGCGAAGCTGTCGGCGTTGGCCAGGCCGAGGGCGACCAGCTCGCCGAGGCAATCCTCCAGCTCGCTGCGCAACAGGTGCGCCTGCTCCTGCAGTTCGTCGAAGAACAGCGCGCCCTGGCTGGCCAGCACCTGGCGCAGGCGTTCGGCGCGCGGCGAGGGTTCGGCGGTTGGCGCCTGGCCCAAACAGGCGCGCCACAGGCCCAAGTGTTTGCGCGGCAGCAGGACGATCGGCGTGCTGCGCAGCGGGCCGCCGGCGGCGCGGCTGCGTCCGGCCAGGCGGCACCAGACCAGGCGCCCGGAACGGCACAGGTCGTCGAGCCAGTTGATCCCGTAGTCGCTGACCCGGCTCGGCAGGATCTCGCTTTCCCAGGCGCCGGCCGCGGCCTGGAAACCTTCCAGCTGACCGAGTATGCCGGCCAGGGCTTCGGCGCCGCGCACCCGGTTGGCCGGTGCCACGCGCTGCCAGTCGAACAAAAAACGCATGAAGTCGGCGCGCTGCACCGGCTCGATCTCGCGGCGCAGGCGCCCCACCGTGTAGCGGTGGATGCGCGCTAGCAGGTGGCGTTCGCACCACTCTTCCTCCGGGCTGCCTGGCGAAAAGCGCCCGCGCAGCACGTAACCTTCGCGTTCCAGGGCGAGCAGGGCGAGGTTGATCGCCGCTTCATCCTGGCGCAGGTCGGCGGCGATTCGGGGCAAGGGCAGGGGGCCGAAGCCGCTCAGGCGGGCGCGGACCAGTTCGACCAGGGCCGTCTCGGCTGTCCAGGCTTCATCGAAGCCCCGTGGCGCCTGGATGGCCGGCTTGAATAGGGCATCGGCATGCAGCGCCTGCCATTGGCGCAGACGTTCGGCCGCCAGCCACAGCGCCGGCGCGCCATCGAGCTGCAGGCAGGTGGCGCGCTTGCCCTTGCCCAGCTGCGCCAGCCAGGCCGGCCAGTCGCTGTTGGCCTGCGCCTCGGCCTGGCTGATGGCGCCGAGGCTCATTAGCGCCTCGTGCATCTCGTCGGCATCGCGCACCTCGGGCCAGGCCTGCTGGCGCACCGCGTCTATGGCTTCGGCATCCAGGGCGCCGAGGTCGTCGCTCGACTGCGGCTCGCTCCAGCGGCGGTTCTGCACCGCCTGGGTGCGCCGTTCCTCCAGCGGCGCATCGTCGAGGAAGGCATAGGGCCGGGCGTTGAGGATTTCCGCGGCCAGTGGCGAGGGCGCCGGCAGGTCGCGGGCGAGCAGTTCGATCTCGCCGGCCTCCATGCGCCGCAGCAGGGCCAGCCAGGCCTCGCAGTCCATGGCCTGGTGCAGGCAGTCGTCGAGGGTCTGCGCCACCAGCGGGTGGTCGGGGATCTCGCGCTCGCCGACGATATTTTCCAGGCAGGCCACCTGGTCGGGGAACACCGTGGCCAGCAGGTCTTCGCTGCGCATGCGCTGCAGCTGCGGCGCGACCTTGCGCCCGCCGGCGAAGCGCGGCAGGGCCAGGGCGACGCCGGCGTTCCAGCGCCAGCGCACGGCGAACAGCGGCGCATCCAGCACGGCCTGGATCAGCAGCTGTTCGGCGCTGCCCGAGTGCAGGTAGCGCCACACCTCGTCCAGCGGGAAGCTGTGGCTGGTGGACAGCGAAAGGATCAGCGCGTCCTCGGTGGCGGCGGCCTGCAGCTCGAAGTTGAAGCTGCGGCAGAAGCGCTTGCGCAGGGCCAGGCCCCAGGCACGGTTGAGGCGGCTGCCGAAGGGCGAGTGGATGATCAGCTGCATGCCGCCGGATTCGTCGAAGAAGCGCTCTATCACCAGCCGCCGCTGGGTCGGCAGGCCACCGAGGGCGGCGCGGGCGCGGGCCAGGTAGTCGACGATCTGCTGCGCGGCCGGCTCACTCAGGCCGATGGTCGCCACCAGCCAAGTGGTGGCATTCTCGATTGGGCTTGGTGTGGCGGCTGGAGAATTTTCGCGGATAAATCCCCTCCCACAAGAGCCGGCACCGCTCTCCCCTGTGGGAGGGGGCTCGGCCGCGATGGGCTCGACGCCGACCTGATCGCCAATCAATTCGCTGCTACCGCTCAGCAATCGCTCGATCTGTTCGCGCAGGCGCGCCACCGCGGCGGACAGCTCGTCGCTGCGCCCCGGCGCCTCGCCGAGCCAGAAAGGGATGGTCGGCGACTGGCCACGGGCATCCTCGACCCGCACCTTGCCCGGCTCGATGCGCAGGATGCGGTAGGACTGGTTGCCCAGCTGGAAGATATCGCCGGCCATGCTCTCGATGGCGAAGTCCTCGTTGAGGGTGCCGACCTGCAGGCCCTGGGGTTCCAGCAGCACGCTGTAATCGCCGCTGTCGGGAATGGTGCCGCCGCTGGTGAGGGCGGTCAGCCGGGCGCCGCGGCGGCCGCGCAGGCGCTGGTTGACCGCATCGCGGTGCAGGTAGGCGGCGCGCACCCCGCGACGGCCGCTGTAGCCCTCGGCGAGCATCTTCAGCAGGGCGTCGAAAGTCGCGCGCGGCAGGCCGACGTAGGGCGCGGCGCGGGTCAGCAAGCGGTAGAGGTCGTCCTCGCGCCACTCGCGGCAGGCCACCTCGGCGACTATCTGCTGGGCCAGCACGTCCAGCGGTGCCCGTGGAATCACCAGGGCATCCAGTTCGCCGCGGCGCACACAATCGAGCAGGGCGGCGCATTCGATCAGCTCGTCGCGCGACTGCGGGAACAGCCGGCCCTTGGGCGTGCCGCCGACGCTGTGGCCGGAACGGCCGACCCGCTGCAGCAAGGCGGCGATGCTGCGCGGCGAACCGAGCTGGCAGACCAGCTCGACCTCGCCGATGTCGATGCCCAGCTCCAGCGAGGCGGTGGCCACCAGCACCCGCAGTTCGCCGCGCTTGAGGCGCTGCTCGGCATCCAGGCGCAGCTCCTTGGCCAGGCTGCCATGGTGGGCGGCGACCGCGGCGCTGCCCAGGCGTTCGGCCAAGTGGCGGCAGGCGCGCTCGGCCAGGCGCCGGGTGTTGACGAACACCAGGGTGGTGCGGTGCTGCCGGGCCAGTTCGGCCAAGCGGTCGTAGACCTTGTCCCAGACCTCGTTGCTCATCACCGCCTCGAGTGGCACCGGCGGGACTTCGATGGCTAGGTCGCGGGCGCGCTGGTAGCCGATATCGACGATCGCGCAGTCGCCCGGCGCGGCGCCGAGCAGCAGGCGCGCCACCGCGTCCAGCGGCTTCTGTGTGGCGGACAGGCCGATGCGTACCAGCGGGCGTTGGCACAGGGCTTCCAGGCGTTCGACGCTGAGCATCAGATGGCTGCCGCGCTTGCTGCCGGCGATGGCGTGGATCTCGTCGACGATCAGGCTGCGGCAGCCGGCCAGCATTTCCCGCCCCGAGGCGGAGCCGAGCAGCACGTAGAGCGATTCCGGGGTGGTCACCAGGATATGCGGCGGGCGCTTGCGCATCGCCAGGCGCTCCCCCGGGCTGGTGTCGCCGGTGCGCACCGCGGTGCGGATGTCGACATCGGCCAGGCCCTGGCGCTGCAGCTCGGCGCGGATGCCGGCCAGCGGCTGTTCGAGGTTGAGGCGGATGTCGTTGGACAGCGCCTTGAGCGGCGAGACGTAGACCACGCTGCAGCGCTCCTCCAACTCGCCGCCGGCGGCCAGGCCTTCGCGCACCAGCGCATCGATGGCGGCGAGGAAGGCGGTTAGGGTCTTGCCCGAGCCGGTGGGCGCGGCGACCAGGGTCGAGCGGCCGGCGCCGATCGCCGGCCAGGCCTCGATCTGCGCCGGCGTCGGCGCGCCGAAACGCTGGCGAAACCAGGCGGCGACCGCGGGATGAAAGGTCGCCAGCACGGTGTCGGTTGGGTCGCGCTCGGAAGTCGGCTTCATGCCGCCCATCATGCTAGGGCCAAACGCTGGCCTCAAGCCCTGTTCGACCAGCAGCCCGTAGGATGGGCCGGGCCGCGCAGGTTGAGCGCAGCGATACCCATCAATCATTCGATGGGTTACGCCGCGCCCATTCTACGGGCTGAAAATCGGCAGAGCCCGCCCAGTGCTGCGCAGGCCCTGCGGCCGGCTTATTTGCCGGCGGTGAGGCTGGTATAGCTATTGATCAGGTTGCGGTAGTCGGGAATGTGATTGGAGAACAAGGTGCCGAGGCCTTCGACATCGTTACGCCAGTCGCGGTGCAGCTCGCAGGCGAGGCCGAACCAGGTCATCAGCTGGGCGCCGGATGCGGACATGCGCGCCCAGGCCGAATCGCGGGTGATCTCGTTGAAGGTACCGGAGGCGTCGGTGACCACGAAGACGTCGAAGCCGGCTTCGAGTGCCGACAGTGCAGGGAAGGCCACGCAGACCTCGGTGACTACTCCGGCGATGATCAGCTGCTTGCGCCCGGTGGCTTTCACCGCGGCGACGAAGTCCTCGTTGTCCCAGGCATTGATCTGGCCGGGGCGGGCGATATAGGGCGCATCCGGGAATTGTTGCTTGAGTTCCGGCACCAGCGGGCCGTTGGGGCCGTCCTCGAAGCTGGTGGTGAGGATGGTCGGCAATTTGAAGTAGCTGGCCAGGTCGGCCAGGGCCAGCACGTTGTTCTTGAACTTGTCCGGGTCGATATCGCGTACCAGCGACAGCAACCCGGTCTGGTGGTCGACCAGCAACACTGCGGCCTGGTCCTTGTCGAGACGTTTGTAGGGAGTGTTCATGGCAATGTCCTCTTGCTTGGGTAAGGCCGTTTGCCCTGCGGCGCGCGGCGGGGAAACTGAAGTGCGGGCGATTTACGCCGGGAGCTGGCCGAACGCGCCGCTGCGCAGATCGGCGAGCGCCTGGTCGATCTCGGCCTGGCTGTTCATCACGAAAGGGCCATAGCCGACTATCGGTTCGTCGATCGGTTCGCCGCTGAGCAACAGCACCAGGGCCTGGGTTTCGGCCTCCAGCAGCAATTCGTCGCCGGCGCGATCGAACAGCACCATTTGCGCCTCGCCAACCGCCTGGCCGCTATTTACCTGCACCCTGCCGCGCAGCACGATCAGCGCCGTGCTGCGCCCTTCGACAACAGGCAAGCGCACTGGCTTATGGGCATTCAGGCGGACGTCCCACACGTCCATTGGCGTGAAGGTCTGGGCAGGCCCGCGCTGGCCGGCGAACTCACCGGCAATCAAACGCAGCTGGCCGGCATCGTCTGCCAACGGCAGCACCGGAATATCCTGGCTGAGCAGCGTCTGGTAGCCCGGCGCAGCCGACTTGTCGCGGGCCGGCAGGTTGACCCAGAGCTGCACCATTTCCAGGGTGCCGCCTTTTGCGCTAAAGGCCGCCGAGTGGAATTCCTCGTGCAGGATGCCCGAGGCCGCGGTCATCCATTGCACGTCGCCGGGGCCGATCAGGCCACCGCTGCCGGTCGAGTCACGGTGCTCCAGCTCACCCTGATAGACGATGGTCACCGTCTCGAAACCGCGGTGTGGGTGCTGGCCGACGCCGCGGCGTTGCTGCGTGGGGGAGAACTCGTGGGGGCCGGCATAGTCGAGCAGCAGGAAGGGGCTGATGTGTTGGCCCAGGCTGTCGTAGGAGAACAGCGAGCGCACCGGAAAACCGTCGCCGACCCAGTGTTGTTGGTTGTTGCTATAGAGACCGAGAATCTTCTTCATGGCGTGCCTCCTTGAGTGCATGGAACACACTGTAGAAGTGCGGCGCTTGGATCGCTAGACCGCCTGATTTAGTCTCAGCGTTCTATTTGGAGAACGCTGATGGACGATCTCAACGACCTCTACTACTTCGCCCAGGTGGTCGAGCACGGTGGTTTCGCCGCCGCCGGCCGGGCGCTGAATATGCCCAAGTCCAAGCTCAGCCGGCGTATCGCCCTGCTCGAAGAACGCCTCGGGGTACGTCTGCTGCAGCGCTCGCCGCGGCATTTCTCGGTGACCGAACTGGGCCAGGAATACCAGCGCCATTGCCAGGCCATGCTGGTCGAGGCGCAGGCCGCGCGGGAGGCGATCGAACGCACTCGTTCGCAACCCCAGGGCCTGGTGCGCATGAGTTGTCCGACCACCTTGCTGCAGTACCGGGTGGCCGATCTGCTCAGTCGCTTTATGCTCGAGTACCCCAAGGTCCAGGTGCAGCTGGAGGCCACCAATAGGCGCGTCGATGTGCTTGGCGAAGGACTCGACCTGGCCCTGCGGGTGCGTTTCCCACCGCTGGAAAGCAGTGACCTGGTGATGCGCGTGCTGGCAGACAGCCCGCAACGGCTGGTGGCCAGCCCGGAATTTATGCAAGGCCGCGCATTACCCCTGCTGCCCGCCGACCTGAGCGGCCTGCCGAGCCTGGACTGGGGCCCGCCCCGCGAGCACAGCTGGTGCCTGGAAGGGCCCGCCGGCGCCACCGCCGAGGTGCGGCACCGGCCGCGCCTGATCAGTGACGATATGTCCGCCTTGCGCCGGGCGGCCCTATATGGTGTCGGCGTGGTGCAGTTGCCGTGCATGGTGGTGGAACGCGATCTGGCGGCTGGGCGTTTGCTCGACATCATCCCGCACTGGGCGCCACGCGGCGGTATGGTGCATGCGGTGTTCCCCTCAAGGCGCGGCCTGCTGCCCTCGGTGCGCAGTCTGATCGATTTTCTTGCGGAGCAGATGCCCATCTCCTGACCGCGGCCGCATCCCAACCGCAAGCGCCCGAGGTGAAAACCCCACGCGGCACTTGCATGCCACCACCCTGGATTACATACACTCTGCCTTTCTCTTCTCCAGGCAAGGCCATTCCGTGCAACCGGTGATCTCGATCCAGCAACTGAACAAGACCTACGCCTCCGGCCACCCGGCGCTGCAGAGCATCGACCTGGATATCCGCAAGGGCGAGATATTCGCCCTGCTCGGCCCCAACGGCGCCGGCAAGACCACCCTGATCAGCATCATCTGCGGCATCGTCAACCCGGGCAGCGGCAGGGTGCTGGTCGACGGCCACGACATCATCAAGGACTACCGCGCGGCGCGGGCGCAGATCGGCCTGGTGCCCCAGGAGCTGGTCAGCGACGTGTTCGAGACGGTCTGGGCCACGGTCAAGTTCAGCCGCGGGCTGTTCGGCAAGAAGGCCGATCC
The DNA here is from genome assembly GCF_900115555.1 of Pseudomonas borbori. Classification (GTDB taxonomy): domain Bacteria; phylum Pseudomonadota; class Gammaproteobacteria; order Pseudomonadales; family Pseudomonadaceae; genus Aquipseudomonas; species Aquipseudomonas borbori. Next base: position 75,935 of record NZ_FOWX01000023.1, read on the forward strand.
CGCCTACCTGGAGCGCCTGCTGCGCGACCTGTCGCTGTGGGACAAGCGCGACGCCAAGATCATGGAACTGTCCGGCGGCATGAAGCGCCGGGTGATGATCGCCAAGGCGCTGTCCCACGAACCGCAGATCCTGTTTCTCGACGAGCCCACGGCCGGGGTCGACGTCGAGCTGCGCCGCGACATGTGGAACATGGTCCGTGGCCTGCGCGCGCGCGGGGTGACCATCATCCTCACCACCCACTACATCGAGGAGGCCGAGGAGATGGCCGACCGCATCGGGGTGATCAGCAAGGGCCGGATCATCCTGGTCGAGGACAAGCAGGCGCTGATGCACAAGCTCGGCAAGAAGCAGCTGACCCTGCAGCTGCAACAGCCGCTGGCCAGCCTGCCGGCGGAACTCAATGGACACCGCCTGGAACTGGCGGACGAGGGCCACGCCCTGGTGTTCACCTTCGACGCCCAGCGCGAGCACACCGGCATCGCCGAACTGCTCAAGGACCTGGCCCAGCACGGCATCGACTTCAAGGACCTGCAGTCCAGCCAGAGCTCGCTGGAAGAAATATTCGTCAATTTGGTGCGGGAGGCACGGGCATGAATTTCTACGCGATCCGCGCCATCTACCTGTTCGAACTGGCGCGCACCTGGCGCACCCTGTTGCAGAGCATCGCCACCCCGGTGATCAGCACCTCGCTGTACTTCGTGGTGTTCGGCTCGGCCATCGGGTCGAGCATGACCCAGGTGCAGGGCGTCAGCTACGGCGCCTTCATCGTGCCCGGGCTGATCATGCTGGCGCTGCTTACCGAGAGCATCTCCAACGCCTCGTTCGGCATCTACATGCCCAAGTATTCCGGGAGCATCTACGAGCTGCTCTCGGCGCCGGTGTCCTACCTGGAGATCCTCATCGGCTACGTCGGTGCGGCGGCGACCAAGTCGGTCGTGCTGGGCCTGGTGATCCTGGTCACGGCGCGGCTGTTCGTCGACTACCAGATCCTCCATCCCTTCTGGATGCTGGCCCTGCTGGTGCTCACCGCGCTGACCTTCAGCCTGTTCGGCTTCATCATCGGCGTCTGGGCCGACGGCTGGGAGAAATTGCAGATAGTCCCGGCGCTGATCGTCACCCCGCTGACCTTCCTCGGCGGCAGTTTCTACTCGATCAGCATGCTGCCGCCGGCGTGGCAGACGGTGACCCTGTTCAACCCTGTGGTGTACCTGATCAGCGCCTTCCGCTGGAGCTTCTACGGCGTCTCCGACGTCAATGTGGCGCTGAGCCTGGGGATGATCTTCGGCTTTTTGCTGCTGTGCGTGCTCGCCGTCGGCTGGATCTTCAAGACCGGTTACCGGCTGAAGAGCTGAGAGGCCGCCGGGCATCGCGCCAGGGGCGGTTCTCCCGTAAAGGCAGGCGGGTAGCGCAACTGCAGGCCGGGGCGAAAGCGGACATGGTCCGCTCCATCCAGCCAAATGAGTGGTGGACAGGTGTTGCAGTCAAGCAGTCGCAGTGCGAGCGGTTCTGGCGCTCGGACAGATGGCCATGGGTGAGGGGCTGAGCCAGGAAAATGGAGTGCCCAGAAACAAGAAAACCGGCGCAAGGGCCGGTTTCTAGGGGCTTTCACCGCATGCCTGGGCATGTCGGAATATGAGACTGGAGCGGGCGAAGGGAATCGAACCCTCGTTATCAGCTTGGGAAGCTGGAGTAATGCCATTATACGACGCCCGCTTGGGGGAGCCTTTATACCGGAAGTCGCGGCTGAAATGAAGTCCGCGCCGAGTGCTTTTTCGTGCGACTCGGTGCGGATGGGCCAGGGTGTGGTTCATATGGCCAGCGCATGCTGCATGTCTAGCTGCGCACGGTAGCCGGTTTGGCGCTGCGGTTGGCTTTGCAGGAAGCTCAGCAGTACCTCACTGCATTGCTGCCACGCCGCTTTGTGTTCCATGTCGAGGAAGTGCCCGGCATTGTCGATGATGGCGAACTTGCATTCGCCGAGGTGCTCGGCGAATACGCGCACGTCTTCGGGCGAGGTGTATTCGTCGTGTTCGCCATTGACGAACAGCACCGGAATATCGACGCCCGCCAGGCATTCCATCTGGCAATGGGTTTCCAGGTGCACGACCTGGTCGACATGGGCGTGCATCTGGCGGTATTCGTGTTCGTCCAGGCTGCTGATGTGGCGATGGTTGAAACGCTTGAACAGCGACGGCAGGTGCTTGCCGATGGTGTTGTTGACCAGGTGGCCCAGACCTACGCCATCCAGGGCGTGCAGGCTGGCCAAGCCTTTTTCCAGGTAGTCGAGCATCGGTTCGTTGAGCAGCGGCGAGAACGAGGTGATCACCGCTTTTTCGATACGCGCAGGGCGCTGCCCCAGAGCCAGCATGGCAGCGACGCCCCCCCAGGAGAACGACTGCAGGTAGTCGACTTTGAAATGCTCGATCAGCTCCAGCAGGATGTGCGCTTCGTCTTCCTTGGTCAGCGGCTGATTGTGGCTGTTGTGCGGTTTCGATTGGCCGGCGTAAGGCTGATCGTAGAGCACCACGTTGAATTGGGTGCTCAGGTATTTGACCGTCTGGGCGAATGCGGCAGTGGTCGACAGCGAGCCGTTGACCAGGATGATGGTCTTGCGGGCGCTGGGGCTGGAGTAAAACTCGGTGTGAACCTTGTAAGTTCCGTGAATATCGACGACAGCGATGGTTGGCTGCATGTTGTTTCTCCAGGCGCAAATTGACCATGGCAAGCGGCGGGGCAGGGCCGTTTACCGAGCAAGTAGGACAGATAGCAAAGCGCCTGGACATGACAAGCGAATGTCAGGCTGGAGGTTTTTATAAGAATTATTTTTCGATCGGTAAGGGCTGGAATAGAGCATCCGCACCAGCCTTTTCACGGGGCTGGAGCGATGTCGTGTTACCAGGCAGGAACCCTTTCGCGCAGAGCGCAAGTTACCGAAAGAATGCTTAGATGGCTTTTCGTGACTATCCGGTCACTTCAAGACCTTGTGGTTGGATTTAAGCAGTGGTCCCCGGTGCTGGCAAGGCTTAATTCGGTTAGTGCGCTACCGTTTATCGGTTAGCCTGCTAAGGATGTGACTCAGTGCGAAAACGCCGTCAGTGATTGGCAAAGCCGGCTATTTCTTCGGCCGTCAAGGCGCGGTACTGACCGGGGCAGAGTCGTTCATCGAGCTGGATCGCGCCCACGCTGAGGCGGTGCAAACCGACGACCTTGTTCTGGAAGTGGCCGAACATGCGCTTGACCTGGTGATAGCGGCCCTCGTAGAGGGTCAGGCGTGCCTGGCGCGGGGCGAGGATCTGCAGTTCGGCGGGGCGGGTCACCAGGTCTTCGAAGCGAAAGTACAGGCCGCGGGCGAAGGCCTCGATGCAGGCCGGGTCGATAGGGTCTTCGCTATCGACCAGATAGACCTTGGGTTGTTTGCCGCTCGGCGCGGTCACCCGGCGCGACCATTGGCCGTCGTTGGTGATCAGCAGCAGGCCGCTGGTGTTGAGGTCCAGGCGCCCAGCCAGGTGCAGTTCATGCTTGTCCGGTGCGTCGAGCAGGTCGAGTACGGTGCGATGTTCGGGATGCTCGGTGGCGCTGACCACGCCGACGGGTTTGTGCAGCATGAAGTAGCGTGCGGCTTTGCCGGCCTGCAACACCTCGGCATCGAGTTCGATGCAACTGAAGACCCGCACTTGGTCGCGGCCGTCGCGACTGACCTGGCCATCCACGCGCACGCGGCCACTAGCGAGCAGTTGGCGCACGTCCTGGCGGTTGAAGCGCGGCAGGTTGCTGAGGAAGCGGTCGAGACGCATGGCTAGTCGGCGGCTGATTGTGGTTTGGGCGGCGCCAGGCCCCGGGCGCAGGCGGGACACAGGCAGGCGCGGTTGCGCTGCTCGGGCGCCAGGCTGTCGAGCACCCCGGGGTCGATAGCGGCGCTGAAACACCAGCAGTCGCTCACGGGCGTGGCGGACTCGGCCTGGGCGCACTGGTTGCGCCGGCCGCAGCACGGGCAGCGGCTGGGGTTCATGCGCTGGCTTCGCAGGTGCGGTTGCGCCCGGACTGTTTGGCGCGATAGAGGGCGCGGTCGGTACGGGCGAGCAGCTCGCTGAGCGAGTCGTCCTGGTGCAGTTCGGCCAGGCCAATGCTGGTGGTGATGTGCAGGCTGGCACCTTTGTAGCTGAAGCGGCTGTGCTCGGTCTGCTGGCGGATTTTCTCGGCCAGCAGACGCGCCTGCTCGGGCGAGGTGTCCTTGAGCAGCAGGATGAATTCTTCACCGCCCCAGCGGCAGATGATGTCGGACTGACGCAGGTTGTCGCGCAGCTTGCTGGCGAAGCCGCGCAGCACTTCGTCGCCGGCCAGATGGCCGTGGCTGTCGTTGAGGTCCTTGAAATTGTCCAGGTCGAGCAGCAGGGCGCAGAGCGGGCTGGGATTGCGTCGCGCTTCCTGGATCGCCTGGTTGGCCAGCAGGTCAAAGCCGCGGCGATTGAGCAACTCGGTCAGTTGATCAGTGGTGGCCAGGGCGGCGATGCGCGCCTGGTAACGACGCAGGACAATGCTGACCAGGATCAGGACGATGGCGGTGACCACCAGGCAGATCAGCAGGTTGAGGTACAGCGATTGGCGAATGCCGGCCAGCGCCCCGGTTTCGTGCTTGTCGACGAACAGGTACCAATCCAGCTCGGGAATGAAGCGCACGTTGAGAAAGTGACCGCGGCCGTGTTCCTGATACTCGAAGTCGCCGCTTTGCGGCTGTGGCAGTTTCGCCTGGAGATCTTCCAGCCCCGCCACCTCACTGAGTGACTGGCCAACCCTGGCGCCCATCGGCCCGCCCGTAGCGCCGGTGAGCACGATGCGGCCGTCGGTATCGACGAAGTACACGCTGCGGTCGTAGCGCACCTGATAGTCATCGATCAGCTTGACCACCGCGTCCACGGTCAGGCCGACGCCGGTGGCGCCGATAAAGCGCTTGTCGTAGTCGAACACCTGGTAATTGATGAAGACGGTCAGGCGATCCTGGTTGGCCATGTCGATATCGACATTGATTTCGTAGGGCTCCTGCATATCGCGCACGCGGAAGTACCAGCTGTCGCGCGGCTCCTGTGGGTCGACACGCTTGAGCACGCCCTTGGCCTGGTAGTAGGTGTGGGTCTGGTCGGAGACGAAGAAGCTGGTCACGGCGCCATAATGCTCCTGCACCTCGCGCAGGTAGCGGGTCATCTGGGCGACATCCTGCTCGCCGCTCATCACCCAGTCGCGGACGAAGGTGTCGCGGGCCATCATCGAGGAGATCAGCACCGGCGTGACCAGGTCCTTCTGGATCTCCGAGTAGACGTTGTCCGAGGTCAGCGGCAGTTCGGTGTTGACGATGTTGTCGCGGATCGATTCGAGCGCGGCGTAGTAGCTGGCCAGCGAGGTGGCGAGGAAGCCGCAGCCGAGCAATACCAGCAGCAGCAGGACCAGGGGACGTTGACTGATGGTCGAGGGGACGGACGACATGCAAGGTTCTGCTCACGAAATGATGGCGCCATGCTAGCGTGCAATCGGCATGGCGTCACCGGCTGGCAGCGTTAGACGATAGTGGCCGGGTGTCCGCCCCCCTGTCATGCGGGCGGCGTGGATCAACTCTTTGTAGCTGCCGTGCTGCTGCGCGCGGCAAGGGGGCGCGATTGCCGTGGCGTGCTGCATTGCGGGACAGGAACGTCCGCCTGCATTCAGTGTCGGATCTAGTGATTACGGCAATTCAATGCAGCAACTGCAGTGCCGCTGGCCTGCGGTCGATCCTGGGAGTCGCGCAAATGCGTATTTTAACTGTGATGGTTGTAGTGTTGCTGCTCGGCGGTTGCAGCATCAGTGCTCCTGGCGTGCATGCGCGCATTGGCGAGCCGGTGCGGGTATATGTAGACGGCTATGACGGTGGGCATGGTGGAGGGTTCTGCCCGCCGGGCCTGCGTATGCAGGGGCGCTGCTAATGAGAACCTGTCTAAGTTTGTTGCTCATCGCAATTATGGCCGTCAGCGTGCAGGCCTGCAGTCTGCGTTTGCCCGGGATCGGCATCGATATCGGTGACAGCGGCGGCCCGCCGCATTGCCCACCCGGGCAGGCCAAGAAAGGCCGCTGCTAACCCGGCACTTTCGGCCCAGGCCAGTTGTCCAATATTTCAAGAGGGTACCCGGAAGGCCAGCAGTCGCTGGCCTTCCTCTTATCGTACTCACGGAGGTCACCATGCTCCATAAAGCCATGCTTGTTGCCCTGCTAGGGCTGTTTCTGACCGGTTGTGCGGTGTATGGCGACGGCCACGGCTACTCGGGTTATGACCGTCATTATTATTCGGACAGCCACTATCGGGTGCAGCGCTACCCGGTGTATGTCGCCCCGCGGCACTACTCCGGTGACCACCGTTACCAGCAGCGCCGTTACGATGATCGTCGCTATGATCAGCGTCGCTACCTGCCGGCACCGCAGCCGCGTTACTACAATCATGACCGTCGCGTCGAACAGCGTCATGACGGACGCCGCGATCAGCGTCATGAGGGTCGTCGCGATCAGCGCCGCCAGGACTACCGCGCTACGCAATCGCGCCAGGGCTGGGACGGCAGGCAGCATAATCAACACAAGCAGCATCGCTCGTCGAACCAGCAACAGCACCGCCAGGACTACCGCGCTGCGCAATCGCGGCAGGGCTGGGATGGCAGGCAGAACAATCAGCATAAGCAACAACAACGCTCGTCGAACCAGCAGCGTGATCAAGGTTCGCGCGGCGGTGATCGCCGCGGCTGGGAGCGTCAGCACAACTAGTTGAACTGCCTCAGGCTCGGCGGGCGTCACCTGCGCGCCGAGCCCCTGAAGACGTCCTGGCGACGGTGTTGGATAGGTTCACACCCCCAGGCTTCGCGCCTGGCGCAGCACTTTCGAGAGCCCCAGCCTTCTCTCCGCATGTCCTCGATCTGCCGGTTACTTTGCGCTCATCAGCCGCGCCGATGGCGGGTTCAACGCGCCCCTCCTCTAGGCTGTCCCCGCATGATGGCAGTTGGCAATTGTGTTTTGCCTGCGTCGCCCGCAACATGGCGCGGGCCTGACGTGTGGAATCCTCAGTTTGCAGACCGGTCGTATCGAAGTAGTGCGCGCGTATCGTCGCCGGCCATGGCTGGCGGCCGGGCTGGTGGCCGTGTTGCTGGCCTGCGGCGCGTTGCAGGCCGACTGGGATTTCAATCTGATCAGCAAGCGCGCCGAGCAGTTGTACGGACCGCTCGGGCAGGGCCGTGGCCGCATCGATGATTGGCAACGACTGCTGCAGGCGCAGGTTGGGGGCAGCGAAATGGAGCAGCTGCAAGCGGTCAACCGCTTCTTCAACCTGCGCCTGCGTTTTCGCGACGATATCCAGATTTGGAAGGTCAACGATTACTGGGCCACGCCCGTCGAGGCGCTGTTTCGCGGTGCCGCCGATTGCGAGGATTATGCCCTCGCCAAGTACTTCAGCCTGCGCCAGCTGGGTGTACCGAGTGAAAAGCTGCGCATCACCTACGTCAAGGCCGTACGCCTGAATCAGGCGCACATGGTGCTCACCTATTACCAGCACCCCCAGGCCATACCGCTGGTGCTGGATAACCTGATCGATGCCATCGAGCCTGCCAGCCGGCGCAGCGACCTGGTGCCTGTCTATGCCTTCAACGCCGAGGGGCTGTGGCTGCCCGGTGCCGGCGGCGGCAAGCAAGTCGGGGACAGCAAGCGCCTGTCGCGCTGGCAGGATCTGTTGAAGAAAATGCGGGACGAAGGCTTCCCTTGAAAGCGACCCGAAGGAGTGGTTGATGTCACTGTTCAAGCAATTGTTTATCGCCATCTGCGTGCTGATGCTGGTGAGTTTCACCGGCAGTTTTCTGGTCAGCGTGGAGAGTTCGCGCGAGCAACAGGTCAACCAACTGCGTGCCCATGCCCAGGATACGGCGACCGCACTGGGGTTGTCGCTGAGTCCGCACGTCAAGGATATGGCGATGATCGAGCTGATGGTCAGCTCGGTTTTCGACAGTGGCTATTTCGAGAGCATCGAGGTGATCGACCCGGCGAGTGGGCAGGTGCTGGTCGAGCGCACTGGTGTGCCGGTCAGCGGGGAAGCGCCGCACTGGTTCGCCAGCCTGGTGGATCTGGCGCCCGCCAGCGGCGATGCCATCGTCAGCGATGGCTGGCGTCAGGCGGCGCGGGTGCAGGTGGTCAGCCATCCGCTATTCGCCGTCGGCAAGCTGTGGCAAAGCGCGCTCGGCATCCTGCTGTGGCTGGCGCTCAGTGGCGTGCTCTGCATCGGTCTAGGCGTGCTGCTGCTCAAGCGCCAGCTGCGGCCGCTGGATTACATGGTCGAACAGTCCAACGCCATCGCCCGGCGTGAGTTTCTCAGCCTGCCCGAGCTGCCCAAGACGCCCGAGTTCCGGCGGGTGGTCAATGCAATGAACCAGATGGTCGAGAAGCTCAAGGCGCTGTTCGCCGAGGAAGCCGCGCGCAGCGAGAAGCTGCGTGCCGAGGCCTATCAGGACAGCCTCACCGGGCTGGCCAACCGGCGCTACTTCGATCTGCAGCTGCAGGCGCGCGTGGGTGTCGATGAGCACGCCGGCAGCGGTTTCATGCTGCTGATGCGGGTCAACGACCTGGCCGGACTCAACCAGCGCCTGGGCGGCCAGCGTACCGACCAGTTGCTCAAGGCCATCGCCGTGCAGTTGCAGCAACTCAGCCAGGGCCGCTACCTGTTGGCGCGCAACCGCGGCGGCGAGTTTGCCGTGCTGGCCGCCGGTCTCGATCGCAATGAGGCGGAGCAATTGGCAGAAAGCCTGGATGGCGCCCTGGCCAGCCTGCAGCAGACCGGCGCCAGCGACTGCTCGCCGGTCGCGCATATCGGCATGACGGCCTTCGCCCCGGGCGATCAGCTCGCGGCTATTTATGCCGCGCTGGATACGGCGCTGGCCCAGGCCAGCAGTCAGAGCCTGCAGAGCTGGGCCTGCAGCGAGCACGACACGCAGCGGCCTGCCGCCGATGAGCGGCAGAGCTGGCATGACCTGCTGGATCAGGCGCTCAATCAGGGGCGCTTCCAGCTATACGTGCAGCCGGTGGTGAGTGCGGCTGATCCGGCGCAGGTGTTGCATCTCAAGGTGCTTGCGCGTCTGCTCGATGAACAGGACAACCCGGTGCCGGCGGGGCGTTTCCTGCCCTGGCTGGAGCGTTTCGGCTGGGCCACCCGTCTCGACCTGGCCATGCTCGACTGGGTCTTGGCCCAACTGCAGGGCAACAGCAGTTGCGTCGCCTTGAGTCTCTCCGGCAGCACCATTCGCGATCCACAGGCGCTACAGCAACTCTATGAACGGCTGCGTCAGCATGCGCACCTCGGCACTCGCCTGACCCTGGAGCTGGACGAAGACCAGTTGCCCGATGCCGCAGCCCTGGAAGCGCTGACCACGCGTCTGCGCAGCCTCGGCTTCGGTCTGGGGCTGCAGCACTTCGGCGGACGCTTCAGCATGATAGGCAACCTGGCCAAGCTTGGCCTCAGCTACCTCAAGGTCGATGGCAGCTATATCCGCGCCATCGACGCCGAGAACGACAAGCGCCTGTTCATCGAGGCCATGCAGCGCGCCGCCAACAGCATCGACCTGCCGCTGATTGCCGAGCGGGTCGAAACCGACGGCGAGTGGCAGGCCTTGCGCGACATGGGTATCGAGGGCGTGCAGGGCCGCTTGTTTGGCGAGCCGGGGCCCTGGGTATAGGCGAGCACAAAAAAACAGGAGCCGGCTCGCTGTGGCTCCTGCAGGGGGGACGTGTTAAATCAATCCGGATTCATCGTCATTGATCAGCCGATTCAACCCGCCAAGGGCGTCCCGCGCCTTGCTGCGGCCGACCAGTTTGCTCTGCGCCGCCTCGGGTAAGTCGGTAATCCGCACCACGCCTTTCTGGATCAGCACGGTGATCAAGTCTTCCAGCACCCGGATCATGTCCAGATCGCTCTGCTGGAGCTGCAGCAGGCTGTTTTCTACCGTCTGATTGGCAAACCAGGCCAACGCCTCCTGATCATCTGCGGCAAGCTCGCCATCCATGCCTGCGAACGGTGATGCCTGAACCTGTTGCAGATTGCCCCAGGTATCGCGTTTCACATACAACATCGAACACTCCTTAGCGCCAACGGATTCCCTCGAACGAAAACCTCGCTAACCGATGTTAGCGGGGTTTTGCTTGTCAGTCGTGGCTGACCTTTAGATCGCCACCCGCTATGAGCGTGTTGATGGTGTCGGATGCACTCAATGCGAAACCGCCTGCATTCTCCAGTTTGATCGTGATGTCAGCATTGCCGCCACTTCCATCGAGCAGACCGCTAGTGTTGATCTGCAAGGTCGAGGTCGCGGTGTCAACCCGCAGAAAACTCACTAAGTTATCTTCAGCCACATCGCTGAGCAGGTCGCTGAGGTCGATAACGTCCTCACCTTTGTTGAAGTCCTTGACTACATCGTTGCCGGTGTCACCAGCTCGCCAGACGAAAGTGTCTGCCCCAGCACCACCGGTCAGGGTGTCGTTGCCGCTAGCGCCGAGCAGGATGTCATCGCCCTCGCCGCCGATCAGGTTGTTATTGCCACTATCGCCGCCCAGTGCGGTTCCGCTAGCACCGGCCTGGACGCTATTGTCCGAGTCGAAAGTTATCAGCAGCGGCTGGCTGGCGCTGCTATCACTGTCGCCGTCCTGGGCGGTAACATTCAGGCTGATCTGCTGATCATAGGTGGCGGTCTGGCCGGTGATCGAGGTGATAGCCAGTTTGTAGGAGGTGCCACTAGCCGCGCCGAAGTTGACGGAGCTGAACTCGTACTCGCCGACATTGAGCTTGCTGGCGTCGATCGTCAACGAGGTTTTTCCGCCATTCACGCCGTTCAGCGTGCCGCTACCGACGATCTGGTTGGCAGAGTCGTAGGCTGTCCAGGTCAGTTGCTCATTACTGTCGAGTTTGTCGGTGGTCAGCGCAATGGCGCTCATGTTGGTGACTGCGCCAGTAGTCTTGTCACTGAAGGTGAAGGTGAGTACATCCCCAGTGTCGATTGCCTGGCCGTCACCCACACCAAAGCTATTGTTGCTTGTGTTGACTGTGTCGGCTGTTCCGTTGGCCGTAGCTGTGGCCAGCAGCGTGAAGTTACTACCAGTGCCCAGATCGTAGACTCCGGAGTTGCCGCCCGAGAGCTTGAAACTGTTGAAGGTCGAGCTGGAGGAGTCCAGGCTCACGTAGTTAGTGATCTGGTACTGGCCGCTGACCGGGCTCGCTGTCACTTTGAATACGTCGACGCCTTCGCTACTGACTGCCTTGAGCGAGCCGTCCAGCTCGGTCACATAGTGCAGCTTGGCGCCCTGATAGGTCAGGTAGCTCGAGGTGCTGATCACTACTCCAGCTTTGCTCAGCGTCGTGGCCAGAATATTGCCGCTGCCATCGACGGAAAGCCCGGACAACTGAATAGAGGAGCCACTTTGATCTGCGCCGAGGGACAGGTGAAGGTCTCCTATTGCGCTCGCTCCGATGCCGTCAAGCAGAACTGCCTGCATGGGGGTAGCCAGAAGCGGGCTGTCATCTTCGATGTTCACGGTCAGGATGCTGCTGGACGTGCTGCTGCCATCGTTGACGGTAATGGTGACGCCGAAGGATTTCAGATCTTCGCCGCTTCCTGCGTGATCGAGTGGCGCCAGCAGGTCAACGTTGTAGTTGCCCACGTTGTCGATGCTGATCAGCAGCGCAGTGACACCATTGACGGTGCCGGTGAGCTGGCTGGTGCCACTCCCGCTCCACTGCACAGGTTGGCCGCCGGAGCTCAGCGCCGTTGCCGGAGCAGTCAGGGAGAACGACAGGATGTCACTGTTTGCGTTGCTGATGTTCAGTGTGCCGCTGGCAGATGTGTTGTTAGTGGTATCGGTGGTGCCGGCGCTGTCGGCATTGGCGCCGCTGAGACCTTCCTCGGAAACATTGGCGGAAGCCGACGCTATTAGCAGTGCGACTTCCCCCGCGCCACTGACCTTGATCGTCAGGGTCGCTGTATCGGTGGCGCCATCGGCGTCAGTGATGGTGTAGGTGAATACTTCGTCGGCGACCTCGCCAGTATCCAAGTCCTGCACGGCAGCGCGGGTGTTATCCAGCGTATAGGTGTAGCTACCGCCTGCGTCGAGGGTCAAGGTGCCGTAGGTACCATTGATGACGCTAGCTACACCGCTGTTCGGCGCCGTAGCGGGGGTGCCAGCGGCGACCCCTATCACAGTCACGGCAGTGCCGTCTGGGTCATAGTCCTGGCCAGGAGTGCCGGGAGTCACATCTCCACTGATGGTTACTTGCGAGCTGTCGACAGGGGCCGCGGCGAATCCCCACATCTCTGCACCGGCAGAGACGACGCCGGTTACCGTGGCGGTACCTGCGACCAGATCGATCAGGTAGAGGTTGCCATCTGAGGTGCTGCCATAAATCGTCCCGACATCCGTTTGTGCCAGGTTGTAAAGCGTGCTGGGCAATCCCGTCATTACAGTGGTGACGGTGCCACTAGCAAGGTCCAGTTTCTCAATGGTTCCATTGCTGGTAGACAAATACAGTGAATTGTCTGTGAACAGCAGGTCTCCTGATGAGCCATGATCAAAACTCCCTACTGAAGTGGCAGTGCCGGTAGCAGTTGATAGCTCATAGACACCGCCACTGGTGTTGGCAGCGAACAGACGGCCATCCGGGCTGGTAACCAAGGCGTTTATCGGGCCTGCTCCAATCGACCCGATCAGGGTTGCACTGCCGGTGGTCGGGTCAATGCTGTACAGGCTGCCGAAGGTTGCACCGAACAGGTTCCCTGATGAATCCAGTGCGATATCGGTAAAGGTTTGGCCGGCATTGCCAATCAGAGTGCGAGTTCCCGTGGTTGGATCAAGGATGCCGATATTGCCGGAGTTATCGGAATAATAGAGTGCATTTGCGGGCAACTCGACAACCGTATTGATGTCATCAATGGCGATTGGCGCGGCGTTGAGGTTGTTGACGTTGACGGTGACCTGCGCGGTGTCGGACAGGCTGCCGTCGCTGGCGGTGACGGTCAGCACATGCTGGCTGGCGGTCTCGTAGTCGAGGCTCTTGCCGGTTGCGATGCTGATCGCGCCGGTGGCCGCATCGATGGCGAAGATGCCGTCGCCGTTGCCGTCGGTGATGCTGTAGCTGATGGTATCGCCATCGCGGTCCAGGTCGCTGTCGGTGAAGCTGTCGTCGACGTTGGTCACGGCGGTGCCGGCGGCGACGTTTTCGTCGAGGCTGACGACGGCATCGGCGATGGCCGGGGCGTTGTCGTTGAGGTTGTTGACG
>NZ_FOWX01000024.1 GCF_900115555.1 Pseudomonas borbori
GAAGTCAGCCGAGGCCGTAGTAGCTGCTCGAAACCGGAGCAATGAAGGGCTGAACCTGCCATGAGCGGATAGTCAGGTGTGCTCTCTGAGCGGGTCGTAGGCACAAGCTCCCTAATACGGAGGCCTGGACATTTAGGAAGTAGGGGCCGGAAGTCCCGAGGGCCTGTCTGGGTGCTTAGATTACGCGGGCGACACATCGAACGAAACCAAGCTCGCTGACGCAGTTGGTCAGTAGGCAGGAACCGCCGTATACGGAACCGTACGTACGGTGGTGTGGGAGGACGGCGGGGGCGACCCCGCCTTCTACCCGATTCCTAGGCTTTATCCGGTGGAGATTGAACGACTGGCCTATCGTTTCGACAGATTAAATAAACCAGGTAATCCCCCGGTTTTGCCGGGGGGGTATTTACTTTCCGCTCAAACCAGTTCTCAAGTACCAAAGCGCTGTAGCTGCATCTCCTGCAGGCGGCTCAGGGTGCGGCGAAAGGCGAAGCTCAGGTAGCCCTCGGTATAGAGTTCGGTCAAGGGCACCTGGGCCTCGATATACAGCGGCACCTTGCGGTCGTAGCACTCGTCCACCAGGGTGATAAAGCGCCGCACGCTATCGTCCTTGACCGACAGCGCCGGCAGCTGGCGGTCGCCGGCCTGCACCCGCTCCACCCCATCTTCGGTGCCGCGGGCGATCTTCGCAGCTCGTTGCGGGCTGCTCAGGTTCGGCACCTCGCCGAGCAGGATGGCGCTGAAGCGGTCGCACAGGGCGATAAAGTCCAGGGCCGCCAGGGGTTGCTCACACAGATCGGCAAAGCGGCACCAGAGCACGTCATCGCAGTGGCGCAGCGTTTGCACATTGCGGTTGCCCAGCGCGAGCGGTTGATCGCTGCTGGGCCTGCCCGCGGCCAGTTGGCTGAAACTGCGATTGAGCACGCCGGGCATGCCGGGCGTGGCGACCCAGTAGCGGCGATGGGCGGCGCCGGGGTGCAGGCGATGGTCTTGGTTGCCGTCGATGCTCACCACCTGCATGTGCCGCTGCAGGGCGGCGATGGCCGGGAGAAAGCGTTCGCGGTTGAAACCCTCGGCATACAGCTGCTCGGGCGGCTGGTTGGAGGTGGCGACCAGCACCACGCCCTGCTCGAACATGACCTGAAACAGCCGGCCGAGAATGATCGCATCGCCGATATCGCCGACGAACAGTTCGTCGAAGCACAGCACCCGGACCTCTGCGCTCAGCTCCACGGCCAAGGCCTGCAGGGGATCGGCGGTGCCGGTCAGCTGGAACAGGCGGATATGCACCCAGCGCATGAAGTGGTGAAAGTGCTGGCGCCGCGCCGGTACCTTCAGGCCCTTGTAGAAACTGTCCATCAGCCAGGTCTTGCCGCGACCCACCGGCCCCCACAAATAAACTCCGCTGATGGGGTGCGTTGCTGCAGCCTGGTGCAAGGCCTGATGGCAATCGTGCAAGGCCTGGGCAGCCTGCCATTGCGCGGGATCGGACTTGAAGCCGTCGCGGTCGATGGCTTGCTGGTAGGCGGTCAGGGGTGAGCTGCAGTCCATCAGCGTGCCTCGATACGCTTGTGCATAAAGGCCGAGTTGGCCGGGCACAGGCTGGAAAATTCCGGGGTTTGCCGAATCGCTGCCGGCGCATCGGCTCTGGTGCAACTGGCATAGCCCAGCTGGCGGAAGAAGGCTTCGGCCGTGGTGGTCAGCAGGTAGATTTCCTGCACACCCTGCTGGCCGGCATAGGCCTCGGCTTGGGCCACCAGCCTGGTGCCATAACCCTTGCCGCGCGCGCCTGCGGCCACCACCAAGGACCTGAGCAGCGCCACCTCGCCATACAGCTCCAGGCCGACCACTGCATCGGGCGAATCCTCTGGCCCGCAGGCGATAAAGTGCTCGAAGTGTTCGGCGCGCAGGTCTGAGGTCGGCAGAGCGGCGGTTGCGAGCAATGCTTTTACCGCAGCGGCGGAGGGTTGCAGGTGGAAATCCATGGGGTCACCATTGGTGAGTTTTGATCGATAGCGCAGCGCCCGCACGCTAGGGGCTTTTGCGGAAAAAATCCATAGAAGAGTCGATAAAGTGGCCATGCCCTGCGCTTATGGCCAAGGCCGGCTCTGTTTTGTAGCCCGGATGTAATCCAGGAGCGGATTTGCCGGCGCTAGCTTCCCCCGGATTGCATCCGGGCTACCAGGTGCACGGGCTGGATATGGCAATGCCTTGTCCAGCGCTTGCGCCTTGATCAGCGCCAGTCAAGAATCGGCCAGCCGGCCTGCTCGGCATGCCGCCGCAGGCTTGGGTCCGGGTTGACCACATGGGGCTTGGCGACCACTTGCAGCAGCGGCAGGTCGTTGTGCGAGTCGGAGTAGAAGTAGGCGCCGTCGAGGCTTTCGCCTTGTTCTTCGAGCCAGGCCTGCAGGCGGCTGACCTTGCCTTCGCGGTAGGTCAGCACGCCCCGGGTGCGGCCGCTGTAGGTGGCGTGTTGCTCTTCGATGTCGATGGCCAGTACATCCTCGACCTTCAGGCGTGCGGCGATGGCGCTGACCAGGAAATGCGCCGAGGCGGAGATGATCAGAATCCGGTCGCCGGCGGCGCGGTGGTTGGCCAGGCAGCGGGTGGCGGCGCTGTAGAAGATCGGCTCGATCACGTCTTCGACGAAGGGCTCGACCACATGGGCGACTTCCTCGACCGTGCGGCCCACCAGGGGCGAGAGGGTGAAGGCCATGTAGTCCTCCATGGCCAGCTCGCCAGCACTGTACTGGCGCATCAGTTCCTGCTCGCGGGCGATAAAGCTGTCGCCATCGGCCCAGTCGAGCTCGACCATTTCCCGGGCCCACAGACTGGCGCAGTCGCCGCCGATCAGGGTTTCGTCCAGGTCGAAAATTGCCAGGGCCATCAGGCCACCTCACGGATTGCATTGGCGTCTATGTTAAGCGCGATACGCTGGCCGTTGGCGTGCATGTCGTCCGCCGAGCGGTTCAGCACGTCGACCAGCAACTCGACGCCACGGGCCTCGATGCGGTAACGGATGACGTTGCCGAGCAGGCTGTGGCTGCGGATCTGCGCCTCGATCTTGCCCTGGCTGCCAATCTGGATGGCTTCCGGGCGGATGGCGATGCGGCTGCTTACCGGCCGGTCGAGCAGGCGGCTGGCTTGGCTTGCGTCAAGCAGGTTGTAGTTGCCGATAAAGCCGGCGGCGAAGACATCTACCGGGGCGGTGTAGAGGGTCTCGGCGTCGCCACTCTGGACGATCTGTCCGGCGTTCATCAGGAAGATGCGGTCGGACAGCACCAGGGCTTCTTCCTGGTCATGGGTGACGAAAATGGTGGTCAGGCCCAGCTCACGCTGGATCTGCCGGATCTGCTCGCGCAGGTGCTTGCGAATCCGCGCATCCAGCGCCGACAGTGGTTCATCCAGCAATAGCAGGCGCGGGCGGGTGACCAGCGAGCGGGCCAGGGCCACGCGCTGGCATTGGCCACCGGACAACTGGTGCGGGTAGCGCGCGGCGAAATCGCCGAGTTCGACCATGGCCAGGGCTTCGCGCACGCGCTCGGCGCTTTCTTCCTTGGCGACCTTCTGCATGCGCAGGCCGAAGGCGACGTTCTGTTGCACGGTCATATTGGGAAACAGCGCGTAGCTCTGGAACACCATGCCGATGCCGCGTTTCTGCGGCGCTTGCGGCACCAGGTCGTCGCCATCGAGGAGGATCTGCCCGCCGCCCACTTCGGTGAGGCCGGCGATGCAGCGCAGCAGGGTGGACTTGCCGCAGCCCGAAGGGCCGAGCAGGGTGACGAATTCGCCTTTGCCGATCTCGCAGTCGATATCGCTGAAGATCGAGGTGGTGCCGTAGCTTTTGTGCAGGCCGCGGATGCTCAGATAACTCATGACTTGTCCTTGTTCAGGCGGTTGGCGGCCCAGGTGAAGACCAGCACGAAGAAAAAGTAGGAAATCACCAGGGCGCTGTTGAAATGGCCGCTGCTGTTTTTCATGTTGTTGAGGTAGACCTGCAGCGTCTCGTAGCGGGTGCCGACCAGCATGTTGGCGAACACGAACTCGCCGAACAGGAAGCTGAAGGAGAGAAACAGCGACACCATCAGGCCCTTGCGCAGGTTCGGCAGCACCACCAGAAACGCCGCCTTCCAGGTGCTGGCGCCGAGCAGGTGAGCGGCGTCCATCAGGTCCGGCAGGTTGATCGCCTGCAGGTTGTTGGTGATGGCGCGGTACATGAAGGGCAGGGCGATGGTGAAGTAACAGCCGATCAGGATCCACGGCGTGCCGGTCATCGCCAGCGGCCCCGAGCCGTACAGCTGCAGCAGGCCCACCGAGGACACCACCGGCGGCACGGCGAACGGCAGCAGGATCAGGATGTTCATCAGCCCGTCGAGCTTGGGGAAGTGGTAATGCACCACGAACAGCAGCGGCAGGATCAACAACACCGACAGCGCCAGGGCGCCGAAACAGACCAGCAGCGACTGGCCGAAGGCATCGAGAAAGCGCTGATCGCTCCACAGCGCCAGGTACCACTTGAAGGTCAGACCGTCCGGCAGGATGCTCGCCGACCAGCTGGTGGACAACGAATAGAGCAGGGTGCCGGCCAGTGGCGTCAGCAGAATCAGGAACAGCAGCCAGACCACGATGCGGTGGTAGAGCGCTGCCGGGATGGCGTCAGCGCGCGACATGGCGGTTCCTCTTCAGCAATAGTTGGTGGGCCACGGTGATTACCGCCATCAGGCCGACCAGGATCATCGCCAAGGCGCTGGCCAGATTCGGGTCGAGGGAAATATCGCCGGAGACCAGGCCGGCGATGCGGATCGGCATCACGTTGAAGTTGCCGGTGGTCAGGTAGTACACGGTGGCGTAGGCGCCCAGGGCGTTGGCCAGGAGGATGACGAAGGTGCCGAGCAGCGCCGGGGTCAGTACCGGCAGGCCGATATGCCGCCAGAAATCCCAGGTATTGGCGCCGAGCAGCGCGGCGGACTCGCGCCAGTCCTCGCGCAGGGCGTCGAAGGCCGGGTAGAGCAGCAATACGCCGAGGGGAATCTGAAAGTAGGTGTAGAGCACGATCAGGCCGTTTTTCGAGTAGAGGTTGAAGCTCTCGATCAGACCGATCTTGATCAGCAGCAGGGTCAGCGCGCCGTTGAAGCCGAGCAGGATGATAAAGGCGAAGGCCAGCGGCACCCCGGCGAAGTTGCTGGTCATGTTGGAGAAGGCCATGACGAAATCGCGCAGCTTGGAATCGACCTGATGCAGCGAATAGCTGCCGAGGATGGCGATGCTCATGCCGAACAGGCTCGACCAGAAGGCAATCTGCAGGCTGTGCTTGATCGCCTGCAGGTAGAACTTGGAGCCGAATATCTTGGCGAAATTGGCCAGGCCCCAGCCCTCGGCGCTATTCAGGCTGTTGATCGCCACCCATACCAGCGGCGCGATCTGAAAGACCATAAAGAAAATCGCGAAGGGCAGCAGGCACAGCGCCGCCAGCCATTTGCCCCTGAGCTGCGGCGACAGGCGCGCGCGTGACACGGCCAGCGGCTGCGTTTCGCCGGGCAGCTTGGCGCTTTGTCCGACTGGCGCGCTCATTTCAGTAATTCTCTGCAGACGGGTTTGTCGTGGGCCACGCCGAGCAGTTCGCAGACGGTGCCGCACAGTTCGGTCTGTTTCGGTTGGGCATCGCCGCTGAGGCTGAACGCCGAACCCAGCACGAATAGCGGTACTTCTCGTTCTTCGGCGAGCAGGCCGTTGTGCGAACGGTCAAGGTTCATGCCGTGGTCGGCGGTGACCAGCACCTGGTAACCGGCATCGAGCCAGCCTTGCAGGTAGTCGGCGAGCAGCACATCGGCTCCGCGGGCGCTGTTGCGGTATTGCGCGCTGTCGAGGCCGTGCTTGTGGCCGGCGTCATCGATGTTCATCGGATGCACCAGGAGGAAATTCGGGCTGTGGCGCAGGCGCAGGCTTTCCGCGTCGGCGAACAGGTGGGAGTCGGGGTAGTGATCGGCATAGTAGAAATGCCCATGCTGGATCGGCAGCTCGAGGTCATCGGTATGGCGGTCGCGGGCCGCAATGAAGGGCGCGCGGTTATACAGTTCGCTGACCCAGTGATAGGCCGCGGCGGCGGTGCAGAGGCCGGCGGCGCGGGCGTAGTGAAAGACGCTGCGCTGGTTGGACAGGCGCACCACCTGGTTGTGTACCACGCCGCTGTCGATCGGTGGGACGCCGGTAAGGATGCATTCGTACAGCGGACGGGACAGCGACGGTAGCTCGCAGTCGAGCTTGTACAGCGCCGCACGCTCGGCGCCGCAGTAGGCCTGCAGATGCCCCAGCGCGTGGCGGGCCACCTCATAATTCAGGCCATCCAGTACCACCAGGATGACGTTGTGCATGCGCTGCATGTTCCTTGTATTGCGAAATAGCGGGTGGAACCATATGCGTAGGATGGGGCCGGCCGCGTAGGTTGAGCTGGCGATACCCATCAAGGTAGGTGGAGCGATGGGTATCGCTGCGCTCCACCCATCCTACGGCCGTTACTCCATATTGATGATGACGTTTTCCTGCCATTGCTGCGGCAGGGCCTTGGACGTGGCTTCCCAGGCGGCGGCATCCTTGATCGGTTGCACCTTGGCATATTGCTCGTTCGGCAGCAGCTTGGCCTGAACCTCGGCCGGCAAGGTCAGGTGCTCGGCGCGGATCGGCCGGGCGTTGCCTTTGGCCAGGTTGATCTGCCCCGCATCGCTCAAGATGTACTCGCGCGCCAGTTTGGCGGCGTTGGGATTCTTCGCATACTTGTTGATGATGGTGGTGTAGCCGGAGATCACCGAACCGTCGGATGGAATCAGCACCTCGAAGCGGCTCGGGTCGATCTGGTCGCGATAGGACAGACCGTTGAAGTCCCAGACCACGCCGACTTCCACTTCGCCTTTTTCCAGGGTCTGGATGGTCGGGTTGGCCAGCGACAGGCGGCCTTGTTCGGCGATGGCGGCGAAGTAGTCCAGGCCCGGTTGGATATTCGTCTCGTCTCCGCCGTTGGCGATGGCCGCCGCCAGTACGCCGTTGACCGCCTGCGCCGCGGCACTGACATCGCCGATGGCGACGCGGTATTTGCCGGTTTTCACATCGGCCCAGCTTTTCGGCACGTCCTTGACCAGTTGCTTGTTGACGATAAAGGCGATGGAGCCGGTGTAGGCGAGCATCCAGTGGCCGTCGGCATCCTTGGCCCAGCTCGGGATCTGTTCCCAGGTGCTCGGTTTGTAGGCCTGGGTAACGCCCTGCTGCACCGCGATGGGGCCGAAGGCCGCACCGACGTCGCCGATATCGGCGCTGGCGTTGTCTTTCTCGGCGGCGAATTTGGCGATTTCCTGGGCCGAACTCATGTCGGTGTCCATGTGCTTGAGGCCGTAGAGCTTCTCCAGGTCGACCCAGGTGTCCTTCCAGTTGGCCCAGCTGTCCGGCATGCCCACGCTGTTCACCGCGCCTTCGGCCCGCGCGGCTTGTTCCAGCGCCTTTACGTCCATTTCGCTCGCCATGGCCGATGCCGCGAGGGCGATGGTCGAACCTATCAATGAAGCCAGCAGTCGTTTTTTCATCGAAAACTCCGTTGCGGTGAATGTTGGTCTAGATCAGAAGGAACCCAGCCAATCTAAGCCAACGGCATGACATTTTTATGTCGTCTCTCGCCTTGTGCCTCGCTTTCGCGCCAGGGCAGACTAAGCATATCCAGCGTAGACCATGGCCAGCCCGCGCACGCCGGAAAGTGCCATAAGGCCGGCGCGCTATCAGTTCACAGCTGTCACCTGTCAGTCATCAAAGGTGCTTAGGATCGCCACAAATCGCGTCCTAGCTGCCGCGGTTGAATATATTTATCAATTTGGACTAGTCCAGTGTGGGGGTAACCAATGGGTGACACAGCGCCTCGGGCGGTAACCGCCATTTGCCGGGCTTTGCAAGAGCAGATCGAGCACGGCTTATTGCCATCGGGCAGCCAGTTGCCCGCCGAGCGCAAGCTCAGCGAAGTCTTCGATACCACCCGCATCACCTTGCGCGAGGCCCTCGGTCAGTTGGAGGCCGAGGGGCTGGTCTACCGCGAGGAGCGCCGCGGCTGGTTCGTCTCGCCGGCGCGGGTCACCTATAACCCGCTGGTGCGCTCGCACTTCCATGCCATGGTCGGCGAACAGGGGCGGGTGCCGGCGACCGAGGTATTGAGCGCGCGGCTGCTGCCGGCCAGCGCGGAGATCTGTCAGATCCTGGCGCTGCCGGCGCTATCGAGCGTCTACCAGATACGCCGCGCGCGGCGCATCGACGGGCGTCTGGTGCTGTATGTCGAGCACTATCTGAATCCGGCTTACTTTCCCGGCATTCTCGATTTCGACCTGACCCTGTCGCTGACCGAGCTGTATGCCAGCGAATACGGAATTCACTACGGTCGAGTGCGTTTCGACATGGTGCCCACCGCGCTGCACGGCGAAGCCGCTGCTGCGCTGAAAGTGGCGGTGGGCAGCCCGGCGCTACGCATCGTGCGGGTCAACCGCGACCAACACGGCCGCATCATCGATTGCGATCTGGAGTTCTGGCGCCACGACGCCCTGCGCGTCAGTGTCGAGGTGCCGGAGTGAGTCGGTTATCCCGCGACCCGCTCTGGCGTCCGCGCCTAGAACTCCAAGGTTTGCCCATCCAACGGCACCCGTAAACGCTGTCCAAGACCTTGTTCAACAGCCGCTTGCAACAGCCCGATGCGGCTCACCGGGCAATGGTCGAGGGCTTCCAGGTGGTTGGCGATCACGATGCCCTTGCTCAGCTGCAGCGCCGCTAGTATGTCCGCTTGCCCCATGATGATCTCGCCGCCGATATCGAAGCGTGCCCCGCCTGCCGGCAGCACGCTGACCGCGGGTTCCAACTCGATCAGGCATTGGCGCACCTGTGCGGTGAGCAGGGTGTCGCCGGCGATATAGAGGCTGGGTTCTCCGGGGATCTGGATAAAGTAACCGTATCCATGGGCCATCAGACGGCCGATCAAGCCCTCGCCATGCAGGCAGGGGATCGCCTGAATGGAGCCATTAAAGAAGGCACAGCCTGTGTGATCAGGCAGCACCTGAACATTCAGCCGCCGTTTGCGCAGGTAATCGGCATCCTCTGCCACGCACAACACGGGGATGTTGCCCGCGCGTAGCCAGTGGATAGCGGCGCGGTCCAGGTGGTCAAAATGGCCCTTCTGACAATGGGTGATCAGGCAGTGGGTCACGCGTTGCAGGTGTGTGCTGGCATTGTCCGGCAGTTCGACCAGCGGGTTACGCCGACGCCGGGCGAAGTACTTGAGGGTGGGCAATTGGCCTTTGGCGGCTAGCATGGGGTCGACCAGCAGGCGCACCTCGGCAAACTCGACAATCAGGGTGGCATTACGCAGTTGAGTGATTTTCATGGCGAACTCCGGCATAGGAGTGGCCATTGTAAAAATCGCTGCGCGAGATAAAGATGGCGAGAATTGCCATAAAGCGGACATTTTATGCCTATCCAGAAAATCGGTCTGTTGCTGTATCCCGGTTGCATGCCCGCGGGTCTGTTCGCCTTCGCCGACTTGTTGGTGGCAGCCAATCGGCGTATTGGCCAGCCGCGTTTTCAGCTGTGCTGGGTGGGGCTGGATAGCCAGCCGGTGGAGTGCGCTCAGGGTATGCGTTTGCAGCCGCAAAGCAGCCTGGCGGATGCGGCTTTTACCGCGATGCTGATTCCTGGGCTCTGGGCGGACTCGCAGGCCAGGATCGTCCGGGCGTTGGAAGCCAATGGTGGCTTGCTCCGCGCGCTTGCCCAGTTACCGCGCACGACACAATTGTGGAGCTACTGCACCGGTGTATGCCTGTTGGCGCAAAGCGGGCGCTTGAATGGCGAGCGCGCAACGGCCACCTGGTGGCTGGCACCGAGCCTGCAAACGCGCTTTCCCAAGGTGGATTGGCAGTTCGAACAGGCCCATATCACCAATCCTCTGAACATGACGGCGTCCGGCGTCAGTGGCTACTTATCGATTGCCCGCGCGCTGATAGAGCAGCAGATGGGCGAGGCGACCTATCGCGATATCGCCAGGCTGATGGTGTTGCCACGGCCCGAACCGGCCACCTCGGTGTTTCGCAGCATCAATTTGATGGAGAACGCCGACCCCCTGCTACGCAGGTTGCATCTGCTGGTGGAGCGGTTGCCGGCGCAGCAACTGAGCGTGCAGCGCCTCGCCGACGAACTCGCGGTTTCCGCCCGCACGCTGGCGCGCAAAGTGCAGACGCTGACGGGCAATGCGGTGTCGGATCAGGTACGCCTGATCAAGCTCAATCAGGCAGGGGAGCGACTGATAGTGACGTCCGATTCGGTCAGCCGCATCAGCGCTGCGCTGGGCTACAGCGATGAGTCCAGTTTTCGCCGGACTTTCAAACAGGTCACCGGTATGACCCCGGCGACATACCGGCAACAGTTCAAACGCTAGCAGCACTCATGGCAGTTCGGCGCTCGCATAGAACGCGGTGAGCACCTTGACCAGATGGGCCAGGTCGTGGCTGCCGGCCAGTTCGCGGATCGAGTGCATGGCGAAGGTCGGCAGGCCGATATCCACGGTGCGCACGCCGAGCTGGCTGGCGGTGATCGGGCCGATGGTCGAGCCGCAAGCCATGTCGCTACGGGTGACGAAACTCTGCACCGGCACCTCGTTTTCCAGGCACAGGTGGCGGAAGAAGCCGGCGGTTTCGCTGGTGGTGGCGTAGCGCTGGTTGCTGTTGATCTTGATCACCGGACCGGCGTTGAGCTTGGGCCCGTGGTTGCCATCGTGCTTGTCGGCGTAGTTGGGGTGCACGGCGTGGGCGTTGTCGGCGGAGACCAGCAGCGAGCGCTGAATGCTGCGCACGAAACCGTCGCCTTCCGGCAGCATGCGGCGCAGCACCTGTTCGAGCATCGGCCCGTCGGCGCCGCAGGCCGAGCAGGAACCGACTTCCTCGTGGTCGGTGCAGACCAGCACGCAGCTTTCCTCGTCCGGTGCGGCGAGCAGCGCCTGCAGCCCGGCGAAGCAGGACAGCAGGTTGTCCAGGCGTGCGCCGGCGATGAAGTCGCCGTTCAGGCCGATCACCGCGGCGGCCTGGGTGTCGTAGAAGCTCAGCTCGAAGTCGAGCACTGCATCGGCGTTGAAGTCGTGTTCGCGCGCCAGTTGCTCGGTGAGCAGGGCGCGGAAGTCGGCGGCTTCGGGGTCGACCAGTTGCGCGAGGATCGGCGGCAGCTCGGTTTGCGCGTTGATCGGCCAGCCCTGGTTGGCCTCGCGGTTGAGGTGGATCGCCAGGTTGGGGATTACCGCGATCGGCGCCTGGAAGTCGATCAGCTGGCTTTCCACCTTGCCGGCGCGGCGGTAGGTCACCCGCCCGGCCAGCGACAGGTCGCGGTCGAACCAGGGGGCGAACAGGGCGCCGCCGTAGACTTCCACGCCGAGTTGAAAAAAGCCTTGGTTCTGCAATTCCGGCTGCGGCTTGACCCGCAGGCAGGGGCTGTCGGTATGGGCGCCGACCAGGCGGATACCGCCTTCCAGCGGCGAACGCTTACCCAACTTGAAGGCGATGATCGAGGAGTCGTTGCGGGTCACGTAATAGCGCCCGCCGGCTTCGGTATGCCAGGGCGTGCGCTCGTCGAGCTGCTGGAAACCGGCGGCTTCGAGGCGCTGGGCCAGGCTGGCGGTGGCGTGAAAGGGGGTCGGCGAGGCCTTGAGGAAATCGATCAGGCCTTGGTTCAGTTGTTCGTGCATGGGGCACTCCAGGCGGCAATGGCCGGAGTTTATCGGAATTGACCGGCGCATTGGGCCTGCGCTTTAACGGATCAGGCGGGGATAGCGATCAGACTGAGCAGGTGATCGTCGAGCTCGACGAACTGGCCAGCCAGTTCGCTGCCTGCCGGCCAGTCGCCGTTCAGGTCGATCAGCAGGCGCAGCCGTGCGCTGCCGTCGGCGAGGCAACTCAGTAGCTCTGCATCCTGGAAATAGAAGCGCTGCAATACCAGGGGGTAGAGCGCCTTGAACAGGCTTTCCTTGAAGGAGAAGGTCAGGCTGATGCGTTCGGCGCGTTGCTCGGGTGTCAGGCCGTGCAACTGCTGCAGTTCGTCGGGGGTGAGGATTTCGCCGGCCAGGCGTTCGGCGCGCGCCGCAGGCAGTCTTTGCTCCACGTCCAGGCCCAGACCGCGCCAGGTGTCGCGGGGGGCCGCCAATGCAGCGGCCCAGCCGCTGCCATGGGTGATCGAACCGCTAACCTCGGCGGGCCACTGCGGCGCACGGTCGGTACCGACTGCCGGTACCGAAGCAATGCCGGTCACCCGGCGCAGGGCTTCGCGCGCACACAGGCGGCCGGCGAGGTATTCGGCCTGGCGTTTGGCCACGCCGTTGACGGCGGCGATGCCGCTGCGGCTGAAGTCCCCGGCGTCGAGCAGGGCGGGGTCGAAGCGCGTACTGATCAGCTGCACGCCAGGCAGTGCCTGGGGCAGTGGCCAGTGATCGCTCAGGGCGGTGCAGCAAGAAGGCAGGTAAAGGTCGCTCATGCCGGCATTCTGCCGCTTGCCGTGTCGTCCGGCCAGCGGCGTGCGCGGTTACATATCTTTGCACAGCGACAACAAAGCTAAACGAACAGGCGCACGGATTTTTGCCAGACTGATTGCTGCGTTGCTTCGGCAGTGCAGGTGAGGTTGTTGTTGCAAGCGGTGTGAACCGTTTGCGACTTTTCTCTGAGAATGAGTACGGGAGTCCGACTGGGTTCCCGTTTTTTTTTGATTCAGTGCATGATCGCTTCCGTAGGGTGCAGCGCGCGCACCGCTGGCAGAACGCGATTGGTGCGTACGGCACAGCCTACTTGCTCGAGTCAGAGGTTGTGAAAATATCGAGCGCCGTTGCGAGGCCGTCTCCAGGCGTTCGCGGCAAGGCGTGCTACGTGAAAAGTAGGGGAGTTTAGTCAGCTAAATGACCCTGCTTTGACTCGCTTCGCTCGCCCTGCGGGCCAGCCTGCGGCTGTTACTCCGCTGCGCTCCGTTCACGTAGCGCGACGCCGCAGCGGGCGTTTGGAGGCAGCCGCAGTAGGCGAGAGTTTTTTCACAAGCTCTCAGTGATCCTGGGGCAGCACAGCAGCCTTCAGCCTCCGAGCGGGGCTAGTGGCAACAGGTAACCGGGGGCATGGCTTTTTCCACCTGTTTTCACCTGTTCCCTATCCGCGTGCCAGGCTGAGCCGCCGCGAACCGCTGATCGGTTCGCGGGCGGCAATGATGCTGCGATCCAGGTCGCCCTTGAGCGTCTCGAACAGGTCCAGGGTAAACACCCGGTTACCGATGAACCAGGAATGCTCCCGATTGCCGAGGAAGCCGTGCGGTTGGTCACTCGCCTGCAACGCGGCATCGGCCAGCAGCGTCTGGTGATAGGCCGTGCAGTCGATATCCACTGCTCTCTGCGGCGCTAACTCCGGCAGGCCGATGCGCCCGGCACGCGGCGCCACGCCAACGCGTTTGACGTTGGACAGCTTGAGCACGCTGTCGGCGAAGCTGAAGTAGTTGGTCAGGCGCGAGCAATGGCGGTACAGCGAGGCGCTGCTGGCATGGCCGTCACTGAGCGAGGCGGCGGATACGTCGGCAGCGATCAGGCATAGTTGGCTGATCATCCAGCAGTTGTTCTCCAGCTTGGCATCGTCGGCGTCGTCGAAGGCTTCACGCACCACATAGGCGCCCATGGAGTGGGCGATGATGTGGGTGTTGACCGCGCAATCCGGGGTCTGTCTGGCTGCCAGCAGGGCGATCAGGTCGGTGACCAGCTGCATCGCCGAGCGCTTGGCATCGTGACGATCCTCCAGGTAGCCGACGGTCTTGTTGTCGCTCGGCCAGTCGAAGGACACCAGCACACCTTTCCAGCCTATGCTTGTGAGGTCGGCCTTGAGCCGGCGGTGGCGTTTGATCACCTCTGCGGCGCTGTTGTTGTAGCCGTGTACATAGACCAGGATGTCGCCGCGTTCGGCGCCGGTGCGCGCGTCCGTGCCCCAGATCGCCTCGCTCAGGAGTTGCTGCAACCAGGCCTTGACCCAGGTTTCGCCCAGACGGCCATGGCCGGGCAGCGGCGCCTTGGCGTCGGCGGGTACCACGAGCATGCGCGAGGGGCCGGGTTCGGCCTCGAAAGCGCCCTGCCTGACGCGGCGGGCGCTGACCACGAAGTCGTTCATCGTCGACTATCCCCATTTGTTTGGCTGCTTGTTCTGCTCCTGGTCAATCGGTGTGGCGTTCGCGCAAACAGCCAGGTGATCTGCACGGGGCGTTCTCGGCCCGGAAGGGGGCGTCAGGTGCACTGCGCATGTCGGCCAACGCCGTTCAAGCGTCGATTTCAGGCTAGTCCCGACAGCCGCTGAGGACAAAAACCGTGCGCCAGATCAAGACGGACGGTTGTGCCGACGGCGGGTAGTTTTTCGCTTGCGTCCAGGTGCTCGGCAGTCAGGCCCGCGCCTGCAGGGATCTCCATTCGCGTAGGACCCGAGCCGGGCTGTTCGCCGATGGCACAGGGCCTGTGCGGCGGGCGCAAAGCCGTGCTGATAGATAGCGTGCTAATCTTTCTGCGCGGCTGGTTCAGGGCCGCGCCTCGTGAGTCTGCCGATGTCCGTCAATCGTCCCGTCACCCACCTTAGCAGTGGCAGCGCCGCCTATCGCCGTGCCACCCTGGCGTTGTTCTGCGCCGGTTTCGCCACTTTCGCCCTGCTCTATTGCGTACAGCCGCTGCTGCCGCTGCTGGCGACGCATTTCGCGGTGTCGGCGGCCGGCAGCAGCCTGGCGTTGTCGCTGACCACCCTGAGTCTGGCCCTGTGCCTGCTGCTGTCTGGCGCCCTGGCCGAGAGCTGGGGGCGCAAGTCGGTGATGGTGGCGGCATTGGGGCTGGCGACTGTCCTCGGATTGGCCTGCGCGCTGGTCGACAGCTGGGATCATCTGCTCTGGCTGCGTGCACTGCTGGGTCTGGCCCTGAGTGGCTTGCCGGCGCTGGCGATGGCCTATGTCGGCGAGGAATTCGACCCCGAGGCGCTGCCGGCGGCCATGGGCCTGTATATCGGCGGCACGGCGCTGGGCGGCCTGCTCGGACGTCTGCTCGCCGGCCTGCTCAGCGACCTCGGCGGCTGGCCGCTGGCTCTCGGCGGCATCGCCGCGATGGGCTTGCTGGCCTTGGCGCTGTTTGCCTGGCTGTTGCCGCCGTCGCGGCATTTCCGCGCCCAGCCGTTGTCGCTGCGCGGGCTGCTCGGCAACTTCGCCCGGCACCTGGGCAACCCGCAGTTGCGTGCGCTGTTTCTGCTGGCGTTTCTGTTGATGGGCGGCTTCGTCGCGCTGTTCAACTATGTCGGCTTTCGCCTGGCGGCGCCGCCGTTCGGTTTGTCGTCGACGCTGATCGGCCTGCTGTTCACCGTGTATCTGGTCGGGATTGTCAGTGCCGGCTGGGCCGGGCGCCTGGTGCCGCATTTCGCTGCGCGCCAGGTGCTGCGGGGCGGTATCGGTATCATGCTGCTCGGCGTCGCGCTCTGCGCCACCCCCTGGCTGAGTGCCGTGGTACTGGGCCTGGCGCTGTTTACCCTGGGCTTTTTCGCCGCCCATGCGGTGGCCAGCGGCCAGGTCGGCCAGCACGCCCAGGGCGCCAAGGCGCAGGCCTCGGCGCTGTATCTGTGCAGCTATTACCTGGGCTCCAGCGTGGTCGGCTATGCCGGCGGCTATGTCTGGGAGCATGCCGGCTGGCTGCCGTTGCTGGCGGTTTTGGCCGGTTTGTTCGTGTTGGCCGGGTGCTGGGCGCGACGCTTGTAAGATTTCCCGGATTGCATCCGGGCCAGGACCGCGTCGCCTCAGCTTTCCTGGGCGCGGTAGGCGCCCGGGGTCAGCCCGGTCCACTTCTTGAACGCGCGGTGAAACGCCGACGGCTCGGAGAAACCGAGCTGCTCGGCGATGTCCTGGATCGGCAGTTCGGTGCGGCCCAGATGATAGATCGCCAGGTCGCGGCGCAGTTGATCCTTCAGCTCCTGAAAACTCGAACCTTCCTCGCGCAGGTGGCGGCGCAGGGTTGGCGGGCTCATGTGCAACTGCCGGGCGAGCGCTTCCAGAGCCGGCCAACTGGCGCAGTCGCGACCGAGCAGGCGGCGGATCTGGCTGGTCAGGCTGTCGCCGCCATCCGGGCGGGCCAGCAGGTCGGCCGGCGAATGTTGGAGGAACTGCTTGAGCGTGCGCTCGTCCTGCAGCAGCGGCATGGCCAGGTAGCGGGCATGGAACAGCAGGCTGGTGCTGCCGGCCGTGTAACGCCGTGGGCAGGGAAACAGCAGGTCGTACTCAGCGCTGTGGGCTGGTTCGGGGTAGCTGAAGCAGGCTTCCTCCAGGCGGATGCGCTGGCCGATCAGCCAGCTGGCCAGGCGGTGCCAGATCACCAGCAGGCTTTCCAGCAGGAAGTGGTCCGGGTCCCACAGGGTCGAGTCGTCCACCGTCAGCCGCGCCCAGTCGCCTTCGCGATGGATGCTGATGGTCGGGGCTTCGGCGAACAGGCCGTAGAACAGCGCGCCACGGCCCAGGGCTTTTTCCAGGGTGCGGCAGTGGATGATCGCGTGACACATCATGGCGAAGGTGCCGCGCTTGCTGCGCAGACGGCCGAAGCCCAGGTATTCGTCGTCCAGGCTCTCCCACAGCAGTTGCAGCAGGCGGGCGAACTGCTCCGGGGCGATGCGCGCGCGGGCCTGCTCCAGCACAGCCGGCTGAATGCCGGCCTGGCGCAGCAGCGGCGCGCAATCCTCGCCCTGGCGCTCGGCTCCGCGCAGGGCCGCACGGACGAAGTGGCTGGCGATGGTGCGTTCGCGCATGACGGCTCCTTGAAAATGGGTCGATGGTAGGCAGCCCGATGGCGTCAGGACAAGTCGGTCGAGCGATTGGGTCAATTGCAGCTGAGCGCTGGGGTCATTGAGGTGAGGGGGCTGAGGCACCTAACCTGCAGGACGACTTCAGCGCCGGGAACACGCCGCTGCGTGATGGATCACCATCAGAAACAGCTCACCCCGGAAGTCGCCGCCGAGGCCAAGCTGTTCACCACCGAGCTGCTCGGCAAGGTGGTCGACGAGGGCGTGCAGTTACATGGCGGACGGGGTTATATGTGGGAGTAGCCGATCTGCAAGATGTACGCGAACGCGCGCATCCAGCGCATCTTCGCCGGCACCTCGGAGATCATGAAAGAGATCATCAGTCGCAGCATGCAGGTGTAGGGCGGGTGCAGCCCACCATCCGGGCTGCCCGCCAAACGCTGTCCAATCCGCACACAAGGAGCCGTCATGAAAGGCCCGCTGTCCTCGCTGAAAGTGTTGGATTTCTCCACCCTGTTACCGGGGCCGTTCGCCTCACTGCTGCTCGCCGACATGGGGGCCGAGGTGCTGCGCATCGAGTCGCCGACGCGCACCGACCTGGTCCGCGTGCTGCCGCCGCATGACGGCGGCGTCTCCGCCAGCCATGCCTACCTCAACCGCAACAAGCGCTGCATCGCCCTGGATCTGAAACAGGCCGAGGCGGTGGCGCTGGTCAAAGAACTGGTGGCCGAGTACGACATCGTGCTGGAGCAGTTTCGTCCCGGGGTGATGGACAAGCTCGGGGTCGGCTATGAGGCGCTCAAGGCGATCAACCCCCGGCTGATCTATGTATCGATCACCGGCTATGGCCAGAGCGGGCCTTACAAGGCCCGCGCCGGCCACGACATCAACTACCTGGCCCTGGCCGGGATCGCCAGCTACACCGGCCGCCGCGACCGCGGGCCGCTGCCGCTCGGCGTGCAGTTGGCCGACATCGCCGGCGGTTCGCTGCACGGGGTGATCGGTCTGCTGGCCGCGGTGATCCAGCGCCAGGTCACGGGGCAGGGGCAGCAGGTCGACGTGAGCATGACCGATTGCGCCTTCAGCCTGCACGGCATGGCCGGTGCGGGCTATCTGGCGGCCGGGGTGGAGCCGCAGATGGAGAATCAGGTGCTCAACGGCGGCAGCTTCTACGACTACTACCGCACCCGCGATGGCCGCTGGTTTTCGGTCGGCAGTCTGGAACCGCCGTTCATGCAGCAGTTCTGTGCCGCCCTCGGCCGTCCGGAGCTGGCCGCCCGCGGCCTGTCGCCCAAGCCGGAGGAACAGCGCGCGCTCAAGCGCGAGATCGAGATCGAATTCGAGAAGCGTGATTTCGCCGAGTGGAGCCAGCTGTTCGCCGGCCTGGACGCCTGCGTCGAACCCATGCTCTTGCTGAGCGAGGCGGTCGAGCATCCGCAGCTCAAGGCGCGCCAGCTGGTCGCCGAGGTGCCGCGTGCCGGCGGCGACCCGCAGCGGCAGATCGTCTGCCCGCTCAAGTTTTCCGCCGGCTTGGCCGCGCCCCGGCATATAGGCGCGGCACTGGGCGAACACACCGAGCAGGTGCTGCGCGAGCTGGGCTACTCGGCAGAACGGATCGCCGAGCTGAAAGCCGCCAAGGTCGTGGCGTAAGCGGGGGAGCCGCCACCTTCGCCTAAGCTTCGAACGCG
Organism: Pseudomonas borbori; assembly: GCF_900115555.1. GTDB lineage: Bacteria > Pseudomonadota > Gammaproteobacteria > Pseudomonadales > Pseudomonadaceae > Aquipseudomonas > Aquipseudomonas borbori. Next base: position 18,509 of record NZ_FOWX01000024.1, read on the forward strand.
GCACCCCTCAGAACACCTGGAGCAGCCGGATATTCAGCCGGCTGTCCTCACGAAAGCCGTGTTCCACTGCGATATCCCGGCCGACAGTGGCCGCCAGCTGGGTGCCGGGCAGGAAGAACCAGGCGAAGCCCGCCGACCACTTGCTGCTGCGCTGGCTGTCGTCCAGCCAGCTCTGTTCCATGCGGTTCTCGCCGCCGCTCTGGTGCGACAGGCCGACACGCAGGTCGAGGTTGTCGCGCAGCGGATAGCGCAGAAAGCCCTGGTACTGGTAGCTGGGTTTCTGCCGATGGGTCCACTTGTGCGCGCCGTAGCTGTGGTTGCGCCCGTAGACGGTCACATCGGCCGCCAGATCCAGCGCCAGCTTGTCGCCCAGGCCGGTGACATAGCCGGCCTGCAGATTGAACTTCCAGCGATTCTCGCCGAGGTTCAGTGCCCGGTCGTGGTCGTAGCTGCCGAGCGGGACAAACAGGTAGGGCGTGATGCCGAAGAAGCGGCGCTTCTCCGGCTGGTTGAGCAGCCAGATCGGCATCGCCAGGATAGGGTCGGCCATGCCGCTGCTGTCGCCCAGGGCGCCGCCATCGTGACGCCCGTCGAGGCGGCCGAATGGCAGCAGGATCTGCGGTGCGACACGGTAGCCGCCCAGGTCGCTGTAGTGCACCAGGCGCAGGATGCCGATCTGCGAATCCAGCCCGGCTGAGCCTGACAGCTTGTCGCCGTCCCGATAGAGATGGTCGCGCTCCGCATACTGCAGGTAGAGCAGCCCCAGAGTGGTGTCGGCGGCGGCCGGTACATAGTCGCCGGCATCCAGATCCAGGGCTTGCGCGGGCCGGCCCCAAGACAGCAGCGCGCCCAACAGCAGCAGGCCCCAGAGCGCTATCCAGATTTTTGCATCGGCTTGCCGGGCACCAGCAGGCCGTTGAAAAACTACCTGCGTTGGCAATACTGCGTTAAAAACAGGCTCGGAATGCTCATTTACAGCCAGTAAACTCCGCTTCCTCGCCTGTTTTTGCCTTGTCTTGCCTGCCTCGCCTACATTTTTCAACGGCCTGCCAGCGTGCAGCGGCATTGGCGTGATTGGCAACATCTTGCTTCCTCGTTTTCTTGTTTGACTTGAGTGGTGCAGGTCTCGCCAGCGGTTGCGCTGACCGGGCTATCGCTGCGGATGGCGTGGATCCCACAGCAGCCGATCCAGCCCCTGCTCGTACTGCATGCCGCGCGGAAAGCTCACCAGCTCCAGCTGCAGGCCCCAGGGCGCCAGGAAGTACACCCAGGTCAGGCCGGCTGCCGGGCCTTCGCTGAAGGTGCTGGGCGTATCGAGCACCCGCACCTGCTTCGACTTCAGGTAGGCGATCGCCGCGTCCATGTCGTCGACGTAGAACGCCAGGTGGTGGCCGCCGATGTCGCTGTTGCGCGGCAACCGGCGGTTCTGATCCGGTGCGCCGTACTCGAAGATTTCCAGGTTGGTGCCGTTGCCGCAGCGGACCATCTGGAAGTCCTTGATCACTGCGCGCGGATGCACGTTGAGGTGGCGCTCCATCCAGTCGTCGGCGAACTTGAACTCGCCGAAGGTGAAGTAGGCTTCGCAGCCGAGCACCTCGACGAAGAAATCCGTCGCCTGGCGCAGGCTGGGTGCGGTGATGCCGATGTGCTGCAGCCCCTGCATGCCGGGAAGTCCGCCGGCCAACGCGAATGGCGACAGCGCGGCAGCGGCGAGGGCGAGGAGGAAACGGCGTAACAGCTGGGTTGTTGCTTGGAAAGTCATGGCGATACTCCTGGTACAGGATGGGCAAGCGGTCGCCCGCCGCAGGCTTGCGCGCCTGCAATGTCGGTCGACTGAGGTGGGGCGAAGCGGGCAGCGGTCAGCGGCGGGGTGGTCGCCGCACCGCCTGCTGGCTCTGCGGCAAGCCGGGACGGCAAAGCAATGGCCAGGGCTGGCTGTCGGCGCTGCGAGTGGTATCGGTAAAAGGCATCGGGGTAATGGCGGGCATGCTGCATCCTCGTCTTGTTGTTATGGGGCCCGTTGCCGGGCTCATGGACTGGATGGCAGAACCCATGCCAAACCCGTTACGGTGCCTGGCTATGGCTGCAGTCGATTGATTTTTAATGATTTTTTTTGAGGTGAAATCGGCTTTTGGCAACCTGCAGAAGGCCGCCGACTGTCACGCCGCTTACAGCTGTAATGCCCGTCGTTACAGGCATTACAGGCTTCGCAGGGCAGGCGCTGGGGGAGTAGACTCTGGCCCATAGACGGATGCGCCCGGCTTGCCAGCGGGCGGGGCGCAACAAGAACAAGATCGTCAGCGCGTGCTGTGCCTGAGCAGGCTGCGTCGCGCGTCCGAGGAGGCTGCATGCGCATCATCCCGCCCAGCAGTGTGCATATCGACACTGTCCTGTCCCATGCCGCCGACCCTGCGCTGGCGCCGCTGGGGCAAGGCTTCGACCCGCTGATCTCGCGCTCCTGGCAGCGCTGCATCCAGGACTACGGCCTGGATCCGGCCAAGCCGGCTCCGCCGCGTTTCGTCCCGCGCCAGGTGCTGCTCGATCACCAGGATCAGGCCGACGAACTGATCAACGTGGCCCGCGCCGGCGTCGAACAGCTGTATCGGCATATCGCCGAGCTGGGCTACGTGGTGCTGCTCACCGACAACCGCGGGATCACTGTGCAGTTTCTCGGCGACCCGGACGACAAGGCTTCGCACCGCAAGACCGGCCTCTACCTGGGGGCCGACTGGAGCGAGGATCATGCCGGCACCTGTGCGGTGGGCACCTGCATCAAGGAGCAGCAGGCCCTGACCTGTCACCACCATGACCACTTCAGCGCCCACCATGTCAGCCTCACCTGCACCGCGGTGCCGATCTTCAATCCACAGGGCCAACTGCTCGCCGTGCTGGACATCTCCGCCCTGCAGTCGCCGCCCTCGAAAGACTCGCAGACCTTTGCCCTGCAACTGGTCAAGCAGTACGCGCGGATGATCGAGGATGCCTACTTCCTCAGGCGCTACCGCGACAGCCATATCCTCTGCCTGGACAGCTCGCGCGAGTTCGTCCTGATCAACCGTCATTACCTGTTGGCGATGGCCGAGGATGGCAGCCTGCTGGCGGCCAACACCGCCGGCCGGCAACTGCTCGCCGAGTGCGCCCTGGAATTGCCGCTACGGCCCTCGGCGCTGGCCCCCAGGATAGGCGTGCAGCAGCTGTTCGATTGCGAACTGGAAGATGTGTTCAATATCCCCTATGCCAGCGCCGACCATGTGCGCGCCTTCCGCACCCATCGGCAGAATGCGCTGTATTTCGCCGCCCTGATGGAGCCGCGCCGCGCGCCTGTGCAAGCCCTGGCCAGCAGCCGCGAATTGCCGCGTTGCGCCCTGGACGAACTGGCCGACGACGACCCCTTGATGCGCAAGATGCTGGCCCGCGCCAAGCGCCTGTGCAGCGAACCCCTCAACGTCCTGCTCAATGGCGAGACCGGTACCGGCAAGGAACGGCTGGCCCGTGCCCTGCACGAGAGCGGCAATCGCAGCCAGGCCGCCTTCGTCGCGATCAATTGCGCGGCCATGCCCGAGTCGTTGATCGAGAGCGAGTTGTTCGGCTACCAGCCGGGCAGCTTTACCGGCGCGCGCGGCAAGGGCATGCGCGGGCTGATCCAGCAGGCCGATGGCGGCACCCTGTTCCTCGACGAGATCGGCGACATGCCGCTGCACCTACAGACCCGCCTGCTGCGGGTGCTGGCCGAGCAGGAAGTGATGCCGCTGGGCGCGGACAAGCCGATCAAGGTGGACATCCGGGTGATCGCCGCCAGCCACCGCGACATTCGCCAGATGATCGAGGCCGGACAGTTTCGCGAGGATCTCTACTACCGCCTCAACGGTGCCACCCTGAAACTGCCGGCGCTGCGCGAGCGGGCCGACAAGGGCTACCTGATCGAGCGGCTGTTTACGGAACTGAGCGAACAGCGCCAGCGTCCGCCGCGCCTGCGCGGCGATGCCATGAGTGCGCTGCTGGGCTATGCCTGGCCGGGCAATATCCGCGAACTGCGCAACGCGCTGCAGTATGCCCTGGCCACCTGCGAAGGCGACGAAATCACCGTCGACGATCTGCCTGAGCAGTGCCTGCCCAGCCCGGGGCCGCGCCTGCCTGTGCCGACAGAACAGGTCCGCACCCTGAGCGCCGATCCGGCTGCGCAGCTGGAGGCAACCCTGCGTCGGCACCGCTGGAATGTCAGCGCCGCGGCGCGCGAGCTGTCGCTGTCGCGGCCGACCATCTACCGCTGGATGAAGGTCTACAACATAGTGCCGCCGAAGGCATGGGAGTGAGTGGCTGGTTTGGCCGTGGAGCGGGGATTTGTCGGCTATGAGGGGAGAGTTAGGGGGAGGGGCAACTCCGTAGGGTGCGCTGTGCGCACCATTGCCATATGTTCTGGTGCGCACAGCACACCCTACGGAGCGCGGCCGGGCTCTTCTACGGTGAAAGCACCAATCCCGTCGTCTGAAACTGCTGCCGGTAGCAATCGAGCAGGCCATCGGTAGCCGGCCAGACATCCTCGAGCAACTCGTCCAGCGCCACATGGCTGGCGACCCGGCAACGGCTCGGCAGTTGGCAGCCGGCATAGAAGCTATTGACCACCTCGACCATCGCCTGGCGCTGGTTCTCCAGCAGCACGGCAGCGTGGGCCAGGCACACGTGACGGCCATCGCTCGGTCGCCGCCGCCAGCGTTGCGCGGTACCGACCAGTTTGCGTTGCTCCAGGGTGACGTTGTAGCGGCCGTCGCAGAAGGCGCCGTCGACTTCGCCCAGACCGGGATCCAGGCCCAGGCCGCGTAGCCAGGCGCGCAGCGGTTCGCACAGGCGCAGGTAGGCGGTTTCGATGCGTTTCTGTTCGTTGTCGCTTGCCGGTACGGCGTAGGCCAGGGCCACGTTGAGCACCGCCGCCGATTGCGGCACCGGCTCGCCGCCGGTGTCGCGCAGGGCTACCGGCCAGCCCTGCGTCACGCAGGCCGCCTGGGCGGCAGCGAAGCCGTCCAGGCGGTTGAGTCGGCGCGGCATCACCAGCGCCGCATCCAGCGGCCGCCAGAACAACAGGCCGCAGTCGAGGGCACCGGCATGCACCTGGTCCAGCAACTGCCGCTCCGCATCCAGGCCGGCTTCGACCGGCAGTCGCTGTATGGTTGTCATGTCACCTCGCTTACCAGACGGTTGAAAAACTACCTGCGTTGCCGAGGCGTCGTTAAAAACAGGCTCGTGTGCGAGCCCAGTCAAAATGCTCATTTACAACTCGTAAACTCCGCTTTTGACTCGCTTCGCTCGCCCTGCGGGCCAGCCTGCGGCTGTTACTCCGCTGCGCTGCGTTTCGCCTGTTTTTGCCTAGCCTTGGCTGCCTCGCCTACGTTTTTCAGCAGTCTGTTCGTTCCAGTCGTCTGCACAGATCATCGAGAAAGTCCGCCGCCGGCGCGCCGTTCACCGCACGGTGATCGAAGGTCAGCGACAAGCCCATGAAGTCCCGTTCCACCAGCGTGCCGTCGGCCTCGCGCTGCAAACGCCGCTGGCTGCCGCCGATGCCGATGATCGCCACCTGCGGCACATTGAGGATAGGGGTGAAGAAGCGTACCCGCGACAGGCCCAGGTTGGAAACCGTGATGGTCGCGCCGGTCAGCTCCCTGACCGACAGCTTGCCGGCCTGGGCCTTGTCGACCAGGGCGCGGCGCGCCTCGGCCAGTTGCTCGGCATCCAGCTGGTCGGCGTCGAACAGCGCCGGTGCCACCAGCAGGTCGCCGGGCAGCGGGATGGCCAGGCCCAGGTGCACGGCCTGATAGCGAGTGATCTGGTTGTCCTGCAGGGTGGCGTTGAGGCTCGGGTGCGCGCCCAGGGTCTGGACGATTTCGTGCAGCAACAAATCCTGCAGCGACACCGTACTGCCGGCCGCCTTCAGTCGCGCGCGCCGCGCCTGCAGCGCGGTCAGTTCGCACTCGGCGTGGTGGGTGAGCTGGGCAGCGCTGTGCAGGCTCTCCTGCATCTTCGCCGCGATCATCTTGCGCATGCCCTTGAGCGGCACTGTAGTCGTGCCCGGTAGGCAATCCGCTGCTTGTGTCATGGCAGTCATGGGCTACTCCACCAGGCCGATGGTCGCGCCCTTGGCGATCACCGCGTCTTCTTCCTCGAGGATCTTCAGCACGCCAGCGGCCGGCGCCTCGATCTCGAACTGGGCTTTCTCGGACATGATCTCGGCGACCAGGTCGCCCTGGCCAACCTCGGCGCCGTCACTGACCAGCCAGGCGGTGATCACCGCTTCGGCGTCGCCGTCCCAGAGGTTGTCTGCAATCAGGATGGGAGTGCTCATCGGTTTTGTTCCTCGTGCATCTGTTGGTAGGCGGCCACAATTTTCTCGGCATTGGGCAGGGCCCATTGCTCCATGACCGGGGTGAAGGGGATCGGAATATCCGGGAAGGCCACCCGCTGCGGCCGCGCCTTGAGCATGCCGATGTCGTGCTCTACCACGCTGGCGATGATCTCGCCGCTGACGCCGAAGCTGTGGTAGTCCTCGTCGACCACGATCAGCCGGCCGGTCTTGCGTACCGAGGCGATCACGTGGTCGCGGTCCAGCGGTACCAGGCTGCGCAGGTCGATGACCTCGGCGCTGACGCCGTCTTGTTCCAGCTGCTGGGCCGCGCGCAGGGCGTGGTGCACGCCGACGCCGAGGCTGACGATGGACACATCCGAGCCCTCGCGCAGGGTCTTGGCCTTGCCGATCTCCAGGCAGTAGGGTTCCTCCGGCACCGCCACCGTGGCGCCTTTCTCGGTGCCCAGCCAGCCCATGCCCTGCAGGGCCTTGTGGAACAGGAAGATCACCGGGTTGTCGTCGCGGATCGCCGCGGTCATCAGGCCCTTGGCGTCATAAGCATTGCTCGGCACCACCACCTTCATTCCCGGCAGGTGAGCGAAGGTGGCGTACAGGCACTGCGAGTGCTGGCCGGCATCGGAATAGCCGGCGCCGGTGGAGGCCATCAGCACCATCGGCACCCTGACCTTGCCGCCGGAGAAGTAGGTGTTCTTCGCCATCAGGTTGTAGATGGCGTCCATGCACACGCCGAAGAAGTCGACGAACATCAGCTCGACGATCGGGCGCATGCCATCGGAGGCCGCGCCCACCGCCGCGCCGATAAAGGCGGTCTCGGAGATCGGCGTGTCGCGTACCCGCGCACCGCCGAATTCTTCATGCAGGCCGCGGGTGTTGCCGAATACCCCGCCGAGCGGGCCGATGTCCTCGCCCATCACGAACACGCGGGGATCGAGGCGCATTTCCTGGGCCACCGCCTCGGCCATGGCGCGGGCGACGGTGAGTTTGCGTTGTTTGACTGCTGTGGTCATGGTTGTCTCCTGGAATTCTTGGCCGGTTAGATCGCCAGCGCGGCGGGGCTGACGATGATCTTGACGTTGTGGTCCTTGTTGTTTACCAGCTCTTCGAAGCCCTGCTCGATGATCTGCTGCAGGCCGATCCGCCCGGTGATCAAGGGCGTGACGTCGATACTGCCGTCGGCGATCAGGGCGATCACGTCGGCGAACTCGCCGGCATAGGCGAGCGAGCCGATGACCTGCTTCTCGGTGGCGACTATCTCGAAGAAGTTGAACTCGCTGGGCTCCTCGAAGATGCCGACCATCACGCAGCGCCCGGCCTTGCGAATGACGTCGATGGCCAGCTTGGCCGTGGCTTTGTGGCCGATGCACTCGAAGGACGCGCTGGCGCCGTAGCCGTCGGTCAGCGCCTTGACTGCCGCGACGGCGTCGCACTCGCTGGGATCGATGACGTGGCTGGCGCCGACTTCCAGGGCCTTGGCCTTGCGTGCGGCGGACATCTCCAGGGCGATGATGCGCGAGGCGCCCGCCGCCTTGGCACACATGATGGTGCACAGGCCGATGGTGCCGGCACCGACTACCACCACGGTCTGGTCGAGCAGGCTGCCGGCCTTTTTCACCGCATGCATGCCCACGGCCAGCGGTTCGATCAACGCCCCGGCTTCGCTGGGGAATCCCTCCGGCAGGCGGTACAGCAGGTTGGCCGGTACATTGACCAACTCGGCAAAGGCGCCGTTGTTCATCAGCCCGGTGAAGGCCAGGTTCTCGCACAGGTTGTACTGGCCCTGCCGACAGAACAGGCACTGGCCGCAGTGCTGGCAGGCATCGGCCGCCACCCGCTCGCCGCAGGCAAAGTCGCTGACGCCTGCGCCCAGGGCGACTATCTCGCCGCTGAACTCATGGCCGAGGATGCATTGCCCCTGCAACCCTGTGAGCGGATGCGGGCTGTCCATCGGGATAAACACCGGCCCGGCCAGGTATTCATGCAAGTCGGAGCCGCAGATGCCGCACCAGTGCACCTTGATCTGCACCCAACCGGGTGGCGGCGTGCCGGGAAGGGCAACCTGTTCCAGGCGGATGTCGCGGCGTCCATGCCATACCGCGGCGGTCATGCTGGCTTGCTGATTCATAAGCACATCCTTATCTGTCTGTTGGTGTGGACACGACGTTCAAACGAACACCTTTTCCAGCGCCTCTTCGGGGGCCGGGTAGGGGCTTTCGCGGGCGAACAGCACGGCCTCGTCGACCCGCCCGCGGGCGCGGGCGGCGATCTCCTCGGCGGCGCGCTCGTCCAGCACGCCCAGCTCGAGCAGACGCTGGCGGTAGGCGGGAATCGGGTCCTTGGCCTGCAACGCCTCCTTCTCGCCGGCGGGGCGGTACTGCTCGCCGTCGCCCATGAAGTGGCCGGCCAGGCGCGAGGTCTCGATCTCGATCAGGCTCGGCCCGCCACCGGCGCGGGCGCGCTCGATGGCAGCAGACGCCGCGGCGAAGATGGCGTCGGCGTCGTTGCCGGGGACGAATACCCCGGGCATGCCGTAGGCCGCCGCGCGCAGGTAGTTGCGCTCGATCGCGGTGGACGCCTGCTTGGCCACCGAGATGCCCCAGGCGTTGTCCTCGATGACGAACACCACCGGCAGCTTCCACAGGGCGGCGAGGTTCAGCGTCTCGTGGAAGGCACCCTGGTTGGCCGCGCCCTCACCGATAAAGGCCACTGCCACGCCGGGCTTGCCCTGTAGCTGGCGTGACAGCGCCGCGCCCACGGCTGGGCCCATGCCTTCGGCGATGATCCCCGAGCAGGAGAAATTCACCCGCGCATCGAACAGGTGCATATGGCCACCGCGGCCGCCGGACAGGCCGGTCTTCTTGCCGAAGATTTCGGCGACCATCTCATTGAGATGCACACCCTTGGCCACGGCGATGTGGTGCGGGCGATGGGTGGCGGTGACGATATCCTCGGCGTTCAGGTGCGCGCAGACGCCGACGGCGCAGGGCTCCTGGCCGTTGGACAGGTGCATTTCGCCGGGGATCGGCCCGTTGGCCATGTTGAATACCGGGGTCTTGCCTTCCATGTAAATGCGCTCGATGGACTCCTCCAGGTAGCGGCTGACGAGCATCTGCTCGAACATCCAGAGGCGCTGCGCGTTGCTTGGTACGGTCATGTGCTGGGCTCCATTGTTGCTGTCAGAGGGCACGCTGGCTGAGCTGCGCGCCGATGTACTCGGCCTGGCGCAGGGCCAGGGCGACGATGGTCAGGGTCGGGTTCTGGCCGCCGCTGGTGGTGAACTGGCTGCCATCGGAGACGAACAGGTTGGGGATGTCGTGGCTCTGCCCCCACTTGTTGACCACCCCGTCGGCGGCCTTGGCGCTCATGCGGTTGGTGCCCATGTTGTGGCTGGCCGGGTAGGACGGCAGGCGGATCACCTCGGTGGCACCGACCGCCTCGTAGCACTTGCGGGTCTGCTCGACGCCGTGCTCGCGCATGGCGCTGTCGAAGGCATGGTCGTCCTTGTTCACCACCGGTACCGGCAGGCCGTACTGGTCCTTCTCGCTGGCGTGCAGGGTGATGCGGTTGCCCTCCATGGGCAGATCCTCGCCACACAGCCAGACCCCGGACATGTGGTCGTAGCGCTCCATCTTCGAGGCGAAGGCGCGGCCCCAGCCCTGCGGCGTCGGGTCGAGGAAGGCCGACATAAACGGCAGGCCGAGCGACAACACTTCCAGGCGGTAGCCACCGATAAAGCCGCGCGAGGTGTCGTTGTACGACTCGTCGGAGATCACCCCGGCGCAGGTGGTGCCGCGGTACATGTGCACCGGCTTGGGCAGGGTGGCGTAGATGCCGGCGGTGGTGTGGGTCATGTAATTGCGCCCGACCTGGCCGGAGGAGTTGGCCAGACCGTCCTTGAAGGTCGACGACTCGGAGTTGAGCAGCAGGCGTGGCGACTCGATGGAGTTGCCGGCCACGCACACCACCCGCGCCTTCTGCCGCTGCTGGCGGCCCTGGGCGTCGGCGTAGACCACCGCGTTTACCTTGCCGCGCGCATCATGCTCGATGCGCAGGACCATGGACTGCGGGCGTACCTCGCAGTGGCCGGTGGCCTCGGCGCGCGGGATGTCGGTGTAGAGGGTCGACCACTTCGCCCCGATGCGGCAGCCCTGCATGCAGAAACCGATCTGCATGCAGCCCGGCCGGCCGTCGTAGGCCTGGGTGTTGATCGCCATGGGGCCGGACTGGATTTCCTGGTAGCCGACCCGTTTGGCCCCTTCGGCCAGCACCTTGAACGAGTTGTGCCACTGGTGGTACGGCATGCCGGTGCTGGGGCCGGTCACGCCCATGTGTTTCTCCGCCTTCACGTACCAGGGTTCCAGTTCCTCGTAGCTGAGCGGCCAGTCGAGCAGGTTGGCACCCTTGATCTCGCCGTTTTCCGTGCGCATGCGGAACTCGAAGTCGCGAAAGCGCAGGGCCACGCCGGCCCAGTGCACGGTGCTGCCGCCGACCGCCTTGACGATCCAGGCCGGCAGGTTGGGGTGGTTCTGTGCCACGTCCCAGCCACCGGTGGCGATGCGTTTGTCGAGCCAGGAAATTTTGTTGAACATGGCCCATTCATCGTTCTCGATGTCGGCCATCTCGAAGCGTTTGCCGGCTTCCAGCACCACGCTGCGGATGCCCTGTTTGGCCAGGGCGTGGGCCAGGGTGCCACCGCCGGCACCGGAGCCGATGATGACCACGACGTCGCCGTCGTCTTGTGCGAATTTCGCTGCCATGGGGTGTTCCCCTCATTGTTGGAATTGGATGTGCTGCGATTGCTCAGGCCTGGGTCAGAGCCAGTCGAGGTCGTTGTAACCGCGCGCCAGGTAGCCGCCTTTCTCCACCGAGGAGCCTTCGTAGCCGAACAGCGGGAACAGCGCCGGGTTGTCGTAGAGGCCGAACATCAGGGCGTTGCGCACGGCGCGAAAGAACGCCCCGGTTTCGATCTCGCGCAGCAGGGCGACCCGATCGATTTCCGTGTTGAGGCCTTCGAAGGGCTGGCCGTGCCGCCGCTCGGCGCTGGCCTGCAGCTCGCGCAGGCCGTCGGCGATCAGCTCGGGTTGCTGGGTCACCAGTTCGGCCAGTGGCTTGGCGTAGTGCAGATCGTTCAGGCGGTCATGCGGGTAGATGTCGCGGCCCATGCGCAGCAGTCCCTGGGGCAGGGCGGGCAGCGCCTCGTCGGCAAGCAGGGTGACCGGAATCAGTTGCGCGGCGACGGCCGTGACGCCGAGGGCGAGCAGGGACTGGCCGGAAAGGGACATAAAGCGCCGGCGCGAGAGGCCGGCGTGGGGGCTGGGAGAGTCATGCATGGCAGTGCTCCAGGCTATTGCCGGCACACTGCTTGTGGGGTCAGGTGTGGCCGGCGCTCATTGTTATTTGGTGAGAGGTTTTCCCCCTCGATAACCCTGGAGCAGCTTGCGTGCCAATGCTTTGTTGTGTGCCTAACCTATTGTTTATTAATGATTTTGTTGGGGGATAAAAGGCGCTTTCGCGCGGCGCCGTAATGCACCTGTAAAGCGAGATTCTTTACAGTTGTAAAACATCTGTAAGGGGGGGCAGCGCCGGCAAGCCCGGTTCGGCTCTGGGCGACTATTGCTGAGAACGGCCTGCTCGCCGCTGGTGATCGATTTCCCAGGGGCGAGCGTCTTTCACTCCACCCGCTGTTCGCCGGTAAAGCTCAGGGTCACCTTGCAGCGCCGGCAGAAGTAACGCCGGCCTTTGCCGACCAGGGCGTGACGTTGAGCGGAGAAGGGGAACTCGCCCTCGGGGCAGTTGCAGCGGTAGATGAAGCGGCTGACCTTGCGGCGCTTGACGGCGTAGCTATGGCAGCGGTTTGGCGGCAGCCCATAAACGCCGCGCATGATCAGTTGCCATTCCTCGCCGTGGGGCTGGATCTTCAGGCCAAACAGCTGATGGGCGATCAGGTGCGCGACTTCGTGGGCCACCGTCTGCCTGAGGAAGTCTTCGCGGTTTTCCCGGTACAGTTGCGGGTTGAAGCGCAGCTTGTTCTCCGTCAGGTGCGCCACTCCGGCCTTTTGCCCACGCAGCTTGAAACTCACTTCGGCACGGACGAAGCGCTGCTTGAAAAAGGCCTCGGCCTGCTGGTAACAGGACTCGACACGGGCGTGGAGGTGTTCGGGCATGAGCGCAACCTGAGGAGGACGGCGCGATTATGCCCAAGCCGAGCGCCTGCGACAGCCCTAAAACGACGAAACCACCGGCTGGTGGTTTCGTGCAGTGCCAGTTGAGCCGTCTAGCTGGTATAGACCGGACCTACCCCAAGCCCCCAGAGAATCACCGAGCAGGCGATCATCGCCACCAGTACCACCAAGCCGACCGCCAGTACCGAGCTGGAGAACATGAAGCCCTCATCCGCGGGAATGTTCATGAAGGTCGGTATGCCCACATAGAGCAGGTAGACGGTGTAACAGATGGCCAGTGTTCCCACTACCATGGCCAGCCACATATGTGGATAGAGTGCCGCCAGGCCGCCGATGAACAGGGGCGTCGCGGTGTAGGCGGCGAATACGATGCATTGGGTCAGGTTGGGACTGGCGTCGTAGGTACGGGCCATCCAGTGAATGAAGGTGCCCATCACAGCAACCCCGGCAAGCATCGCCAGGTAGGTCATGATGGTCATTTGCAACGCGCTGGCTTCAGTCAGCATTACCGGTTCCCGGCCACCGATGGACCAGCCCACCTGGGTGGTGCCGATAAAGGCCGAGATCGCCGGAATCGCCGCGAGCACTAGTACGTGGGTGAGATACATGTGGCTGATGGTTTCTTCTTCGCCACGGATTTCCTGCCATTCCTGATCGGGATGGGTGAAGAGCCCCCAAACGTGATGGATCATGCCAGACACCTCCTCTTGTTATGCGGTCGCCCCCCAGCGAAGTGCCCGGCGCGCGTAGGCAGCGCTACCGGGTACTGGGCCGAACCCATGCGACCGTATGTCGCAGTATAGGCAGAGGCTGGTGCTCCTGAGGCGGTTGGTCTTAGAGCAAATTGATCTCTGAATGTCAGTCGTAATAGCGTTCCAGGATTTCCATGGCTTTGTTGATCGACTGCAGGCGCTCGGTGCTGCCGCCGCGATCGGGGTGGTGCAGGCTGACCAGTTGCCGGTAGCGATGCTTGATAAGCCCGATATTGAGCACCTGCTGGCTGTCATTCAGCTCGAACAGTTCCAGGGCTGCGCGCTTTTCCTCGCCGCCCTGCATGCGTTTCCAGAAACTGACCAGCAGCTCCTGCACATCCTGTTCGTCGGTGTCGCTCAACTGGCTGAGATCCAGGTAATAGTCGCGCAACGGGTCGTGCTCGCTCAGTCCGGCGCTGCCGGCCCGGTAGGGCAGCAACTGGATGCACAGCGGGCTGATCTGGACGAAGCCGAGCCGTTCGCCCCATAGGCGTTCGCGCAGCCGGTACAGGGCGTTGAATACCAGGAAGTGGGTGCGAAACAGCACCAGCTTGTCGGTCAAAGGCAGGTGGGGGATGTGCGTGCAGTGGCGCTCTTTCAACTGCTGGATCAACTGGTATTCGCCAATCCCTGCGGGGGCGTCCTGCAGTAACTGGTGCAGTTGATCCGCCAGATCGGCAGAGGGGTCGAGTTTGTCGTTCATTACCAGACCCTAGCATTTCAGCGTGATTGGGGTAGGGCGCGTCGCGTTTTCTGGGTAAAATGCCGCACTTTAGTAAGCCTCCGGATTCCAGCGCACCATGGGTAGCCTCTCGGTCAATCAGAACAAACTGCAAAAACGCCTGCGCCGCCAGGCCGGCGAAGCCATTGCCGACTTCAACATGATCGAGGACGGCGACAAGGTCATGGTCTGCCTGTCCGGGGGCAAGGACAGCTACACCATGCTCGACATCCTTCTCTATTTGCAGAAGGTCGCGCCGATCCAGTTCGAGATAGTCGCGGTCAATATGGACCAGAAACAGCCGGGCTTCCCCGAAGATGTGCTGCCGGCCTACCTGGAGTCCATCGGCGTGGCCTACCACATCGTCGAAAAAGACACCTACTCGGTGGTCAAGGAGATGATCCCGGAAGGCAAGACCACCTGTTCGCTGTGTTCGCGCCTGCGCCGCGGCACCCTGTATACCTTCGCCGACGAGATAGGCGCGACCAAGATGGCCCTGGGTCATCATCGCGACGACATCCTGGAAACCTTCTTCCTCAACATGTTCTACGGTGGCACCCTCAAGGCCATGCCGCCCAAGCTGCGCGCCGACGACGGGCGCAACGTGGTGATCCGCCCGCTGGCCTATTGCAACGAGGCGGATATCGAGGCCTACAGCCGGCTCAAGCAGTTCCCGATCATTCCGTGCAACCTCTGCGGCTCCCAGGAAAACCTGCAGCGCCAGGTGGTCAAGGAGATGCTCCAGGACTGGGAGCGCAAGTCGCCGGGGCGTACCGAGATCATGTTCCGCGCCCTGCAGAACGTGGTGCCCTCGCAACTGGCCGACCGCAACCTGTTCGACTTCAAGAGCCTGAAAATCGACGAAAATGCCGCGTCGCGGTTCGTCAATGTGATGAATCTGTAGGGATAGCGACAAGCGATAGACAAAGGCGAGGGACGATGCGCGACTACCAATGGCTGCATGAGTACTGCCTGAACCGCTTCGGTTCGGCCGAGGCGCTGGAGGCGCGCTTGCCGCAGCCGCGCAGCGCTGCCGAGTTGCGCGCGCTGGGCGATGACCGCTATCTCTCCACCATCAGCCTGCGCATTTTTCGCGCCGGCCTCAAGCACAGCCTGGTCGATGCCAAGTGGCCGGTTTTCGAGCAGGTGTTTTTCGGTTTCGACCCGGAAAAAGTCGTGCTGATGGGCGCCGAACACCTGGAAAACCTGATGCAGGATGCGCGCATCATCCGCCATCTGGGCAAGCTCAAGAGCGTGCCGCGCAACGCCCAGTTCGTCCTCGATGTGCGCCGGGAGAAGGGCAGTTTCGGCGCGCTGATCGCCGACTGGCCGGTGACCGATATCGTCGGCCTGTGGCGCTACTTGGCCAAACACGGCAGCCAGTTGGGCGGCTTGTCGGCACCGCGCTTTTTGCGCATGGTCGGCAAGGACACCTTCATCCCCTCCGATGACATGGTGGCCGCACTCAAGGCGCAGCACATCGTCGACAAGGCGCCGACCAGCCTGAAAGACCGCGCCGCGGTGCAGGCGGCGTTCAACCAGTGGCACGCGCAGAGCGCTCGGCCGCTGTGCCAGTTGTCGATGATGCTGGCGTACACGGTCAATCATTGAACAGGTGGATGACGCTTTCCCCATCCACCTGTTGAGGTGGTGGTGGACGAAAAGAGCGTCGTCCACCCTGCGCGGGAGAGCTTGAGATGGATGAGGTCATTGCCCGTGTCGCCCAGGCCATAGTAGCGGCTGAGCGCATCCTGATCATTACCGGCGCCGGTCTGTCCGCCGACTCCGGCTTGCCGACCTACCGCGGCATCGGCGGTCTGTACAACAATCAGACCGCCGAAGGCCTGCCGATCGAGGCGGCGCTGTCCGGCCCCATGCTGCAGCGCGATCCGGCTTTATGCTGGAAGTACCTGGCCGAACTGGGCAAGGCCTGTCTCGGCGCCCGGGCCAATGCCGGGCATTACGCCATCGCCGAGTTGCAGCGTATGAAACCCCAGTGTTGGGTGCTGACCCAGAATATCGACGGCTATCACCGCGCCGCCGGCAGCCCGCCCGAGCGCCTGATCGAGATCCATGGCGAGCTGGCACCGCTGTATTGCCAATCCTGCGGCGCACAAGATCCGCAACTGGCCGAGCACCTGAGCCGGCCGCTACCGCCCAGGTGCCGGCAGTGCGGCGGCATCCTGCGCCCGCCGGTGGTGCTGTTCGAGGAAATGCTGCCGGAACGGGCCATCAGCAGTCTCTATACGGAAGTGGGCAAGGGCTTCGCGGTGGCCATCAGCATCGGCACCAGCGCCAGCTTCCCCTACATAGTCGAACCGCTGCTGCGCACCCGTCAGGCGGGCGGCTTCACCGCCGAGATCAACCCCGCCCGCGGCGACCTGAGCGCTGTCGTCGATGTGCATGTGCAGATGGGGGCGGCCCAGGCGCTGACCCGGCTGCAACAGCTGTGGTCGGCGCCGGAGTAGGTTGCGTCTTCAGGTGGTTGTACCTTGTTCTTCTTCTGTGCGGGCGAGCAGGCCGCTGGCCTGTTCGGCGGCCAGCGCGAGGCTTGTCGGCTGGGCGGCTAGGGCGCGGGTCTGCTCGTTCATCTGGTAGATCTGGCTGGCCGATTGCAGATCCACCTCGTTGACGCCGGCGATGGTCTGGCGGCTGGCGAAGAACTCCTCCAGTTCACCGAGCACCGCATCCAGGGCATCGTCGGCCTTGCCCAGCGAGAGGATGTGGCGTTCCTGTTCGAGGTTCATGTTGCCGCTGATGGCGAAGGTGCTGGTGAGCAGGTCGCTGACCAGGAACCAGGGCGTGATGGTCGAGCGCACTACGGTGTTCTCCGAGCGGGTGCTGTCATAGATGCCGGTGCCGGTGGAGAGTTTCGACTCGGTGTAGGTGCCTTCCACGCTCAACTCCAGGAGCAGCGAGCGGAACTGCATCTCGGCCCAGAAGGCATTGCCCATGCGGCTCAGCACCGCGCCGAAGATCAACAGCATGCCGGGCATGATCAGGCCGATCAGCAGCGCGGGCTGGTGCGCCACGCGCGCCAGGTCGGCGCTGAGGCCGATCAGGCTCAGGGCACCTACCGCCAGCAGCGTCTGGCCGAGCACGCTGGTGACGATGCGAACGGCGCGGAAGCCGCTGCCATAGGCTATTTCGCTGAGGATCGGTTGGGTTTCCACCAGGGTGCGCCCGCCGAAGGTGCCTTTCTCGCTGCCGCCTTCCTGGCACAGCGAGGGTTCGAATTTCTGGTAGATCCGGTTGGGGATTTCCCGATGGCGGCGGTTGGCCAGGATGTGCGATTCCAGATGGATGAACAGCTCGCGCGGCATCAGGTTCTTCTGCCAGTTGTTGCGGTGTTCGGATACCTCGGTGCTCGGTTCGGCCAGCTTGAGACGCTGCGCCAGCAGGTACAGGCCCAGGCCGGTGGTGACGGCGCCGAGCAGCAGCAGGGCCAGCAGGTGGGGCAGGGTGTTGATCGGCAAACGCGGGATGGCCTGCACATGGCGGTGGACATACGCCAGCGCGACCGGCAGGAGGATCGCCAGGGCCAGGGTCAGGCCGATCCGCAGCAGGCTGATGTCCATGGCGCCGCGGCTGAAGTGGCGGAATGGCTCACGCATGCCCAGCCACAGTTTGAGCAGGTAGAGGGTCAGCAGCAGCCCCAGCCAGGCCATCACCGGCGTGTTGTCCAGGCGTGCCAGGCCGGTGGCGTTGGCGAACCAGACCAGGCCGAAGGCGAGCAGCATGAACAGCGAGACGCTGGGGCTGAACAGCAGGTTTTCCGCCAGCGCGCGGTACACCGGCGGCATGAACAGCAGGCGCGGCAGCAGGCTGTGGATCAGGCGGGAGAACAGGCTTTGTGGTTCTTTGAAGGTGGTGTTCGTTGCGCGCCTTCTGCTCGGTTTCGCGGCGGGCGATTTCTGCCTGCTTGCGCTCGAATGCAAAGAGGTGGTTGTTGGCGCGGTTGGGGTCGAAGTCCCACAGTTTGCTGCGGTAGTTGCGCTGCAATCCGACCTCGTACAGCCAGGCGTCGCGGTCGCCCTTGAGCAGTCCCTTGGCCAGGTCGCGAATGGCGTAGGCGTTGATCCAGGTTTCCTTGGGCCGTTGTTTGTCGAGCTGGGCGAGCGGGGCGAACAGGATGGTGCGGATGCTTTCGGCTTGGCGAAACAGCTCGGCGTTGTCGGTCAGGGCCAGTAGCAGCGGCTGCTCCAGGTGCCAGCTGCCGGCATAGCGGTTGTGTTTTGCCCGTACCAGGTAATGCACACGGTTGAGCGGGTCGCTGCTCAGCCACAGCAGCATGTTCTGCTCTTGGTCGAAGCCGACCACAGGTAGGTCGAGAGTGCCGTCGGTGATCGGCAGGCCGCGATGGAAACTGGCCTTGATGCGCTTGAGCTCGACGCCGTCGCTACGCTTGAGCAGCAGTTGCCCCGTGCCGCTGGCGAAACCGTCCGGGCCGCAGCTGATGCCGGTGGATTCGGCCTGGACGAACTGGCGGTCGCCTTCCTGCTTGTAGCTGGTGCGGAAGCGGCAGCTGCCCTGATCCCGGATGATGCTCAGGAAGCTGGCCTGGGCGAGCACGTCGCTCTCCAGGGGCGGCTTCCAGCCGGCCACTCTGAAGTCATTGCTCAGAACCGCCGGTGCCGCAACGGTTGCGGCCGGGGCTGCGGTTGTCTGCGTGGTGGTTGGTTCGACGATTGGCTCGGCTGCTATCGGCTCGGCAGTTGGCGCTGCTGCGGCGGCGCTGACGGACGCTGCAGCAGGCTGTGCTGGCGGATCGGCCGCTACGCTGGCTGGCGCAGTAGCTGGGGCCGGTGTGTTGTCTGCCAGGGCAGGAGGCGCTGCGCTGGCAGGGGCGCTTTGCATCACCTGGGCAATCCAGGCGCCGCTCTTGCTGGCGCGGCCTTGGGCCTGCAGCTGGCCGTTCTGGTCGAGGCTCTGCCAGTTCAGGCTTTCGGCTTGTGGGCACTGGCTGGCGAGCAATCCGCCCAGTTTTGGCAGCAGGCGCTCGAGGGTGTTCTGATTGGCCGCGCCGCCGAAGGCGAAGCGCATGTTCAGGGCGCTGCTGCACCAGGGCTGGCCGCCGGCATGGTCGACGAATACTTCGATATTTTCCGCCTTCGAATAGACCAGCCGGTGACTGTTATCGGCCGCCTGCGCGACCACGCTCAGCGCCATGAGGCTGAGGGCTGCAAAGTTCTTCATGTTCATATCCCGGTCAGATCAGTTCCCACGCACCATCGGCGGCCTGGCAGGCCTGAACGGTTTGCTGGTCGTTGGCGCCCTTGCTGGTCATGTTGTAATTGACCGTGCGGCAGGTGGTCTGGGCGGTGACCTGTTCTTCCACCAGGCTCAGGCTGTCCAGGTCGAAACCCTGCTCCTTGGCGCTGGCAACATCCATGGCATCCAGGTCGGTAGCGGGCGCGACAGGCTGAGCGGTGCTGGCCGTGGTTTGGCTGCCGACGGCGGCGACCAGCGGGGCGTAGACATAACCGATGCTGACCCCCTGGCGTCCGACCATGATCCAGTTGTTGTCGGTGCTGCCGCTGGCCAGGCCGCCGACTTTTTCGGCGCTGGTGCTAGGCGCGCTGCGCACGTTGGCGGATTTCAACGCACGGTAGGGCTTGTTCAGCAATTGCATGTTGGGCACCGGCTGGACCTGGGCGGTGCGCTTGACCGCGACAGTGCGCGAGCGGATTTCGGTGCTGACCGGGGTAATTTGCGCGCTGGCGCCGCTGTGGCCGAAGGTCCAGGTGCTGGCCTGGCCATCGAGGCTGTTGTTCAGTACCTGTTGGGTCTGCAGGGCCAGGGCCTGGCGATCGCGTTCGTCCAGCTTGGCGCCGATGGACTTGCCGAGCATGCCGCCCGCCAGGGCGCCAACCATCATGGCGGCGGTGCGGCCGCTGCCACTGCTGACCTGGCTGCCGATCAGCACGCCCGCGGCAGCACCGGCGAGGGTGCCGATGTTCTCTTTGTTCATCCACTCGTTCTGCGACATGTTGGCGCAGCCTGCTGAAAGACCAATGCAGGCGCCCAGAACGAGGGGGCCGGTTTTTTTAAGCATGCGCATGATGAAAACTCCTTGTCGACTCGGTGAGGGTCTCGAGGGAATTGGCTTTTTACGCAGGCGGGAAATCAAACAACGGCAGCAGAAACGGCTGAAGATTCTCACTCCCTTGAGCGAAAAAAATCGATCCGACGACCGGGGCCGATTAGAGCTTAAAAGTTACTGGCAATTTAATCGCATGTTCGTTTCTTGCGATGCGGCGCTTAGATGTTTTGCCGGGAGTACTGAGTCACATCAACAGCCATTGAATTTGCAAATGAGGGGCATAGAAGGCATAGTCGCGCCCTTGTGAAACTACGACACCTTGTGCCCATGTTCAAAAACTTCGCACCGCTCGTGCCGCTCGCACTCACTCTGGTTCTGACCGCCTGTGCCAGCCATGCGCCGCAAACGCCGGCGACCACTGCAGTGGCTAAGGCCAAGACAGCCGCGCATGCGGTTTTTCTTGACGAAAGCGCAGCCGAAGCGGACATCGATTTTACCGACGATGAACCCTACGAGCTTCCCCAGTTGGCCGACAGCATCCTGTCCCATGGCCTGTCGCTTGTTGGTACCCGCTACCGCTACGGCGGCAGTACGGTGAAATCCGGGTTCGATTGCAGCGGCTTCATCGGCTACCTGTTCAAGGAAGAGCTGGGCATGCAACTGCCGCGCTCGACCCGCGAAATGATCAATATCGATGCGCCCCTGGTCGAGCGTGAAGAACTGGAGCCGGGCGATCTGCTGTTCTTCAGCACCAATGGCCGTGGCCGTGTCAGCCACGCCGGGATTTACCTGGGTGACGATCAGTTCATCCATTCCTCCAGTAGCCGCAGCGGTGGTGTGCGGGTCGACAGCCTGGAAGACCGCTACTGGAACCGCACCTTTATCGAGGCCAAACGGGCCCTGGCCCTGGCGTCGACCGAACCGCTCGCCCGCCATCCCTGATCGCCCGGCGCAGCGAATCTCCGGCGCAGCGAATCCCCGGCGCAGCCAAAAAGTTGCGCTGTATCGCCTGAATAGGCAGAGTGAGCGCATTCAGGCTCTGGATCGCTTCGCTGATGAACGTCACGACCCCCGTTGCCCTGCTCCTGCTTGCCGCGCTGCTGACTGGCTGCGCTGGCCGCAGTCCTGCCCCACAGCCAATCGTCCATGTGCCCGCCACCAGCTTCCACAGTGGTGCCGAGGACGTGTTGTTTCGCGCCCTGGGGTTGGTCGGCACACCCTATCGCTACGGTGGCAATACCCCGGCGGGCGGCTTCGACTGCAGCGGCCTGATCGGCTATGTCTACCGCGATGCTGCCGGCGTCAGCCTGCCGCGCTCGACCCGTGAGCTGATCGGCATGCGCGCACCAGCCGTTGGCCGCAATGCGCTGCAAAGCGGTGACCTGGTGTTCTTTGCCACCAATGGCGGCAGCCAGGTCAGCCATGCCGGTATCTACGTCGGTGACGGCCGCTTCGTGCATGCCCCCTCCAGCGGCGGCACCGTGCGCCTGGACAGCCTCAGCAACAGCTACTGGCAGCGCACCTATCTGAAGGCCAAGCGCGTCTTCAGTCCCGAACTGGCGCGCAATCCCTGACGAGCAGAGCAGTCTGTAGGAGCGGATCTGCGCCAATCCATGGAGACCCCCATGACCAATCGCACCCTCAGCCTCGATGACAACCTCTACCGCTACCTGCTCGACGTGTCCCTGCGCGAAACGCCGCTGCTCAAGCGCCTGCGCGACGAGACGGCGCAATTGGCCAACGCCCAGTGGCAGATCGCTCCCGAACAGGGCCAGTTCATGGCGCTGCTGGTGCAGTTGAGCGGTGCTCGGCGGATTCTCGAAGTCGGTACCTTCACCGGCTACAGCGCCCTGTGCATGGCCCAGGCCATGGGCGAGGAGGGGCGGATGATCTGCTGCGATCTCCCCGGCGACTACAACGCCACCGCCGAGCGCTACTGGCGCGAAGCCGGCCTCGCCGGGCGTATCGAGCAACGCCTGGCACCAGCCCTGGATACCCTCGCGGCACTGGAAACCGAAGGACAGGCCGGCAGTTTCGACCTGATCTTCATCGACGCGGACAAAGCCAACTACCCGGCCTATCTGGAGTACGCCCTGCGCCTGCTGCGCCAGGGCGGCCTGATTCTGTTCGACAACACCCTGTGGAGCGGCCGGGTGCTGGAGCAGAACCCGGACAGCGAAGACACCCGCGCCATCCAGGCCCTCAACCTGGCCCTGAAAGACGATCAGCGCCTCGACCTGTCGCTGCTGCCGCTCGGTGACGGCCTGAGCCTGTGCCGCAAGCGCTGAACTCGATCTGTAGTGCCGGATTGTCGGGTTACTGTAGCTGCCGCTCCGGCGGATGGGGGTATATACAGCTGTTCATGGTGCCTGCTCCATGCCTGTGTGGTCCATTGCGTCGTGTCAGCCGCGGCGCGAGCAGGCTCTACGACAATGCGCTTATAGTTGCCGGGCTTGATGTCGCTCAGTATTCGCTGCTGAAGAACCTTGCATCACCAGTCTGGCCGAAGCCGTGGCTGGAGCGCAGCACGCCCGGGCGTAACCTGTGGGTGCTCGAGTTGCAGGCTTGACGCGACGCATCGGCCGCAGCGCCTCGATGGCGTTGCTCGGTGACCTGGAAACGCGCGACTTATTTTTCTCGATAAAGCGGGCGTCTGCCCGCGAAAGGACGCTTTTATGACTGCCGTTTGGCGCAAGAGTGGTTGGGTTCTCCTCGGCGCTTCCCTGATCCTGGCGCTGTCGCTGGGTATTCGCCATGGCTTCGGTCTGTTTTTGCCGCCGATGAGCATTGAATTCGGCTGGGGGCGCGAGGTATTCGCCTTCGCCATCGCCCTGCAGAACCTGATCTGGGGCCTGACCCAGCCGTTCACCGGCGCCTTGGCCGATCGCTTCGGCGCGCAGCGTACGGTGATCGTCGGCGGCATTCTCTATGCCCTTGGTCTGGTATGCATGGGGCTGGCCGATTCGCCCTGGACGCTGTCCTTGAGTGCCGGTCTGTTGATCGGCATCGGCCTGTCCGGCACCTCGTTCTCGGTGATCCTCGGGGTGGTGGGGCGTGCAGTGCCCGCGGAGAAGCGCAGCATGGCCATGGGCATTGCTGCAGCGGCCGGCTCACTCGGTCAGTTCGCCATGCTGCCGGGCACCCTGGGCCTGATCAGTTGGCTCGGCTGGTCCGTTGCCTTGCTCGCCCTGGGTCTGCTGGTGGCCCTGATCGTGCCGCTGGCAGCGATGATCAAGGACAGCCCGTCGCCGGTCCTGGCCCATGAGCAAAGCCTGGGCGAAGCATTGCGCGAAGCCTGCGCCCATTCGGGCTTCTGGTTGCTGGCGCTGGGCTTTTTCGTCTGCGGTTTCCAGGTGGTGTTTATCGGCGTGCACCTGCCGGCCTATCTGGTCGATCAGCATCTGCCGGCGCTGGTGGGGACCACGGTGCTGGCGCTGATCGGCTTGTTCAACGTGTTCGGCACCTACACGGCCGGCTGGCTCGGTGGGCGCATGTCCAAGCCGCGTCTGCTGACGGGCCTGTACCTGGCGCGGGCGGTGGTAATCGCGGCGTTCATCCTGACCCCGCTGAGCACCTGGAGCGCCTATGCTTTTGGCATCGCCATGGGTTTGCTGTGGTTGGCCACCGTGCCGTTGACCAACGGCACGGTGGCGACCCTGTTCGGCGTGCGCAACCTGTCTATGCTCGGTGGTATCGTGTTCCTCTTTCATCAGATCGGCGCGTTCCTGGGCGGCTGGTTGGGTGGCTACCTGTACGACCGCACCGGCAGCTATGATCTGGTCTGGCAGATCGCGATTCTGCTCAGCTTGCTGGCTGCCGCCCTCAATTGGCCGGTGCGTGAGCAGCCGGTAGCGCGTTTACGCAACCTGGAGGCTGGCGTATGAATACCCACAATCTGCTGAGTGTCGGCCTGGCATTGCTCGGTTCCCTGGCTCTCGGGCTGATCTGGTGGGGCTGGCAGCAGAGTGGTCTGGCCTTCCTGCAACTGGGCATGGCGGTATGTTGAGCGCGGCGCCTGGCGCGGCCTGTCAGTCGTCGCCGATTGCCCTTGAGCTTGGTTGGGCGTAGCGTCCAATCGATCTGTTACCGAGGGTTTTGCCATGCTGCTGCGCAGCGCTGTCGTGTCCTTGTTGCTCGTGGCCCCAACGCTGGCCGCCGAGTGCCCGAGCATGCTGCAAGGCGAGTTGCCCAAGCTGCGCAGCAAGGACCGCATCGACCTGTGCGAGCAATTCGCCGGCAAGCCGCTGCTGGTGGTCAATACCGCCAGTTTCTGCGGCTTCACCCCGCAGTTCAAAGGCCTCGAGGCGCTGTATCAGCGCTACAAGGGCCAGGGCCTGGAAGTGCTCGGCGTGCCCTCGGACGACTTCAAGCAGGAGTCGGACGATGCCGAGGAAACCGCCAAGGTCTGTTACGTCGACTACGGCGTGACCTTCAGCATGAGCCAAACCCAGCCTGTCACCGGCGCCCAGGCGATTCCGTTGTTCAAGGAACTGGCCGCGCAGAGCCAGGCGCCGCGCTGGAACTTCAGCAAATATGTGGTGGACCGCCAGGGCCGGGTGGTCGCCAGTTTCTCCAGCCGCACCCTGGCGGACGATCCCGAGTTGATCGCTGCGGTGGAAAAGGCCATCGCCTCGGCACCTTGAGCCGGTAGCTTCACCCATCTGGGCGATGGGCGGGCCATCCTCGTCTCCTTAAAGTGTGGGCACGCCGGACGCAGTCACCCGGCGTGCCCACAAGAACAATAAGGAGGCACCCCATGCGTCGCGTTATCTGCACTGCTTTAGCCGCCGTTGCCCTGGTCGGCGCGGTCGAGACCCAGGCCGGCTACACCCAGACCAAGTACCCGATCGTGCTGGTACACGGCATCACCGGCTTCGACACCATCGGCGGTCTGGTCAATTACTTCCACACCATTCCCTGGAACCTCGAGCGCGACGGGGCCAAGGTCTACGTCGCCAGCGTCGCCGCGTTCAACGACAGCGAGCAGCGCGGCGCCGAACTGGCCCGGCAGATCGTGCCCTGGGCCGGTGCCAATGGCGGCAAGGTCAACCTGATCGGCCACAGCCAAGGCTCGCCGACTTCGCGGGTAGCGGCCTCCTTGCGCCCGGACCTGGTGGCCTCGGTGACCTCGATCAATGGCGTCAACAAGGGCTCCAAGGTCGCCGACGTGGTGCGCGGCGTGGTGCCGCCGGACAGCGCCATCGAAGGCGGCGCCAGTGCCATCGCCAATGCCCTGGGTGCGGTGATCAACCTGTTGTCCGGCAGCAACAATCCGCAGGACGGCCTGGCCGCCCTGGAAACCCTGGCCACCCCCGGCACCACGGCCCTCAACAGCCGCCATCCGTGGGGCGTGAACAACGCCAGCTACTGCGCCAAATCCAGCGAAGTGCACAACGTGCGCGGCTACAACATCCGCTATTTCTCCTGGACCGGCAATTCCTCCTACACCAACATCTTCGACGCGGTCGATCCGTTCCTGGCCATCACCGGCCTGGCCTTCGCCGGCGAGAAGAACGACGGCCTGGTTGGCGTCTGTGCGACCTACCTGGGCCAGGTGCTCGGCGACAGCTACCACATGAACCACGTCGATGCGATCAATCACCTGTTCGGTATCCGCGGCTGGACCGAGCCGGTCTCGTTGTATCGCCAGCATGCCAACCGCCTGAAGAACAAAGGCGTCTGATCCTTGCCACGCCGGCGGGCTGTCCAGCAGCCCGTCTTGGAGGTCGCATGCCCCTGCCGATCCGTTCCATCGCCGCGCTGGTCGTGCTGGTCATCGGTGCCGCTGCACTGACGCTCTACTGGCAATGGCCGCAGCAGGCCGTGGTCCAGGTCGATTCGGCCAGCCAGGACGAACCTGTCGCTCCGCTCATTGCCAGCCCCTTGCCGGGTCAGCCGGCGCCAACGGCTGACGCCCCGGCCACGCCGTCGGCATTGCTGCCGGGCTTGGGCGGCACCGAGGTCGATGGCGAACTGAAGAGCGACAGCGCCGGTAACCTGCAGCTCGACCTGGCGCTGCGCGACTATTTCGATTACTTCCTCAGCGCTGTCGACCAGGCCGGGCTGGATGCCTCGGTCGAGGCCTTGCTGGCCGATGCCGGCGGGCGCCTGCAGGAGCCGGCGCTGGGCCAGCTGGTCGGCCTGCTTGGCGACTATCTGGAGTACAAGCGCGCCAGCCTGGCGCTGCTGCAGCAACCCTTGGGCGCCCACCAGCAAGCCCAGCCGCAAGGGCAGTTGCTGGCGTTGCAGCAGGCCTTCGACAGCCTGGCCCAGTTGCGCCGCAGCCACTTTTCACCGGACGCGGTGGAGGCCTTGTTCGGCGCCGAAGAGGTCTATGCGCGTTACACCCTCGACAGCCTGGCGCTAGTCGCCCGCGACGATTTGAGCGAGCAGGGCAAAGCCGCCGCCCAGGAGCGCCTGCGCGAGCAATTGCCGGCGGCCATGCGCGCCAGTGAGGAGCGGCAGAGCCAGGCCCAGGCACAGCAGGCGCAAAGCGAACGGTTGTGGCGCGAGGGGGCGAGCGAGGAACAGGTGCGCCAGGCATTGGCTTTGTCCTATGATCCGTCGACTGTCGAGCGCCTGCTGCTCGAGCAGCGCACTGAGCGCGCCTGGCAGCAGCGCTACACGGCCTATCGCGAGCAACTGGCCACGCTGCGCAGCACCGGTCTGAGCCCGGCGGACCAGCAGCATGAGCAGCAGCGTCTGCGCCAGCGCCTGTTCGACGCCGCCGATCAACACCGAGTCGACACCTATGATGCGATTGCCGCCAAACAGCAGGACCGCGCCCCCGCCGAGCCTTGATCGCCAGTCGCTCGCACGGGCGGCCGCGCAGCCATGAGGCTGGAGCAGGAAGAACGTCTGTTGCTGGCGCAACAGCGCCGTGGTTACCGGCGTTTGTGTTTCGTTGCCGAGCTGGAGCAGGGCTTCGTCGAGCACCGGGTACAGCGCATCCATCGCCGTTTGTTGCTGATCGTCGGCACCGCGATTGTCTTCCAGCTGATCTACAGCGCCCTCGATCTGCTGCTGATGCCGCTGGCGGTGGGGCTGTCGGCGATGCCCCTGCGGGTGCTGGGCATCCTTGGCGTGCTGGCGGCGTTCGTCTACTGTCGGCGCCCGCAGAGCCCGCCACGCCGGGCGTTGTTCGCCTACACCGCCGCCTATGCGCTGAACGGCGCCTGTGTGGCGCTGATCATCCACCTGTGCTGGGTTCAGGGCGAGGCCATGCCCTATGACGGCCTGTTTCTGATCCTGTTGTTCGGTTACGTGCTGCTCGGCGTCTCGTTTCGCGCCGTGAGCCTGGCGGCCTGGAGCTTCTGCCTGCTGTTCCTGGCGCTTGGATTGCTGCTGACCGAGCCGGGTAGCCAGTTGGCTTATCAGGGCCTGTTTCTGATCTGCGCCAACCTGATCGGCAGTGTCGGTGCCTACCTGCAGGAGCACGGGCAGCGCGGCGCCTGGCTCAACCTGCGCCTGCTCGACCTGGCGCGGCAGCGCGCCGAAGCCGACGACGCACGCAAGCTGCGTCTGCTCGCGGCGGCCAGCCATGATCTGCGCCAGCCGCTGAACGCCATGGGCCTGTATGCCCAGCACCTGCTCGAGCAAAGCCGGGAACCGGGCATCCGTCGGGTCAGCGCTCGTCTGGCAACTTCGGTGGAGCAACTTAGCCGCCTGCTGCAATCGCTGCTCGACTACAGCCGCCTGACCTTGCCCGGCGGGGTGCAGGCCAAGCTGGAAGTGTTCGCCCTGCGTCCGCTGCTCGAACGCCTGAGCGGCGAAACCCGCAGCGAAGCCGAGCTGCAGGGCGTCGAGCTGGATCTGCAGTGCGCGGATCTATGGGTGCGCAGCGACCCGTTGCTGCTCGAACGGGTGCTGCGCAATCTGCTCAACAATGCCTTGCGCCATGCCCAGGCGCGGCGCGTGACGCTAAGCGCCCGGGCGGAGGCGGGCAGCGTGTTGCTGGAGGTCGCCGACGACGGCCGTGGTCTGACGGCGCAAGATCAGGCACAAATTTTCGAGGAATTCCGCCAACTGGATAACCCCGGGCGCAATGCCGAGCGCGGCCTGGGCCTCGGTCTGGCCATCGTCCAGCAGCTGGCCGCGCTGCTGGAGCATCCGCTGCAGCTGGACTCCAGTCCGGGCCAGGGCGCCCGTTTCGCAGTGCGCCTGCCGCGCGCCGCCGTGGGGGAGTGGCAGCCAGCCAAGCCGGTCGGCGCCGCCTTGCATGGTCGGGTCTTGCTGCTGGAGGACGACGAAGCCGGGCGCGAGGCCTTGTCCGGGCTGTTGCGCCGCTGGGGTTGCGAGGTCTGGGCCTGCGCCGACCTGCAAGCGGCCCTGGCATGCCTGGCAGAGGCATCGCCGCAATTGTTGATCAGCGATTACCGCCTGGCCGCCAGCGAAGACGGCCTGTGCGCCATCGAGCGCCTGCGCGAGGAGGCCGGGAGCATGCTTCCGGCCCTGCTGGTCAGCGCCGATATCAGCCCCGAGTTGCAGGAGCGCTGCCTGCCCGCCCACGTCACCCTGCTCGGCAAACCCCTGCTGCCGGCACGTTTGCGCCAGGCGCTGGCGGTGCTGTTGCCGGTTGCTGAAAAAGCCTAGAAACGGAACGCCGGCCGGCCGCTCCTGCAGCCAGGTAGATCCTATGTTTATTTGCAAGACCTGCGATTTCGTAGGGTGGATGCTGTAGAGCTCTACAACCATCCGCGCTGGCGAGCGGCGCTGACGCAGGCGGTGCGGGTGTGCACGTCGAGTTCCTGGAACAGGGTCTTCAGGTGGGTTTTGATCGTGTCTTCGGAAACCCCCAGTTGTCGGCTGATGGCCTTGTTCGGCAAGCCGTCGGCCAGCAGCAGGAGAATCTGCGATTGGCGGGGCGTGAGGGGTGGTTTTTCGCCGGCCGCCGGCGCCGGCAGGGTTTCCCCGAGCAGCACGCGGGTCACCGCCTGACGCAGGTCGTCGCTGTTGGCGCTTTTCGGGATAAAACCCAGGGCGCCTGCGGTCAGCGCCGCCTGAACATCCAGATTCGAGTCGCTGGCACTGAGAATCGCCACCGGGGTCAGGCGCCCTTGTTGCTGCCAGCGTTGCAGCAGTTCGAGGCCGGCTACGTCCGGCAGGCGCAAATCCAGCAGTATCAGGTCGAAATCGTGCCGGCGCAGACAGGCCTCGGCTTCGCCGGCGTTCTGTGCGGTCTGGATCTGCAGGTCAGGGCAGAGCGGCGCCAGGGCCAGGCTGAGACCGTCGAGAAAGATCCGATGGTCATCCACCAGCAACAGGCGAAGCTGGTCGGGCAGGGCAGTACAGAGTGCTGTCATGGCAGTTTCACGCGGTTTTTTGTGGGGCGAGTGTAGCGCAAAGTGCTGGCTGGTTTAGGCGCCAGGTCACTAATAGGGGAGGGGAGGGGGCATGTAAGAGCCAGCTTGCTGGCGATCCGCCCACCGCCGCCGAAAGTCGCCCCTGCAGGCTGCCGGGTCAGGCGACCGCGCTGAAGCTGCCGATGCAGCGTTGCCAGGCTTCGATGAAGTCGCGCGGGTGGCCCTGTGGGCGAAATACCCGGCACCAGACCCGGGCCAGGGCGAACAGGTCGTCTGCAGCGGGCAATTCGCGCTGTTCCACCTCGATCAGCATCCAGGCGATGGCGGTGGCGTAACGCAGGTTGACCGTCAGTTCCAGGTGTGGCGCTGCCAGAAAAGCGTGCTGGCTGGCCAGGCCGCGGATCTGGCTGGCCAGGTCCGGATCGAGTGCCAGATACTGATCCCACAGCTGTTGATGGCGCAGTTCGGCGATGCGGTAGAGGCCATGGCCGCCCTGGTCGTCGAGCGCCGAACCCAGCGCCGACTGGCAGGCGGCGGCGCCCAGGAGCAGGGCTTCGGCAGCAGGTGAGTGACGCCCCAGATAGATCAGCGTGGGGCGTATGACGTGCTGGATCAACTCGCAGGCTGCAATTCCCATATAGCCCTCGCGAAAAATGACCGGTGGGGCCGGGGCGCGTGGCAGCTTGTGGTCATTCTTGGAAAGGCCCCACCGGAAGCGGACTTAGCCGCTTGATTTGAAGTCTAGTGCGACCTTTCGTTTGTAAAAGACTGTTTTTAAATTGTTTTATGCTTTCTGTTATTACCTATATTCCACTTGGTGCTTAGAGCGAGCGGGCGGCGATCCGCTCGCAGGCAGGGCGCCTCGGAGCGTAGCGACAGCCCGCCAGTTGTGTGCCGAGTCGTCTCGGATAGCCCCTAATCACCCACCGCGACAGGGCGGTTCGGGTCGGTAATCCACTCGCTCCAGGAGCCGGCATACAGCGGCGCCAGCGGGTAGCCGGCGAGGCACAGGGCGAACAGGTTGTGGCAGGCGGTGACGCCGGAACCGCAGTAGGCCACCAGCTCGCTGGCCGGGCGCTCGCCGAGTTGTGCGGCGAAGCGCTGGCGCAGTTGGGCCGCCGGCAGGAAGCGTCCGCTGCTGTCCAGATTGTCTGTGCAGGGTGCGCAGCGGGCACCGGGGATATGCCCGGCGACCGGGTCGAGCGGCTCCACCTCGCCGCGAAAGCGCGGCAGGGCGCGGGCGTCGAGCAGGGTCAGTTGCGGATCGGCGAGGCGCCGCTGCAACTGGTTGGCGTCGACCAGCAGGTTGGCATCGGCTTGGCCGTCGAAGCGCCCCGGCGCGGGGTTCGGCAGCGCCTGGCTCAGCTCGAAAGCGGCTTCGCGCCAGGCCTGCAAGCCGCCGTCTAGCAGGTAGACGGCCTCGCGTTTGCCCAGCCAGACCAGCAACCACCAGGCGCGGGCGGCGAAGGTGCCGGGGCCGTCGTCGTACAGCACCACCGTGCTGCTGTCGTGCAGGCCCCATGCGCGCAGGCGCGCCAGCAGTTGGGCGGACTCGGGCAAGGGGTGACGGCCGCTGATGCCTTTATGCACCGGCCCGGACAGATCGCGCTCAAGATCGGCGAACTGGGCGCCGGGGATATGCCCTGCGGCGTAACTGCGCTGGCCGTAGGCAGGGTCATCCAGGGCAAAGCGGCAGTCGAGGATGAGCAGTTCGGGTTGACCCAGGCGGGCCTGGAGTGCGTCGGCGGTGAGCAGTTGGGCGAGGGGCATGGCAGGTGTCCTGGGGTTCGCGGAAGACTGCAGGCATGATAAAGGCTGTGTCGGGGTTACGCGATTGCACAACAACCATCGCAACAGCCGCGAAGCCTGATGGGCGTCAGGTTGGCAAGGCGCGACTTTTTCTTAGGCTGCGGCGCTGCATCTTTGGCCGTTTCTGTGCATGCTGCACGCCTTGTTTTTCTTCTTCGACTCAATCAAGCATGAGACAACCATGAAGCGCTTCGTACTGTTGGATACCGCCCCGATTCCCGATGGCTCCGGGGCGCTCTGCCTGTTCGAGTACGGCGAGGACTTCGTGATCAAGATCGCCGGTGGCGATGGCGGTCAGCTGATGAACACGCGGATGCACGGCTCCGAAGACGCCCTGGCGGCGATTCCCTGCAAGAAAGTCGCCGGCCGCCCGGATTCGCGGGTACTGATCGGCGGCCTGGGCATGGGCTTCACCTTGGCGGCGGCGCTGCAGAACCTGGGCAGAAACGCCGAGGTGGAAGTCGCCGAGCTGGTGCCGGGCGTGGTCGAGTGGAACCGTGGCCCGCTGGGGGCCAAGGCCGGCTACCCGCTGCTCGACCCGCGCACGCGGGTGCTGCAGGAGGATGTGGCCAACAGCCTGAAGACGGCGGACAGGCGTTACGACGCGATCATGCTGGATGTCGACAACGGCCCCGAGGGCCTGACCCAGAAACGCAACGGCTGGCTGTATTCCGCGCAAGGCTTGCAGCGCTGTCACCAGGCCTTGCGCGCCAAGGGCGTGCTGGCCGTGTGGTCGGCCAGCGCCGACAGCAAGTTCGCCGACAAGGTGCGCAGAGCCGGCTTCAAGGTCGAGGAAGTGCAGGTCTATGCCCATGGCAACAAGGGTACCCGCCATACCATCTGGATCGCCGAGAAGCTGTAGGCGGGAGCGGGCCGCGTAGGTCAGGCGGCGTAGGATGGGTCGGACCGCGTAGGTTAGGCGCGCGCAAATTGGCCTGTTGCCACAAGAGCAATGGCGCCGTAACCCATCAGCGATAGTGGCCATGACGCCGAGTACAGGCATAAGTCGCTTGATGGGTATCGCTACGCTCAACGCCATCCTACGGTCGGGCTGTACCTGTACCCGCAGGCCGCGATTGATGGCCTGTCACCTGCGCGGCCCGACCAGTGCGGCGCAATCCAGGGCCGCGACCACCCCGGATTACGCTGACGCCTGCTCCATGACTTTAGGCAAGCTACGCAGCCGCTGCCGTGCGGCGTTTATATTCAGCGAATCTTCAGCCGGCCGATGCGGTCGTTATCCAGGCTGCCGAAGTACAGGTAATCGCCCACCGGCTTGACCGAGGTGAGCATGCGCAGGTGGCTGCCGCTGGTGTCGTGCAGGCTGCGCACGATCTCGCCCTGCTCGTTGAGGGCGATGGCCAAGCCGTAGGGAATGGCCTTGGGCCACAGCGCGCGCGGCAGTTTGGCCAGCTGCGCCTTGAGCCAGGGGTGGCGATGGAGGAAGTCGGCATCGGCCTTGCGTGGCGTCGGCAGGGCGACCCAGAAGGTGCCGGCGCGATCGCCTTGCAGATTGTCCGGCAGGCCCGGCAGGTTGTCGATGAACACATCCCGGCTGCCGGCTTGCTCGCCCTTGAGCCAGTAGCGGGTGATGCGGTAGCGGTAGGTTTCGTTGACCAGCACGAAGTCCTCGTTGGCCGACAGCGCCACGCCGTTGGCGAAGTACAGGTCCTTGAGCAGCACGCGGGTCTCGCCGCTGCCTGGGTTGTAACTGAGCAGGCGGCCGTGGGGGCGGGCTTCGAGCAGGTCGAGCAAATAATCCGGCTGGGCGAAACGCGAGGAGGCGTCGCTGAAATAGATGGTGCCGTCCCTGGCGATGTCCAGGTCGTCGGTGAACTTGAAGGGTAGACCTTCGGCCTCAGTGGTCAGGACCTGGATCTGCCCTTGCGGGTCGATGGACAGCAGGCCCCGGTAGGCGTCGGCGACGACCAGCTGGCCGGCGGCGTCGAAGTCTATGCCCAGCGGTCGGCCTTGGGTGTCGGCGAAGGTCGCGACGCTGCCGTCGGCCTCGATACGCACGATGCGGCCGTCATGCAGGCCGGCGTAGACCCGGCCCTGGGCGTCCACGGCAGTGTCTTCCGGGCCGTGCAACTGGCCGCGGCCGAGCAGTTCGGCCTTCATCAGGGTGTCGTTGGGTTCCAGCACGCCGGTCATGGCCGGGGCGGGCGGCGCCTGCCAGGCCAGCGGGTCGATGGAGCTGGGAGTGATGGCCAGATAGATCGCCGCGGCGGCGATCGGCAGGACGAGTAGGCCAAGCAGTTTGTTCATTATTCTTATTCCCTGTATGGATGGTTTCAAGCAGGCGCCGCGCAGGATAGCGCTTCTGTCTCATGCCGCGCATCGTCAATGCCCGGCTAGGTGGCGGGGCGATATATACTGCGCGGCATTCTTCATGGGAGCGCCGCGTGGCTATCGATATTCACTGGATTCGTGACAACGCCAGCCTGGCGCAGCACTGCGCCGGCTGGCACAGCCTGCCGTTCGTGGCGGTAGATACCGAGTTTATGCGGGTCGACACCTTTTACCCGATCGCCGGCCTGCTGCAGGTCAGCGAAGGTGAGCGCGCCTACCTGATCGATCCGTTGCTGATCGACGACTGGGCGCCGTTCGCCGCATTGCTGCAGGACCCGGCCGTGGTCAAGGTGTTGCATGCCTGCAGCGAGGACCTGGAAGTCTTCCTGCGCCTGACCGGCAGCCTGCCAGTAGCGCTGTTCGACACCCAGCTGGCCGCCGCCTACCTCAACCTCGGTTTCTCCATGGGCTATTCGCGCCTGGTGCAGACGGTGCTGAACATCGAACTGCCCAAGGGCGAAACCCGCTCGGACTGGCTGCAGCGCCCGCTCAGCGAGACCCAGATCAGCTACGCCGCCGAGGATGTGCTGCACCTGGCCGAGGTCTATAACCTGTTGCAGCAACAGCTGTCGGCCGAGAAAAACGCCTGGGTGCTGGAAGACGGCGCCGAGCTGGTGGCCAACCTGGGCCGTGAAATCGCCCCGGAAGATGCCTACCGCGAGGCCAAGCTGGCCTGGAAGCTGTCCCGCGCGCAGTTGGCGGTGCTACGCGAACTCTGCGCCTGGCGCGAGCGCGAGGCGCGGGCGCGCAATCAGCCGCGCAACCGCATCATCCGCGAACATTCGCTGTGGCCGTTGGCCCGCACCCAGCCGAACAACCTGGTGGCGCTGGCGCGGATCGACGATATGCACCCGAAAACCGTGCGTCAGGACGGCGAGTTCCTCCTCCAGCTGATCAAGGACGCCGCCGCCACGCCGCCAGCCGAGTGGCCCGAGGCCCTGCCCGAGCCCCTGCCGCTGGAAGCCTCGGCATTGTTGAAGAAACTGCGCGCCATCGGCCAGCGCGAAGGCGAACGGCTGAACATCGCCCCGGAGCTGATGCTGCGCAAGAAAACCCTCGAAGCCTTGCTGAAAAGCGGCTACCCCAATGGTCCCTACCAGTTGCCGGACTCGCTGCGCGGCTGGCGCCGTGAATTGATGGGCCAGGCCCTGCTCGATTGCCTGGCCGGCGAAGGAGAATCCGCGTGAAACGCATCTGCTCGATCTACAAAAGCCCGCGCAAGAACGAGATGTACCTCTATGTGCTGAAAAGCGATGACCTGGCGCGCGTGCCGGAAAGCCTGCTGGCGGCGTTCGGCCCGCCGACCCTGGCCTTCAGCATGGTGCTCACGCCGGAACGCAAGCTGGCCCGCGAGGACATTCACGCCGTGCTGGAAAACCTCGAGAAGCAGGGTTATCACCTGCAGATGCCGCCGCCGGAAGATGAATACATCGAGCACCTGCCGGACGAATTGCTGCGGCGCAACGATCCGGTATGAGCGCCATGCGCGTCCTGATCGGCGAAACCGCACATGCCCGCTACGCCGGGCTGCTGCGCCAGGCGGCGCCCGAGCTCGAGCTGCACGGCAGCGCCGACCCGCTCGAGCTGGCGCACTGGGCGGTTAGCTGTCCGCTCTGGCTCGGCCAGCCGGATCTGCTCGCGCCGCTGCTGGCTCAGGGGCACAAGCCGCAGTGGCTGCAATCGACCTGGGCCGGCATCACGCCGCTGCTGGCCGCCGATCTGCCGCGCGATTACCGGTTGAGCCGCGCGGTCGGCATCTTCGGCCAGGTGATGGCCGAATACGTGCTCTGTCACCTGCTGGCCCATGAGCGCCAGTTGTTCGCCCGTCTGGCCGCCCAGGTCGAACGGCGCTGGGACGACCGTCTGCCGCAGAGCCTGGCCGGACGCCGGGTGCTGATCGTCGGCTGCGGCGATATCGGCCTGAGCGTGGCACGCTTTCTCGCCCCGTTCGGCATCGAGCTGTACGGCGTGGCCAGTCGCGCGCGCGTGCTGGCGCCTTTTCTCGAAGTCGCCGGACTCGATCAGCTGCCGCGCCTGGCCAGTCAGGCCGACTACCTGATCAACCTGTTGCCGGACACCCCGGCCACCCGCGACATCTACGACGCCGCGCTGTTCGCCCGGCTCAAACCGAGCGCGCTGCTGATCAACGCCGGGCGTGGCGTGGCGGTGGTCGATGCCGACCTGGTCGCGGCGCTGCAGCAGGACCAATTGGCCGGCGCGGTGATCGACGTCTGCCGCCAGGAGCCGCTGCCCGCCGGCCATCCGTTCTGGAGTGCGCCGCACCTGTTGCTCACCGGGCACAGCGCGGCACCGACCGAGCCGCGGCTGATGGTGCAGTTGTTCGTCGACAATCTGCGCCGTTACCAGGCCGGCAGCGAGTTGCGCGGCGCCGTGGATTTTGTCCGCGGGTATTGAGTCGCAGACGTGCTGTCTTCCCCGGATTGCATCCGGCTACAAACTGCTTCGATGACGCCGGCCGCGCACCATCGATTGACTGCGGGCACCCGGTGCGCACGACGCACCCTACGCCGGCGTGTCACAACGCTGCCATTCGGCCCGGCGGCCTTGGACTTGGCCATGCGGCGCGCTAGACTGCCGGCCTTTCGCCAGTCACCGTACCCTCGCCATGGCCGCCAAAGTCGAACCCTTCTGGAAACGCAAAACCCTTGAGCAACTCGATCAGGATGAGTGGGAGTCGCTGTGCGATGGCTGTGGCCTGTGCTGCCTGCAAAAACTCGAGGATGAGGACGACGGCAGCGTCTATTACACGCGCATCGCCTGCAAGCTGCTCGATCTGCAGAGCTGCCGCTGCACCGACTACAGCAACCGCCGGCAATTCGTCGCCGATTGCATCCAGCTCACCCCGGCCCAGGCCGACCAGTTCCAGTGGTTGCCGCCGACCTGTGCCTATCGCCTGGTCAGCGAGGGCAAGGATCTGCTGTTGTGGCATCACCTGGTCTGCGGCGATCCGGAACAGGTGCACCAGCAGCGTATCTCCCAGTCCGGGCGCATGCTCAGCGAAAACAGCGTGGCCGAGGACGATTGGGAAGAACACCTGATTTTTCGCGCAGGCTGAAGCAGGGCATGGTTTAAATAGTTATAACGGTCGTCTTATATTGAGTTGCATGGCCTATATCCAGTCCATGTAATGCATGACCCGTCCCGCCAAGGAAAAGCCCATCATGATGATCCGCCGCAGCTTGTTGTCCGCCTTACTGCTGAGCCTGTGCGCACCGCTCTGGGCGGCGCAGAAGGTCGACCTGGATTACCACGTGCGCTTTCTGCCGGAGAGCGACCAGGCCGAAGTCAGCCTGACGCTGGGCAATGGCGAACGCGTGCACAGCCTGGCGTTCAATCTGGGCGACAAAGGTTATTACAGCGATTTCAGCGCCGACGGCGAGTGGACCCAGGAAAGCCCCGAACGCGGGGTCTGGCAACCGGCCAAAGGCTTGGCGAAGCTGAGCTACCGCGTGCGGATCAACCACCCCCACCCGCGCTTGCAGGATCGTTTTGCCGCACGCATGACCGAGGACTGGGCCCTGCTGCGCGGCGACGACCTGGTGCCCAGCGCCGTGCTGCGTCAACAGGACAAGACCGAGCTGGTCGCGCGCCTGCAGTTCGAACTGCCCAAGGGCTGGCGTGGCGTGGAGACCGGCTGGCCGCGCATTGGCAAGCACAGGTTCCGCATCGACAATCCGTTGCGCAAGTTCGACCGTCCGACCGGCTGGATCGTCGCCGGCAAGATAGGTACGCGCCGGGCCAGACTCGGCGAGACCGACGTGGCCGTCGCCGCGCCGATCGGCGAGGGCATGCGCCGGATGGACATACTCACCCTGCTGACCTTCGTCTGGCCGGAAGCCCAGGCGGTGTTCCCGCGCGACCCGGCCAAACTGCTGATCGTCGGTGCCGGCGACCCGATGTGGCGCGGCGGCCTGTCGGCGCCCAATTCCTATTACATGCACGCCGACCGCCCGCTGGTCAGCGAAAACGGCACCAGCTCACTGGTGCACGAACTGGTGCATGTGTTCAGCCGCATCCAGGCGCGCGATCGCAGCGACTGGATCACCGAAGGACTCGCCGAGTACTACGCCATCGAACTGGTGCGCCGCGCCGGAGGCCTGAACGAAGATCGCTACCAGGCGGTTCGTGAGCAACTGATCCGCTGGAGCAAACCGGTGAAGAGCCTGCGTAGCAGCAATGCCAGCGGCCCGGTGACCGCCCGCGCAGTCCTGCTGTTGCAGGAGCTGGATCGGGAAATCCGCCAGAAGACCAAGGGCAATACCCAGCCACGTTCGCTGGACGACGTGACCCGTGGCCTGATGCGTCTGGACAAGGCCAGCACCAAGGACTTCATCGAGATCAGCGAGAATGTGATGGGCGACCGTTCCGAGGTGCTCGACAGCAAGCTGTTGAAGTAGCCTGCGTCGCTCCTCTGCAG
Source organism: Pseudomonas borbori (assembly GCF_900115555.1). Classification (GTDB taxonomy): domain Bacteria; phylum Pseudomonadota; class Gammaproteobacteria; order Pseudomonadales; family Pseudomonadaceae; genus Aquipseudomonas; species Aquipseudomonas borbori. The sequence continues at coordinate 56,460 of NZ_FOWX01000024.1, forward strand.
CGTCGCTGTGCGCGCTCGGTTGCGGCCGCTTAGAACTTGGGCCCGGACTTGGTGTTGTTGCCCTTGGCCATACGGTCGTAGAGCACCACATTGACCGTGGCGGCGAGGTTCATGCAGCCCTGGGTGGGGATGTAGATCACATCCTCGCACCAGGCGCGAATTTCCTTGTTCAGCGAGCCGTCTTCCGGGCCGAAGATATAGATCGCCCGATCGGGGTGGGTGTACTGCGGCAGCGGCCGCGCGCCCTCGACCAACTCCACCGCGACCGGTGTGCAGCCCAGCGGGATGATCTTCTGCAGATCATCGATGCCGATCAGCGGAATATCCATATAGATGCGCTTGGTGTCGGTGACGAAGTCGCGGGCGCGCTCGTAACGTGTGCCGGTGTAGAACACCGAGGCCGCGCCATAGCAGCCGGCGGCGCGCATCACCGCACCGACGTTCTCCGGAGATTTGGGATTGTATAAACCAATGCAGCTGTATCGTTTGTTCGCCACGAAGCAGGGCCTTTACGCAAAGGGCGGCAGTATAAGGCCTGACGGCATTGCTGCCAGGGCAATCGGATGAAGCTGCATGCTGGGTCTGATGGGCTATGGCATTGATTGGCCGAGCGCCGATGGGTATCGCTGCGCTCAAACCTACGCGGCCCGCACCATCCTACAAAAGCCCCGCATCGCCGCCCCGTAGGATGTGGTTGAGCGAAACGATACCCATCACAGGTCACCGGGATGGGTACGGTGCCGCCGCCTCAGTCTTTGCTCTTCAGCAGGGCGGCCAGGTCGGCGAAGGCCTTGTGGGTCGATTTCGGCCCCTGCGGGCTGGCGGTCGAGCCTTCGCTGAAGTACTGCTGATCGGTGTAGCGCGCGTGCTCGTTATCGTGGCAGTACAGGCACAGCAATTCCCAGTTGGAGCCATCTTGCGGGTTGTTGTCGTGGTTGTGATCGCGGTGGTGCACGGTCAATTCGCTCAGGCGCTTGCCGGAAAACTCCCGGGCGCAACGGCCGCAGACATGCGGGTACATCTTCAGGGCTTTATCCCGGTAGCCTTCCTCGCGACTGCGCTGGGCATCGGCGAGGATGCGGTCGAGCTTGGCGGTAGGCGAGGGTGATTTGTCCGTGCTCATGGCTGGTCTCGTGGCGGTATGCTGATGCCGACAGTGTAGCCCTGCCGGTGGTCGGCGAAAACAGCCGGAAGGGCACTTGTCGGCGCTACGCGCGGCCCAATGTCCAAGAGTTCGCCAAAGGAGGTGGATGATGCACCTGACCAGCATGCTACTGCTGTGCCTGACGGTCCTGTACGGCGCGGCGATTCAGGCACGGGACTATTCAGTGTCGCCGCAGCGGCCTGCCGGCTCGCCCGGCACCGCCACCCCGCAACCCTTCGTCCAGCCGCAGCCGCGTAACCTGCCTACGCCGGCGCCGCAAAACCCGCCCTTGCTCAACGACGGTACGGGCTACAAGGCCAATCCACCTCGAGGTTCCCTGGCTCCGCCCGATGGCGAGTTGCCGCTGCTGGAGCAGCAGCGCCAGCGCAACAGCCAGGGCTTGCCGGGTAGTCGCAAGGGAAGCGATTGAACTCGCCTTCCCGGATTGCGCCAAGGCTTATCCACCCTACACAAACCCCGTAGGCCGAATTAAGCGCCAGCACAATCCGGGAGACCGTATCCCCGGATACCCAGCAAGCCGCTGTGCCGGTTAGCCGAGCTTGAACACCTTGAGCAGGAAGGCGTACTCCAGTGCCACATCCCTGAGCGCCTGGTAGCGCCCGCTCATGCCGCCGTGGCCGGCGCCGAGGTCGGTCTTGAGCAGCAACAGGCGATTGTCGGTCTTGTGTGCGCGCAGCTTGGCCACCCACTTGGCCGCCTCCCAATACTGCACGCGGCTGTCGTTGTAGCCGGCCACGGCGAGGATCGCCGGGTAGGCCTGGGCCTTGACGTTCTCGTAGGGCGCGTAGCCTTTGATCCGCGCGAACACCTCGGGATCGTGCGGGTCGCCCCATTCGTCGTATTCGGTGACGGTCAGCGGCAGGTCGGGGTTCTGCATGGTGTTGAGCACGTCGACGAAGGGCACTTCGGCGATGGCGGCGGCGAACAGTTCGGGGCGCTGGTTGAGCACTGCGCCGATCAGCAGGCCGCCGGCGCTGCCGCCGCTGATGGCGAGCTGGTCCGGGCTGGTGTAACCGCTGGCGATCAGGTGCTCGGCACAGGCGATGAAATCGCTGAAGCTATTGTGCTTGTGCTCCAGCTTGCCGGCGCGGTACCAGGCTTCGCCCAGCTCGCCGCCGCCGCGCACGTGGGCGATGGCGAAGACGAAGCCGCGCTCGAGCAGGCTCAGGCGCGCGTGGGAGAACCAGGGGTCGAGGCTTTCGCCATAGGCGCCGTAGCCATACAGGTAGAGCGGGGCGGCCTGGCCGAGCACTGCGCGCTTGGCCACCAGGCTGATGGGCACCCGGGTGCCGTCCGGCGCGGTGGCCCAGAGGCGCTGGCTGAGATAATCGTCGGCGTCGAACGGGCCCAGCACCGGGGTTTCCTTGAGCACCTGCTGGGCGCCGTCGGCGAGGGTCAGCTGGCGGATCTGCGCCGGGCGGTTGAGCGCCTCGTAGCGCAGGCGAATCACCGGGCTGGCGAACTCCAGGCTGTCTTGCACGTACAGGCTGTAGGCCGCATCGGGCAGGTCGACCCGGTAGGCCTGCCGGCCCTGGGCATGCACCTCGATGATCGGCAGGCCGCTCTCGCGCAGGCTGAGAACCAGCGCGCTGTGGTTCAGGCTCACCCCTTCGAGCATCACCTGCGGGTCATGGCTGCGCAGCTCGCTCCAGCGCTCGCGGGTCGGGGCGTTGTCTCCTTTCACGCAGTACAGGGCGAAGTTGATCCCGCTCTGGTTGCTGCGGACCAGCCAGGCCCAGTCGCCGTCGACCTTGCCGTGGTCGACATAATATTCGTGGCCTTCCTCGCGCGGCGCCAGGCAGTTGAACGCCGCTTCCGGGGTGTCGGCATCCAGCACCCAGGCTTCGCTGGTGGTCTTGCTGCCCAGCAGCAGCACCAGTTGACGCTCGGAGCTGGCGCGGTAGCAGTTGAGAAAGAAGCGTCCGTCGTCCTCGTGGAACACCATCTCGGCCGAGCCGCTGCCGAGTCGATGGCGGTACAGCTTGTGCGGGCGATGGCAGTCGTCCAACTCGCCGAAGAACAGGGTCTGGCTGTCGTTGGCCCAGGTCATGCTGCCATCGCAATCGGCGAAGGGCAGTTCGCTGACCGTTCCAGTGGCCAGTTCCTTGACGAATAGCTGATAAACCTCGTCGCCGGAGGTGTCCAGGCTGTAGGCCAGGCGCTGGTGGTCCTGGCTTACGCTGAAGGTGCCGAGCGAGAGAAAACCGCCGTGCGCCAGGGCATTGGGGTCGAGCAGCAACTGTTCGGCACTTTCATCGACATCGAGCGAACCGTCGGCCGGGCGCGGGCAACGATAGTGGCGCGGGTATTCGTCACCGGCGGTGGTGCGCTGATAGTACAGCCAGGGCCCCCAGGGCGAAGGCAGCGACAGGTCGGTCTCGCGGATTCGGCCCTTGATCTCCTGAAACAGCGCCTCGCGCAACTCGCGGTGCTCGGCCAGTTCGGCTTCCAGGTAGGCGTTTTCCGCCTTGAGGTATTCGAGCACCTCCTCGGAGTCGCGCTGCTCCAGCCAGGCGTAAGGGTCGGCAGCGTTCTCGGTGCGGGCGATGGGGGCATGCGGCATCTGGTGACTCCAATTCGGTGCGGACAGACGCCTATGAGTCTGTCGGACCACGGAAAAGCCGTTATCATAAGCCCCTCTTCATCGGCTGACCGTTGAAAAATGCACTTCCCGGGCAATCGCGTCTTGCCCGGCAAGCGGTTTTCCACGGTCCTGCAGGCTGTCATGTCAGGAATTCCAGCGTTATGACCGAGAACGACTATTTACTTGCCTGGAGCGCCTATGCCGTCGCCGCCCTGGGTTGCCTGCTGGTGTGGTTCCGCATGACCCGCTGGATGTGGCGTTACCTGCGCGAGCCCCTGCGTTTGCTGGTGGCGGTGCTGTTGTTCAGCCCGACCGTCGTCGATCCGGCCAAGGAGCAGTTCGCTCCGGCGATTGCCATCACCGCGCTGGATCTGCTGTTGAATGTGGGTACCAGCGTCTGGCGCGCAGTGGCCGATCTGGCCATGTACGGCCTGATCGCATTCGCTCTTTACCTGTTGTTCGTCGCCATTCGTTGGCCCCTGGAGCGCTGGTGGAAGGGTCGTCGTGGCCCGCAAGCGGAACCGGATGACGACAATGCACCGACCCTGCGCGAGATCATGCAGCGCGAGAGCGACGAACCCGGTGAACGTTATAGGCAGACTGGCGATCGTCGTTTACGCGTCGAACCGCGTCTTTGAGTCGGCAGGTCGGGCCGGGCCACGCAGGCGGTGCTGCGCATTGTCGTAGGTTGGGTTAGCGGCGATCACACTCTCGAGCAAGCCACAGGTTCAAGCTGCCGCGTAACCCAACACAGCGCCAGCAAGCTCACTGCCATGATGGGTTACGCCGTGCAGAAAATGCGGTCTTGTCGCGCATCGCCTGGGCGGCTAACCCATCCTACGCGCCTGCCCAAGCGGTCATGGCTTGCACCCGCCTGTGCAGACGTTCAGCATGTGTCTTTGTGCGCAGAGTCGAGAGTTTTAACCATGTGTGAATTGCTCGGCATGAGCGCCAATGTACCCACCGACATCGTTTTCAGCTTTACGGGGCTGATGCGCCGCGGCGGCGGCACCGGGCCGCATCGCGACGGTTGGGGTATCGGCTTCTATGAAGGGCGCGGCTTGCGCCTGTTCCAGGAGCCGCGCGCCAGCAGCGAGTCGGAAGTGGCGCAACTGGTACAGCGCTACCCGATCAAGAGCGAAGTGGTGATCGGCCATATCCGCCAGGCCAACGTCGGCAAGGTCTGCCTGGCCAATACCCATCCGTTCGTGCGCGAGCTGTGGGGGCGCAACTGGTGTTTCGCGCACAACGGCCAGATGACGGGGTTTGCTCCTTCGCCGGGCTTCTATCGACCGGTTGGCGATACCGACAGCGAGGCGGCTTTTTGCGATCTGCTCAACGGTCTGCGCCAGGCCTTCCCGGAGCCGGTGGCGGTTGAGCTGTTCTTGCCCAGCCTGGTGGCGGCTTGTGCGACCTATCGCCAACACGGCGTGTTCAACTGCCTGCTCAGCGATGGCGACTGGCTTTTCAGTTTCTGCTCGACCAAGCTGGCGCACATCACCCGGCGCGCGCCCTTTGGCCCGGCACGGTTGAAAGATGCCGATGTGCGGGTGGATTTCCAGGCTGAGACCACCCCCGACGATGTGGTGACGGTGCTGGCCACCGAGCCCTTGACCGCCAACGAGCGCTGGAGTCTGTATCGACCGGGCGAGTGGCGACTGTGGCGGCGCGGCGAGTGCGTGGCGCAGGGCTTGTCCGATTGAGCGACGGATAATTTGAAACAGGGAGGGGGCGATGTTCAGAAGCTATCTACGTTTGGCGCTGTTTGCCCTGGGCCTGCTGGTGGGGGTGCAGGTACCGGGTTTTATCGACGACTACAGCAAGCGTGTCGAAGCACACCGGCTGGAGTCCGAGCAGGGCCTGACGGGTTTCCGCGAAACCGCCAGGCGCTTTTTCAACGGTGACCTGCAGGCGTTGGTGAGCCACTATCAGGCCAGCAATGACCCGGTGATGCGCAGCGACGCGCAGAGCGTGGGCTATCTGGTCGAGCGCGCGAGTTTCCTCGAACTGGAATGGCAGGCCATGCAAGGGCCCTGGTACGCCCAGGTCTGGCATCTGGCGACGGCCGCCGATCGCGAGCTGACGGACGAAACCTACAGCGCCTACCGTTACCAGGTGCTGCTGGCGCCGCAAGCCATCGCCTGGGGCCTGGTCTGTGCCTTGCTGCTGGCCTGGCTGGTGGAAAGCCTGTTGTTGCTGATGGGGCTGATGCTGGGCGTCGGCCGCAGCCAGAAGGTGCAGCAGCGGCATTGGCGTTGACGCCAGTTGGAATTTGTCGTCGTTTTCAACGATTCGCGGCCCACGCGGATCGCCGCCCGGAACGCGGCGTCTGTGTGGGAGAGGCTTCAGCCCAAGAACCTCGCTACCCCGGAGCCTGCCTCAATAGCCCAGAGCCAGTTCCGGCCCTAGGTAGGCGTTGACCCGGCCTATGTCGTCGTCGCCGAGCAGGCCCACGGCAGCCTCCAATTGCAGGCGCGACAGCAGGTAGCGCAACTTGGCTTCCAGCAGGTCGCGGCGGGCGAGAAATACCTGTTCCTCGGCGTTGAGGATGTCGACGTTGGTGCTGGAGCCGGCGAGAAAGCCCTTCCTGGCTGAATCCTGGGCGCGTTCGCTGGAGGCGACGGCTCGTTCCAGGGCCCTGATACGGGCCTGGCCGCTTTGCACGCCACGAAACTCGCGGGTAGTGGCTGAGAACACTTCCTCGCGGGCGGCATTCAACTCTTCGCTGGCCTGCTCGCGACTCGCCACGGCCTGACGCACCCTGGCGCTGACTGCGCCGCCGGAGAACAGCGGCATATTGAGTTCCAGGCCGGCGGAGGCGTAGCGGTTATTTTGGTTGATGGTGGAGATGGAATCGCTCTCACTGTCGGTATAGCCCAGCACCAGGTCGAGGGTCGGCCAGTGCCCGCTGCTGGCCCGGTTGACTTCCTCTTCCGCCACTCCGTGGCTGTAGTGGCGTGCACGCAGGGCCGGGTTATTGGCCCGGGCTTTGCTTATCCACTCCTGTAGGGTTTCGGGGAACAAACTCGGGGTCGGGAAGTCATGACGCAAGGTGGCGACCTGTTCGGGAACTTCGCCGAGCATTTCCTCGAGCAGGCGCAGGGCTATTACGTGGTTGTCCTGTGCCTCGATTAGTTCGGCGGCAGCCAGGTCGCGCCGCGCCGTGGCCTGATCGACGTCGGTGATGGTGCCGTCGCCCAGGTCGAAACGCCGTTGCGAGGCCGCCACCTGCTGTTCGAATGCCTTCAGCTTGGCCTCTGCCAGGTCGATGGTTTCCCGGGTCAACAGTACATCGAAATAGCGGCCGGTCAGGCGTACCGCGGCATTCTGGCTCTTGGCGTCGAACACTGCCTCGCTGTAGTTGGCACGTTGTTTGCCCTGGCGGTACTCGGCGAGCTTCTGCCGATTGAACAGTGGCTGGCGCAACTGCACCGCGAGGTTCTCCGAGTCGTAATCCAGGTCGCGCTCCAGGTCGACCGTAGATTGCTCCTGGGTGCCGTCGACGCGGCTCTTGCTGGCGCTGGCATTGAGTTGCGGGAGTAGGCCGGCGCGGCCGAGGTTGCGATTCTCCAGGCCGGCATCGCGTTCATGCATGGCCGCGCGATAGGTGGGGCCTTGTAGTCGCAGAGTATCCCAGGCGTCCTGCAAGTCCAGGGCGCTAACGGGCAGGCTGGCCAAGCCGGCCAGGCATACCACGGTGAGGCGAACTGCCATGTTATTGCTCCTTGAAAGCGCCATCGACTCGGTCGAGCATCGGTTTCATCAGGTAGCTCATCAGGTTGCGCTCGCCGGTCTTGATGGTCACGGTGGCCGGCATGCCGGGGCGAATCCGGTTGCTGCCGAGTTTGCTCATGCCCTCTTCGGTTACCTCGATTTCGGCCAGGTAGTAGGGTTGCTGGGTGGTTTCATCGACCAGCCGGTCGGCCGATACGGTGAGCACGCGCCCCGGAATATTCGGGGTCTGCGCATGGTTGAAGGCAGGAAAGGCGATGTCCACCGGCAACCCTGCAGCCATCTTGTCGATGGCCTGCACCGGAATCATGGCGTCGACCTGTAGCGGTTCGTCTGCCGGTACTACATGCATGATAGTCGAGCCTGGCTGGATCACCCCGCCGATGGTGCTGACATTCAGGCCCAGTACAATCCCGTCGATGGGCGAACGGATCACCGTGTTGCTGACTTCATAGTCGAGCGAGCGCAAACGGTCGGCCAGGGCCGTGGCTTCCTTCTGGGTCTCGGTCAGTTGCGACTGCACTTCCTTCTGGAAGTTTTGCTCGAGCTGGAGGATGCGCAACTTCAGCTCGGCGATCTGATTGCGCGTGCGCCCGATGTCGGTGATGTTCTGCGCCAGCGAGGCATTCAGTTCGGCCGCGTTGCGCTCCAGTTCGAGCATGCGGTTGCGTGTGACATAGCCTTCGGCGGCGAGGCTGCGGATACCTTCGAGCTCCTGGTTGAGAAACTTGATCTGCGCATAGCGTGAGCCTTGAACCTGGCGCAGCCCTTTGATTTGTTCTTCGGCGCCGCGGATATTTTCCTGCAGGATCCCGGCTTCACCGGTCAGAGCCGCACGGCGGGTGGCGAACAGGCGCTGCTGCAGGCGGGTCGCCGCATGCAGGCGCGGGTTGTCGGCGAACTGGGCGAGCAGTTCGGGATCGAAGGTCACTTCGTCGAGCCCGTCACGTTCGGCCTGCAGGCGGTTTTCAACGGTTCGCACCACTATGTACTGCGAGCTGACCACACCTTGCTCGGCAAGCGCCTGGGTCGAGTCAAGTTCGATCAAGGCCTGGTTGTGTTTCACCAACTGGCCTTCGCGTACCAGGATCGCCTTGACCGAACCACCGGTCAGGTGCTGGATGGTCTTGCGGTTGTCGGTCACGTTGACCGTGGCATTGGCCACTACGCCGGCATCCAGGGGGGCCATGATGGCCCAGAGGATAAACCCGCCGAACCCGGCGAGCACCAGCAGCAGACCCCAGCGCCCGGGGCGGCGGTCATCGACGTCGATGCCTGGCTGATTGTTGGCCTGCGGCAGGTTTTTGCTTTCGAACTCGAGATTCGACATGGTTCATCACTCCTTGGTCTTGACCGACGCCAGGGTCGGTGAACCCGCCGCGGCCGGCATCACGCTGGCCTGGCGGAGTGCGCTGAAGACTTCATCGCGGCTGCCGAACATCTGCACGGCGCCCTCGCGTAGCACCAGTACCTTGTCGACTATGTTCATCACGGTCGGCCGATGCGAGATCAGCACCAGGGTCTTGCCGCGTTGTTTGAGCTCGACCAGAGCTTTGATCAGGGCCGCCTCGCCGACGTCGTCGAGACTGGCGTTCGGTTCGTCCAGCACGATCAGCGAGGGTTCGCCATACAGGGCGCGGGCCAGGCCGATGCGTTGCTTCTGGCCACCGGACAGCGAGCCGCCGTCGGCGCCCAATGGCGTGTCGTAGCCTTGCGGCAAGCGCAGGATCATCTCGTGCACGCCGGCTTGCTGGGCCGCCAAGATCACCGCCTCACCGTCTATTTCGCCGAAGCGGGCGATGTTCTCGGCGATGCTGCCATCGAACAGCTCGACATCCTGTGGCAGGTAGCCCAGCCAGGGGCCGAGTTCCTCCTTGTCCCACTGATATACGTCGGCCCCATCCAGGCGCACCTTGCCGGCGGTGGCCGGCCAGACGCCGACCAGTAGCCGCGCCAGGGTCGACTTGCCGGCGGCCGATGGACCGATGATGCCCAGCGCTTCGCCGGGGGCGACACTGAGCGATACGCCGCGCAGAATCGTTACCGGCGAGCCTGGCGCGGTGGTATAGGCGCCTTCCACCGCGACCATGCCCAGCGGTTTGGGCAGGGGCATCCCCGGTTTGTGTGCGGGGAAGTCGCTCAGCAGGGTGTTGAGACGCTCCCAGGCCGAGCGGCTGGTGAGCAGCTGCTTCCAGGTCGAGATCGCCAATTCGACCGGCGCCAGGGCGCGCCCGGCCAGGATCGAACAGGCGATCATCATCCCTGGGGTGATCTTGCCTTCGATCGCCAGCAGCGCCCCGGTACCGAGAATCAGCGACTGCAGGGTAATGCGCACGAAGCGCGTGGTGCCGTTGATATAAGCCGCGCGATCCGAGGCCAGGGTCTGCATCTCCAGGGTGCGCAGGTGATTGCCGAACCAGCGCTGGCGGATGGCCGGGAGCATGCCCATGGCCTCGATGACTTCAGCGTTGCGCAGGTTGTTATTGGCGAAAGCGCCGGAAGCCAGGGCGGACTGGTTGGCTTCGGCCAGAGGCTTGCGGGTGCTGACCTCGGTCAGGTAGGCGAGGGCGATCAGCAGTATCGAACCGATCAGGGTGATCAGGCCGAGCAGCGGGTGCACCAGGGTTATCACCAGCAGGAAAATCGGCGTCCAGGGCGCATCGAAGAAGGCGAACAGGCCGTTGCCGGTGAGAAATTGACGCACCTGGGACAGGTCTTGCAGCGCTTGCGCCGGGTTGCCGCCAGCGCGCCGCAGGTTGCGTTCGAAGGCTGCACCGAATACGCGCTTGTTGAGCATCATATCGAGGCGGTTGCCGACCCGGATCAGCACACTCGAGCGCACCACTTCCAGCAGGGCCATCAGTACGTACAGGCCCACGACCAGCACCGTCAGCATCAGCAGGGTGGTGACGTTGCTGCTGACCAGTGCGCGGTCATACACCTGCAGCATGTACACCGCAGGCGTCAGCATCAGCAGGTTGATCACCCCGCTGAAAGCGGCCAGGGCATAGAAGGTTCGGCGTAAGCGAAACAACACCTCAGCCAGTTCGGAGCGTGGGGACGGCAACATGTCCATATAGAACCTCCAGGACTGCAGATCTCTGTGTGCTTAGCCGCAGCTAAAGCGATTCGCCGTCCGCCCTAGGCGATCAAAGTGGCGGGCTATAACAATGCCCCGCTCAGGTGCCAACGGTGGGTTTGCTAACTAGGTATAGAACGGGTTTTCGGCTTCACGCAAGCGCTGAACGGGCTGGATCTGCCTATCCGCGCTGTAATACGGCTGGGCTTATTCTCTACTGCCGGCAGTGGCTTATGATTACTAAGGGTTTTTAGTATTTAGGCCGACGGAATCTTGACCAGGCGAATTGAGAGACTTTGGTCTGGTCGTGAGAGATGCCTGAAAAGCCGGAGGGGCGGTTGCACAGGCGGTGAGCTTCCCGGATTGCATCCGGGTTACGGGGGGTTGTGTAGGGGGGGGGGGGCGGGGCGCGTAGCTGACGCTTTTTTCATCCACCATCGTTGTTGGTGGATGGGTGAAGCGTCATCCACCCTACGAGGCTATTGTTTTATATATAGAAATTTAATCTGCACAAAGACCTGTAGGAGCGGGCCATGCCCGCGAAACGCATCGCGGGCATGGAACTAGGCGTCCCCCCCGCTCCTACAGGTACCTACAAGCTGATAGGCGCAATTGCACCCCCAGTTTGCTGCTGACAGTGCGGCGTCGAAGACGGCGAGCGAACTCCTACAGTGTCGACTTCATGCAACCAACAGGTACATAGCCACTTGTATTGCCGGCATGGGCCTACTTGGAGAGAAACTTCATGCCATCCTCCAACCCCTGCAGCGTCAGCGGGTACATCTTGTCTTCCAGCAGCTCGCGCATGATGTTGGTGGAGGCGGTGTAGCCCCAGGTGTCCTTGGGGTAGGGGTTGATCCAGATGAGCTTCTTGTACTTCTCCATGAAACGCTTGATCCACACGTAGCCCGGTTCTTCGTTCCAATGCTCGACGCTGCCGCCGGCCTGGGTGATCTCGTAGGGCGCCATGGCCGCATCGCCGACGAACACCACCTTGTAGTCGGCGCCGTACTTGTGCAGCAGATCCTGGGTGGAGAAGCGCTCGGAGCTGCGGCGCAGGTTGTTCTTCCACACCGACTCGTACACGCAGTTGTGGAAGTAGAAATACTCCATGTGCTTGAACTCGGTCTTGCAGGCCGAGAACAGCTCCTCGCAGACCTTGACGTGGGCATCCATCGAGCCGCCGATGTCGAACAGGATCAGCAGCTTGACCGTGTTGCGCCGCTCCGGGCGCATCTGGATGTTGAGCAGGCCGCCGTCCTTGGCGGTGTGGTCGATGGTGCCGTCCAGGTCCAGCTCGTCCTGGGCGCCCTGGCGGGCGAACTTGCGCAGGCGGCGCAGGGCGATCTTGATATTGCGCGTGCCCAGCTCGACCTGGTCGTCGAGGTTCTTGTATTCGCGCTGATCCCAGACCTTGACCGCCTTGCCCTGGCGCTGGCCGGCGTCGCCGACGCGGATGCCTTCCGGGTTGAAGCCGCCGGAGCCGAACGGGCTGGTGCCGCCCGTGCCGATCCACTTGTTGCCGCCGGCGTGGCGTTCCTTCTGCTCTTCCAGGCGCTTCTTGAATTCCTCGATCAGCTTGTCCAGGCCGCCGAGGGATTCGATCCTGGCACGTTCCTCGTCGCTCAGCGAACGCTCGAACTCCTTGCGCAGCCATTCATCGGGAATCAAGGCCTCGATGTGCTGGTTGAGATTCTCCAGGCCCTTGAAATAGGCGCCGAAGGCGCGGTCGAACTTGTCGAAATGGCGCTCGTCCTTGACCAGGATCGCCCGGGCGAGATAGTAGAACTCGTCCATGTCGGCGAACACCACGTTGTGCTTCAACGCATTGATCAGGTCGAGCAGCTCGCGCACCGACACCGGCACCTTGGCCGCGCGCATTTCATTGAACAGGTTGAGCAGCATGGCTGCATCCTCGTGTAATCGTTGACTCCAAAAATCGTTCCAGGGGCTGCGAGCTAGAGCCAGGCAAGGCGAGGGCAGACGAGGAAGCGGAGTTTACGACTGTAAATGAGCATTCCGAGTCTGGCCTCAACGCAGCATGGCCGACGCGCAGCGGTCCCTGGGGCGATTTTCAGCGCGAGGCGCGGCGGCTCATAAACGCCAGGCGCTCGAGCAGTTGCACGTCCTGCTCGTTCTTCACCAGGGCGCCGGCCAGCGGCGGGATGGCCTTGGTCGGATCGCGTTCGCGCAGTACCGCTTCGCCGATATCGTCGGCCATCAGCAGCTTGAGCCAGTCGACCAGTTCGCTGGTCGAGGGCTTCTTCTTCAGGCCCGGCACCTTGCGCACGTCGAAGAACACGTCCAGCGCCTCGGCGACCAGGTCCTTCTTGATGTTGGGGTAGTGCACATCGACGATCTTCTGCAGGGTCACGCGGTCCGGGAAGGCGATGTAGTGAAAGAAGCAGCGGCGCAGGAAGGCGTCCGGCAGTTCCTTCTCGTTGTTCGAGGTGATGATGATGATCGGGCGTAGCTTGGCCTTGATCGTCTCGTCGGTCTCGTAAACGTAGAACTCCATCTTGTCGAGTTCTTGCAGCAGGTCGTTGGGGAATTCGATGTCGGCCTTGTCGATTTCGTCGATCAACAGGATCACCCGCTCATCCGACTCGAAGGCTTCCCACAGTTTGCCCTTCTTGATGTAGTTGCGCACGTCGTGGACTTTGTCCGAATCCAGCTGCGAATCACGCAGGCGGCTGACCGCGTCGTACTCGTACAGGCCCTGGTGGGCCTTGGTGGTGGACTTGATATGCCAGGTGATCAGACGGGCGCCGAAGGACTCGGCCAGTTGTTCGGCGAGCATGGTCTTGCCGGTGCCTGGCTCGCCCTTGACCAGCAGCGGACGCTCCAGGGTAATCGCGGCGTTGACCGCCAGCTTGAGGTCGTCGGTGGCGACGTACGACTGGGTGCCTTCGAACTTCATCGGTAAATCCTCGAACGGTAACGTGCCGGGTAATACCCGCGGGTTCAGTATTTGAAAAGGCGACTATACCGCGCAGTCCCGGCGACTGTGAACGTAGACGCACCATTCAGTCACTGAATGGCGGGTCACGTTTTGCGCGTCACCGGAGTTGGCTGGTGCCCCTATCCGCCCTTCACCACACTGGACGGCGGCGCCTGGGCATCTTAGGCTTCAGCGCTTGTGAAAATATCGAGCGACGTAGCGAGGCCGTCTCCAGACGTATGGAGGCGGTCGCAGTAGGCGAGAGTTTTTTCACAAGTTCTTTGGCCTTCTTCCGGCCGCCAAGCACAAGGACACCGCCATGAGCCGCATCTTCGCAGACAACGCACAAACCATCGGCAACACTCCGCTGGTCAAAATCAACCGCCTCGGCCCGGCGGGCGTCACCATATTGGCCAAGATCGAAGGACGTAACCCGGCCTATTCGGTGAAGTGCCGGATCGGCGCCAGCATGGTCTGGGATGCCGAGGAGCGCGGCCTGCTCAAGCCCGGTATGTGCATCGTCGAGCCGACCTCGGGCAATACCGGCATCGGCCTGGCCTTCGTCGCGGCGGCACGCGGTTATCAATTGCTGCTGACCATGCCGGCCTCGATGAGCCTGGAACGGCGCAAGGTGCTCAAGGCTCTGGGCGCCGAACTGGTGCTGACCGAGCCGGCCAAGGGCATGAAGGGCGCCATCGAGCGCGCCACGGAAATCGCCGCCGCCAACCCCGCCAAGTATTTCTTGCCGCAGCAGTTCAACAACCCGGCCAATCCGGCGATCCACGAAACCACCACCGGCCCGGAAATCTGGAACGACACCGCTGGCGCCATCGATGTGCTGGTCTCGGGCGTCGGCACCGGCGGCACCATCACCGGCGTGTCGCGCTACATCAAGCTAGCCCGGGGCAAGGCGATTCTCTCGGTGGCGGTCGAGCCGACCAACTCGCCGGTGATCAGCCAGACCATCGCCGGCGAAGAGCTCAAGCCCAGCCCGCACAAGATCCAGGGTATCGGCGCCGGTTTCGTGCCGGACAACCTCGACTTGAGCATGGTCGATCGGGTCGAGCAGGTCAGCGACGAGGACTCCAAGGCCGTGGCGCTACGGCTGATGCGCGAAGAAGGCATCCTCTGCGGCATCTCCTGCGGCGCCGCCATGGCTGCGGCCCTGCGCATCGCCGCCGAACCGGCGATGCAGGGCAAGACCATCGTGGTCATCCTGCCGGACTCCGGCGAGCGCTACCTGTCGAGCATGCTGTTCAGCGATATGTTCAGCGAGCAGGAGCTGGTGCAATAAGCAGCGTAAAGATAAGACCGTAGGATGGGTGGGGCCGCCTAGGTTAGGCGCCTGCAAGTCGACCTGCTGCCAGCAGAACAAGCGCGCCGTAACCCATCATCGATATTCGCCCACCAACGGGTACAGGCATGAACCGCCGATGGGTATCGCTCTGCTCAACATCCTACGGTTACTGGCTCCTGCAAGACTCCGTGCATATCCAAATCTCTACAGCATTGTAGGAGCGGGGGGACGCCCAGTTCCATGCCCGCGATGCGTTTCGCGGGCATGGCCCGCTCCTGCAGGTCTTTGTGAAGATTAAATTTATATTTATAAAACAACGAGTTAATTATTTTTTGATGAAGGCTGGCCATGCCCTGATGGGGGGCGCGGGCACGAAACCAGGCGTCCCCCACTCCTTCGATGGGCATCAATCGCCAGCGCCCATACAGACCAAAGCCCCACACCTGGTGCGGGGCTTTGGCGTATTGATCGCGATGTTTACCGCATCGCTGGTTATTGGAACAATGCGTCGCCGGAAAGGCCGTTCTTCTCCAGAATGGTCCGCAGGCGCTTGAGCGCCACCGCCTGAATCTGCCTGACCCGCTCGCGTGTCAGACCGATAGCCTGGCCCATTTCTTCCAGCGTACAGCCCTCGTCGCCACGCAAACCGAAACGACGAACAACGACTTCTTTCTGTCTATCGGGAAGTTCCGCCAGCCACTCCCTGATGCTTTGTGCCAACTCACTGTCCTGTAGCAGCTCGCACGGATCGTTGGGATGCTCGTCTGCGATGGTGTCCAGCAGGGTCTTCTCGGAGCCAGCGCCGAGCGCTGTATCCAGCGAAGACACCCAGACATTCAAGTCGCGTATGTTCTCGATCTCACAGACGTTTTTTTCCATGAGTTTGGCGATCTCTTCGCACGAAGGGTCATGATCGAGCTTGCGCGTCAGTTCACGGCCTGCGGCGAGATACGCATAGAGCTTCTTGATTACATAGGTCGGCAGGCGGATGGTCCGGGTCTGATTCATCAGTGCTCGCTCGATGGTTTCGCGAATCCACCAGGTGCCATAGGTCGAGAATCGGTAGCCCAGTTCGGGGTCGAATTTGTCCACCGCATGGATCAGGCCGAGATTGCCTTCTTCGATCAGATCCAGCAGAGACAGGCCACGGTTGAGATAGCCACGGGCAATCTTCACCACCAGGCGCAAGTTGCTCTCGATCATGCGTCTGCGGGCCTGCTGATCGCCCCGTTTTGCCAGGCGTGCGAAGTGTTGTTCTTCCTGAGGGGAGAGCAGCGGGGAAAATCCGATTTCATTCAGGTACAGACGAGTCGTATCAAGCGCTTGCGTCTGATCGATGAGCTTATGGTTCTTTACAGGATCGAGCTTGACAGGATCGAGCTTGCATTTGCCCTGGGTGAGGGAAACTGTTGCCGCCTTCTTCGCTGAAGGCTGGCTGGCGTAATTGCTGGCGGCGCCAGATTGTTGGCATCGATCAACAGTACGGTCACTTCTGAATATTAATGTCATGTTATTTATCCAGATATTCCTTTAGGTCTAAAGGATGCAGCCGTACCCGAATAGCCGATAGATTCGGAAGTCGAGTCAAATGGTGCGACGTTGGTCTGCTATAAGTATTGGACTAAGGTCTGATCGGGTTTTGCCCGGCCGTACTGGCAATGACCGTCGCGATACTCTCGCGCGCGATTTCGGGGCGGGAGAGAAGGTCGCTGACCGATACGGCACGGCAAGTGCTTGCAATCACGGCAAAGCCCGGCGCGACGGAGGGACGATCAATGAGTTCCAGAATCAGGATTTGCATAGTTGACGATCATCCGCTCTTGAGGCAGGGCGTCGTTGCGGCGCTCAGGAGAGTTGCCGAGTTCGAGGTGGTGGAGCAGGGTGGTTCTGCCGATGAAGCCAAAGCCATTGCGATCAAGCACATGCCTGATGTGATTTTGATGGACGTAAATATGCCCGGCGACAGTTTTGCCGCCGTACGTTCCATTGTTTCGGCTACGCCGACGGTCAAGGTAATGATGTTGACTGTGTCCGAATCCGAAGACGATGCCTATACCGCTTTGGAGGCTGGCGCCAAGGGTTATGTACTCAAAGGTATAAGTGGGCCGGAGTTGGTGCAGGCGATTAAAAACGTGGCGCTGGGACAAACATTCATCACGCCAGGTTTTGCCAGCAAGCTGATCAGCAATCTCAAGAAGCATAACGACGATGAAAAGAGTGTCGCCGAGCTTACCCACCGCGAAGAGCAAATTATCCGTGAGGTCGCCAACGGGCTGACCAACCGCGAAGTTGCCGAAAAGTTTTCGCTGAGCGAGAAAACCGTCAAGCATTACATGACCAGTGTCATGCAAAAGCTCCATGCGCGTAATCGGGTGGAGGCGGTCACGGCCATCAGGCTCCACTGGAAAAATGAGCATCTATCGCGCGTCAAGCCGCGCCAGGTCAGTCAGCGACTGCTGCCCACCCCGCCAGACAGGGATGTGAACTAGGGCTGCGGCTGGCCTGTCAAGGGGGCGGGGCCGCACCGCTGCCAACCCCTGGTGCGCACGGCCTAGGCGGCCCCGCACACCCTACGGGCCGGTGTCAGCGAAACAATAATTTTGAGGCAGCACACTAGTGTCACGACACGATTAATCTGTCGCTTCCCGTGGGAGGGGCTTTAGCCGCGATTGACCTTGAGGGCGCAAAGCATCGCGGCTGAAGCGGAACGCCGCCCGGCCCCTCCCACACAGCCTGGCATTGAACCGACATTTCATGGTTGACGCGACACTCGTGTGCTTTGGACGTTCTACGTCCGTCGTGCTGGGCGCGGAGCGTCTCGGGCTGCATGGCCACGCAGTCGGTCCGACGCCTCGACGCCTCGACGCGGGGACGATCGGATGGCTACTCTTGGGTAGACGCCAAGTCGCCAGTCGTGTCAGAGGGCGGTTTGCCTGGGTCGTCCAGTCTGAACTGTGCGCTTACCTTGGTGCCGGTGCCGGGTATGGAGTGGATATGGAACTTCCCTCCCAGCGATTCGACGCGGTAGCGCATACCGGCCAAGCCCAGGCGCGTTCTGCCCGTACCTGTGGTCTCCAGGCTGTCGGTGTCTATCCCGTCGCCGGCATCGGTCACCTGTATCCTGAGCAAACCCTGGTCATAGGAGGCGAGGACGACCTGGCCCTTGCCGCCGGCATGGCGATAGGCATTGTTCAGCGCTTCCTGGATAAAGCGATAGATGCAGACCTTGTACGGCGCCGGCACGTTTTCCGGCAGCGATCTGCAGGTGAGGTCGACCTTGGTTTCGGTTCGTTGTTGATGGCGCTGCACGGCGAGTTCCAGCTCCTGGCGCAAGCTTATGCCGTTGATTTCCGGAAGCGCCAGACCACGAGAAATTTCGCGAACCTCGCGTAGGGCGTCCTGAGCGGCGCTCCTGATCGTCTCGAGTGCATCGCCTTCCGGTTGGGCACTGTTTCTGTTGCGCTCTTGCAAGGTGTTGAGCTCATCGAGCCTGACGAGGATCAGGGTCAACAACTGGGCTGGGCCATCATGCAGATCGGCGCCGCAACGGCGCAGGGTGAGTTCGTTGATACGCGAGAATGCCTGGTTCGCGGTGGTGATCTTGCGCTGCAGACCGATGTTCTTTGCGTGCAGTTGGGTCTGCTCTTGCATTTGTCTGCTGAGCGCATGCTGTTGCTGCATAATGATCCGTTCGCCACGGTGCACGATGGCGAACAGCAGCAACAACATCGCCACGGTAGCGGTGCCGACGACGATCCACACTTCCTGACGGACACGCGCGATTTCTTGCTCAAGCACTTCCGCCAGTTCATAGAACTCGCCAACGGCAATGATCTTGCCCGTGCCGAACTCACGCAGCGGGGCATAAATCTCATAAAGAGGAATGCCCAGGCTGCGCTCATAGCTATTTTCTGCTTCGTTCAGCGTGCCCCATTCCGTTACCGTATTCCCCTCGAATGCCAGGTCGATCTCCGCTGTCGAAAACGACTTGTTCACCACTTCCTTGTTGGTGCTGTAGATGACCGTGCCATCCGGGCTCCAGATTTTGACCGAGATCACATGGGAGTTCAGTGTGGGACTGGTCATCAGGTGGTCAATGGCTTGAGCGGTCTGCACGGAAAGTCTGCCGGTCGTTGTCAGCTCCTGAACATAGGGCTCCAGGAAGGTGGTCATGTACAAGGCGCCAGCATCTGCTGCCGCCTGCACTGACGAGCGTTCGATGGTCTTGCTGACCAGGTTGCCGACGAAGGTCATGGTCAGCCCGAGGATGATCGACGCGGCAATCACGAATTGGCTCGATCGACTCAAACGGCGCAAGGGCGCGAACACCCTTTGCCACCCAGGCAGGCGCGAATTCGACGTAGGCGCCGAACTCGGTCCAGGCGCACCCTGGCTGGCCTTTAGTGGCAAGGCCGACGACGGGGACGCGAGATTCGCCGGTATGGGCATCCGCGCGACTCCTCAATGCTCTTGCATTAGCGCAACCAAACACAGGCACGTGACAGCATGATCTGTTGCCAGGCTCTCGACTGCCCACGCATGTCGGCGTATCGGACAAAAATCCGCACCTGCGCTGAAATGCTTGGGGTCGCGCCATCCGTGTCTGGGCCAAGCCAGAGATCCGCATACCCTACTTGCTGCATAAGTCTAGTTCAGTCGCAGAATTTGCGTGGGGGAGGGGCCGTCGGCGTAGCCGAGTATCCCGGCACGACCCTTGGCTCCCGGTGATCGGCAGCGGCGTCGCACCAACCAGGGAGAGTCTGCGGCCAAGGTTTTTGTCTCGGACTGTGGACGATCAACCTGGCAGCCCTGCGGGCTGCATTCGCCGCGGGGTCGGAACGCCGCCCGGCGCCTTCTACATGGATGTGGGGTGTGCCGTAAACCTGTCGGCGACCTCGTGGGGCGATCAATTGATTTGTGGGCTGTTCAAATGCTGAGCAGCATGCTAAAACCATCCTATCGAGTGATCTAGCCGCTTGAAAAAGAAGGGAAAAACATGACCAAGTCGGAGTTGATCGAAAGGATCGTCACCCATCAGGGGCAGCTCTCAAACAAAGATGTCGAGCTGGCCATCAAGACCATGCTGGAACAGATGTCCCAGGCATTGGCTACGGGTGACCGCATTGAAATTCGCGGCTTCGGCAGTTTCTCTCTGCACTACCGCGCCCCTCGCGTGGGCCGTAACCCTAAAACCGGTCAGTCGGTACCCCTTGATGGCAAGTTCGTACCGCATTTCAAACCGGGTAAGGAGCTGCGCGATCGGGTCAACGAGGACGAGTAGAGCCGCTTGCAAGGTGCTGAGCCCACGGCAGGCTCGCAATGTGCCGATGTTCTCCGTTTTCCCCTGGCAAGTTATCGATATTTCTGCTTCTGCTGCCCCTTGCTGATGGCTATGTGCCATTAGTGTGTTGCGTTCAGGCTTTGGCGCTTAAGTGTGAAGGATCTGACCTCGTAGGGTGCGCCGTGCGCACCAGCGCTGGCTACAGGCTCTTGGTGCGCACGGCGCACCCTACCTATGCGGCCCTTGCAAGCAGGATCACTCTTCCCCAAAAGCCCCATGCAACACCTAACAGGCTGTTGAAAAACTACCTGCGTTGCCTCGCTGCGTTAAAAACAGGCTCGGGCGCGAGTCCGATCAAAATGCTCATTTACAGCTCGTAAACTCCGCTTTTTCGCCTGTTTTTGCCTTGCGATGGCCGCCTCGCCTACGTTTTTCAACAGTCTGTAAGTGTCCCCGGTCAGTAAGCCAGGCGTGTTATTCGCCAGGCCGTGTAGCGCCTGATTGCATGTGTGTCGAGCCGCCCTAAATAGTGGACTTCAACATAAGCCATAAGTCAGGTCGGCTGCAGAAACCAAATGCCAGCGAAACGACGCGGCAGGCAAGTTTCAAATCCAGTTAGTTATGTGTGAAGAGTTGGTTAGTTAAATGTGAAAATTTTGTTAGTTGGATGTGAAAAATTTGTCATTTCTTTGTGAAGAGCTTGTTGTTTTAAGTATTTCTATATTTATCAGTTACTTATGATATGTGTGCGGGTCAGACAATATTTATTGTCTATATATTGACATGGTCCTGTTCGCGAACTTTAGTCTAGACGTGAGTGATTGTTGACGAAGCATATTGCGCTGGAGAGGGCGCAATGGCTTATGCCAGCCACCGGCGGAAGAGACACACCATGAACAGTGTTTCGCGTCACCCGAAAGCACGGCTTTCATCGCTAGGGCATGTCTTAGACCCACAACTCCGTGGGCCGCCCTATGCCTGAGGCGCAACACCGGATCTTGCTTCGGTGTTGATGGGATAAAGCCAAACCATGTTGGGCGCTGATCAGCACAGGCTAGCGGTGTAGAGAGCGTTTGGCCCATCCCCCGGCATTAGCCATTTTCTGAATTGCAACGCTGAGCCACGCCTTTGCGAGGTCGATGCATGCCCGTGGCTTTCTGTTTATGCGCTTCGGCGTCTTGAACATTGAGGTAACAGCCATGGCCACCTTCATCAAGTCCGATCTTGAGTTCATTCTTCAACAGATCCTGATCGCCGAAGCCAACGCAGCTGGTGAAGATATTACCAATCTGATCCCCAACACCGAATTGCCCTTTGGTATGCGCACGGTTTCGGGTGAGGGTAATAACCTGAATCCGGGTAGTAGCCTGTTCGGCGCTGCCGATACGGTATTCCCGCGGCTGCTGACTCCGCTATTCAGAGCTGCACAGCCCGTTTCGGTCGACCTGGACGGGCCAGGGGGCCAGCAAGTTGGCGACCCGACGAGCTACCAGCAGACCAGCGGTTATGTATTCGACTCGCAGCCACGCACCATCAGCAACCTGATCGTCGACCAGACCGCCAATAACCCGGCAGCCGTGGCTGCCGCGGCGGCTAACGGGGGGGCTGCAATTGTTCCCAGTCCTGGTCTGGACGGTATTTTCGGTACCGCCGACGATCATGAGGTTTTCCACATTCCGAATATCTCGCCGGATGTGGGCCTGACCGTCTCGTTCAACTCCTGGATGACCTTCTTTGGCCAGTTCTTCGATCACGGTCTGGATCTGGTCACCAAAGGTGGCAGCGGCACGGTGTTCATCCCGCTGCAACCGGATGATCCGCTGTATGTACCCGGCGGCCAAACCAACTTCATGGTGGTGACGCGTGCCACCAACCAGCCGGGGCCGGACGGCATTCTCGGCACCGCCGACGATATCCATGAGCACAGCAACACTACTTCGCCGTTTGTCGACCAGAACCAGACCTACAGCTCGCACCCGTCGCACCAGGTATTCCTGCGTGCCTATGTGCTCGATGTGTCCGGCAAGCCAGTGGCGACTGGCAAGCTGATCACCAACCGCAACCTGGGGCCCGACGGCCAATTCGGCACCGCAGATGATGTGGAAATCGGTGGCATGGCCACCTGGGCGGTGGTCAAGGCGCAGGCGCGCGATATTCTGGGTATCAACCTGACCGATGCCAATTTCGAAGACGTGCCGCTGCTGGCTACCGATGACTATGGCAATTTCATCAAGGGCCCGAACGGCTTCCCGCAGGTGGTGATGGCGGACGGTTCCTTGGTCGAGGGCAATCTCGCCGCGCCGGTCGATCTGACCAACGCCGTGAGCACCGAGCACCAGTTCCTCATCGACATCGCCCACAATGCCGTTCCGGTAAACAGCCAGACCGGCGCAATGTTGGCGCCCGATGCCGACGACGTCGCCGGCGGCCCGGTGGCCGCAGGCTTCTACGACAACGAGCTGCTTGATGCGCACTACATCGCCGGCGACGGCCGGGTCAACGAGAACATCGGCCTGACCACCGTGCACCACATCTTCCACTCCGAGCATAACCGGCTGGTGGAAGTTACCAAGGCCGAGATCATCAATTCAGGCGATCTGGATTTCCTCAATCAGTGGCTGCTGACGCCCGTAGCGTCAATCCCAGCGGACACTTCGACGCTCGACTGGAACGGCGAACGCCTGTTCCAGGCCGCCAAGTTCGGCACCGAGATGCAGTACCAGCACCTGGTATTCGAAGAGTTCGCCCGCAGCATCCAGCCACAGATCAACGCCTTCATAGATTTCGACGCCACGGTCGACCCCTCGATAGTCGCCGAGTTCGCCCACACGGTGTATCGCTTCGGTCACTCCATGCTGACCGAGACCATTGACCGTTTCGACCCCACCTTCGGCTCCAGTGAGATTGGCCTGATTGCGGCCTTCCTCAACCCCCTGGAGTTCGCTGCCAGTGGCCCGACCCCGGATGAAGCCGCCGGCGCCATCGTGCGCGGCCTGACCCGCCAGGTCGGCAACGAGATCGACGAGTTCGTGACCGAGGCGCTACGCAACAATCTGGTCGGCCTGCCGCTGGATTTGCCAGCCATCAATATTGCCCGCGGACGAGATGCCGGCATTCCATCCCTGAACGCTGCGCGCCGTACTTTCTTTGACGGTACCGGCGACGCCCAGTTGAAGCCCTACAGCAGTTGGGTCGACTTCTCGGAGAACATCAAGCACCCGGAGTCGTTGATCAACTTCATCGCCGCCTACGGCACCCACTCGAGCATCACCTCGCAAACCACACTCGTTGGTATGCGCGAAGCGGCGACGGCCATTGTGCTCGGCGGCGCCGGCGAGCCGGCCGACCGTCTCGACTTCCTGTACAGCACCGGAGCTTGGGCCAGCGGCGCTGACGGTGTGACCAGCACAGGTCTGGACGATATCGACTTCTGGATCGGCGGCCTTGCCGAGGAAAAAATGCCCTTCGGCGGCTTCCTCGGTTCCACCTTCAACTTCGTCTTCGAGACCCAACTGGAAGCCTTGCAGGACGGCGACCGTTTCTACTACCTGCACCGCCTTGCGGGCCTGAACTTCCTCAAGGAACTGGAGAACAACACTTTCTCCAACCTGGTGATGCTCAATACCAATGTGACTCACCTGCCGGGCCTGATCTTCCAGACCCCGGGACTCACGCTTGAGGTGAATCAGTCCCTGCAGTACAACCCGGGCGTGATTGCCGGCCTCGACGGCATAGTGGGCACGGCGGATGACCTGACGGCCAATGACGACCCAGTTGGCCCTTCGTCCCATGCCGCCGGCTCGGGGCGCGAGGATTTCTTCACCGCGCTGGTCATTCGCGACAACCCCGATACGGTCGGGCCTGACAGCAACTACCTGCACTACACCGGCGACGAGACCGTGGTGCTCGGCGGTACGGCGGGCGATGACATCCTCATCGCTGGTGACTCCGACGACGACACCCTGTATGGCGATGCCGGCAACGATTACCTCGACGGCGGTTACGGTGCCGACAACCTGTTCGGCGGCGACGGTGACGACATCATTGCCGATCGCGGTGGCGACGACATCATTCACGGTGGCGACGGCAATGACGTCATTCACGGCGGCAACGGTCTTAACCTGATCCTCGGTGATGCGGGTAACGACTTCATCGTCAACGGTGAGGATTTCTCCGACATCTTCGGTGGCACCGGCAACGACTTCATCCTCGGCTCACGCCTGGACGCCTTCCCGAACGGCAACGAAGGCGACGACTGGCTCGAACTGGGCTTGCAGGATGGTGCCGCCGGCGACAACTTCGATCCGCTCAGCCAGGATCAGGTGATCGGCAACGACGTATTCCTCGGTGATGGCGGCTTCGACGAGGCGCTGGGGGAGGGCGGTGACGACATCATTGTCGGCAGCGAAGGTAACGACAAGTACGACGGTGTGTCCGGTTTCGACTGGGTCACCTGGAAGGACAGCCGCTTCGGCGTCACCCAGGACATGTTCAGAAACCCGCTGGTGGTCACCCCGGCGCCGCTGGAAGCCACCTACTTCCAGGTGGAAGGTCTGTCCGGATCGTCCCACGCCGATATCCTGCGCGGCGACGATGTTGACTCCACGCAAATTCAGGGTGCGGGCTTCACCGGCAGCGTTCTGACCAATATTGACCTGATTGCAGGTCTGCGCGCCTTGCTGGAAAACTCCCTGGGTGGCCCGGTCAGCTCGTTCGACGCCGGCAACATCATCCTGGGTGGCGCCGGCAGCGACATCATCGAAGGGCGTGGCGGCGACGACATCATCGACGGCGACCAATGGCTGAACGTGCGCATCAGTGTGCGCGAGAACATTGACGGCAGCGGCGCGGAAATCGCCAGCTACGACAGCATGATCCCGCTGGTACCGCTGATGCTCAACGGCACCTACAACCCCGGCCAGCTGGTGATCGCTCGTGAGGTACTGGACGCTAATGACGGAGGCTTCGATACGGCGGTGTTCACCGGCCTGGCCAGCGAATACATCATCAGCGTCGACGACAATGGCACCCCGGGCGACTTGAGCGATGACATCGTCACGGTGGAGGACACCTTCATCAACGGCGACGGGATCGATCGGCTCACCAATATTGAGCGGCTGCAGTTCAATGACCAGTCCATCGTCCTGGTGACGGGCCTGAACAATGAGCCTACCGGCCAGCTGTCCCTGTCTGACCTGACTCCGGCGGTCGGCCAGCAACTCACTGTCTCCCTGGGCACTGTTGCCGACGCCGACGGTATTGCCGGCCGTGTCACCTATATCTGGCAGTTCGAGCGCGACGCCGGTTCGGGCATTTTTGAGGACATCAGCTACCAGCTCGCACCACGGCTGGCGCCAGACGTGCTTGGGCCGAAGTGGACGGTGACTCAGGAGCTTCAGGGTTTTGCCCTGCGCGTCAAGGCCCACTACCTGGACGCCAACGGGGTCAACGAAACGGTGTTTTCCGCCCCCACCGCGGTAGTCGCTGCCGGCACACCGGCCCCTGCGCCGGCCGCCCTGATCAACGGCCCGCAAAACGGCATCGTCAGTGAAGGCGTGCACTTCCTCGGCTCCGACCTGCAGTTCATCCTGGATCAGATCAAGCTCGCGGAACGCAATGCGGCAGGCGAGGACATCCTTGATCTGGTGCCGCATCCACGCATGGCAGTCGGCCTGCGCACGGTGGACGGCACCTTCAATAACCTGATGCCGAACCAAAGCACCTTCGGCGCGGCCGAGCCAGTGTTCCCGCGCTTGCTGGATCCGCTGTTCCAGGATGCTGAGACCCTGACGGTCGAAGACGGGCCTGGCGGCGTCAATGTCGGAGAAACCACCTCATACAGCCAGACCAGCGGTTTTGTGCAGGATTCGCAACCGCGCACCATCAGCAACCTGATCGTCGACCAGACCGCCAACAACCCGGCGGCGGTGGCTGCGGCGGCGACTAACGCCGGTGCCGAGGTGGTCGATGGGCTGCGCGCGGACGGTACGCCCTTCCAGACCTTCTTCTTGCCGAACGTGGCAGCCGATATTGGCCTGACCGCACCGTTCAACGCCTGGATGACCTTTTTCGGTCAATTCTTCGACCATGGTCTGGATCTGGTGACCAAGGGTGGCAGCGGCACGGTGTTCATGCCGCTGCAACCGGACGACCCGCTGTTCGTGCCCGGCAGCCCGACCAACTTCATGGTCATGACCCGTGCCACCAATCTGCCCGGAGCCGATGGCGTGCTGGGAACTGCCGACGACATTCACCAGCAGAGCAACACCACCTCGCCGTTCGTCGACCAGAACCAGACCTACAGCTCGCACCCGTCGCACCAGGTGTTCCTGCGTGCCTATGCGTTCAATGCCAACGGCGAACCGGTGGCAACCGGGCGCCTGATCACCAACCGCGAGCTGGGCGCCGATGGCATATTCGGCACGGCGGATGATGTGGAAATCGGCGGCATGGCCACCTGGAAAGTGGTCAAGGCGCAGGCGCGTGACATTCTGGGCATCAACCTGACCGATGCCGATGTCGAAAACCTGCCACTGCTGGCCACCGACGCCTACGGTAACTTCATCAAGGGGCCAAACGGCTTCCCGCAAGTGGTGATGAAAGGCATCGACGGCATTGCCGGGACCGCCGACGACTTCCTGCAGGAAGGCAATCCGCTGGCGCCGGTCGACCTGACCAACGCCGTGCGTACCGGACACCAGTTCCTCATCGACATCGCCCATAACGCGGCGCCTGCTGGACTGGCGCCTGACTCGGATAATGTCGTAGGCCTGTCAGAACCCGGCACTTACGACAACGAACTGCTCGACGCGCACTACATCGCCGGTGACGGCCGGGTCAACGAGAACATCGGCCTGACCGCGGTTCACCATATTTTCCACTCGGAACACAACCGTTTGGTTCAGCACACCAAGGATGTGGTGCTCGAGACGGCGGGTGGAGGCGATGTCTCGTTCCTCAATGAGTGGCTGCTGGTGCCGGTCGTCGCAGTGCCGGCCGATTTGAACAGCCTGGTGTGGAACGGTGAACGGCTGTTCCAGACCGCCAAGTTCGGTACCGAGATGCAGTACCAGCACCTGGTCTTCGAGGAGTTCGCCCGCACCATCCAGCCGAACATCGACGTGTTCATCCCGAACTTCCAGAACTACCAGAGCGAGATCGACCCCTCGATCGTGGCCGAATTCGCCCACACCGTGTATCGCTTCGGCCACTCGATGCTGACCGAGACCATCGACCGCCTGGATGCGAACTTTGTCTCCAGCGAAATCGGCCTGATCCAGGCCTTCCTCAACCCGCAGGCGTTTGCCGCAAGCGGTGCGACCCCCGACGAGGCGGCCGGCGCGATTATTCGCGGCGTCACTCGCCAGGTTGGTAACGAGATCGACGAGTTCGTCACCGAGGCGCTGCGCAACAACCTGGTTGGTCTGCCGCTCGACCTGGCTGCCATCAACATCGCCCGTGGCCGTGATACCGGCATTCCGTCCTTGAACGCGGCACGTCGGGACTTCTACCACGGCACTGGCGACGCGCAGTTGAAGCCCTACAGCAGTTGGGCCGACTTCGTGCAGCACATCAAGCACCCCGAGTCCTTGATCAACTTCATTGCGGCCTATGGCACCCACTCGACCATCACGGCGCAAACCACGCTGGACGGCAAGCGCGAGGCGGCGGCCGCCATCGTGCTCGGTGGCGTCGGCGAGCCGGCCGACCGTATCGACTTCCTCTATAGCACCGGAGCCTGGGCCAGCGCCGCGAACGGTGTAACCACTACCGGTCTGGACGCAGTCGACTTCTGGATCGGCGGCCTCGCCGAGGAGAAAACCCCGTTCGGCGGCTTCCTCGGCTCGACCTTCAACTTCGTCTTTGAAGAACAGCTCGAGAAGTTGCAAAACGGTGACCGCTTCTACTACCTGGAGCGCGCCGCCGGCCAGAACTTCCTGACCGAACTGGAGAACAGCTCGTTCGCCAAACTGATCATGGCCAATAGCAGTGCCACCCACCTGCCGGGCCTGGTGTTCCTCACCAGCCTGATTCTAGAGGCAGACCCGACGCGGCAATCCGCGCCTGACCCGGTTGGCGACAACCCTCTGGTGCCGTTGGTCATCCGCGACGACCCGACCACACCGCTGGTTGAATCCAACTACCTGAAGTACACCGGGGCGGAAACCGTGGTACTCGGCGGCACCGAGGGCAACGACACCCTGATTGCCGGCGATTCCGACGATGACACCCTGTGGGGCGACGGCGGCGACGACTACCTCGAAGGCGGCTACGGCAACGACAACCTGCGCGGCGGTGCCGGCGACGACATCCTGACCGACATCGGCGGCGACGACAATCTGCAAGGTAGCGAAGGCAACGACGTGATCCTGGGTGGCAACGGCCTCAACCTGGTGCTCGGCGGCTTCGGCCAGGATTTCATCTTCACCGGTTCGGACGCCTCGGAAGCCTTCGGCGGCCCGGGCAACGACTTCATCCTGGGCAGCCAGGCCAACGAACAGGATATGGGCAACGAGGGTGACGATTGGCTGGAACAGGGCAACCTTGACGGCAACCCGGGCGACAACTTCGACCCCTTCAACCGCGACCTGGTGATCGGCAACGATGTGTTTCTCGGCAGCGGCGG
This sequence comes from Pseudomonas borbori, assembly GCF_900115555.1. Classification (GTDB taxonomy): domain Bacteria; phylum Pseudomonadota; class Gammaproteobacteria; order Pseudomonadales; family Pseudomonadaceae; genus Aquipseudomonas; species Aquipseudomonas borbori. Next base: position 85,165 of record NZ_FOWX01000024.1, read on the forward strand.
TCCCGACATCATGAACGCCGAGGGGGGCGATGACATCATGGTCGGCAACGCCGATGCCGGCGACAAGTACCTGGGCGCCTCCGGCTTCGACTGGGTCACCTTCAAGGATGACCAGGTCGGCGTTGGCGTGGACATGAACGTTCGCGCCGTAGGCGTGGGGCCAGGGCCGCTCGCGGCGGGCATCATCGCGCGCTTTTCGTTCGTCGAAGGCCTTTCCGGGTCGGCGTTCAGCGATTACCTGCGCGGCGATGACCGCGATGCCCTGCAGATCGCCAACTCCGGCGCCCAAGGCAGCGTGCTGACCAATATCGGCTTGGTTCACGGCCTGCAGGAGCTGCTCAACAACGCCATGGGCAGCAACGTGACCTCCTTTGGCGCCGGCAATATCATGCTCGGTGGCGATGGCAGCGACATCATCGAGGGCCGTGCCGGCGATGACATCATCGACGGTGACAAGTGGCTGAACGTGCGCATCAGCGTGCGTGCCGGTGTCGACGCCAATGGCCTGCCAACCGGGGACGAGATCGCCAGCTATGACAGCATGGTGCCGCTGATCCCGTTGATGCTCAATCGCACATACAACCCCGGGCAGTTGCAGATCGCCCGTGAAATCCTGCCTGGCTCCGGCGGCTTCAACTTCGACACGGCGGAATACGCCGGCCTGCTGTCGGACTACACCGTGGTCGAAACCGGCCCCGGCAACTACATGGTCATCGATAACGTCGGCACCGACGGTACCGACCGGCTCAGCGGCATCGAACGCTTGCAGTTCAACGATCAGTCGCTGGTGTTGGTCGATGGTTTGAACGCTGAAGCCGTGGGCCTGGCGTCGATCAATGACTTCACCCCCGAAGTTGGCTCGTTGCTGAGTGCCGGGGTTGAGGGCGTGACCGATGCCGACAACCCGGGTATCGGTCGTGTCACTGGGCCTGTGAGCTACACCTGGCAGGCCGATTTCACCGGCACGGGCCTGTTCGAAGACATCACCATCGCCACCGGCGTAGGCGTGGACACAGCAACTGGCCCGACCTTCCGCGTAACCGAGGATCTCGAAGGGCTGAGCCTGCGCGTCAAGGCCGTCTACCAGGACGCCCAGGGTGTGCTCGAGACCGTGTTCTCGACCCCGACCGCCACGGTTTCGGCAGTAGCCGTGAACGACGCACCGGTCGGTACCATGCTGATCAGCGACACCACGCCGATAGTCGGCCAGCAACTGACCGCCACCCGCGCCTTCACCGACCCGGACGGCCCGGCTAATCCGGCGCTGGCCTACCAATGGCAGTCGGGTAGCGGCGGCGTCTTCAACAACATCGTTGGCGCCACTCAGCAGACCTTCAGCCCGACCCTGGCGCATGTCGGGTTGCAGCTGCGGGTGATGGTTACCTACACCGATGGCCTTGGCGCGCTGGAGACAGTGACCTCGGTGGCGACTTCGGCGGTGGCTAGCGTGATCGTCGGTACGGCTGGGGATGATGTAATCATCGGGACCGCGCTTGACGATGAGATTCAGGGGCTGGGTGGTAATGACACCTTGAATGGTGCGGGAGGTAATGATGTTGTTGATGGTGGTGACGGCAATGACATCCTCAGCGGTGGCAATGGCCTTGGTGACGACATACTCATAGGTGGTGCTGGCAATGATTTGCTTAATGGAGGGCCAGGTGCCGATACCATGAGCGGTGGTACGGGTAACGATATGTATATCGTCGACAATACTGGAGATGTGGTGATTGAGGGGCTGAATGCTGGTGTCGATCGGGTACATACCCTGCTGAGTAGCTATACCCTGGGTGCCAACCTGGAGAACCTGAGCTACGCCGGTACCGGGGATTTC
>NZ_FOWX01000026.1 GCF_900115555.1 Pseudomonas borbori
GCTACCGGCATCGCAAGATGGCGGGATGGGTGAGCAGAAGTCAGCCGAGGCCGTAGTAGCTGCTCGAAACCGGAGCAATGAAGGGCTGAACCTGCCATGAGCGGATAGTCAGGTGTGCTCTCTGAGCGGGTCGTAGGCACAAGCTCCCTAATACGGAGGCCTGGACATTTAGGAAGTAGGGGCCGGAAGTCCCGAGGGCCTGTCTGGGTGCTTAGATTACGCGGGCGACACATCGAACGAAACCAAGCTCGCTGACGCAGTTGGTCAGTAGGCAGGAACCGCCGTATACGGAACCGTACGTACGGTGGTGTGGGAGGACGGCGGGGGCGACCCCGCCTTCTACCCGATCGCGACAGCCGCGAGCAGGTCACCTGGTTTGGCGCTATTCGCCGGGTTGACCATGCTTGGCCAGGCGCTCCAGCGCCGCGCGCAGCTTGGGGTCGGTTATACCCTCTGCGGTGGCCTGGATGTTCTCGGCAGCGCTACTGGACAGGCTGATTGTGCGACCGGGTGCACGCCTTTCGGCAGTTGGCGGTTGCACCTTGAACAGGATCTTGGTTAAGGTCGCGAACTCTTCGAGTGTCTGCAACTGCCTGAGCAGGCGCCGTTGCTGATAACGCAAACGGGTGGCCCAGTGGCCATCGGTGACTATAAGAAGCAGGCAACCCTCGCGCCAGGACGCTACATGACAGTGTTCGCGGGCGGCGGGTTGCAGCTGGCTTTCCAGCAAGTGCTGCAGGCGATCGATGCGTTGCGCCTGGTTGAACAGCGCTTTCAGGGGCTTCGCTTCGCGCATTAGCGCGGCGGGTGCTTTAGCCGGCAAAGGACGAAACGTCATGGCAGGACGCCTGAGATTGTGGGGCCGCCATGGTAGCAGAATCTCTGCTGCCGACTTGGGCTCCGCCTTAAAGGGGAAGCCATGCACATCATTCTACTCAATCGGAGTCACGGCGCCGCGCGTTCGCTGAGCCTGGATTTACGTTGGTTGCTGGTGGCGCTGCTCATGCTGCTCGCGACGGCGCTTGGCAGTGGCGTCGCGGTAGGGGCTTGGGTCGTGCCACACGTGGAGCACGTGCCGGGCAGTGCCCAGTTGACCGCGGCGCTGGATCGCCAGCGGGCGGAAGTGGGCGCGGTGCGGGTCGATGCCCAGCGCCAGCTGGACGCCTTCGCCGCCCATGTCGCCGAGCTGCAGGCGCGCTTGACCCGCCTGGATGCCCTGGGCGAGCGCCTGACCGAGCTGGCCGAGCTGGACTCCAGCGAATTCGATTTTTCCCTGAATGTCGGTCAGGGTGGCCCGGACGAACTGTTCGGTGGCCCGGCCTATGCGCCGCCATCCTTCATCGCGACGCTGGATGAATTGGCCCTGCGCCTGGACAGCCGCGAGCAGCAGCTCGAGGTGCTGGAGCAATTGCTCGCCGACCGCCAGTTGAATGAGGCCGAATACCTCGCCGGGCGTCCGGTCTTGCAGGGCTATATCTCCTCGCCGTTCGGCCGGCGTACCGATCCCCTGAACGGACGTTTGCGTGTGCATAAGGGCGTGGACTTCGCCGCCAAGGCCGGTAGTGATGTGGTCGCGGTGGCCGCCGGTGTGGTGACCGCCTCGAGCCGGCGTTCCGGTTATGGCAATACCGTGGAAATCAGCCACGCCGACGGCTACGTCACCCTGTACGCGCACAATCAGAGCAACCTGGTGCAGGTCGGCGATCTGGTGCAGCGCGGCCAGGTCATCGCCAAGGTTGGCAGCACCGGCCGCTCGACCGGTGCCCATGTGCATTTCGAAGTCAGTCAGAATGGCCGGGTGGTCAATCCCACCAGCTATATCGCTCGCGTCAGCGGCATCGAATAACGCCGCTTTCTTCATCGTCGTTTCCGGGTAGAATGCCCCCTTCGCACGCAGCCATGAGGGCTGCATGGGCGACTCATGGGGCCGCCCTCCATCCATACGCGTGGAAGACCCTGCCGATATGTTTGCGCCTTTGTTGAAAAAACTCTTTGGAAGCAAGAACGAGCGTGAAGTCAAACGCATGCTCAAGACGGTTCAGATCGTCAATGCCTTCGAGGAGCAGATGCTCGCGCTCTCGGATGAGCAACTGCGCGCCAAGACCGCCGAGTTCAAGGCCCGCCTGGCTAAAGGTGAAACCCTCGATCAGTTGCTGCCGGAAGCCTTCGCCGTAACCCGGGAAGCGGGCAAGCGCGTCATGGGCATGCGCCACTTCGATGTGCAGCTGATCGGTGGCATGACCTTGCACGAAGGCAAGATCGCCGAGATGCGTACCGGTGAGGGCAAGACCCTGGTGGCGACCCTGGCGGTCTACCTCAACTCACTGTCCGGCAAGGGCGTGCACGTGGTCACGGTCAACGACTACCTGGCCCGCCGCGACGCCAACTGGATGCGCCCGCTGTACGAATTCCTCGGCATGTCGGTGGGCATCGTCACCCCGTTCATGCCGCCGGAAGAGAAGCGCAGCGCCTATGCGGCCGATATCACCTACGGCACCAACAACGAGTTCGGTTTCGATTACCTGCGCGACAACATGGCCTTCAGCCTGGAGGAAAAATTCCAGCGCGAGCTGAATTTTGCCGTGATCGATGAAGTCGACTCGATCCTCATCGACGAGGCGCGTACCCCGTTGATCATCTCCGGTCAGGCCGAAGACAGCTCCAAGCTGTATACCGAAATCAACAAGCTGATCCCGCGCCTCAAACTGCACGTCGAGGAAGAGGAGGGCGTGGTCACCCAGGAAGGCCACTACAAGGTCGACGAGAAGACCCGTCAGGTCGAGTTGAACGAGGCGGGCCACCAGTTCGTCGAAGAGTTGCTGACCGAGGTCGGTTTGCTGGCCGAGGGCGAGAGCCTCTATTCGGCGCATAACCTGGGCTTGCTGACCCACGTCTACTCCGGCTTGCGCGCGCACAAGCTGTTCAACCGCAACGTCGAATACATCGTGCAGAACGATCAGGTGCTGCTGATCGACGAGCACACCGGTCGCACCATGCCGGGCCGTCGCCTGTCCGAGGGCCTGCACCAGGCCATCGAAGCCAAGGAAGGCTTGCCGATCCAGGCCGAGAGCCAGACCCTGGCTTCGACCACCTTCCAGAACTACTTCCGCCTATACAACAAACTGTCCGGCATGACCGGTACTGCCGACACCGAGGCCTTCGAGTTCCATCAGATCTATGGTCTGGAAGTGGTGGTGATTCCGACCAACCGGCCGATGGCGCGCAAGGACTTCAACGACCTGGTCTACCTGACCCAGGAAGAGAAGTACGCGGCGATCATTACCGACATCAAGGAGTGCCAGGCTCAGGGCCGGCCGATTCTGGTTGGTACCGCGACCATCGACAGTTCCGAATACGTCTCCAAGTTGCTGGACAAGGAAGGCATCGCGCACCAGGTGCTCAATGCCAAGTTCCACGAAAAAGAGGCCGAGATCATTGCCCAGGCGGGGCGTCCTGGTGCGCTGACCATCGCCACCAACATGGCCGGCCGCGGTACCGATATCGTCCTGGGCGGCAACTGGGAAGTCGAAGTGGCCGCCCTGGAAAACCCCTCTGCCGAGCAGGTCGCGCAGATCAAGGCCGAATGGCAGAGGCGCCACCAGCAAGTGATCGAGTCGGGCGGCCTGCATGTGATCGCCTCCGAACGTCACGAGTCGCGGCGCATCGACAATCAGCTGCGCGGCCGCTCCGGTCGTCAGGGCGACCCGGGTTCCAGTCGTTTCTACCTGTCGCTGGAAGACAGCCTGATGCGCATCTTCGCCTCCGATCGGGTGAAGAACTTCATGAAAGCCCTGGGCATGCAGCCAGGCGAAGCGATCGAGCATCGCATGGTCAGCAACGCGATCGAGAAGGCGCAGCGCAAGGTCGAGGGACGCAACTTCGACATGCGCAAGCAACTGCTGGAATTCGATGACGTATCCAACGAGCAGCGCAAGGTGATTTATCACATGCGCAACACCCTGCTGGCTGCCGATGACATTGGCGAAACCATCGCCGAGTTCCGCAAGGAAGTGCTCGAAGGCATCATCAACGAACATATCGCGCCGCAGTCGCTGCCCGAACAATGGGATATCGCCGGTCTGGAAGAAGCGCTGTACGCCGGGTTCAATATCAAGCTTGCGCTCCAGCAGTGGCTCGACGACGACCACAAGCTTTATGAAGAAACCCTGCGCGAGCGCATCCTGCAAGAGCTGGTCGCGGCCTATAACGAAAAAGAAGAGCTGGCCAGCACCGAGGCCCTGCGTACCTTCGAGAAGCAGATATTGCTGCGCGTGCTCGACGACCTGTGGAAAGACCACCTGTCGACCATGGATCACCTGCGCCATGGCATTCACCTGCGCGGTTATGCGCAGAAGAACCCCAAGCAGGAGTACAAGCGCGAGTCGTTCACCCTGTTCCAGGACCTGCTCAACTCGATCAAGCGCGACACCATCCGGGTCTTGTCCCATGTGCAGGTGCGTCGCGAAGACCCGGCCGAGGAAGAAGCGCGCCTGCGCCGCGAAGCCGAGGCGCTGGCCGAACGCATGCAGTTCCAGCACGCCGAAGCATCGGCCCTGATGCAGCCCGAGGCAGTGGCTGAAGAGGGAGATGTGGCGGTTGCGCCGCCACCCGTGCGCAGCGAACCGAAGATCGGCCGCAACGAACCTTGCCCCTGCGGTTCCGGCAAGAAGTACAAACATTGCCACGGCCAGGTCAACTGATCTCGGGCTGACGCAACATAGCAGAAAGGGTAGCGGCTTCGGTTATGCTTGAGCCTGCCCCCCAAACGCCGCGAACGGCCTGGCCGCTCGCGGCGTTTTACCATCGAATTCGGTCGTGCCCTGCGGTGCGACACTTAAACCCATCAAGGAGCACACCCTATGGCTGTTGGTCTTGGCCCGCTGTCTACCCTGCACCCGGTTCCAGGTTTCGAGCTGGGCATCGCTTCGGCTGGCATCAAACGCCCGGGGCGCAAGGATGTGGTAGTCATGCGCTGCGCCGAAGGCTCCAGCGTGGCCGGGGTGTTCACCCTCAATGCCTTCTGTGCGGCGCCGGTGATCCTGGCCAGGAAGCGCGTGCTGGGCAGCGTGCGCTACCTGCTGACCAATACCGGCAATGCCAATGCCGGCACCGGCGAGCCCGGCCTGCAGAATGCCGTGCGCAGCTGCGCCAGCCTGGCGCAACTGGCCGGTGTCGATGAGGGGGCGGTGCTGCCGTTCTCCACCGGGGTGATCGGCGAGCCCTTGCCGGTGGAAAAGATCGAAGGCGCCTTGCAGGCCGCTCTGGACGACCTGGATGCGGATCACTGGGCCGAGGCCGCCATCGGCATCATGACCACCGACACTCTGCCCAAGGGCGCCAGCCGTCAGTTTGAGCATGATGGCGTCACTGTCACCGTCACCGGCATCAGCAAGGGCGCCGGGATGATCAAGCCGAACATGGCGACCATGCTCGGTTACATCGCCACTGACGCCAAGGTCAGCCAGGGCGTCTTGCAGGACTTGCTGCGCGACGCGGCTAACAAGTCGTTCAACCGCATTACCATCGATGGCGACACTTCGACCAACGATTGCTGCATGTTGATCGCCACCGGCCAGGCGCCGCTGGAGGAAATCACCCAGGCCAGCGGCGCGTTGTTCGCCGCGCTCAAGCAGGCGGTGTTCGAGGTGTGCATGGAAGTGGCCCAGGCCATCGTGCGCGACGGCGAAGGCGCGACCAAGTTCGTCACCGTGCAGGTCAACGGCGGGGCGACTTATCAGGAGTGCCTGGACGTCGGTTATGCCGTGGCCCATTCGCCGCTGATCAAGACCGCGCTGTTCGCCTCCGACCCGAACTGGGGGCGCATCCTCGCCGCGGTCGGCCGCGCCGGTGTGGCGCAACTGGATGTCAGCCTGATCGACGTGTTCCTCGGCGATGTGTGCATTGCCAGCCGTGGTTGCCGGGCCGCCAGCTACACCGAAGAGCAGGGGGCGGCGGTGATGGCCAGAGAGGAAATCACCATTCGCATCGAGCTGGGGCGTGGCACCTGCAGCGAGACGATCTGGACCACCGATCTGTCCCACGAGTACGTGAAGATCAACGCCGAGTATCGGACTTAAGCGGCAAGCAGCAAGCGATAAGCTGCAAGCCTGTTCCCACCGCACACAGGCTTGCAGGCGGCTATTCCCGTTGTTCATGGGGGCATGAACAACGGGAATTTGCTATTGGATAGCGCGCCGTCTTAATGTCCAATGACCCCTCAGCAAGCGCATCACGCACGGAGTGCCCCCCATGTCCCTGGTTCTGGTGATCGGCAACAAAACCTACTCGTCCTGGTCGCTACGCGCCGCCCTGGCCATGGAACTGGCCGAGGCGCCGTATAGCGAAGTACTGATCCCGCTCGACCGTGCGGATAGCCGGGCGCGCATCCTCGAGCATTCGCCGACCGGCAAGGTGCCGTTGCTGAAGACCGAGGAGGGGCCGGTGTGGGACTCCCTGGCGATCGGCGAATACCTCGCCGAAAGCTTCCCCGAGGCCTATCTGTGGCCGCGCGGCGAGTATGCCCGGGCGGTGGCGCGCAGCGTCTGCGCCGAGATGCACAGCGGCTTCGTGGCGCTGCGCACGCACCTGCCGATGGATCTCAAGCGCGATCAGGCGCTGGACGCAATGCCGGCCGAAGCCGAGGCCGACATCCGACGCATCTGTGAACTCTGGGCCGAGTGCCGGGCCAGGTTTGGCCAGGACGGCCCCTATCTGTTCGGTCACGCCAGCCTGGCGGATGCCTTCTTCGCGCCGGTGGCGGCGCGGCTACGCAGTTATCAGGTCAGCTTGCCGGAAACCGCTGCGGCCTATGTCGATAGCATTTACCAGTGGCCGGCATTTCAGCGCTGGTACCAGGCGGCGCAGGAGGAACAACTGGGGTGAAACGCATTCATGTAGCCGCCGCGGTGATCCGTGCCGCCGATGGCCGCATCCTGATCGCCAGGCGTGCGGCCGACCAGCATCAGGGCGGCTTGTGGGAGTTCCCGGGCGGCAAGGTCGAGCCTGGCGAGACGGTGCAGGCGGCCCTGGCGCGCGAACTGGAGGAAGAACTGGGCATTCGCCCGACTGCTGCGCGGCCACTGATTCAGGTGCATCACAATTACCCGGACAAGCAGGTGCTGCTGGATGTCTGGGAAGTCTCGGCCTTCGTCGGCGAGCCGTATGGCGCCGAAGGCCAGCCGCTGGCCTGGGTCGCTGCGCGGCAGTTGACCGAGTATCGGTTTCCGGCGGCCAACCGGCCGATAGTGGCGGCCGCCCGTTTGCCCGACCGTTACCTGATCACGCCGGAAGGGCTGCCTGCGCAAGCCTTGCTGCAGGGCGTGCGAGCGGCCCTGGCTGGCGGCATTCGGTTGATCCAGCTGCGGGCGCCGGGGCTGTTCGATGCCCAGTACCGTGACCTGGCCCAGGATATCCAGGGGCTCTGCGCGGGCAAGGCACAGCTGATGCTCAAGGGACCGCTGGAGTGGCTGGGGGATTTCCCGGCCGCGGGCTGGCACCTGACCTCCCGGCAACTGCACGAACTGGCCGCTGGCGGGCGACCGCTAGCGGCCGATCGCTGGCTGGCGGCCTCCTGCCATACGGCCGAGGAGCTGGCGCTGGCCGCGCAGGCGGGGGTGGATTTCGTCACCCTGTCGCCGCTGCAAACCACCCCGACCCATCCCGATGCGGTCGCGCTGGGTTGGGATCTGGCGGGCGAGTTGCTGCGCAGTTTCAATCAGCCGGCCTACCTGCTCGGCGGGGTCGGTCCGCAGCATCTGGAGCAGGCCTGGCAGGCGGGCGCCCAGGGCGTCGCCGGCATTCGCGCGTTCTGGCCGGTCTGAAAACGCCACGTGCCGCCGCATGCAGGTCGTTCGCTCGCCATCGCGCAACAAATGGGCATTCACAAAGTGCTTCGGTATCGTCGCTGCCGGGCATACCCTCTTTTAAGCTTCCCGATCGAGTTCGCCGATGTCCGTGTCTGCCCGTTCCCCATCCAACATGCGTCCCAGCACCCTGCATCTGCCCCAGGGCGACTGGCCGACGGTGCTCGATTGCCTGTGCGCGCACTTTCCGGCGATCGACCGCGAGCAATGGCTACAGCGCATGGCGCGTGGGCGGGTGCTGGACGCCAAGGGCGCGCCGATCGGCCCGGCGCATGCCTATCGGGTCGGCCTGCGCGTGCATTACTTTCGCGAGGTGGCGGCGGAGACGCCGATTCCCTTCGTCGAGAGCGTGCTCTATGTCGACGAGCACCTGCTGGTGGCCGACAAGCCGCATTTCCTGCCGGTGATGCCGGCCGGCGAGTATGTCGAGCAGACGCTGCAGGCGCGCCTGGCCAAGCGCCTGGGCAATGCCGACCTGGTGCCGTTGCACCGCATCGACCGGCATACCGCCGGGCTGGTGCTGTTTTCCACCAACCCGCAGAGCCGCGGGCTGTATCAGGCGCTGTTCCGTGAGCGGCAGATGGGCAAGCGTTACGAGGCGTTGGCGCCGGCGTTGCCGGGCCTGGAGTTTCCCCTGCGCCGGGCCACGCGCCTGGGCGCCGGCGAGCCGTTCTTCCGCATGCAGGAAGTCGCCGGCCTGGCCAATACCGAGACCCGTATCGAAGTGGCGCAGCGGCTGGGCGAGCACTGGCTCTATGGACTCTACCCGGTGACCGGCAAGAAGCATCAACTGCGGGTGCACATGGCCGCCCTGGGCGCGCCCATTCTCAACGATCCCTTCTACCCCGAGATCAGCGAAGGCCCCGGTGCCCCCGATGATTACAGCCGACCGCTCAAGCTGCTGGCCCAGGGCCTGGCCTTCAGCGATCCGCTGAGCGGCGAGCCGCGCCGCTTCGAGAGCCGCCTGAGCCTGCTCTGATCCCGTAGATCCTATGTGCATACAGACCGCTTCTACAAATCCCCTGAGCCCTCGTAGCCCGGATGCAATCCGGGGAAGCGGACGCTCTTGGGCTTAAGCCTGTGGTTTCGGCGCCGCCTGCCAGAGCACTTCGGCAATGTGCTGGCGCTTGGCGATCAGGCGGGCGGCGACGAACAGCAGGTCGGAGAGGCGGTTGACATAGGCCAGGCCGACGCCGCGTAGCGGTTCCTCGGCGTTCAGACGCTGGCAGCGGCGTTCGGCGCTGCGCGCCAGGCTGCGGCAGGCGTGGGCCTGGGCGACCAGGCGGGAGCCGCCCGGCAGGATGAAGTTCTGCAGCGGGCCGAGTTCCTCGTTCCAGCGGTCTATGGCCGCTTCCAGGCGTTCGACTTCGGCTGGTTGCAGGGCCTGGTACGCGGGCATGGCGAGTTCGCCGCCAAGGTCGAACAGGCGGTGCTGGCAGGGCGCGAGCACCTCGATGAGTTCGCTCAGCCCCGGCCACCTGGCCTGCTGTTCGGCCAGCTCGGCCAGCAGCAGGCCGAGCTGGCTGTTGAGCGTGTCCATCTCGCCCATGGCCTCCACCCGCGGGTGATCCTTGGCCACCCGACGGCCATCGGCCAGCCCGGTTTCGCCGGCATCACCGGTGCGCGTGTAAATCTTCGACAGTCGATAACCCATGTTCAATGACCTGTGTGGGGGATAGTTGCAGTCAGGGGCAGGCGCAGGGTGAAGCAGGTGCCCTGGTCTTTCTTGGATTGCACCTCCATCTGCCCTTTGTGGTTGTTGGTGATGATGAAGTAGGACACCGACAGGCCCAGCCCGGTGCCTTGGCCGACCTCCTTGGTGGTGAAAAATGGTTCGAAGATGCGTTTGCGCACTGATTCAGGCATGCCGACGCCGTTGTCTTCCACCTGGATTTCCGCCCAGGGCGGGGCCAGCCGGGTGCGCAGGATGATCTGTCCGGGCGTGCTGCTGTCTTCGCGCTGATGAATCGCCTGGGCGGCGTTTTTCAGCAGGTTGAGCAGCACCTGTTCCAGTTCGTTGGCGGTGCCGGGCACCGGGCCCAGGTCCGGGTCGAACTCGCGGTGGATGAGCAGGCTCTTGAAGTCGAAGCTTTCGGTCAGGTCATAGTCGTTGCCGGCGATTTCCAGGGCCTGGTCGATCACCGCGGGCAGCATGCAGGGCGCCAGTTGGCGGTTGCTGCGGCGACTGAAGCTGAGCATGTGACTGACGATTTTCGCCGCGCGGGTGCCGGCCTGCTGGATATCGTCGAGCAGCCGGGGGATTTCCCGCGCCTGCAGGTAACGGTCGATGTTCGGCAGGCTGAGGCCAAGGCGCTCGGCGTGCTCGCGGTTCTTCTCCAGTTTCGGCGACAGGCGTCGACGAATGTTCTGCACGTTATGCAGGATGGCGCCGAGCGGGTTGTTGATCTCGTGGGCCATGCCGGCGGCCAGGCCGCCGACCGAGAGCATTTTCTCCGACTGCACCATCATCTCTTCCAGATTGAGGCGCTGGGTGATGTCGTCGATACGGATCACCACGCCGCGGCCGGCCCCGCCCATCAGCGGATAAAAGGTCAGGGCGTAGTGACGCGGTTCTTCGTCCTTGCTCCAGGTCACCCGCTCGATCTTCTCCACCTTGTGTTGCTCGACGGTGCGTTTGAGCATCGGCAGGAAGGGCTTGAGCGGCGGGAAAGCGAGGAACACCGGCTGGTTCAGCGCCTCGGTCAGGCGCGTGCCGGAGAGGGCGCTGGCCTCCTGGTTCCACTGGGTGACGTAGAGCTGTTCGTCGAGGGCGATCAGGGCCGAGGGCATGGAGTCGATGATGCTGTTGAGGTAGTTCTGGAAGCCGGTGAGCTTCTTCTCGATCTTGCTGCGTACCTGCACCTCCAGCTCCAGCTTGCGGTTGGAGTGGCGGGTTTCTTCGGCGAGATTATGCGCCTGATCGAATGCGGCCTGGGCGTCGTCGCGGGCGCGTTTGAGCTGTTGTTCGCGGCCTTCCATGCGCATCAGCATGGTGTTGAAGGCGTCGGCCAGACTGCCGATCTCGTCCTGATTGCCGCGCTTGGCCCGCAGCGAGTAATTCTCTTCGCGGGTGACCTGGCGCGACAGCTCTTCCAGCCGGCGGATCGGCTTGGTTATCAGGCGGCGGATCTGCCGCGCCACCAGCAGCCAGAGCAGCACGCTGAAGGCGAGAATCGCCAGGCTGGCGGTCAGGGTGCCGGTATAGAAGGCGCTGGGCAGTTCGCTGGAGGCGACCAGCAGCAGGTAACCGTGGCGAGCGCCAGGCTGGGGCAGTTCGACCAGCAGGTTGGTGCGGAATTCGCTATGGCGCCAACTGTCCAGTTGTTCGACTCGCACTGGCAAGTCCAGGGACTCGCCACGCTGCAGTTGCGCCAGGCTGACGCCATTGCTGTCGTAGATAACCGCGGCGCGCAGCGGCGGGTAATCATCCAGGCGCTGCAGCAGGGCTTGGGCGGCGCTCGTCGAGCTTAGCGCCTCCTGACCCAGGGCGGGGCTGGCGATCAGTCGGCCCAGGGTGTGCAAGGCCTGGGGGGCGACGCTCTGCTGGGAGATCCAGTAGGCCGCGCTGATGAAGGCCAGGTTGGCCATCAGCAGCACGGCGGCCAGCAATACCAGCAACGCGGCGAGCAGTTTACGGCCGACTGGAAGATTGTCGAGGCGCTGACGCAATGGCATGGGCTGAAAAGTCGCGGTGGCCGGGAAGTTCGAGCAGGGTAACGCGCGGCTTAATGGCTGGGCAATCCGTGGGCGCGCAGGTACTCGAGCAGGCGCGCATGCAGTGCCTCCAGGTGGGGCAAGGCCAGGCGATGCTGCTGCGCCGTGGCACAGGCATGGCCGAGCAGGTAAGCGATTTCGGTCCGCCGGCCCTGGGCGACATCCTGGTGCATCGAGGAGTAATTCGCCGCGGTGGCCTGGATCACCCGCTGCACCTCGGCATGCAGGTCCAGCGCCGCGGCGGTCTGGCCACAGGTTCGCAGCAGTTGAGCGAGCTCGGTGCAGAGCGCGGCGACCTCTTCCGGGTGGTCACTGAGGCCGCCATTGCGGCAGTCGTAGAGTACGCTCAGCGGATTGATCGCGCAGTTCAGCGCCAGCTTGCGCCATAAGCGGCCGAGAATGTCCGGGCTCCACTGGTGGGGAATGCCGCTGCGCTCGAGATCAACCAGCCAGCGCGGCGGACGGTCGTCGAGCGGATCGCCGAGCCAGGTGTGGCCCTGGCCGGCGAATACCACGCGCGCGCCATCGCGAAAGGCGCCTTCGGTGCTGGAGGCGAAAATGCAGCGTGCCTGGGGTACCAGGGCCGCTACGGCCGCCTGGCTGCCCAGGCCGTTTTGCAGAAGGACCAGTTCGGCACCCGGCGCCAGGCGCGCCGCGATGCCGGCAATGGCGGTTTCGGCGTCGTAGGCTTTGCAGGCCAGCAGCAGGCGCCGGATTGGCTGGGGATCGTCGGCGGTTTGCCCCGGTACGGGGTAGCGTCGGGCCTGCCCCTGCTCGACCAGGGTCAGCCCGCCCGCGCGTCGATAACTGGCGAGGCGGCTGGAGTCGCGCAGGATCAGTTGCACCGCTATGCCAGCGCGCGTCAGGCGTGCGGCCCAGAGGCAGCCCAGGCTGCCAGCGCCGAGTACATGCCAGCTCATCGCGGACGCCGCCTAGTTCGCCAGCGGCAGGCGCATGGCCGCGACCCGGCCACTGGCGTAGGACTCCGGCAGCAGTTTGCGCGCATGCGCGATCAGATTGTCCGGGCCGGTGGGCAGGGCTTTGCCGTCGAGGCCGACCAGGCTGATGCCGGCCTTGAGGCTGATAAAGCCCTCGCTGGTCTTGAACGCCTTGAGGTTGATGCCCTCGTGCAGGCGCTTGAAGCTGCTCGGCGAACACTCATGCAGGTTTTCGAGCAGGGTGATCAGGGCGAAATGGTTGTCGTCCAGGCGCACCAGCACGTCCAGCGGACGCACCAGTTGCTGCAGGCGGCGAGCGACGCCATGCAGCAGTTCGCTGTAGAAGCCGTTGCCATGACGCTGGCGCAGTTCGTTGGCCTCCTGCAGGCCGATCAGCAGGTAACACAACGCGCCGCCGCGCGACTCGAGCTGGCGCAGGCTGTCGAGCAGTTTCTGGCGCAGGTAGCGTGCGTTGCCCAGACCGGTCAGCGAGTCGACCAGGTTGCGCTGTTCCAGGCTGGCGATGTTTTCCGTCAGCAGGCGGTTTTCCTGGAGCAGGCGCTGCAGGGTATTGCACAGCCGATCGGCGGCGTAGACCCGTGGCACCAGTTGTTCATTCATCTGCGCCTTGTTGATGAAGTCGTCAACCCCGCGGTCGAAGGCCTCGCCCAGCACATTTTCACCTTCCTTGCCGGTCAGCAGCATGACGTAGGTGTAGTGATCGGCCATTTCATCCAGTTGACGGACCCGTCCGGTCAATTCCAGGCCATCCATTTCCGGCATCAACCAGTCTGCCAGGAGCACGCTGGCCGGGCGTTGTTCGAGCAGGCCGATGGCTTCTGCGGCGCTGTTGGCAAAGCGCAGGTCCTGGTAGCCGGCCTGGCTCAGGGCGCGGCCGATCATGGCGCTGGAGAACTTGGCGTCGTCCACCACCAGGATGCTGAGATGGGGGTTGGGCATGGGCGGGCTCGTAGAGGAAGTCGCATAAGCCCGGTACATCGCCGGGCAGTGTTTGTCCTGGGAGTCTGTCTGGCTTGAACAGTGTTAAGTCAGGTAGGCTCCCAAGGCTATATAATGGCCGGGTTTTTCAACCGGCAACAAGCCACGCGTGTCCCGTCCGTGATCTGGGTCGCGCCGTCTATCTGGAGGAAACCCATGCCCTCGTTCGACGTGGTGTCCGAACTGGACAAACACGAAGTCACCAATGCTGTCGACAACGCCGTCAAGGAACTTGAGCGTCGTTACGACCTGCGCGGTAAAGGCAGCTTCGAGCTCAAAGACCTGACCGTCAACCTGACGGCCGATGCGGATTTTCAGCTGGAGCAGATGGTCGAGATTCTCAAGCTCTGTCTGGTAAAGCGCAAGATCGATGTGCAGTGCGTCGAGTTCAAGGACGCTTACCCTTCGGGCAAGAGCGTCAAGCAGGAAGCGGTCTTGCGCGAAGGCATCGACAAGGAGCTGGCGAAGAAGATCGTCGCCCACATCAAGGACAGCAAGCTCAAGGTACAGGCCGCCATCCAGGGCGAGCAGGTGCGCATTACCGGCAAGAAACGCGATGACCTGCAGGAGGCGATTGCCGCCCTGCGCGCCAAGGACTTCGGCATGCCGCTGCAATTCAACAACTTCCGCGATTGATGCGGCAAGCCCGCCGGGCCTGGGTGGCGTGGCAGCAATGAGTGTAAAGCGACCGCCATGGCTTGCCATGGCGGTCGCGTTTCAAGCGTCGAAAAGGAGTGGCAAATGGAAATGAATGTCGAGCAACTGGTGAAAATGTCCGAGACCTGGCTGCCGGTGGTGTTGCAATACGGCGGTCAACTGACCCTGGCGCTCATCACCTTGCTGATCGGTTGGTGGTTGATCAACGTGCTGACCCGCAAAGTAGGCGCCGTGCTGGATCGGCGCAACGTCGACCGCGCTCTGCACAGCTTCGTCGGTAGCCTGGCCAGTATCGTCCTCAAGGTACTGTTGCTGGTCAGCGTGGCCTCGATGGTTGGGGTGGAAACCACTTCCTTCATCGCGGTGATCGGTGCCGCCGGCCTGGCCATCGGTCTGGCGCTGCAAGGCAGCCTGGCGAACTTCGCCGGTGGCGTGCTGATCATGCTGTTCCGTCCGTTCCGGGCCGGCGACTGGATCGAAGGGCAGGGCGTATCGGGCAGCGTCGACAGTATCCAGATCTTCCACACCACCCTGAAAACCGCCGACAACAAGGTGGTGATAGTGCCTAACGGCAGCCTGTCCAACGGCAATATCACCAACTATTCGCGCGAAACCACGCGCCGCGTCGATATCAACCTGGGCATCGACTATTCCAGCGACATCAAGCAGGCCCGCGATGTACTGCTGCAGATCGCCGGGGATCCGCGCGTGCATCTCGATCCGGCTCCGGTGGTGTTCGTCACCGGCCTCGGCGACAGTGCGGTCAACCTGTCACTGCGCGTATGGGTGGATACGGCAGAGTACTGGCCGGTGACCTTCGCCTTCACCGAGCTGGCCAAGGAGCGCCTGACCCAAGCCGGTATCGGTATCCCGTTCCCGCAGCGGGTGGTGCATCTGGTTCAGGCCAGCTAAACCGCCGCGCACGGCTCGCTTATGAAAATGCCGCGTTCCCTGCGATGGGAACGCGGCATTTTTCTGCGCTGGGTCCGGCACTGCCAACTGCGCTTGATTACAGGTTGCAGGCCAGGCGGCTGCTGGAATTACATGCGCAGGCCGCCGTCCAGTTCGAGGATACGACCGGTGTAATAATCGTTTTCCAGGATGTAGGCCACCGAATGGGCGATTTCGGCCGGCTTGCCCATGCGTCGCAGCGGAATGCCGGAAGTCATTTTTTCCAGGGCTTCGGGTTTCATGCTGGCGACCATTTCGGTCTCGATGAAACCGGGGGCTACGCCCGCCACGCGGATGCCGTAACGCGCCAGTTCCTTGGCCCAGACCACGGTATCGGCGGCGACGCCGGCCTTGGCTGCGGAGTAGTTGGCCTGGCCCATGTTGCCGGCGCGGGAAATCGAGGAAATATTGACGATCGCGCCCTGGTTCTGCAGTTCGATCATTTTCGCTGCCACTTCGCGGGTGCAGAGGAACACCCCGGTCAGGTTGACGTCGATCACCGACTGCCATTGGGCCAAGCTCATCTTGGTCATTTCGCCGTCCTTGACCTTGATGGTCAGGCCGTCGCGCAGGATCCCGGCGTTATTCACCAGGCCATTGATCGCACCGAAATCTTCGGCGACCTGGGCGACCATGTGAATCACCTGCTCTTCATTAGCCACGTTGCACAGGTAGGCGCGTGCTTCCACGCCATGGGCCTTGCAGGCGGCCACGGCTTCGTCGAGTTTTTCCTGGTTGAGATCGACCAGCGCCAGTTTGGCCCCTTTGCCCGCCAGGTATTCGCCCATGGCACGGCCCAGGCCCTGGCAGCCGCCGGTGATGATGATAACTTTGTCTTCGAGTTGCATCGCGTATCCCCTCAAGGTGTTTCGTGTGGCCCCGCTGGCGCGCTGTAACGGCTATTCTAGGCGCCTGTCCGTTTGTGACGGATTCTTTGCGAGGAGTCATAAGGTGAGCGTGAAAGCCCGTAAGCATGCCCGAGAATTGCTGCTCAAGGAATACCGCGGGGTGCTCTCGACCCATTCGAAGGCCATGCCGGGCTTTCCTTTCGGATCGGTGGTGCCCTACTGCCTGGACGTTCAGGGCTGGCCGCTGATCCTGATCAGCCGCATCGCCCAACACACCCATAACCTCCGGCAGGACGCCAAGTGTTCGCTGTTCGTCGGCGAACGCGGCGCCGAGGACGTGCAGGCGGTCGGTCGTCTCACGCTACTCGCCGAAGCGCGACAGTTGTGTGACCAGGACGCAATCGAGGCGGCGGCTGCGCGTTATTACCGCTATTTCCCCGAATCGCAGGATTATCATCGCGCCCATGATTTCGATTTCTGGGTGCTGGAACCGGTGCGCTGGCGCTATATCGGCGGTTTCGGCGCGATCCACTGGCTGGACCAGGTGGCGCTGGCCAACCCGTTCGCGGCGCTAGCAGGGGGCGGCGAGCAGGGCATGCTCGAGCACATGAATGCCGACCATGCCAGCGCCATCGCCCATTATGTCGCGCTGGCCGGTTTGCCCAGCCATGTGCCGGCCGAACTGGTGGGTATCGACAGTGAGGGGTTTCACCTGCGCATCGGCCAGGGGTTGTATTGGCTGGCCTTCGCCACCTCCTGCAACACTTGCGGCGAAGTGCGTCAGGCCTTTGTCCGGCTGGCTCGTGCCGAAACCTGGCCGACCGACGGCGCCGCGTTAGCTTGAATTAGGCGGAATACCCCATACTTCACTCTTATTGGAAGCCGTTCTTCCGTTAAGGAATCCTTGATGCGTGTTTTTCTGTTTTTGTTCTTGCTGTTTCCGATCATCGAGCTGGCGCTGCTGATCCAGGTCGGCAGCGCCATTGGCGTGCTGCCGACCTTGTTGCTGGTCATCGGTACGGCGATCCTCGGCAGCATCCTGCTGCGCGTTGCAGGCGTCGCCACCGCCTGGCGCGCGCGCGAGAAACTGGCGCGCGGCGAACTGCCCGAGCAGGAAATGCTCGAAGGCCTGCTGATTGCGGTCGGCGGCGGCCTGCTGCTGCTGCCGGGCTTCATCAGCGACATCTTCGGCGTGCTGTGCCTGATCCCCTTTACCCGTCGCTTGCTGGTCAACAAGATCCGTCTGCGGGCGGCCGAGCAAGCCATGCGCCAGCGGGCCTTTGCCGATGACCTGGCGGCGCGCTCCGGGCCGACCAGACCGGGCGCGGCCCGGCCGAATGTGCTGGAAGGCGAGTACGAGCGCCGCGACTGACGCCGTCATGCGGGCTGCGCCGAGCGTGCAGAGATGCTCGCCTGGCTATCGTCAATACGTCGTTACAGACGTTGATCCGCAGCAAAAAAAATCATCCTTCACCCTTGAAATCCCCTTGTGCGCCCTTATGTAGCGGTCACCGCAAGGTTTTCTGTCGGTTTCGGCAGAACAGACTTCCGCGTTGTACTTCGGTGCAGCGCAACCGGCCCCGCCGGACTTTGCTAACCCGCTGGTGTGAACACCGGCCGATGTAAACAACCTATTGGGAGAGATCGACAATGAAGCTTCGTCCTCTGCATGACCGCGTCGTGATCCGTCGCAGCGAAGAAGAGACCAAAACCGCAGGCGGCATCGTGCTGCCGGGTTCCGCTGCCGAGAAGCCGAACCAGGGCGAAATCGTCGCTGTAGGCACCGGTCGCGTGCTGGACAACGGCGAAGTGCGCCCGCTGGCCGTCAAGGTCGGTGACAAAGTGGTGTTTGGTCCTTACTCCGGCAGCAATGCCATCAAGGTCGACGGCGAAGAGCTGTTGGTCATGAGCGAGAGCGAAATCCTGGCCGTGCTCGAAGCCTGATTTCCGCCTCCGCCATAGCGCATCGCGTTCCACCAAAACGAATTTTGAGGAATATCCATCATGGCTGCTAAAGAAGTTAAGTTCGGCGACTCCGCCCGCAAGAAAATGCTCGCCGGTGTAAACGTCCTGGCTGACGCGGTTAAAGCGACCCTCGGCCCGAAAGGCCGTAACGTGATTCTTGAGAAGAGCTTCGGCGCTCCGACCATCACCAAGGACGGCGTTTCCGTTGCCAAGGAAATCGAGCTGAAAGACCGCTTCGAGAACATGGGCGCGCAGCTGGTCAAGGACGTAGCCTCCAAGGCCAACGACGAAGCCGGCGACGGCACCACCACCGCCACCGTACTGGCCCAGGCCATCGTCAGCGAAGGTCTGAAGGCCGTTGCTGCCGGCATGAACCCGATGGACCTCAAGCGCGGCATCGACAAGGCCACCATCGCCATCGTCGCCGAACTGAAGAACCTGTCCAAGCCGTGCACCGACAGCAAGGCGATCGCCCAGGTCGGCACCATCTCCGCCAACGCCGACAGCTCCATCGGCGACATCATTGCCGAAGCCATGGAAAAAGTCGGTAAAGAAGGCGTGATCACAGTCGAGGAAGGTTCGGGTCTGGAAAACGAACTGTCGGTCGTCGAAGGCATGCAGTTCGACCGTGGCTACCTGTCGCCGTACTTCATCAACAAGCCCGACACCATGGTCGCCGAGCTGGAAACCCCGCTGATCCTGCTGGTCGACAAGAAGATCTCCAACATCCGCGAAATGCTGCCGGTGCTGGAGTCCGTGGCCAAAGCCGGCCGTCCGCTGCTGATCGTGGCCGAAGACGTCGAAGGCGAAGCCCTGGCCACCCTGGTGGTCAACAACATGCGTGGCATCGTCAAGGTCGCGGCCGTCAAGGCGCCGGGCTTCGGCGATCGGCGCAAGGCCATGCTGCAGGACATCGCCATCCTCACCGGCGGTACCGTGATTTCCGAAGAAGTCGGCCTGAGCCTGGAAGGCGCTACCCTGGAGCACCTGGGTAATGCCAAGCGCGTCGTGCTGAGCAAGGAAAACACCACCATCATCGACGGCGCCGGCCAGCAAGCCGACATCGAAGCGCGCGTGGCACAGATCCGCAAGCAGGTCGAAGACACCTCCTCCGACTACGACAAGGAGAAGCTGCAAGAGCGTCTGGCCAAGCTGGCTGGCGGTGTTGCCGTGATCAAGGTCGGTGCCGGCACCGAAGTCGAGATGAAAGAGAAGAAAGCCCGCGTCGAAGACGCCCTGCACGCGACCCGCGCGGCAGTGGAAGAAGGCGTGGTGCCTGGCGGCGGTGTAGCTCTGGTGCGCGCCCTGCAGGCCATCTCCGAGCTGAAGGGCGACAACGAAGATCAGAACGTCGGCATCGCCCTGCTGCGTCGTGCCGTGGAGGCGCCGCTGCGCCAGATCGTCGCCAACGCCGGCGACGAGCCGAGCGTAGTGGTCGACAAGGTCAAGCAAGGCGCTGGCAACTTCGGCTACAACGCGGCGACCGGCGTGTATGGCGACATGATCGAGATGGGTATCCTCGATCCGGCCAAGGTCACCCGTTCGGCCCTGCAGGCGGCGACCTCGATCGGCAGCCTGATGATCACCACCGAAGCCATGGTCGGTGAAGCAGCCGACGACAAGCCGGCCGCTGGTATGCCGGATATGGGCGGCATGGGCGGTATGGGTGGCATGGGCGGCATGATGTAGTGCGACGAGAGTCGCTATAGGTAGCTAGCCTAGCGGGCTACACAGTGGTCGCCACATGGTTTGGCGACCCAAGTGCCACCACATGGTTGGTGGCACGTTCCCGCAGAAAATAGCACTGTTAAACCCGATCCCGGGCCACTTCAGCCCGGTTTCGGTCACCCACAAGGTGTCGAATACAGGGTAAGTGCGCCTTTAATTTGAGGTCTTACCCGACCACAAGTTACCCACCAACAGTTCACCTGCGGGCTACTGTTCAAGCTGGGATCTTGTTTTACAGCGCTTGGCTGCTCTCTATAGGGCGCAAGCTGTATCTGTCATTGTTTTATGCTCGAGTGCTGCGGTACTCGGGCATAAAACCTTTTGTTCAGCCAAAAGTAGCCTAGGGATAGTGCGTCACTGGTAACGGTGGGGTGCGAAGCTTCCTGACAATGTAGTCCCACGATGTCTGTGGTGTGTGGTCGCCGTGAGGTGCCATGCAAATCCTGCGAGCAACACGCGGGTGCGACGCTAGGCTGGTTGGTATGGTCAACGTAAGTGAACTGCTGATAAACACCGTCAACCGCATGGAGCCAAAGTTGCTGATAGGCTTCGACCAAAATGGTGCATGACTGGTTGTCTCTTTTACATCTGGAGACACGCTGACATTGAGTCATCGGTGAATAGGCAGGACCTAACCCTTCCTTGTGACAGGTATGGAACTCGGTAAACCCGTATTTTCGCCACTGACTGTTATGGCAGAGGCAAGCTAACCGCAAGGGAGGCCCATGGAAGTGCGGGCAAAGGATGTCGGAAAAAGCGAATGCCAGGCTGTAATGGACTGGATAGGGGTTATGCCCTGACTGGAAACGGTGCTGACTTCCGACGGGTCTTTGATCGCGAAACGGCGTGTAAAGCCATCAAGAAGTGATGTTTGCTGGTCTAACTGGCAGCATCTATCAAATAGAAATCCCTTACGGGGCAGTGAACTCACTCCCCGCAAGGGGCTCGTGCGTCTGCTGCCCTCCGGGAAATATTTCTGGAGGAACGCAAGATGAGTACGGCACAAACAGCAGTACCTGCATCCTCCCACCTGACTGCCAATTGGCATTCGATTGACTGGGAGACCAGTCATCAACAGGTGAGAGGGCTACAGGTACGAATCGCGAAGGCAGCTAAGAACCAACAATGGCGCCGGGTGAAAGCCCTACAGCGCATGCTGGTTCGCTCATTCGCCGCCAAGGCATTGGCGGTGAAACGAGTCACTGAAAACCGGGGTCGTAGGACTCCGGGTGTCGATGGGGAAACCTGGAGCACACCTGAAAGTAAGTGGGGAGCCATATTCCGGCTAAAGCGAACGGGTTACCAGCCCCGGCCACTGCGACGGGTCTACATACCCAAAGCGAATGGTCAGCGCCGACCGCTGGGAATACCAACGATGCTGGATAGGGCCATGCAGGCGTTATACCTGCTGGCACTCGAACCGGTATCTGAAACCACAGCCGACAGAAATTCCTATGGTTTTCGTCCTTACCGATCCACGGCAGACGCAATCGAGCAATTGTTCGTCAATCTCGGTCGCAAACACTCTGCGCAGTGGGTCATGGAGGGTGATATCAAAGGGTGCTTCGACAATATCAACCATGACTGGCTGATCACCAATATCCCATTGGACAAGGTGGTCTTACGGAAATGGTTGAAGGCAGGGTATATGGAATCCGGCCTACTGAACCCAACCGAAGCGGGGACTCCGCAAGGAGGCATCATCTCCCCGGTGCTGGCCAATATGGCGCTTGATGGTCTGGAAAAGGTGCTTGAGTCTCGATTCGGGCAACGCAATACCAAAGCCAGCTACAAGACCAAGGTCAACTATGTGCGTTACGCGGACGATTTCGTCATCACCGGTATTTCGAAAGATCTGCTGGAGAACGAGGTTAAACCTATCGTCGATGCCTTTATGGCAGAGCGTGGGTTGAGCCTCGCGGTGGAGAAGACGTTGTTCACGCATGTATCGGAGGGTTTCGACTTCCTTGGTCAGAATGCTCGCAAGTACGGTGACAAGCTGCTGATAAAGCCAGCCCACAAGAACGTGAAAGCATTTTTGGCAAAGGTGAAGGCACTAATTGATGGAAACAAAACGCTGCCGGCCAGCTTATTGATAGACAAGCTCAACCCCGTCATTCGGGGGTGGGCCAACTACCACAGGCCGGTGGTCGCCAAGCAGACCTTCAATTATGTGGATTACAGGATCTGGAAATTGCTATGGCGATGGTGCAGGCGGCGACATTTGAATCGCTGCAAACGCTGGATCAAGGAAAAGTACTTCAAGTGTGTGGGAACACGCAGTTGGGTATTTTCCGGGCTTCATCCCAGCGGCAAACTGGCCACCTTGCTGTATGCCAGCGACGTCCCGATCAAGCGGCATACCAAAATCAGAGCGGAAGCCAATCCTTATGATCCGGCAGACGAGACGTACTTCGAGGAAAGATTAGAATACGCCTGGAGGAACTCGGACGAAGGTAAACGGAAAACGCTGAGGCTTTGGATTGCCCAGAGCAAGCGCTGTCCCATGTGCAAGCAATTGATCACGTTCGATACGGGGTGGAACATCCACCACATCGTCGAGCGGCACAAAGGCGGAGGCGACGAACTGGAAAATTTGGTCTTGCTGCATCCCAACTGTCATCGGCAGCTACACGCTCAGAGAAAACTGTAAGGGAGGGTCTCTCCTCCCCTATAGCGACTTAAAGCAATATGAGCATCACGAGGAGCAGCACAAGCTTCGGGTCTATTCTGAATGTCAATTCCATGAATAATCTCCAAGAGTGAATCTAAAGTTTGTGAAAGAGAACGGTTGTTAAGCCGCTCAAGTTCACGCCGCAGAGTGCTAGCACTCTGGTGGTTTGGGCAGATGCGACCTGCCGGCCCCACTTTCGCTCACTTTTACACTTGGAAAATCAGAACTGGCCTGATCCTATATGCTTAACCGAAGGTAGTTCAAGAGATCAGTGATCTGAGATGCCGGCCCGCACACGTTGTGAGGCTTTCAAAGGCTTGAGCTGTATGCGGGGAAACTCGCACGTACAGTTCTTAGGGGAGGGGTGGCCAGTAATGGTCGCCTCTTACCCGACAGCCAGCCTGCTTCCCGGCAGTCATTGAAAAACCCGCGCCTCGGCGCGGGTTTTTTATTGGGTGCGTGAAAGCCTGCCCGGCTTATGTACGGTGAATGGACTGCATTGCACCTGGCCGAGGCTGCCAGGCAATGCGCCATGGCGAGTGAGCGAATTACGCCGGCGCCTAACCGCCAGCGGCTGGTGCGGGGGCGCAGAATTTTTGCGTGGTGCGAAAATTGCTGTAAGTTCCAGCTCGGCTGTCAGCGTGCAACCACCGATTGGTTCGGCCCTGCAGCCAGGGGCTTCAGGGGGAGCTTGTGCGTCGGCGCGCGGAAATGCGTTCGGGTTACGCGAGTGGTGTTTTGTTACCGTTGGTGACTGGGTAGGGCTTCTGGCCAAGTCTGGTTGTAGTGATAGTTGGCTTGCAGGCGAATGAAATGACAGCAGCGATGGTGTTCGATCAGTGGTGGCAACTGCAGGGTGAATGGGTCGAGGAACCGAACCAGCGGCGTGGCGGCGAGAGCGGCGTGCAGCGCCTGCACCTGGGCGATGGCCAGGTACTCTATGCCAAGCGCCAGGTGGGCCACTTCTACCGCAGCCTGCGTTATCCCTTCGGCCGGCCCACGGTGCTGCGCGAGCGTGATGCCCTGCTGGCCCTGGAGAAGATCGACGTCAAGGCGCCGAGCCTGCGCTATTGCGATGTGCAGCGCGATGGCGCCGGGTTATGGCGCGGACTGCTGGTATCGGAGGAGCTGAAAGGCTTTCAGGAGCTCAGCCAGTGGTACGCCGAAGGTGGCCGTGAGCGTTTCGGCGTGGCGGTCAACGAGCAGCTCCTCACGCAAGTGGCCGGCATGCTGGCGCGTTTCCACCGGGCGGGCTGGCAGCATGGGAGCCTCTACCAGAAGCATCTGTTCGTGCGAGTCGAACAGGTGGGCGAGCGCATCGAAGTCGAAACGGCCCTGCTGGACCTGGAAAAGAGCCGGCGACGTTTCAGTGCGCGCCAGGCCGCTCGCCACGACATGCTGCAACTCAAGCGCCATTCGTCGTGGGGTGCTGGTGACTGGGATCGATTGGTCTACTGTTACCAGCAAGCGTTTGGCAGCGCTATCAAGGGGTTGCGGTTATGAAGTTAGAAATTGCTAGAGGTGTTTTCCTGGTCGCGGCGCTGGGCGTGGCCTCACTGGCCGCCGCTGCCTGGCATGAGCCGGGGCCGGTCATGCTGGGTGACTCCGGCAGTCTGGAGCGCTGTCCACTGCCGCGCAAAACCAGCAAGGCGATGCAACAGCTTGCCCCGGACAAGGATTTGCTGCTGTTCATGTTCGGCCTGTCGCAGAGCCTGGCCGGACAGAAATGAGCGAACGGCCTGCCTGACAGATCCTGCTGCCATACCAATGCCGTGCACTCGACCCGAGTGCGCGGCATTGCTGTTTTTGCCGACTTGCTTTGCCCGGTCCCGCAGCGGCTTGTCGTCAGTCCTGCAGCGTCGCCGCTGGCGTGGCGCCTAAGGCGCGGCAGGCTCTGGCGTGGGTTCCGGGTCCGGCGTGGCCAGCAGGCTATACACGCAGGGCAGGACGAACAGGGTGAACAGGGTGCCCACGGACATGCCGGTGGCGATCACCAGGCCGATGTCGAAACGGCTCACCGCGCCGGCGCCGCTGGCGAGAATCAGCGGGATCATGGCAAAGACCATGGCCGCGGTGGTCATCAGCACCGGCCGCAGGCGGATCGCCGCGGCTTCCTCGACCGCCGCGCGGCGCGTCAAGCCGTGGCGGTGACGCAACTGGTTGGCGAACTCGACGATCAGGATGCCGTGCTTGGTGATCAGGCCGATCAGGGTCACCAGGCCCACCTGGGTGTAGATGTTCATGCTGGAGAAGCCGAGGAACAGCGGGATCAGCGCGCCGCAGATCGACAGCGGCACCGTGACCAGGATCACCAGCGGATCGCGGAAGCTCTCGAACTGCGCCGCCAGCACCAGGAAAATCAGGGCCAGGGCCAGGCCGAAGGTGGCGTACAGGGCACTGCCTTCCTGGATGAACTGGCGCGCCGCGCCGGCATAGTCGGCGGCGAAGCCGGCCGGAGCTTCCTCGGCCATGATCTGCCGCACGGTCTCGATTGCCTCGCCCATGCTGACGATGGGCACACCCTGGATGATCGCCGAATTGAGCTGCTGGAACTGGTTGAGTTGGGTCGGCCGCGCGCGATCGTTAACCGTGATCAGGGTCGACAACGGCAGCATCTCGCCGCTTTCGCTCTTGACCTGATAGTGGCCGAGCCAGCCCGGGTTGTCGCGGTAGGCGCGTTCGACCTGGGCGATCACCTTGTAGCTGCGCCCATCGATGGTGAAGCGGTTGATCTCGCCCTCGCCGAGCAGGGTCGCCAGGGTCAGGCCGATATCCTCCATGGACACGCCCATCTGCGCCGCCTTGGCGCGGTCGATGTCGACCACCACTTCGGGCTTGTCGAAGGCCAGGTCGATGTCGAGGAAGGCGAACTTGCCGGAGGCCAGGGCGCGTTGCTTGACCCGCTCGGCGACCTGCAGCAGCGACTCGTAATCGTTCGGCGTATTGATCACGAACTGGAACGGCAGGCCCTCACCGGTGCCCGGCAGCGAGGGCAGGTTGAAGCCGAAGATCTGCAGGCCGGCGATCCGGTCCAGGCGCGCCTGCACCTGCGGCAGGATCTCCATCTGGGTGCGCTCGCGCTGGTTCCATGGCGTCAGCAGAAAGCCGCCGATGCCCGATTGCACGCCATTGAAGCCGTTGATCTGGAACGAGGAGTAGTACTCGGGGAACGCCTTGAAGATCTCGACGAACTGCTCGGTATAGCGGTTCAGGTACTCGAGATTGGTCGGCTGCGGCGCGTTGGCCATGAGGAAGACGATGCCCTGGTCTTCCTCGGGCGCCAGTTCGCTCTTGGTGAACATCAGCAGCAGCGGGATCAGGCACAGCACGATCAGGGCGAACACCAGCACCACCGGACGGGTTTCCAGGGTGCCGTGCAGGGCGCGCTGGTAGCGCCGCTTGAGCGAGTCGAACAGCAGGTCCAGGCGATGGGCCAGGCCGCTGGGGTTTTCCTCGTGGCGCAGCAGCTTGGCGCACATCATCGGCGACAGGGTCAGGGCGACGATGCCAGAGATGATCACCGCGCCAGCCAGGGTCAGGGCGAATTCCTTGAACAGCGCGCCGGTCAGACCCTCGAGAAAGCCGATCGGGGCGTAGACCGCGGCCAGGGTGATGGTCATCGACACCACCGGTACGGCGATCTCGCGGGCACCTTCGAGGGCGGCATCGAGAGGCGTCTTGCCCTCCTCGATATGCCGATGGATGTTCTCCACCACGACTATGGCGTCGTCAACCACCAGGCCGATGGCCAGGACCATGGCGAGCAGGGTCAGCAGGTTGATCGAATAGCCCATCAGCTGCATGAAGAACAGTACGCCGATCATCGACAGCGGGATGGTGATCACCGGGATCAGCACCGAGCGCAGCGCGCCGAGGAACAGGAACACCACGACGATGACGATCAGTACCGCCTCGAGCAGGGTCTTCACTACCTCGTCGATCGACACCTGGATGAACAGGGTGGCGTCGTAGGCGATGGACACCTTGAGGTTGGGCGGCAGCTGCGCCTCGATCTCGGGCATGATCTGCCGCACTTCCTTGATCACGTCCAGCGGGTTGGCGCTCGGCGTGCCCTTGATGGCGATGTACACCGAGGGCGTGCCGTCGAACGAGCTGATCGAGTCGTAGCTCTGCGCGCCCATCTCTACCCGCGCCACATCGCCGAGCAGCACGCGGCTGTCGCCGATGGTTTTCAGCGGGATGGCGGCGAACGCCTGCGGCGATTTCAGATCGGTGCTGGCATTGATGCTGGTCAGCACATATTCGCCCTTCACTTCGCCGGCGGCGGCGAGGAAGTTGTACTGGCGCACGGCGTCGTTGATGTCGCTGGCGCTCAGCTCATAGGCGGCCATCTTCAGCGGGTCGAGCCACAGGCGCATGGCGAACACCTGGTTGCCGAGGATTTCCGCTTCGGCCATGCCTGGCAGGGTGGCCAGCTTGGGTTGGATCACCCGCGACAGGTAGTCGGTAATCTGCGGGTTGCTCAACTGGTCGCTGTAGAAGCTGATGTACATCAGCGCCGAGGCGTCGGCCGCTTCCTTGCTCAGTACCGGGTCTTCGGCGTCCTGCGGCAGCTGGTTCTTCACCTCGTTGGCCTTGGCCAGCAGCTCGGTGAACAGGCGATCGCTGTCGGCGCCGATGCGCGCGTAGATGGACACGGTCGAGACGTTCTGCCGGCTCACCGAGGTCATGTAGTCGATGCCTTCGGCGCTGGCCAGGCTCTGCTGCAGGGGCTGGGTGATGTAGCCCTGGATGGTCTCGGCATTGGCGCCCGGGTAGGCGGTGGTGACCGTGATCAGGGCGTTCTCCAGCTGCGGGTACTGGCGGATGGTCAGCTTGTCGAAGGCCTGCAGGCCGAGCAGGACGATCAGCAGGCTGACCACGGTCGCCAGCACCGGGCGACGGATGAAGGGGTCGGTAAAGGCCATGGGCAGTTCCTATACACCGGCAACGCGCTGAGCGGAGCCGGTTGGCTGTGTGCTATTCGGTGGTTTCGACGGCATCGAGCGCATCGGCGACTATGGCCACGCGGGCGCCGTTATCCAGCTTGAGCTGGCCGGCGCTGACCACCCGTTCGCCGGCCTGCAGGCCCTTGAGAATCACCACCTGACCTTCGCGGCGTTCGCCGGTCTCGACGAAGCGGCGCTCGACCCGCAGGACCGCTTGGCCGTCGGCAGCGCTGGCTGGACTGTCGGCACCGCCCTCGTCGGCCTGTTCCTCGATCACGTATACCGAATTGCCGTACAGGGTGTAGGTGATCGCGGTTTCCGGCACCAGCACCTGCGGAGTCTCGCCGACCAGCAGCACCTGCAGGTTGGCGAACATACCGGGTAGCAGCTTCTCGTCCGGGTTGGCCAGGCTGGCGCGCACCAGCAGGTTGCGTGTGGTCGCCTCGACCTTGGGGTTGATCGCACTGATCCGGCCTTCGAATATCTGGTCGGGATAGGCCGCCACCTGGACGCGCACGTCTTGACCGATGGCCAATTGCGGCACGTTCTGCTCCGGCAGGAAGAAGTCGACGAACAGGGTCGACAGATCCTGCAGGGTGGCGATGGTGGTGCCCGAGGCTAGGTAGTCGCCGACATCGACCTGACGAATGCCGATGGTGCCGGCGAAGGGCGCGAGGATGCGCTTCTTCGCCAGGGTGGCCTGCAACTGGGCGACGCTGGCGTCGGCTTTCTGCAGCTCGGCGGAGAGCCGGTCGAACTCGCTCCTGGAGATGGCCTGGCGAGCGATCAGATTGCGTCCGCGCTGGTACTCGACCCGTGCCAGGCCCAGTTCGGCCTGGGCGGTGGCCAGACTGGCCTGTTCCACCTCGCTGTCCATCTGGATCAGCGGCTGGCCGAGGCGGACCTTCTCGCCGGACTGGAACAGCACATCGCGTGCGGTGCCGGCGACCTCGACGGTCAGGTCGATGCCCTGGAAAGCCTTCAGCGTACCGATGGCCGGCAGGCGGCTCTGCCAGGGCCGTTCGACGGCTTCGGCGGCGTTGACGCTGATTGGTGGCTGCGGCGTCGAGAACTGCTGGATTTCCCGGTAGATGGCCAGGCCTTTATAGGCGGCGAGGGCGAGTACCATGAGGGCAACCACGCCCAGCATGATCAACATGCGGCGGAGCAACATATTCCGGTTCCTTGGCAGGGCTGATTGGGCCTGGGAATAGGCTAGACGGGCACCTTAGTACCAAGGCTGGGGCAAGTCAAAAGGGCGCATTTGCAAAAGATTGCGAGCGCCCGCTTGGGTTGCCAGAAGTCGCCAGCTTTCGCTGCAATTGCCGGAAGATGAACGGGTTCTTGCCGTAATTTGCGCGCTGGGTGCGCCGCCGCGGATGCTCGCAGTGGCGCGGGATGCCTCAGGCGCTGAGGTGTCGGGTCACCTCGCGCAACTGACCGGACAGGCCGTGTAGGTTCTGGCTGGCGGCCTCGGTGCGTTGCACGTTCTGCTGGTTGCTGGTGGCGATCACGGTGATCTCGGTGAGGTTGCGTGAGATGTCCTCGGCCACCGAGGTCTGCTCCTCGGCGGCGGTGGCAATCTGCCGGTTCATGTCGCGGATCGCCTCCACCGCGCCGGTGATGCGCTGCAGCATGGCGCCGGCCTCGGTGACCTGGGTCACGCCTTCCTCGCTGCGGCTCTGCCCGCTCTCGATGGCACGTACCGCATTCACCGCGCCGGTCTGCACGGTGTCGATGATCTGGTGGATCTCCGCGGTGGATTCGGCGGTGCGCTGGGCCAGAGTGCGCACCTCGTCGGCGACCACGGCGAAGCCACGGCCCTGCTCGCCGGCCCGCGCCGCCTCGATGGCGGCGTTGAGGGCGAGCAGGTTGGTCTGTTCGGCGATGCCGCGGATCACTTCCAGCACCTTGCCGATGCGTGCGCTGTCGGTTTCCAGGCGGCGGATCACGTCGGCGGTGCTGGCGATCTCGCCGCGCATGCCGGTGATGGTCTGGATGGTCGCCTGCATCACCAGTTCGCCCTGTTGGGCCGACCGGTCGGCATCATCGGCGGCGCTTGCAGCAGCAGCTGCATGGCGGGCGACCTCTTGGGCGGTGGCGGACATTTCGTGCATGGCCGTGGCGACCTGATCGGTGCGCGAGAACTGTTCGTGGGTGCCCTGGGCCATCTGGGCGGAGATGGAGCTCAGTTCACTGCTGGCGCTGTCCAGATTGACCGTGCTCTGCTGCAGGCGGCTGAAGGTGTCGGCGAGGAAGTCACGCAGGGTGTTGGCGGCCTCGGCCAGGCGGCCGAGTTCATCGCCACGGCTGGCGTCGAGGCGTTGGCCGAAGTTGCCCTGACTGAGCTGGGCGATGTGTTCGATCAGTCCGCGGATCGGGGTGATCATGTTGCGGTTGACCAGCCACAGGCTGAACAGACCGATCAGCGCGCTGGAGAGCAGCATCACAGTCAGGCCCAGCCACACCGTTTGCTCGGCCGAGGCGCTGATGGTCTGCGCTTGCGTCTGGCCATGTTGATTGAGTTGGCTGACCAGCGCGCTCATCTGTTCGCTGGCGGTGCGGTCTATGCCTTTGACGGCGGCGTCGCCCACTGCCGGCTCGGCCCCGCCAGCGACAAATGCGGCATAACCCTTGCGGTAGGCGTTGCCCATGCCTTGGTGTTCGTTGCGCAGCCGCTCGATCTGGTTTTGCAATGTGCGGTCCTGCTGCATGCTGGCACTCTCGATCAGTTCGGTCAAAAGCGCCTGCACCTTGCCTTCCTGGGTCTGAAACTGGTTCCAGTACTTATCCCGGTCGGCCGGGTTCTTGCCGCGCAACAGAACGTTTTTCCACTCCTGAACCTGCACCTTGAATTCGACGTTGGCACTGTCCACCAGCCGCGAGGCGTGCAGCGTGCCGTCGACGAGGTTGCGGTAGGACTGGATGCTGTTGGATAGGAAGGTGAAGCTGGCCAGGGCAATCAGCAGGATCAGGATCAAGCTGACACCAAGCAGGCCGAGGATTTGTGCACGCAAGGAGCGTTGTTGGGGCATGTTGTGTGACACCTCGAAATAGCGAGTGGGAGTCGGTTTGCGCAGCGGGTGAGTTGAACCGGTAGCCAAGAAGGGTTGGCAGGCTGTGGAAAAAGGTAGCGAGCGAAGGCTAGGCAAGGCGAAAGCAGCCGGGTAATAGTCGGCCTGGCGTCAGCATTCTTTAATTGGCGCCGCCTGCAGCGGGTCGCCGTAGCTAGCTAGACCAGGCGCAGATGGTTGTCCCAGAGCCCGGCCGGCAGCTGCAGCGGCTGGGCGGTGATTGCGCCACTGCGGCAATCGAACAGCCGGCAGCGACTCACGCCGGTGCTGACCACGAAGCCCTCGGCCACCGTGCCGATTCCGGCGCAATCGGCCAGCGGCGCATCCAGGCGCAGGGCGGCGCTGTCCAGGTCCCAGATGAACACCCGGTTGCCGCGCGGCGCGGTCAGCGCCAGCAGGCGCAGTTCGCTGTGAATCGCCACGCTGGCGCTGTACTGCTTCATCGCCTGGCGTTGCGCCTCGCCCAAGGCGAAGTGCTGGAACGCCTGGCCCGGCCGTTTGATCGCCAGCAACGGCACCGGATCGGCAGGGTCGCCCATGTATTGCTGGGCGCTGACGATAGTGCCGTCGCTGGCCACCGCCAGATGGCGTACGCTGTTCATCCGCTCGGGCAAGCGTTCCTGGCTCAGCAGGCCGCCGTCGCGGTCGAGCAGCACCAGGCTGGAATCCATGCTGTCGAGGTTCATCTCCACCCGGCTCTCGGCTTCGGTGCGGATGCCGCCGTTGGCCACCACCAGGGTCTCGCCATCGGGCAGCCAGAGCAGTTGGTGTGGGCCCAGGCCGTGGCTCGACAGTTCGCCGGTGCGTTGCAGTTGCCCACCTTGCAGGCGATAGACGCCGAGTACGCCGCGACCGGGATCACTGGTGTCGTTCTCGGTGGCGTACAGCCATTGGCCATCCTTGTGGAATACCGCGTGGCCGTAGAAGTGCCGCTGTGCCGGTGACTCCAGGGTCTGCAGCAGGCGGCCGTCGCGAGTGTCGAGCAGATAACTACGGGTACTCGGTCGGCGACCGACGAACAGCGCCAGCGGCAGGCTGGGGTGTGCCACCACGTCATGACAGCGCTCGCCGACCCGGGTGGCGAAGACCTGGCTGCCATCCAGGCGGTAGCCCACCGCATAGTGCTTGCCGGTCGCATCGTTGCGCGCGGACAGCAGCAGGGGTTGCACGCCGTTGCCGCCCAGGGTCCAGCCGGCGAAAGCGCCGGCGGCCACCGCGCCAGCGGCCAGGGTAGCGCCGCTCAGGGCGAGAAAGGTTCTGCGTTTCATCAGGGCCATGTCCTAGTCGCCATCGTGGGCGTTGAAACCCATCTGGATGCCGAGGCTGTTCGCCAGTTCGGTTTCGTGCAGACGGTGCAAGGCATTGAGGCTGTCGTACAGCGCATTCAGCTCGCCGCGCCCGGCCTGGTCGCCGAGCAGTTCGCCGAGCGGGCGTTGCAGGGCCGCGAGGCGCTGGCGGGTGTCGCTGTAGGCGGCGTCGATGCGTTCTTTCAGTTCGTTGCGCTCGCTGCCAAGCAGTGCCTGGATGCCGTCCTGCTCGGCGCCGCGCCAGATACGTTCGGCGCTGGCCAGCCCGGCCGCCAGGTTGGCCAGGCTGGCCTGGCTGCGCCAGGCCTCGGCCTGATAGGGCTGCGGCTGGCCTTTGCTCTGGCGGCCGAGCGGGGTGCCGAGCTTTTTCTTCAGGCCGTCGAGGGCGCTGACCTGGGTGCGCAGCAGTTCGGCCACGGCTTCGGCTGCTTCGGCGTAGCGCTGGTTGGGAAAACCCTGCAGTTGCGCGGCCATGCCGTCCTTGGCTTGCCAGCGTTCGAGGACATCGGCTGCCAGGGCTCGCTGGTGCTGACCGATGGCGACCAGCAGCGGGCAATAGCGGGCCTTCTGCTCGGCATTGGCGAGATCGATGGTCGGGTCGTACACCAAGTATTCGTAAGCGGTCAGGCCTTGCACCACCACGCTGGCTTTATCCAGGTCGGCGGGCGTCAGCGCGGGTTTGCTCTTGAGCAGGGCTTGGACCTGGCGTGCCACCAGGTTCTTCTTGTCCGGCCAGAACTGCACCTGCCAGGCGCGGTTACCTTCGGCCAGCGGGCCGATCTGCAGCGGTTGCAGGCCGGCCCAGGCGCTTTGCGCGGCGAGAAAGGCCTGGCGTGCGTCGCTCAGCGTCTGCCCGTCGGCGCAGAAGGCCTGGCCGCTCTGGGCCAACTGGCCATTGGCCTCGGCCCAGCTGCTGTAGGCCGGCAGCAGTACGCCGTCAGTCAGGGCGCTGCTGACGGCCTGTTGCGGGTCGACAGGGGAACAGGCGGCGAGTGCCAGGCTCAGCAGGGCGAGAGTCAAGGGCGAACGGATCATGCGCGGCTCCTTACAGCGAATTCAAAAAGGCCAACAGCGCGGCGCGCTGGTCGGCGGAAAAAGTCAGGACCTTCTGCTTGGCCGTTTCGGCTTCGCCGCCATGCCAGAGGATGGCTTCCAGCAGGTTGCGGGCACGGCCGTCGTGGAGAAACTGGGTGTGGCCGCTGACCGCCTCGGTGAGGCCGATGCCCCAGAGTGGCGGGGTGCGCCACTCGCGGCCAGTGGCGAGAAACTCGGCGCGGTCGTCCGCCAGGCCTTCGCCCATGTCGTGCAGCAGCAGGTCGCTATAGGGACGAATCGGCTGGTTGGCCAGTTCCGGCTCGGCGGCATCGCTGGCGGTGGTGAATTGCGGGGTATGACAGCGCTGACAGCCGGCCTGGTGGAACAGCCCCTTGCCCGCGAGCACCTCGGGCGCCTCGACATCGCGGCGTGCCGGCACGCCCAGGTTGCGGCTGTAGAACAGCACGCTGGCGAGAATGCCGTCGCTGACTTCCGCTTCGCCGCCGTGGTTGGCGCTACGGCAGTCGCTTTGCGCCGACGTGCAGTCGTCCGCGGCGACCAGTGAGCTGGTCAGGCCCATGTCGCCGGCGAAGGCGTGGGCATTCTGCTGGTTGAGCGTCGGTTGCCCGGCCTTCCAGCCGAAGCGGCCGAGCACGGTTTGCTCCAGGGCCGCGTCCCAGACCCGGTTGGCGCGCCCGGAGATGCCGTCGCCATCGCTGTCGTGCGGGTCGGCATTGGCCATGATCGCCGCTTCGGGGATGGCTTCGAGCAGGCCCAGGCCGATCATCGGCGGGGCGATGCGGGCGGAAAAACGCGTGTCCGGGTGCAGCGGGCCGTAGCCCAATTTGCTGATCTCCAGGGTCGGCCGGCGCAGTTCCACCGAGTGGCCATCGGTAAAGCTGACGATCTGCCGGCTGTAGTTGACCCGCACCTTGCCCTCGGGAGCGATGCCGGGGTTGGCCATGTCTTGCAACTGGCCGCCGTAGGTCGGCTCGGCCAGCACGCCCAGGCGCTCGATGATCGCCGCGTGCTCGCTGCCCGCCGGTAGCGACAGGCGCACCAGCATCGAGGCGGCGCTGACTGCATCCGGGCCGGGCGGGTGGCCGCGGCCGTCCTTGATATGGCAGTTCTGACAGGCATTGGTGTTGAACAGTGGCCCCAGGCCGTCGCGCGCGGTGGTGGTGGCCGGGGCGATCACCCAGGGATTGCGGAAGAAGCTGTTGCCGACGCTGAAATCTAGGCGGCGCGAGGGCGGCAGATTGGCCGCGGGCAGGGAGAAGGCGTTGTGGTCGAACTTGAACACGGTGGCGCTGCCGGCGGATAGCGCTTCCCCTGGCTCGGCCTGGGTGAAGTGTGGCGACTGGTCACAGCCGGCCAGGCCCAGGAGCAGGCTCAGCAGCAGACGAGGGGACGGGGCAGGCATCGACAGGGATCCGCGGCAGAAAGTCAGGCGGGCAAGCTTAGCAGGCTAACTGCGTTTAAATAAGACGGATTTGCGTTAACGTGGATGGTAAAGCCGATGCGATCGGGCGATCGCACCGGCTGCTGTTGCGCGCCGACTTAGAAGGTGTGGTCGGCGGTGTCCGGGTTGAGGTCGCCGATGTTCAGCTTGCCGGCGGCCTGTTCGATGGCACCGGTCTGCTTGACCAGGGCGGCGATGGCGTCGCGCACGATCTGCTGGCCGGCGGCGTTGTCGGCGCCGATCAACTGGTCGAAGTGCTGGCCGTTAGCGGCGCTGGCGACCAGGGCCTGCAACTTGGCTTCGGTCGCTGCCAGGTCGGCTTGCAGGGCGCTGTCGGCCGCGGCGCCGACCTTGGCCACCAGGGACGACAGGCTCGGGCCGGTCAGGGTGGTGCCGTCGACCTTCTGGTACTCGCCCAGGTAGACATTGCGAATGCCCTTGCCATTGTAGAAGTGCGAGTTGTGGGTGTTGTCGCTGAAGCAGTCGTGCTCGTCTTCGGTGGAGTTGGCTTCCAGCGCGACCTTCATGCGCTCGCCGGCCAGTTCGCCGAGGGACAGGCTGCCCATGCCGAAGAGCATCTTGCGCAGGCCGTTCTCGGCCGATTCGGCCTGCAGACTGGCGCGGTAGTTGTCGGCATTGCCGGCTTGCCATTGCACGACCATCGCATCGAGGTCGCTGACCAGCAATTCGCCGGCGGCCTTGAGGAAGGCGCGGCGACGTTCGTTGTTGCCGCCGGTAGCGCCTTCGCCGACCACGAAGTCAGTGGCTGGGCGCGCGCCGGCACCCGGGTTGCTGCCATTCAGATCCTGGCCCCAGAGCATGAATTCGATGGCGTGGTAACCGGTGGCGACGTTGGCTTCGGAACCGCCCAGTTCGTTCAGGCTGGCCAGCAGTTGCGGGGTGATGGTGGTGACATCGAGCTTGTCTTCGCCGACCTGGAGTTCGGTGTTGGCGATGATGTTGGCCGTGGCGCCCGGGTTGCCCAGGGCGTGCTGGTAGTCGGCGGCCACGTAATCGATCAGGCCCTCGTCCAGCGGCCAGGCATTGAGCTGGCCTTCCCAGTCATCGACCACGGCGTTGCCGAAGCGGAACACTTCGGACTGCATGTAGGGTACGCGCGCTGCCAGCCAGGCTTCGCGGGCGGCTTGCAGGGTGGCGTCGGTCGGGTTGGCGAGCAGTGCGTCGATGGCGCCCTGCAGCGCCTTGCCGGTGCTGGCGGCGTCGCTGAATACGGCCAGGGCCAGGTCGGCATAGTGGCTGACCACGGCCTTGCCGGCTGCTTCGTCGATTTGGCTGGCCACGGCTACCGGGGCGCTGGCGCTGCTGGCGGCAGGTGCCGGGGTTTGGCTGACGGGCGCCTTGTCTTCGCCGCAGCCGGCGAGGGATATGGCGATGGCCAGCAGGCTGGCGGAAGCCAGGGGCATACGAATCATGACGAATTCCTTTGCAAGGGTATTTTTAGAGGTGCACGCGGAGGTGTACGCAACGCTGCAACATAATGCGAAAGATTTGCATTTTGCGCAAAGGGTCATTGGGAATAAATCGCATAAAGCCGTGCAGCGGATCTCCGTATCGGCAGGTCGATGCCGCTAGAATGCCAGCATCCGGCAAGTCCGATCGGCTGGCAGCAGCCATGGCCCCATCGTTACGGAGCAAACCACATGAGTCTTACCAGTGTTGCCGTCCTCGTGATTGTGTTTCTGCTCGCCGCCTATGCGGTGGTTCTCTACAACGCGCTGGTGCGTTTGAAGCACGGGCTGAGCAAGGCCTGGGCGAATATCGATGTGTTGCTCAAGCAGCGCCACGAAGAGCTGCCCAAACTGGTGGAAACCTGCAAGCAGTACATGCAGTACGAGGGCAGCACCCTGGAGCGGGTGATTGCCGCGCGTAGCGCCGTCGCCCGCGCCCGCGAGCAGCATGATGTCGGTGCTCTGGGCAAAGCCGAGAGTGGCCTGCGCCTTGGTCTGGGGCAGCTGTTCGCCCTGGCCGAGAACTACCCGGAACTGAAAGCCAACGACAGTTTTCAGCACCTGCAGCAGCGCATCAGCGGCCTGGAGAACGGCATCGCCGACCGCCGCGAGCTGTACAACGAGGCGGTCAACCTGAACAACGTGCGTATCGAGCAGTTTCCCGATGTCTTGCTTGCCCGGCTGTTTGCTTTCCAGGCGGGCGAGCTGCTGGAGTTCAGCGACGCGGAGAAGGCCGACGTCGATATCAAGTCGCTGTTCGGCTGAGTGGCGATGGATACAGGGCATCTGCTCGGCCTGGCCTGCGCGGTCGGCGCCACGACTGGTGGTGCCTGGTGGTGTCTGCGGCGCCTGGGAGAGGCGCGCCATCTGCTGGATACGCCGACCTCGAAGATCCGTTCTGCAGCCCAGGGTTACGTCGAGTTCTACGGCGTGCTGCGCGAACAAGCGAACACCGCGATAGTTGCGCCGCTGACCGGCAAGCCATGCCTGTGGTGGCGCTTCAGGATCGAGGAGTACCAGGCCAGCGGCAAGAGCCACAGCTGGCGGCTGGTCGACAGCGGTAGCAGCGAAGGCTGGTTGCTGTTGGACGACGGCACTGGCAGCTGTCTGATCGACCCGCGGGGTGCGCAGGTGCGGCCCACGACCCGTGAGGTATGGCGGGGCAATCTGCGCCACCCGCGCGGGCCGGCCAGGAGCGGCTGGGCCGCCTGGTTCTCGGCCGGCAAGCGTTATCGCTATAGCGAGGAGCGCTTGCACGCTGGCCAGCCGCTGTATGCCATCGGCGCTTTCCGCAGCAGTGGCGGCGGTCGCCAGGGGCTCGATGTGGGTGCTGCGCAGAGCGAAGTGATTGGTCAGTGGAAGGGCGATTTCGCCGGTCTGCTGCAGCGCTTCGACAGCGATGGCAATGGCCGCTTGGATGAGCAGGAATGGAACCGCGTGCGTCTGGCCGCGCAACTGGAGGCCGAGGATCGCCATCGCCAGCACAGTCAGCAGCCGGCGCAGCATCATATGGGTAGGCCGGGTGAGGCGCAGCCGTTTATTTTGTCCAGTGCCGGGGAGGACGAACTGGCCCGCCACTTCTACTGGCAGGCGGCCGGTGGCGCCGTGCTGTGTCTGGCCGGAGCCCTGGCGACGGCCTGGTTGCTCGGGGTGACGAGGCTCTAGTGTCGCGACACGAATCATCTGTCGCTTTGCGTGGGAGGGGCCGGGCGGCGTTCCGCTTTAGCCGCGAGCTTTCAGCGCCCTCAAGGTCCATCGCGCCCCTGGGGGCGGTTGCTACAGGGTGGCCGGGTTGCTCGCCGCTGCGCTGAGGCGCCGGGCCTGTTTGAGATAGAGCGTCAGTTCGCGGGCTGGCAACGGCTTGCTGTAGAAGTAGCCCTGACCTTCGTTGCAGCCCTGGGCAATGATATAGGCCTCCTGCTCGAGGGTTTCCACGCCCTCGGCGATCACCTGCATGCCCAGGCTCTTACCGAGCTGGATGATGGCGCGCACGATGGTGGCGTCGTCTTCGTCCTCGAGCAGGTCCTGGACGAAGCTCTTGTCGATCTTGATCTTGTCCAGCGGCAGGCTTTTCAGATAACTCAGCGAGGAGTAGCCGGTGCCGAAGTCGTCGATGGCGATCAGTGCACCGGAGCGGCGCAGGCTGAGCAGGTGCTGGGCGGCGGTGGTGATGTCTTCCATCAGGCCGGTTTCGGTGACTTCCAGTTCCAGGCTGCGCGGCGGCAGGCGGTAGATCTGCATCAGGTTGTTGACCACCCGCGGCAGTTCGGCGTGGTGCAGTTGCACGGTAGAGAGGTTGACGGCCATGCGCAGCTCGCTGAAGCCCTGATCGTGCCATTCGCGCAGTTGCCGGCAGGCCTGGTCGAGAATCCATTCGCCGATGGCGATGATGGTGCCGTTCTGTTCGGCCAGCGGGATGAACAGGTCGGGCGGTACCAGGCCGTGTTGCGGGTGCTGCCAACGCAACAGCGCTTCGACGCCAACCACGTTATGGTTGCGGTAGTCGATCTGCGGCTGATAGACCAGATGAAACTGGTTCAGGGCCAAGGCTTCGCGCAGATCCTTCTCCAGCTCGCGGCGTCGGCGCATTTCGCTGTCGACGCTGGCGATGTAAAACTGGTAACGGTTGCGTGAGCGGCTTTTGGCCAGGGTCATGGTTTGTTCGGCTTTCTGCAGCAGCTTCTCGGTGCTGTCGCCGTCCTCCGGGAACAGGGTGATGCCGATGGTGGCGCGCAGGCGCACTTCCTGCTGGTCGAGGACAAAGGGCAGCTCCAGGTCATCCAGCACGCTTTGCGCCAGCTCGGCGGCCTCGTAGGGCTGCTCGATGTCGGCCTGGACCAGGGCGAACTGGTCGCCGCCCAGGCGGGCCAGGGCGCCGAGGCGGCCGCTGTGGCTGCGCAGGCGGTCGGACAGGGCCAGCAGCAACTGGTCGCCGGTCTGGTAGCTGAACTGTTCGTTGATGCCCTTGAAGTCGTCCAGGCCGACGCAGAGCACGGCAACCCGGTGTTGCAGGCGGCCGGCATCATCGAGGATCTGGTCGAGTTGCTGCTGCAGTTGCTGGCGGTTCGGCAGACCGGTGAGAAAATCGTACTGGGCCATGCGCAGCAGGCTGCTTTCCGCCTCGCGGCGCAGGTGCGTGTTGCGTTCGATGGAGGAAAGCAACTGGTTGGCGGTATTGATCCACAGACCCAGCTCGTTTTTTTCGTTGCCTTTGAGCATCGGCAGTTTGTGCGCGCTGGGGCGGTCCGGGTTGATCTGGCTGAGGTGCTCGATGATTTTCGACAGGGGTTTGGTCAGCAGCCAGTGGTAGACCAGGTACAGCACCAGGCCCATGGCCAGGGCGCGCAGCACGCCGGCAATGAAGATGACCACCGAACTGGTGACGAAGCTCTCACCGTAGCGCGCGGTGTCGAGGGTGATGCTGAGGTCGCCGTAGTATTCGCTGTAGGGGCCGCGGCCCACCAGTTTGGTGCTGAAACTCTGTTCCTGGCCGAGGATCGGGTCGGTCAGCCAGCGGGTGGGCAATTGCGCCGGGGCACGGGATTTTTCCGCGAGCATCGGCTCGTTGGGATGGCCGATGGCCGCCATGCGCACCGATTCGTGCTGGAACAGGCCTTCGATGACCTGCATGCCCATTTCGCGGTCCAGGCTGTAGACCGCCTGGGTCGAGGGGTCGCGGAACATGCCGAGGATACGCTGGGCATCGTTGTTCACCGCCTGGCGGGTCTTGTATGCGTCGAAGACAATTTGCGCGCAGCTCAATACCACCCCAACGGCAAGCGCGGAAAGCAGTACTACACGCAGCAGCTTCAAAGACAGGCTGTTCTTGAGTTCCAGCTTCAAATGGCGGTTCCTTGTTCGATGCCAGATGCGTCAGACCGCTGAGAGTATTAGCAAACTCGCGGTTACCGTCAAAGGGCCATTACACCAATACAGCGAAGTCGGCCGGTTGGGACATGTTGGCACTACTGCGCCAGGACGTTGCTCTGCGTTCTGCGATGTCGGCGTGCGGGAACGGGTACTTGAGCGGGTTGCCCAAATGACAGCGCGTGGCCGGGTCTGCCGGCCGTCATTATTAGCATGCCGAACTCGGCATCGACGCCACATTTTCGCAGCCATAACGCTGCTGGGCGGGCGCTGGAGCACGGCTGTGCGGTGTTCCATGTGCCTGGATCTGAAGCTGTTGTAGCGCTTACTGAGGGCGGGGTAGCGGCGGAAAGTAAAAAACCCGGCGGTCAGCCGGGTTTTTCACAGCGTGCGCGGACCCTGAGGCCCGCACAATGGCAGGTCTCAGGCAGCGTAGTTGTTTGCTACGAAGTCCCAGTTGACCAGGTTCCAGAACGCTTCGACGTACTTCGGCCGCAGGTTGCGGTAGTCGATGTAGTAGGCGTGCTCCCATACGTCGCAGGTCAGCAGCGGGGTGTCGCCGCTGGTCAGCGGGCAGCCGGCGCCGATGGTGCTGGCCAGGGCCAGGGAACCGTCGGCCTTCTTCACCAGCCAGCCCCAGCCGGAACCGAAGGTGCCGATGGAAACCTTGCTGAACTCTTCCTTGAACTTGTCGAAGGAGCCGAAGGCTGCGTTGATCGCGTCGGCCAGGGCGCCAGTCGGTTGACCGCCGCCGTTGGGCTTCATGCAGTTCCAGTAGAAGGTGTGGTTCCAGACTTGAGCGGCGTTGTTGAAGATGCCGCCCGAAGAGGTCTTGACGATCTCTTCCAGGGTCTTGCCTTCGAACTCGGTGCCAGGCACCAGGTTGTTCAGGTTCACGACATAGGTGTTGTGGTGCTTGTCGTGGTGGTATTCCAGGGTTTCCTGGGAAATATACGGCTGCAGAGCGTCATGTGCGTACGGCAGTGGCGGCAATTCGAAAGCCATGGTTGATCTCCTAATCAGGTCAGGTGCGGTGTTCGCGAAGCCGATCACGGGCGGCCATATCTGCGGCGGGAGTTATCTCTTTGCGCCGCGAGCCAAGAATAATAGCACCGGGTCTGCGACATAACCACGCAGCAACTGTGTGGGAAAGCCGGTGTCAGGGCCTTTGCCCAGGCCGTCGAGAGGCGCGGCGGCGGGCTTAACAGACCGTTGAAAAACGTAGGTGAGGCAGGCAAGACAAGGCAAAAACAGGCGAGGAAGCGCAGTTTACGAGCTGTAAATGAGCATTCCGAGCCTGTTTTTAACGCAGTATTGCCAACGCAGGTAGTTTTTCAACGGCCTGTTAGCGAGGGGCCGAGTCGGCCAGCAGCTGCCAGGCGATGGAGAACATCATCAAGGCCACTGCCAGGTCGATCAGGCGCCAGGTTAG
This sequence comes from Pseudomonas borbori, assembly GCF_900115555.1. GTDB lineage: Bacteria > Pseudomonadota > Gammaproteobacteria > Pseudomonadales > Pseudomonadaceae > Aquipseudomonas > Aquipseudomonas borbori. Next base: position 40,932 of record NZ_FOWX01000026.1, read on the forward strand.
CGGTCTTGCCAGTTGCGGGGCCAGCCAGGCGGCGCCGAGCGCGAGACTGAGAAACCAGATCAGCGAGGCGCTGGCAGCGCCCAGGGCATAGGCTCCGGGCACAGTCTGCTGGGCGCCGAGCGAGCCGATCAGCAACACGGTATCGAGATACACGTGGGGGTTGAGCAGGGTCACCGCCAGCGCCGCGAGCAGCACGGCGCGCAGCGAACGCGGGGTGGTCTGTGCCGCTTGATCGAGCCCCTGCGGCCGGCAGGCGCGCAGCAGAGCCTGGAGGCCATACCAGAGCAGGAAGGCGGCGCCGCCCCAGCGGGCGACACCCAGCAGCAGCGGGTTCTGCGCCAGCAGCGCGGCCAGACCGAACACCCCGGCGGCCACCAGCAGCGCATCGCAGGCCACGCAGAGCAGGGCCACCGGCAGGTGGTGTTCGCGGCGCAGGCTTTGCGCCAGGACGAAGGCGTTCTGTGCGCCGAGGGCGATGATCAGCCCGGCGGCGACCAGTAGACCATTCAGATAGCTGTGCCACATATCGGTTATTCCGCGCTGTCGGTGAGCTGTTGCAGGACGGCCAGCGCACGTGGCCCATCGGCGTGGGCGACGAATAGGTGGTCGTGGTAGAAGCCGGCAATCACGTTGCAGCTGATCCCGGCTTGAGCCAGTGCGCCGGCAACGGCGGCCGTCAAACCGACTGCTTCCAGCGCCGAATGCACGTGCAAGGTCAGCCAGGCCGCGACATAGCTGTAGGGCAAACGCAGTTGTTCGGCCTGCAAACGCGGCAGGATCACGGTGAGGCCTTCAGCCTCTTGAAAACTGCCCAGTGGCTGTACGCCGTCCAACTGCGCGGCATCGGTCAGGCTGCAAAATACGTAAGCGCCATCGTTCAGCTGCGGGTTCATGCTGCGCAGCAATGTCGTCAGTGAAGTTTCGCCGGCCATGCGGATTGCCTTGTTCGAGGTGGTTGATGCTGGTCAGTCTGGGGCGCGTGGCTGTATAAGAAAAATCAATCTTGCTGATTACTCATTAGGAGAATTGATTTGTTCGATTACAAGCTGCTGGCCGCCCTGGCCGCGGTGGTGGAGCAGGCCGGTTTCGAGCGGGCGGCCCAGGTGCTGGGTCTGTCGCAATCGGCGGTGTCGCAGCGGATCAAACTGCTCGAGGCGCGGATTGGCCAGCCGGTGCTGGTGCGTGCCACGCCGCCGGCACCCACCGAGATCGGCCGGCGCCTGCTCAACCATGTGCAGCAGGTGCGCCTGCTCGAGCGCGATGTGCAGGCGCAGGTGCCGGCGCTGGACGAAGGCGGAGTGCCCGAGCGCCTGCGCATCGCCCTCAATGCCGATAGTCTGGCGACCTGGTGGGCGACTGCCGTGGGCGAGTTTTGCGCCCGGAACCGGCTGTTGCTGGAGTTGCTGGTGGAGGATCAGGACGTCGGTCTGAAGCGCATGCGTGCCGGTGATGTCGCCGCCTGCGTATGTGCCACGGACAGGCCGGTGGCCGGTGCGCGCAGCCAGGCCCTGGGCGCCATGCGTTACCGCGCGTTGGCCAGTCCGGCATTCATTGCCCGGCACTTTCCCCGGGGCGTCACCCCGGCGGCGCTGGCGCGGGTACCGGGCATCGTGTTTGGCCCGGATGACCTGTTGCAGCATCGCTACCTGGCCGAACTCGGCGTCGAGGGTGGTTTTGTGCATCACCTGTGTCCGTCGTCCGAGGGCTTCGTGCGCTTGACCCTGGGCGGTCTTGGCTGGGGCCTGATGCCGGAACAGCAGGTGCTGAATGAGCTGGCCCGTGGCGAGCTGGTCGAACTGATCGCCGAGCGGCCGGTCGATGTGCCACTGTACTGGCATCACTGGCGCAACGGCGGCGAGCTGCTCGAGCGCCTGACCGGGCATCTGCGCAAGGCGGCCGGCGAGTGTCTGGTTCCGCCGGGGCAAGCCGTGGGCTAGGAGGCTGTCCGAGAACAGGCAGGCGCAGCGAACCGCTCGCCGGTCTGGCCTGCGGGTCTTCAGTCAGCAATGGATGGCCGGCCTGCTGGCGGGTCTCTGCGCTGGTCGACGTCAGGCAGGCGCTGAGCATCGAGTCGATCGCGTCCGGCTGGCTCATGCGGATATCCACCGCCAGTTCCTCGCGCAGCCTGCGGCGCAAGCGCTTCATGCAGTCCAGAACTTATCTGTTCAGTTCCATGTGCCTTCCCCTGTTAGTGGCGTGGGCTGGGTGTCGCTCATCCTGAAGGGCACCAAGCAGAGCGCCGGGGCTGCCGCCTCTATCAGGCTCTGGCGCTGCGAGTAGGTCGCGCCTGAGAGGGCGCAAAGCGCGTACCTGCTCATCGACTGCGGAACTGCGCGCCCTGCAGGCAGTCATTGTGTCCGTACCGCGCTTCGTCTCAGTGCGTCTTGCCCCCGGCTTGGCGCGACACTGAAGCGTTGCGCGCGAACCGTTATACTGGCCGGCATTTCGCGTCTTCAGCGTTTTTTAAAGGTTTACTCATGCGTAACGATGCCCACGACGAACTCGATCATGTGCCCAGCCTGACCACCGACACGCGTGATCGCGATGATTTCGCTACGGGTCACCACGAACCCGCCATGCGGACGCCTTCCCGCGTCGCTGCGGCACCAGCCAGGGCGGCCAGTACCGGCGCCCTGTGGGCGTTGGTCGGTGCCCTGACGATCGCCCTCGGCGGGCTGGGCTGGTGGAGTTTTCAGCAGATCAGCCTGATGGAGCAGCAACTGGTGGCCACCCAGGAGAGCTTCGCGCGCATCAGCGAGGAGGCTGCCGGACGTATCCAGGATATCCGTGGCAAGGTGGTGGCGACCGAGTCCACGGTCACCAGCGGCAGTGAAGCGCTCAAGCTGCAGGTCAAACAGCTGGAAAACAAGCTGGCCGAACTGGGCAAGCAGCAGCAGAGCGTGGCCGCCCAGCAGGGCAGCCAGGACAAGCGCATCGAGCAATTGGCGGCCGAGCTGAAGACCCAGCAGGGTGTGGCCAGCAAGCTCGATGGCAGCCTGAAGAGCCTGAGCAGCGAACAGGTGGCGCTGAAAAGCGCGCAGACCTCGCTGCAGGCCGAGCAGGCGTCCCTGAAAACCGCGCAAGCCGGGCTGGTCAAGCTCGACGGCGAGCTGAAAAGCCTGGGCGGCGAGATCGCAGCGCTGAAGCAGATCGGCGATCCGAATCCGGCCATCGGCCGTCTGGAGCAGGACCTGCTGGTGCTGCGCAGCGAGCTGGACAACCGCCCGGCGCCGAAAAGCAACACCGCCGAGTTCGATGCCTTCCGCGCCCAGATGACCCGCAATATCAGCACCCTGCAAGCCCAGATCCAGAATCTGCAGCAGCAGATCGACGCACGCTGATACCGGCGGCTGATGCAGCCGAGCGTCTCCGCCCGGGCGCTCAGGGCGCTTGCTGCATGCGCCGGCGAAAGGCGCCCGGGGTTTCGCCGCAGAGTTGCTTGAACAACTTGGCGAAGGTCGCGCGATCGGCATAACCGACCTGTGCGGCAACCTGCTCCAGCGAGCGCGTTGGCTGGCGCAGGGCGGTTTGTGCGGCGCCGATGCGCAGGCGCTGCAGGTAGTCATTGGGCGTCAGCCCGGTACTGCTCTTGAAACGGCGCAACAGGGTGCGCGGCGAGCAATTGGCCCGTTCGGCCAGGCGCTTGAGATCGATCGGCTCGGCGTGGTGGCGTTGCATCCACTGCAGCAACGGGGCGAGCGGGCTGTCGGCGGAGCCGCTTGCCGGCAGCAGCGGGGCAAACCGTGACTGGCGGCCGCGCTGGCTATCGAACACCAGGGCGTTGGCGACCTGTTGCGCCAGCCACTCGCCGGCATGCCGGGCGATCAGGTACAGGCACAGGTCCAGCCCGGCATGGGCGCCACCCGAGCTGTACAGGTTGCCGTCGTGGCAGAGCAGTTCGTCGATTTCCAGCTGTACCAGCGCGAAGCGCTGGCGGAACTGGCTGGCCAATGCCCAGTGGGTGGTGGCCCGCCGGCCATCGAGCAGGCCGGCGGCGCCGAGCAGAAACGCGCTGCTGCACAGGCTGGCGATTGCTTGGTTGACCGGACGTTGTGCCAGCCAGGGCAACAAGGCGGCATTGGCAGCGAGGCTGAGGTCGATGGCACTGCCGGTGGCCGGCAGCATCAGCAGATCGGCCTGCTCGGCCAGGGCCAGGCCACCGTCGACCCGGATCCGCGCGAAGTCGAGGTCGACCGGCTGGGCATCCAGGCTGAAGCGCTGCAGCTCGAACAGCGGCTTGCCGGCCAGGCGATTGGCCAGGGCGAAGGCATCGCAGGCCATGCTCAGGCTGGAGCAGACCGTTTGCCGACAGACGTAGAGGGCGATGGTGGGCATGGCGAGCGAGTCGATTGCGAGATTGTGGCGATTATGGACACAAAGTTGGCGTGCACGCCAATCGCCATCGGCCCCTTAGCCGACAATACTGAGGACACTTGTCCCTCTGGAGCCGTGCCCATGACTCACCCCAACGCCGAACTCATCTGTCGGTTCTACCAGGCCTTCCAGCAGCGCGACGCCGAGGCCATGGCGGCCTGCTACGCCGAGGATGTGCGCTTCAGTGACCCGGTATTCCAGGATCTGCGCGGTCGCGAGGCTGCGGACATGTGGCGGATGCTGACGGCGCGCGCGCAGAATTTCTCGCTGACCTTCAGCAACGTCCAGGCAGACGAGCGGCAGGGCAGCGCCCAGTGGGTGGCGACCTACCTGTTCGGCCAGACCGGCAATACGGTGGTCAACCGTATCGAGGCCCACTTCGTCTTTCGCGACGGCAAGATCGTCGAGCATCGCGACCAGTTCGACCTGTGGCACTGGGCGCGCCAGGCCCTGGGCATGAAAGGGCTGGTGCTGGGCTGGGCGCCGCCGGTGCAGAACGCCATTCGCCGTCAGGCGGCCAAGGGCCTGGCGCAATTCAGGGCATCCCGCTGACCCTTGGCGGTTAGCCGCAACAACCAGCGCAGTGGTAGGCTTTCTGGTCTGAACCCCAGGCGCAGGTTGCGAATCTGGACTATTCGTTGAATGCAAGGCCGTTGCTGAACGCGGCCTAACCGAGTGCAGTTGCCCTTCAGCTGCCGGCCAAGAGCCAGTCCGTCAGGAAGCCCGATCATGAGTGTAATGTCGTTGTCCGCCAGCGAAGCCAAGGCCTGGAGCGTGCACGCCGTCACCGCCAGCGGGGTGATTCTGGCGTTGCTGGCCTTGCTGGCGGTGCTCGATGGTCGACCGCAGGTCTGCCTGCTCTGGTTGGGGGCGGCGCTGTTGGTGGACGGCCTGGATGGCACCCTGGCGCGCAAGTTCGACGTCAAGGTGGTGTTGCCGCACTTCGATGGTTCGACTCTGGATCTGGTGATCGACTACCTCACCTATGTGTTCATCCCGGCGATCTTCGTCTATCGCTTCATTGCCCTGCCCGAATACAGCCTGCTGCTGGCGGTCGGGGTGATCCTGTTGTCGTCGTTGTTCTGCTTCTGCAACCTCAACATGAAGAGCAAGGACAACTACTTCGTCGGCTTTCCGGCGGCCTGGAACGTGGTGATCGTCTACCTCTACCTGCTGGACTTCGCGCCCTGGCTGAGTCTCGCCACCATCCTGCTGTTGTCGGGGCTGACCCTGAGCAAGATGAAGTTTCTCCACCCGTTTCGGGTCAAGCAATTCATGCCGCTGAATATCGGCGTGACCCTGCTGTGGATGGCGGTCTGCGCCTTGCTGATCGTCCAGTACCCGCTCAACCAGACCTGGCTGCTGCTGGTCTGGGGGCTGACCAGCGTCTATTTCGTTGCTATCTGCCTGTGGCGCACGGCCCGCGAATGGCTGGCATGAAGCTGTGCCGGGGTGCTGCCGGCGATGACTGAGGCTGCGGACAAAGCCTGGTTCGTCTACCTGGTGCGGGCGCAGAACGGCGCGCTCTATTGCGGGATCAGCGACGACCCGCAGCGGCGTTTCGCCCAGCATCGGAGCGGCAAGGGCGCGCGCTTCTTCCATTCCAGCCCGGCGGCGGCACTGGTCTACATCGAGTCCTGCGCGGGCAAGGGCGATGCGTTGCGCCGGGAACGGGCGATCAAGCGCCTGGGCAAACCGGCCAAGGAAGTGCTGGTGGCCGGAGGCAGTCTTATCGCTGTGGCTGATGGCGCACTATCAGGCTGAGCGGGTAGGCCGCAGCGGACTGCGCGGGTAAGCTGGGTGCTTCCTGAATAGTTGCGGAGCCTGTCATGCACGAGTTGATCCTGCACCATTACCCGACCTCGCCGTTTGCCGAGAAGGCGCGCCTGATGCTGGGCTTCAAGCAGTTGTCCTGGCGCTCGGTGCTGATCCCCGCGGTGATGCCCAAGCCGGATCTGACCGCCTTGACCGGCGGCTACCGCAAGACCCCGGTGCTGCAGATCGGTGCCGACATCTATTGCGATACCGCGCTAATCGCCCGGCGTCTGGAGGCGGAAAAAGCCACGCCGGCGCTGCTGCCCGAAGGCCAGGAATTCAATGTCGCCAGCTTCGCCCAATGGGCCGACACGCTGGTGTTCCAGCATGCGGTGAGCCTGGTATTCCAGCCGGAGTCGGTGGCCGTGCGCTTCGCCAAGCTGCCGCCCGAGGCGGTCAAGGGCTTCCTGGCCGACCGTGCCGGGCTGTTCAGTGGCGGCACTGCCAGCCGCCTGCCGCTGGAACAGGCCCAGCACGAATGGCCGGTGCTGATGAGCCGTTTGCAGCAGCAACTGGAGCGTGAACAGGGCGACTTCCTGTTCGGCGAGCCGTCGCTGGCCGACTTCGCCATGGCCCACCCGCTGTGGTTCCTGCGCGGCACCCCGGTGACCGCGCCGCTGGTTGACGAGTATCCGGCAGTGGCGGCCTGGCTCGGCCGGGTGCTGGGTTTCGGCCATGGTTCGCACAGCGAGATGAGCGGCGAAGAGGCCGTGGCGATTGCGCGCGAGGCGACGCCGGCCGAGCTTCCCGACGAGGCCTTGATTGACGGTTTCACGCCCGGCCAGCGGGTGGCCATTGCGGCCATCGATTACGGTGTCGATCCGGTCGAGGGCGAGTTGCTGTTCAGTGGCCGCGAAGAGCTGATCCTGCGCCGCGAAGATCCGCGGGCCGGGGTTGTGCATGTGCATTTTCCGCGCATGGGCTTTCGCATCGAGGCGCGCTGAGACGCGCTTGGTTACGGCCTGCGACAGCTGTCGCAGGCCTGCAAGGCCGCCTGGCGCAGGCGCGGCAACTGCACGGCAAGCAGCTGGAAGTGCACCAGACGTTCGTAACACAGCACCAGTTCGCCGCCGGTGCGGCTGTACCAGGCATCCGGCGCGCCGCAGCTGGCCAGGCGCAGCACCAGATCGCGGGGGAGGCGGTAGGTCTGGCTGGCCCGAGCGGCGATGGCCTCCACTTCGCCCGAGCGGCGGATCTGGTCGAGCAGGCGCCGGCTCTCTTCCGGGCGCAGGCTCGGCGGCTCGTAGATCACCTGGATACGGTGCTCAATCGGCTCGCCCGGACGGCGGCCGTGTTGTTGCTCGACCCAGGCCAGGGCCTTGCGCACCTGGGCGTATTCCTGGTCGCAATAGAGCGCGCGTTCCACCGGTAAACCGGTGATCTTGGGCACCCATTCCAGCCGATCCGGATCGCTGCCGTAGATCAGGCAGGCCAGATTGTAGAAACGCTGTTCGTCGAGGCCATGGCTGGCCCAGGCGTACACTTGCTCATGCTCCGGTTTCACCCGTTGCCATTCCAGCCGCCAGTAATCGGCGATGTCCAGCAGTTTGGCGTAGAAGTCGGCGTCGCGCTGACGCCCGGAGGAGAGGAACAGGCTGATGAAGCCGAGTTGATCGGCGGCATCCTCCTCGCGGCCGAGCAGTGGAAGATTCAGCTCGGCGATCAGCAGATGGCCCATTTCGTGCGCCAGGGTGAACTCGGCATTCACCGCGACGAAGCGTGCGCTGTCGCTGCGCAGTGCTTCCGGTGGCGGTTCTTCAGTGGCCATGCTCGCCGCGCCGGTCAGTAGCAGTGCCAGGCATAGCGTGGCGCGCACAACCAGACGGCGACCTCGGGTCGCCAGGCTGGGCTGGCTGCAGGACGGTTTCATCCCCGACTCCTCGCGGCAGACGGTGGAACCATTACCTCTGACTCTAGCAGCCCGCCGGGCTCGGGGTTGCGCGTGTGGAAGCGGCCGGGCGGCGTTCCGCTGCAGCCGCGGTTACCGCACAGTGGCGCTAGTCCGCACCCAGCAGCTCGGCCTCGGTGAAGGGTGGCGGGCGCTGCGGCCATTCCAGCTGCAAGCGCTCGAACTCGCGGGCCAGCAGGCTGGCCAGCAGCCAGTCGCGCAGCCAGCGATGCTCGGCCGGGATCACATACCAGGGCGCCGCCTGGCTGTGACTGGCCGTCAGCAGTTCGCCCCAGCGTTGCTGGCGCTGAGCGTATTCGCGGTAGGCCAACAGATCGCTGGGGCGCAGTTTCCAGCGTTTGTCCGGGCGCTGCAGGCGTTGCAGCAGGCGCGCCTGCTGCTCGTCACGGGATATCTGCAGGTAGCACTTGAGCGGATGCAGGCGCTGCGCCGGCAGGCCTGCCTCCAGGGCCAGCAGGCGCTGCAGGCGCGCCGGTAGCTCGGCGGCGCTGATCAGGCCGTCGAACAGATCGCTGGCCAGGCCTTCGTAGTAACTGCGGTTGAACACCCCGAGCAGTCCGGGGGCGGGTAGCCGTCGCCGATAACGCCAGAGAAAGTCATGCCGCCGTTCGCCGGCGTCCGGTTGCTTGAAGCTGTGCAGGCGCAGGCCTTGCGGATCGATGGCATTGAGCACGCGCCTGATCACGCCGTCCTTGCCGGCGCAGTCCGGGCCTTGCAGCACCAGCAGCAGGGCGTCCTGGGCGTTGGCCCAGAGCCGCCGCTGCTGATCGTTGAGCCAGGCGCGCAGTTCGGGCAGGGCCAGTTGCGCGCTCTTTCGGTCCAGGCCGAAGTCGCGCGCCGGATCCTGGGCAAACGGCGCCGCCGGATCGAGCCGGCAATCGTCGAGAACAGTGTCGGGCAGGCGTGACATGGCGCGATGCCTCAGCGGGAGTGAAAAACCCTCAATCCTTGCGGCGTTTCAGCTGGTCGGTCAGTTGGGTCGGCAGGTTGCGGATGATCAGGGTGCCCTGGCTCTCGTCGTATTCGACTTTCGAGCCGAGCAGATGCGCCTCGAAGCTGATCGACAGGCCTTCGGCGCGACCGGTGAAGCGTTGAAACTGGCTGAGGGTGCGCTTGTCCGCGGGGATCTCCGGCGACAGGCCGTAATCCTTGTTGCGGATATGCTCGTAGAAGGCCCGCGGGCGCTCCTCGTCGATCAGCCCGGACAATTCCTGCAAGCCCATGGGCTCGCCGAGCTTGGCCTGGCTGCTGGCGTAGTCGACCAGCGTCTTGGTCTTCTCGCGGGCAGCTTCTTCCGGCAGGTCCTCGCTTTCGACGAAGTCGCTGAAGGCCTTGAGCAGGGTGCGGGTTTCGCCCGGGCCGTCGACGCCTTCCTGGCAGCCGATGAAGTCGCGGAAGTACTCCGAGACCTTCTTGCCATTCTTGCCCTTGATAAAGGAGATGTACTGCTTGGAGTTGGCGTTGTTCTGCCATTCGGAAATGTTGATCCGCGCCGCCAGGTGCAACTGGCCCAGGTCCAGGTGCTTGGCCGGGGTCACGTCCAGCGCCTCGTTGACCGCCACGCCTTCGCTGTGATGGAGCAGGGCGATCACCAGGTAGTCGGTCATGCCCTGCTGGTAGTGGGCGAACAGCACGTGGCCGCCGGTGGAGAGGTTGGACTCCTCCATCAGCTTCTGCAGGTGTTCGACCGCCTGGCGGCTGAACGCGGCGAAATCCTGGCCAGCGTCCAGATAGGTCTTCAGCCAGCCGCTGAACGGGTAGGCGCCGGACTCGGCGTGAAACAGGCCCCAGGCCTTGCCCTGCTTGGCGTTGTAGCTCTCGTTGAGGTCGGCGAGCATGTTCTCGATGGCCTGCGAGGCGCCCAGTTCATTGTTGCGGGCATGCAGCACGGCGGGCGTGCCATCGGGTTTCTTGTCGATCAGGTGGACGATGCAGTGGCGGATCGGCATGGGGGTTCTCGTCGGTTAAACGGAAAAGATGGCGCAGTTTACCCCGACTCAATGCTCAAGAATCTTCCAGTTGGCTGGAATAGTGGTTGTAGATGAACCGGTTGTAGAACAGATAGGCAGCGCCGCCGATGCAGGCCGACACGATACTCGCCAGGGCCATGGCTCCATAGATGGGTAGCGGCAGGCTTGGCAGGTACTTGCCCAGCCAATCGAGGATCAAGCCTTGCATAAGGACAACGGATGAAGGCTTGAGCGCGAGCCCGTATAGACCACAACTGATATAGGTCGCCACGGCCCAGCGGAAAGCGATTAGGCGGCTCAAGGGGACGGTCCAGTCTCGCAGGCGTTCATCGGGGAGCGTGAGCAGTTCGTGGCAGATGGCCTTGCTATCGCTCAGATCCTGTAGCAGTTCGTTGGCCTCGGCATTGAGCTTCGCCCCCAGTGCGCTCCCTGCGTGAAACATGCCGTCCTTGCGGCGCCGCAAGTGCTGGCCTTCGCTGGCAACCCGCGTCAGGCGCTTCTCGATCTGTTCGATATGCGCTTCGACTTGGGTCAGCTCTTCCTCTTCATACTCTTGCAGCAAGATATCCGCTTCGGCTGGCGTCCTGGGGTATTTGCCGTAAAGCAACTCACAGGCCACCCAGCCAAGCCAGATGACCAAGGTGGCCAGAACCGTGAAGATGATCAGCAGCAGGCTCAGTAGCCAGATGATCAGCAAGCCGATGGGGTTTTGCTTCTTTTTTCTGCTCATGGCGGTCATCAATAGGGGAAAGCGATATTGGCGTCACGTGAAGGGGCGCGGCCTTTGGTATGGCGCATCATCTGGGTAATCAGGGTGCGGCATTCGTCGCGTTTCTGCTTGTGGCTGAACATCAACTGATAGGAGCCGAAGTCGCCCGACAGGTTGAGGGCGAAGCGCTTTCTACGGAAGTTGCCTCGGCCGATCCGCAAGTTATCGTTGTCCAGGCGCTCGATGTCGGTAATAGCCACGCTGATACGCCTGGCATGATCGAAGAAGCGGCGCAGGCTCAGAATGTCATGCAGGCTGTTCTCGAGGTCGTCCGCGCTAAAACTGAGGGTCGCACTACGCGGGTCAATCCTGATCCCGGCGGCTTGTGCGCGCCAGACTCTCCAGGCGAACAGGCTGGCCACGACCGCGCTGGCGAACAGCCAGAACCACGGCCAGCCTCTCGGTAGAAAATCACCGGCAAGCATCCCCAGCAGCATGCCGCCGCCAATTGCCAGGGCCGCGGCGAACCAGAGCCAGCATTTGAGGGTGGTGAATAGCGCATGCCAGATGTCCACTACTATGTATGTCTTGCCGTACAGGTCGCGTCGGTTTTTACGCATCATGGTTAGCCACGCACTAAAAAGAAGACGGCCGCCAGGGCGACGAGTAAGCCAGGCAGATAGAAATGCCAATTGGCGATTTCATTGAGCGGACGCGAGTGCCACGAACTTTCCACCGGCTCTTGAAGACGCGGCGCGCGGTGGGCTGGCTCGGGACGCGAGTATGGCTCGGCCGCAGGCGGTTCCTGAGCTGGCGGTTCGTCCGCTAGGGAAACAGGCTCGTACTCTTCCTGCTCATCTTCCCCCACGTCATCGGTGCAATTTTCCAAGGCTTGCCTGAAGGCGTTTTCCACACCTTGCAACAGTTCGACGCCATAGGCATCGATATAGGCGTGGGTATGCCGAAGGCTGGTTTTCAGCGTGTCATCGGTCATGTCGGTATATCCGCTGCCGTCAGGGTGCAGAGTTGTTCGCGGGTCGGGTTCGTGACGTGGGACAGGCGATTGGCATGCAGTTGCATGACTTTCTCGAAGAAGGTGCGCACCTCGCGGGCATTGCCGAAATGCTCGCCGCGCTTGTCCCAGATGGTCTTGATGGCTTGTGCGCTTTTGTTCAGGGCGTCGGCCTGCAACTTAAGCTCATGTTGGTCGCATAGCCGCAGGAAAATCTTCATCAGCTCGGGGCCGCTGTAGTCATCGAAATGGATATAGCGGGTGAAGCGCGATTGCAGTCCGGGGTTGACGCGGATGAACTCCTGCATCTCTTCGGTATAGCCCGCAACTATCACGATCAGGTCGTCGCGGTGATCCTCCATCATCTTTAGCAGGGTATCCACGGCTTCCTTGCCATAGTCTCCGCTGGAGCGGTCTACCACCAGCGAGTAGGCCTCATCGATAAACAGCACGCCACCCAGCGCGCTCTCGACCACCTCGCGTACTTGCACGGGAGTTTGCCCGAGGTACTGGGCGACCAGTTTTGAACGGTCGGTTTCCACTAGATGACCTTTGCGCAGCAGGCCGACATCCCGGTAGATGTCGGCCACCAGGCGGGCGACAGTGGTTTTGCCGGTGCCAGGGTTGCCGGTGAAAACCATATGCATGGAAGTGGGCGCGACAGGCAGGTCATTTTCACGGCGGTTAAGCATATAGCGGGCGAAGTTGCTGCTGTTGCGTACCTCGCGCTTGACGCTATCCAGACCGATCAGGCTTTCCAATTCACGTAGCGCTTCGCCGGGCACCTTCTGGCTTGCGGTTTCGGAAGCGGCTGGGGCGCTTGTGGACGTTGTCAGGCTGTCCAGCCGAAAGTGACGGCGGATCGGTGCCAGCACTTGCTCGGTTCGGTCTATGTCTTCCAGCGTCTTTTCGCCATCCCAGGCGGTAGCCGCTTGAATCAAGGTGTCCAGGCAGGGGTAGACCCCCTCGCAAAAGCCTGGCTGCAAGCGCTCGGCGATCAGCAGGAAGGCGGGCAGTACATTGGGGTCGAACGGTACGTTCTTCTGCCGCAAGGCCCGGTCGGCATCGTTCAGCTCGCTGACAGTAAGGTCGTTGGCCAGGATTTGATTGAGGAACTGCTTATGCACCCGACCGACCCGCTCATCACCCGTCATCACGTAGTCGAGCATGGGGAACAGCCAGCCAACGGTCAGTAGCGTCAACGAATGCGGCAGCCTGGGATTCGCCCGGGCAAAGCGTTCGTCGAGACCATTGCTGATCAGTTGGTCGAGCATATGCATCATGGCGATTTTGGCGTCGTTGAGATGCATGGTCAATTAGTGCCAGATAGTTCGTAAGCCTCTATTGCAGAGTCTATGAAGTTCTTTATAGCGCTGAATTCTTCAGTTTTATTGAGTTTTTTAGTGTCTATTTCAAGTGACTTTTGTGTTAGGTCTTCCGGGAGGTGGAACTCGTAAGTGCTTCCGTCTTTGTCCCAGGCGTCAAGGGCCGTAAGCTTTTTCATTGTTGCACGGAATTTTGTGGCGGCGCGGTAGGGGGCGCTGGCATGTATATATACAGAGAATGTTTTGTATTCTTTTTCCCAAAATATTTCTATTTTGCTGATTGTTGGATTGTTGGTTTCATGAGTCAGTGTTCTGCTGCCGCTTTCTCCATGGCGGCGAATAGCATATTGATTTTCGGGTTCATCAAGTTCACTGTAGGGATACCCAGAGTCTTTCATGTAGTTAATTATTTCTTGTGCAATAAGTCTGCAGTTATGCGTTACGCTATCTTCTCTGTTGCTTTTCTTTTTGTTTTGGGGTGGGAGGTCGGTGCTTGTGATGCTGACGGAGTTTAATACTTCGCCAAGTATTTGAAAACCTTCGTTTCCTTCGTTTCCTTCGTTATTGCTTTTAATTGCTTCATTCAAGGTGTTGATTATATCCAAAATGTCTTCTGATTTATTTTTTAAGTATTGATGTTTCCCTGTTAAGGTGATTAGCGCTTTTTGCCATTCTGTTTCTGCATTTTTTCCATAAAGACTGATTTGTTCATCACTTGTGCTTTTGTCAATGCCCCAAGACTTTGATACGGCGGCAACATCCCAATTTAGAAAGTCGGAGTCGGCTAATAGTGCTTTATGAATGTCGGGGAAGTTTATCTGGATGCATACGATGATAAATTGTATTTTGATAAACAATTTTTCGTAGTCATCAGGTTTTTTTTGAAAGGTGCCGTTTTTTTTCTCTATTTTTAGAGTTGTTTTGTTGTCTTCTGATTGCTTAATTATCCTTAGGAGCGACATTGTATTAACTACACGCTTGACGCTGCGGGGAACACCTTCAGTTGCTTTCAGAACTACTTTAGCTAGAATGTTTTGGTCGTGAGTGTCTATATCGATGCCGAGTGTGTTGAAGAATTCTTTTAATAGTGGGGTGATATTTTTTTTGTAGGCAGCTGTTGGCATTGAAAATGGAATCTGGATGATTTTATCAAAATATTGGCGAAATTCTCTTTCATTCTCATGGTTTTTTTCGCCGAATTTTTCTCGTAAGCCTTTTATTATCACGTCATAATCAACAGCTAATACGGAGACTAGGCCTGGAATGTCGAAGATATTTTTCAATACGTCAAGTATTTCAACTGCTGTGTGCGGTTGGATCCTGTCAAGGTCGTCGACGAAAATGACAAAGCGCTGGATGCTTGTTCTGTCTATAACTTCTTGGGTGGCTCCGCAGAGGCTTTCGCGTAATTTTTTTAGGGTTTGCGATGGTTTATATTGGTCTTCCTGTTGATTTTGTTGAGAATCGCCACCTTCAACTCCTGCATAGCTGCGAACAGCAATTTTAGCCGCTTGTATGGCGATACCGCCTATTATTTTTCCGGCCTTTTGTAGGTGAGAATCTTCATTTAGGATTTTTTTCTTTAATTCAGGATTAATGCCGTCATTGGATTTAATTTTATCCAGCATTTCACTGTGAACGCTTTCAAGTAGCGAGATCGCAATGTGGCCGCTTGCACCTGACGTGAACAGTGACTGCTGCCACGCGTTGACATTGATACAGATGCACTCCCCTGTGCTTTCCAACTCGCGTTGAAGCATATTGATCAAGCTGGTTTTCCCGCTGCCCCAACCTCCTTGGATACCAATGGTGATAGGCGCGTCGGCGATCTTGATAAACTCGACCAGCCCTTTGGCATACTGATTATTCTTGAGGGTGTCGTTATCGGCATTTAGCAGTGGCTGGTCACTGATGCAGCTTTTGATTATGGATTGTTGTTCGGACATTAAATACTCCTTGCAGATAGGGAAAATAAATAAAGGAAGGGCTGCATCTAGCCCAATTCAGGCCATGCGCACTCAATCAACTCTTCGGTAATGTTTTCCGGATAACGCTTGTACTTGGCCCGTTGCATCAGGCAGATGCAATCCATCAGAGGTTCACCATTGGTGCCGAGAGGCATTAATGGATTGAACTTAGACAGGGCGCTGGCAAAGGTCTCCAGCAACTCGTCTTGGTCGGCGGCATAACCTTCGAGGGTGAAGGCTATGGCTTCCATGATCGCCAGCTCGATCAGCAGGGAGGAGAGCCAGTCGACCGAATGCCGGTAGGCGAATACCCAGCGGGTTCGGTTGATCAGTAAGGGCGTCCAGAGGTTGGCGTCACGTGCACCGACCAGGCAACTGCTAATGATCACACCTTCGATCTTGCCGCCGTTCATCGCCACTTTCTCAAGAATGCTGCTGGCACGACCATTGGCGATGCTGGTTTCGCTGCCGTGAGCGCCTATGTAGAGAATCTGGCGTTTCTCGTGGGTTTTGGTCAGATCTAGAGACAGCGCTGCCTCGAACCCTCGGGTGTCATAGAAGGTCGAGTAGTAGATGTTGAAATGGTCATGCAGGCGTTCCAACCCCTGGAAAAAGGGTAGGGATGAGGCGCGGGTGGGGTTGTCTTTGGGCGTCCACCAGGGGGACTCAAGCAGCAAAAGTGCAAAATCATCAAGCATGATGTCCCTATCCATTTATTCCGTGCGGGAGGATTGATAGCACATTGCCTTTCTGGCGTCATTTATTCGTTGTGAATCAATCATTCACCGGGCGCTTCATGATTGAACCGTCGCGCTTGGCTCCCTCCTTTTCTGCAAGGTGTGCAGCCGCTCGATCACATAGCGCAAATGCACATGCAGCTCGTACAGCTCATTGGAGTAGGACAGCGGCACTTCGACCTTGGCCAGTTCGTCTTCCAGCTGTTCCAGGCGCTCGACTTCGGTGTCCAGGCGATCCGGCAGGGTGCCGGCATCGAGTTGCCGGTCGATCTCGCGCAGGTGCTTGTACCAGCGGTAGATGCGCGCGCGGATGCGCCAGCGATAGAGCGGGCCGACTGCCTTGAGCAGCGGGATCAGCACCACCAGCAGGGGAATCAGCAGGATGATGTAGCGGTCGGCCAATGAGGCGATGCGAAACGGCAGGTAGCGTTGCAGCAGCGGCGGGCCGTTCTTGTAGTAGTGCTCGGCGTCGCCGGACAGGGTGAAGGTCCGCGGTTCGGCGCTGGGGAAGGCGCCGGCCTTGTCCAGCAGGGTGCCGTGCTTCATCACCTCGCGGCTGGCTTCGAGGAACAGCGGCACCAGGCCGGGATGGAAACCCCGGTTGATCACCAGGGTGGCGACCGGCGAGAGGGTGATGGTGGTCTGTGGCGGGCTGTTCTGCGCCAGGTTGAGCAGTCCTTCGTCGATGGTTACGCGCTTGAGAAATGGCAGGCGCGCCTCGTAGGCGGCGGCGCGGCGAAAGTTGGCCAGGCTCAGTTCGGGGTTGGCAGCCAGCTGTTGCACTCGGGTGTTTTCCGCCGGGCCGACGAAGAAGGCGGCGTCCAGCTCGCCGGTGATCAACGCGCTGGCGGCCTTGTTGCCGCCCAGGCTCTGCCAGGTAGTGGGGTATTGCCCGGGATCGATCGCGTTGGCGTCGAGGATGGCCTCGGTTGCGGCTCGGGTGCCACTGCCTGCAGTGCCCAGGGCCAGGCGTAACGGCAGCAGGTCGGCGATACGATCGAGGCTGATGTCCCTGCGGTGGAACAGCCACAACGGTTCCTGATAGACCGCGCCCAGGCTGTGCAGGCGGGCATTGTCGGCGGCGTCGAGCTGGCGCTCCAGGCCGCTCTGCACCAGGGCGATCTCGACCTGGCTGTCTTCCGCCAGCAGCCGCTCGAGGTTGTCCCGCGAACCGGCGCTGGGCACCAGGGTCAGCTCGAAACCCTGCTTGGCCAGCTCCTGCTTGAGCTTCTCGGCAAAGATCCGGTAACCGCCGCCCTCGGCGCCGGTGGCCATGCGCGCGCTCATCGGCGGCGGCGGGGCGACGAAATAGAACACCGCACCAATCAAGGCGGCCAGCACCGGGACTATCCACAGGTTGGCCAGGAGCATGATCTTCAGGTCTTTGAGCACGCGGTGCATGGGGCTTCCTTTCGACATTCTTTGCCCAAGGATAGAGGCAGGCGGCGTGCGCGGTCACTTTTGCCGGCGAATAGACGAAGGGATTGGCTGCAGGCGCGAATGAATTCGCTCCTGCGGCCTGTTCAAATCGAAGGCGGTGTTTCGCCCAGCAAGCGACGCAAGCGCAAACTGCGCGCGCAATCGAGCAGCGCCAGCACGGCAAACAAGCCCAGGGCATACCAGGCGTCGCCGCCGAGCATGACCAGCACCAGGGCGCAGAGCAGCGTGCTGAGGCCGGCCAGCCAGCGCCAGACGCCGCGCAGCAAGACTGCGCCTGCGGCCATGCTCAGCAGGTAGATGACCACGAAGTTGCCGTTGGCGTAGCGGATCAGGTCGTCCACCGAGAGGTTGAGCAGGCCGGCCAGGCTGGCGCACAGGGCGCAGCTCAGCACCACCAGCAGCAGGGCGCGGGCGGGGACGCCGTGGTGGTTGCGCCGGGCCAGGAGAGCCGGCAGTTTGCCTTCGTCGGCCAGGCTCCAGATCAGCCGGGCGAAACCCTGGATATACACGTTCATCGAAGCGAAGCAGGCCAGGTAGCCGACCAGCGCGATCAGCCAGCGCGCGCGTTCGCCCAGCAACAGGTCGAACAGGCGCGGTAGCGAGGCGGCGTCGCTGTGCACATTACCGTAAGCCTGAAAACTCAGCACCGCCACCGAACAGGCCCAGTACACCAGGCCGGCGAGCAGTACGCCGAACAGCAGGGCCAGGGGGAAGTCGCGCGCGGGATTCTTGAACTCTTCGCCCATGTGGGTGAAGGCCTCGATGCCGACGAAGCACCAGAACATCACCCCCAGCGCGGCGGGCAGCAGGTGCCAGGAGCCCGCGATGGGCGGCAGCAGCGGCTGGCTGCTCAGGGGCAAGTCGCCGACCCACCAGATCAGCGCGACGCTGCCGACGATGGCCACGGCGATCAGGCCCTGCACCAGCCCCGAGGCCTTGGCCGGACGCTGGCCGAGCAGCAGGATGGCGCCGAGGGTGGCGAGCTGGATGGCCAGCACCTGGTTGCGACTCAAGTCGACCACGGCCTGCCAGAAGCCGCTGGCGATGTTCAGCGCCGCCGGCAAACCGACCGGCAACACGGCGAGGAACAGCAGGGCGCTGAGGCGCTCCATGCGCGGGCCGAAGGCACGGCCGATCAGGTGCGGCGCACCACCGGCATGGGGGTAGTGACGACCCAGTTGGGCGAAGGTGAAGGCGATCGGCAGGACCAGGGCGATGAGGATCATCCAGGCCCACAACGAGGCCTCGCCCGCCGCGGTGGCGGCCAGCGCCGGGACGACGAAAATCCCGGTGCCGAGCAGCGAGGTGCTCAGCAGGCCGATGCCTTGCAGCAGGCCCAGTTCTTGGTTCAGGCGGCTCATGTTGTATGCTCTGCTGTTTCGTTCGCCATGATAATCCGCCCGCCTGCCGCAGGATGCTGGCGAAGCGTCGGCTTTGTCCGACGAACTGGCGGAATTGACCGGCACATTGCCTTTATCCGAGAGCCCAAGTGGACAAGTTCGATCAGCAGATTCTCGCCCTGTTGCGCGCCGATGCGCGTATCCCCGTCAGCCGAGTCGCCCGCGAGGTCAACCTGTCGCGTTCGGCGGTGAGCGAGCGGATTCGCCAGCTGGAGCAGCGCGGCATCATCAGCGGCTACCACGCCCAGGTCGCTCCCCCGGCCGATGCCGGGATCAAGGCCTACCTGGAGTTGTTCTACCAGGGCGGGCGCTGCGAGAACTACGTCGAGCGCATGCGCAGCTTCAGCGAGGTGCGTCGCTGCAGCGGTATCAGCGGCGAGACCGACATGCTGGTGTATATAGAGGCGCCCTCGATGCAGCGCTTCAGCGAGATCCGCGGGGAGATCGAAAACTACCCCGGCATGCAGAAGGTCAAGACCCATATGGTGGTCAAGGATTGGGCATTTTGAGCCGAGCCGACGACGCCTTGCCGGTTTTGCCCCCGCGACTCTTTCACAACCCCTCAGCCTGGTAGTCACCGCCCATGCGCATCCTCCACACCTCCGACTGGCACCTCGGCCAGCACTTCATGGGCAAGACCCGCCAGGCCGAACACCAGGCCTTCTGCGTCTGGCTGATCGAGCAGGTACGCGTGCATGAGGTCGATGCGCTGCTGATCGCCGGCGATGTGTTCGACACCGGTGCGCCGCCCAGCTATGCCCGCGAGCAGTACAACCGCTTTATCGTCGAGCTGCGCGGCAGCGGTTGCGAGCTGGTGGTGCTCGGCGGCAACCACGATTCGGTGGCCATGCTCGGCGAGAGCAAGACCCTGCTGGCGCAACTGGATACCCGGGTGATCCCTGGCGTCTGCGCGGATCTGCGCGAGCAGCTGCTGGTACTCAAACAACGCGATGGCAGGCCCGGCGCGTTGCTCTGCGGCATTCCCTTTATCCGTCCGCGCGACGTGTTGCAGAGCCAGGCCGGACAGAGTGCGCAGGACAAGCAGCTGTCGCTGCAGCAGGCGATCCAGCAGCACTACCAGGCGCTGTATGCCCTGGCGCTCGGCATGCGCGCCGAGCTGGGCGGCGAGCTGCCGATCATCGCCACGGGGCATCTGACCACGGTCGGCGCCAGCGCCAGCGAGTCGGTGCGCGAGATCTACGTCGGCAGCCTGGAGGCCTTCCCCACCAGCGCCTTCCCGCCGGCCGCCTATATCGCCCTGGGCCATATCCACCGGCCGCAGAAGGTCGGCGGCCTGGAACATATCCGCTACTGCGGCTCGCCGATCCCCTTGAGTTTCGACGAGGCCAGGCAGCAGAAGGAGGTGCTGCTGGTCGAGCTGGATGGCAGCGGCTTGCGCAGCGTTACCGCCCTGGAGGTGCCGCGTTTCCAGCCGTTGCTGTCCGTGCGCGGCTCGCTCAAGGAACTGCAGCAGGCGATTGCCGAGGCGGCGCAGCAGGGCAGCAGCGAGACCCCGGTGTGGCTGGAAGTGCAGGTGAGCAGCGATGACTACCTGAGCGACCTGCAGCAACGCATCGCCGTGCTGTGCGAGGGCCTGCCGGTCGAGGTGCTGCGCATCCGCCGCGAGCGCGGCAACGCCGTGGCCACGTTACAGGGCCAGGCCCGGGAAACCCTGGACGAGTTGAGCGTGGAGGAGGTATTCGCCCAGCGCCTGAGCAGCGAAACCCTGGACGAGGCGCAGCAGGCACCCTTGCTTGCCTTGTACCGCCAGGTGGTCGGCGACCTGCGCGAGGGCGAGGCATGAAGATCCTCAGCCTGCGCCTGAAGAACCTCAATTCGCTGAAGGGCGAATGGAAGATCGACTTCACCGCCGAGCCGTTCAAGGACAACGGCCTGTTCGCCATCACCGGGCCGACGGGCGCCGGCAAGACCACCCTGCTCGATGCCATCTGCCTGGCCCTGTACCACCGCACGCCGCGCATGAGCAGCGTATCGGCGAGCGCCAACGAACTGATGACCCGGCACACCGGCGATTGCCTGGCCGAGGTCGAATTCGAGGTCAAGGGCGCGCGCTACCGCGCGTTCTGGAGCCAGCGCCGCGCCCGTGACAAGGCAGGCGGTGCGCTGCAGGCGCCCAAGGTGGAACTGGCGGCGGCCGATGGCTCGATTCTCACCGACAAGATCAACGAGAAGCTGCGCGAGACCGAGCGCCTCACCGGCCTGGACTTCGAGCGCTTCACCAAGTCCATGCTGCTGGCCCAGGGCGGTTTCGCCGCCTTCCTCGAGGCGGGTGCCAACCAGCGCGCCGAGCTGCTGGAAGAGCTGACCGGCACCGATATCTACGGGCAGATTTCCCAGCGGGTGTTCGAGCAGACCCGCGAGGTCAAGGTCGCCCTCGACCAGCTGCGCGCCCGCGCCGCAGGCGTCGAGCTGTTGAGCGAGGAACAACGTAGCGAACTGCAGGGCGAAGCCGAACGCCTGGGCACCGCAGACAGCTGCCTGCATGCCGAGCAGGCCGAACTGCAGCGCCAGCGCCAATGGCGCGACGAGTTGGCCAAGGCGCACAGCCAGCAGCAAGGCGCCGCCGTCGCCGAGCTGCGCGCGCAAGAGCAATTGCAGGCTGCCCAGGTGCAGTTGGCGCAACTGGCCGCCAGCGAACCGGCCGCCAGGTTGCAGCCGGTCCATCGCGCTTGGCAGCAGGCGCAGCAGGCCGTGCGCCAGAGCGAGCAGGTATTGCAGCAGACCCGGACCGAGCAGCAGCAGGCCGCGCAACGCATCGCCGAATGCCTGTGGCAGGCCCGCCAGTTCAGTCAGCAACTGCTCGGCGAGCGGCAGCAGGCGCGCGACCACCTGGCCGCGCAGCGCCAGCAACTGGAGACCCGCCTGGCCGAGCAGGCGCAACACGGCCGGCTCGGTGAGCAACTGGGCGCCTGGCGCAGCCAGTTCGCGGCGCGCCAGCAGTTGGCCGTGGACATCGACCAGCTCGGTAGCCGGCAACAGCAGACCGAGCAGGCCGCACAAGCGCTCAAGACCCAGCTGGCCGAACAGGCCGCGCAGCTAAGTGGCGAGCAAGCGCGCTTGCTCGAGGCGCAGCGGGCGGAAGGCGAGCAGCAGCGGCAACTCGATGGCCTGCTGGCCGGGCGCAGCGAGGCCGCCCTGCGCGAGCGCTGGCAACTGCTGCATCGCCACAGCGGCCTGCTGGCCCAGCTCAAGCAGCTGGCCGCCAGTCGCCAGCAACTGGCCGAACAGCAGGTGCAACTGGACGCCAAGTTGAGCGAGTTGCATGGCCAGCACGCTGCCAAGGATGCCGAGGTGACAGCCCTGCGCGCGCGCTATAAGGAGCTGCAACAGCAGGTGCGCGACCAGGAAAAACTGCTGGAGCAGGAGCAGCGCATCCAGGCCCTGGAAACCTACCGCGCCCAGTTGCAGGAGGGTGAAGCCTGCCCGCTGTGCGGCTCCCACCAGCACCCGGCGATTGCCGCCTACCAGGCGCTGGACGTCAGCGCCACCCAGCAGACCCTGCTGGCGAAGAAGGCCGAGCTGGAAGCCCTGAGCGGCAGCGGTCAGCGCCTGGCCAGCGAACTGGCGACCCTGACCAGCCAGCTCGAACAGCATCGGCAGCAGCTGCAACGCAGTCGCCAGGAACAGACGGAGCAGGGCGAACGCTGGCAACAATTGACCGAACAGCTCGGCAGCGCGCTGGCCGATACGGCCGCCCTGGCCGAGCACGAGCGACAGCTGACGGCCGAGCTGGACAGCATCCAGCGCAGCCTGGATCAGCTCGATCGCCTGAAAGCCGCTTACGAAGGCGCGCGCACCACGCGCCAGCAGCTCGAACAGCGCTGCGCCGCCATGCAGCAACAGCAGGCTCTGGCCAGCCAGCAGCTGCAGCATCAGGACAGCCAACTGGCGGACATCGCCAGCCGCCTCGAGCAGCTGCAGCGCCAGCGCAGCGAACGCGACAGCAGCCTGAGCGAGGAACTGGCCGCATTCGGCTACAGCCTGCCGGGCGACGGCGCCGCCTGGCTGCATGAGCGCGAAGTCGAGTGGCAGGGCTGGCAGCAGGCGCAACAGCAGCATCAGCAACTGCAGGACCAGCAGCGTGAACTGGAACACGCCCTCGGCGTTGCCCGCGAACTGCAGGGCGCCTGGCGGCAGCGCTGGGCAGCATTGCAGCAGGCCGAACCGCCGCCACTGGCGGCGGTCGCCGATGCGCTGGCCACCCTGCAGCAAACCGAGGCGCAGCTAAGCCAGGAGCACAGCCGGCAGCAGCAATTGCACGGCAGCCAACAGACCCAGGCGCAGCGGCTGAGCGAGGATCAGCACGACCTGCAGGCCAAAGCGCAGCAGTGGGCGGCCGCCCTGGCCGACAGCCCGTTCGGCGACGAGGGCGCCTTCCAGGCCGCGCTGCTCGACGAGCCGCAGCGCGCTGCGCTGATCCAGCTCAAGGAGCGTCTGGATAAATCCCTGGCCGAGGCCCAGGCGCTGAAAGCCGCCGCCGACCAGCAGTTGGCCGCCTTGCAGGCCAATCCGGCCAGCGAACTCGAGCGCGAGCAGCTCGAAGAGCGCCTGCAGCTGCTTGGCGCCGAGCTGAAGACCCTGAGCCAACGCCAGGGCGAAATCCGCGCGCAACTGCAGGGCGACGAGGCGCGGCGGCAGAATCTGCACAGCCTGTTCGCCGAGATTGCCGCCCAGCAAGTCGCGTACGACCTCTGGCAGCAACTCAACAGCCTGATCGGCTCGGCCGACGGCGCCAAGTACCGCAAGTTCGCCCAGGGCCTGACCCTCGATCACCTGGTCTACCTGGCCAACCAGCAACTCGAGCGCCTGCACGGCCGCTACCAGTTGGCCCGGCGCGGCAGCGGCGAACTGGAGCTGGAAGTGATCGACACCTGGCAGGCCGATGTCGCCCGCGACACCAAGACCCTGTCCGGCGGCGAAAGCTTCCTGGTCAGCCTGGCCCTGGCCCTGGCCCTGTCCGATCTGGTCAGCCACAAGACCAGCATCGACTCGCTGTTTCTCGACGAAGGCTTCGGCACCCTCGATGGCGAAACCCTGGAAATCGCCCTGGATGCCCTCGACAGCCTGAATGCCAGCGGCAAGATGATCGGCGTGATCAGCCATGTGGAAGCGATGAAGGAGCGGATTCCGGTGCAACTGAAAGTGCACAAGGGCGTGGGCATGGGCTACAGCGGGCTAGACAGGCGCTTTGCCGTGCCCGCTCGGGGCGATTGATTTACGGCAACATGACGGGGCCATGGTTCTGCCTATACTTGCCGCATCTCGGGAAGGCGGTGCCCGGCTACCCAAGGCAGGCAACCTCGTTACGCTTATGGAGCATTGCGCATTGGCCAAGGCATTTTTCTGTTTGGTCCTGGGTTGTCTGCTTTCAGGCGTGCTGCCAACTGCGGCCGCCTCTGCCGATGGCTCGGAGTTGAAGCTGTGCTACGAGGACCAGGATTCCTACCCCTGGGTGCTGAGAGACGGTTCCGGCCTCAATCTGCAGTTGCTCGGTCTGGTCGAGCAGGCCCAGGCACTGAGTTTCGAGTTCGTCCCGGTGCCCTGGAGCCGCTGTCTCGCCGGCCTGGAACGGGGGGCTTACGACGGCGCCTTCGCCTCCAGTTACAAGGCCGAGCGCCTGGCCATCGGCCGCTACCCGGCGGATGCCGATGGCCGTCTGGATGAGCGCAAGCGCCTGCATACCTCCAGCTATGCCCTGTACCGGCGCAAGGGCAGCCAGGTGGACTGGGACGGCAAGGCGTTCCGTCAGCTCGATGGCCGCATCGGCTCGCTGAGTGGTTTCTCCATCGTCGACTTCATTCATGCGCATGGCGCCGAAGTGGATGAAACCAGCCGCGATCCCCTGGCACTCCTGCAGATGCTCAGGCGTGGTCGGGTGCCGGCGGCGGCCCTGCAAAGCCTGCGCGCCGATTTTCTCCTGCAGGCCCATCCGCAGTTGGCGGCAACAATCGAGAAGGTCAAGTTGCCGCTCGAGGAGAAGGCCTATTACCTGATGCTGTCGAATGCCTACGTCGGCGCACACCCGGCGATGGCCGAGGCCATCTGGACCGAAATAGGGCGCCAGCGTGAGTCGCCGGAGTATCAGGTGCTGATGCAGGCTTTTCTGGCCCGGCCCGAACCCTGAGGCCGACGCGTCAGCAGTGCCGAGCACATGCAGGGATTGCCCGTCGGTAAACCTGTGTCCATCCACGTCATTCAACCCGGGATCGCCAGTGATCGTCGTATTTCTAGTGAACACCCTGATCGTCATAACCGCGGTCATCATCCACTACGAGTTCCTGTATCGGCTGACCCTGCTGCTGCCGCGCATTCAGGTGCGCCATCGCTTTCGTATCGTGCTGGGGGTCGGTGGCGCTCTGCTGGGCCATGCGGTCGAGGTGTGGATATTCGCCATCGCCTACTACCTGATGCACCGTGCCGATGGTTGGGGCTACCTGGAAGGCAACTTCAACGGCAGCTTGATGGACGCTGTGTATTTTTCCTTCACGATCTTCACCACCCTCGGCTTCGGCGACATCCAGCCGCACGGTGAACTGCGTTTTCTCACCGGTATCGAATCACTCACCGGGCTGGTGCTGATCACCTGGAGCGCGTCATTTCTCTTCGTCGAAATGCAGCGGTTCTGGAATACCCGATAGCGTGGCGTGTCGCCGCGCGGTCATCTTTGCCGGGCAACTTGCCCGTTGGTAACCGCTGACGGGCTGGTACATGTCGAGCACGGCTGCCGTGCAATGCTTCGGCTCAGCGGCGTCCTGTCGGCGCTGCAAGCCGGTGCGGGCGGCCAATCAGGCGGGGCGCGGCTGTCATTGCCCGGTTGCATCTTCTACGCTTTGCTCAAACCAACAGGGGTGGATAAACCATGTCTTTATTGGCCAATCAACTGGGTCGGGTGCTTTCGCTGCTGGCGCTCTGGGGTGTGCTGGGTGCTGCCCAGGCGCAACCGACCGTGGTGGTCGCCTCCAAGATCGATACCGAGGGTGCGGTGCTCGGGCAGTTGATCTTTCAGGCACTCAAGCGTGGCGGGGTGCCGGTCGAGGATCGCACCCAGCTCGGCGCCACCAACATTGTGCGCAGTGCCCTGATCGCCGGTGAGGTCGGCATCTACCCGGAGTACACCGGCAATGGCGCATTCTTTTTCGACAGCGCCGACAGCAGCCTGTGGAAAGACGCCGAGCAGGGCTACGCCAAGGTCAAGCAACTGGATCTCGCCGCCAATCAACTGGTCTGGCTGCAGCCGGCCAACGCCAACAACACCTGGGCCATGAGTGTGCGCGGCGACCTGGCGCGCGCCCATGGCCTGCAGACGCTGGACGATCTGGCCCGCTACCTGGCCGGCGGCGGCGCCTTCAAGTTCGCCGCCAGCGCCGAGTTCGTCGAGTCGCCGACGGCGCTCCCGGCTTTCCAGCAGGCCTACGGTTTCACCCTGACGTCCGAGCAGTTGTTGATTCTGGCCGGCGGCAATACCGCGACGACCATCCGCGCCGCATCCTTGCAGACCAACGGGGTCAACGCGGCCATGACCTACGGCACCGATGGCGGCCTCAGCGCCCTCGACCTGCTGGTGTTGGAAGACACCCGCGGCGTGCAGCCGGTCTATCAGCCGGCGCCGGTGGTGCGCGCGGATGTGCTCGAGGCCTATCCGCAGATCGCCGGGATTCTTCAGCCGATCTTCGCCGCCCTGGATCTGCAGACCCTGCAGCGCCTCAATGGCGAGGTGGCGGTGCAGGGCGCGGAGCCGGCGCAAGTAGCGGCGGCGTTCCTCGACAGCCTGGGCCAATGATGCCGGCATGAGCCTGCCACTGCGGAGCAATAGGGTCATCCCGCTGCTGGCGCTGCTGGCGCTGGCACTGCTGTGGTGCCTGGATTTCGTCAGCATCCAGCCCAACCGCATCGCTCCGGGTAGTGGCCTGGGACTGCTGGCCGCTCTGGGGCCGGTGTGGGCGCTGCTGCTCACGGGGTTGCTGCTGGCCTGCGGGTTGCTGGCGTTGTGGTCGCCGCGTCCGACCTACGGGCCGATCCTGGCGCTCGTGTGGCTGCTGTTGCTGCAATTACCCGCGAGTCTGGCCTGGAGCATCGAGCGCCACATAGGCGCGGACCTGCCCTACGCGCGGGTCGGCATTGGCGCCGGTTGCTGGAGCCTGCTGTTCCTCCTCGGCTTGCTGCTGATCGAGCTGCAGCAGCGCCTGGGTCTTTCGCGCGTCTGGCTGCTCGGCAGCGCCGTCGTTCTGGCCCTGCTGCTGGGCTGGCTGGCCGGGCAGGGCTGGCTGGAGCCGCTGGCGTTGCTGCGCGAGTACCAGTCGCGCCGCAGCCAGTTCGCCGCTGCCCTGTCCAGTCACCTGGCTCTGGTGGGCGCGGCGGTGGGCGCGAGCCTGCTGTTCGGCGGCGCCATCGCCCTGTTGCTGCAGCGTTATCCGCGGGCGCACAAGGGCAGCATCGGCCTGCTGAGTTTTATCCAGACCATCCCCAGTCTGGCGCTGTTTGGCCTGCTGATCGCGCCGCTGAGTTACCTGTCGGCGCAGTTCCCCGCGCTGCAGCAGCTGAATATCCGCGGTATCGGCTGGGCGCCGGCGCTGCTCGCCCTGATCGCCTACAGCCTGTTGCCGATCGTGCGCAATACCTGCGTCGCCCTGCAGGAGGTCGAGGCCGGCGTGATCGAGTCCGCCCGCGGCATGGGCATGAGCCCGGCCCAGGTGTTCCTCCAGGTGCGCCTGCCGCTGGCCATGCCGTTGATCATCGAGGGCGTGCGGGTCACCAGCATCCAGGCGATCGGCCTGACCGCGGTGGCGGCGCTGATCGGCGCGGGCGGCTTCGGCACCTTTATCTTCCAGGGCCTGGGCCAGTCGGCGATGGACCTGATCATCCTCGGTGCCTTGCCCATCATCGTCCTGGCGCTGCTGGCGGACGGTCTGTTCAGCCTGTTGGGCGAAGGTTTTTCCAGCGGAGCGAGGCGATGATCGAGCTGCGCAACGTCAGCAAGCTGTTCGGTCAGACTCGGGCGGTGGACGCCATCTCCCTGAGCGTGCAAACCGGCGAGCTGTGCGTGCTGATCGGCACCTCGGGCTGCGGCAAGTCGACCACCCTGCGCATGATCAACCGCCTGATCGCACACTCGGCCGGCAGCATTCGCATCGATGGCCGCGACATCGAGCAGATCGACCCGCAGCAACTGCGCCGCGGTATCGGCTACGCGATCCAGAACACCGGCCTGTTTCCGCACTGGACGGTGGCGCGCAACATCGCCGTGGTGCCCCGTCTGCTCGGCTGGCCGGCCGCGCGCATCCGCCGGCGGGTCGAGGAACTGCTGCACTTGCTCGACCTGGCGCCGGCCGAGTTCGCCGCCAAGTACCCCAGCCAGCTGTCGGGCGGCCAGGCCCAGCGGGTCGGCGTGGCTCGCGCCCTGGCCGGCGACCCGGACATCCTGCTGATGGACGAACCCTTCGGCGCGCTCGACCCGATCACCCGCGAGAGCCTGCAGAACGAGCTGTTGCGCATCCAGGCGCAGCTGCGCAAGACCATCGTCTTCGTCACCCACGACATGGACGAGGCGCTCAAGTTGGCCAACCGCATCGTGGTGATGGACAAGGGCCGGATCGTCCAACAGGACAGCCCCCAGGCGCTGCTGGCCAAACCGGCCAATGCCTTCGTCGAGAACCTGCTCGGCGGCCAGGAACGCGGCCTCAAGCAGGCTGGGCTGCTGCGCGTCGCTACCCTGATGCAGGTGCTGACCACGGCCGCCGCGCCGCTCGCCGGGCCCAGGATCAAGGCCACGGACAACCTGCGTCAGGCGCTGTCGCTGATGCTCTGGCACCGCTGCAGCAGCCTGCCGGTGGTCGATGAGCAGGGCCGGCAGGTCGGCGTGTTGCGCTTGGACGCGCTGCTGGATCGGCCCCGGTGAGCAGGCGCGCGCTGTTGCGCAGCGACGCCTGGCAGCCGCTGCTGTGGCTGGCCCTGCTGCTGACGGCGGCGTTGGGGCTGGGCGAGCTGGACGGGCTGTTTCGCCTGCTCGAGCCGGACAGCCGCACGGTGATCTATGGCCGCGCCGCCTTTATCGACCTGCTCGGCAGCCATCTGTTGCTGGTGGCGCTAGCGGCCTGCGTCTCCAGCCTGGTCGGGGTGGGCGCGGCGATCATGGTGACCCGGCGCTGGGGCGAGGACTTTTTGCCGCTGGTCAGCCAGGTCGCCTCGATCGGCCAGACCATACCGCCGGTGGCGGTACTGGCCCTGGCGGTGCCGGCGCTCGGCTTCGGCAACGGGCCGACCCTGTTCGCCCTGATCCTCTATGGCCTGCTGCCGATCCTGCGCAACAGCCTGGCGGGCCTGCGCAGCATCGATCCGGCGGTGCTGGAGGCGGCGCGCGGCATGGGCATGGCGCCGTTGCAGGTGCTCTGCCAGGTGGAGTTGCCGCTGGCCCTGAACGTCATCCTGGCCGGCATCCGCACCTCGCTGACCATCAACATCGCCACCGCGGCCATCGGCTCCACCATCGGCGCCAGCACCCTGGGCGACCCGGTGATCTCGGGGCTGGTCACCGGCAACACGGCCTTCATCCTGCAGGGCGCGATCCTGATCGGCCTGCTGGCCGTGGCGGTCGACAGCCTGTTCGAGCAGCTGCAACGGCGCGCGCCGGGAACCGGCCAGGCAAAGTGAATGGGTAGCCCGGATGCAATCCGGGGAAATCAAGCGCCAGCAACCGCAAGCAGGAGGGGGGATGCTGGCGCAGCAGCGCACCTTTGGCCAAGTATTTTTATCGCCCGCCGCCTTGCCCGGCTTCTCCCGGCGCAGTGCTGCAGTTAGAGTGCTGCGGCGCCACGCGCGCTCGATCAGGCGCGTGAGGGCGCTAACGCTTGATGGGTGAGGGCAGCATGGCGCTAACGTCATGGGGGGTGCTGGGGCTGTTCGTCATGACCTACCTGGGCATGGCTGCCGGGGGAATTCCGGGTTTGCGCGTCGACCGCAGCTGGATCGCCGGCTGTGCGACGGTGCTGCTGCTGTTCTGCGGGCTCCAGTCGCCAGGCGAGGCGGCCGCTCATCTGGATGCCGGGGCGTTGTTGCTGCTGTTGGCGCTGATGCTGATTTCCGCGCAGTTCGATTTTTCCGGGGTCTATGCCTGGCTCAACGCCCAGCTCAGCCACTATGGGCAACGCCCGGCCCTGTTGCTGGGCGGCGTGGTGCTGCTCGGTGGCCTGCTCTCGGCGCTGTTGGTCAACGACATAGTCGCCTTCGCCCTGACCCCGCTGCTGTGCCACAGCCTGTTGGCCCGCGGCCTCGATCCGCGACCCTTTCTCCTGGCCCTGGCGTTGTCCTGCAACGCCGGCTCCTCGGCCAGCCTGATCGGCAACCCGCAGAACATCCTGATCGGCCAGGCCGGCGGCCTGGATTTCTGGTCGTTCACTTTTATCGCGGGGCCGCCGGCGTTGGCCGCGTTGGCGATCACCTACGGGGTGATCTGGTTGCAATGGCGCAGGCGTTGGGGCGTGCCGCAGGCGTTGCCGGCCGAGGAGACCCCGGTCGAACGCCGCTTTGATGGCGCGCACGGCTGTGGCGCGCACAGCTATCTCAAGCCGCTATTGGCGACGCTGGTGTTGCTAGGGCTGTTTTCCACACAGATCCCCCGCGAGTTGTCCGCTTTGCTGATCGCCGCCCTGCTGATGATTTCGCGGCGGGTCGACAGCCGCGATTACGTGCACAAGGTCGATCTCAATCTGCTGCTGCTGTTCGCCGGATTGTTCGTGGTGACCGGTGCCGCCCTCGGCCTGCCGGAGGTGGCCGCGCTAGCCGCGACGCTGCGCGAGTACGGGCTGGTGCCCGAGGGCGTAATGGGGCTGGCGACGGCCTCGCTGCTGGCCAGCAACCTGATCGGCAATGTGCCCTTCGTGGTGTTGCTGCTGGGGCTGTTGCCGGACGCACCGCAGCCGCTGCTGGTCGGCCTGGCGCTGATGTCGACCCTGGCCGGCAACCTGCTGCTGATCGGTAGTGTGGTCAATCTGATAGTCGCCGAAAGCGCGCGGCGTCAGGGCGTGGCGCTGAGTTTCGTCGACTTCGCCCGCAGCGGTTTCCCGGTGACCCTGTTGAGCATGGGCGCCGCCGGGCTGTGGCTGGGCCTGGGCGGGTGGTTGCCCTGGTAGGTGCGGTTGGGGTGGCACTGGCCAAACTGCGAGCAATACCGGCTGGGTAGCGCACGGCGAAGCCCGGTCAGGCGTGCAAGGTATTTCTACCCGGCGCCGAGTCGAGCGTCACTTCTTCTTGCGGTTACGCTGGCGGGATTTCGCCTGCTGCTTGCGCTTGACCTTCTTCGTCTTGCCGGCGGCGGCTTTGCGCAGCGTGGGCGCCGACGCTCCGGGGGTGGGCAGACCGTAGCCGTAGTAATTGGGTCTTGGGGTCAGGCGCCGTTCCAGCAAGCCCAGCTCGATCTGCACATCCTCCCAGTCGCCCATTACGGTCATATCGACCGCATCGGCGGCAAAGGCTTGTTCCATCAAGGGCGCGGCCTCGACCGCCGCAAGGGTGCACAGCTCGCCGATCAGCAGGGCATTGATGTCGGTGTCCTGCTCGGTAAAGCGGGTCAGTTGCTCGCTGAGAATGGCGACGCAACGATCGCGGTTTGCGGGGAAGGCCCGGGCGATCGCGGTCAGGGAACTCACGGCAGCGAAACGCGCCCAGGTATCGTTGTCGTAGTCTTCGAGATAGGTGGTGAGCGGCGCAATCGCGGCCGCTCCGATCCGTCCGAGGATCGCCGGCAGTTCTTCCGCCACCCAGTCGTCCGTTTCGGCATGGTGGAGCTCGCCGATCAGGGTGTCGACAGCGGCCTCCGCCCGCAGCTCGCCGAGGGCGCGCCAGGCGTGCACGCTTGCATAGACCTGGAGGTCGTCGGCTTCGTCGTCATAGAGAGTGGCGGCCTGGGCCAGGCGGCAGAGTTCCGGCACATCGGCTTCGCTCAGACCGAGTTGCCGGTAGGACATCCCGTCCTGCTCAATCAGCGGGTCGCCCAGCGTCAGGAGTTGGGCAACCGGTGGGCGGTAGTCGCTGAGCGGCATGGGACATCTCCTGCGTATGAAAGTCGAAAGGGGCGCATGGTAGCGCGAGGGGCGGTGGCTTGCCATGAAGCGACATCCGCATGCCTCGGGGCATTTGCGGCTTGCTAGCCCGGATGCAATCCGGGGGAGCGGTTCTATAAGGGCCAGATTTCCCCGGATTTTATCCGGGCTACGTTATGGCGATCCGATCGGTCGCGGCAGGCTTTATTTCCAGCGTGCTTGCCGCCAGTCCTGCTGCTGTTGCGGGCTGAGGAAGGTCCAGGCGACGAAGCGGCTCTGCTTCTGGCCTTGGGCCATTTCCACGGTGCGTACTTCCAGCGCGCCGGCTTTTTTCAGTGCGGCGTAGACGCCGGGCAGGTTGCTGGCCTTGGAGATCAGGCTGCTGAACCAGAGCACCTGCTGGCTGACCTCGACGCTTTCGGCGATCAGACGGGTGACGAAGGCCGCCTCGCCGCCCTGGCACCACAACTCCGCGGCCTGGCCGCCGAAATTCAGCAGCGGCAGTTTGCGCCTGGGGTCTAGCTTGCCCAGGTTGCGCCACTTGCGCTTGCTGCCGCTGCTGGCCTCTTCCGCGCTGGCGTGGAAGGGTGGGTTGCACAGCGTCAGGTCGAAGCGCTCATCGCCCTGCAACAATCCCTGGAAGATATGCACGGGATTCTGTTGCTGGCGCAGTTCGATGGTGCCGGCCAGCCCGGGGTTCGCTTGCACTATGGTTTTGGCCGCAGCGATAGCGCTGGCCGCGATATCCGCGCCGAGAAACTGCCAGCCGTACTCGCGGTTGCCCAGCAGCGGGTAGATGCAGTTGGCTCCCACGCCAATATCCAGGGCGCGCACCTGGGCGCCGCGCGGGATCTCGCCGCCATTGCCGCTGGCCAGCAGGTCGGCCAGGTAATGCAGGTAATCGGCGCGCCCCGGAATCGGCGGGCACAGGTAGTCCGGCGGAATATCCCAATGCTCGATGCCGTAGAACTGCCTGAGCAGCGCCCGATTGAACACCTTGACCGCCGCCGGGTTGGCGAAGTCGATGCTCTCCTTGCCGTACGGGTTGAGGATCACAAAGGCCGCCAACTCCGGGCTGGCCTTGATCAACGCGGGGAAGTCGTAGCGACCCTGGTGGCGGTTGCGCGGGTGCAACTGGCCTTTGGCGGCGTCGGGCTTGCCTGCAGCAGGTTTGCTAGGCGCAGGGCGCGGCGCGGCGGGTTTACGACTGGGGCGTTTCGGCGGCAAGGACATGGCGGGCGTATCGCAGACTCGGGGCGCGGCATTTTCCCACAGCTGCTGCGGTCGTGCTGGAAAAGCGTGCGCTCTCAGTCATGTGCAGAACCAGGGCCGGCTAAGCGATCTCCAGCCACATCGCCAGGTAATCGAAGAACAGGCAGTACAGGGCAATCGGCAGCGGCAGGCCGAGCAGGGTGCCGAGCAGGTAGGTGCGAAAGGGCACGCCGGACAGGGCGAGGCTGTAGTTCAGCGCCGGTACCGTCTGAAACAGCGTGCGCAGGGCGATGATGCTGGCCAGCGGGTGGCGGTCGAGGCCGGCCAGCAGGTGCTGGGCCAGGCGGTTGTCGAGTTCGCGCAGGGCATTGCCGCCCAGGTAGCGGATGGTCAGGAAGGTGACCACGCAAGAAGCGCTGGCGGCCAGGTAGGTGGCGATGCCGCCATAGACCCTGCCCAGCGCCAGCACCGCGGCGGCGAGGAAGATCCAGCCGGGAATCTGGATCAGGTTGCCCAGGGCGAACAGCAGGATGAACAGCAGCAGGCCGCTGACCGGGTGCATCAGGATCAAGTCATGCAGGGCTTGCAGGTTGAACCGGGCGCGGATACCCAGGGCCTCGAACAGCAGGAACAGGCCCAGCAGGAACAGGAGCACCAGTAACAGTCGATGGGAGCTGCGCATGGCGGGCCTCGGCGGTTGTGAAATAAATCGAGCGCCGTAGCGAGCGCCTGGAGGCGGTCGCAGTAGGCTCAAGCTCTCACTGCTCAGGGGTAAGCGAGTATGGCCTTGATCCGCATGAGGTTGGCGGCGATCCACTGCGGATCGATCGCACCCCAGTCGCGAATGGTGTAATGCCCGGCGTTGTTGCGCTCGCCTGCCTGCTGGACGAAGACGCAGTCGATGTCCAGGTCGGCGAGGGCGGTGAGGGTGTCCTGGGCGGTGCGCCGGGGCATGCCGGTGGCGGCCATCAGCGCCGGCACGCTGCAGGCGGTGCCGCTGTCGATCAGCCAGGCCACATAGAGGCGGCGGTAGAAACTGGTTTTGGTCTTGCTCACATCCATCGGTCGAGGCTCCTGCGCTAACAGGCTGTTGAAAAACTACCTGCGTTGGCAATACTGCGTTAAAAACAGGCTCGGCAAGCCGCTTGCGGCTAACGCGCTTCAGCGCGGCCCGTAGGGCGAGCGAAGCGAGTAATGCTCATTTACAGCTCGTAAACTCGCGTGCGAGCCCAGTCCGCTTCCTCGCCTGTTTTTGCCTTGTCTTGCCTGCCTCGCCTACGTTTTTCAACGGCCTGCTGAGGGTGCGCCGCTGTGCGGACACACCCTTAGCCTAAGCGGCTATCGACTGTCAGGCCAGGGTGGCGATGCCGATATAGGTCGCGGCGCCGGCCAGGTAGCCGAGCAGGGCCAGCAGGCTGATCTTCTTCAGGTACCAGATGAAGTTGATCTTCTCCATGCCCATGGCCGCCACGCCGGCCGCCGAGCCGATGATCAGGCAGCTGCCGCCGGTGCCGGCGCAATAGGCCAGCAGTTCCCAGAAGGTACCGTTGACCACGAAGTTACCCAGCCAGCCATCGCCGCCGGCCGCGGCCAGGGTGTCGGGGCTGACCAGTGGGTACATCTTCATGGCACCGGCCACCAGCGGTACGTTGTCGACCACCGAGGACAGCAGGCCGATGGCGATGTTGATGGCGTAGACGTTGCCCAGGCTTTCCTTCAGGGCGCTGGCGACCTGGGTCAGGTGGCCGGCGGTGGCCAGGCTGGAGACGGCGAGCAGGATGCCGAGGAAGAACAGCACGCTGGTGGTGTCGATCTTGCGCAGTACGCCGACCACCGAGAGGGGATGCTTGTCTTCATCGTTCTTGCCGCGGTGCAGCACTTCGGTGACCACCCAGAGCACGCCGAGGCCGAGGAGGATGCCCATGTAGGGTGGCAGGTGGGTGACGGTCTTGAACACCGGGACGAACACCAGGGCGCCGATGCCGAGGATGAACACCAGGTTGCGCTCGAAGGGGGTGGTCGGGTCGCGACGCTCCTCCTTGGTCGGCTTGACCACCGGGCGTTCGAACTCACCCTTCAAGGTCAGGCTCAGCAGCAGCAGCGGCACCAGCAGGCAGACCAGGCTGGGGATGAACAATTGGGCGACGATGCCGCTGGCGGTGATCTGGTTGCCGATCCACAGCATGGTGGTGGTCACGTCGCCGATCGGCGACCAGGCGCCGCCGGCGTTGGCGGCGATCACCACGATGCCGGCATAGAACCAGCGCTCGTGTTGTTCCTTGACCAGCTTGCGCAGCAGGGAAACCATGACGATGGTGGTGGTCAGGTTGTCCAGCGCGGCCGAAAGGAAGAAGGTAATGAAACCGATCATCCACAGCAGGTGCACGCGCTTGCTGGTGCGGATGCG
The DNA here is from genome assembly GCF_900115555.1 of Pseudomonas borbori. Classification (GTDB taxonomy): domain Bacteria; phylum Pseudomonadota; class Gammaproteobacteria; order Pseudomonadales; family Pseudomonadaceae; genus Aquipseudomonas; species Aquipseudomonas borbori. Next base: position 76,264 of record NZ_FOWX01000026.1, read on the forward strand.
GTCGGTGATGACCTTGAAGCCTTCGTGGGCGTCGATCAGCTCGACGATGGTCATGGCGCCCATCAGGAAGAACAGGATCTCCGACACTTCACCGAGGTGGTGGCGCAGTTCGGTTGTGACTTCGTGGGACGCGCCTTCTCCTGCCAATAGCGGCAGGATGCTGTCGGCTCCCAGCACCAGTACCGTCCAGCAGACCACGGCGGTGAGGATGGCCGAGGCGGCCTTGTCGATTTTCAGTGGGTGTTCGAGGGCGATGCATAGATATCCGAACACGAATATCAATGCCATTAGTACGTATGCAAACATAGGCTGAGTTTCCAGTCAGAAGGTTAAGGTTAAGGTTTGAAATCGTTAGAAAAATGCTAAGCGGCAGCCTGCATCAAGAATGCTTCGAGCGGAAAGCGTCGCGCCAATTGGCGGCGTTTATAGGCGATTCCAGGTTGCACTGCGTTGATGCTGGACAAGAATAGAAACCTTATGTCGTTCAGTTGAGTCGTACCGGTCAAGGTCGGCGTTGACTGCTGCCGGGGGCGTTTTGCGGCCACCACTTGAGTGCGCCGATAGGGCATTTTTCCGGTCAGAAAAAAGCCCGCGATCTTGCGACGGCGGGCTCTGTTCACGGCTATAAATCGGCGATGCGCTCGCGCTGCTCGGCGAGTTTGCCGAGGGCCTGTTCGGCCTCGGCCAGTTTGGCCCGCTCCTTGTCCAGCACCTCGGCCGGAGCCTTGGCGACGAAGCCTTGATTGCTCAGCTTGCCGCCGACCCGCTTGACCTCACCGTCCAGGCGGGCGATCTCCTTGTCCAGGCGTGCCAGTTCGGCGTCCTTGTCGATCAAGCCGGCCATCGGCACCAGCACCTGCATGTCGCCGACCAGGGCGGTGGCGGACATCGGCGCCTCTTCTCCGGTTTGCAACACGCGGACCGACTCCAGCTTGGCCAGCTTGTTCAGCAGCGGCGCGTTGTCGGCCAGGCGGCGCAGGTCTTCGTCGCTGGCGTTCTGCAGGATGATGTCGATGCGCTTGGCCATGGAGATTTTCATCTCGCCGCGGATCTGCCGCAGACCGAGCATCAGTTGCTTGACCCACTCGATATCGCCTTCGGCGGCGGCATCGATGCGGCTCTCGTTGGCCACCGGCCAAGCCTGCAACATGATGGTTTCACCATCGACGCCGGCCTGCGCCTTGATCCGCTGCCAGATTTCTTCGGTGATAAAGGGCATGAACGGGTGGGCCAGACGCAGGGCCACTTCCAGCACACGGACCAGGGTACGGCGGGTGCCGCGCTGGCGTTCGATGGAGGCGTTCTCGTCCCAGAGCACTGGCTTGACCAGTTCCAGGTACCAGGCGCAGTACTCGTCCCAGATGAATTCGTAGAGCGCCTGCGCGGCCAGGTCGAAGCGGAAGGCGTCGAACTGGCGGGTGACTTCGGCCTCGGTGCGCTGCAGGGCGGAGATGATCCAGCGGTCCACCGAAGACAGCTCCACCGGTTCGCCATTTACGCCCGTATCCTGGCCATCGGTGTTCTCGATGACGAAGTTGGCGGCGTTCCAGATCTTGTTGCAGAAATTGCGGTAACCCTCGACCCGGCCCATGTCGAACTTGACGTCGCGCCCGGTGGAGGCCAGCGCCAGGTTGGTGAAGCGCAGGGCGTCGGTGCCGTAGGCGGCGATGCCCTCGGGGAATTCGGCGCGGGTCTGCTTGGCGATCTTTTCGGCCAGCTTGGGCTGCATCATGCCGCTGGTGCGTTTGGCCACCAGGGATTCCAGGTCGATGCCGTCGACGATGTCCAGCGGGTCGAGCACGTTGCCCTTGGACTTGGACATCTTGTGGCCCTGGCTGTCGCGCACCAGGCCGTGGACGTAGACGGTCTTGAACGGTACTTGCGGCGTGCCGTCGTCGTTCTTCACCAGGTGCAGGGTCAGCATGATCATCCGCGCGACCCAGAAGAAGATGATGTCGAAGCCGGTGACCAGCACGTCGGTGGGGTGGAAGGTCTTCAGAAATTCGGTCTGCTGCGGCCAGCCGAGGGTGGAAAAGGTCCACAGACCGGAGCTGAACCAGGTGTCCAGTACGTCTTCGTCCTGGCGCAGCGGCTGTTCGCCGAGATTGTGCTTGGCGCGTACTTCAGCCTCGTCGCGGCCGACGTAGACGTTGCCGGCCTCGTCGTACCAGGCCGGGATGCGGTGGCCCCACCACAGTTGGCGGCTGATGCACCAGTCCTGGATGTCGCGCATCCAGCTGAAGTACATGTTCTCGTACTGCTTGGGCACGAACTGGATCGCGCCGTCTTCCACGGCCTTGATCGCCGGCTCGGCCAGAGGCTTGGTGGAGACGTACCACTGGTCGGTCAGCCAGGGCTCGATGACGGTGCCGGAGCGGTCGCCCTTGGGCACTTTCAGCGCGTGGGCATCGATGCCTTCCAGCAGCCCGGCGGCCTCGAAGGCGGCGACTATCTGTTTGCGCGCCTCGAAACGGTCCAGGCCGGCGTATGCGGCCGGCAGGCTGCCATCGATGTCGCTATTGACGCTGCCGTCGACGTTGAATACCTGGGCGCTGGCCAGCACGGCGGCGTCCTTGTCGAAGATGTTGATCAGCGGCAGGTTGTGGCGCTTGCCGACTTCGTAGTCGTTGAAGTCGTGGGCCGGGGTGATCTTCACGCAGCCGGTACCGAATTCGGGGTCGCAATAGTCGTCGGCGATGATCGGAATGCGCCGGCCAACCAGCGGCAGCTCGACGAAGGTGCCGATCAGCGCCTGATAGCGTTCGTCGTGCGGGTTAACCGCCACCGCGCTGTCGCCGAGCATGGTTTCCGGGCGGGTGGTGGCGACTATCAGGTAGTCCTTGCCGTCGGCGGTCTTGTTGCCGTCGGCCAGCGGATAGCGCAGGTTCCACAGGTTGCCTTTCTCGTCGTGGTTTTCCACTTCGAGGTCGGAGATCGCGGTGTGGAACTTGGTGTCCCAGTTGACCAGGCGCTTGCCGCGGTAGATCAGGCCGTCTTCGTGCAGGCGCACGAAGGCTTCTTTCACCGCTTCGGACAGGCCGTCGTCCATGGTGAAGCGCTCGCGCGACCAGTCCACCGAGCTGCCCAGGCGACGGATCTGCCGGGTGATGGTGCCGCCGGACTGTTCCTTCCACTCCCAGACCTTTTCCAGGAACTTGTCGCGGCCCAGATCATGCCGGCTGACGCCGTCGGCCGCCAGCTGGCGCTCGACCACCATCTGGGTGGCGATGCCCGCGTGGTCGGTGCCGGGTTGCCACAGGGTCTTGCGGCCCTGCATGCGGCGGAAACGGATCAGCGCATCCATGATCGAGTTATTGAAGCCATGGCCCATGTGCAGGCTGCCGGTGACGTTCGGCGGCGGGATCATGATGGTGTAGGGCTGGCCCGAACCCTGCGGAGCGAAATAGTTGTTCGCCTCCCAGTTCTGGTACAGGGCGGTTTCAATGGCGTGCGGCTGGTAGGTCTTGTCCATGCGCGGCGGGACCCTTATGACGGCTGATCGGAAAAGCCGGCAAGTATAACGCCTATGAGCGCAAGCCATAAGCGTCAGACCGCCAGCTCGTAGGATGTGTTGAGCGAAGCGATACCCATGCTGTGGCGTTGAGCGCAGCGACAGCCGTCGCCGCGACCGGCAGGCAGGCCGGGAAATGCCTGCCCCCGGATTGCGCCACGGCCTGCTCTATAAATTCAGGCGGGCTACGGCTGTGGTTACTTGCGTGGCGGCAGCAGTCGGGTCAGGCGGGCTTGCAGGCGGCGCCTGAGTTCGGCCTCGATCTGCGGCACGAAGTCGTCGATCACATCCTGCAGGATCAGCTCGGCGGCGGCGCGCAGTTCGTTGTCCAGGCGTTGCAGTTCGCTGTCGCGGTTGAGGGTTTGCCGGATGCTGCTGTGCAGGGGTGTAGCCTGGGCTGGCGGGACGGACTCGGCGAGCGGCGGCGACGGGGTGACGATGTCCGAGAGCAGGGGAATGCTGTCCGGGTCGATCGAATCGGTCAGCAGTGGCGGATCGAGGTTTTCCTCGCCCAGCAGCTGGCGGATCGACTCGAGGTCGGCCAGCAGGTGGGTGGGCTTTTGCGGTGGTTTTGGTGTGTCCATGGTGCGGAACTTAAAGTTCGACTCGTTGCGGATCATAGCCGCGCTGGCGGTAACTGCGAAAATTCTCCCGGCAGGCGGTCAATAGATCGGGTTCTTGGTTGACGATCTCGATCACCCGGCTGAACTGTTCGACACAGGGTGAAAGGCTCGGGTTCAGGTTGATCAGCACACCTTGCCGGGTGTTCGGCTGCTCATCCAGGCCAATCACCACCGGCGCTTGCGGGTCGTCCTGGTGCAAGCTGTGCGGCACGAAGGCTTCGGCCTTGAAACGCCAGAGAAGTTCGTCGAGCTCGGTGCATTGCGCGCTGTCGCAGCCGCGCAGAAACACCGGCAGGCCATGGCGCCAGGCCTTCATCGCCAGCTGGCAGGCGGCGCGCAGGCGGTCTGCCGGGGCGGCGGAGGAGAGGACGTAAAACTCGATGCGCACAATCGGTCTCCAGATTACGTAGGAGCGGGCCATGCCCGCGAAGTCACGATCGCGGGCATGGCCCGCTCCTACAGGGTGGCAAGGGCCGAGGCCCTGGCGCATGTCGTGTCAGCTGGCAACCTTGTCGCTGCGATCCAGCAGGTACTGGGTCAACAGCGGCACTGGCCGGCCGGTGGCGCCTTTTTCCTTGCCGCCGCTGATCCAGGCGGTGCCGGCGATGTCCAGGTGCGCCCAGTGGTACTTCTTGGCGAAGCGCGAGAGGAAGCAGCCGGCGGTGATGGTGCCGGCCTTCGGCCCGCCGATGTTGGCGATGTCGGCGAAGGGGCTGTCGAGCTGTTCCTGGTATTCGTCGAACAGCGGCAACTGCCAGGCGCGGTCGTCGGCGCTCTGGCCGGCCTTGAGGAGTTGCTGCAGCAGGTCGTCGTCATTGCCCATCAGGCCAGAGGTGTGGCCGCCCAGGGCGACGATGCAGGCGCCGGTCAGGGTAGCGATGTCGATCACTGCCTGCGGCTTGAAACGTTCGGCGTAGGTCAGGGTGTCGCACAACACCAGACGGCCTTCGGCGTCGGTGTTGAGGATCTCCACAGTCTGCCCGCTCATCGTGGTGACTATGTCGCCGGGGCGTGTGGCGCCGCCGCTGGGCATATTCTCGGCGCAGGCCAGCAGGCACACCAGGTTGATCGGCAGTTGCAGTTCGAGCACGGCCTTGAGGGTGCCGAACACGCTGGCGGCGCCGCACATGTCGTACTTCATCTCGTCCATGCCGGCGGATGGTTTGATGCTGATGCCGCCGGTGTCGAAGGTGATGCCCTTGCCGACCAGGACGAAGGGCTTGTCGGTTTTCTTGCCGCCCTGGTAGTTGAGCACGATCAGTCGTGGCGGCTGGTCGCTGCCCTGGGCCACGGCGAGGAAGGCGCCGGCACCGAGTTCCTTGAGTTTTTTCTCGTCGAGAATCTCGACCTTGAGGTTCTTGTAGGTCTTGCCCAGGGTCTTGGCCTCTTCGGCCAGGTAGCTGGGGTGGCACAGGTTCGGTGGCAGGTTGCCGAGATCGCGGGTGAACGCCATGCCGCCGGCAATCGCCCGGGCATGCCGGGTCGCGCGCTCGACTTCGGCCTGATCGGCCTTGGCGCTGAGCAGGGTCAGCTTGTTCAAGGCCTTGGCGTCGGCCTTCTCGCTCTTGAACCGATCGAACTGGTAGTCGCCATCGGCCAGGCTCTCGACGATCAGGCGGGCTTTGCCATAGGCGTCGCGGCCCTTGACCTGGACATCGCCCAGGGCCAGCACGGCATCGCTGCCGCCCAGGGTCTTCAACACGCCATAGGCGGCAGTGAGCATTTTACGCAGTTGGCGGTCTGAGAGTTCAGCCTCCTTGCCGCTGCCGACCAGCAGTACCCGCTCGGCCTTGAGATTGGGCAGATTGTGCGCGAGCAGGGTCTGGCCAAGCTTGCCGGCGAGGTCGCCGCGCTTGAGCAGGGCGCCGATCGCCCCGGCGCTGGCGTTATCAATTGCTTTCGCCGTTTCACCGAGCTTGTGGCCTTCGCCGACGGCAATGACCAGGGTGGCGGTTTCCAGGGTTTCCGGACGAGCGCTTTTGACAATAAATTCCATGGCGTGGTGTTCCCAAGACAATGAGGCGTTATTGCAGGATAATGCCGGTTATTTTTTCGATGGTTCGTCTGTGTGCGAACCGGCAAACAGTGCGGCTAGTGTGATCGTAGCCGCCTGAGCCTGACAACCCTGGAGTGTCTGGTTTGATCGTGTTCCGTTATTTGTCTCGTGAAGTGCTGGTTACCCTGAGTGCGATGAGTGCCGTGCTGCTGGTGATCATAATGAGTGGCCGTTTCATCAAGTACCTGGCGCAGGCGGCCCAGGGCTTGCTGGATCCGGGTGTGTTGTTCCTGATCATGGGCTTTCGTTTGCCGGGGTTCCTGCAGCTGATCCTGCCGCTGGGGTTGTTCCTCGGCATCCTCATGGCCTATGGCCGGCTCTACCTCGACAGCGAGATGACGGTGCTCTCGGCCACTGGCATGAGCCAGCAGCGTTTGCTGGTCTACACCATGGCGCCGGCCTTGCTGGTGGCGTTGTTGGTGGCCTGGTTGAGCATGGGCCTGGCGCCGCAGGGTGTGGCGCAGGTAGCGAGGATTCTCAACGAGCAGGATGCTCTGACCGAATTCGACACCCTGGTGCCCGGGCGTTTCCAGGCCATGAAGGACGGTTCGCGGGTGACCTATACCAAGGAGCTGTCGGCGGATCGCGCCGAATTGGCCGGCATCTTCATCTCCGAGAAGCGCTTTTCCCGTGAGGGTGACAAGGAACGCGGCATCACCGTGCTGGTGGCGCAAAGCGGGCGCCAGGAAATCCAGGCCGACGGCAGTCGCTATCTGATTCTGCAGAACGGTTACCGCTACGACGGCGACCCCGGCCAGGCCGACTACCGGGCGATCCAGTACGACACCTACGGCGTGCTGTTGCCCAAGCCATCGGTCAGTGACGATGTCAGCGAGCGTGAGGCGGTGCCGACCCGCGACCTGATCGGCAGTGCCAATCCGCGCCTGCAGTCCGAGTTGCAGTGGCGTCTGTCGCTGCCGTTGCTGGTGTTCATCGTGACCCTGCTGGCGGTGCCGTTGTCGCGGGTCAATCCCCGGCAGGGCCGCTTTCTCAAGCTGCTGCCGGCAATCCTTCTGTACATGACTTACCTGGCGCTGCTGATCGCTGCGCGCAGCGCCCTGGACAAGGCGCGTATCCCCCAGGCGATAGGCTTGTGGTGGGTGCACGGCATATTTCTGTTGATTGGTCTTGTGCTGCTCTATTGGGAGCCGTTGCGCCTGAAGTGGGCGAGTCGCCGTGCCGGGTCGGAGGTGGCTCATGCTTAGATTGGATCGCTACATCGGCACCCAGGTATTTTTCGCGATCCTCACGGTGCTGGGGGTCATCGTCAGCTTGGCATTGCTGTTCGCCTTTATCGATGAGATGGGCGATGTCGAGGGTGGCTACGGTTTGCAGGATGCGGCCTGGTACATTTTCCTGACCCTGCCGCGGCGCGTCTACGAGATGCTGCCGATGGCGGCCTTGATCGGCTGCCTGATCGGCCTGGGCAGCCTGGCCAGCAACAGCGAACTGACCATCATGCGCGCCGCCGGGGTTTCCATTGGGCGTATCGTCTGGGCGGTGATGAAGCCGATGCTGGTGTTGATGCTGGCGGGCATCCTGATCGGCGAGTACCTGGCGCCCTGGAGCGAAAACCGCGCCCAGGCCGACCGGGCCATGGCCCAGGGGGCTGGCGAGGCGCAGAGCTCCAAGCGCGGTCTGTGGCATCGCCAGGGCGAAGAGTTCGTGCACATCAACGCGGTGCAGCCCAATGGTGTCCTGTTCGGGGTGACCCGTTACCGCTTCGACGATCAGCGCCACTTGCTGTCTTCCAGCTTTGCCCGCCGTGCGCAGTATCAGGGCGATCACTGGCAGCTGGAGAATGTGGCGACCACGCATTTTCGTGAGCGCAGTACCGAAGTGGTAAAAGCACCGAACGAACGCTGGGATGTCGAATTGAACCCGCAGTTGCTCGGTACTGTGGTGCTGGAACCCGACGCGTTGTCAGTAACAGGGCTATGGCGCTATATCCATTACCTGGCCGAGCAGGGTTTGAATAATGGCCAGTATTGGCTGGCATTCTGGAGCAAGGTGTTGCAGCCGGCAGTGACTGCTGCGCTGGTGTTGCTGGCCATTTCCTTCATCTTCGGTCCCTTGCGCTCGGTGACCCTGGGTCAGCGGGTCTTTACCGGCGTGGTGGTGGGCTTCGTGTTCCGCATTGCCCAGGACCTGCTCGGGCCTTCCAGTCTGGTGTTCGGATTCTCGCCGCTGTTCGCCGTGCTGATTCCCGCGGCGATTTGCGCCTTGGCGGGTGTCTGGCTGTTGCGCCGCGCGGGTTAGTTGTTGCAATCGATAAAAAGCCGGCGCTGAGCCTAATGCCAGTCAGTTAAGCTGACTGGCATTTTTTTTTCTGATCGGATACTTCGAGGATTTGAGCCTGATCGCCCGGGGATAAACACGCTCTTCTCGTCGATGCGGCAGGACATAGTGCAAGGCTGAAGCATGAAGCTCGGCCAGGTACTTGGGTATGTTCCCGGAGCGGTCCGCGGAAACGCTGTTGATAAAACCTAAAATCGCCCAGGTACACGCGGTAAAGCTCATTTCGCACGGGTAAATACCTGGGCAATGGCGGCTCATCTCCACCATCTGATAGCGCAGCAGGTTGTAGCCCAATAACA
>NZ_FOWX01000027.1 GCF_900115555.1 Pseudomonas borbori
AGCGGCGGGCCGGCGAGGAAGATGGTCGCCTGGTTGCGCACCATGATCGCCTCGTCGGCCATGGCCGGCACATAGGCGCCGCCGGCGGTGCAGGAGCCCATGACCACGGCGATCTGCGGGATGCCCATCGCGGACATATTGGCCTGGTTGAAGAAGATCCGGCCGAAGTGCTCGCGGTCGGGGAACACCTCGTCCTGACGCGGCAGGTTGGCGCCGCCGGAATCGACCAGGTAGATGCACGGCAGGCGGTTCTGCTGGGCGATGGCCTGGGCGCGCAGGTGCTTCTTCACCGTCAGCGGGTAGTAGCTGCCGCCTTTTACCGTGGCGTCGTTGGCCACGATCATGCACTCGACACCCTCGACCCGGCCGATGCCGGCGATCACCCCGGCCGCGGGCACCTCTTCGCTGTAGACGCCATGGGCGGCCAGTTGGCCGATCTCGAGGAACGGCGAGCCGAGATCCAGCAGGCGGTTGATGCGTTCGCGCGGCAGCAGCTTGCCGCGCGAGCAATGCCGATGCTGGGCCTTCTCGCCGCCGCCTTCATGGACGCGGGCGAGCAGGGCGCGCAGGTCGCCCACCTGGGCGAGCATGGCCGCGCTGTTGGCGGCGAACTCCGGTGAGCGGGTGTTGATCTGGGTGTGCAGGGTGGTCATGGTTGCTTCCTGTAGGGTGCGCCGTGCGCACCATGGCGATATTTGCGGTGCGCGCGGCCTAGGCGGCCCCGCACACCCTACGGGTCACTTGGTTTCGTTGAACAGCTCGCGGCCGATCAGCATGCGCCTGATCTCGCTGGTACCGGCGCCGATCTCGTAGAGCTTGGCGTCGCGCAGCAAACGGCCGGTGGGGAATTCATTGATGTAGCCATTGCCGCCGAGGATCTGGATCGCCTCCAGGGCCATCTGGGTGGCACGCTCGGCGCTGTAGAGGATCACCCCGGCGGCGTCCTTGCGCGTGGTCTCGCCGCGGTCGCAGGCCTGGGCCACGGCATACAGGTAGGCGCGGCTGGCGTTGAGCTGGGTGTACATGTCGGCGACCTTGCCCTGGATCATCTGGAACTCGCCGATGCTCTGGCCGAACTGCTTGCGGTCGTGGATATAGGGCAGCACCACGTCCAGGCAGGCCTGCATGATGCCGATCGGCCCGCCGGCGAGGACCACGCGTTCGTAGTCGAGGCCGCTCATCAGCACCTTCACTCCGCCGTTTTCCTTGCCGAGGATGTTCTCTTCCGGCACCTCGACGTCATCGAAGAACAGTTCGCAGGTGTTGGAGCCGCGCATGCCCAGTTTGTCGAACTTGCTGCCGCGGGAAAATCCCTTCCAGTCGCGCTCGACTATAAAGGCGGTGATGCCGTGCGCGCCCTTGTCCAGGTCGGTCTTGGCGTAGATCACATAGGTGTTGGCGTCCGGACCGTTGGTGATCCAGGTCTTGCTGCCGTTGAGCACGAAGCGGTCGCCGCGGCGCTCGGCGCGCAGTTTCATCGACACCACATCGGAGCCGGCGTTCGGCTCGCTCATGGCCAGGGCGCCGACGTGCTCGCCGCTGATCAGCTTGGGCAGGTACTTGGCCTTCTGCGCGGCCGTGCCGTTGCGGTTGATCTGGTTGACGCAGAGGTTGGAGTGGGCGCCGTAGGACAGGCCGACCGACGCCGAGGCGCGGCTGATCTCCTCGATGGCGACCACGTGGGCCAGGTAGCCGAGGCCGGCGCCGCCGTATTCCTCGGACACGGTGACGCCGAGCAGGCCCATGTCGCCGAACTTCTTCCACATGTCGGCGGGGAACAGGTTGTCGCTGTCGATGGCGGCGGCGCGCGGCGTCAGCTCGGCGGCGACGAAGGCCTGGACCTGCTCGCGCAGCATGTCGATGGTTTCGCCGAGGGCGAAGTTGAGGGACGGATAGCTCATGGGGGCACCTTGTTGTCGTTGTCGTGGCAGGTTTGGGTGGAGGCTTGTCAGTCTGCATACCTTTACGTTAACGTAAAGCTGGCTTAGCGCGCTGTCAAGTCTCCGATAGCGGGCGCAGCCCGGACGCCAGACCTCAGAACAAGCAAAAGAATCGAGGAACTCATGACATCACCTAGTTACACACGCGGATTGCAGGACAAGCCCCTGTTGGCCATGACCATAGGCGCGGCGTTCGATCAGGCGGTGGCGCGTTTCGCCGGGCGCGAGGCGCTCGTCGTTCGTCATCAACACCTACGTTATAGCTGGGGCGAGCTGGGCGAGGCGGTGGATCGCTGTGCCCGTGCCTTGTTGGCCATCGGCATGCAGCCTGGCGAACGCCTCGGCATCTGGGCGCCGAACTGTGCCCAGTGGTGCATCGCCCAGTTCGCCAGCGCCAAGGTTGGTGTGGTGCTGGTCAATATCAATCCGGCCTACCGCCTCAGCGAACTCGAGTATGCGCTCAAGCACTCCGGCTGCCGCTGGCTGATCTGCGCCGATGCGTTCAAGAGCAGCGACTACCACGCGATGCTCGGTGAACTGTTGCCGGAGCTCGCCGGCTGCGCCGTCGGTGCACTGCAAAGCCGCCTGCTGCCCGAGTTGCGTGGGGTGATCAGCCTCGGCCAGCAACCGCCCGTGGGTATGTTCGACTGGTCGGCGTTCCTGACCAGGGCGGATGAGGTCGGTCCGGAGCAGTTGCGCGCCTGCAGTGCCCAGCTGCAGTTCGACGACCCGATCAACATCCAGTACACCTCGGGCACCACCGGCTTCCCCAAGGGCGCGACCCTCAGTCACTACAACATCCTCAACAACGGCTATATGGTCGGCGAGAGCCTGGGCCTGACCGAGCATGATCGGCTGGTGATCCCGGTGCCGCTGTACCACTGCTTCGGCATGGTCATGGGTAACCTCGGCTGCGTGACCCATGGCAGCACCATGATCTATCCGGGCGCCGCCTTCGAACCGCTGGCCACGCTGCAGGCGGTAGCCGAGGAGCGGGCCACGGTGCTCTACGGCGTGCCGACCATGTTCATCGCCGAGCTGGATCTGCCGGAGCGCGCCGACCTGGACCTGTCCAGCCTGCGCAGCGGAATCATGGCCGGCGCCACCTGCCCGATCGAGGTGATGAAGCGGGTGATCGGCGAGATGCACATGGCCGAGGTGCAGATCGCCTACGGCATGACCGAGACCAGCCCGGTGTCGACCCAGACGGCCGGCGATGACGATCTGCAATGCCGGGTCAGCAGTGTCGGCCGGACCCAGCCGCATCTGGAGAGCAAGGTGATCGACGAGCAGGGCCGTATCGTCCCGCGCGGGCAGGTCGGCGAGCTGTGCACCCGCGGCTACAGCGTGATGCTCGGCTACTGGAACAACCCGGCGGCCACCGCCGAGGCCCTCGATCCGGCGCGCTGGATGCACACCGGCGACCTGGCGGTGATGAACGAACAGGGCTACCTGAGCATCGTCGGGCGCAACAAGGACATGATCATCCGCGGTGGCGAGAACGTCTATCCACGGGAGATCGAGGAGTTCCTGTTCAATCATCCGGCGGTGGCCGACGTGCAGGTGGTGGGTATTCCCGACGACAAGTACGGCGAGGAGATCGTCGCCTGGGTCAAGTGCCACCCTGGCCACCAGGTGGCTGCGGCGGAACTGGCCGAGTTTTGCAAGGGACGCATCGCCCATTTCAAGGTGCCGCGCCATTTCCTCCTGGTCGACGAGTTCCCCATGACGGTAACCGGCAAGGTGCAGAAATTTCGCATGCGCGAACTCAGCATCGAGCAGCTGGCACTCACCGCGAAACCCTAGGCTTTGGCACCTGCGGCGTCCGTCAGTCGGGCGCCGCCGCAGATCATGGAGTAATCCGATGTCCCAGCAGATCAGCCGTTTTGCACTGCCCGACAACCTCGAACAATTACCTGACGACCTGCGCCAGCGGATACTCGCGGTGCAGGAGAAGGCCGGCTTCGTGCCCCATGTGTTCCTCATGCTGGCCCACCGTCCGGACGAGTTTCGCGCCTTCTTCGCCTACCACGATGCCCTGATGGAGCGCGAATCCGACAGCCTGACGCCGGCGGAAAAGGAGATGATCGTGGTCGCCACCAGTGCCCGCCACGGCTGCCTGTATTGCGTGGTAGCGCATGGCGCGGTGTTGCGCATCTACAGCAAGGATCCGCTGCTCGCCGACCAGGTGGCGGTCAACCACCGCACGGCGCCGATCGGCGTGCGCCAGCGCCTGATGCTCGACTTCGCCTTTCACGTCGGGCTCGAGCGTGGCGGCCTGGATGCTGACTGGCAGGCACGCCTGCAGGCGGTCGGCTTCAGCCTCGACGACATCTGGGACATCGGCGCCATCACCGCGTTCTTCAGTTTGTCCAACCGCCTGGTATCGCTGGCCGGCACGCCACCCAATGCCGAGTTCTATCTGATGGGTCGCGTGCCCAGGGCGGCACGTTGAAGCTGCGCCGATAGCTGCAGCGCAAGCTCCCCTGGTCATGCCGCTGGAGCCGGGCATGACTTCTTCGCACGTCCAGGGGGCGGGCAGGGCTGTGCGCGGCGAATGCGGCGCTTCCCAGTGGTGCGATATTTATGCATAACGCACCTGATTTATTGCTCGTTATTATTTTATTAACGCATGCATATACTCGATTTCAGCGCAGTGACCGGAGGCAGCGGGCAAGCAAGGCCTGACATCATTCAGGCGGATCTCGCATTTTCAGTCGGATTGCGGCTAGTCAGTCGAAATTAGACTTTTGTATAGTGTTGTCGTTTACGTAAAGGTAATAGTGTCAGCAGCGCCATAACCAATAACAACAAACAAGGTTAGAGGGCTCCACATGTCACCCGAATTCGTGTTGGAAACACGCGGATTGACCAAGGAATTTCGCGGCTTCACCGCAGTGGATTCGGTCGATCTCCGTGTGCAGAAGGGGCATATCCATGCCTTGATCGGGCCCAACGGGGCCGGCAAGACCACGGTGTTCAACCTGCTCAGCAAGTTCCTCGCACCCAGCAGTGGCGAGATCATCTACCAGGGCAAACCCATCACCGGCCTGCAGCCGAACCAGATCGCCCGACTCGGTCTGGTGCGTTCCTTCCAGATTTCCGCGGTCTTCGGCCACATGAGCGTGCTGGAGAACGTGCGTGTGGCGCTGCAGCGCAAGCTGGGCAACTCCTTTCACTTCTGGAAGTCCGAGCGCAGCCTCGAGGCCCTCAACGAGCGCGCCCTGCAGATGCTCGATGAGGTGGGCCTGCTCGAATTCGCCGACACCCTGACCATCGAGCTGCCCTACGGCCGCAAACGCGCGCTGGAGCTGGCCACCACCCTGGCGCTGGACCCGGCCGTGCTGCTGCTCGACGAGCCGACCCAGGGCATGGGCGGCGAGGACGTGGAGATGGTCATCGGCCTGGTGCGCCGCGCTGCGGTGGGGCGCACGGTGCTGATGGTCGAGCACAACCTCAGTGTGGTCAGCCAGCTGTGCGACCGCATCACCGTGCTGGCTCGCGGCGCGATTCTCGCCGAGGGCGACTACGCCAGCGTGTCCGCCAACCCCCTGGTGCGCGAGGCCTACCTGGGCAGCGAAGCGGCCGTCCTCGAGGAGGGCCACGCATGACCAGCCTACACTCCCCGGATTACGAACAGCTGCGGGTCAGCGACCTGCACGCCTTCTACGGCGAATCGCACATTCTGCACGGCATCGACCTGCTGGTTCGGCGTGGCGAACTGGTGACCCTGCTTGGGCGCAACGGCTCGGGACGCTCCACCACCCTGCGCGCGATCATGAACATGGTGGGTCGGCGTACCGGCTCGATCGTGATCAACGGCAACGAGACCCTGGGTATCGCCGCGCACCTGATCCCGCGTCTGGGCGTCGGTTTCTGCCCCGAAGAGCGCGGCATCTTCGCCAGCCTCAACGTCGAGGAGAACCTGCTGCTGCCGCCGATGGTGCGTAGCGGCGGCATGAGCCTCGATGAAATCTACGAGATGTTCCCCAACCTCTATGAGCGGCGTTTCAGCCAGGGCACCCGGTTGTCCGGCGGCGAGCAGCAGATGCTGGCCATGGCGCGCATCCTGCGCACCGGCGCCAACCTGCTGCTGCTCGACGAGATCACCGAGGGCCTGGCCCCGGTGATCGTGCAGAAGCTCGCCGAGGTACTGATCAAGCTCAAGAACAAGGGCCTGACCATCGTGTTGGTGGAACAGAACTTCCGCTTCGCCGCACCGCTGGCCGATCGGCACTACCTGATGGATCACGGCCAGATTGTCGAGGAAATCGGCGCCGCCGAGCTGTCGTCCAAGCAGGAACTGCTGCACCGCTGCTTAGGCGTTTAAACCGGGTTTCACCCCTCGCAACATGCAGTACGACGTGGCCCAGGTCCGTCGTGTCGGGATTGCTTTGCCCGCTACAACAACAATAACTGTGGAAGGTAACGAGATGAATCTGTTCCAGAAGACTGCAAGCACCATCTTTGCCACCAGCCTGATCGCCAGCGCCGCCCAGGCGCAGTTCAGCGACGATGAAATCCGTATCGGCTACCTGGCCGACATGTCCGGCACTTACCGCGACCTTTCCGGCCCGGGTGGCCTTGAAGCGCTGAAAATGGCGGTCGAGGACTTCGGTGGCCAGGTCGATGGCAAGAAAATCGTCATCTTCAGTGCCGATGACCTGAACAAGCCGGATGTCGGTGCCAATACCGTGCGTCAGTGGGTCGATGAGCGCAACGTCGACATGGTTACCGGCATGGTCGCCTCTTCGGTGGTACTGGCGGCGAGCAAGGTGGTGGAGCAGGCCGGCAAGCTGGCGCTGATTTCCGGTGCGGCGGCCTCCAGCCTGACCAACGAATACTGCTCGCCCAATCATATCCACTGGACTTACGACTCCTACGCCCTGGCCAACGGCACGGCCAAGGCGGTGCTGGCCAATGGCGGCAAGAGCTGGTTCATCCTCACCGCCGACTATGCCTTTGGCCACGCGATGGAAGCGGACATCACCAAGGTGGTCGAGGCCGATGGTGGCAGCGTCGTCAGCAAGGTTCGCCACCCGTTCCCCAGCAGCGACTTCTCGTCCTACATCTTGCAGGCTCAGGGTTCCGGTGCCGATGTGATCGCCCTGGCCAACGCCGGTGCCGATACGGTGAACTCGCTGATGACCGCCAGCCAGTTCGGTGTCGCCCAGTCCGGGCAGCAGCTGGCCGGCATGGTGGTATTCCTCAACGACATCCACGCCCTGGGCCTGGACGTGACACAGGGGCTGATGCTCACCACCGGCTGGTACTGGGACATGAACGAAGACGCCCGCGCCTGGGCCCAGCGCTACCACGCGCGCTTCGGCAAGATGCCGGGCATGGTGCCGGCGGGCATCTACTCGGCCACCATGCACTACCTCAACGCGATCAAGGCCAGCGGCAGCGACGACGCGCAGACCGTGCGTGCGCAGATGATGGCCACCCCGGTCAACGACATGTTCGCCAAGAACGGCAGCATCCGCGCCGACGGGCGCATGGTCCACGACATGTACCTGGCCCAGGTCAAGACCCCGGCCGAGTCGAAGGGGGAGTGGGACCTGTACAAGATCGTGCGCACCATCCCCGGGAACGAGGCCTTCCGCCCGCTGGCCGCGAGCCAGTGCTCGCTGCTGTCGCAGAACTGATCGGCAATCAACCCCAGCTATTCACCCGGCCGCGCACGGCCGGGTGTCACGGACTTTCAGCGGGTGGTAAATCATGACTATGCTATTCGGCATTCCCCTGAGCGTGCTGTTCGGCCAGTTGCTCCTGGGTCTGATCAACGGGGCTTTCTATGCCTTGCTCAGCCTGGGCCTGGCGATCATCTTCGGCCTGCTGCGGATCATCAACTTCGCCCATGGCGCGCAGTACATGCTCGGCGCCTTCGCCGCGGTGCTCGGCCTCAACTACCTGGGCGTCAACTACTGGGTCGCGCTGGTGCTGGCTCCGTTGCTGGTCGGCGCCCTCGGCATGCTGATCGAGCGGGGTCTGCTGCGGCGCATTGCCGGCGAGGATCACCTCTACGGCCTGCTACTGACCTTCGGCCTGGCGCTGATCGTCGAGGGCAGCTTCGTCAAGCTGTTCGGTGTGTCGGGCCTGTCCTACCCGATGCCGGAGCAGCTCAAGGGCGGCTACAACCTCGGCTTCATGTTCCTGCCCACCTACCGCGCCTGGGTGGTGGTGGCCGCACTGGTGGTGTGCCTGGCCACCTGGTTCATGATCGAGCGCACCCGACTCGGTTCCTACCTGCGTGCCGGCACCGAAAACCCCAGGCTGATGCAGGCCTTCGGCATCAACGTGCCGCTGCTGATCACCCTGACCTACGGCTACGGCGCGGCCCTGGCGGCCTTCGCCGGCGTGCTGGCGGCACCGATCTACTCGGTGACGCCGACCATGGGTGCCAACCTGCTGATCGTGGTGTTCGCCGTAGTGGTCATCGGCGGCATGGGTTCGATCATGGGGGCCATCGTCACCGGCCTGGCCATGGGCCTGATCGAGGGGCTGACCAAGGTGTTCTACCCCGAGGCGGCCAACACCGTGGTGTTTCTGGTCATGGTGATCGTGCTGCTGGTCCGTCCCGCGGGACTCTTCGGTAAGGAGGCATAAAGATGACGAGTCTGGAAATCAAAGCCGGGGCCCGGGTCCTGCAAACGCAGGTGGTGCAGCAGCGCGAGCAAGCCGCCGTAAGGCGCAAGCGCTGGTTCTACCTGGCCCTGTTCGGCGTGGCGCTGGTCGCGCCGTTGGCGGTGTATCCGGTATTCCTGATGAAGCTGCTGTGCTTCGCCCTGTTCGCCTGCGCCTTCAACCTGTTGCTTGGCTACGCGGGGCTGCTGTCGTTCGGTCACGCGGCCTTCCTCGCCACCGGCGGCTATGTCACCGGCTTTCTGCTCAGTCACTACAGTGGCCTGGGCACCGAACTGGGGATTCTCGCCGGTACCCTGGCCTCAACCCTGCTGGGGCTGGGCTTCGGCCTGCTGGCGATCCGCCGTCAGGGTATCTATTTCGCCATGATCACCCTGGCGTTGGCCCAGCTGGTGTTCTTCATCTATATGCAGGCACCGTTCACCGGTGGTGAGGATGGGCTGCACGGTGTGCCCCGTGGTCAGTTGCTCGGCCTGTTCGACCTGAACGACAACCTGACCCTGTACTACTTCGTCCTCGCGGTGTTCATGCTCGGCTTCGCCATGATCCAGCGCACCATCCACTCGCCCTATGGGCAGGTGCTCAAGGCGATTCGCGAGAACGAGCCGCGGGCCATCTCCCTCGGTTACAACGTCGATGCGCACAAGTTGCTGGCCTTCGTCATCTCGGCGGCACTGACCGGCCTGGCCGGCTCGACCAAGACCGTGGTGTTCCAGTTGGCCTCGTTGACCGACGCCCATTGGCACATGTCCGGCGAGGTGATCCTGATGACCCTGCTCGGCGGGGTCGGCACCGTGATCGGTCCGTTCGTTGGCGCCACCGTGGTGGTCACCCTGCAGAGCTATCTGTCCAACGGCCCGCTGGGCGAGTGGGTACACGTGATACTCGGCGTGATCTTCGTCCTCTGTGTGTTGCTGTTCCGGGTTGGCATCGTCGGCTGGGTGCTCAAGCTGGCGCGACGCAACTTCTAACCCCCCCCTTAGTCGCTCACGGCGCGGACCTCGGTCCGCGGCGCGGGTTGCTGTTTGCCAAATTCACCCTGCCGAGTCGGCAGGGGTGTCTAGCACCCACGGGAAATCCTGTGGGGAACTGGCCGGTTGTGCCGGCCTTCGCCGGGTATTGCGCCGCAGTGGGCTGTTTGGGGTTGGTGCATTACCCACCTACAAGAAGAGAGACCTATGTACGTTGAACACTCGACCACCAAGCCGGTCAAGGCCAAAGTCCTATGCGTGGCAATCGCCGCCAGCCTTGCGGGCTTCATGGCGCCCGCCAGCGCCGACACCGCGTCCGACCTGGAGGCGTTGAAGGCGCAGATCGCAGCGCTGCAGAAGAGCATTGCGGCGCTCGAGCAGAAACAGAGCGAAACCGCCAAGGCCGTCGCGCCTGCCAATACCGTGACCGCGGGCACCAGCCCGGGTTCGTTCAAGCTGCCCGGCTCCAATACCTCGGTCAAGTTCGGCGGTTACGTCAAGGCCGACCTGCTGTTCAGCGACAGCAGCGCAGGCGCAGGCAGCACGGCTGACCAGTTGCTCCTGCCGGGTTCGATTGCCCTGGACAACGACACCGAAGACGGTCAGGTAACCCTCCATGCCCGCCAGACCCGTCTGAACTTCGCCACCAGCACCCCGACCGCCTGGGGCGAACTCAAGACTTTCGTCGAGGCCGACTTCTTCGGCTCGAACGGCAACGAGGTCGTCAGCAACTCCAACGGCCCGCGCACTCGCCACGCCTTCGGCAGCCTCGGCGGCCTGCTCGCTGGCCAGACCTGGTCCACCTTCATGGACGCGGGCTCCCTGCCCGAGACCCTGGACTTCGGCGGGCCGGTCGGTGAACTCTTCATCCGCCAGACCCAGGTGCGCTGGACCGAGGGCTTCGACGGCGGCTCCTGGTCGATCGCGGCGGAAAGCCCCGAGTCCTTCCTGACCACCGCCGATGCACAAGGTGGTGCGAACAGCGTGACCGATGACGACAAGGTGCCCGATCTGGTTGCCCGACTGGATTTCAACACCTCCGCCGGCCGCTATGCCCTGGCGGCGATGGCGCGCGACATTCGCGTCGATAAGGACACGGGGGCCGACAACCAGTGGGGGGGCGCGCTCGCCGCTTATGGCGTGGTGCCGACCGTCGGCAAGGACACCTTCCAGTTCTCGCTCACCGCCGGCAACGCGCTCGGCCGCTACATGGGCCAGGCCGTGTTCTCCGACGGCACCGTCGATACCTCTGGTGAACTCGAGCTGAACAACCAGTGGGGCGCGATCCTCGCCTACCGCCACTTCTGGAGGGACGACCTGCGCTCCACGCTGGCGCTGTCGACCGCCCGCGCGAGCAACCAGAGCGATGCGACGACGGCGAACATGAACGAAAGCGCCGACACCGCTCACCTGAACCTGTTGTGGAGCCCGGTCGCCAACACGACCTTCGGCTTCGAACTGATTCACGCCCGGCGTGAAACGGAAGATGGCCGCAAAGGCGAGTTGAACCGCTTGCAGACCTCGGCGCAGTACAACTTCTGATCGCCCGTGTCGTCTGACGGGCTACCCGCTTAATCCGATTGCTCTGTGGTGTGAAGTTTGCCGGGCCCCGTGGCCCGGCTTTTTTATCCTCCGTCCACGCGTAGCTCCGAGCGCATAGCGCCAGGCCATTGCCATGTCTGGCGGACGGCCGTTCATGTGGGCATGGGCGAGCTGCTGCGTTGACGTTAACGTAATGAGTTGTTAGCGTTCCCAGGCTAATAGCCATGAACCCATGCCGTGCGAGACCCGCGCGGGGTTGCTTGTGGCAACCAGACCAAGGATCAAGCATGACCGCCAAGACCTACAGCATTTCCGAGCTGGCGCGCGAGCTGGATGTGACCACCCGCACCATTCGTTTTTATGAAGAGCAGGGCATGCTGTTACCGACCCGTCGCGGTCAGGAGCGGATCTACACGGCCAAGGACCGGGTCGCGCTAAAGCTGATCCTGCGCGGCAAACGCATTGGTTTCTCCCTGGCCGAATGCAAGACCCTGATCGAGTTGTACGACCCGCAGGGCGACAACCGTAATCAGCTCGAGATCATGCTGGGCAAGATCGCCGAACGGCGTCTGCAGCTGGAGCAACAGTTGCTCGATATCCAGCAGATGCAACTGGAGCTGGACACGGCCGAAGAGCGTTGCCGCGCCGCCTTGCTGGAAGTCCCCGAAACCCGTTGAAGCCCTGGCCGCCGTCGCTCAATCCGGGAGCGCGCGCAAGGCGCTCTGCAGGGTGCTCAACACCATGTCGCGTAACAAGTCGAGGCGTGCCGGGGCGCTAAGCTGCGGCGTCTCGACCCAGGCTGGCAACTGGTTGAGCAGGGTAACGATGCCACTCAAGGCCGCGCGCTGGCTGTTGCCGACCGGCTGGCCGGTGAAGCACTCGACGCATGCCACCAGCTGCTGTTCATAGCGAGCGCGAAGTTCGCGGATTTGCGCCTGTTGCTCGCTGGTCAGGCAGTGGCTGTCGTACTCGGCAAGACGGAAATGCGCGGCCATGCTCGCGTGCAGGCGCAGGTGCGCATCGAGCAGCCCGTGCAGGCGCTCGGCTGGCGTCACAGCCTGCCGACAGACTTGGCGGGCACCATGCAACAATTCGTCGTAGAGCTCTTCGATCAACTCGAACAGCAGCGCTTCCTTGCTCTCTATGTGGTTGTAGATCGACCCGGGCCTGATGCCCAGGTAGTCGGCCAGCTCACGCATGCTGACCCGGCTGAAACCGCGCTCGGCGAACAGGCGCAGGGCCTGGTTGCGGGTGGACTGATAGCGTGATGGGTCGGAGCAGGGCAGGGTGGCGGGCATGGCGGTGTTCGGCACGTGGTGGGCGAGCGCCGAGCATGGCGCCCCGGGCGATGAAAACCCAGGTCGCCAGCGCTCGGTTAACCTGAGCGATTTGGCCAATGGCCGTCTACAGCGGGTAGTGCGCCAGCTCGCGGGCGATCAGCAGGCGCTGGATTTCGCTGGAGCCTTCGTAGATCTGGGTGATGCGCGCGTCACGGTAATAGCGCTCTACCGGGTAGTCCTCCAGGTAGCCGTAGCCGCCGTGGATCTGCACGGCCTTGGAGCACACGCGCTCGGCCATCTCCGAGGCGAACAGCTTGGCCTGCGAGGCCTCCGACAGACAGGGATGTCCGGCGCTCTTCAGGCGCGCGGCGTGCAGGATCAGCAGGCGCGCGGCATTCAGCTGGGTGTGCATGTCGGCGAGCAGGTTGGCGATGCTCTGGTGCTCGCCAATCGGTTTGCCGAACTGCACGCGCTCGCGGGAATAACCCAGGGCGGCGTCGAAGGCCGCGCGGGCGATGCCCAGGGCCTGGGCGGCGATGCCGATGCGCCCGCCTTCCAGGTTGGACAGGGCGATGGCCAGCCCCTTGCCACGCTCGCCGAGCAGGTTCTCGGCGGGGATGCGGCAATCGCTGAGGGTCACCGCGCAGGTATCGGAGGCGCGGATGCCCATCTTGTGTTCGCTGCGGTCGACGGTGAAACCCGGGGTGTCGGTCGGCACCAGGAAGGCCGACAGGCCCTTCTTGCCCAGCTGCGGATCGGTGACGGCGAAGACGATGGCCAGCTTGGCGCGTTTGCCGTTGCTGACGAACTGCTTGGCGCCATTCAGCACCCATTGGCCATCGCGCAGTTCGGCACGGGTGCGCAGGTTGTTGGCTTCGGAGCCAGCCTGTGGCTCGGTCAGGCAGAAGCAGCCAAGCGCCTGGCCGCTGGCCAGATCCGCCAGCCAGAAATCCTTCTGCGCCTGGCTGCCGAAGTTCAGGATCGGACCGCAACCCACTGAGTTATGAATACTCATCAGCGCACCGACGGCGCCGTCGCCGGCGGAGATTTCTTCCACGGCCAGGGCATAGGCGACGTAATCGATGTAGCTGCCGCCCCATTCTTCGGGCACCACCATGCCGAGCAGCCCCAGCTCGCCCATCTGCGCCACCAGGGCGTCATCGATCCAGCCGTCCTTCTCCATGGCCTGGGCCTTGGGCGCGATCTCGCGACGGGCGAAGTCGCGAGCCAGGTCGCGGATCATGCGTTGCTCTTCACTCAGTTGGAGGTCGTGCATCGGGCATCTCTCTTGTGCTGTTGGGCTCAGGCGCTGAGGGTGCGCCGGGATTTAGCGGCAGGCTTGAAGCCGGCGAAGAAGGCCTGCACCCGCGCCGGGTCGAGTTCCGCCAGGGTCGCCGGGTTCCAGCGTGGCTTCTTGTCCTTGTCGATGATCAGCGCGCGCACGCCTTCCATCAGGTCGCCCTTGGCGAACCACTGGTAGTCCAGGTGCAGTTCCTGGGCGAAGCAGTCGGCCAGCGGCAGGTTGCGGCCGCGGCGCAGCAGTTTCAGGGTCACGGCCATGGCCAGCGGCGAGCGGCTGTCGAGCACCTTGACGGTTTCCTCGGCCCAGTCCTGAAACTGCGGACGGCTTTCTGCCAGCAGCGCCGCGCGTATCGACGCCAGGTCGGGCAGGGCGAAATGCGCGTCGATGGCCGGACGCATCGCCTTCAGCTCCGAGCCCGGTAGTGTGCTCACCGCGAGGGTGGCGAGCAGGGTGCGCAAGGCTTCCCGGGGATGGCTGGTCCAGCTCATGCGGTCGAGGCAGCGATCCAGTTCGGCGATCTGCTCGCTCGGCAGGCACCAATCCGCGAGCTGCGCATAGAGCGCATCGGCAGCGCGTACCTGCAGGCCGCTGACGCCCAGGTAGATGCCCAGCTCGCCCGGCAGACGCGGCAGAAAATAGCTGCCGGCGACATCCGGGTAGAAGCCGATGGCCACTTCCGGCATGCCCATGCGCGTGCGTTCGGTGATCACCCGTAGCGTGGCACCCTGCGCCAGGCCCATGCCGCCGCCGAGGACGAAACCGTCCATCAGCGCCATGATCGGTTTCGGATAGGTGTGGATGTATTCGTCGAGGGCATATTCCTCTTCGAGGAATATCTCGTGCTGGTTGCTGCCCGACTGGTGGCTGTCGTAGAGCATGCGGATGTCGCCACCGGCGCAGAAGGCTTTCTCGCCGCTGGCGCGCAACACCACGGCGAGGATCTGCGGATCCTGTTCCCAGGCATGCAACTGCTGCAGGAGCAGGCGCACCATGGGCAGGGTCAGGGCATTCAGGCCAGCCGGACGATTCAGGGTCAGGTGGCCGATGCGGTTGCGCACGGCCGCCAGAACGGGCGCTTCGACATCGCTCATGCTCAGGCGTCCTTGCGGTACAGGTTGATGATCGCGGAGAAGTCCAGGCCGCCATTGCCCTGGGCACTGAAGCTCTGGTAGAGCTGCTGGGCGAGAGCGCCGAGGATCACCGGCTGACCGACCTGCTTGGCCGCTTCGCTGGCCAGGCCGAGGTCCTTGAGCATCAGGTCGGTACCGAATCCACCGCTGTAGCCCCGCGACGCCGGTGCGGTTTCCAGCACGCCAGGGAAGGGGTTGTAAGTGTCCGAACTCCAGCAGCGGCCGCTCGAGGTATTGATGATGCCGGCCAGTACGCCGGCATCCATCCCCAGGGACACGCCGAGGGCCATGGCTTCGGATACCCCGATCATGGAGATGCCGAGCAGCATGTTGTTGGCGACCTTGGCCACCTGGCCGTTGCCGCTGTCGCCGCAGTGCACGATGTTCTTGCCCATGGCGGCGAGAACCGGCTGGGCGCGGTCGAAGTCGGCGAGCGAGCCACCGACCATGAAGGTCAGGGTGCCGGCAGTCGCGCCGCCGGTGCCGCCGGAAACCGGGGCGTCGAGCATGGGGTTGCCGTGTTCGGCGGCGGCCTTGGCCACTTCGCGGGCGCTGAGCGGGTCGATGGTCGAGCAGTCGATCAGCAGGACGCCGGGCTGGACATGGGCCAGCAGGCCGTTGTCGCCCAGGTACACGGACTTCACGTGCGTGGCGGCGGGCAGCATGCTGATGATCAGCTCGGCGTTGCCCTGGGCGATGGCGGCCGGCGATGCGGCGGCGCTGGCGCCGGCCTCGACCAGGCGCGCCAGGGAGGTCGGCGACAGGTCGAACACGGTCAGGCTGTGGCCGGCCTTGAGCAGGTTGAGGGCCATCGGACCGCCCATGTTGCCGAGACCAAGAAAACCTATGTGCATGGTGAATACCTCTGTGATTTTTGGGGCTCAGCGGTGCTGAAACTGCGGTTGGCGTTTTTCCACGAAGGCGCGCATGCCTTCCTTCTGGTCGTGACTGGCGAACAGCGAATGGAACACCCGGCGTTCGAAACGCACCCCCTCACTGAGGCCGAGTTCGAAGGCGCGGTTGACGCATTCCTTGACCAGCAGGCTGGCGGGCAGCGATTTGGCGGCGATACCCTCGGCCACCTTCAGGGTCTGCTGCAGCAGCTCGGCGGCAGGGAACACCCGGGCCACCAGGCCGGCGCGCTCGGCTTCTTCGGCAGCCAGCTGGCGGCCGGTCAGGCACAGCTCCATGGCCTTGGCCTTGCCCAGGGCGTGGGTCAGGCGTTGGGTGCCGCCGATGCCGGGGGTCACCCCCAGGGCCAGTTCCGGCAGGCCGAACTTGGCGTTGTCGGCGGCGTAGATAAAGTCGCACATCAGTGCCAGCTCGCAGCCGCCGCCCAGGGCATAGCCGGCCACCGCGGCGATCAGCGGCTTGCGCCGGTTGCCGATGCGATCCGCCGCGGCGAAGAAGTCGTCCAGATAGATCTGCGGGTAGCCCAGCTCGAGCATTTCCTTGATGTCGGCACCGGCGGCGAAGGCCTTGGCCGAACCGGTGATGACGATGCAGCCGATGCCCGCATCGGCCTCCAGGCGGTCGAGGGCCAGGTTGAGCTCGTCGATCAGCTGGCTGTTCAGCGCATTGAGCGCCTGCGGGCGGTTGAGGGTGATCAGACCGACCCGTTCGCGCACCTCGACCAGCAGGGTTTGATAATCCATGGCGATGCCTCCCAGGGGCCGGCGCAAGGCCGGCCCGTCAGTCTTACTTGAGGGTGATGGTGGTGTTGACCGGACCACCGGCTTCGTCTTCGTCGAACCAGCGCTGGGTGACGGTCTTGGTCTGGGTGTAGAACTGCACCACCTGCTTGCCGTACGGGCCCAGATCGCCGAGCTTGGAGGCGCGCGAACCGGTGAAGGAGAACAGCGGCACCGGCACCGGGATCGGCACGTTGATGCCCACCTGGCCGACGTCGATGTCTTCCTGGAAGCGCCGTGCGGCGGCACCGGAGCGGGTAAACAGGGCGGTGCCGTTGCCGTTGGGGTTGGCGTTGATCAGGGCGATGGCCTCGTCCAGGGTCTTGGCCGGCATCACGCACAGCACCGGGCCGAAGATCTCTTCGCGGTAGATGCTCATGGTGGGGGTGACGCCGGCGAAGATGGTCGGGCCGACGAAGTTGCCGTCCTGGTAGCCCGGAACCTGCGGGTTGCGCCCATCCAGCAGCAGCTCGGCCCCTTCCTCGACTCCGCGGGCGATCAGGCCGCTGACGCGGTCCAGGGCGGCGCAGGAAACCACCGGACCGATATCGGTGCCCGGTTCGGCACCGGCATTGATCTTCAAGGTCCTGGTCTTCTCGATCAGTTCGGGCAGCCACTGTTGTGCCTCGCCGACCAGGATCACCACCGAGAGCGCCATGCAGCGCTGGCCGGCGGCACCGAAGGCGGCGCCGAGCAGGTTGTTGAGGGTCTGCTGGCGGTTGGCGTCGGGCAGCACGATGGCGTGGTTCTTAGCTCCCATCATGCACTGCGCACGCTTGCCGTTGGCGGTGGCGCGGTTGTAGACGTGGGTGCCGACCTTGGTCGAGCCGACGAAGGACACCGCCTTGATATCCGGGTGATCGCAGAGCAGGTTGACCGCCTCGGCGCCGCCGTGAATGACGTTGAGCACGCCCTTGGGCACGCCGGCCTGCATGGCCAGTTCGGCCAGGCGCATGGTCACCAGCGGGTCCTGTTCGGACGGCTTGAGGACGAAGGTGTTGCCGGTGGCGATGGCCATCGGGAACATCCACAGCGGAATCATCGCCGGGAAGTTGAACGGGGTGATACCGGCGCACACGCCCAGCGGCTGATGCAGGGTGTAGGTGTCGACGCCGCCGGCGACGTTGTTGGCCAGCTCGCCCATCTGCAGGTTGCCGATATTGGCGGCGTGCTCGACCACCTCCAGGCCGCGGAAGATGTCGCCCTCGGCGTCCGGCAGGGTCTTGCCCTGTTCGGCGGTGAGCAGCGCGGCCAGCTCTTTCATGTTCTCGCGGATCAGTTGCTGGTACTTGAGGAAGATCCGTGCGCGGGCGCCGATCGGCGTCTTGCGCCAGGTCTTGAAGGCTTCGGCGGCGCTGGCCACCGCGGCGTTCATTTCCTCGGCAGTGGCGAAGGGCACGCGGGCCAGCACTTGCTGGGTGGCCGGGTTGACCACGTCGCGCCATTGAGTGGTTTTGGATTCGACGAGTTCGCCATCGATCAGCAGTTTCACGTTGGGAACGGAGGAGTGAGCGGTCATCTGGGGTTCCTGCCTGGTTTTAGTGAGTCGAACGGGGCCCCGCGGCAGCATGGCCGCGTGGGATTTGTCGGGGGAGAGCGCGGCGGCTGCGGGTCAGCCCTTGAGCTGGGGGAAATCTTCCTCGAAGAACTCCAGTGCGGCGCGGCCGTCGCCCTGACGGCGCTGCACTTCGAGCTGGCGCAGCTCGACGCGGCGGATCTTGCCGGAGATGGTCTTGGGCAGCTCAGAGACGAACTCGATGCGTCGCACCCGCTTGTAGGGCGCCAGGTGCTCGCGGGCGAAGACGAAGATCTGCCCGGCCAGGGCGGCGTCACCGGTCTGATCCTGGGTGAGGATGACGAAGGCCTTGGGCACCGCCAGGCGCAGCGGGTCCGGGCTGGGCACCACGGCCACTTCCATCACCGCCGGGTGCTCGATCAGCGCGCTCTCCAGTTCGAAGGGGCTGATGCGGTAATCGGAGGCCTTGAACACGTCGTCGGCGCGGCCGACGAAGGTGATATAGCCGTCGGCGTCGATGGCCGCGGTGTCGCCGGTGCGGTAATAGCCGTCACGCATCACCTCGGCGGTCTTCTCTGGACTGTCCTCGTAGCCGAGCATCAGCCCCAGCGGCTGCGGATCCAGTGGCAGTGCGACTTCGCCTTCGCTGGCCGGCAGGCCGTCGGGGTCGAGCATGCACACCCTGTAGCCGGGTAACGGACGGCCCATGGAGCCGGGCTTGAGCGGCTGGCCGGGGGTGTTGCCAACCAGCGCGGTGGTTTCCGACTGGCCGAAGCCGTCGCGCAACGGCAGGCCCCAGGCCTCCTGGATTTGCTCGATGATCTCCGGGTTGAGCGGCTCGCCGGCACCGACCAGTTCGCGCAGGCGCAGACGCTCGCGGCAGCCGGCCAGGTCTTCCTGGATCAGCATGCGCCACACCGTGGGCGGCGCGCACAGGCTGGTGATGCCGTAGCGCTCCAGCACCTCGAGCAAGGCCTTGGCGCTGAAGCGCGCAGTGTTATGGATGAACACACAGGCACCGGCGTTCCACGGGGCGAAGAAGCAGCTCCAGGCATGCTTGGCCCAGCCCGGCGAGGAAATGTTCAGGTGCAGGTCGCCCGGCTGCAGGCCGATCCAGTACATGGTGGACAGATGGCCAACCGGGTAGCTCTGGTGACTGTGCAGCACCATCTTCGGCTTGCTGGTGGTGCCGGAGGTGAAATACAGCAGCAACGGGTCACTGGCCTTGGTCAGGCCAACGGCGTGGAACTGGCTGGGATAGTCGGCGGCGCTGGCGTGATCGATCCAGCCGCTGACTGCCTCGCCGACACAAATGCGTGTGCAGCCCAGGGCTTGGTCAGCGAACTTGTCGGTATGGCTGCTGCCCACCACCAGGTGGCGCACACCTCCGCGCTCGATGCGATCGCGCAGATCCTCGCTGGTGAGCAGGGCGGTGGCCGGAATCACCACGGCGCCGAGCTTGAAGGCCGCGAGCATGGTTTCCCACAGGGCGATATGGTTGCCCAGCATCAGCAGGATGCGCTCGCCGCGGCGCACGCCCAGCTCGCGCAGGTGGTTGGCCACGCGATTGGAGCGCTCGGCCAGCTCGGCGAAGCTGTAACGCTGCTCGCTGCCGTCCTCCTCGACTATCCACAGCGCCGGGGCCTGGTTGCCCGCGGCCATGGCGTCGAAGTAATCCAGCGCCCAGTTGAAGGTGTCGAGCTGCGGCCAGCGGAAGTCGCGCACCGCGGTGGCGTAGTCGCTGCGCTGGGCCAGCAGGAAGTCGCGGGCGGCGAGAAAGGTGTGGTAGTTGCTGTTCATGGTTCCGGCCCTGTCTTGTTGTTGTGGGGGGTACGGCGCAATCAAGCTGTGGCTCGAGTATAGATAGGCGTTTGCGCAACAAGAAGGTGCAAAAAATCCGGATCGATATGCAAAAAAGTCCTTGTTGTGCGAAAGCCTCCGGCGTTGCGAGGTGCGCAGTAAAGTGCTCGCTAGCGTCAGCATGCACCCACCCCCATGAGGCTGGTCAGGGCACGAGCCATGGCGTATACCTATGCGGGATTGCGTCAGGCATAACCACAAAAGCACGGACTGATATGCAAAAAGGCACGATGGGCGACAAACTCAACTGGGACGACCTGCGTTTCTTCCTCGAAGTGGCGCGTACCCGCACCGCCAGCGCCGCCGCGCGTCGTCTGGGGGTGGACTACACCACGGTGTCGCGGCGCATTCGTGCCCTGGAACAGAGCCTGGGGGCGCTGCTGTTCGAGAAGTCGCGCGCCGCCGGCTTCGCCCTCACCGTCGAGGGCCAGCGCCTGCTGGGCCATGCCGAAACGCTGGAAAGCACCCTGCAGGCCGCCTGCGAGCAGGTCTCCGGCACCAGCCTGGGGCTCTCCGGGCACCTGCGTATCGCCAGCACCGAAGCCTTCGGCTGCTGCTTCGTCAGTGCGCAGATGAGCGGCTTCCTCGAACGCTACCCGCATATTTCCCTCGACATCCTGCCAGTGCCGCACTTCGTCAGCCTGTCGCGACGCGAGGCGGATATCGCCATCACCCTGGAGCGCCCGGAGCGCGGGCCCTATGTCTGCTTCAAGCTGTGCGATTACCGCCTGCGCCTGTATGCCACCCCCGAGTACCTGGCCAGCCATGCGCCGATCCGCACGCGCGACGATCTGGCCGGCCACCCCTTCGTCACCTACGTCGACGACCTGGCGTTCAGCTCCAAGCTGCTCTACCTCAACGACCTGCTGCCGGGGGCCATCAGCCACCTGCGCAGCACCAGCGTGATCGCCCAGTATCACGCTGCGCTGCAGGGCCGGGCGATGGCCATCCTGCCGAGTTTCCTGGCCGGCCCGGACCCGCGTCTGTGCGAGGTGCTGCCGGGCGAGGTGGACGTGATCCGCCAGTTCTGGCTGTCCTACAGCGAGGACTTGCGCAGGCTCAAGCGGGTCACCCTGGCGGCCGAATACCTGCGCGCCTGCACCGAGATCAACCAGTCGCTGTTGATGGGCGAATCTCGCGAGATGCGCTATCTGCCATGTGCATGATCGAGGCGCGCCGGACTCTGAGCAACTGGCAGGCAATGCCATGACCACTAGCACGAGCGAGAAGGGCACCATCTCAGTCCAGCTGGTGGCAGAGGCGTTGCTCGAATTTCGCCGCCAGGGCCTGCCCGATGCACCGCTGCTGGAGCAGGCCGGGATCGCCCCGGCATTGCTGCAGCGGCCCTACGCGCGGGTGTCGGCGCAGGCCTATGCACGGTTGTGGCGGGCTATCGCCGCAGCGGCTGACGACGAATTCTTCGGCATGGATGGGCGGCGCATGAAGTCCGGTAGCTTCGCCTATATGGCCCATGCCGCGCTGCAGGAGGCGGACGTGGGCCGCGCGCTGGAGAGCATGCTGAGCTTTCTCGGCCTGATCTTCGACGGCCTGCAGCCGCGCCTGGAGCGCCAGGGCAGCCTGGCGCAGATCGTGCTCGACGAGAAGGGCGGGCCCGCGTGCCGGGCCTTCGCCTGCTTCACCCTGTGGCTGATGCTGCACGGCCTGGCCTGCTGGCTGGCCGGGCGGCGCATCGCCATTCTCGGCGTCGAGCTGCGCTGCGCCGCCCCGGATTATTGCGGCGACTACCGGGTGATGTTCAGCGACAACCTGCGTTTCGAGCGTCCGCATAACCGCCTGCTGTTCAACGCCGACTGCCTGGCCCTGCCGGTGCGGCGCAGCGAGCGCGAACTCAAGCGTTTCCTGGCCGGCGCGCCGGGCAATATCCTGGTGCGCTACCGCGACCCGCAGAGTCTGGGGGCACGGATCAAGGCCTACCTGCGCAGCCTCAAGCCGGAACGCTGGCCCGATTTCGACGCCCTGTCCGGGCATTTCTACATGGCCCCCTCGACCCTGCGGCGCAAGCTGGCCGGGGAGGGGCAGTCCTATCAGGGGCTCAAGGATCAGGTGCGCAGCGACCTGGCCATCGCCCGTCTGGACAGCGGTGCCAGCAACTTCAGCGAACTGGCCTTCGACCTCGGTTTCGCCGACACCAGCGCCTTCTACAAGGCGTTCAAGAAGTGGACCGGTACCACCCCGGGGCAGTACCGCGCCCTGCATGGCCCGGACTGAGCGGCGCTGTCCAAAACGCTCGGATCGATCGACGGCTTTCGACATTGCCGGCTGCGCTGGCCGGCGCGACTATTCCCGGCACTCCACACAACAACAAGCCGGGAGCCCACCATGCGCGATTACCTCACCGCCGCCCAGAGCTTCGACCTCGACCAGGCGCTGGCCAGCGTCCTGTCCGGGCATGCCGATGCCCTGAACGCCTGCATCGAATGCTGCGACCGTCACGCCGACGCCGGGCGTGTGGCCCTGTACTGGGAGGGACGCGACGGTAGCAGCGCCACCTGGACCTTCGCCCAGTTGCAGCAGGCCGCGGCGCGCTTCGCCAACCTCCTGCACAGCCGTGGCGTGCGCCCCGGCGACTGCGTGGCCGGCATGCTGCCGCGCACCCCCGAGCTGTTGATCACCATTCTCGGCACCTGGCGTCTGGGCGCGGTCTACCAGCCGCTGTTCACCGCCTTCGGGCCCAAGGCCATCGAGCACCGCGTGGCCAGCGCCGGCACCCGCCTGGTGGTGGTGGACGCCGCCAATCGCGCCAAGCTGGATGAGGTGGGCGCTGCGCCGCCGCTGCTGACGCTGAACGCCAGCGCCGGTGAGGCGGACTTCTGGACCGAGCTGGAGTCTCAGTCCGACAGCTTCGAACCGGTGCTGCGCACGGCTTCCGACGCCTTCCTGATGATGTTCACCTCCGGGACCACCGGGCTGGCCAAGCCGGTACCGGTGCCGCTCAAGGCCATCGCCGCCTTCGTCGGCTATCTGCGCGATGCTGTGGACCTGCGCGAGGACGAGGCGTTCTGGAACCTGGCCGACCCGGGCTGGGCCTATGGCCTCTACTACGCGGTGACCGGTCCGCTGGCCATGGGCCACGCCACCACCTTCTACGAGGGGGCTTTCAGTGTCGAGAGCACCTGCCGGGTAATCCGCAAGTACGACATCCGCAACCTGGCCGGCTCGCCTACGGCCTACCGTCTGCTGCTGGCCGCCAGGGACGAGGTGCAGGCTCAGCTCAAAGGCCAGTTGCGCGCGGTGAGCAGCGCCGGCGAGCCGCTGACCCCGGAGGTGATCCGCTGGTTTGCCGAGGGCCTGCACTGCACCATTCACGACCACTACGGCCAGACCGAGCTGGGCATGGTGCTGTGCAATCACCATGGGCTGGAGCATCCGGTACGCCTCGGGGCCGCCGGCTATGCCGTGCCCGGCCACCGCGTGGTGGTGCTGGACGAACAGGGCCGCGAGCTGCCAGCCGGCCAGCCCGGCGTGCTGGCAGTGGATCGGCGGCGCTCGCCGCTGTTCTGGTTTCCCGGCTACCTGGGCATGGCCACCCAGGCCTTCGTCGGCGATTACTACCTGAGCGGCGATACCGTCGAGCTCAACGAGGATGGCAGCATCAGCTTCGTCGGCCGTGCCGATGACGTGATCACCACTAGCGGCTATCGGGTCGGTCCCTTCGATGTGGAGAGCGCGTTGATCGAGCACCCCGCGGTGATCGAGGCGGCGGTGATCGGCAAGCCGGACCCGGAACGCACCGAACTGGTCAAGGCCTTCGTCGTGCTGCACATGGACCTGAACGGCTCAGCGGAACTGGCCGAGGAGCTCAAGCAACATGTGCGCAAGCGCCTGTCGGCGCATGCCTACCCGCGCGAGGTGGAATTCGTCGCCGAGCTGCCCAAGACCCCCAGCGGCAAGATCCAGCGTTTTCTCCTGCGCAATCAGGAAATCGCCAAGGCCCAGGCGTGCGTTAACTGAACAAGGAACCACAAGCATGCGTATCGAAGACCGGGTATTTCTAATCACGGGCGCCAGTTCCGGCCTCGGCCTGGCCACCGCCCGCGCGCTGGTCGAGGCGGGCGGCAAGGTGCTGCTGGCCGACATCAACGCCGAGGCCGGTGCGGCGCGGGCCGCGGAGCTGGGCTGCAATGCCCGCTTCGTGCACACCGACATCAGCCGCGAGGAGGACGGTCGCCGCGCGGTGGCCGCGGCCCTGGAAGCGTTCGGCGGCCTGCACGGGCTGATCAACTGCGCCGGCGTGGCGCCGGCGGAGAAGGTCCTGGGGCGCAATGGCGCCCATGGCCTGGACAGCTTCGGCCGGGTGATCCAGATCAACCTGATCGGCAGTTTCAACATGCTGCGCCTGGCCGCGGAGGCCATGGCCCGGGGTGAACCGAACGAAGAGGGCGAGCGCGGGGTGATCGTCAACACCGCCTCGGTCGCCGCCTTCGACGGGCAGATGGGCCAGGCCGCCTATGCCGCCTCCAAGGGCGGCGTGGCCGCCCTGACCCTGCCGGCGGCGCGTGATCTGGCGCGTTCGGGGATCCGCGTGATGTGCATCGCCCCGGGCATCTTCGAGACGCCGATGATGGCCGGCATGCCGCAGGAGGTGCGCGATTCGCTGGCGGCAGGCGTGCCGTTTCCGCCGCGCCTGGGCCGCCCCGAGGAATACGCCGCGCTGGTGCGGCATATCGTCGAGAACCCGATGCTCAACGGCGAGGTGATCCGCCTGGATGGCGCCTTGCGCATGGCGGCGAAATAATGCGGTCCAATGGGTAGCCCGGATGTAATCCGGGACAGGGCTTCCCCGGGTTGCACCCGGGCTACAGTGATTTGCTTATGAGGAGTAGCGACATGAACATGAAATCCGATCCGGTAGTCATCGTCAGCGCTGCACGCACGCCCATGGGCGGCTTTCTCGGCGACTTCAAGGAAGTCACGGCCGCGCAGCTGGGCGCCGCGGCGATTCGCGCCACTCTGGAACGAGCAGGCCTGGCCAGCGATGCGGTGGACGAGGTGATCATGGGCTGCGTACTGCAGGCCGGCCAGGGTCAGGCCCCGGCGCGCCAGGCGGCGCTGGGCGCGGGCCTGGCGCAGGGCACGGTGTGCTCGACGGTGAACAAGATGTGCGGCTCGGGGATGAAGGCGGCGATGTTCGGCCACGACCTGCTGCTGGCCGGCAGCGCCGAGGCGGTGGTCGCCGGCGGCATGGAGAGCATGTCCAACGCGCCCTATCTGCTGGAGCGCGCACGCAGCGGTTACCGCATGGGCCACGGCCGGGTGCTCGACCACATGTTCCTCGACGGTCTGGAAGATGCCTACGACAAGGGCCGGCTGATGGGCACCTTTGCCGAGGACTGCGCCCAGGCCTACGGCTTCAGCCGCGAGCAGCAGGACGCCTTCGCCATCGCCTCGCTGACCCGTGCGCAGCAGGCCATGGCCGAGGGCCGCTTCGCCGGCGAGATAGTTGCGGTCGAGGCCAGGACCGGCCGCGAGCTGCGCCTGATCGACAGCGACGAGCAACCGCCGAAGGCGCGGCTGGACAAGATCCCCACCCTCAAACCGGCCTTCCGCGAGGGCGGCACGGTGACCGCGGCCAACGCCAGCTCGATCTCCGACGGCGCCGCCGCGCTGCTGCTGATGCGCTTGTCCGAAGCCGAGAAACGCGGCCTGACCCCGCTGGCGGCGATCCGCGGCCACGCGACTTTCGCCCATGCGCCGAACCTGTTCGCCACCGCGCCGGTCGGCGCCCTGCAACGCTTGATGATGCGCACCGGCTGGGAAATCGGCGAGGTCGACCTGTTCGAGATCAACGAGGCCTTCGCCGTGGTGCCGATGGCGGCCATGCGCGACCTCGATATCCCCCACGACAAGCTCAACGTGCATGGCGGCGCCTGCGCCCTCGGCCATCCGATCGGTGCCTCTGGCGCGCGGGTGCTGGTGACCCTGCTCAGTGCCCTGCGCCAGTACGACCTCAAGCGCGGCGTCGCCTCGCTGTGCATCGGCGGCGGCGAGGCCACGGCCATGGCCGTCGAGCTGCTCAACTGAACCGGGAGAGCCCCATGATTCCATCCGAACAAGATCTGCAGATCCGTGACATGGCCCGCCAGTTCGCCCAGGAACGACTGAAACCCTTCGCCGCCGACTGGGATCGCGAGCACCGGTTCCCCGCCGAGGCCATCGCCGAGATGGGCGAGCTGGGCTTCATGGGCATGCTGGTGCCGGAAGACTGGGGCGGCGCGCAGACCGGCCACCTGGCCTACGCCATGGCCCTGGAGGAAGTCGCCGCCGGCGATGGTGCCTGCTCGACCATCATGAGCGTGCACAACTCGGTGGGCTGCATGCCGATCCTCAAGTACGGCAGCGAGGAGCAGAAACAGCGCTTCCTCCGCCCGCTGGCCGAGGGGAGGATGCTCGGCGCCTTCGCCCTCACCGAACCCCAGGCCGGCTCGGATGCCAGCGACCTGCGCAGCCGTGCCCGGCGCGACGGCGAGCACTATGTACTCAACGGCAGCAAGCAGTTCATCACCTCCGGCAGCCACGCCGGGATGGTGATCGTCTTCGCCGTGACCGATCCGGCGGCCGGCAAGAAGGGCATCAGCGCCTTTATCGTGCCCACCGATACGCCCGGCTACTCGGTGGTGCGCGTCGAGGACAAGCTCGGCCAGCACGCCTCCGACACCTGCCAGATCCAGCTCGACGAGCTGCGCATCCCGGCCGGCCTACGGTTGGGCGAGGAGGGCCAGGGCTATCGCATTGCCCTGGGCAACCTGGAGGGCGGACGCATCGGCATCGCCGCCCAGGCGGTGGGCATGGCTCGCGCGGCCTTCGAGGCGGCGCGCGATTACGCCCATGAGCGGCAGACCTTCGGCAAGCCGATCATCGAGCATCAGGCGGTGGCCTTTCGTCTGGCCGACATGGCCACCCAGATCGCCGTGGCGCGGCAGATGGTGCATCACGCCGCCAGCCTGCGCGAAGCCGGCCTGGCCTGCCTGACCGAGGCCTCGATGGCCAAGCTGTTCGCCTCGGAGATGGCCGAACGGGTCTGCTCGGCGGCGCTGCAGACCCTCGGCGGCTACGGCTACCTCAAGGACTTCCCGCTGGAGCGCATCTATCGCGACGTGCGCGTGTGCCAGATCTACGAAGGCACCAGCGACGTGCAGCGGCTGGTGATTGCACGCAGTTTCTAGATCCCCTGCAAGTCGCCTCGTGCGCGCAAAGGCGCCGCACGGGGTGACTGGCTAGACTGTGCGCGGGCGCTGTGGCGGTGGGTTGATGCCCATGGACAGATAAATGCTGGTGAAGGCATCGACGCCGATATTGGCTGGCTTGACCCATTCCACTGGCACATACAGCAGGCCGCCGCCGATGGGGATGGGCGCGGTGGGCACCAGCACGGCGTAATAGCTGCGGCCATCGATATCAATCGGGTTGGGGTTGGGCATCAGCGCCAGCACGGCGGCACCGTCACCACCGAACAGGCACCACACGGGGCTCATGGCGTTGATGTCGGCCCCTTCCTTTTTCTCCAGCAAGGCGACAAAGCGATCCGCCAGGTTGTACAGCTTGCCGAACAGCGGGATGCGCCGCAGGGTCAGGTCGGTCAGCCATTGCAGCGGACGGCGCAGCCCGAGCTGCACGCCCAGGCCCAGGGCATAGATGCCCATCAGCAGCGCCGCAGTACCCAGGGTGTACGCCAGGTAGGCGTTACTGGCGTATGGCTGGCCCATGCTGGAAAACACCTGGCCGATGTAGCTGGATGGCCCGATTGCCTGGTTCAACAGGCCGACTATCCAGGTCAGCAGCGTCAGGCTCAGGGCCAGCGGCAGCAAGACGATCAAGCCGGTTAGCCAGGTCGCGAGGAGGGCGTTGATGCTTTTCTTGAACATATGGACGGGATCCGGTCGAGTGGCGGTATCAGGCAGGCAGTTGTTCGGGACACTTGCGTGGACTGTTACGCAGTGTCGGGCATTCAGGCGATGGTTTTAAGGGTGAAGACTTCGGTGATCCGCTGCAGCTTGCCATCCCAGACGTAGCGCAGATGCACGCCCTGATGCGGAATGCTCGCCGCCGGCGGGCGGAACAGGGCGGCGCATTCGCCTGCGGGGTGGCGCACGCTGCGGTAGAGCAGGCCCCAGGAACCCTGCTTGCGTCGTTCGGCGGCGAAGCGCTGGGCGATCGGGTAGGCGGCCGGATCCGGATCGTGCAGGTGCTCATGATCCTGGCGTATGTCGTCCAGCGCTTTGACTACCCGGCAGACGTAGGCGCGCAGGGTCAGTTCCAGGCTCGGTTCCCGGGTCGCGCGCAGGAAGCGCTCGCGGTGGTAGCGGGTTTCCGCCACCGCGGTGTGCAGGCTGTCGCCACAGTAATAGACGCCATACTGGCCCGCAGTGAAGCGGCTGATCGCGCCGACATGGGTGAAGGCGGCCATCAGCGGCGACGAGCCGGGGCCGCTGACCCGGTCTTCCGGTGCCACATGAGCGAGCAGGCCGGCTTCTTCGCGCAGGCGGTCGTTGGTCAGGCCCTCGATCAGGAAGGCCTGCTCGAGGTCGGCGGCATCCAGCACGTCCTCGAACACCGAGATCGGCGGAAAGGCGCTGGAAACCAGGCGATAGGCCCGCAGCCAGGCGGGCAGGGTCTGCCTCAACCCCTGACACCGTCGAGGTAGCGACGCACGTCGGCGAGGTCGACCACACCGCCGGCGAGCATCAGCTCGAGTGCGCTGTTGCCATTGAATGGCGCCTCGCTGTTGGCTTTTCTCACCCACTCATAGGTCGAGGGTTTGTCGCCGAACAGGATGCGCAGGGACTTGTGGATGCCCATCAGGTAGGACACCCGTTCCATGGTGTCGCGGGGCAGGCGTACTTCCGGCAGTTGCCGGTATTTGTACAGGGTGCTGCGGCCGATCGAACCCAGCAGGACCATCTGTTCCTCGACCGAGCAATGCCATTTGTCCATCAGGTTGAAGAAGAATTTCAGCGCGACCTGACCCGCCTTGGGCGAGTCAATGTCGAACTCTGGGGCGTTGCGATGCGCGCTAGCAGTCATGCTCGTTCATCCATATATGGACTTTAGTTGAAGATTAGTCTTCATTTGGATTCGATGCAATGGCTCGGAGGGAGGCACCGATCAGGGTTGCCGACACTGGCCGGGTTCGCCGATACCTGTAGTAATCGCCAGAAAGTACCGTTTGGCAGTTTTTCGTCGATTACCAGGGGGAGGCTTGTCGATTAACTTGGTTAGCGCTAACATCGGCTCAAACAACAAACGGCCCCGCCCCATGGGTGCCCTGGAGAACCCATGCAGACAGTCAATCCTGCCCCCGCCGTCATTGCGGCACGCCGTACCCTGGTGGTCATGGGCGTCAGTGGCTCCGGCAAGAGCGAGATCAGCCAAGCCGTGGCCAGCGAACTTGCCTGGCGGCATATCGAAGCCGACCATTTCCATCCCGAGGCTAACGTCGAGCGGATGCGCGCCGGCACTGCCCTCACCGACGACGACCGCATTCACTGGCTGGATGCGCTGATCGTCGAGATGCAGGCCGCGCAGGCCGCGGGAGAGGGATTCGTGCTCGCCTGTTCGGCACTCAAGCGCAGCTACCGCGAACGCCTGCGCGCCGCCGTGCCGGGCTTGCAGTTCGCTCATCTGGATATCGATCGGGCCACCGCCTTGCAGCGGGTAGGTGCAAGGCCCGGGCATTTCATGCCGATCTCGCTGGTCGACAGCCAGTTCACCACCCTCGAGTCGCCCAACGGCGAACCCCATGTGTTCAGCCTCAGTGCCGCGCAGAGCCGCGCAGAGGTGGTTGCGCAAATCTGTGCCTGGGTGCGCCGCGATGCCACGGGTGAGGAGATCGAGGCGCAGGTGGATCTTTCTGCGCAGCCGTTTGATAGCGCTAACCATGGCCCGCAACTGACTGCCGAACCTATCTACAGCGGTGGCCTGGCGCAGCTGTTCGACCGCCTCACCGACGGCCTGATGGCCGGGTTGATGGCCTTCATGGTGGCCGCCGTCTTCATCAACGTGGTGTTGCGCTATGCCTTCGGCACCGGCTGGGCCGGCGTCGAGGAGTTGTCGCGGCTGGCCTTCGTCTGGCTGGTGTTCGTCGGTGTGGCGTCGAGCATGCGCCGCGGCGAACTGATGACCTTTCGCATGATCCGCGACCGCTTCCCCCATGCCGCTCGCCGCCTGATCGACTCGGTCAGCTGGCTGCTGGTGATAGTCGCCAGCCTGCTCTCGGCCCTGGGTGCCTGGAGCCAGGTGCAATACGGCTGGGGCAACCACAGCACGGTGGTCGGCTACCCGGTGGTGCTGGCGATGGTGCCGGTGTTGGCCAGCATGGCGGTGCTCGCGCTGTTGGCGCTGGTGCAGCTCGTCAACGTCTGGCGCCGACCGCGCGAGCAGGCTGCGGCGCTGGCCAATGTTACGGCCGACTGAGCAGATGTTCGCGTTGCATTCTTTCCATAACAAGATCGGGCACTGCCCACCGAGGACCCGCTGATGACCGTCGCTGTCTTCCTTGCTTCACTGCTGGGTTTCATGTCCTTCGGCATGCCCATCGCCTTCGCCCTGATTCTCACCGGCGCGGTGCTGATGTGGTATCTGCAGTTCTGGGACGTGCAACTGCTGGCGCAGAACCTGCTCGCCGGCGCCGACAGCTTTCCGCTGCTGGCCGTGCCCTTCTTCATCCTGGCCGGTGAGCTGATGAACGCCGGCGGCATCTCCAGGCGCATCATCGCCATGGCCCAGGCCTACTTCGGCCACCTGCGCGGCGGTCTCGGCTACGTGGCGATCGCCGCGGCGGTGCTGCTGGCGAGCATGTCCGGCTCGGCCCTGGCCGACACTGCGGCGCTGGCCACCCTGTTGCTGCCGATGATGCGTCAGCGTGGTTACCCGCTGCATTCCTCGGCCGGCCTGGTGGCGGCCGGCGGCATCATCGCGCCGATCATTCCGCCGTCGATGCCCTTCGTGATCTATGGCGTGGTGACCAATACCTCGATCAGCCAGCTGTTCATGGCCGGTCTGGTGCCGGGCCTGATCATGGGCGTCGGCCTGATCTTCGCCTGGACCCTGATCGCCCGCGGCTTCACCGAGCCGACCCCGCCCAAGGCGAGCAAGGCCGAACGCCGCCGCGTGCTGGTGGATGGCGCCGCGGCGCTGATGTTGCCGGTGATCATCGTCGGCGGCCTGCGCTTCGGCATCTTCACCCCGACCGAGGCGGCGGTGGTGGCGGCGGTCTATGCCCTGGCGGTGTCGACCCTGCTCTATCGCGAGCTGAGCTGGGCGGCGCTGAGCGAGACCCTGACCCGCGCTAGCCGCACCACCGCCTCGGTGATGTTCCTCTGCGCCGCGGCCACGGTATCGGCCTATATGGTCACTCTGGCCCAGTTGCCGGAGGAAATCGGCGCCATGCTCGGCCCGCTGCTCGACCATCCGCATCTGCTGATGCTGGCGATCATGCTGCTGATGATCGCGGTGGGCATGGTCCTCGACCTGACCCCGACCATCCTGATTCTGGCGCCGGTGCTGGCGCCTATTGCGATCAAGGCCGGCATCGATCCGGTGTACTTCGGCGTGATGTTCGTGCTCATCGGCTCCATCGGCCTGATCACCCCGCCGGTGGGCACGGTGCTCAACGTGGTCGGCGGTATCGGCAGGCTGCGCATGGAAATCCTGGTGCGCGGGGTGATGCCGTTCTTCTACATCTACCTGGGCATTGTCGCGCTGCTGATTGCCTTCCCGGCCATCGTCACGGTGCCGCTGGCATGGTTGCGCTGATGTTTTCCACGTCCGGCAGCAGGCTGCCGGGCACCCCCGTTGTATCTTCCACAACAATAAGAGGCACTTGCTGATGAAACGTCCACTGATCACCGTTCTGGCTGCGGCCATGCTGTTCAGCCCGCTGGCCACGCTCACCGCCCAGGCCGATGAAGTCCGTTCGCGGATGATTCGCTTCGGCTACGGGCTCAACGAACAGAGCAACCAGGGCCGGGCGGCCAAGCTGCTGGCCGAGGAAGTCGCCAAGGCCTCCGCAGGAAAATTGAAGATGCGCACCTATGCCGCGGCCAGCCTGGGTTCGGACGACCAGATGCAGAACGCGCTGATTGGCGGCGCCCAGGAAATGATGGTCGGCTCCACCGCTACCCTGGTCGGCATCAGCAAGGAAATGGCGGTGTGGGACACGCCGTTCCTGTTCACCCGCGAGCAGCAGGCCGATGCGGTGCTGGATGGCCCGGTCGGGCGTCAGGTGATGGACAAGCTGGAAGAGAAGGGCCTGGTCGGCCTGGTCTACTGGGAGAACGGTTTCCGCAACATGACCAACAACGTCCGGCCGATCAGCAAACTGGAGGATTTCTCCGGGATCAAGCTGCGGGTGATGCCCAACCCGGTATTCCTCGAGACCTTCAAACTGATGGGCGCCAACGCCGTGCCGCTGCCGTTCTCCGAGTTGTTCACCGCGCTGGAGACCAAGGCGGTGGATGGCCAGGAAAATCCCTTCAACACCATCCTCTCGTCGAAGTTCTTCGAGGTGCAGAAGTACCTGACGGTGACCAACCACGTCTACAGCCCGTGGATCGTCACCGCGTCCAAGCGCTGGTGGGACGGCCTGTCGCAGACCGAACAGGGCATCATCCTGGAGGCGGCGAAGAAGGCCCGCGACTTCGAGCGTCAGGACACCCGCGCCGAGGCGGCCAAGGCCCTGGCCCAGCTCAAGGACAACGGCATGCAGGTCAACCAGGTCAGCGACGCCGAGCTGCAGCGCATGCGCGAGCAGGCCCAGCCGGCGATTCAGCAGGTGATCGATACGGTCGGTCAACCGCTGTTCGATCAGGTGCAGGCCGAGTTGGCCAAGGTGCCGGAATAAGGTCCCTGCATGGCGGTCGGCCGATGTCGGGCTGACCGCCGCGCCTGCTAGAATCGCCTGCCTTTTCCAGGGAAGTAGTCATGAGCCCACGTCGTCGTCGCTCCGCCGAACGCGTCACCCTGTCCGATGTGGCCAAGGCCGCCGGTTGCTCGCTGATGTCCGCCTCGCGCGCCTTGTCGCAGC
This sequence comes from Pseudomonas borbori, assembly GCF_900115555.1. GTDB lineage: Bacteria > Pseudomonadota > Gammaproteobacteria > Pseudomonadales > Pseudomonadaceae > Aquipseudomonas > Aquipseudomonas borbori. Next base: position 32,921 of record NZ_FOWX01000027.1, read on the forward strand.
CGGAACGGGTTTCCGATGCGCTGCGCGCGCAGGTCATGCAGGCGGCCAAGGCGCTGGGCTACGTGGCCAATCCGGCGGCGCGGGCGCTGGCCAGTTCCAAGTCGAACCTGGTGGCGGTGCTGATTCCGTCGCTGTCCAACTCGGTATTCGTCGACACCGTCGAGGCGATCCAGCGGGTGCTGATGCCCGCTGGCTTCGAGATGATGATCGGGGTCAGCCACTATCGCCCCGAGGAAGACGAGCGTCTGCTGCGCTCCTACCTGGCGCATCAGCCGGCCGGCCTGTTGCTCACCGGTTTCGAGCGCAGCGACACGGCGCGGGAGATTCTCGGAGGTTGCCGCGGGCCCATCGTCACCATGATGGAGCTGAGCGATGACGAGGACGAGTACTGCGTCGGCTTCTCGCAACTGGATGCCGGCGCGGCCATGACCGGCGCGCTGATCGAGCGCGGCTACCGGCATATCGCCTTCGCCGCCGCCCAGTTGGACCCGCGCACCCTGCAGCGTGCCGAGGGCTACCGGCAGTGCATGCGGGTGCACGGCCGTTACAACCCGAGCCTGGAACTGCTCACCCCAGAGCTGTCCTCGATCGGCCTGGGCGCCAATCTACTCGACCGCCTGCTGGCCCAGCACCCGGAAATCGACGCGGTGTTCTTCAACAACGACGACCTGGCCCTGGGCGCACTGTTTCGCGCTCGTCAGCTCGATCTGGCGGTGCCGCAACGGCTGGCCATCGCCGGCTTCAACGACCTGCCGGCCGCCGCCTGGGTGCATCCGGCGCTGACCACGGTGCGCACCATCCGCGGGCGCATCGGCCAGTTGGCCGGGGAAATGCTGCTGACCCTGATGCGCGGCGAACAGCCGGCCGCGCACTGCATCGACGTGGGTTTCGAACTGGTGCTGCGCGACAGCGCTTGAGCTGCCTGGCCATGAAAAATATCCGAAATTTTGGCTTTTTATCAAGGTCTTACCGCGCTAACTTGAAGCTTTATCGAGTTTCTTTTCCTGGGCGATGACGTGCTGGCAGATCTCGATGATCTGCTCGCGCATCCAGCGGTTGGCCGGATCCTGGTCGGTGCTCTCGTGCCAGTACAGGTGGGTTTCCAGGGCCGGCATGTCGCTGACCGGCAACTCCATGTAATGCAGGTCGTTACGCCGGGCGAAGCGCTCCGGTACGGTGATTGCCATGTCGGTGCTGTGCAGCACGGTGGAGGCCATCAGGTAATGCTGCGAACGCAGGGCAACCCGGCGTTTCAGGCCCATCTTGCCCAGCGACAGGTCGATATAGCCTAGGCCGCTGCGGCGGCTGGAAATCTGGATGTGGGTCAGCGACAGGTATTCGTCCAGGCTGATCTTGTCCTTGGCCAGCGGGTGGCCCCTGCGCATGGCGCAGACGTAGCGGTCTTCCATCATCTTGACGTGCCGCACCTGGGGATCGGTGTTGAGCGGCGCGTCGACGGCGAAGTCGAGCCGGCCCGCGGCCAGTTCCTTGGTGGTTTCGCGGCGGCGGGCGAGCATGCTTTCGAGGCTGACATTCGGTGCCAGGCGGCGCAGGCGCTGGAACAGGGAGGGCAGCACCAGCGCCTCGGTGAGGTCGGTCATGCTGATGCGGTAGGTCTTGTTGGCCTCTGCCGGATTGAAGATGCGGCTTTCCTGCACCGAGATGCGCAATTGCTGCAGGGCACTGCGTACCGGTGCGATGATGTTCTGCGCCATGGGTGTGGGCACCATGCCCTGAGCGGTGCGCACGAACAAGGGGTCGTTGAAGGTCTCGCGCAGGCGGGCGAGGGCATTGGACACGGCCGGCTGGGTGATGCCGACGATCTGCCCGGCACGGGTCAGATTGGCCTCGGTGTAGATGGCATCGAAGACGATAAAGAGGTTGAGATCGACCTTGTTCAGATTCATTGCGCGCTCGCTCCGAGGGTTGTCGGTATCAGTTGATCATATATCGGTGATGAATGTTTATACACGGCGAGAATAGATTAGATAAATCTTAGGGCCTGTTCTAGCATCATTTTCAGATCGAACACCTCACCAAATCAGCCCGCAGAAGGTAGCTCCCATGGATTTCGCCTACTCCCCCAAGGTTCAGGAACTGCGTGAGCGCGTCAGCGCGTTTATGCAGTCCCACGTCTATCCGGCCGAGGCCGTGTTCGAGCAGCAGGTCAATCAAGGCGACCGCTGGCAGCCCACCGCGATCATGGAAGAGCTGAAGGCCAAGGCCAAGGCCGAAGGCTTGTGGAACCTGTTCCTGCCGGAGTCGGAACTGGGTGCCGGCCTGACCAACACCGAATACGCGCCGCTCGCGGAAATCATGGGTAGCTCGCTGATCGGTGCCGAGCCATTCAACTGCGCAGCGCCGGATACCGGCAACATGGAAGTGCTGGTGCGCTACGCCAACGAGGCGCAGAAGGAGCAATGGCTCAAGCCGCTGCTGGCCGGGGAGATCCGCTCGGCCTTCGCCATGACCGAGCCGGGCGTGGCCTCATCCGATGCCACCAACATGGAGGCCCGCGCCGTGCGCGAGGGGGACGAGTGGGTGATCAACGGGCGCAAGTGGTGGACCTCCGGCGCCTGCGATCCGCGCTGCAAGATCATGGTCTTCATGGGCCTGACCAATCCCGACGCGCCGCGCCACCAGCAGCATTCGATGATCCTGGTGCCGATGGATACCCCCGGAGTGAAGATGCTGCGCCCGCTGCCGGTATTCGGCTACGACGACGCGCCCCATGGCCATGCCGAAGTGCTGTTCGAGAACGTACGGGTGCCCTACGAGAACGTGCTGCTCGGCGAGGGCCGCGGCTTCGAGATCGCCCAGGGCCGCCTTGGCCCGGGTCGTATCCACCACTGCATGCGCTCGATCGGCATGGCCGAACGCGCACTGAAACTGATGTGCGAGCGTTCGATCAACCGCACCGCCTTCGGCAGGCCGCTGGCGCGCCTGGGCGGCAACATCGACCACATCGCCGATTCGCGCATGGAGATCAACATGGCGCGCCTGTTGACCCTGAATGCGGCCTATATGATGGACACCGTCGGCAACAAGATCGCCGCCAGCGAAATCGCCCAGATCAAGGTGGTGGCGCCGAACGTCGCGCTCAAGGTGATCGACCGCGCCATCCAGATCCACGGCGGCGCCGGGGTTTCCAACGACTTCCCGCTGGCCTATTGGTACGCCATGCAGCGCACCCTGCGCCTGGCCGACGGCCCGGACGAAGTACACCGCATGGCCGTCGGCAAGTTCGAGATTGGCAAGTACATGGCGAAGTAACCGCATTGCACCGCAGCGCTCACCGACGCTGCCAAGGAAATGACGACAAGGCCCGCCAAGCATGCGGGCCTTGTCGTTGCTGCGTCAGCGCCCACGCATGGCTGCGGATCGTCATGGCTGCGGATGGTCATAAAAGAACGCCTGAAATGCAACGAGGCGTCGGTCGAATTCAATCCTGAGGTATATAGTTGATCTGTGGCAGCGGAAGCCTGTCGCGCTAGGGGAAAGACAACGCGTTGGGGGGGAGGGATGCAGACGCAGCAGTTGCCAGTGATCGAGGCCTTGGGGCAGTCGTTGAATAGCTACCTGCCCCACTGCCTGGAAGGGGTGTTCGACGCCACCATTCGGCTCTTGAATGAACAGCGCCTGTCGGCGCGCAGCAACAAGGAGGCCCTGGGCTGCGAGGAATTTCTGCGCCTGTGCATATCCCTGCGCGAGCAGGTCATCGGCGCAACGGTCAAGACCATCCGGGGCGTGCTGCCTGTCGGCATTATTGCGCAGGCGCAGGCGCAGACCGATGCCACCCAGTGGCAACTGGTCGATGATGACGAAGTGGAAGAAATGCTTGAGGCGCGCCGCCTGGTGCGTCAGTTGCGCGAACCCTTGGGGAGCTTGGAATGGCGTAGTTGCGCCAAGCTGAATGCAGTCACCGGCGTGCACGCGAAAGATCGGGAAAGCCCGTTGTCACTGGAGTTCATGGTGCGCACGCTGCAGGGGCAACTGCAGCTGCGCGAGCAATTGCCGCTGGTCCGCGAGTTGTTCTACGCGGCAGCAGCGCCGGTGCTGGCCAGTGATCTGAAGGTTTACTTCGAGCAATTGGACCAGGTTTTCGAGCGTTTCAAGATAGAGCCGCTGATCGATCCGCTGGTACTCCCCGCTCAGGAACGACGCCGTGCGCCGCCCAGCGCGGCGCCGGATGCGCCTTACCGGGCAATCGAGCATTTGCGCGAGGCCGGGGCGGATGCTGCGGCTGGCGCCCGTACCGCAGGTGACGCTTGTACCGTGGTGGAGGCGGCAGATGCCTCCCGGCTGCAGGCGGCGCTAGGCAAGCTGCAACGGCTCACTCCGCCGGAACAAGGCTGGTCGCCGGACACTTTTCTGCAGGAGTTGAGCGCGGCCGGAGCCGTGCTGTCGCCGCGCCAGAGTGCGGATGCCGGGGTGGTGGCCGAGCTGTTCCAGCACATCGAGCTGGAAACGACGATTGCCCGCAATGTCAAACCAGCCCTGCGCCGGCTCATGGTGCCAGTCGTTCAGGCTTCCATGCTCGACCCCGCAGCCTTTGCCGATTCGACCCATCCGGTCCGCGCCACCTTGGACAAGTTGATGCGGCTCAGTGATTTTTCCGAGTCCCCCAACCATGCTCTCGAAGAGCGTGTCCAGCAGTTGATCGACGGCATCGTCGCCGACTACAGCGGTGACAGCAGCGTGTTCATCCGCTGCGATCAGGAGCTCGAGCAGCTGCTGGCGGTGCAACAGCGCGCCTACAGCAATAACGCCGATCGCGTGCGCCAGTACATCCGCGGACGAGATGTGCTCGAGCAAGCCAGGCAGCATGTCGCTCGTGAACTATACGAATTGCTTGGCCGCCGGGCGCCGCAGGTGCTGCTCGACTGGCTGGACATCGGCTGGCGCGAATTGCTGGTGCATGAGCTGATCCGCCAGGGCGAAGAGAGCTTTGAATGGCTGGATGATCTGGCCGTGTTGCGTCAGCTCAATGGCTGGCTACAGGCCGATACCGATGCCTGGGGCTACAGCGCCAGCCGGGTCGAGCGGGCGTTCGAAACCGAGCCGGTGCTGGAATTGCTGCGCAAACGCATGGAAAGCTTTCTGCCCGGGCAATTTCGTCACACCCCGGTGCTCAAGCAATTGCAGGCGCAACTGGTCGGCGATCAGCCGGTCGAACTGGTCAACCTGCCTGCGCCCATTGCGACGCCTCCCATGCTACGTCACTCGCCGGCCCAGCAACGCTGGCGCGAGCGGGTGCAACAGCTCACGGCCGGCGACTGGTTGGTGACCCGCGATGGTCAGTATCTGCAACTGGTCTGGGCCAATTCGGTCACCGACCACTACATTCTGGTCGACCGCCAGGGCCGCGAAGCCGACAGCCTCACCAGCGACGAATTGATCGACAAGTTCGCCTCCGGCAGGCTGGGGGTTGCGACCCCGGAAATGCACGACGGCGGAGTGATTCAGAAGCACCTGGAAGATATCGTCGGCAACTTGTACCGCGATATCGCCCATGCCCGCAGCCACGACGAGCTCACCGGCTTGCTCAACCGTCGCAGTTTCGAGACGGCGATCGCCCAAGCCCTGGCGTCCCGGGAGAAGAATGCCTTTATCTATGGGCACATCGACCAGTTCGGCCTGTTGAACGCCCGTCTGGGCCACGTCGCCGGCGATGCCTACCTCAAACAGATCGCCGAATTGCTGGCGGCCCAGTTGCCCGCGACTGCGACCTTGGCGCGCATCGGGGGGGCGGATTTCGCCGTGGCCCTGAGCGAGTCGGATGAACCCCGGGCCGGCCAGTTGGCCGAACGCCTGCGGGCCGTCACCGAGGCCAAGGTATTCGAATGGGAAGGGCATTCGCACGCGGCCACCATGAGTATTGGCATTGTCCTGATGAGCGAGCGCCACGATGTGATCAATCTGTTTCGCGATCTGCAAAGCGCATGCGCCACCGCGAAGGACTCGGGGCGCAACTGTGTGCACACCTACAACGATGAGATCGATGGCGTGCACACCGGACTGATGGCCATAGCCGGGCGGGTAGACGACATTATCGAGCGCGGCGAACTCAGTCTGCGTGCGCAGCAAATTGCCCCTGCCGGAGGCTTGCACGACCAGTTGCCACATTATGAAGTGTTGTTGGTCATGGAGAATGAAGTCACGTTGCTCGACTTCATTACGGCTGCCGAGCGCTATAACCGCATGACCAAGGTCGACCGCTGGGTGCTCAAACGGGTGTTCAGTAAGTTGGCGCAACATCCGGAGTTCTGGACATATGCAAGCGGGGTATCGATCAATTTATCCGGCAGCAGCCTGAATGACGACAAGCTGCTGCACTTCATCGAAACCCTGTTCGAGGATTACCCGGTGCCGCCGCAGCGAATCCGTTTCGAAATTACCGAAACCGCTGCGGTGGCCAACCTGACCAAAACCGCCGATCTGGTGCGTTACCTGCAACGCCTGGGCTGCACCTTCGCCATCGACGATTTTGGTACCGGTTTTTCCTCCTACGAGTATCTCAAGCGACTGCCCGTGGATTTCGTCAAGATCGATGGCGGCTTCGTCAAGGAGATCGAACGCTCGCCAAGCGATCTGGCGATGGTCAAGTCGATCAATGAGATCGCGCATTTGCTCGGCCGCAAGACGATTGCCGAGTACGTCGAAACCGTCAGTATTCGCGAGTGTTTGGCCGAGTTGGGCGTTGACTATGTGCAAGGCTATGGTGTCGAGCACCCGCGGCCCTTGAACGAGTGCCTTGCCGGGGTGAAGTGAGCAGGCGCGAAAGGATGATGCCTGCGCTGGCTCGTGCACTTGAGTGCCACGCGCCTGCTTCAGCGCGGCGGATAGGCGCCGTGGTCGTATTCGGCCTGCTCGCGCAGCCAGAGCAGACGTTGATGCAACTGGGCGGCGAAGGTGCGGGCCGCCAGTTCTTCATGAAAGGTTACGCCGCGCGGGCCCATGCGCACTTGCCAGAGCGTGCGGCCCTGGCGTTGCAGGTTTTCGATCCGTACATCCATCCTGCTTCCCCCTCTTATGCCGACTCGCTTCGGGTTTTCAAAAGGGACAACAACACCCCGCCGGCCAGCAGGCAGAAGGTTACGCTAAGTGACACCAATGCTGGAATCTTGCCAATGAAACCGTGCAGGAAAATTTTCCCGCCGATAAAGATCAGCACCAGGGCCAACGCGTATTTCAGGTAGATGAAGCGGTGCATCAGCGCGGCCAGGGCGAAGTACAGGGCGCGCAACCCGAGGATCGCGAAGATATTCGAGGTGTAGACGATAAACGGATCCTGAGTGATGGCGAATACCGCGGGCACGCTGTCCACGGCGAATACCAGATCGGCCAGTTCGATCAGCACCAGTGCCAGCAGCAGGGGGGTGGCGTAGCGCACCAGCTTGCCGCTGGCCGGGTCGCGCAGGCGCACGAGGAAGCGTCCCTCATGCACCTCATCGGTGACGCGGATGTGCCGGCGCAAGAATTTCAGCAGCGGGTTTTGCGCCAGATCCGGATGGTGCAGTTCGCGGCTGAACAGCATTTTCACCCCGGTCAGCAGCAAAAAGGCGCCGAATACATAGAGAACCCAGTCGAAGCGCTGCACCAGCGCGGTGCCCAGACCGATCATGATCGCGCGCAACACTATGACCCCGAGGATGCCCCAGAACAACACCCTGTGCTGGTAGCGCCGGGGAATGCCGAAGAATCCGAGGATCATCGCCATGACGAACACGTTGTCCATCGACAGCGATTGCTCGACCAAAAAGCCGGTGTAGAACTCCAGCGCCTTGTTGGCCCCTAGTTGCCACCAGATCCAGCCGCCGAACAGCAAGCCGACACTGAAGTAGCCGCTGTACAGCAGCAGGCTCTCGCGCATTTCGATTTCGTGTTGGTCGCGATGCAGCACGCCGAGGTCGAACACCAGTAGCGCCAGGACGATGGCGATAAAGGCCAGCCAGAACCAACCGGGGGTGCCGAGAAAGGAGGCGGTAAAAAAACTCTGCAGAGCGTTCATGAGCCCTCCCTGCTATCAGCCTAAGTTGAGTATCAACTTAGTGACTCCGACATCACGGTGAGGACATCACCGCCAGAGGGGCCCGGTGTCACATAGGACTTAGGCTAGAAGCTGCGAGCGCCGCCTGCAAGCGACCGGCAAGCACGTCGCCACTCCCGTCGGCGCGGTCGATGCCTGCGAGGGGCGCCGACGCACAAGTTTCGCGAGCATGGCCGCTCTACATTAATAGCGCGAGCCTGAACGAGCCATTGGCCAGACCCGGCGCTAGTACACCCAGACCTCGACCCGACGGTTCTTGATTCGCCCTTCGTCGGCGTCGTTGGCGGCGACCGGCAGCTCGTCGCCGAGCCCGGTGATCTCGCGGAATATCACCCCGTGCCTGGCCAGTTCGCGACGCACGGCCATGGCGCGCAGCTTGGACAGCAGTTCGGCGCGGGCCGGGTCGGCCTTGGGGTCGCCGAAGCCGACCAGCACGACTTTCTGACGCAGCTTGTCCTGGCTCTGCAGGTAGGCGAGTACCCGTTCGATGTCGCGCTGGGCCTTGTTGTCCAGGCTGGCGCTGCCTTGCTGAAAGCGGAAGTTCACCGACAGGCGTTGCGCCTCGCGGGCCAGTGTCTGGTAGGACGCCGGCATGGCGCTGTTGGCGGCGACTTTTACCGCCTGCACGGTCTGCGCGATGAAACCGTTCTGATCGACGATGGCCTGGCCGCGCGGGCTATGGGCGAAGCGTACCAGGGCCTTGACCCAGGGGTTGTGCATCTCCGGCTGGTTGTACAGGAACAGCCGCCGCGACAGCGGATAATCCTCGGTGGCGATCAGGGTCACGCTCGGCAGCATCGCCTGCGAGTCGCCGGCTGCGATGGCCACAGCCTTGGCCTGACGGATATAGGGCAGGCCGATGAAACCGATGCCCTGGGGGTCCTGGCTGACCGCGTCGGAGAGTTTTTCGCTGGACTCGAAACGCCTGGCGTTGTTCGCCAGGGTCTTGCCGTTGGCGCTCAGCACCAGCTCCTTGAAGGTGTCGTAGGTGCCGGAATTGTCGTCGCGGGCATACAGGTTGATCGACCCGCGGGAGCCGCCCAGTTGCGCCCAGTCCTGCACCTCACCGGCGAAGATCTGCGCCAACTGGTCGATGCGCAGGGCAGCCAGGGGATTGCTCGGATGGAGGATGATCGCCAGACCGTCGATGGCAATGATCTGTTCGGCGCCGGGGCTCTTCATATCGCCCAGGCCGACCAGGGCGCTGGCTTCGCCGTCCTTGATCGGGCGCGACGAGGCGGCCAGGTCGGCGTTGCCGCCTTGCAGCGCGCTGAAGCCGGTGGCGGAACCATGGGCGGCGACTTCGATGACCAGGCGACGGCCGTCGGCGCTGGTGCCGATGACCTTCTGCTCGTTCTCGGCGTCACCGGCCTGCAGGCGAATCGCCGTGAAGCCCTGTTCCTCGAGCAGGCCCTTGACCAGGGCGGGACCGAGTTTGGCGCCGATGGTGTTGGAGCCCTGAATGCGCAGGGCGCTGCTGCCGTCCGCGGGGATCGGCAAGGCGGCGAATACCGACCAGGGCAGGGCGTAACAGATAAAACCGAGCAGCAGGGCGGCGCAGGTACTGCTCCAGGTGGACTGAGTACAAGCAGGCAGGGCGCGCGGCATGCGGTGGACACCTTGTTGAGGCAATTGAAGGTGCCGCGACGGTAAGACAAAAAGATGAATGCAATATGACAGCGGGGCGTTGGCCGGGGAGGGGGCTAGGCGCCCCCAGGCTGAGCGCTGCGACGCCCGACCTGGCTCCGGGACTTCGCCCTGCTCAGCTCAGCTCCAGCCAGATCGGCGCATGATCCGAGGGTTTCTCCATGCCGCGCAACTCGTAGTCGATCCCCGCATCCTTGAAGCGCGCTTGCAGCGGCTGCGAGGCCAGGATCACATCGATGCGCAGGCCGCGCTTGGGCTCGTCTTCGAAACCGCGGCTGCGGTAGTCGAACCAGCTGAAGCGATCGTTCACCGCGGGGTTGAGGTGGCGGAAGCTGTCGACCAGGCCCCAGTTCTTCAGGCTGGCCAGCCACTCGCGCTCCTCCGGGAGAAAGCTGCATTTGCCGGTTCTGAGCCAGCGTTTGCGGTTCTCTTCGCCAATGCCGATGTCGCAGTCTTCCGGCGAAATATTGATATCGCCCATCACCAGCAGCGCCTGTTCTGGCTGGAACTGCTTGAGCAACAGTTGCTGCAGGTCGGCGTAGAAGCGTTGCTTGGCGGGGAACTTGATCGGGTGGTCGCGGCTTTCGCCCTGCGGGAAATAGCCGTTCATCACGGTCACCGGGTTGCCCTGCGCGTCGGCGAAGGTGCCATAGATAAAGCGCCGTTGGCTGTCCTCGCCATCGTCGGGGAAGCCCTTGTGCAGCGCCAAGGGCTCCTGGCGCGAAAGCAGGGCGACGCCGTAATGGCCTTTCTGGCCGTGGTAGTGCACGTGGTAGCCGAGGTTGCGGATGTCCGCCTCGGGGAATTGCTCGTCGGCGACTTTGGTTTCCTGCAGGCCGATCACGTCCGGCTGGTGTTTCTCGATCAAGGCCGCCAGTTGATGTGGGCGCGCACGCAGGCCGTTGATATTGAAGGAGACGATCTTCATGGGCGGCAAGTCCTGGGGTCGTTATAGCAAAGCTGCGATGCTAGCCGATCCGGCGGCCATACGGCCAGTTCTGGCTGTCGCCAGCTTGCACTGCTAGTGTGGTTACAGGCCACGCAGATCAAGAACAAACCAGAGGTCGCACTCTATGCCGAACAGTCCTGCCGAAGTCCGTATGCTCGATGGCGGTTATGCCCGCGAAGCACGCTCGCTGCTGTACCACGCCTATCGCCATGAGCCGACCTTTTCCTATCTCTTCGAAGCCGAACGCCCGGGTTATGATCAGCGCGTGCGCGCCACCGTACGGGAATTGGTGCAACAACACTTCAACGAGGAGCTGCCGGCGATTGGCTTGCTGGTCGATGACCGCCTGATCGGCATGGCGCTGATCGCCCCCCCGCAGCGCCGCCTGGATATCACCGAGAGCTGGAGTTGGCGCATGCGCATGCTGCTGACCACCGGTTTTCGTTGTACCAAACGCTATCTGGCCTACCACGATGCCATTCTCGCCTGCCTGCCGCCCGGGCCTTACCATGTGCTGCCCTTGCTTGGCGTTCACCCCGAGTTCCAGGGCCAGCGCCTCGGCGAGCAGTTGCTCGAAGCCCTGCACAACTGGTGCGCCGAGGATGCCGGTTCGCTCGGCGTGGTGCTGGATACGGGCAATCCGCATTACCTGGACTTCTACAAGCGTCATGGCTACGAAGAAATCGGCGAAGTGGCGGTTGGCCCGATCATCGAACACGTGTTCTTCCATCCCAACCCGCAGCAGGCGGTCCAAGCCAGCGCCTGACGGCGTGCCGGCCAGCCTGTGCAGGCTGACATTCCCGCGTCGGTGGGCTGAATCGCCCACCCGTGGGGCTGGGGTGCAGCAATAAAGCGTTACCGCATAGTCGACGAGAACCCAGCCAGACGCTCTAGGCTGCGGTGCGGCACATGCTAGCATCCGCTTCATGAGAACCTTTCCCACATTCTGCGCCGGATTGGCGCTGTTCCTGTTGAGCACTTCGCTACTGGCCGAGGCGCGCCTGGTGGTCAGGGTGCAGCCTGCCAATGCCGCGCTCAAGGAGAATGTGGAAAGCTATATCGGTAGCCTGGGCGAGCGCGATCTCGACGCCTTGCAGCGTTTTCGCCGGGTGGCCGAGGCGCAGGCAGAGCAAGCCGCGCAGGCCCTGGGTTACTACCAGGCGCAGATCGTCAGCGAGGTGAGCGAGGGCGACCCGTTGCGCCTGACCATCCGCATCGTTCCCGGCGAGCCGGTCCGGCTGCGTGAGGTAATCCTGCGCATCGACGGACCGGCCAACCAGATGCGCGCGTTTCGTCTGCCCAGCGACCCGCCGCTGAAAGTTGGCGAGGTACTCAATCACGGCCGTTACGACGCGGCCAAGCGGCAGATCCAGAACCAGGCCTCGCGCTATGGCTTTTTCGCTGGGCGTTTCACCCGTCAACGCCTGCGTATCGACCCGCGTGCCGGGGTCGCCGACATCGAACTGATCTACGACAGTGGTCCGCGCTACCTGCTGGGTGCGGTGAGTTTCGAAGGCGATGCGCCCTTCGAGGCACAACTGCTGCAACGCATGGTGCCCTTTGCCGGCGACACGCCCTATGACTCCGAGCTGATCGCCGAGCTGTACCAGGCGCTGCGTTCCAGCGGTTATTTCGAGACGGTGAGCGTCGACGCCAACCCGAGTGCCGCCGAGCAGCAGCGGATTCCAGTCAACGTCCGGCTGCAAGCGCGCAAGCCCCGCAGTATGGGGTTGGGCCTGGGTTATTCCACCGATGTCGGCCCCCGTGGTCGGGCCAACTGGACGCGCCATTGGGCCAACCCGCAAGGCCACAGTTACGGCGCCGAGATGGAGTTGTCGGCGCCGCGGCAGAACGTCGGCCTGTGGTACGACGTACCCGGCGATCCACCGCTGACCGACAAGCTGCGCTATGCCGGCGGTTACCAATATGAAGAGCTGGCCGACACCGACAGCCTCAGCCGCTTGCTGACGGTGGGGCCGGAGTGGCACAGCAAGCTGGACAGCGGCTGGCAGCGGGTCATCTCGTTGAAGTGGCAGCATGAGCAGTACGAGCTCGGCGACGACTCCGGGTTGAGCACCTTGCTGCTGCCGGGTATCAGCTACGCCTACCTGCGCAGCGACAATCAGGTCGATCCGCAGCATGGCTATCGCCTGCAATTCGATCTGTCGGCGGCCAAGAACGGCCTGCTCTCCGACGCCGACGTACTGCACGCCAAGGTCCTGCTCAAAGGCTTGACCACCCTGGCGGACAAGCATCGCTTGCTCGGCCGGGTGCAGTTCGGCGGCACCGAGTCCGGTGGTTTTTCCGCGGTACCGCCGTCGTTGCGCTTCTTCGCCGGCGGCGATCAGAGCGTGCGCGGTTACGACTACCAGAGCCTGTCACCGGAAAATGCCCAGGGCGATAAAATCGGCGGCCATTATCTGTTCGCCGCCAGCGCCGAGTATCAGTACCTTGTGGCCGAGCGCTGGCGCGTGGCGACCTTTGTCGATCAGGGCAACAGCTTCAACTCGCTGGACTTTCCCTCCTTGAAAAGCGCCGTCGGCATCGGCCTGCGCTGGGTCTCGCCGGTCGGTCCGCTGCGCCTCGACCTGGCTCATCCGCTGGATGACCAGGGCGGGGTGCGGGTGCATTTCTCCATGGGGCCGGAACTGTGAGGCGCGGGCTGAAATACGGCCTCTATGGTCTGCTGGGCGTCCTGTTAGCGCTGGTGCTGGCACTGACCTGGGTACTTGCCAGCACTGCCGGCAGCCGCTGGGCGCTGGCCCGGGTGCCGGGCTTGCAGGTGAGTAATTTCAGCGGCCAGCTGGGCGGACAGTGGCGTGCCGAGCAGCTGCGCTGGCAGCAGGGCGAGCATCTGGTGGACGTTCGTCTGGCCGAGATGGTCTGGTCGCCGCTGTGTCTGTTACGCCTGACCCTGTGTGTCGAGCGCCTGCAGAGCGAGCGCATCGAGTTGCGCTTGCCGCCAGGCGAAGATGAAGAGGGCGACACACCATGGCGCCTGCCGCAGCTGCAGCTGCCATTGGCTGTGCAACTGGGCGAGGTGCGCATCGGCAGCCTGCAACTCAATGGTGCCGAACAGTTGCAAGGCCTGCAACTAGCGGCACGTTGGACCCGCGAAGGTGTGCAGATCGACAGCCTGCGCGTGCAGCGCGGCGACTTTGCCCTGGATCTGAGCGGCCAGCTGCGCCCCAGCGGTGACTGGCCCCTGAGTCTTGCCGGCCAGGTGCAGCTACCGGCGCCCGAGCAACAGGACTGGCAGCTTGCCATACAGATCACCGGTGATGTGCAGCAGAGCCTGCAGGTCACGGCCGCTAGCACCGGCTACCTCACCGGGCGTTTGCATGGTGAGGTGCAGCCGCTGACGGATAATCTCCCGGCCAGCCTGCAGTTGCATGCCGATGGCTTCAAGGCCAACAGCGAGCTGCCGGATACCTTGCGCCTGAACAAGATAGAGCTGACGGCCAGCGGCGATTTGGCCGACGGTTACCGGGTCAGTGGCAACGCCGAGTTGCCGGGCGAGGGCGGGCCACTGGAGTTGACCCTGCAAGGGCTGCTCAAGGCTGACGGCGCCGAGATTGCCAGGTTGAGTCTGAGTGCCAGTGCCGAGCAGCAGCTGCGCCTCAGTGGCCAGTTGGACTGGCGCGAGGGGTTCGGCCTGGACAGCCGTTTCGACTGGCAGGACTTTCCCTGGCAGCGCCTGTATCCCGATGTGGAACAAGCGCCTGTGGCATTGCGCCGGCTCAGCGGCGAGCTGGCCTATCGCGACGGCAACTACCTGGGCCACTTCGCCGCCGCGCTGGATGGCCCGGCCGGGGCGTTCAGCCTGGAGAGTCCGCTCAGTGGCGATTTGCAGCAGCTACACCTGCCCGATCTGCAACTGCGCGCCGGCCAAGGGCGGGCCGATGGCCAGCTGACCCTGGGCTTTACCGATGGCCTGCGCTGGGATGCGCGCTTGCAGCTGCACGACCTGGATCCGGCCTACTGGCTGGCGGAACTGCCGGGTACCCTGGGCGGGCCGCTGCACAGCCAGGGCGAGCTGGCCGATCAGCACCTGAGCCTGAATGCCCAGATCGACCTCAACGGCCGTTTGCGTGGCCAGCCGGCGCAGTTCCAGGCCGAGGCCACTGGCAGCGGCGAGCACTGGGCGCTGCAGCGTCTGGCTCTGCGTCTGGGCGACAATCGCATCGCCGGCAGTGGCGAGCTGAATCAGCGCCTGAGCGGACAGTTGCGCGTCAACCTGCCGCGCCTAGGCCAGCTCTGGCCGCACTTGCAGGGGCAGCTCCAGGGCCAGCTCGACTTGGCGGGCAGCCTGCAGGCGCCACAAGGCCAGCTGAGCCTGCAGGGACAGCGCCTGGCCTACACCGACCAGCGTCTGCAGCGCCTGCAACTCGATGCGGCGCTCGATAGTGCCCAGCAGGCGCGGGTCGAACTGGACGCCCAGGGCATTGTTCTGGGGGAAACCGAGCTGGGCCGCTTGACGGCCAGCGGGCAGGGCGATCGGCGCCAGCAGCGACTGCAGCTCAAGCTCGACGGACCCTTGCTGCAGAGCGCCCTGGCCATTGCCGGCCGCCTGGACAACGACGCCTGGCGCGGGCAACTGAGCAGCGCCGAGGTACAGAGCGGCGGCCAGGACTGGCGCTTGCAGCAGCCTGCCGGCCTGGTGCGCCTGGGCAACGGCCAACTCAGCCTCGCGGCGCACTGCTGGCGTTCCGCCGCGGCCAGCCTGTGCGGCGAGGATCAACGCCTGCTGCCCGAGCCCAGGTTGCGCTATCGCCTGCGCGACTTTCCCCTCGACAGCCTGGCGCCCTGGCTGCCCAGGGACTTCGCCTGGCAAGGCCTGCTGAATGCCGAGGTGCAACTCAACGTGCCGGCCGCGGGGCCGAGTGGTCGGGTCGTGCTGGATGCCGGCAGCGGCACCTGGCGCATGCGCGATCGGGACCAGTGGCTGGACTTCGCCTACGACAGCCTGCGCCTGGAGAGCCAGCTGAGTCCGCAGCGAATCGATAGCCGGCTGAACCTGCGCGGGCCGAAAATCGGCGAGCTGTCGCTGCAGGCGCGTCTCGACCCGCGTCCGGCGAGCAAGCCACTGGCCGGCGATTTCCATTTGAGCGGGCTGGATCTGGCGCTGGCGCGGCCGTTCCTGCCGATGGTCGAGCACCTGGCGGGCCGGCTCGACGGCACTGGCAAGCTGTCCGGCAGCTTGCTGGCGCCGCACGTCGATGGCCGCTTGCAGCTCAGCGGGGGCCAACTGTCCGGCGACCAACTGCCCATGACGGTCGAGGCGTTGCAGGTGGACGCGCGGATTGCCGGGGAAAGCCTGCAGCTCAGCGGCGGCTGGCGCAGTGGCGAGCGGGGCCAGGCCAGCCTGGCCGGCGAGCTGTCCTGGCGCACCGGGCTGCAGGGCGAGTTGCGCCTGCGCGGCAGTCACCTGCCGGTCGACATCGAACCCTATGCGCAGCTGCAGGTCGAGCCGGATCTGGCCCTGCGCATCGCTGCCGAGCAGTTGTCGATAGCCGGCAAAGTGCTGATCCCGCGCGGCAAGATCGTCATCCGCGAGTTGCCGCCTTCGACGGTCAAGGTCTCCGACGATGCGCTGATTGTCGGCAGCGAAAGCGTCGAGCAGCAGCCGCTGGCGATCGCCATGGACATCGATGTCGAAGTGGGGCAGGAACGCCTGAGCTTCAGTGGCTTCGGCCTCAATGCCGATCTGGCCGGACGCGTGCATGTCGGCAATGACCTCGACACCCGCGGCGAATTGAGCCTGAACAATGGCCGTTATCGTGCCTATGGCCAGCGCTTGACCATCCGCCGTGCGCGCTTGCTGTTCGCCGGCCCCATCGATCAGCCCTACCTGGATGTCGAGGCAATTCGCCGGGTCGATTCGGTGGTCGCCGGCCTGCGCCTGAGCGGCAATGCCGAACAGCCCACCAGCGAGGTGTTTTCCGAGCCGGCCATGAGTCAGCAGCAGGCGCTGTCCTACCTGGTGCTGGGACGGCCGTTGGGACAGAGCAGCGGCGACAACAACCTGCTGGCCCAGGCGGCGCTCGCCATGGGGCTGGCCGGCAGCGCACCCCTGACCGGCGGCCTGGCCCAGGGATTGGGCATCAAGGATTTCCAGCTGGACACCGCAGGTAGCGGATCGAGCACCAGCGTGGTGGCCAGCGGCAGCCTGTCGGAGCGCCTGAGCTTGCGTTACGGGGTCGGCGTGTTCGAGCCGGCGAACACCATCGCGTTGCGCTACGAGCTGAGCAAGCGGCTCTATCTCGAGGCGGCCAGCGGCCTGGCCAGTTCTCTGGACCTGTTCTACCGACGCGATTTCTAGTGACTCCGGGGCGTGGCGAACTTTCGCTGGCAATCGAGGTGCTGAGGTAGTTGTTGAATGTGCGGTGGCTCAGCGAAATTTGGCTATTTATATCTGGTTTATTCGGCTAATAGCGGCAATAACAGCTAAGCATTGTATTTTAAATAGCTAATTTGACTGCTCGTCTCTTCATATACTGGCGCCCTTGCCGGATGCGTAGCTGATGGCGTCACGCTGCCTACCCGGCGGTCGAGCATGCGAAGGGTACCCAACCTCGCGACTACTACAAGAATAAGGAACCTTAGATGGAAACCCTCAACACTCTGGTCAATCAACTCAATGGTCTCGTCTGGGGCCCGCCGATGCTGGTGATGATCCTCGGCACCGGGCTGTTCCTGATGCTGCGCCTGAAATTCATGCCACTGAGCAAGATCGGCGCCGGTTTCCAACTGATGTGGCAAGGGCGCAAGAAAGGCGATGCGGAAAGCGGCGAGATCACTCCGTTTCAGGCCTTGATGACCTGTCTGGCGGCCACTGTCGGTACCGGCAATATCGCCGGTGTCGCCACGGCGATCTTCCTCGGTGGTCCCGGCGCCCTGTTCTGGATGTGGTGCACCGCCCTGGTCGGCATGGCCACCAAGTACGCTGAAGTGGTGCTGGCGGTGCATTACCGCGAGAAGGACGAGCGCGGCGAGCATGTTGGCGGGCCGATGTACGCGATCAAGAACGGCCTGGGCAAGAAGTGGCTGTGGCTGGGTACTGCGTTCGCCATCTTCGGCGGCTTCGCCGGGTTCGGCATCGGCAACATGGTTCAGGTCAACAGCATGGCCGCGGCCCTCGAGGCGACTTTCGCCGTGCCGCTGTGGCTGACCGGTCTGGTCACCATGCTCTTCGTCGGCATGGTCATCCTCGGTGGCATCAAGCGTATCGGTAAGGTTGCCGCTACCCTGGTGCCCTTCATGTGCGTGGCCTACATCATCGCCGCCATCGTGGTGCTGGTGGTCAACGCGGCGCAGATTCCCGCCGCCTTCGAGATGATCTTCACCTATGCCTTCACCCCTGTTGCAGCAACTGGCGGTTTCGCCGGAGCGGCGGTCATGGCTGCGATCCGCTTCGGTGTGGCGCGCGGCATCTTCTCCAACGAAGCAGGCCTGGGCACCGCCGGTATCGCCCAGGCGGCCGGTACCACCAACAGCGCGGTGCGCTCGGGCATGATCGGCATGCTCGGCACCTTTATCGACACCATCGTCATCTGCAGCCTGACTGGCCTGGCGATCATCTGTTCCGGCGTCTGGACCGGAGGCCTCAGCGGTGCGGCACTCTCGGCGGCGGCCTTCGAGTCGGCCATGCCGGGTGTCGGTGGTTATGTTCTGACCATCGCCCTGGTGGTATTCGCCTTCACCACCATCCTCGGCTGGAGCTACTTCGGCGAGAAATGCTGGGAGTTCATGGTCGGCACCAAGGCCATCCTGCCGTTCCGCATCCTCTGGGTTCTGGCCGTGCCGTTCGGCGCTGTCGCCCAGCTGGACTTCGCCTGGCTGGTTGCCGACACCCTCAACGGCCTGATGGCAATCCCCAACCTGTTGTCGCTGTTGCTGCTCAGTCCGGTGGTGGTCAAGCTGACCCGCGACCACTTTGCCCGTGATGTTCGCGTGGGTGGCATCGAAAGCCTGCAGCGTTAAGCCGTACCGGTTGATCGAGTCGCCTGAGATAGGCGCCAGTTATCTGCCGTAATGAAAAAGCCCCGGATTTCGGGGCTTTTTCATGGGCGTCATGCTTAAATCTGGCTTGGCATTTTCGCTTACATTCCCAGCAAGAGGACACTTCCGATGGCACAAGTAACCCTGCATGGTTCCCCGGTACAAGTCGATGGCCAGCTGCCGCAGGTCGGTCAGCAAGCCCCGGCCTTCTCCCTGGTCGGCACCGGTCTGGCCGATGTCAGCCTGGCCAGCCTGGCGGGCAAGCGCAAGGTGTTGAATATTTTTCCCAGCATCGATACCCCGACCTGTGCGACCTCGGTGCGCACCTTCAATGCCAGTGCCAGCAAACTGGATAACACCGTGGTGCTGTGCATTTCCGCCGACCTGCCGTTCGCCCAGGCGCGCTTCTGCGGTGCCGAAGGCCTGGACAACGTGGTTAACCTGTCGACCATGCGCGGTGCCGGCTTTCTCAAGGACTACGGCGTGGCCATCGCCGACGGCCCGCTGACCGGCGTCGCCGCCCGCGCCGTGGTGGTGCTGGACGAGCACGACAAGGTCCTGCACAGCGAACTGGTCGGCGAGATCGGCGACGAGCCGAATTACGAGGCGGCCCTGGCTGCACTCAAGTAACACCTGGCAACACTCCCGACGGCCTCCCTTGGAGGCCGTTTCCATTTATGGCTCAGTGGCTTAGCTACCTCAGCCGGAAGTAAATAGCCGGTAAAGAGGCTTTGCTTCGAGCCTGACACTGCTTATCGTTCAGGCATTCCAAGGAAGCTATCCCCGCCATGCCTGAGACAACCGCAATGCCCCATGCTACGAAGCAGTCGCGCCAATGGCTGATTGGCCTGATTCTATTAGCGCTGCTGCTCATCCTGATCTGGTGGTTCTGGCCGGCCAAGCCGGAGGCACCCTCTGCTGGTCGCTGGCGCGATGGAGGGCCGGTGCCGGTGCGGGTGGCGACTGTCACGCAGGGCGATTTTCCGGTCGAGCTGAAGGCCCTGGGTACGGTGACCGCCTACAACACGGTCAATGTGCGTGGCCGGGTGGACGGCGAGCTGGTCAAGCTGCTGTTCGAGGACGGCCAGCGAGTCGAGGCCGGTGATCTGCTCGCGGTGATCGATCCGCGACCCTATGAAGTGGCCCTGCAGCAGGCCCTCGGGGTGCAACAGGAAAATCAGGCGCAGTTGCGCAATGCCGAGGCGGACCTGGCGCGTTACCGTGGCCTGTACGCCGAAGACTCGATCGCCAAACAGACCCTCGACACCCAGCAGGCCCTGGTCAACCAGTACCGCGGCACCCTCAAGAGCAATCAGGCCGCGGTCGCCGAGGCGCGCCTCAATCTCGACTTCACGCAGGTGCGCGCGCCCATCAGCGGACGGCTCGGTCTGCGTCAGGTGGATCTCGGTAACCTGGTCAGTTCCGGCGATGCGCTGCCGCTGGTGGTGATTACCCAGACCCTGCCGATTGCCCTGATGTTCACCTTGCCCGAAGCCGAGTTGCCGGCGGTGCTGCGCCCGTTCAGGGCGGGGCAGACCTTGCGCGTCGAGGCCTGGGATCGCAGCGAGAAACTCAAACTGGCCGAGGGGAGGCTCGAGAGCCTGGATAACCTGATCGATACCGCCACCGGTACGGTCAAGCTCAAGGCGCGCTTCGAGAATGCCGAAGAGCTGCTGTTTCCCAATCAGTTCGTCAACGTCCGCCTGCTGGTGGAAACCCGCGAGCAGGCCCTGCTGATTCCCGCGGCGGCCCTGCAGTTCGGTACGCGCGGTACCTTCGTCTATGTGATCGATGAGCACGACAAGGTGCAGGTGCGATCGATAGTGGCGGGGCCGAGCAATGGCCGGATGACGCTGGTCGAGGAGGGCGTCGCCGTTGGCGAGCGCCTGGTGCTGGAGGGCACCGACCGCCTGCGTGACGGCAGTCTGGTCGAGGTGGTCGGCGAAGGCCAGGCACCCACCGTCAAGCAAACCAGCGTACGGACACCGGCGGACGCATGAACGCTTCCCGCCTGTTCATCCTGCGCCCGGTCGCCACCACCCTGATCATGCTGGCGATCTTCCTCAGCGGCCTGATCGCCTATCGCCTGCTGCCGGTGTCGGCGCTGCCCGAGGTGGATTACCCGACCATTCGCGTCATGACCCTCTATCCCGGCGCCAGCCCGGATGTGATGACCAGTGCGGTGACCGCGCCGCTGGAACGCCAGTTCGGCCAGATGGCCGGCTTGCAGCAGATGTCCTCGAGCAGTTCCGCTGGCGCCTCGGTGATCACCCTGCGCTTCAATCTGAACGTGCACCTGGATGTCGCCGAGCAGGAAGTGCAGGCGGCGATCAACGGGGCGAGCAACCTGCTGCCCGGCGATCTGCCGGCGCCGCCGGTGTACAACAAGGTCAACCCGGCGGACACCCCGGTGCTGACCCTGGCGATTCGTTCGGACAATTTGCCGTTGCCGCAGGTCTTCGACCTGGTCGATACCCGTCTGGCGCAGAAACTGGCGCAAACCAGCGGTGTCGGCCTGGTTACCCTGGCCGGTGGCCAACGCCCGGCGGTGCGTATCCGGGTCAATCCACAAGCCCTGGCCGCCTATGGCCTGAACCTCGCGGATGTACGCAGCCTGATCACCGCGAGCAACGTCAATCAGCCCAAGGGCAACTTCGACGGCCCGACCCGGGTCTCGCAACTGGATGCCAACGATCAGCTCAAATCCCCGGATGAATACCGCGAGCTGATCCTCAGTTACCAGGACGGCGCGGCGCTGCGCCTGAAGGATGTCGCCGAGATCATCGACGGTGCGGAAAACAATCGCCTGGCGGCCTGGGCCAATCGCAACGAAGCGGTGCTGGTCAATGTGCAGCGCCAGCCCGGCGCTAACGTGATCGAGGTGGTCGACCGCATCCAGGCCTTGCTGCCCACTCTCACCGAAGGCTTGCCGGCCAATGTCGAGGTCAGCGTGCTGACCGACCGCACCCAGACCATCCGCGCCGCGGTGACGGACGTGCAGCACGAGTTGCTGCTGGCGGTGCTGCTGGTGGTGCTGGTGACCTTCCTGTTCCTGCGCAAGCTGTCGGCAACCATCATTCCGTCGATCGTCGTGCCGCTGTCGCTGATCGGCACCTTCGGCGTGATGTACCTGGCCGGTTTCACCATCAACAACCTGACCCTGATGGCGCTGACCATCGCCACCGGTTTCGTGGTCGACGACGCCATCGTCATGCTGGAAAACATCGCCCGCCACCTGGAAGCCGGGGAAACCCCGCTGAATGCGGCGCTCAAGGGCGCCAAGCAGATCGGCTTCACCCTGATCTCGCTGACCATCTCGCTGATCGCGGTGCTGATTCCGCTGTTGTTCATGGCCGATGTGGTGGGCCGGCTGTTCCGCGAGTTCGCCATCACCCTGGCGGTGGCGATCCTGATTTCCCTGGTGGTTTCACTGACGCTGACGCCGATGATGTGCGCGCGCCTGCTCAAGGCCGAGAGGCCGGAGCAGGAGGGGCGCTTCTACCGGGCCAGTGGAGCCTTTATCGACGCCATGATCGCCCGCTACGGCATCTGGCTGCAGTGGGTGCTCAGGCGGCAGCCGCTGACCCTGCTGGTGGCCATCGCCACCCTGGTCCTGACCGTGCTGCTCTACCTGGCCGTGCCGAAGGGTTTCTTTCCGGTGCAGGACACCGGGGTGATCCAGGGTATTTCCGAGGCGCCGCAGTCGATTTCCTTCGCCGCCATGAGCGAGCGCCAGCAGCGCCTGGCCGAGGTGATTCTGCAGGATCCGGCGGTGGTCAGCCTGTCGTCCTACATCGGCGTGGATGGCGACAACCCGACCCTCAACAGCGGGCGCCTGCTGATCAACCTCAAGCCGCATGCCGAGCGCGACGTGACCGCCAGCCAGGTGATCGAACGGCTGCGTCCGCAATTGGCCGGTCTGACCGGCATCGAGCTGTACCTGCAGCCGGTGCAGGACCTGACCATCGAGGATCGGGTCAGCCGTACCCAGTTCCAGTTCAGCCTGGAGTCGCCGGAGCAGGCGCTGTTGGAGGAATGGGTGCCCAAGCTGGTCGCCGCGCTGCGGCAACAGCCGCAACTGCGTGATGTCGCCAGCGACCTGCAAAGTCGCGGCCTGCAGGTATTCCTGCAGATCGACCGGGACATCGCCGGGCGCCTCGGCGTGAGCATCGCCGACATCGACGACGCGCTCTACGACGCCTTCGGCCAACGGCAGATCTCCACCATCTATACCCAGGCCAGCCAGTACCGGGTGGTGCTGGAAAGCCAGAACGCCGGCAGCATCGGCCCGGCCGCGCTGGGACAGATCCATGTGGCGACGGCTGCAGGCGGACAAATCCCCTTGTCGTCGCTGGCGCGCATCGACGAGCGCGCCGCCAGCCTGCTGATCAACCATATCGGTCAGTTCCCGGCGGCGACCCTGTCGTTCAACCTGGCCGCAGGGGTTGCCCTCGGCGAGGCGGTGGCGGCGATCGAACGGGTGCAGCAGAACATCGGTCTGCCGGGCGGGGTGCAAATCCGGTTCCAGGGTGCGGCCGAGGCCTTCCGTGCCTCCCTGTCGAGCACCCTGCTGCTGATCCTGGCGGCGATCGTCACCATGTACATCGTCCTCGGCGTGCTCTACGAGAGCTACATCCACCCGATCACCATCCTCTCGACCCTGCCCTCGGCCGGGGTCGGCGCGCTGCTGGCGTTGCTCTTGAGCGGCAACGACCTGGGCCTGATCGCGATCATCGGCATCATCCTGTTGATCGGTATCGTCAAGAAGAACGCGATCATGATGATCGACTTCGCCCTCGACGCCGAACGCAACCAGGGCATGCAGCCTGAGGCGGCGATCTATCAGGCGGCGCTGTTGCGTTTCCGGCCCATTCTGATGACCACCCTGGCCGCGCTGTTCGGCGCCATCCCGCTGATGCTGGCCTCGGGTTCCGGCGCCGAGCTGCGCCAGCCGCTGGGTCTGGTGATGGTCGGCGGCCTGCTGCTGAGTCAGGTGCTGACCCTGTTCACCACGCCGGTGATCTACCTGTACTTCGACCGCCTGTCGCGGCGCCTGAGTGGACGCAGCGCGGCGGGGGTGGCGGTATGAAGGCTTTGTGTAGGAGCGAGCTTGCTCGCGATCAGCGGCGCTACAGAAGCATCGCCGGAACGCCGGGCGGCAGCACGCCCACTCTTGCCAAACAAGAAATAACTCGTTGTTTTATATATAAAAATTTAATCAGAACCAAGACCTGTAGGAGCGGGCCATGCCCGCGAAACGCATCGCGGCCATGGGCCGCTCCTACAGGTAGTCAGCGCCCATGAACCTCTCCGCGCCCTTTATCCGCCGGCCGGTGGCGACCCTGCTGCTGAGCCTGGCGATCCTCCTGCTCGGCGGCGTCAGCTTCGGCCTGTTACCGGTGGCGCCGCTGCCGCAGATGGATTTCCCCACCATCACGGTACAGGCCAGCCTGCCCGGTGCCAGCCCGCAGATCATGGCATCGAGCGTGGCCACGCCGCTGGAGCGCTCGCTCGGCACCATCGCCGGGATCAGCCAGATGAACAGCCGCAGCAGTCAGGGCAACACGCGGATCATGCTGCAGTTCGAGCTGGACAAGGACATCAACGCCGCCGCCCGCGAGGTGCAGGCGGCGATCAATGCCGCGCGCGAGCTGTTGCCCAGCGGCATGCGCGCGATGCCGACCTATCGCAAGGTCAACCCGTCGCAGGCGCCGATCATGGTGCTGTCGCTGACCAGCGAGGTGCTCGACAAGGGCCAGCTGTATGACCTGGCTTCGACCATCCTGGCGCAGAAACTGGCGCAGGTGAGCGGCGTTGGCGAGGTGACCATCGGCGGCAGTTCGCTGCCGGCGGTGCGCGTGGCCCTGGAGCCGCGCCTGCTCGACCAGTACGGCATCGCCCTGGACGAGGTGCGCCAGACGATCACCGCGGCCAACGCCAAGCGGCCCAAGGGGGTGGTGGAACAGGGCGACCGCCATTGGCAGGTGCAGGCCAGCGACCAGCTGGAGCAAGCCTCCGATTACCTGCCGCTGATCATCCGCTACCAGGATGGCGCCGCCGTGCGCCTGGGCGATGTGGCGACGGTCAGCGATGGGGTGGAGGATCGCTACAACAGTGGCTTCTATAACGATGAGCAGGCCGTGCTGCTGGTGATCAACCGCCAGACCGGGGCCAATATCATCGAAACCATCGCCAGCATTCGCCAGCAGTTGCCGGCGCTGCGCGCGGTGATTCCGGCCAGCGTCGAGGTGGCAGTGGCGATGGATCGCTCGCCGGTGATCCGCGCCACCTTGCACGAGGCCGAACGCACCCTGCTGATTGCCGTAGCCCTGGTGATCCTGGTGGTGTTCGCCTTCCTCGGCCGCTGGCGCGCGGCGCTGATCCCGGCGCTGGCGGTGCCGGTGTCGCTGGTCGGCACCTTCGCGCTGATGCACCTGCTCGGCTTTTCGCTGAACAACCTGTCGCTGATGGCGCTGATCATCGCCACCGGCCTGGTGGTGGACGACGCCATAGTGGTGCTGGAAAACATCAGCCGGCACATCGAAGGCGGAGCAACACCGCTGCAGGCGGCGTTCAAGGGCGCGCGCGAGGTGGGCTTCACCCTGCTGGCGATGAACCTGTCGCTGGTCGCGGTGTTCGTCTCGATCCTGTTCATGGGTGGCATAGTCGAGCGCCTGTTCCATGAGTTCTCCATCACCCTGGCGGTGGCCATCGTCATCTCCCTGCTGGTCTCGCTGACCCTGACGCCGATGCTCTGCGCGCGCTGGCTCAAGGCCGAGGTGAGCGAGCGCCAGCCGGGGGCGCTGCGCCGCTACGGCGCGCGGCTGCAGGCGCGGGTGCTGGACGTCTATCGGCGCAGCCTGGATTGGGCACTGAACCACTCGCTACTGATGCTGTTCAGCCTGCTGGCCACCATCGCCCTGAACGTTTTCCTGTTCGTCAGCGTGCCCAAGACCTTCCTGCCGCAGCAGGACACCGGCCAACTGATCGGCATGATCCGCGGCGATGACGGCCTGTCGTTCCAGGTCATGCAGCCGAAGATGGAAATCTTCCGTCGCGCGCTGCTGAGCGACCCGGCGGTGGATAGCCTGGCCGGCTTCATCGGCGGCTCGGGCGGGATCAACAACGCCTTCATGATCGTGCGCCTGAAGCCGGTGAGCGAGCGCAAGCTGTCTGCGCAACAGGTGATCGAGCGCCTGCGCCGCACGGTGCCCAAGGTTCCCGGCGGGCGGATGTTCCTCATGCCCGACCAGGACCTGCAGATCGGCGGGCGCGAAGGGCGCAGTTCGGAGAACGAGTACATGCTGCTGTCCGGCGACCTGGATCAGCTGCGCCAGTGGCTGCCGATTGTGCGTGAAGCGCTGCGCGCCTTGCCCGAACTCACCGATATCGACGCCAAGGAAACCGATGGTACCCAGCAGATCCGCCTGCTGGTCGACCGCGATGCGGCCAAGCGCCTGGGCGTGGACATGGCGATGATCACCAGTGTGCTCAACAACGCCTTCAGCCAGCGCCAGGTGTCGACCATCTACGACAGCCTCAACCAGTACAGCGTGGTGATGGAAATCAACCCGCAATACGCCCAGCATCCCGAAGCGCTGGAGCAGATCCAGTTGATCACCGCCGCCGGCGGCCGGGTGCCGCTGTCGAGCTTCGCCCGCTGGGAGCGCAGCCTGGAAGAGGACCGGGTGCATCACCAGGGCCAGTTCGCCGCGGAGAACATCGGCTTCGCCCTGGCCGAAGGCGTCAGCCTGGAGCAGGCCAGCCTGGCCATCGAGCGCACGGTGGCGCGGCTCAACCTGCCGAGCGAGGTGCAGGGCATGCTCGGCGGCACCGGTGGCGCCTTCCAGCAGACCCAGCAGAACCAGCCCTGGATGATCCTGCTGGCGCTGGGCGTGGTCTATATCGTCCTCGGCGTACTCTACGAGAGCTATATCCACCCGCTGACCATTCTCTCCACCTTGCCCTCGGCCGGGGTCGGCGCCTTGCTCGCCTTGCAGCTGATGAGCATCGAATTCAGCCTGATCTCGCTGCTCGGTTTGTTCCTGCTGATCGGCATCGTCAAGAAGAATGCCATCCTGATGATCGACCTGGCCCTGCAGCTGGAGCGCAGCGAATCGCTCAGCCCGCAGGAGTCGATCCGCCGCGCCTGCCTGCTGCGTTTCCGGCCGATCATGATGACCACCCTGGCGGCGATCCTCGGCGCCCTGCCGCTGGTGCTCGGCAGCGCCGAAGGCTCGGAGATGCGCCAGCCACTGGGCATCACCATCGTCGGCGGGCTGATTCTCAGCCAGTTGCTGACGCTCTATACCACCCCGGTGATCTACCTGTATTTCGATCGCCTGCGCCACCGGGTCAACCGCTGGCGTGGCGTGCGTAGCGACGCTGCTCTGGAAACTCCGTTATGAAAGGTTATGGCCGCGAGCCGGTCCAGTTCGTAGGGTGCGCCATGCGCACCAAGGGTTTATGGCTGGCGCTGGTGCGCACGGCGCACCCTACCTCCTGCCTTATGCATCACCTGATTGGTACATAGCCTTATGAAAGCCCTAGTTGCCTACCGATTACCCACCGTGCTGGCCTTGTGCCTGGTCCTGAGTGCCTGCGCCATCGGCCCGGATTATCAGCGTCCGCAATTGCAAACCCCGGCGCAGTTCAAGCAGATCGAAGGCTGGACCGCTGCAGTGCCCGGCGATGCGCTGGAGCGCGGCGCCTGGTGGGAGCTGTATGGCGATGACGAACTGAGTGGCCTGGTCGGCCGCCTCAACCTGTCCAATCAGAACCTCGCCGCCAGCGAGGCCCAGTACCGCCAGGCCCGCGCCCTGGTGCGCGGCGCGCGCGCGGCCTTCTACCCGAGCCTGTCGAGCAACGCCGGCGTGACCCGGGCCGGGCAGGGCGGCGGCGACAGCACCCTGAGCACCGCCGAAGGCTTCGCCGTCAGCGGTTCGAATGCGGCGAGCATCTCGAAGAGCTACGACCTGAGCCTGAACGCCGCCTGGGAGCTGGATATCTGGGGCAAGCTGCGCCGTTCGCTGGAGTCGAGCCGCGCCGGTTTCGCGGCCAGCGCCGCCGATCTGGCCGCGCTCAAGCTCAGCCTGCAGGCCGAACTGGTGCAGACCTACCTGCAACTGCGCGTGCTGGATGATCAGCAGCGCCTGCTCGATGCCACCGTGACTGCCTACGCGCGTTCGCTACGCCTCAGCGAAAACCAGTACAACGCCGGCATAGTGCCCAAATCCGACGTCAGCCAGGCGCTGACCCAGCTGCGCAGCACCGAAGCCCAGGCCGTCGACCTGAAGTGGCAGCGCGCCCAGCTGGAACATGCCATCGCCGTGCTGATCGGCGTGCCGCCGAGCGAGCTGAGCATCGCCGCCCGTGAGCAATTACCGGCCTTGCCCGTGATTCCCGTGGCGTTGCCCTCGCAACTGCTGGAACGCCGTCCGGATGTGGCCGCCGCCGAACGCCGGGTGATCGCCGCCAACGCCGAGATCGGCGTGGCCAAGGCCGCCTGGTACCCGGACCTGACCCTGTCGGCCAGCGGCGGCTACCGCGGCAGCAGCTTCGCCGACTGGGTCAGCCTGCCCAACCGCTTCTGGTCGCTCGGCCCGGACCTGGCGCTGAGCCTGTTCGACGGCGGCGCGCGCCGCGCCGAGCTGGAGCGCAGCGAGGCGGCCTACGATCAGACGGTCGCGCAATACCGTCAGGCCGTGCTGGACAGCTTCCGCGAAGTCGAAGACTACTTGGTGCAGCTGCGGGTGCTGGAGCAGGAGGCGGTGTTCCAGCAGCAGGCGCTGGACGCCGCCCGCGAGTCCCTGCGTCTGATCGAGAACCAGTACCGCGCCGGCACCGTCGATTTCAACAGCGTGGTCAACGTGCAGGCGACCGCCTTGAACAACGAACGCAGCAACCTGACCCTGCTCGGCAGCCGCCTGACCGCCAGCGTGCAACTGATCGCCGCCCTGGGCGGTGGTTGGCAGGCGGAGGCGCCGCTGGAGGTCGCCCAGTAACGGGGGCGAGCCGCGGATTGCTTAGCCTGGGCCATGGACACGTCTCTCAGTCGCGCTGCTTGCGGTCGGCGGTTTGCGCGGCTTTCAGCACGTCGCTGCCGATCTGGGCCTCGAACTGCTGCCACACCGGGCGCATGGCGTGGCGCCAGGCATCGCGTTGCTCCACGCTCAGCACGATTATCTGACTGGCGCCAGACGCCTCGATGCGTTGGCAGCCTCCGCCTGACGATTCACCTCATATCGTCCTAGAAAATCCAGTCACTTAGCGGTGATTGGATTTTTTATGGGTGAGTGTTTTGCGTTACTCCAGAGTTTCTCCCCACTTTTTTCCCCGCCGGTAAATCACCAGCGAGGCCTGTAAGGCCAACAGGGTCAGCGCGACCGAGAACAGCGGGTGGTCGGTCAGCCTGGCCCACAATTGATCTCGGTCAAAGTTGGCTACTGCCTGTCCGGTAGGCACATCAAAAAAGGCGTCTGATTCGCTTTTTTTGCGCACATCTGGCGCTGTTTCCGACGCGAACGAGAGCCGATGATCTCGGCTGTCCGAAGCAACACTGGAGACCGCCAACCTCACCAAGCCCGTGCGCCTGGTACCCGCAAAAGCTGGCGGGCCGATTCATATATGCAGCTTCGGAGGCCGTTTTCGCAGCCTATGCCTGACGTTCGGAGACCCGCTGTTCGCACTGGCTCCAATCCCAGGCAGGCAGAACTGATCGCAATCATGGGGACGCGTGGACAGCGTCACCTTACTTTGCTCCGTACATCCCTGACTTGAAATGGATGGCCCATGAAACCCCAACGCAGTACCTCCACTATCACCGGCATTCTGGGGAAACAGCTGCTCATGGTGGTGTTCCTCATGGTTTGCAGTTTGTCGCTGCAGGCCAAGGAATACGAGGCCGAGCAGCAGCGAATCGAGCAGTTTTTTCCGCGTGTTACCCAAACCTCCGATCCCGAAGGCGGCCACCAGGTGCGCACGCTCAGCGATGGCGTGGGCACTGTTTACGGCTACGCCTATCAGAGCATTAACGTCGTGGACATGCCTGCATATTCCGGCAAACCGATGAATATTCAGGTGCTGCTGGATCGTGACGGCGCCATCGTCGATGCCCATGTGCTGGAGCATCACGAACCCATTCTGCTGATCGGCATTCCCGAGCAGAAACTGCATGATTTCACCGCGAAGTACGCCGGTGTCAAGGCCGATCAGCGCGTGGTTGTCGGTCGCTCCAGTGACGATAAGGCGGTCACCGTCGATGCTGTCACAGGCGCCACCGTAACCGTGATGGTGGCCAATGAGATCATCATGCGTTCGGCCCATGAAGTGGCCGCGTCCCTTGGCTTGGTCAAGAGCAACATCGACGCCAGGCAGAAGCCGGCGATCGTCCGCGACGATGTCTACCATCCCGCCAACTGGGCGGAATTGACCGGCAATGGCGCGATCCGCCGATTGCACCTGACCAATGGCGATATCAATAAAGCCTTCAACGGCACGGCGGCCGAAGGCGTCGATGAGGCGCCTGGCGAAGAAGCCGACGAGACCTTCATCGACCTCTACACCGCCCACCTGAACCCGCCGACCGTCGGCCGCAACCTGCTGGGTGACAACCAATATCGTTTGCTGATGGAAGACCTTCAGCCGGGTGAACACGCCATCGCAGTGCTGGGCAGTGGCGAGTATTCGTTCAAGGGCTCGGGCTATGTGCGTGGCGGCATCTTCGATCGTGTGCAGGTGCGCCAGTTTGGCAATATCCACAGCTTCCGCGATACCGACTTCCAGCGACTAAACGATGTGTACGCCGAGGGCATGCCGGACTTCACGGAGATGGCGATCTTCATCCTCCGCGAACAGACCGGTTTCGACCCGGGCTCGCCGTGGACACTGGAGCTGCTGGTGCGCCGTCAGACCGGTCCGGTAGAGGGCGTCTTCACCAGTTTCGAACTGCCTTGCCAGATCCCCGAGGAGTACATCGAACACCCGCAACCAACCGCCGAGGAGCTGGCCGCCATCGAGGAAGCCAACCGGCCGATGTGGGTCAACATCTGGTACGCGAAGAGCTTCCAGATTGGTGTGATCCTGGTAGCGCTGGTGCTGCTGACCGTCATTCTCTTCCTGCAGGATAAATTCACCCAGCACCCCACGTTCCTGAAGCGGCTGCGACACGGCTACCTGGTCTTCACCGTGGTGTTCATCGGCTGGTACGCGCTGGGGCAGCTGTCGGTGGTTAACGTGCTGACCTTCGTCCATGCGCTGGTGCAGGATTTCCGCTGGGAACTGTTCCTCACCGACCCGGTGATATTCATCCTCTGGGTATTCACTGCCGCGAGCATTCTGCTCTGGGGCCGTGGGGTGTTCTGCGGCTGGCTATGCCCCTTCGGCGCGCTGCAGGAGCTGATCAACGAGGCGGCACGCAAGCTGAAAATCCGCCAGTACGACGTGCCCTTCGCGATTCACGAGCGGCTCTGGGCGATCAAGTACATCGTGCTGCTGGTGTTGTTCGGCATCTCGCTGGAATCGATGACGATGGCCGAGAAGGCCGCCGAGGTGGAGCCGTTCAAGACCGCGATCACGCTGAGGTTCGATCGCCAATGGTGGTTCGTCGCCTACGCGGCGGTGTTGTTGGTCATCAACCTCTTCACCCGCAAAGTCTACTGCCGCTACGTCTGCCCGCTGGGCGCGGGCCTGGCGATCACGGGGCGCTTTCGTCTGTTCGACTGGCTCAAGCGGCGCAAGGAGTGCGGCAACCCCTGCCAGCTCTGCGCAAACGAGTGTGAAGTGCAGGCAATTCATCCGGACGGGCATATCAACCATAACGAATGCCACTACTGCCTGGATTGCCAGATGACCTACCACAACGAAGACAAATGCCCACCGCTGATCACGAAAAACAAGCGGGCCAAGCGCGGCAAGCAAGCGCCGGCCGAGTCCCAGTTGATCCCGGTGCAAGTCGTGGAACCTTGAATAGACACAACCCTTCATTTGACTGTTTTCAAATTTCATCCCGAAAGGAGCAGAGCATGAGCGACAAGGCAAAAGGCAACACCGAAGTATTGGAAAAAAGCGGCCTGAGTCGTCGCGGTTTCCTCGGTGCGACGGCGGCGACTGGTGCGGCGGTTGCCGCCACGGCATTGGGTGGCGCGGTGATGAGCCGCGAAACCTGGGCGGCAGCGGTAAAGAACCCCCAGTCCAAGATCCACGTCGGCCCGGGCGAGCTGGACACCTACTACGGTTTCTGGAGCGGCGGTCATCAGGGCGAGGTACGCGTAATGGGTGTGCCGTCCATGCGCGAAATCATCCGGATTCCGGTGTTCAACCTTGACCCGGCCACCGGTTATGGCCTCACCAACGAAAGTAAACGTGTGCTGGGTGACGGTGGCAAATGGATGATTGGCGACTGCCACCACCCACACCTGTCATTGACCGACGGTAAGCATGACGGCAAGTACCTGTTCATCAACGACAAGGCCTGCAGCCGCGTCGCACGTATCCGCCTGGATATCATGATGACCGATAAGATCGTCACCGTGCCCAATGCGCAGGCCGTGCACGGTCTGCGTCTGCAAAAGGTGCCGTATACCAAGTACGTGTTCTGCAACGCCGAATTCATCATTCCGCACCCAAACGACGGTCTGAATATTGCGCTGGACTCTGAAGACAGCTTTACCGTGTTCAACGCCATCGATGCCGAATCCATGGAAGTGGCCTTCCAGGTCATTGTCGACGGCAACCTGGACAACTGCGACGCCGACTACACCGGCAAATACGCCGCCTCTACCTGCTACAACTCCGAGAAGGCGTTGGATCTGGGTGGCAGCATGCGCAACGAGCGCGACTGGGTCGTGGTATTCAATATCCCGGCGATTGAGAAAGCCATCAAGGATGGCAAGTTTGTAACCTTGGGCGACAGCAAGGTGCCCGTGGTCGAAGGTCGCAAGGCGAAGATTGGTGACACCAATACCACCCGTTATATCCCCGTACCGAAGAACCCGCACGGCTGCAATATGTCACCGGATGGCAAGTATTTCATTGCCGCCGGCAAGTTGTCGCCAACTTGCACCATCATCTCGACCGCGCTGTTGGATGAGCTGTTTGCCGGCAAACTGAAAGACGAGCGTGATGTAGTGGTCGGCGAGCCGGAACTGGGTCTCGGCCCGCTGCACACCACCTTCGACGGTCGTGGCAATGCCTACACCACACTGTTCATCGACAGTCAGGTGGTCAAGTGGAACATCGACGAAGCCGTTCGCTTCTACAACGGTGAGAAGGTCAACTACATCAAGCAGAAGCTCGATGTGCATTATCAGCCAGGGCACAACCATGCCACGCTGACCGAGTCCAGCGAGGCTGATGGTCAATGGCTGGTGGTGTTGAGCAAATTCTCCAAAGACCGTTTCCTACCGGTTGGCCCGCTGCATCCAGAGAACGATCAACTGATCGATATCTCCGGCGATGAAATGAAACTTGTGCACGACGGTCCAGCCTACGCAGAGCCCCATGACTGCACCATGGCTCGCCGTGATCAGATTCGCCCCAAGAAGATTTGGGACCGAAACGACCCCTACTTCGCCGAAACCGTGAAACTGGCCGAGAAAGACGGCATCAACCTGGAGACCGATAACAGGATTATCCGTGACGGCAATAAGGTAAGGATTTACATGGTGTCGATGGCGCCCAGCTATGGCATCAACGAGTTCACGGTCAAGCAGGGCGATGAAGTCACCATCACCATCACCAATATCGACAAGATCGAAGATCTTACCCATGGCTTCTGCATCGTCAACCAAGGCGTAACCATGGCGATCGGCCCACAACAGACGTCCTCCATCACCTTCAAACCGGAAGGTGTCGGTGTGTTCTGGTACTACTGCAACTTCTTCTGCCATGCGCTGCACATGGAAATGAACGGCCGGATGATCGTCGAACCGGCGTAATCGGCCGCATCAGGGCACTTTCCTCGGCTGCGCCGGGGAGGTGCTTGGCGAAACGAATTGTCCGGATAGATGAGACGTTAATGAAATTTCCAGCAGTCAGACGACTTTGCCACCGAGCACCTTGGGTGCCGCTCATTCTTGCCGGTTGTGTTGTGGCGCAACCGCAACCTGTTTCAGAACTGCCGTTGGAGCCTAACGGCAATGACCAATGGCTACTTCCCGCCGGAGAGCACTTCGGTCAGTTCATCATCGACCAGCCGATGCATCTGCGTTGCGCCGCCGGTGCCGTGTTCGATGCGCAGGGCCAAGGCAATGCGCTGGAAATCGCCGCGGCTGGCGTCACGCTGGAAGGCTGCTCAATCCGCAACGCGGGCCGAAACCTTACCGAGATGGATGCGGGGATCTTCATCCGCCCCGGTGCTGACGGGACGATTGTCCGGGGTAACCGTATTGAAAGCGCCGGGTTCGGCATATTTTCCGATGCAGCCAGTGACGTGCGCATTCTCAACAATCGGCTTCGGGGCGATGACAGCGTGCGCTCGCAGGATCGAGGTAACGGGATTCACCTGTTCCGGGCCACCGGCGCTCTCGTCTCGGGGAACGAGGTCAGCCATACCCGTGATGGCATCTTCATCGACAATTCCAACGGTAACGTTCTGGAAAACAACACCCTGCACGACCTGCGTTATGGCGTGCATTACATGTACTCGCAAAACAATCAGTTGTTGAACAACCGTACCTACCGTACCCGCACTGGCTATGCGCTCATGCAGAGCCGCATGCTGACGGTTGCCGGCAACCGATCCCGGGAGGATCAGGGCTACGGGATTCTGATGAACAACATCACCTATTCGACGCTGACCAATAACCGGGTCACCGATATCAGAGCGGCGACTACCAGTGCCGGAGGGGAAATCAAGGGTAACGAAGGCAAGGCGCTATTTATCTACAACTCACTATTCAACGCGATTGAGAACAATCATTTCCAGAACAGCACTCTGGGTATCCATCTGACCGCCGGTTCGGAAGACAACCGTATCTCGGGTAACGCCTTTGTCGGCAACCAGCAGCAGGTCAAGTACGTGGCCACTCGTACGCAGGAGTGGTCGGCCGATGGGCACGGCAACTACTGGAGCGACTACCTGGGCTGGGACCGCGACGGCGACGGTTTGGGCGATATCGCTTATGAGCCCAACGACAATATCGATCGGCTGTTGTGGCTGTATCCGCAGGTACGCCTGCTGCTGAACAGCCCGAGCATCGAAGTGCTGCGTTGGGTGCAGCGTGCCTTTCCGGTGATCAAGTCACCGGGCGTACAGGACAGCCACCCGCTGATGAAACCATCCACCAGGGTGTTGGAAACCGGGGAGCTGATGAGCACAACGCAGGGGGGCCACTCATGAGTGCCGTCGAGATCCAGGGCGTCAGCCATTGTTACGGCAACATGACAGTGTTGCATGATTTGAACTTGAATCTGGGTGAAGGGGAGGTGCTGGGCCTGTTCGGCCACAACGGCGCCGGCAAGACCACGACCATGAAGCTGATCCTTGGCCTGCTGCAAGCCAGCGAGGGGCGAGTCCAGGTGCTCGGACGCGACCCACGGGCCAGCGATGTCCGCCGTCAGCTGGGCTATCTGCCGGAGAATGTGACGTTCTATTCGCAGCTCAGCGGTCGTGAGACGTTGCGTCACTTCGCTCGCCTGAAAAGCACGCCGCTGAGTCAGGTCGACGAGCTGCTCGAGCAGGTCGGCCTTGGTCACGCCGTCAATCGCCGGGTCAAAACCTATTCCAAGGGCATGCGTCAGCGTCTCGGCCTGGCCCAGGCGGTACTCGGCGAGCCACGTCTGTTGCTGCTCGACGAGCCGACGGTCGGCCTCGACCCCATCGCCACCCAGGATCTGTATCTGCTGATCGATCGCCTGCGCCAGAGCGGCACCAGCGTCATTCTTTGCTCCCATGTGCTGCCCGGCGTGGAGGCACACATCAACCGTGCGGCGATTCTCGCCAAGGGCCGCCTGCAGGCTATCGGCAGCCTCAATAAGCTGCGCAGTGAGGCGGATCTGCCGGTGCGCATCCGTGCCAGTGGTGTCGGCCGGAGCGAATCCTGGCTGGAGCGCTGGAACACGGCGGGGCATGCGGCGCGGCGGCACGGTGAGGATGGCGTCGAGGTGGTCGCCATCAACGGCCACAAACTACCGCTGCTGCGTGAGCTGCTAGGGGAAAGCGAGCCGGACGACGTGGAGATTTACCAGCCTTCGCTGGAAGATCTGTATCGCTATTACATGGATCGTGCCGGCGATGGCCAGGCGGCGGAGGGCCGAGCATGAAGCAGATCTGGAATATCGCCCGCAAGGAACTCAGTGACGGCCTGCGCAACCGCTGGTTGCTAGCCATCAGCTTGTTGTTCGCGATACTGGCGGTGGGCATCGCCTGGCTCGGCGCGGCCGCTTCGGGGCAGGTGGGGTTTACCTCGATCCCGGCGACCATTGCCAGCCTGGCGAGCCTGGCTACCTTTCTGATGCCGTTGATCGCGCTGCTGCTGGCCTATGACGCCATCGTCGGCGAGGACGAGGGCGGCACCCTGATGTTGCTGCTGACCTACCCGCTGGGGCGTGGCGAGATTTTGCTCGGCAAGTTCGTCGGGCATGGGCTGATTCTCGCACTTGCCGTCCTGATCGGTTTCGGCGGCGCCGCACTGGCCATCGCCGTGCTAGTCGATGACATCGAGCTTGGTCTGCTGCTCTGGGCCTTCGCTCGCTTCATGATTTCCTCGACGCTGCTGGGCTGGGTGTTCCTGGCGTTTGCCTACGTGCTCAGCGGCAAGGTCAACGAAAAGTCCAGTGCCGCCGGCCTGGCGCTGGGTATCTGGTTCCTCTTTGTGCTGGTGTTCGATCTGCTGCTGCTGGCTCTGCTGGTGCTTAGCGAGGGCAAGTTCAGTCCCGAGCTGTTGCCCTGGCTGCTCCTGCTCAACCCCACCGATATCTACCGGCTGATCAATCTATCCGGCTTCGAGGGCGGCAGCGCCATGAGCGTGCTGTCGCTGGGCGGCGAGCTGCCGGTGCCTGGTGCGGCGCTCTGGCTGTGCCTGCTGGCTTGGGGCGGCATATCGCTGCTGCTGGCCTATGGCGTCTTCTGCCGCCGCCTGACCTGACTTTCACAGATAAAAGGAGTACGCCTATGAACGCTCTTTATCGCATCGGCGCCGGAACGCTCTTCGCCATGCTGCTCACTCTCGGTCTGGCCGGCTGTGGCGAAAGCGAGGAAGTTAAACAATCGCTCGACCCGGTGGCTTTCCACGACAGCGACGAATGTCACGTCTGCGGCATGATCCTCGCTGACTTCCCCGGCCCCAAGGGTCAGGTAGTGGAGAAGAACGGGGTGAGGAAATTCTGTTCCACCGCCGAGATGCTCGGTTGGTGGCTGCAGCCGGAGAACCGCCTGCTCGACGTCAAACTGTATGTGCACGACATGGGCCGCAACGTCTGGGAGCACCCGGACGACAGCCACCTGATCGATGCAACCAGCGCCTACTACGTGGTTGGCACGTCACTCAAGGTTGCCATGGGTGCACCCCTGGCAACCTTCGCCAACGAGCAGACGGCTCAGCGCTTTGCCGAGGAGCATGGTGGTCGTGTGCTGCGCTTCGACGACATCGATCAGACGTTGCTGCAGAAAGCGGCGAGCATCCAGCATGGCGGCATGCCCGGGCAGATGCCCAGCGCTGAACATGACGCACAGGCAGGGCACTGAGCGCTCCACAACTCTTATCTGAGCTATAGGGCGGCCAACACAACGTTAACGCCCCCCTCGAAATAACCACACCTCAACAAATGCCCGGCCACTTCAAAAGTGCAGCGAGTGCTGAGGGTGCGTGTGTTTTCGGGGTTTTCTTACAGCTTCACTAAGCCTCGGGGCAGATTCTTTAGTCCCGACCGTGTTTCGTCCCGGAGGGGAACTCATGCAACTTGTTTGTCCCGCAGGCAGCCTGCCCGCGCTCAAGGCAGCCGTCCGCCAGGGCGCCGATGCCATCTATGTTGGTTTTCGTGATGACACCAACGCACGTCACTTCGCTGGCCTCAATCTGGATGAGAAGCAGCTGCAAACCGGCCTGGAGCTGATCCGCAAGGAAGGCCGCAAACTCTTTGTGGCGGTCAACACGTACGCCCAGCCGGGCGGTTGGCAGCGCTGGCAGCGCGCGGTGGATCACGCCGCCGAGCTGGGCGTGAATGCGCTGCTCGCTGCCGACCCCGGCGTGTTGGCCTATGCCAGCAAGCGCCACCCGGATCTCAATCTGCACCTCTCGGTGCAGGGCTCGGCAACCAACGCCGCCGCCCTGAGCCTCTACCAGCAGCGCTACAACATCCGCCGTGCCGTGCTGCCCCGCGTGCTGTCGCTGGCCCAGGTGCGCCAGGTGGCGGAGAAGAGCACGGTGCCGCTGGAAGTTTTTGCCTTCGGCAGCCTGTGCATCATGGCCGAGGGACGCTGCCACCTGTCGTCCTACCTGACGGGCGAGTCGCCCAACCTGTGCGGCGTGTGCTCGCCGGCCAAGGCGGTGCGCTGGCAGGAAGATGCCGACGGTCTCAGCTCACGGCTCAATGGCGTACTCATCGACCGCTATGCCAAGGACGAGCCGGCCGGCTACCCGACCCTGTGCAAGGGCCGCTTCATGGTCAATGGCCAGCGCTTCCATGCCCTGGAGGAGCCGACTAGCCTCAATACCCTCGACCTGATTCCGCAACTGGCCGCCATAGGCATCAAGGCGGTGAAGATCGAAGGCCGCCAACGCAGCCCGGCCTACGCCGAGCAGGTCACCCGGGTTTGGCGCGCCGCGCTGGATGCCTATGCGCGTGCGCCGCAGAGCTTCAGTGTGCAGCCGCAGTGGCGTAGCGCGCTGTCGACGTTGTCCGAGGGTAGCCAGACCACCCTGGGCGCCTACCACCGTTCTTGGCAGTGAGGAGTCATCGATGAAACTCAGTTTAGGTCCGGTACTGTTCTACTGGACACGGGAAAAACTGCTGAACTTTTACGCCGAGATGCTCGAGCAGCCGCTGGATGTCATCTACCTGGGTGAAACCGTGTGCTCCAAGCGTCGCGCCTTCGGTCTCGACGAGTGGCTGGGACTGGCCCGCGACCTGCGCGGCAGCAGCACGGCCGAGCTGGTGATCTCCGGCCTGACGCTGGTTGAGGCGGCCTCCGAGCTGTCCAGTCTCAAGCGCCTGTGCGACAACGGCGAATTGCTGGTGGAAGCCAACGACATGGGCGCGGTGCAGTTCCTCCGCGAGCGCAAGCTGCCCTTCGTCGCCGGGCCGGCGCTGAACGTCTACAACGGCCATGCCCTGGCGGAACTGATCGACTGCGGCATGCAACGCTGGGTGCCGCCGGTGGAGTGCTCCGGTGCGCTGATCCAGGACAGCCTAGAGCAGCTTGACAGCCTCGGCCTAAGCCGGCCGCAGGTCGAGCTGTTCGCCTACGGCCACCTGCCTCTGGCCTATTCGGCGCGTTGCTTTACCGCCCGCGCGGAGAACCGGCCCAAGGATGACTGCCAGCTCTGCTGTCAGAACTATCCCGAAGGCATTTCGCTGCTCAGCCAGGAAGGCGAGGCGCTGTTTACCATCAACGGTATCCAGACCATGTCGGCCAAGGTCAACAACCTGCTGGCCGATTACCCGCAACTGCAGAACGTCGGCGCCGAGCTGTTGCGCCTCAGCCCGCGTGCCGAAGGCATGGCCGAGGTGATCCAGGCCTACCACACGGTGCGCCAGGGCGCGCTGCCGCCGCTGGCGGTGGAAGGCTGCAACGGCTACTGGCATGGCCGTCCCGGCATGCTCGGCGCCGAGCCGGCCTTCAAAGGCTGATCCGGGCCTTTGTCATCCCGGTGTTTTTCAAAGGATCAGCAATGGCTTGGGCGCGCAAACATTAGCACCACCAGAACTTATGATCGGTGCCAGTCCAGGCCTGAGGACTCACCGACCTATCGAGTGCGTTGCTGATGTCATCGAGGACAGCAAGAGGCACTCCGCCGACTTTTTGCGCGGCTCGAGTTCGTCCAAGATGACATCGAAACCATCCTGAAAATGGTTCGTGAGCATGCAAGGGAAGACGCCGCCACAGGGGCCACCAGACCGTTCACACTGGATGACGTTCCTGGCGCTAGCGTGCGACTGACCGGTGTCTCCAGGCTAGATCAGGTCAACGGTTTCTCTTCTGGTCGCGCTTTTGATCTCGTGCCGGAGGGCATGCCATCCGGCTAATGCCTGCAAAGTCCGGCATCCCAACGCATTTGAGACAGTAACCCCGCTCCGGCATCCATCTGCTGAGTTCTCAATCTTGGGCGATGACATACCTGAAAGTACGCGCTGGGACCAAAGCGGGTCTGCCCATCCACATTTGAGCGCGCTCTCGGCATACGACGCAGGGTGTGCCGATGACTATATTGATGCGAAAGGCCCCCCGGCATTTCAGCCATACGGGCTGACCCTCTTGGTGCCAATCCCCTAGTTGTCGTAAAACGAACCTTGCTGGCGTCGCCGTAAAGCTTCGAGGGCGATCAATTTAGAAATAGAGCGACCAACGAAACAGACTCGAATTTGGCTGCTTTACCGTTATCAGAAGGATTTAAGGATGCGCCCGAGGATCTCCATGGCTTTCTCGCTGCGGCTGTCCCAAGGATGGCCATGATTGAGGCGGGCACAGTTCCTGAATCGCTGGGTCGCAGAGAAGATCGGGCCCGGCGCCAAGCTGATACCCTGTGCCAGCGCCAGTTGCAGAAGCTTCAGCGAGTCGACCTTTTCCGGAAACTCGAACCAAAGGAAATATCCGCCAGATGGACGGGTGACGCGGGTGCTGGTCGGGAAGTGGCGTGCAGCCGAGGCTAGCATGGTGCCCTGTT
Organism: Pseudomonas borbori; assembly: GCF_900115555.1. GTDB lineage: Bacteria > Pseudomonadota > Gammaproteobacteria > Pseudomonadales > Pseudomonadaceae > Aquipseudomonas > Aquipseudomonas borbori. The sequence continues at coordinate 73,392 of NZ_FOWX01000027.1, forward strand.
GCATTTCGAGGGCGTGCCGGAGCTTGCGCAGATGCCGATCATAGCCGCCATGTTGCAAGTAATCGGCGATTGCCGCTTGTGCCGGTACGGAGGGCGAAATTGTAGTCATTAGTTTGAGCCGGCTGATCTGTTCCGAAAAGCGCCCTCCAGCGACCCAGCCAACCCTGTAGCCAGGCGCCAGGCTTTTCGAGAACGAGCCGCAGTGCATGACCAACCCGTTGCGGTCATGGCTTTTGATCGGTCGGGGCGGCTGCTTGCCAAAATAGAGTTCGGCATAGACGTCATCTTCGATGAGCGGTGTTTGATATTGCTCAACAAGCGCGTAAAGGTCCTGTTTTTTTGTCTCGGTCATGGTCGCGCCGAGCGGGTTCTGCAGGCTACTCATAAACCAGCAGGCCTTGATCGGCAGTTTCGCCAGACAATCGGCAAGCACGTCGAGTTCGATTCCCTCGCGCGGGTGAACCGGAATCTCGACGGCCTTCAACTGGAGTCGTTCCAGTACCTGCAGGGTGGCGTAAAAGGCGGGCGCCTCGATCGCCACCAAGTCGCCAGGCCGGGTTACGGTCTGTAGGCAAAGGTTGAGAGCTTCCATGGCGCCGTTGGTTATCACCAGCTCCTCTACCGGCAGCATGACACCACTGACCATGTAGCGCAGCGCGATCTGACGACGTAGATCCGGGTTGCCTTCGGTCATGTCGGCCATAATCGCCTGGCCCGACATCTCTCTCGCGCTTTGCGCAAGGGAGCGGGCTAACCGTGCCAGTGGATATAAATTCGGATGAGGGAACGCAGAGCCGAAAGGTACGGTGTCTGCGTCTTTAAGTGATTTCAGCACGGAAAATACCAACTCGCTGACTCCGACGTCACTCACATCAACGGGATAATGCGTGGTGGTCAGTTCGTGCAAGGGTTTCTTTGCGTGCTCGCGAACATAATATCCAGAGCGGGGACGTGCTTGAATCAGGCCTCGACTTTCGAGTAAGTAATACGCTTGGAACACCGTCGAGAGGCTGACCCCGTAGGTACGGCCCGCATGGCGAACAGAGGGTACTTTCTCACCAGGCGCTAGCACGCCGGTACGGATTAGCTCGGCGACCTCATCAGCAAATTTTTCATACCGCTTCATCTTATCCAAACCGGCCGAAGGGCTAATCGGCGAGTATAACTTGGCGAAATCGTTCATGGCGTCTTCCTGCTGCGTCGCGCGCGTCAAGCTCGCGACGCTGTGAATCCGTTTCGGCGGAGAGGCTCAATATCTGGCAGGCGATATGAATGTGCTGGAGACGCTGTCGTGAGCCGACCGATCGTTTGGATTCATAATGGTGAAGTGAATTTCGTGAGTGGATGCCGCGCGGCTCGGCTCGACAAGGGCAACGCTGTAGGGCACGTCGCTGATCTCGCCGGGTGCGAGTGTCAGTTCACTCGGTCCTTGGAGGGTGAACTGTGCTCCCTGCAGCCCGACGCTATAGCGTTGGACTTGCTGGCTCTTATTGATAACCTTGAGCAGATACATGTTTTCGATCTGCCCTGCGCTGTTCTCACGGTACAGCGTCCGATCACGAGTCACGTCTAGCGAAACCAGCGAGCGCTCGCCGAGTGCCCAGATAAAGGCGCCGATCATTACTATCAAAACCAGACCGTAGCCCATCAGCCGCGGGCGCAACAGGCGGATCTTTTTCCCCTCCAGGGACCGCTCGGAAGCATAGCGCACCAGGCCGCGCGCATAGCCCATCTTGTCCATGACCTCGTCGCAGGCATCGACACAGGCGCCACAACTGATGCAGTCGAGTTGCAGTCCGTCACGAATGTCGATACCGGTCGGGCAGACCTGGACGCACATCGTGCAATCAATGCAGTCGCCCAATCCCTCGACGCGGTAGTCGCTGTCCTTCTTGCGTGGCCCGCGGGATTCCCCGCGCGCTGCGTCGTACGCGACGTTCAGGGTGTCGCTGTCGAACATGACGCTCTGGAATCGCGAGTAGGGGCACATGTGCAGGCACACCTGTTCGCGCAACCAGCCAGCGTTTAGATAGGTCGCTGTGGCAAACAATGCGACCCAGATCGTTGGGCCCAGCTCTGCATCGAGCGTCAACAGGCCGGCCACCAGTTCACGCACTGGGGTGAAGTAGCTGACGAAGGCGACGGCCGTGACCAGGCTGACGCCCAGCCAGATGGCATGCTTGGCGCCGCGACGCAGCAGCTTGTTCAGCGACCAGGGCGCGGCATCCAATTTGATTCGCTGGTTGCGATCGCCCTCGGTGATCTTTTCCGCCCACATGAAAATCCACGTCCAGGTGCTTTGCGGGCAGGCATAACCGCACCAGACCCGGCCAGCCAGCACCGAGATGAAGAACAGGCCGAAGGCGGCGATGATCAATATTGCGGAAAGAAGGATGAAATCCTGAGGCCAGAAGGTGCTGCCAAAGATATGGAACTGGCCTGCGCCGAGATCCCACAGCACCGCCTGGCGGCCGTTCCAGTCGAGCCAAGCTGTGCCGAAAAACAAAATGAACAGGAGCCCCGCGCCTAGCAGGCGCAGATTGCGGAACAACCCGCTGAAGCTCCGGGTGTGGATAGGACCGCCCTCCTTGGCCGGGGTCAGGCGCTTCGGCTTGCCGGGATCTATGGTTTCGATGATCCGGGTAGGAATTCGTTCTGTCATGACGGAAAACTCATCAGGCTGATTCAGACCGGGCAGATCATCGGCTCCCGCCTGTGCTTAAAACAGCGCCAGATGATGCTAAAAAAACCAGCTCAGATACCCTTCAGGAAGCTGCGGCGAAAAGGCAAGTGTCAGCGCTTGACGTACATCAAGCGAGGCTGGAGGAGTGGCGGCACGGCTGCTGAGCTGTATTTTATCGGCGCAACTGAATCTGTTTGTGAGTGATCCATGTCGGCATAGTCACTCCCCTCGACGGCGGCGTTACTGCCGTCGCACCTTGCTGGGGGCGAAGGGGAGTCTTGCATGTATCACTATGACGATTACGACCGAGCGCTTGTGCATGAGCGCGTGGTGCAGTTCCGCGATCAGGTGCAGCGTCGGATGTCCGGCGAGCTGAGCGAGGAGGAGTTTCTTCCGCTGCGTCTGCAGAACGGACTGTATATGCAGAAGCACGCCTACATGCTCCGGGTGGCTATCCCCTACGGCACGCTGTCCGCAGACCAGATGCGCACCTTGGCGCGGATCGCCCGGGACTACGACCGTGGCTATGGTCACTTCACCACCAGGCAAAATATTCAGTTCAACTGGATAGAGCTGGAGCAGGTTCCGGACATTCTCGAACTGTTGGCCGGGGTTGACATGCATGCAATTCAGACCTCGGGCAATTGCGTGCGCAACATCACCACCGAAGCCTTTGCCGGCGTTGCTGCCGATGAACTGCTCGACCCCCGCCCGCTGGCGGAAATCCTTCGGCAGTGGTCCACGGTAAATCCGGAATTTCTGTTTCTGCCGCGCAAGTTCAAGATCGCACTGTGTTCGGCCGAGCAAGACCGTGCCGCGATCATGATGCATGACATCGGCCTCTACCTGTATCGCGACGAGCAGGGCGAGATGCTGTTGAGGGTCATGGTCGGCGGAGGGCTTGGGCGCACGCCTATTCTCAGCCAGCAGATCCGCGAGGCTCTGCCCTGGCGACACCTGCTTTCTTATGTCGAGGCGATCCTTCGGGTCTACAACCGCTGGGGGCGTCGCGACAACAAGTACAAGGCGCGCATCAAGATCTTGGTCAAGTCGCTCGGCATTGAGGCTTTCGCCGAAGAGGTCGAGCGCGAGTGGCAGCACATCAAGGAGGGGCCGGCGGAGCTGACCGATGCCGAATATCTGCGTGTTGCTAGCTCGTTCCAGCCGCCGCCGTACGAGTGGCTACCGGATGTCGATTTGACGCTGGATACATGGTTGGCGCAGGAGCCTTCGTTCGCTCGTTGGGTCGAGCGAAATGTCATGGCCCACAAGGTGCAGGGCTATGCATCGGTGACGATCTCTACCAAACCTGGAATGGCGGCGCCGCCCGGCGATGTGACTGATGTACAAATGAGCATGCTTGCTCACTGGGCTGAGCGATTCGGTTTCGGTGAGCTGCGCATCACCCACGAGCAGAACATCGTGCTCCCAGACATACGCCAGCGAGATCTGTATGCACTGTGGTGTGCGGCCTGCGAGGTTGGCCTTGGCGCGCCTAACGTCGGGCTGCTTACAGACATAATCGCCTGCCCAGGTGGCGACTACTGCAAATTGGCGAATGCGAAGTCAATTCCAATTGCTCAGGCTATTCAGCAGCGTTTTCTCGACTTGGACTACCTGCATGACCTTGGCGATATCAGTCTGAACATCTCCGGGTGCATGAACGCATGTGGGCACCATCATATTGGCAACATCGGGATCCTTGGCGTCGACAAGAACGGCAGTGAGTGGTACCAGGTCACGCTCGGCGGCGCGCAGGGCAAGGCCAGTGCCCTGGGGAAGGTGATTGGCCCCTCGTTCTCAGCCGAGGCGGTGCCTGCGGTGATCGAGCGTCTCGTGCAGACCTTCGTCGAGCACCGCGAAGCCGACGAGCGCTTCGTCGAGACCGTCAACCGCATCGGTCTCGGGCCATTCAGGGAGCGCGTCTATGCGGCGGCGGAAGCCACACTATGAAGAACCTGATCAGGCTGGTTGAGGGGCAGGCGCGGATCGTTCACGACGATCCCTGGCAACTGGTTCGTGACGACGCGCCCCAGGCAGCAGGCGCGCTCATCCTGCCGCTGGCGCACTGGCAGGCGCGACAGGACGCCGAGGTTCTCGCGGGTAATCGGCTCAGCCTGCAGGGTGTGCTGCTGCAGCCCGACGACGACCCCGAGGCGCTGGCCGAATGGCTTGAGGTGCTGCCGCTGGTCGCGATCGATTTCCCGAGCTTCCTTGACGGGCGCGGCTACAGCCAGGCCTATCTATTGCGAGTGCGCCGAGGCTGGTGCGGTGAAGTGCGCGCGGTGGGCGAGGTGTTGCGCGATCAGCTGGCGCACATGCGTCAGTGCGGCTTCGATGCCTTTGCCGTTCGCGAGGACAAGTCTGCCGAAGATGCGCTCAAGGGGCTAGCAGGGATGAGTGTGCTCTACGGGCGTTCCGCAATTGAGCCGCGCCCGCTGTTTCGTCGACGAGGATGAGTGGAGGTCAGGATGATTCTCAAGGGGTTGACTGTACTGGTACTGCTGCAACTGCTCGGCAATGTGCTGAACCTTACACTATTGCCGATGCTGCCCGGACCGATCATAGGCCTGCTGTTGTTGTTCGGCTGGTTGTTGATACGTGGCGGGATCAGTGAGCCTGTCGAACAGGCGGCGAGCGGGCTGCTGCAGTACTTGCCAATGCTGCTGGTGGTGCCCGCGGCGGGCATCATGGCCAGCGGTGAGATGCTGTTGAACGATCTTCCGGCCATTGCGGCGGCGCTGGTGCTGTCTCTGGTGGTCACGGTACCGCTGTGTGGCTGGCTGATGCAGCGGATGATCAGGCACGTGGAAGCGCGCCGGAGAGACGATCCATGAGTCCTTCGCTCTTGGAACTCTGGGCAAGCCTGTGCGCCCCCCCGCTTTTTTCCGTCGCGCTGATCCTGCTGGCGTTCCAGGCCTCGCTGCAGCTCTACCGGCGTAGCCGCTGGTTGTTGCTGCAGCCGGTCATGGTCTCCACGACCATCGTCGTCTGCGTGTTGTTGCTCAGCGGAATTGATTACGCGCACTTTCGCGAGGACGCCTCGCCGGTTGCCATGCTGCTGGGACCTGCCACCGTGGCGCTGGCGGTGCCGCTGTACCGCAACCTGCGGCGCATCCGTCAACTGCTCTGGCCGATCCTGCTGACTCTGACGGTGGGTGGCAGCCTCACCGTGCTTCTGACCCTGCTGATCGCTCACCAGCTCGGTGCTGAGCTGCCGGTGCTGATGAGCCTGGCGCCCAAGTCTGCAACCATGCCGATCGCCATGCTGGTGGCGGAGCAATGGGGCGGCATCGCCTCGCTGACAGCCGTGCTGGTGATGCTCACCGGGGTCGTTGGCACGGCCCTGGGTCCGCTGCTGCTGGGCTGGGCCGGGGTGGCGAGTCCCGCGGCGCGCGGCCTGAGCTACGGCATCAATGCCCACGCCATCGGCACGGTGCGGGCGCTGGAGGAGGGCGACGAATGCGGCGCCTTCGCCGCCCTGGGCATGAGCCTGATGGGCATCCTCATCGCGGTCCTGCTGCCGCTGGCACTCAACTATGGCGGCTGGCGCTGAGTTCAGCGTGACCAGGTGAAATCGAGGAAGCGTTAAGACTGGTCAACATCTCACCCTACGGACTGACGGTAGCCATCCACAGTGCAGACAGCATGCGTGCCTGCGAGCGGGTCAGCCAAATCCACAGCGGTATGGTTCAGGTGAACGATCAGACCGCAAACAGTAAGCGTATAGCCCGCCCACCTTTTCCTCGAACACCCTGGCCGGCATCCCCTGCGTTTGCCAACAGGAGATTTACCTGGAAACGATGCACGCGCAATGCGAGTCCTGGGCGAGGCAGGTACAGGACTGGCGGGATAACGTGTTGACGTAGGTCGCTTACTGTCAGCCGCATGAGCTTAAACCCAGAACGCTGACCCTGGCAGGCCGTTGGCGATGCGGGAGCCACCCGTCACCGAGGCGTTGCTACTGCAACATGCCAGCGGCTGGCAGTTGGCATTGCTGTTGGCGTCGATGCGATCTGGTTGCCGGGTTGCTGCGGGTGCTGGAGCAGGAGGAGGTGCTCCAGCAGCAGGCGCTGGACGCCGCCCGCGAGTCCCTGCGCCTGATCGAGAACCAGTACCGCGCCGGCACCGTCGACTTCAACAGCGTGGTCAACGTGCAGGCTACCGCTTTGAACAACGAACGCAGCAACCTGACCCTGCTCGGCAGGCGCCTTCCTCGGCTGTGGCAGAACCCTAGCAGCCGTGGATCTCTCGACTACGGCACTGGACGTTGGCCGCTTCTGAACTAGGGTTCTAGGAGGATAAACAGCGTACGGTGACAGGGACACATCTATGGACAGATACGTGATGTTGCCCTTCTGGCTGGCCGAACAACGCTTGGCGGTAACCCTCGATCAAGTGGTGCGCGTGCTGCCGGCGCTGCAGGTTAGCCCTTTGCCCGGTGCACCCGAGGCGGTCTGTGGGCTGGTCAATGTGCGCGGCAAACTGCTCCCGGTGGTGGATCTGGCCCGGCGTTTCGGCTGGGCCACGCCCGTGCCCGGCCTGTGGCAACCTTTTATCTGGCTGCGCAGCAGCGCGCGCGAGCTCCTGCTCCCGGTGGCGCGGGTGGAGTCGGTGTGTAGCGCTGCGGCAGAGGACTTCATTCCGGTACCGGATCCGCGGGTTCCCTCCAGTCTGCTGCGCGGGGCGTTGCGCACCGACCAAGGGCTGCTGCTGATCCAGGACGTCGAACAGCTGCTCAGCGCTGGCGACGAGCTGCAGCTGGCTGCGCTGTTGACCGATGACGGGAGATTGGCCGATGCAGCGGACTGAAGCGCGCTGTTCGCCAAGCCTGTTGGCGGCCTTGAATCACAAGGTGCATCAGCACCTGGGGATGGATTTTTCCGGGGCGCGGGGTGGCGACTTGCTGCGGCGTCTGCAGCTGCTGGCCCTGGAATTGCAAGTAGCGGATCTCGAGCCCTGGCTGCAGCAACTGGCCTTCGCCGACTGGGATGCGGCCTTGGTGCAGACGCTGATCCCCGCGTTCAGCGTCGGCGAAACCTATTTCCGTCGCGATGCCGAGGCGCTCGACTGGCTGGCGGTCAACCACCTGGGCCCGCTGCTGACGCGTCGGCGCCAGGCCGGGCAGCGCAGCCTGCGCCTGTGGAGTGCCGGCTGTTGTACCGGCGAGGAGGCCTACAGCCTGCTGTTCCTGCTCGATCGGCTGCTCGGCGCTGAGCGCGACAGCTGGATCCTGGAACTGCTCGCCAGCGACATCAACGCGGCCTTTATCGCGCGGGCGGAGCAGAGCCTGTATGGCGCCAATGCCTTTCGCCGCAACGAAGCGGCCTTCCGCAACCAGCATTTCCAGGCCGAGGGCCGCCTGTGGCGGGTGCGGCCGGCCTGGCGCGGGCGTATCCGGTTCATCCAGTACAACCTGGCCGATGGCCTGCTCGCCTGCCCGATGCAAGGCGCCGACCTGATTCTGTGTCGCAACGTGCTGATGTATTTCTCGCCGACCCGTGCGGCTAGCGTGTTGCACCGGTTGCTCGGCTGCCTGGACCGCGACGGCCTGCTGCTGCTGAGTGCGGTCGAGGCAGGCATCGCCACCCAGGCTGGCTTCAATGGCTTCTGGGCCGGTTGCAACTATGCCCTGAATAGTAGCGCCGAGCGTGCCCCGCCCACGCTCGCCGTTGTTTCGGCCGACGCCGCGGCGCGCCAGGACAGCTCGCCCGCGACCACGCCGGGCGTTGCTGGTGGCCAGGCCCCGGGGCCACGCCGGGTCGAGCCGACGGTCGTCGTAGACAGGGCCTGGCCGCGCGTCGACCGTGTGGATGCCGGCGCTCCGTCCGAGGGCTTCTGGCAACAGGCGCAACGGTCTCTGGATGCCGGCGAGTACGTCACGGCCCGCGAAGCCCTGCTGGCCTACCTGGCCTGCACCGGCCTGAGCCATGCCCAGCAACACCAGGCCTGCCTGCTGCTGGCGCACAGTTGGGCCGACCAGCAGCGCATCGACGAGGCGCAGGACTGGTTGCAGCGGGCGCTGTCGCTGGATCCCGCTTCGGTCATGGGTTACTGGCTGCAGGCTCTGCTGGCACAGCAGGGTGGCGATATTCCGGCGGCCCTGCTGGCGTTGCAGAAAACCCTCTATCTCGACCCCGGCTTCATTCTTGGCTACTTCCTGCAGGCGCGCCTGTTGCGTACGCAAGGCCGCATGCGGGCCAGCGATAAGGCGTTACAGGTCTGCCGTCAGTTGCTCGACGAGCAGGACGAGAAAGCGCTGCTAGCGCAAGGCAATGGCATGAGCTGTGGCCAACTGCTGCGCTTGTGCGAGCAATTGCTGGAGGAACAACACCCATGTCCGATCCGATGAACCACGATGCGCGCTGGGCGCAGCTGCATGAACGTTTGGGCGAGTTTGAGCGGCGCTTGCTCGACGGCTTTGCCATGGCCCCCGAGCAGTGGGCCGCGCGCCTGGGCGAGCGCACCCGGCAATGGGCCTGTGCGGAGCAGGCCGAGGCGGCGCAAGATCAACTGGAGGTGCTGAGTTTCATTCTCAGTAACGAGCGGTATGCCATCGGCAGCGAGCACGTCGCCCAGGTGCTGCCGCTGAACCAGTACACGCCCTTGCCCGGTACCCCGGCCTACGTGCTGGGTATCGTCAATGTGCGCGGTCGCATCGTTTCGGTACTGGATCTGCGGGTGCTGTTCGAACTGCCGATCGGCGGCCTTGCCGAGCGCAGCTTCCTGCTTGTCCTGCACAGCGCGGAAATGGAGTTCGGCCTGCTGATCGACCGCGTCCTGGGGGTTGCGCAAATCAGCCGCGAGACCCTGCAAGGCGCTCCGGCCAACCTGTCCGGGGTGCGCGCCAACTATCTGCTGGGGGTGACTTGCGAGCAATGTACGGTACTCGATGGTGCGCGCCTGCTGGGTGACCCGAATCTGCGCGTGCTGGCCGACGATTAGTAATATGGAGAGGGACAAGCGTGATGGACAACAAGGTTCTGCGATTCAACATAGGCAGCAAGCTGATCATGGCCTTCGCCCTGCTGATCCTGGGCTTCGGCGGCCTGCTGTTCTTCACCCTGGAGCGCTTCGTCAGTCTGCAGGAAAGCGAAGAACTGCAGTTCAAGCACAACTATGAACGGCTCTCCGCGGCGAAGGAGTTGCGCATCAATATCGCAGCCCAGCGCAGCGACCTGCTGCTGGCGATAGACGAGGGCACGCCTGAGCAACTGGATGCGCGCGAGACGGAAATTCGCAGGCACAGCGAGGCAAACGACCAACAGGTGAAACGCCTGCAGATGGCGGCCAGCGACGATTCGGAAGTCGGCGATATTCTCGAGCAGTTGCTGGCGGTGCGCAGCCTGGCGGCGAAGACCCGCGAGCAGCAACTGCAGCTTATCCGCAGTGGCCAGTTGGAGCAGGCGCGGCACTTGAGCAGCGGCATCCAGCAGGAACGGATCGACAGGATCCATGAATTGGGCCTGCAGCTGGCCAACCTGACCGATCGGCGCATCGCCGAGGCCTTGGTCCGCTCGCGCCAGTCGCTGCAGACCCTGCGCGAGCGCATCCTCAATTTGAGCCTGCTGTTGGTGGGGGCCAGTGCGATCCTGGCCTGGTTGCTCAGCCGCCATATCGCCCTGCCGCTGGCGCGCCTGACCGGCTGGGCCGAGCGCATCGGCCGCGGCGAGATCCCCCGCGAGGTCATTGCCAGCACCCGGCAGGACGAAGTGGGCCGGCTGGCCCAGGCATTCGGCGCCATGAGCCAGTACCTGCGCGAGCTGGTGCAGGAGATGAATGAAGGCATCGCGGTGCTGGCCAGCTCCAGCGAGGAGATTCTCGCCGCCACCAGCCAGGTGGCCTCGAGCACCCAGGAAACCGCCACCGCGATCAGCGAGATCGCCACCACGGTGGAGGA
>NZ_FOWX01000032.1 GCF_900115555.1 Pseudomonas borbori
CGCGCCATCGCCGACAAGGTCGGTGCCCTGCTGTTCGTCGACATGGCCCACGTCGCCGGCCTGGTCGCCGCCGGCCTGTACCCCAACCCGATTCCGTTCGCCGACGTGGTCACCACCACCACCCACAAGACCCTGCGCGGCCCGCGCGGCGGCCTGATCCTGGCCAAGGCCAACCCGGAGATCGAGAAGAAGCTCAATGCCGCGGTGTTCCCCGGTGCCCAGGGCGGTCCGCTGATGCACGTGATCGCGGCCAAGGCGGTGTGCTTCAAGGAAGCGCTGGAGCCTGGCTTCAAGGAGTATCAAGCGCAGGTGATCAAGAACGCCCAGGCCATGGCCAAGGTGTTTATCGAGCGCGGTTTCGACGTGGTTTCCGGTGGCACCGATAACCACCTGTTCCTGGTCAGCCTGATCCGTCAGGGCCTGACCGGCAAGGACGCCGACGCCGCCCTCGGGCGTGCCGGCATCACGGTGAACAAGAACTCCGTGCCCAACGACCCGCAGTCGCCGTTCGTCACCTCGGGCCTGCGCATCGGCACCCCGGCGATCACCACTCGCGGCTTCAAGGAGCAACAGAGCATCGAGTTGGCCGGCTGGATCTGCGACATCCTCGATCACCTCGGCGATGCCGATGTCGAGGCCCGGGTGGCCGAGTTGGCCGCCGGGCTGTGTGCCGATTATCCGGTGTATCGCTGAACTCAGGCGCCATACCCGCGCCCCGTAGGGTGGGCCTTGGCTCACCGCAGCCGGTAACGCCGATGGTGGGTCAAGGCCCACCCTACAAAGGCCGAACAGGCAATCCACGGTTAAGTTTTTACGTATCAGGAGTACCCACTGATGCAACGTTATTCCGGCTTCGGCCTGTTCAAACACTCGTTCAGCCACCATGAGAACTGGCAGCGCATGTGGCGCAACCCGACGCCCAAGCCGGTGTACGACGTGATCATCGTCGGCGGCGGCGGCCACGGCCTGGCCACCGCCTATTACCTGGCGAAAGAGTTCGGCGTGAAGAACGTCGCGGTGATCGAGAAGGGCTGGCTGGGCGGTGGCAACACCGCGCGCAACACCACCATCGTGCGTTCCAACTACCTGTGGGACGAGTCGGCGCAGCTCTACGAGCACGCCATGAAGCTGTGGGAAGGCCTGTCCCAGGACCTCAACTACAACGTCATGTTCTCCCAGCGCGGGGTGTTCAACCTCGGCCACACCCTGCAGGACATGCGCGACATCGAGCGCCGGGTCAGCGCCAACCGGCTCAACGGCATCGATGGCGAAGTGCTGAATGCCAAGCAGGTCGAGGAGCTGATTCCCTACCTCGACTGCAGCAAGAACACCCGCTACCCGGTGATGGGCGCGTCCCTGCAGCGGCGCGGCGGCGTGGCCCGTCACGATGCCGTGGCCTGGGGCTATGCACGCGCCGCCGATGCCCTCGGCGTGGACCTGATCCAGCAGACCGAAGTGATCGGTTTCCGCAAGGAAAACGGCGTGTGCATCGGCGTGGAAACCAACAAGGGCTTTATCGGCGGCAAGCGCGTCGGCGTGGTCACCGCCGGTAACTCCGGGCACATGGCCAAGCTCGCCGGTTTCCGCCTGCCGCTGGAATCGCACCCGCTGCAGGCGCTGGTGTCCGAGCCGATCAAGCCGATCATCGACAGCGTGATCATGTCCAACCAGGTGCATGGCTACATCAGCCAGTCGGACAAGGGTGACCTGGTCATCGGTGCCGGCATCGACGGCTACAACGGTTATGGCCAACGTGGCTCCTACCCGACCATCGAGCACACCCTGCAGGCCATCGTCGAGATGTTCCCGGTGCTCTCGCGGGTACGCATGAACCGCCAGTGGGGCGGCATCGTCGACACCACGCCGGACGCCTGCCCAATCATCGCCAAGACCCCGGTGCCGAACCTGTTCTTCAACTGCGGCTGGGGCACCGGCGGCTTCAAGGCCACCCCGGGTTCCGGCCATGTGTTCGCCGCCAGCCTGGCCAAGGGCGAGATGCACCCGCTGGCCAAGGCGTTCTCGATCGAGCGCTTCCACAACGGCGCGCTGATCGACGAACACGGCGCGGCCGGGGTCGCACACTGATTTTGGCCCCCTCTCCCGGCGGGAGAGGGAGGATGGTTTTCTGGAGGTTCCGACCATGCTGCATATTTTCTGCCCTCACTGCGGTGAGCTGCGCTCCGAAGAGGAATTCCACGCCGCCGGTCAGGCTCATATCCCGCGCCCGCTGGATCCGAACGCCTGCACCGACGAGGAGTGGGGCGAGTACATCTTCTTCCGCGACAACCCACGCGGTATCCACCATGAGCTGTGGATTCACGCCGCGGGCTGCCGCCAGTACTTCAACGTCACCCGCCACACGGTGACCTACGAAATTCTCGAAACCTACAAGATCGGCGAAAAACCCGGCGTGACTGAAGCCAGCCTCGCCGCGAAGAAGGCCGTCGCCCAAGGAGTAACGGCATGAGCCAGATCAATCGCCTTTCCCAGGGCGGCCGCATCGACCGCAGCCAGCCGCTGAGCTTCAGCTTCAACGGCCAAAATTATCAGGGCTATGCCGGCGACACCCTGGCCGCCGCCCTGCTGGCCAACGGCGTCGACGTGGTCGGCCGCAGCTTCAAGTACTCGCGCCCGCGCGGCATCGTCGCCGCCGGTGCCGAAGAGCCGAATGCCGTGCTGCAGATCGGCAGCACCGAAGCGGCGCAGATCCCCAACGTGCGTGCCACCCAGCAGGCGCTGTACGCCGGCCTGGTGGCCAGCAGCGTGAACGGCTGGCCGAGCGTCAACACCGACCTGATGGGCATCCTCGGCAAGGTCGGCGGCGGCATGATGCCGCCCGGGTTCTACTACAAGACCTTCATGTACCCGCAGAACCTCTGGCTGACCTACGAGAAGTACATCCGCAAGGCCGCAGGGTTGGGTCGCGCGCCCAAGGAAAACGATCCGGACAGCTACGACTACATGAACCAGCACTGCGACGTGCTGGTGGTCGGCGGCGGCGCCGCCGGTCTGGCCGCGGCACTGGCCGCCGGGCGTAGCGGTGCGCGGGTGATCCTCGCCGACGAGCAGGAAGAGTTCGGCGGCAGCCTGCTCAGCACCCGCGAGACCCTCGACGGCAAGCCGGCCAGCGACTGGGCCGCCAAGGCTATCGCCGAACTGGAGAAGATGACGGAAGTCACCCTGCTGCCGCGCGCCACGGTGAACGGCTACCACGACCACAACTTCCTGACCATCCACCAGCGCCTCACCGATCACCTCGGCGAAGTCGCGCCCATGGGTCAGGTGCGCCAGCGCATGCACCGTGTGCGCGCCAAGCGTGTGGTGCTGGCCACCGGCGCCCACGAGCGGCCGCTGGTGTATGCCAACAACGACGTGCCGGGCAACATGCTGGCCGATGCCGTGTCCACCTACGTACGTCGTTACGGCGTGGCGCCGGGCCGCCAGCTGGTGCTGTCGACCACCAACGACTATGCCTACCGCGTGGTCCTCGACTGGCTCGATGCCGGCCAGCAGGTGGTCGCGGTCGCCGATGCGCGGAGCAATCCGCGTGGCGCCTGGGTCGAGGAAGCACGCAAGCGTGGCGTGCGCATCCTCACCGGCAGTGCGGTGGTCGAGGCGCGTGGCAGCAAGCGGGTCAACGCGGCGCGGATCTGCGCCATCGACCTGAAAAACCATACGGTCGCCAGCCCCGGCGAAGTGCTCGACTGCGACCTGATCGTCAGCTCCGGCGGCTACAGCCCGGTGGTGCACCTGGCCTCGCACCTCGGCGGCAAGCCGACCTGGCAGGAAGACATCCTCGCCTTCGTCCCCGGTGAAGGCCTGCAGAAGCGCCTGTGCGCCGGTGCGGTAAACGGCATCTTCGCCCTCGGCGCCAGCCTCGCCGACGGTTTCGAGGCCGGCGCGACAGCCGCCGCCGAAGCCGGCTTCAAGCAGGTCGCCGGCAGCCTGCCGAAGGTCGAGAAGCGCCACGAGGAGCCGGCCGTCGCGCTGTTCCAGGTGCCCCACGACAAATCCACGGCGCGTGCGCCCAAGCAGTTCGTCGACCTGCAGAACGACGTCACCGCCGCCGGTATCGAGCTGGCCACCCGCGAGGGCTTCGAGTCGGTCGAGCACGTCAAACGTTACACCGCCCTGGGCTTCGGTACCGACCAGGGCAAGCTGGGCAACATCAACGGCCTGGCCATCGCCGCCCGTTCGCTGGGCATCAGCATCCCCGAGATGGGCACCACCATGTTCCGCCCGAACTACACCCCGGTGACCTTCGGCGCCCTCGCCGGGCGCAACTGCGGGCCGCTGTTCGAGGCCAAGCGCTACACCGCCATGCAAGCCTGGCACCTGCAGAACGGCGCCGAGTTCGAGGACGTCGGCCAGTGGAAGCGCCCCTGGTACTTCCCGAAAGCCGGTGAAGACCTGCACGCCGCCGTGGCTCGCGAGTGCCTGGCGGTGCGCAACGCGGTGGGCATCCTCGACGCCTCGACCCTGGGCAAGATCGACATCCAGGGCCCGGACGCGCGCGAGTTCCTCAACCGCGTCTACACCAACGCCTGGACCAAGCTGGACGTGGGCAAGGCGCGCTACGGCCTGATGTGCAAGGAAGACGGCATGGTCTTCGACGACGGCGTGACCGCCTGTCTGGCCGACAACCACTTCCTCATGACCACCACCACCGGCGGCGCCGCGCGGGTGCTGGAATGGCTGGAAATCTACCACCAGACCGAATGGCCGGAGCTCAAGGTGTACTTCACCTCGGTCACCGACCACTGGGCGACCATGACCCTGTCCGGCCCCAACAGCCGCAAGCTGCTGGCCGAGGTCACCGACATCGACCTGGACAAGGACGCCTTCCCCTTCATGACCTGGAAGGAAGGCAAGGTCGGCGGCGTGCCGGCGCGGGTGTTCCGCATCTCCTTCACCGGCGAGCTGAGCTATGAAGTCAACATCCAGGCCGACTACGCCCTGGCGGTGTGGGAAAAGATCATCGCCGCCGGCAAGAAGCACGGCCTGACCCCCTACGGCACCGAGACCATGCACGTGCTGCGCGCCGAGAAGGGTTTCATCATCGTCGGCCAGGATACCGACGGTTCGGTGACCCCGGACGACCTCGGCATGGGCTGGTGCGTCGGTCGCAGCAAACCCTTCTCCTGGATCGGCTGGCGCGGCATGAACCGTGAGGACTGCCTCAAGGAAAACCGCAAGCAGCTGGTCGGCCTCAAGCCCGTGGACCCGAACAAGGTACTGCCGGAAGGCGCGCAACTGGTGTTCGACCCGAAACAGTCGATTCCGATGACCATGGTCGGCCACGTCACCTCCAGCTACATGAGTTCGGCGCTGAACTATTCGCTCGCCATGGCCCTGGTCAAGGGCGGTCTCAAGCGCATCGGCGAGCGGGTGTTCGCCCCGCTGGTGGATGGCAGCGTGATCGAAGCCGAAATCGTCAGTCCCGTGTTCTATGACCCGAAAGGGGATCGCCAGAATGTCTAACGTCAACGTTTACCAGCAACGCCCCGACGCCGGCCATGCCGAGTCGCCACTGTTTCACGCCGGCCTCGACGAGCTGGCGCGCAAGGGCAAGAGCAGCGCCGGGGTGCGCCTGCGCGAGAAAAAACTGCTCGGCCACCTGACCCTGCGTGGCGACGCCAGCGACCCGGATTTCGCCGGTGGCGTGCACAAGGCCCTGGGCCTTGAGCTGCCGGTGGCCCTGACCCTGGTGGCCAATGGCGCCACCTCGCTGCAGTGGCTGGGCCCGGACGAGTGGCTGCTGATCGTGCCCGGCGGCAGCGAGTTCGCCGTCGAGCAGAAACTGCGCGCCGCCCTGGACGGTCAGCACATCGCGGTGGTGAATGTCAGCGGCGGCCAGACCCTGGTCGAACTGAAGGGGCCGAAAGTCCGCGAGATGCTGATGAAATCGAGCATCTACGACGTCCACCCGAGCAACTTCCCGGTGGGCAAGGCGGTCGGCACCATGTTCGCCAAGTCGCAACTGGTGATCCGCCACACCGGCGAAGACACCTGGGAACTGGTGGTTCGCCGCAGCTTCGCCGACTACATCTGGCTGTGGCTGCAGGATGCCAGCGCCGAGTATGGCCTGGCGATCGAGGCGTAGGTTGGGTGGAGGAGCGCAGCGACGATACCCAACGCTGCGTTCCCGGAATCCGCTGAAAGGGCTGTTGGGTATCGCTTCGCTCAACACCAACCTACGGTCACTCCGCATTGGAGATCGATATGAGCCGCACCCCCGACACCTGGATTCTCACCGCCCACTGCCCGAGCGTGCTCGGCACCGTGGACGCGGTGACGCGCTTCCTGTTCGAGCAACGCTGCTATGTCACCGAGCACCATTCGTTCGATGACCGGCTGTCCTCGCGCTTCTTCATCCGCGTCGAGTTCCGTCAGCCCGACGGCTTCGACGAGCAGGCCTTCCGCACCGGCCTGGACGAGCGCCTGACGCCCTTCCAGATGCACACCGAACTGACCCCGCCGGGCTACCGGGCCAAGGTGGTGCTGATGGTGAGCAAGGCCGATCATTGCCTGAATGACCTGCTCTACCGCCAGCGCATCGGTCACCTGGCCATGGATGTGGTGGCGGTGGTGTCCAATCACCCGGATCTGGAACCGCTGGCGCGCTGGCACGATATTCCCTACCACCACTTCCCCCTCGACCCCAACGACAAGCCGGCGCAGGAGCGCCAGGTGCTGCAGGTGATCGAGGACACAGGCGCCGAACTGGTGGTGCTCGCCCGCTACATGCAGGTGCTGTCGCCGGAGCTGTGCCGCAAGCTGGATGGCTGGGCGATCAATATCCACCACTCGCTGCTGCCCGGTTTCAAGGGCGCCAAGCCCTACCACCAGGCGTACCAGAAGGGCGTCAAGCTGGTCGGTGCCACCGCCCACTACATCAACAACGACCTCGACGAGGGGCCGATCATCGCCCAGGGCGTGGAGGCGGTGGATCACGCCCACTACCCCGAAGACCTGGTCGACAAGGGGCGCGACATCGAGTGCCAGACCCTGGCCAAGGCCATTGCCTACCACCTCGAGCGGCGGGTGTTCCTCAACGCCAACCGCACCGTGGTGCTGCACGCGTAGTTCGGCGGATGGGTTAGCCGCTCAGCGCGCCTAATCCATCGCCAACACAAAGCCGGAGAGGTTTTACCGCACTCACTGCCTTGCTGCGGTCTCTCCAGCAACAGATCCAAGCTCCAGTGCAAGGCCGCGTGGCCGCAGGTCGCGCCTTTGTATCCACAACAACAAAGGAGACATCCAATGTCAGGTAATCGTGGCGTCGTCTATCTCGGCGCAGGCAAGGTCGAAGTCCAGAAAATCGACTATCCGAAAATGCAGGATCCGCGCGGCAAGAAGATCGAGCACGGGGTGATCCTGCGCGTGGTTTCCACCAACATCTGCGGCTCCGACCAGCACATGGTGCGCGGCCGCACCACCGCGCAAACCGGCCTGGTACTGGGCCATGAAATCACCGGCGAAGTGATCGAAAAGGGTCGCGACGTCGAGAACCTGCAGATCGGCGACCTGGTCTCGGTGCCGTTCAACGTCGCCTGCGGCCGCTGCCGCTCGTGCAAGGAACAACACACCGGGGTCTGCCTGTCGGTTAACCCGGCCCGTCCCGGCGGCGCCTACGGCTACGTCGACATGGGCGACTGGACCGGCGGCCAGGCCGAATACGCCATGGTGCCCTACGCCGACTTCAACCTGCTCAAGCTGCCGGACCGCGACCGGGCGATGGAGAAGATCCGTGACCTGACCTGCCTGTCCGACATCCTGCCGACCGGCTACCACGGCGCGGTCACCGCCGGCGTCGGCCCGGGCAGCAGCGTGTACATCGCCGGTGCCGGTCCAGTCGGTCTGGCGGCAGCCGCCTCGGCGCGCCTGCTCGGCGCGGCGGTGGTGATCGTCGGCGACGTCAACCCGGTGCGTCTGGTGCATGCCAAGGCCCAGGGCTTCGAAATCGCCGACCTGTCGCTGGACATCCCGCTGCACGAACAGATCGCCGCCCTGCTCGGCGAGCCGGAAGTCGACTGCGCCATCGACGCGGTGGGCTTCGAGGCCCGCGGTCACGGTCATGACGGTGTGCAGCACGAGGCTCCGGCCACCGTGCTCAACTCGCTGATGGGTGTGGTCCGGGTCGCCGGCAAGATCGGCATCCCCGGCCTGTACGTCACCGACGATCCAGGCGCGGTCGATGCCGCCGCCAAGAAGGGCGCCCTGAGCATCCGCTTCGGCCTCGGCTGGGCCAAGTCGCACAGCTTCCACACCGGCCAGACCCCGGTGATGAAGTACAACCGCCAGCTGATGCAGGCGATCATGTGGGATCGGATCAACATCGCCGAAGTGGTGGGCGTACAGGTGATCAGCCTGGACGACGCACCCAATGGCTACCACGAGTTCGACGCCGGCGTGCCGAAGAAATTCGTCATCGACCCGCACAAGCTGTTCAGCGCCGCCTGAAACCAATGCCTAACCTGGGC
Source organism: Pseudomonas borbori (assembly GCF_900115555.1). Classification (GTDB taxonomy): domain Bacteria; phylum Pseudomonadota; class Gammaproteobacteria; order Pseudomonadales; family Pseudomonadaceae; genus Aquipseudomonas; species Aquipseudomonas borbori. The sequence goes on from NZ_FOWX01000032.1 coordinate 8,484, forward strand.
CGCCCCCGCGTGTGGGCGGCGCCAGTCTTTCGGGAGCCTTGCGGCTCCCTTTTTTATGCGCGCGATTTAACGGTCGTGGCGGGCAGGCCAATGATCCGGCCGACATGGACGGGCCGCGGCAGATCGCGGTGCGCCTCGTAGAGTGCCTGCACGGCTGCCAGCACCGCGTCGTCGAACGGCGCCGAGCGCGCGCCCAGGCTGTCGACGTTCATCAGCATCTGCTCGCTGGCCGCCAGCAGCTGCCCGCCGCCCGGATAATAGAGGCCGTGATGGATATGCAGACGCTTGCGGTCATGCGCCAACAGCTGGGTACGCACCTCGACCTCGACGCCGAGCTTGACCTCGGCCAGGTAGTTGAGGTGGCACTCCAGGGTGTACAGGCTGTGACCCGTGCGTGCGCGCCCGGCCTCGTCGAGGCCGAGCCGGTCCATCAGCGCGTCGGTGGCATAGCTGAAGATCAGCAGGTAGAAGGCGTCGCGCAGGTGGCCGTTGTAGTCGACCCACTCGGGCAGGATGGCGGTGCGGTAGGGGGTGAGCATGGCGGTGATGATCCTCGACGTTGTACGAAACCCGTAGGGCGGACTCAGGAGCGTAGCGAACAGTCCGCCAGCGAGCGGCGTACTGTTGCGCGAGCGGACCGTCGTAGGAGCGGGCCATGCCCGCGATTGGATTTTTCGCGGGCATGGAACTAGGCGCTCCCCCCGCTCCTACGGGTTCTGCGCCGCGACAGGGTTATTCGGCGAAGGCGAAACCGTGCTGCGCCTTGGTCTGTTTGATCGCGCCGAGCACGGCGAGCAGGCAGTCGTCGCGGTAGCGCTCCAGCTCGGCGATGCTGCGCTCGCCCTGCTGGGCGCTGGTGCCTTCGACCACCTGGTCGATCAGCGTCGCGGTCAGCTCCGGCGCCTGCAGGTAGGTCCAGGGCAGTTGCAGCGCCGGGCCGAACTGGGCCATGAAGTGGCGCATGCCGGCATCGCCGCCGGCCAGAGTGTAGGTCAGGAAGCTGCCCATGAACGACCAGCGCAGGCCGGCGCCGAAGCGAATCGCGTCGTCGATCTCGCCGGTGCTCGCCACACCGTCGTTGACCAGGTGCAGCGCCTCGCGCCACAAGGCCTCGAGCAGGCGGTCGGCGATAAACCCCGGTACTTCCTTGCGCACATGCAGCGGGCGCATGCCCAGGCTGGTATAGACCTGAATGGCGGCCTGTACCGCCGCCGGCGCGGTCTTGGCGCCGCCGACCACTTCCACCAGCGGCAGCAGGTAGACCGGGTTGAACGGGTGGCCGACCAGGCAGCGTTCGGGGTGCACGGCGTCGGCATAGAACTCGCTGGGCAGCAGGCCCGAGGTGCTGGAACCGATCAGCACATCGGGACGCGCGGCGGCACTGATTCTGGCGTGCAGCTCACACTTGAGCTCGAGGCGCTCCGGCGCGCTTTCCTGGATGAAGTCGGCGTTGTTCACGCATTCCTCGATGCTGGCGACGAAGCGCAGCCGCTCGGGTGCGGCGCCGGGGGCCAGGCCTTGCCGCTGCAGAGCCGGCCAGGCATTGGCGATGCGCTGGCGCAGCGCCGCCTCGGCGCCGGGCGCCGGATCCCAGGCGATCACGTCGAGGCCGTGGGCCAGGGCGCGGGCGATCCAGCCGGCGCCGATCACGCCGGTGCCGAGGGCGGCGAAGGTTTTGATGTCGGTGACAAAGGGCATGGTGGCTCCTGGCAATGGAATGAGGTGAATGCTGTACGTAGGAGCGGGCCATGCCCGCGAACCGTTGTGGACCGCGGGCATGGGCTAGGCGCCCCACCGCTCTTACAAGGGCAAAGGGTTCAACCGCGGCGCTTGAGCTTCATCTTTTCGCGGCCCTCGGCCGGGGTCAGGACGCGGCCGCCGAGGCGCTGGATGATCTCCACCGCGCGCTCGACCAGTTGCGCGTTAGTGGCATACAGGCCGCGATCCAGCCAGATGTTGTCTTCCAGGCCGACCCGCACGTTGCCGCCGAGGAGCATGGCCTGGGCGACCATCGGCATCTGCATGCGGCCGATGCCGAAGCCGGCCCAGGTGGCGCCGGCCGGCAGGTTGTCGGCCATGGCCTTCATGCTGGTGGTGTCGGCTGGCGCGCCCCAGGGGATGCCCAGGCAGATCTGGAACAGCGGATCCTCGAGCAGGCCTTCCTTGAGCAGCTGCTTGGCGAACCACAGATGACCGGTGTCGAATATCTCCAGCTCGGCCTTGACCCCCAGCTCGGTGATGCGCCTGGCGCCGGCACGCAGTTGCGCCGGGGTGGAGACGTAGATGAAGTCGCCGTCGCCGAAGTTCAGGGTGCCGCAGTCCAGGGTGCAGATTTCCGGCAGCAGCTCTTCGACATGCGCCAGCCGCTCCAGCGGGCCGACCAGGTCGGTGCCGGCGCCGAACTCCAGGGGTTGCTCGCCGCGGCCGATCTCCAGGTCGCCGCCCATGCCGGCGGTGAGGTTGATGATCACGTCGGTGTCGCTCTCGCGGATCCGCTCGACCAGCTCGCGGTACAGCGCCACGTCGCGGCTCGGCTTGCCGGTGTGCGGGTCGCGCACATGGCAGTGGGCCACGGTGGCGCCGGCCTTGGCCGCCTCGATGGCGGCGGCGGCGATCTGTTTCGGGGTGACCGGGATGGCCGGGTGCTTGCCGACGGTATCGCCGGCGCCGGTGACGGCACAGGTGACTATGACTTCGTAATTCACGGTTGTTTCATCCTTCTACGAGGCGATCAGAGACCGTGCGCGGCGTAGCGCGCACGGGATGGGTCGCTTAATTACTTACCGACGGTGGCGCTTACTTGAGCGAGGCAAAGACGCTGTCGGCGCCACTCTTGCCGTCGAAGCTGGTGACCCCGGCCAGCCAGCGCTGAACCACCTCGGGGTTGGCCTTGAGCCAGGCGCGGGCGACCTGGTCCGGCGCCTCGCGGGCCATGATCGGCTGCATCAGCTCGGCTTCCTGGGCGCTGGTGAAGCGCAGACCGCTGAGCAGGCGCTCGGCGTTCGGGCAGCGCTGGGCATAATCCGGCGCGGTGACGGTGGACACGGTGGCGGCGCCGTCGTTGGGACCGAACACATCCTCGCTGCCGGTCAGGTAAGTGATCGGCATCTGGATATTCATCGGGTGCGGCTTCCAGCCGAAGAACAGCACCGGCTTGTTGTTCTTCACCGCACGGCTGACCGCGGTGAGCATGGCCGCCTCGCTGGACTCGATCAGCTTGAAGCCGCCGAGGCCGAACTGATTGCTGTCGATCATCTTCTGGATCGCGGTATTGGCCCCGGAGCCGGCTTCGATGCCGTAGATCTTGCCGTCCAGCTGCTCCTTGAAGCGGGCGATGTCGGCGAATGTCTTCAGCCCCGCTTCGGCGCTGTAGCTCGGCACCGCGAGCACCGCGATGGCATCGTTCAGCGAGGGCTCTGGCGCCACCCGCACCGCGCCCCTGGCCAGGAAAGGCTTGATGTTGTCGTCCATGATCGGCTTCCAGTAGCCGAGGAACACATCGATCTGCTGCTTCTGGATACCGGCGAAGATGATCTGCTGCGACGCCTGAGTCTGGCTGGTCGAATAGCCCAGGCCTTCGAGCAGCTCGGCGGCGACCGCGGTGGTGGCGACCACGTCGGTCCAGCCGACCACGCCGATACGGACCTTCTGGCAACTGGCGTCTTCGCCGGCCAGCAGGGTGGAACTGCACAGGGTGAGTAAACAGCCAGCGGCGAGTGCGTTGAGACGGTTCATGGATGCTCCCGGCCTTACGGTTGATTTGCTTATTCTGACGGAGCCTGGCGGCTCCCTCCGTATTCGGGCTTCACAGCGCCCGATGTGGCCAGATTACGCAGCGCTGTTGGGCAAAAAACGAACTATAACGACTAGCTGTTGAACAGAAGCGACCAGTTGGCTTGCACCGGCGCCCGTCCTGCCTTGTAGTAAGGCGCTGCAGCACCGTAGTCCGGATGCAATCCGGGAACCCACCGCCCCGGATTGCATCCGGGCTACCGGCCACCACTGCACCGGCGGAATGACCTGCATGCCCCAGATTTTGTGCTTTCTCCTGCTGCCCGGCTTCTCCATGATGGGCCTGATGGCGGCCATCGAGCCGTTGCGCGTGGCCAACCGCTTTCGCGCCGAGCTGTACCGCTGGCGTTTGCTCAGCCTGGATGGCGCCGCAGTGGCGGCGAGCAACGGCATGTCGCTGAACGTCGACGCCGCACTGGAGTCGCCGGGCGCCGGCAGCAGCCTGTTCGTGGTCGCCGGCTTCGAGCCGCTGGCCCTCTTCGATCACCGCCTGGGGCACTGCCTGCACCAGGCCGAACGTGAAGGCGCGACCCTCGGCGGCATCGACACCGGCAGCTTCGTCCTCGCCGAAGCGGGGCTGTTCGGCCAGCAGCGCCTGACCCTGCACTGGGAAGCCATCGAGGCCTTCCGGGAGCGCTACCCGCGTCTGGCGGTGACCCAGGAACTGTTCGAGATCGACGGCAAGCGCATCACCAGCGCCGGCGGCACCGCCAGTCTCGACCTGATGCTGACCCTGATCGGCCGCGATCACGGCGAGGAACTGGCGCTGGCGGTGTCCGAGCAGTTCGTCCTCGGCCGCATCCGCTCGCGCCAGGACCATCAGCGCATGCAGATCGCCAGCCGCTACGACGTGCACAACAAGAAGCTGGTGCAGGTGATCGGCGAGATGCAGCGCCACAGCGAGCAGCCGCTCGGCTCCCGGCGACTGGCCGAGCTGATCAGCGTCACCCCGCGCCAGCTGGAACGCCTGTTCCGCCAGCACCTGGGCGAGACCCCGTCGAACTTCTACCTGGGCCTGCGCCTGGACAAGGCGCGCCAGCTGCTGCGCCAGACCGACATGAGCGTGCTGGAAGTCGGCCTGGCCTGCGGCTTCGAGTCCTCCTCGTATTTCTCGCGCTGCTACCGCGCCCGCTTCGCCAGCTGCCCCAGCCAGGACCGCCACGAGCATCCGGCCGCCACAGCCTGAGTGGGAGGGGCTTCAGCCGCGGCTGAAGGCTAGGCGCCCCCGCTCTCCCACAAAAGCCCTCACCTGCGGCGCCTGGCTAGCCTCGCCCAGCCGACGGCTTATCCGTTCGCGACCTGCTCTTGACGCTTTCGGCAATACCCCGGTCGTTTTTGCACCGGGGTGTCCTGCCCCCCAGGGATATGCTCCCCACAAAGCGCCAGCATCGGGATTGGCGACAGCAGACAAAGGGGACAGCCTGATGAGCCCAGCAGAAGTACACGCCGACAGCATCGTCATCGACGGCCTGATCATCGCCAAGTGGAACCGCGAACTGTTCGAGGACATGCGCAAGGGCGGCCTGACCGCGGCCAACTGCACCGTCTCGGTGTGGGAAGGCTTCCAGGCCACGGTTAACAACATCGCCGCCAGCCAGAAGCTGATCCGCGACAACAGCGACCTGGTAATGCCGGTGCGCACCACCGCCGACATCCGCAAGGCCAAGGAGCTGGGCAAGACCGGCATCCTCTTCGGCTTCCAGAACGCCCACGCGTTCGAGGACCAGATCGGCTACGTCGAGGTGTTCAAGCAGCTCGGCGTAGGCATCGTGCAGATGTGCTACAACACCCAGAACTTGGTCGGCACCGGCTGCTACGAGCGCGATGGCGGCCTGTCCGGCTTCGGCCGCGAGATCGTCGCCGAGATGAACCGGGTCGGCATCATGTGCGACCTGTCCCACGTCGGCAGCAAGACCAGCGAGGAAGTCATCCTCGAATCGCAGAAGCCGGTGTGCTACTCGCACTGCCTGCCGTCGGGCCTCAAGGAGCACCCGCGCAACAAGTCCGACGAGGAACTGAAGTTCATCGCCGACCACGGCGGCTTCGTCGGCGTGACCATGTTCGCGCCCTTCCTGGCCAAGGGCATAGACTCGACCATCGACGACTACGCCGAGGCCATCGAGTACGTGATGAACCTGGTCGGTGAAGACGCCATCGGCATCGGCACCGACTTCACCCAGGGCCACGGCCAGGACTTCTTCGAATACCTGACCCACGACAAGGGCTACGCCCGCCGCCTGACCAGCTTCGGCAAGATCGTCAACCCGCTGGGCATCCGCACCGTCGGCGAATTCCCCAACCTGACCGAGACCCTGCTCAAGCGCGGCATGCCCGAGCGCGTGGTGCGCAAGGTGATGGGCGAGAACTGGGTAAGGGTCCTGAAGGACGTCTGGGGCGAATGATGAATACCTGCGGAGCCTACTGCGCACACCGATAGCCGCGTCGCGTCCTCGCGACAAGCTCGCCGTACATGCGTACTGCTCTCGCTTGTCGTTGCGGGTCTCCTTGCTCTCGGCGCGCTCGCTACGGCTCCACAGGCATTCATGGCAACTTTTTCATCCAGCCGGGCGCCGCCCGGCCAAACGCAAAACACGAATTCCGGAGTACCGAACAGATGACCACCCACGCCCCCGAAATGCCCATCCAGGTCGACGACGAAACCGGCGTCTGGACCACCGACGCCCTGCCGATGCTCTACGTACCGCGGCATTTCTTCGTCAACAACCATATCGGCATCGAGGAAGTGCTGGGCGCCGACGCCTATGCCGAGATCCTCTACAAGGCCGGTTACAAGTCCGCCTGGCACTGGTGCGAGAAGGAAGCCGAATGCCACGGCCTGTCCGGCGTGGCGGTGTTCGAGCACTACATGAAGCGCCTGTCGCAACGCGGCTGGGGCCTGTTCAAGACGCTGTCGATCGACCTCGACAAGGGCACCTGCGAGGTACGCCTGGAGCATTCCGCCTTCGTCTACGTCTACGGCAAGTGCGGGCGTGCGGTGGACTACATGTTCACCGGCTGGTTCGCCGGCGCCATGGACCAGATCCTCCAGGCCCAGGGCAGCAGCATCCGCACCCGTGCCGAACAGGTCTATGGCGCTTCGCAAGAAGGCCACGACCATGGTCTTTTCGTCGTCAAGCCGCTCTAAGTCGAGGAACGAGTCATGGCCTTTGAAGCAATGTTCCAGCCGATCCAGATCGGCAAACTGACCATCCGTAACCGTATCGTGTCCACCGCGCACGCCGAGGTCATGGCTACCGACGGCGGCATGACCACCGAGCGTTACGTCAAGTACTACGAAGAGAAGGCCAAGGGCGGCGTCGGCCTGGCCATCTGCGGCGGCTCCTCGGTGGTCTCCATCGACAGCCCGCATGGCTGGTGGAGCTCGGTGAACCTGTCCACCGACCGCATCATCCCGCACTTCCAGAACCTGGCCGATGCCATGCACAAGCATGGCGCCAAGATCATGATCCAGATTACCCACATGGGTCGTCGCTCGCGCTGGGATGGCTTCGACTGGCCGACCCTGATGTCGCCGTCCGGCATCCGCGAACCGGTACACCGCGCCACCTGCAAGACCATCGAGCCGGAAGAAATGTGGCGCATCATCGGCGACTTCGCCAAGGCGGCGGCCCGGGCCAAAGCCGGTGGTCTGGACGGCGTCGAGCTGTCGGCCGTGCACCAGCACATGATCGACCAGTTCTGGTCGCCACGGGTCAACAAGCGTACCGACGAATGGGGCGGCACCTTCGAGGGTCGCATGAAGTTCGGCCTGGAAGTGCTCAAGGCCGTGCGCAAGGAGGTCGGTGACGACTTCTGCGTGGGCCTGCGTATCTCCGGCGACGAGTTCCACCCGGACGGCTTGTCCCACGAGGACATGAAGCAGATCGCCAAGTACTACGACGACACCGGCCTGCTCGATTTCATCGGCGTGGTCGGTTCTGGCGCCGATACCCACAACACCCTGGCCAACGTCATCCCCAACATGAGCTTCCCGCCTGAGCCCTTCCTGCATCTGGCGGCCGGCATCAAGGAAGTGGTCAAGGTACCGGTGCTGCACGCGCAGAACATCAAGGACCCGAACCAGGCCACGCGTATTCTCGAGGGCGGCTACGTCGACATGGTCGGCATGACCCGCGCCTTCATCGCCGACCCGCACCTGATCGCCAAGGTCAAGATGGGCCAGGTCGACCAGATCAAGCAGTGCGTCGGTGCCAACTACTGCATCGACCGCCAGTACCAGGGCCTGGACGTGCTGTGCATCCAGAACGCCGCAACCTCGCGTGAATACATGGGCTTGCCGCACATCATCGAGAAGACCACCGGCGTCAAGCGCAAGGTAGTGGTGGTTGGCGGCGGACCGGCCGGCATGGAGGCGGCGCGCGTCGCCGCCGAACGTGGCCACGACGTCACCCTGTTCGAGAAGAAGGACCAGCTTGGCGGGCAGATCACCACCGCCGCCAAGGCGCCACAACGTGACCAGATCGCCGGCATCACCCGCTGGTACCAGCTGGAACTGGCGCGACTGAAAATCGACCTGCGTCTGGGCACCGGTGCAGATCCCGCGAGCATCATGGACCTGCGTCCGGATATCGTGGTGCTGGCCAACGGCGGTCATCCGTTCCTCGAGCAGAACGAGCACTGGGGCGCGGCCGAAGGCCTGGTGGTGAGCAGCTGGGATGTGCTCGACGGCAAGGTCGCACCGGGCAAGAACGTGCTGGTGTACGACACCATCTGCGAATTCACCGGCATGTCGGTCGCCGACTTCATCGCCGACAAGGGCAGTCAGGTCGAGATCGTCACCGACGACATCAAGCCGGGTGTCGGCATGGGCGGCACCTCGTTCCCCACGGCCTACCGCAGCATGTACCCGAAGGGCGTGATCATGACCAGCGACATGATGCTGGAAAAGGTCTATCGCGAGGGCGACAAGCTGGTGGCGGTGCTGGAGAACGAATACACCGGCGCCCTGGAAGAGCGGGTGGTCGACCAGGTGGTGGTGGAGAACGGCGTACGCCCGGACGAAACGCTGTACTACGCACTCAAGGAAGGTTCGCGCAACAAGGGCCAGGTCGACGTCGAAGCGCTGTTCGCGATCAAGCCGCAGCCTTGCCTCAGTGAAGCCGGCGACGGCTACCTGCTGTTCCGCATCGGCGACTGCGTGGCCCAGCGCAACACCCATGCCGCGATCTACGACGCCCTGCGTCTGTGCAAGGACTTTTAAGCTTGCCTCCCCTCTCCCTGCGGGAGAGGGGCCGGGGGTGAGGGATGGTTGGCGCAACTGGATTGCCAGTCGCCGGACATTCCCCTCACCCCAGCCCTCTCCCGGAGGGAGAGGGAGCTGACCGTACCGCCTTTAGGTCCCCCTAAGGAGACCAACGAATGTTAAACACCCTACTCCCCATCCTGCTGTTCGCCGCACTTGGCCTGGCCGTGCTCGGCGCGGGCAAGCGTTTCCTGATGTGGCGCCGCGGACGACCGGCCAAGGTCGATTGGCTCGGTGGCCTGCTGGCCATGCCGCGCCGTTACCTGGTCGATCTGCACCATGTGGTCGAGCGCGACAAGTACATGTCCAGGACCCACGTGGCCACTGCCGGCGGCTTCGTCCTGGCTGCATTGCTGGCGATAGTCGTGCACGGCTTCGGCCTGCACAACCGGATCCTCGGCTTCGCCCTGCTGGGCGCCTGTGTGCTGATGTTCGTCGGTGCGCTGTTCGTCGCCAAGCGCCGGCGCAACCCGCCGGCGCGGCTGTCGAAAGGCCCGTGGAATCGCCTGCCGAAGAGCCTGCTGATGTTCTCGGTAAGCTTCTTTATTGCCACCCTGCCGGTGGCCGGCGTCCTGCCGGCCGACTTCGGCGGCTGGATGCTTGCCGCGGTGCTCGCCGTCGGCGTGGCCTGGGGCGTGTCCGAGCTGTTCTTCGGCATGACCTGGGGCGGGCCGATGAAGCACGCCTTCGCCGGCGCCCTGCACCTGGCCTGGCACCGCCGCAGCGAGCGCTTCGGTGGCGGTCGCTCGACCGGTCTCAAGGCGCTCGACCTGGACGACCGTCAGGCGCCGCTGGGTGTGGAGAAGCCCACGGATTTCACCTGGAACCAGTTGCTCGGCTTCGACGCCTGCGTGCAGTGCGGCAAGTGCGAGGCGGCCTGCCCGGCCTTCGCCGCCGGCCAGCCGCTGAATCCGAAGAAGCTGATCCAGGACATGGTGGTCGGCCTGGCCGGCGGTAGCGATGCCAAGTTCGCCGGCAGTCCCTACCCTGGCAAAGCCATCGGCGAACACAGCGGCGGTCCGCATCTGCCGATCGTCAACCTGGGCGGCAAGGCCCTGGTCGATGCCGAGACCCTGTGGTCCTGCACCACCTGCCGCGCCTGCGTCGAGGAATGCCCGATGATGATCGAGCACGTCGACGCCATCGTCGACATGCGCCGTCACCTGACCCTGGAAAAAGGCGCCACACCGAACAAGGGCGCCGAAGTGCTGGACAACCTGATCGCCACCGACAACCCTGGCGGGTTTGCTCCCGGCGGCCGTTTGAACTGGGCGGCGGATCTCGACCTGCCATTGATGAGCGAGAAGAAGTCGGTCGACGTGTTGTTCTGGGTTGGCGACGGCGCCTTCGACATGCGCAACCAGCGCACCCTGCGCGCCTTCGTCAAGGTGCTGAAAGCGGCCAATGTCGACTTTGCCGTACTCGGCCTGGAAGAACGTGACAGCGGCGACGTGGCCCGACGCCTGGGCGACGAGGCGACCTTCCAGGCCCTGGCCAAGCGCAACATCGCCAGCATGAGCCAGTACCGCTTCAACAAGATCGTCAGCTGCGACCCGCACAGCTTCCACGTACTCAAGAACGAGTACGGCGAACTGGGCGGCCACTATCAGGTGCTGCACCACAGCACCTATATGGACGAGCTGATCGGCGCCGAGAAACTCAATCTCGGTCAACACAAGGGCGGCAGCGTCACCTACCACGACCCCTGCTACCTGGGCCGCTACAACGGTGAATATGAAGCCCCGCGCGCGGTGCTCAAGGCCATTGGCATCGAGGTCAAGGAGATGGAGCGTTCCGGCTTCCGTTCGCGCTGCTGCGGCGGTGGTGGCGGCGCGCCGATCACCGACATTCCCGGCAAGCAGCGAATTCCCGACATGCGCATGGTCGACATCCAGCAGACCGGTGCCGAACTGGTCGCCGTGGGCTGCCCGCAGTGCACCGCGATGCTCGAAGGTGTGGTCGAACCACGGCCACAGATCAAGGACATCGCCGAACTGGTGGCAGACGTATTGCTCGAGGCGCCCGCACCGGCAAAAAAGCCCGTGCCGGCCAAGCCTGAAGCCCTGGAGGTGCACTGATGAGCGACATCATCCGCCGTGACCCGCGGGCCGAATGGATCGCCCGCAACCGCCTGCACCCGCTGCACGCGGCCATGCAGAAGGCTGAGACCAGCTGGATGGGGCCTAACGGCATCGTCCGCAAGAACCCCCACGCGGTCGGCTTCATCGGCCCCAACGGGATCAAGCGCATCGACCGCAGCGGCGCCCAGCAGGGCGGCAGCGGCAAGCGCACAACCGCCAGTGCCGTGGTGCAACTGCCGCTGCATGTGATCGAGCAACCGGCCTTTTATATCGCCGTGGTGCCGGACATGATCGGCGGCCGCCTGAGCGCCCACGACAAGGACCTGCTCGGCCTGGCCAACAAGCTGGCCGGCAGCGACGGCGCGGTGGTCGCGGTGGTGTTCGGCGAGTACAAGGAAAACGCCTTCGACACGGCCGGCGTCGACCGCTTGCTGCACCTCGACGGCGAGCTGTTCGATGGCTACGCCCCCGAACAGCGGATACTGGCCCTCGGCGCCGTGGAAAGCCAACTGGCACCGCGCCACTGGCTGCTGCCGGACAGCCGCACCGGCGGCGGCGAACTCGGTCGCCGACTGGCCGCCAAACTCGGCGAGCGCCCGGCCACGCGGGTCTGGCAGGTCGCCGAGGGCCAGTGCATCGGCCGCGCCGGGGCCGGCCGCGAAGACCTGGTGCGCCGCGCACCACGGCTGATCCTGGCCGCCGTCGAGTGCGCCGAGCCGGTTAGCGACAGCCGCCATGAAGTGCGTCCGCTGGAACTGCAGGGCAAGATCGCGCGCAACCTGCCGCGCATCGAGGACCTCGGCGCCGTGGCCGTCGACCCGGCGCTGATCCCCATGGCCGAGGCCGAATTCATCCTCTCCGGCGGCAACGGGGTCAAGGACTGGACCCTGTTCCATCGCGCCGCCGTCGCCCTCGGCGCCACCGAAGGCGCATCGCGGGTGGCGGTGGACGACGGCTTCATGCCGCGCAACCGTCAGGTCGGCGCCACCGGCACCTGGGTCACCGCGCGGGTCTATATGGCGGTCGGCATCTCCGGGGCGATCCAGCACCTGCAGGGCATCGGTGCCTGCGACAAGGTGGTGGCGGTGAACATGGATCCCGGCTGCGACATGATCAAACGCGCCGATCTCTCGGTGATCGGCGATTCGGCGGCGATCCTCGCCGCGCTGATCGAGCGGGTCGCAGCCTACCGCCAGGCGGGAGAACGCGATGCGGCTTGAGACTCCTGTACCCCGGATGCACTCCGGGCTCCTCAACACCGATTCCCGGATTAGATCCGGGCTACGGGTGAACCATGACTGATCTGAACATCATCACCCTGGTCTCGGTCGGCGCTCATCCGACCTCCGGCCGCGCGCGGCGCGCCGAGCAGGACGCGCGTGCGGTCGAACTGGGCCTGCGCCTGGCCGGCGAGCGGCTACAACTGCTGCACGCCGGCGACCCGCGGGAAGAGACGCTGCGCGCCTACCTGGGCATGGGCCTGGGCGAGATGGCGGTGCTCGAACAGCCGCCTGGCGCCGATGCCCTGCCGGTACTCGCGGATTATCTGCGCCATGCCGGCGCCCAGCTGGTGCTCACCGGCAGCCAGGCGGAAACCGGCGAAGGCTCGGGCATGCTGCCTTTTCTCCTCGCCGAGCAGCTCGGCTGGCCCCTGGTGGTCGGTCTGGCTGAGGTGGAGAAGATCGAGAAAGGCCAGGCCCAGGTGCTGCAAGCCCTGCCCCGCGGCCAGCGGCGCCGGCTCAAGGTGCGCCTGCCGTTTATCGCCAGCGTCGACAACGCCGCACCGGCCGCCCGCCAGAGCGCGTTCGGCCCGGCCCGGCGTGGCCAGTTGCAGGCTAGCGAGGTGGCCATCGTCGACGACAGCCTGCTCGCCGAAGCCCAGTTGCAGGCGGCGCGGCCGCGACCGAAACGGCTCAAGGTGATCAAGGCCAAGACCGGTGCCGAACGCATGAAGGCGGCCACCGCCAAGGCGTCCGGCGGTGGCGGCCAGGTGCTCAAGGATGTCTCGGCGCAGGCTGGCGCCGAGGCCATCTTTAAGTTATTGGTCGAGGAAGGTGTGCTGCGCTAGTCGCGGCGCCATAAATAGAGGATACGACAATGATGCATGCCGATCTGATCGACCAGGAAGACTTCCGCGAGCGCCTGGTTGCCCTGGGTTTCCCCATCCCGCCCGGCGCCAGCGCCGAGCAGGCCTGCGAACAGGCGGTGAGCGGCCTCAGTCCGGAGCGGGCGCTGGCCCTGCGCCGATTGGTCGAGCAGCTGCTGGGCGGCAGCGCCACCCTGCTGCCGACCGTGCGTGAGGCGATTTCGCGCACCCTGCTGCCGGCGCTGGTGCCGCGCTGACAAGGATCGCGCCGCGCTGACGCGGCGCACGCCTCACAGCGCCAACCCGACCAGCACCACGCACTCCACCAGTTCCTGCAGGGCGCCCGCGGTATCGCCGGTGGTGCCCTGCAGCCGGCGCATCAGCGCATGGCGCACGCCGAACAGGGTCACCCCGGCCAGCAGCAACGCCAGCAGGCCGGTGCTGCCGAACAACAGCAGGCAACCGGCCGCCACCGCCAACAGCACCGCCTTGGCCGCCGGCCGCGGCAGGTGCGTGGCCAGTAGCTGGGCGATGCCCCCCGGACGCACGTAGGGCGTGCCGATGAACAGCGCCAGCACGGCGCTGCGCCCCAGCAGGGGCGCCAGCAACAGCGGCGCCAGCGCTCCATCCTCGAGCAGCGCCAGCAGCGCCGTGCACTTGAGCAGCAGCACCAGCAGCAGCGCCACCACCCCCATCGGCCCGCAGCAGGGGTCCTTCATCAGCGCCAGGGTGCGCTCGCGGTCGCCCATCCCGCCGACCCAGGCGTCGGCGCTGTCGGCCAGGCCGTCCAGGTGCAGCGCGCCGCTCAACGCCACCCAGGCGCTCAGCAGCAGCGCCGCCTGGAGCAGCGGCGCGGCACCGGCCAACCAGTGCTGCAACAGCCACAGCAGGCCGCCGAGCAGCAGGCCGACCAGCGGATAGTAGAGCAGCGAGCGGCCCTGCTGCTCGGCCGTCGGCACGCCCGCCAGGCGGATCGGGATGCGGGTGAGAAACTGCAGGGCGATCCACAGCGGTTGCAGGGCGGACATGGCTCAGTTTTTCCCGTTCAGGGCGCGCTCGTGCAGCGCGGCGGGTACGGCGCCGAGGTTGAGGCCGTGCAGCGAGGCATGCGCGACCTCCACCGCCAGCAGTTGGTTGCGCTGCAAGCCGCGGGCGCGCGCCAGCAGCAGGCGGATCACTCCGCCGTGGCCGATCAGCAGTACGCGGCGGCCGTCATGGTTCTGTCGCAGGCGCTGCAGGGCGGCATCGATGCGCGCCTCGAAACACTGCATCGGCTCGCCGTCCGGCGGGGTGAAGGCATAGGGATCGGCCCAGAAGCGGCCCAGCTCGGCGGCCTGGTCATGCATCAGCTCGGCCGTGCTGCGGCCCTCCCAGGTGCCGAAATGCAACTCGCGCAGATCCGCCTCCAGCTGCAGCGGCAGACCCAGGCGGGCCGCCAGTTCTTCGGCGAAGGCGGCGCAGCGGCGCAGCGGCGAACTGACCAGCGCCTGCCAGGGTCCGCCCAGCGCCACCGCGGCGCGCATCTGCGCCCAGCCCTCGGCCGTCAGCTCGTCGTCCAGGCTGCCGCGCAGGCCGCCGCCGCGTTCGGTCATGCCATGGCGCAGCAGGTCCAGTTGCACGCTCATCCGCGGCCTTCCTCGACCTGCGCCTCGGCGAAGGTCGCCATGCCGCCGTGCAGCTCGCAGGCCAGGCGCACCAGCGGCAGCGCCAGCGCCGCGCCACTGCCCTCGCCCAGGCGCAGGCCCAGGCCGATCAGCGGCGTGGCCTGCAACAGCTCGAGCAAGGCGGCATGGCCGCTCTCGGCGCTGGCATGGGCGAACAGCAACCAGGGCCGGCAGGCGGGGTTCAGGTGCACCGCACAGAGCGCCGCGGCGCTGCAGATGAAGCCATCGACCAGCGCCGGAATGCCCAACTGGGCGCAGGCCAGGTAGCTGCCGGTGAGTGCCGCCAGCTCCAGCCCGCCGACCCGGCGCAACGCCTCGAAGGGATCGTCCAGCGCCGCGCCATGCAGCGCCAGGCTGCGCTCCAGCACGGCCTGCTTGCGCGCCACCCCGGCGTGATCCAGGCCGGTGCCGCGGCCGACCAGGCGGGCCGGCGGCAGGCCGCTCAAGGCGCAGGCCAGGGCGCTGGCGGCGGTGGTGTTGCCGATGCCCATCTCGCCGGCGAGAAACAGGTCGCAGCCGCGCCGGCTGGCACGCTGCAGCACCTCGCGACCGGCCTGCAGGGCGGCCTGGCATTGCTCGGCGGTCATCGCCGCGGTGCGGCTGAAATTGGCGGTGCCGGGGGCAATGCGCAGGTGGCGCACCCCCGGCAGATTGAGGCTGAGGTCGACCGTGCCCAGGTCGACCAGCTCGAACGGCAGGCCCTGCACCCTGGCCAGCACGCTGATGGCCGCGCCGCCGGCGACGAAGGTGTGCAGCATCTGCGCGGTGACCGACTGCGGGAACAGCGAGATGTTTTCCTCGACCACGCCGTGGTCGCCGGCGAACAGGCACAGGCGCGGGCGGTCGATCCACGGGCATTCGCGGCCCTGCAGGCTGGCCAGGCGGATCGCCAGTTCCTCCAGCTGGCCGAGTGCGCCGGCCGGTTTGGTCAGCTGCGCCTGGCGGGCGCGGGCGGCGGCCTCGCTGGCCGCGTCGGGTTGACGGCAGGGTTCCTGCCACCAGCGTGCATCGCTCATAAGGGTGCTCCCTTCAACAGCATGGGTAAGCCAGCCAGGGTGAAGATCACCCGCTGGCAGCGTTCGGCCAGGGCCTGGTGCAGCCAGCCGGCCTGGTCGACGTAACGTCGGCTCAGCTCGCCCAGCGGCACCACGCCCAGGCCGGTCTCGTTGCTGACCAGGATGATCCGTCCCGGCAGCCCGGCCAGACAGGCCAGCAGCGCAGCGCACTCGCGCTCCAGGCGCGCCTGGTCGTCCTGCAGCAGCAGGTTGCTCAGCCACAGGGTCAGGCAGTCGACCAGCAGGCACCTGTCCGGCGCCGCCTGTTCGCGCAGCACCCGGGCCAGTTCCAGCGGCTCTTCCAGCAGCGCCCAATGCGCCGGGCGGCGCTGGCGGTGCTGCTCGATGCGCGCGCTCATCTCGTCGTCCAGCGCCTGGCTGGTGGCGATGTAGCTGACCGCCAGGCCGGACTCAAGCGCCAGCTTTTCGGCCAGGCGGCTCTTGCCGGAACGGGCGCCGCCGAGGATCAGTTCAAGCATTGTTTCTCCCGTAGGGTGCGCCGTGCGCACCATTCGCATGTCCATTGGTGCGCGCGGCCTACGCCAGCCCGCATAGCTGGCGCAGCCGCGCGGTATCCAGATGCGCCTCGACCAGGTCGGCCAGGCGCTCGATGTCGCGTTCGCGCAGGGCCTGGTAGTCCACCGTCTGCACCTCGCGCAGCCCGGCCCAGCGCAGCAACGCGCTGCAGGCTTGGCTGGACTCGAACAGGCCATGCAGGTAGGTGCCGAGCACCTGGCCGTCGGCGCTGAGGGCGCCGTCGCAGCGGCCGTCATCCAGCTGCACGGCGGCGGCCTCCAGACCCGCACCGCCGCTGACCCCGGCGTGGATCTCGTAACCGGACACCGGCGCGTTCTCCAGACACAGACGGCCGCTGACGTTGCGCAGTTGCTTCTGCGGCTCCAGCACTGTGACGAAATCGAGCAGACCCAGGCCTTCGCTGCTACCGGCCGGGCCTTCCAGACCATGGGGGTCGTCGATCCGCTGGCCGAGCATCTGCAAGCCGCCGCAGATACCCAGCAGCTTGCCGCCATAGCGCAGGTGCTTGTGCAGCGCCGCCTCCCAACCCTGCTCGCGGAGAAATTCAAGATCGGCGCACACGCTCTTCGAGCCGGGCAGGATGATCAGGTCGGCGGCCGGAAGCGGCTGCCCGGGGCCGACGAAAATCAGCTCGACCTGCGGGTGCAGGCGCAGCGGATCGAAGTCGGTGTGGTTGCTGATGCGCGGCAGCACCGGCACCACTACCCTGAGCGTCTCGGCCGCCTTGGCGGTCTGCCGGGTGTCGATGGCGTCCTCGGCCTCCAGGTGGAAGTCCATCAGGTACGGCAATACGCCGAGCACCGGCTTGCCGGTGCGCTCTTCCAGCCAGTCCAGGCCCGGTTGCAACAGGCCGATGTCGCCGCGAAAGCGGTTGATCACGAAACCCTGGATGCGCGCCTGCTCGCTCGCGGAGAGCAGCGCCAGGGTGCCAACCAGGTGGGCGAATACGCCGCCCTTGTCGATGTCGGCGATCAGGATCACCGGGCAGTCGACCGCCTCGGCGAAGCCCATGTTGGCGATATCGCCGGCGCGCAGGTTGATCTCCGCCGGCGAGCCGGCGCCCTCGACCATCACCACCGGATAGGCCGCCGACAGACGCTGGTGCGACTGCAGCACCGCATCCAGCGCCACCTTCTTGTAGTCGTGGTAGGCCGCCGCATCCATGTTGCTCAGGGCGCGGCCGTGGATGATCACCTGGGCACCGATGTCGCTGTTGGGCTTGAGCAGCACCGGGTTCATGTCCGTGTGCGGCGCCAGCCCGGCGGCCTGGGCCTGCACCGCCTGGGCCCGGCCGATCTCGCCACCATCCAGGGTCACGGCGCTGTTGAGCGCCATGTTCTGCGGCTTGAACGGCACCACACCGATGCCCTGGCGCCTGAGCCAGCGGCACAGCGCAGTCACCAGGGTACTCTTGCCGGCGTCGGAGGTGGTGCCTTGCACCATCAAAGTGGTCATGCGGGCTCCTTGTTGAATAGTTGTAGGGCCTGGCGCAGGCGCAACCAGCCCGGCTCGTCGGCGGGCAGACCGAAACGCAGGCTGGGCAGGCTGGCGAACAGGCGGGTGAGAATGCCGTGGCCGGCGAGAAAGTCATGCAACCCGGCCGCCCGCTCGCAGGCGATCCAGTGGAACAGGGCGCAGCCGCCGCTCGGCGGCAGACCGTGCTGGCGCAACAGTTCGCCGAGACGCTCGCCGTCGGCCAGCAGGCGCTGGCGCTGCGCCTGCTGGCCGAGCCGGTCGCGCAGCAGCGCCGTGGCCACCACCCGGCTCGGCCCGCTGACCGTCCAGGGTCCGAGCAGCTCGGCCAACTGCTCGAGCAGCTCCGGCTGGGCCAGGGCGAAGCCCAGACGGATGCCGGCCAGACCGAAGAACTTGCCGAACGAACGCAACACGATCAGCCCCGGCCGCTCGCTGTAGGCCGCCAGGCTGTACTGCGGGGTGCAGTCGATGAAGGCCTCGTCGACCACCAGCCAGCCGCCGCGCGCGGCCAGTCGCGCGTGCCAGGCGAGCAGTTGCTCGGGGGCGAAACAGCGGCCGGTCGGGTTGTTCGGGTTGACCAGCAGCAACACGTCGAGGCGCTCCAGCTCGCGCTCGATGTCCGCCTCGCCGATCGTCAGCAGATGGTGGCCCTCGCGCGCCCAGGCCGCGGCGTGCTCGGCATAGGCCGGCGTGAGCAGGCCGACCCGGGCGTTGCGGCGCAGCCGCGGCAGGGCCTGGATCGCCGCCTGGGAGCCGGCCAGCGGCAGCAGGCCGGTGACCCCGTAGTAGTCGCGGGCGGCGCTCTCCAGACCGTCGTCCTGCTCGGGCAAACGCGCCCAGGCCGCCGGCGGAATATCCGGCAACGGCCAGCCGTAGGGTGCCAGGCCGGTGGACAGGTCCAGCCAGTCGGCCAGAGGGATACCGAAGCGCAACGCCGCCGCGCGCAGGCGGCCGCCATGTTCAAGCACGATAAAGCTCCCATGACAGCAGCAGCGCCAGCCACAACAGCGCCCCGGCGTAGACCAGATTGAGCGCCCGCTCGATGTCGCGCGCCCGGGGCGGCGGGCCTTCGCCCAGTTGCGGGCGCTGATGCAGTTCGCCGTGGTACTCGGCCGCCCCGCCCAGGCTGACGCCCAGGGCGCCGGCGCCGGCGGCCATCACCGGGCCGGCGTTGGGGCTGTCCCACTGCGGCGCCTGTTGCCGCCAGCAACGCAGGGCCAGGGCCGTCTTGCCGAGCAGCGCATAGCTCAGCGCGACCAGGCGGGCTGGCAGGTAGTTGAGCCCATCGTCGATCTTCGCCGCGGCCCAGCCGAAGCGCTCGAAGCGCTCGTTGCGGTAGCCCCACATGGCATCCAGGGTATTGCTCAGGCGATACAGCACCACCCCCGGCGCGCCGGCGACGAGGAACCAGAACAGCGCGGCGAAGACCGCATCCGAGCCGTTTTCCAGCACCGATTCGGTACCGGCGCGGGCGACGCCGGTGGCATCCAGCGCGGCGCTGTTGCGGCTGACCAGATAGCCGACCCGCGCGCGCGCCAGCGGCAGATCGCCCAGGCGCAGGGCCTGGGCCACCGGCAGGGCGTGCTGGCCGAGGCTCTTGAGGCCGAGGGCGACATACAGGGCGAGGATCTCCACCGCCCAACCGATCAGCGGTAGCTGCGCCAGCACGCCAACCAACAGGGTCAGCGGCAGCACCGCCAGGCACCAGGCGCTGAGGCCATGGCTGCGCCAGGCGCGGCCGCCGGCGTTGCTACGCCGCTCGATGCGCTCGGCCAGGCGACCGAAGGCCACCAGCGGATGCCAGCGTTTGGGCTCGCCGAGCAGCCCGTCCAGGACCACGCCGGCCACTGCACTGAAAACCAGACTCATGGCCGAACCTCGCCGAATTCACTGCGCATGGGTGCCCCACTGATCCTGAAACAGCAGTTCGCTCAATGGCCGTGGTTCGATCCAGCCCTGCTGCACCAGCATCGGCGCCGGGTAGAACTCGGTCACCGGCCCCAGGCAGAGCACCGCCAGCGGCTTGCTGCCGGTTGGCATGGAGAGCAGTTCGGCCAACGCCTGCGGCTCGAACAGCGACACCCAGCCGAGCCCCAGGCCTTCGGCGCGGGCGGCCAGCCAGAGGTTCTGGATCGCGCAGGCCATGGACGCCAGGTCCATCTCCGGCAGGGTGCGCCGGCCGAACACATGGGCCTCGCGGCCGTCCATCAGGGCCACCACCAGCAGCTCGGCGCAGTCGCGGATGCCCTCGACCTTGAGCCGCATGAATTCGCTGGAGCGCTCGCCCAGGGCCGCGGCGGTGCGCAGCCGCTCCTCTTCCACCAGGCCATGGATCGCCTCGCGCAGTGCCGGGCGACTGATGCGGATAAAGCGCCAGGGCTGCATCAAACCGACGCTGGGCGCCTGATGCGCCGCCTCGAGCAGGCGCAGCAGCAGCTCGGGGGCCACCTCGCCGCCACAGAAGTGGCGCATGTCGCGGCGCTCGGCAATGGCGCGATAGACCGCCGCACGTTCCTCGGGGCTGAAGGCGTGCGGGTTCATGGGCGCTCACCCGGGAGAAACAACTGCGCCGCCGCCAGCGGGTCGGAGGCCAGATAGAAGTGGATATAGGACGCGGTCAGCCGGCCGATGCGATAGACCGCCTCGGCGCTGCGCTGGTAGTTCGGGCACTCGCCACGGGCGATGGGTTCCAGCGCGCTGGTCAACGCCGAATGGTGGAAGGTGTGGCCGCGCAGGCGCCCCTCCGGCAGCTCGACCTCCTGCAGGGCCAGGGCGGTGAGGCGTGGCTGCAGGGTCGCCTCGCCCGGCAACAGGCCGAGCATCTGGCCGCTGACGCCGGCCTGGTCGGTCAGCCGCTCGAGCAGGTAGAGCATGCCGCCACACTCGGCATGGATCGGCTTGCCGGCGGCGTGATGCGCGCGGATCGCCTGGGCCATGGCCTGATTGGCCTCGAGCCGGGCCAGGTGCAGCTCGGGGTAGCCGCCGGGCAGGTAGAGGCTGTCGACCTCGGGCAACTGGCTGTCGGCCAGCGGCGAGAAGAAGCGCAGCTCGGCGCCCAGTTCGCGCAGCAGGTCGAGGTTGGCCTGATAGAGGAAGGCGAAGGCGCTGTCATGGGCCACGCCGATATGCACGCCGGCCAGCCACGGTTCGAGCGGGCGCGGCGCCGGCGCGGCGAAGGCCACCGGCGGCGGCAGGCTGACATCGGCGCTGGCGGCCAGGGCATCGGCGGCGGCCTCCAGACGCGCGTCCAGGTCGGCCAACTCCTCGGCCTGGACCAGGCCCAGGTGGCGGCTGGGCAGCTCCACCGCGGCGCTGCGCGGCAAGGCGCCGTACCAGCGCATCGATGCGGGCAAGGCGTCGCGCAGAATCTCGCCATGCCGGGCGCTGCCGACCCGGTTGCCGAGCACCCCGGAAAACGGCAGGTCGGGCTGGAAGGTCGCCAGGCCATGGGCCAGGGCGGCGAAGGTCTGGGCCATGGCCGCGGCATCGATCACCGCCAGCACCGGCACACCGAAATGGCGCGCCAGGTCGGCAGCCGAGGGCGTGCCATCGAACAGCCCCATCACCCCTTCGATCAGAATCAGGTCGGCCTCGCCGGCCGCCTGCCACAACAGCCGGCGGCTTTCGGCCTCGCCGACCATCCACAGGTCCAGCTGGTACACAGGCGCGCCGCTGGCGCGGGCGAGGATCATCGGGTCGAGGAAGTCCGGCCCGCACTTGAACACCCGCACGCGCTTGCCCTGGCGCGCATGCAGGCGCGCCAGGGCGGCGGTGACCGTGGTCTTGCCCTGGCCCGAGGCCGGCGCGGCGATCAGCAGCGCCGGGCAGTGGCGGGTGGCGTTCATGCCGGCACCACGCCGTCTGTGGGAGCGGGCTTGCCCGCGAAAAGCGATTCGCGGACAAGTCCGCTCCCACATAAAAACAAGGCACCGCCCATCAGAACTCCACCCCTTGCTGCGCCTTTACCCCGGCCTTGAACGCATGCTTGACCAGGTTCATCTCGGTGACGGTATCCGCCGCCTCGATCAGCCCCGGCAAGGCGCCGCGGCCGGTCACTACCACATGTTGCAGCAGCGGCCGCGCCTCGATGTCGGCGAGCACCGCGTCCAGCTCCAGATAGCCCAATTTCAGGGCGATATTCAGCTCATCCAGCACCACCAGGCCGATGCCCGGGTCATTCAGCAACTGGCGCGCCACCACCCAGGCCTGCTGGGCTTTTTCGATGTCGCGCTGGCGATCCTGGGTTTCCCAGGTGAAGCCCTCACCCATCACGTGGTAGCTGACCTCCTCGGGGAAACGGCGGAAAAAGTTCTCCTCGCCGGTGCTGGCCGCACCCTTGATGAATTGCACCACGCCGACCTTCATGCCGTGGCCGAGGGCGCGGGCGACCATGCCGAAGGCGCTGCTGCTCTTGCCCTTGCCGTTGCCCGTGTGCACCAGCAGCAGGCCGTATTCGTCCTGAGCCTGGGCGATTTTCTCGTCGATCAGCGCCTTCTTGCGCGCCATGCGCGCCTTGTGCCGCGCGTCGCGTTCGCTCGATTCGGTCATCACTTCACCTCCAGTTGCCGTTGCGCGCCCGGCCGGGTGCCGGCGCCGCGGTAGAAAATGGCCGCCTGGCCGATGTCGGGCGCCAGGCTGCCAGAGTTATGCGGGTCGTATAACGCTCGACCAGGCGGTGACGGCTGCCGCCATCGGTCTCCAAGCTCAGAGCGCCTGGTAGCGCACGGTCAGGTAGGCCGCCTGGCCGGGCTGGTTGAAGCCCTGGGCGGTCTCGTAGTCGGCATCCAGCAGGTTGGCGACGCGGGCCTGCAGGCGCCACTCGGGGTCGATGCGGTATTCGCCGCGCAGGTCGAGGGTGGCGAAGCCGGACATCTCCTTCTGATTGGCCAGGTCGTCGAAACGTTGGCCTTCGGCGTGCAGGCTGGCGCCGAGGCTGAACGCGCCGAGGCGACGATCCAGATCCAGGTTGAACAACTGCTTGGCGCGGCGCGCCAGTTCGTTGCCGTCGTTGGCCCCGGAGGAGCGATTCTCCGGCTCCATCAGCGTGTAGTTGGCGTTCCAGTCCCAGCCGAGCACCTGGCTGGCGAGCAGCAGTTCCACGCCGCGAATGCGCGCCTGCTCGACGTTGGCCGGCGCCTGGATGCTGGCGTCGTAGGCGATCAGGTCGTCGACGCGGGTGCGGAAGACGTTGACCGACCAACGGCCCCAGGCATGCTGGCCGGCCAGGCCGGCTTCCAGGCTCTTTGAGGTTTCCGCATCCAGCTCCGGATTGCCGTAACCGGGGTAGTACAGCTCGTTGAAGGTGGGCGCCTTGAACGCGCTGCCGTAGCTGAGGGTCGCGCGCAGCCAGTCGGTGAGGGCATAGCCGTAGCCGATGTTGCCGGTGTCGTGGCGGCCGAACTGCTGATTGTCGTCGCGGCGCAGCGACAGCTGCCAGTCGTGGCGGCCCACTTCGCCGAGGTACTGGGCGAAGGCGCCGTTGTTGTCGCGCGAGTCCTCGGCGTAGGCGGTGCTGCCGTTGACCTCGTCGTGCTGGTGGTCGGCGCCCAGGCTCAGGGTGTGGCCGGGGGCCAGGGTCAGGTCGTTCTGCCAGCTGACGCTGTCGCGGCGGCTGTCGAAGCGCGAATAGAAGGCGCCGTCCTGATAGGCATCGGACTTGTCCTCGCTGCGCCCGACTTGCAGGGTCACCTGCCAGGGGTCGAGCGGAGCGAAGCGGGCGCGGCTGCCGAGCACCCGGGTTTCGCCATCGGCGTTGGCACGAAAGCCCGCGCTGCGCTTGCGGTTGACCTGGTCAAAGTCGTTGTGCGACTTGGCCTGCAGCAGGTTGGCGTCCAGCTCCAGACCGTTGTCGAAGCGATAGCCGGCGCTGAGCGCGGCGGACAGGTTGCGGTAGCCGTCGGCGTCGTCCTCGTAGCCGCTGCTGGCCGCCGACTTCACGTTGATGCCGTCGCTGTCGAGGCCGCTCAGGCCCAGGCTGTACCAGCCCTGGCCGTCGCCGCCGGCGACCCCGGCGCTACCGCTGTAGCTGTCGTGGGTGCCGTAGCCGGCGGAGAAGAACGACTTGCTGCCTGCGCCTGCGCCCTTGCGGGTGAAGATCTGGATCACCCCGCCGATGGCTTCCGAGCCGTACAGGCTGGAGCGCGGCCCGCGTACCACCTCGATCCGCTCGATCAGCTCCAGCGGCAGATCCTGCAAGGCCGCGCCGCCCGAGGTCACCGAGCCGGCCTTGATCCCGTCGATCAGCACCAGCACGTGGTCGGACTCGCTGCCGCGCATGAACAGCGAGGTGTTCTTGCCCGGGCCGCCGTTATTGGCCAGGGACACCCCCGGCACCTTCTTCAGCAGCTCGGGCACTGAGCTGGCCTGGCTCTGCTCGATCTGCGCGCGGTCGAACACCGTCACCGCGGCCAGGCTCTGCTGCGCGGTCTGCGCGGTACGGGTGGCGGTCACCAGCTGGTCGTCGAGCCGGGTGTGTTCGGCCGCCTGGCTCAGAGGAATACAGGGAATAGCGAACAGCAGCAGGGCTGCCGGCTTGTACAGGGAGTTGCTCATCGCGTCGTAGCTCCGCCGCCCCACCCGGGCGATCCTGGCTGAAAAAGACACGCGGAGAACCAGCGACGGATGCACTGCACAACGGCGCAGCCACACGCCAGACAACGCCCTCCGCGATGCCGTGGACTGCGACAGGCCGGTCTCCGGACTCACGAGCGGCGTTCCGAATACAGGGAACACCACCAAACGCACCTTCCCATGCAGCAACACAGTGGTTAAAAAAGCGCTGGCTTGACTCGTCTACCGTTGCGGGGGCAGCGTCGGAATGGTTGGCGTAAACACGCGCAACGCACCGACTTCCCAGTTTCACCGCCGGCCATGGCCGGCGGTCACCTGAAGCAAGAGGCGCGAGTCTAGAGATTCGCGCCGGCAACGTCTATGCGCCGAGCGACGCCAAGCGTTCAGGCCGCGACTGCTGCGGCAATCGGTCGCTCACTGACCGATCAGGATCAGCTTGCCGGTCTGCGGGTCGCGGTAGACCTGGCCGACGCTCTCCAGTCCGCTGCCGTCCCGGCCCTGGAGGCTGTCCGGCAGGCTCGGCAGTTCCCGCCCGCGCTCCACCTGCTGCGGCTGGCGCTGCGCCTCGAGCCGCTGCAGCAGATCGGTCTGGGCCACCAGGGCGGCGATCAGGCCGCAGGCGAACACCAGCACCACGTCGACCAGGTTGGCCAGCGGCCCGAGCGGATCGTCGTCGCCCTCGGCGAAACGACTAGAGCGCCAGCGCTGGCTCATCGGCCTGCTCCCCGGCCGTTGCGGCCTCGCGTCGGTCCAGCAGTTCGTCGTACCAGCGCCGGCGCAGGCGGCCGAGGCCGAAGCCGAGCACCCCGGCGAGCAGGCCGAACACCGTGGTGTCGAAGGCCACCCGCATGGCCACGCTGAGAATCTGCACATTGCCCTCGCCGAGGGCCGCCAGCCCTGGGCCGAGCGGGATCAGCGTGCCCATCAGGCCTAGCATCGGGCCGATCCGGGCGATCAGGTCGGCGCGCTCCAGGCGCTTGCGCGCGCGCCGCTCGATTTCCGCCAGCGGCAAGCGCTGCCAGCGCGTCAGGCCGCCAAAACGCTCGCCCACCGCCACCCCGCAATCCCATACCGCCAGCGTCAGCAGGCCGAACAGGCCGAGGGTCACCGGCTGCAGCAACCAGCCGACCAACAGGTGCAGCCAGGTGAATAATTGACTGTCGAACATGCTCAATGCCCTCCACGGGGATGATGACCACGGCCGCGGCCGCGGCGAATGCCCAGGCCCAGCAGGCCGGCCAGCAGCAGGATGCCCAGCCAGAGTTGCCAATCCGGCGCCTGTCCGGCGCCCTCTGCGCTGTCTGCCGCAGCCGGTTCGGCGGCCGCCGATGCTGCCTGGATTTCACTGACGCTGCTCGGCGCCTGCTGCTCACGGGTCTGGACCTGCGCCGCCTGCAGGCGTTGCTGCAGGGCCGCGCGCAACTCGTCCGGCAGTTGCGGCAGCAGCCACTGCAACATCGGGTGGTCCGGACGGGTGTGGCCGCTGCCCGGCAGGCCGTGCTCGACCACCAGGCGGGCGAACTGCTCGCCGAGCTGCTGCACGGTGGCCTGGTCGGCCTGCCAGAACTCCTTGTGGATGGCCACCAGCATGATCGCCAGCATGTTGCTCTTCACATGGACGTTGTGCCCCTGCTCGAGGAAGCGGTCGAGGCCGAGCTGGTGGCGGTCGTCGACATACACCGCCTTGACCTCCTCCCAGGCGCTGTCCTTGATGATCTCCGGGTTGGTCACCTGCCAGCCCCAGAAGTATTCGAGGAACTCGCTGCCCATGGTCCGCGCGCCGGCGTAGTCGTGCTGCATCAGCGCGCCGATCCAGGCCGGGTTGAGGAAGCGCCCGCGCAGTTCGCCGAGCAGCGCCTGCTGCAAGGGCTCCAGGCGCACGCGGGCGGGGTCGTTGTGCCAGCTCACGTAGTTTTCCGGAACCGCGCCGGCGACCTGTTCCACCGCCAGGCTCAGGCCGCCCAGGTAATCGAAGGCGTCGTTGTTGTCCAGCAGGCCGTAGAGGTTGCTGGAGCGTCCGAGGTAAGTGCGGCGGACCTGCTTGAGGTTGTCGCGGAACACCTCCTGCACCGGCTCGCCCTGGTGACCCAGGCCGTAGGCGTGGCCCATGCGCGCGACATAGGCCTGGGCCAGCTCGCCGCGCTGCTGCCAGCTGCCGGAGCGCTCCACCAGGTTGTTGATGCCGGCGCCGTAGGCCCCCGGGGCCACGCCGAACAGGCGCAGGGCCGCCAGCCTGCCGGCCTGCTCGGCGCCCAGGCCGGCATCCAGCCGGCGCGCCGCATCTTCCACCCAGTGCGCGGCGACCCGGTTGTCCGCCAGGCTCTCCAGGCCACCCGTGGCCTGACCGTCGAGCGGCGCCAGGGCCGCGGCCAGGGCCGGGCGCAGCGCCGGGTAGTCGCGGCGGATGGTGTCGCCGGCGCCGTCCAGGGCCAGCAGCACGGCGCGTTCGAGCAGCGCCAGCTGGTCGGCGTACAGATCGCGGAACAGCCCGGAGGTGGTGAACAGCAGGTCGCGGCGCTGCTCGCCCGCCGCCAGCGCCCGGCGCTGCAGGCCCTGGACGATGCCGCGAGCGTTCCAGTGCGGCTCGACGCCGAGCAGTTCGAGGCCGAAGGCGATCATCGCGCCCTCGTCGCGCACCGTGTCCGAGGCCCAGAGGATCACCGCCTCGCGGCCGTCCGCAGCGATTGGCCGCTGGCGCGCCTGCAGCGCCATCTCGCGGCCGATACCCCAGCCGATGCGGCTGGGCAACAGGCTGCTGTCGAGGGCGTGGAAGTTGCGCCCGGTGGGCAGCGCTTCCGGGGTGCGGATCGGGTCGTTGCCCTTGCCGGGAGCGACGAAGCCGCCGTCCAGGGCATGCAGCAGCGCGTTCATCTCGGCGTCCGGCGAGTCGATCAGCGCCTGGCGGTGCTGCGCCTGGCCGGTGCCCATGGAGGTCAGCAGGGTGTCCACCGCCTCTGGCTGCCAGGGCTTGCCGAACACGTGCAGGCCCATGGGCATGAAGCGTTCCTGGATATTGGTCAGGTAGTGGCCGACCTCGTGCACCAGCAGCTCGTCGTCGACCTGCTCGAAGCCGATGCCGCGCAGCGCCAGGACCTCGGCCATCGACTCGCGCAGCTCCGCCTCCAGCCCGGCGCTGCCGACCAGGCGCTTGATCTCGGCGATGGTCGCGCGGCGCGCCGGCCCTTCGCCCTGGCCGGCGCCGGCCTCGAAGCTCTCGATCAGCTGACGCAGCTTGAGCAGGTCGTCGTACAGCGGCGTGGCCACCAGCGGCGGGGTCAGGTGATCGATCATCACCGCCAGGCCGCGGCGCTTGGCCTGGATGCCCTCGCCGACCCCGTCGACGATGTACGGGTAGATGCTCGGCAGGTCGCCGAGAATCTGGGTCGGGTAGTCCTCGTCGCTCAAGCCGACCCGCCGCCGCGGCAGGAACTCGTAGGTGGAATGGCGGCCCAGGTGGATCAGCGCGTCGGCCTTGAAGCGGTCGCGCAGCCAGTGATAGAAGGCTAAATACTGGTGCGGCGGCGGGAACACCAGGTTGGCGTGCAGCAGTTCCTCGTCCACTTCCCAGCCGCGCGGCGGCTGCGGGCCGACGAACACCTTGCCGAACTGCAGCCCCGGCAGCAGCAGGCGGCCGTCGTGCACCATCACATAGCCGGGGCCCTCGCCCCAGCCGCGCAAGCCTTCGATGCCGCTGGCCGCCAGGGCCTCGACCAGCGCCTGCGCCTGCTCCCAGTCGGCCTCGGCCGGTTGCGCCAGTGCGGCTCGGTAGAGGCTCTCCAGCTGCGCCAGCAGGTCCAGGGCGCGCGCCCGTGCCGGGTGCTCGACGCCGTCCAGCACGTGGTGCAGCTCGCTGGAGCCGCTGTTCAGGATGTCCGCGGCGATCTCCAGCTGCGAGGCCTGCAGGGCCCGGCGCAGCTGGGCATTCCAGTAGCCCAGCGGGCCCTGGCGCATCTCCGCCTGCAGGGCGGCCGGCAGGGTGGCGAACCAGTCGCGATAGTCCTGGCCGCCCAGGCTCTGCACCTTGTCAGCCATCTCGGCCAGGGCATCGCCCTGCTCCGGCAGGTTGACCCCGCGCTCCTGCAGCAGGTCGAGCAGCGCCGCCGGGCTTTCCGGCAGCGGGCCGGTGTCGTAGCCCTCGGCCTGCAAGCGCTTGAGGATCTGCAGCAGCGACTGCGGCACGTCGAGGTTGTCGGCGCCTATGTTGTGGCGGCCCGGCGGGTGGTTGTAGTAGACGATCGCCAGGCGCTTGTCGGCATTGGCCGTGCGCTGCAGGTGCCACCAGCGCTGGATGCGCGCGCTGAAGGCGGCGACCTGCTGCGGCAGCGGTTCGCCGATGCCGAAGCGGATGCCCGACAGCGGATCGAGCTGCTGCTCGCGCCAGGCGGCCAGGACCATGGCCTGGCTGGTGCCCTGCAGTTCCGGCATGGCGATCTGGTAGTGCAGCTTGTCGCGCGCCAGGCCGTCGCTGGACAGTTGCCAGGCCGCCTCGTCGCGCCCTTCCAGGCGCAAGCCCTTGAGTACCGGCACGTCCAGCCGGGCGAACAGCTCGCTGACCTGTTCACGGTGCTCGCCGCCGCCGATGACGAAATCCTGCAGGGCGACGATCGCCGCCAGCGGCGGGTGCTCGGCCTCCTGCAGCCAGCGCACCGCCTGCAAGGAACCCGGCCCCCAGTTGGCGAACAGGCTGACGCAGGCCAGCCCGGCCTCGCCCAGCGCCTGGCACAGGGCGTCGTTGAGCGCCCGGTCGCCGGCGCGGTCGGCGCGGCCGTGGTCGACGATGGCCACCAGTGCCCGGCCCTGCCAGTGCAGCTGTTCGGCCGTGCGGATCTGCCCGTCCTGGTAGAAGCGCAGCGGCGGCCGCGCCTTGGCCGGCTCCGCCGTTACCGTCGCATCCACCCGCGCCGCCAGCCAGGCGAGTAGCGCGGCCATGTTCTCGCTGCCGCCGGCCAGCCAGTAGCTGCGCGCGCTGAGCCAGTCGGCCTGCTGCGGATGGGCGCGCTGTTGCTGCGCCAGCCACTGCGCCAGGTCGTCCGCCGGCTTGGCCGCACCCAGGCGCTCGGCCTGCTCGCGCGAGGCGAACAGCGCCTGACCGCGGCTGCGGCTGAGCTGCACCAGGCCCTGCTCGCTGTGCAGGATGAACAGCTCGGCCGGCGCCGCCGCGGCCAGCATGGGCCGCAGGCGCTCGACCTCGCTACCGAACAGGCCGGCGCCGAACAGCACCTGGCCGGCGTCCAGCCATTCGGCCAGCGCGGCATCGTCCAGCTCGCCGAGCTGCTCGGGGGTGCGCGCGCTGACCCGCTGACCGGGGTGCTGGCGCTGGAACTGGGCGACCGCCGCGGCGAACTCGGCGGCGCTGTAGGGCGAGACGATGGCGTTGATCTGCGCCGCGCCGACCAGCGGCGCGGTCAGCGCCAGCAGGGCGGTCAGCACCAGCCGGCGGATCAGGGAAACACCGCGCAGCGCTCGCGCTGCCGGCATCGAAAGGGACTTGCTCATGTTGTCGTTGCTCCGCCGCGCTCACCCGTGCGACCCAGGCAGGGAAAGGCATGCGCAGAGGGGCAACGCACGAACCGCAGCAAGCCTGCAGCCCACACGCCAGACAGCGCCCTCCGCGATGCCATGGACTGCGACAGGCCGGTCTCCGGGCTCACGAGCGGCGTTCCGACACTGCGAAACGCCACCAGGCGCACCTTCCCATGCGAGGAGTCTGTCGGGCTTGACCGTTCGTGGCGGGGGAATGGCCGAATTCGGCTTTCCCGTGGCAGAACGGCGTTAACCCCGACAGACACCTGCA
The DNA here is from genome assembly GCF_900115555.1 of Pseudomonas borbori. GTDB lineage: Bacteria > Pseudomonadota > Gammaproteobacteria > Pseudomonadales > Pseudomonadaceae > Aquipseudomonas > Aquipseudomonas borbori. The sequence continues at coordinate 38,802 of NZ_FOWX01000032.1, forward strand.
GCACAGTGGTTGAAAAAGCGCTGGCTTGACTCGTCTACCGTTGCGGGGGCAGCGTCGGAATGGTTGGCGTAGACACGCGCAACGCACCGACTTCCCAGTTTCACCGCCGGCCATGGCCGGCGGTCACCTGAAGCAAGAGGCGCGAGTCTAGAGATTCGCGCCGGCAACGTCTATGCGCCGAGCGACGCCGGCCAATCAGGCAACGACGCCGTCCGGCAATGGCCCGTTCACGCGCATGCCCCGGGGTTTTGCCGGGGCGCGGCGTCGCACCTGGTTGGCTGCAGGTCGCTTTCGCGCGCGCGCCTTTGAATAGTGGCGGCGGCCGGCAGATCGGCGTTGACCCTGTCCCGGCCGGTTGTTAGCGTGCGCTCACTCGCGGGCCCAGTGGTGGCATCGCGCGTCATCAGGGGAGAGCATGGATCTATCATTCGCCCGTCTACGCCGCCGCGTCGGCCTGGCGGCCGCACTGCTGGGGCTGGCGCCGGCGCTGCTGGCGGCGCCGATCTGCGTGATCGACGACGCGCAGCGCGAGGTCTGCCTGCAGGCGCCGGCGCAGCGCATCGCGAGCCTGTCGCCGGGGGCCACCGAGCTGGTCTTCGCGGCGGGCGGCGGCGAGCGCGTGGTCGCCGTGGTGGCCTTCAGCGACTATCCGCCCGCGGCGCGGGCGCTGCCGTCGGTGGGCAGCCACAGCCGCCTGGATCTGGAACGCTTGCTGAGCCTGCAACCGGATCTGGCGATCGTCTGGGGCAGCGGCAACTCCGCCGAGCAGATAGACGCCCTGGAAGATTTCGGCGTGCCGGTGTTCTACCTCGAACCGGAAAACCCCGAAGGCATCGCCCAGGCCATCGAGCGCCTGGCGCGGCTGAGCGACAGCCAGGCCGTGGGCCGACAGGCCGCCGAACACTTCCGCCGGGGCATGGCCGAACTGGCCGAGCAATACCGCGATGCCGAGCCGGTAACGGTGTTCTATCAGGTCTGGAACAAGCCGCTGATGACGGTCAACGACGCGCACCTGATCGGCCAGGTGATCCGCCTGTGTGGCGGGCGCAACGTGTTCGCCGAGCTGCCGCGGCAGATTCCGCGCATCGATATCGAGGCGGTGCTGGCCGCCAACCCGCAGGCCATCCTGGCCGGCGGCATGGGCGAGGAGAACCGCTACTGGCTGACCGAGTGGCGGGCCTATCCCGGCCTGCAGGCGGTGCAGCAGGACAATCTGTTCTTCATCCCGCCGTCGCTGGTGCAGCGCCCCACGCCGCGCCTGCTGGAAGGCAGCCGGTTGCTCTGCGAGAGCCTGGAGACGGCCCGTGCACGCCGCTGAAACCGCCACCGACAGGCGCCGCGCCGGCCCCCTGCGCTCGCTCGGCTGGCTGCTGGGCCTGCTCACGCTGGTCGCGCTGGGCGCCATGACCCTGTCGGTCAGCGTCGGCAGCAGCGCCCTGAGCCTGGTCGATGTGCTGGCGACGCTGAGCGGCCAGGGCAGCGAGCTGCAGCGCACCCTGATCTTCGAACTGCGCCTGCCGCGCACCCTCTCGGCCTTCGCCACCGGCGGCCTGCTGGCGGTGGCCGGGGCGCTGATGCAGGTGCTGCTGCGCAACCCGCTGGCCGACCCCTACGTGCTCGGCCTGTCCGGCGGCGCCGCAACGGGGGCACTGCTGGCCATGCTGGCCGGCCTGGGCGGCGTGCTGGTCTCCGGCTCGGCCTTCGCCGGGGCCTTCCTCGCCACCCTGCTGGTGTTCGGCCTGGCTCACGGCAGCGGTAGCTGGACGCCGTCGCGGCTGCTGCTGACCGGGGTGGTGGTGGCCTCCGGCTGGGGCGCGATCATCACCCTGATGCTGGCGGTCAGCCCGGCCGAGCGTCTGCCCGGCATGCTCTACTGGCTGATGGGCGACCTGTCCTATGCGCGCACGCCCTGGCCGGCGCTCGGTCTGCTGCTCGGCGTCAGCCTGTTGCTGCTGCCGCTGGGGCGCAGCCTCAACGTGCTGGCGCGCGGCCCCCTGCAGGCGGCGGCGCTGGGGGTGGCGGTGCGCCCGCTGGAATGGAGCATCTACCTGATCGCCAGCCTGCTGACCGCGCTGGCGGTCACCAGCGCCGGCAGCATCGGTTTCGTCGGCCTGGTGGTGCCGCACATGCTGCGCCTGCTGCTGGGCAACGACCAGCGCCTGATACTCCCCGCCTGCGCCCTGAGCGGCGGCATCCTGCTGGTGCTGGCCGATACCCTGGCGCGCACGCTGATCGCCCCGGAACAGTTGCCGGTGGGGGTGATCACCGCATTGCTCGGGGTGCCGACCTTCCTCTACCTGCTGCACCGGAGTCGCTGATGAGCCGCCTGGATGTGCGTGATTTGCTGATCGACGTGCCCGGGCGCAGCAGCGGCCGGGCACTGAACTTCAGCCTGCTGCCCGGTCAGGTGTGGGGCGTGCTGGGGCCCAACGGCGCCGGCAAGACCACCCTGCTGCACACCCTGGCCGGGCTGCGGGCGCCACGCGGTGGCGAGGTGCTGCTGGACGAGCAGCCGCTCGAGCGCCTCAACCGGCGGCAGATCGCCCAGCGCCTGGGCCTGGTGTTCCAGGAGCGCCAGGACGGCTTCCCGGCCACGGTGCTGGAGACCGCGCTGATCGGCCGCCACCCGTTTCTGCCGGCCTGGCAGATGGAAGGCGCCGCGGACCTGCTGGCCGCCGAGCAGGCGCTGGCGCGTCTGGATGTGGCGCACCTGAGCGCGCGCCTGGTCAGCACCCTGTCCGGCGGCGAACGCCAGCGCGTGGCCATCGCCACCGTGCTGACCCAGGCACCGGCACTGTGGCTGGCGGACGAGCCGACCAACCACCTGGACCTGCATCATCAGGTGGCCGTGCTCGAGCTGCTGGCCGCCCAGGCCAGCGCGGGGCGCGCGGTGTTCATGTGCCTGCATGACCTCAACCTGGCCGCGCGCTGGTGCGACCAGATCCTCCTGCTCTACCCCGACGGCGAGGCCTGCTGGGGGCCGGTCGCCAGCATGCTGCAGCCGGCGGCGCTGGAGCGCCTGTACGGCCAGCGCCTGCTGACCAGCGAAATCGACGGCAGCCCGGTGTTCATTCCGGCGCGCTGAGGCGCGGCGCCGCTTCCTGGCACTGGCGGCCCCCGGCCGCGAGCACGCCGGCGCTGCTGGCTCAGGCGAACTCGGCAAGCCGTAGCGCCGGCATCCCGGACGCCAGCGCGGTGACCCGAGCCTCGAAGAATATCTCGCCGTCGATGTCGTTGCGCACGCGATTTTCCTCCAGTTGATACTCGATGCGCGGGCTGTCGGCGCCGGCCTGCCGGGCCATCTGCTCGGCTTCCTCGGCGGCTAGCGCACGCGCCAGGGCGAGCGCCGCCTCGAGGCTGGCATGATCCACCGGCCCGTGGCGGGTAAACACGCGAAACACCCCGAACATCGGCTGCAGCACGGTGATATGCACGCGCTGCACCACCTCGCCAAACAGCGTGCCCACGGCGTTGGCGACCTCGCCGTGCGGCGGCAGGCACAGGCGCACGCCCAGGGCCTCGGCCGCCATCGGGTAGAAACTGGAGGCCGGGCCACCGACTGCCACTACCGGCAGGTCGTCGGCGAAATGCATGCTGAACACCGAGCGCGCATCGCGCCCGCCCTGAGGGGTCATGATCAACTCGCTGAGCAGCCGCGCCAGCCGGCCGACGTCGCCGTCCTGGCCGGCATCGTGCAGCCCGGCCTCGACCAGCTTGGCGCAGATGACCCGGATCACCCGCTGCAACACGTCCCGGGCGGGCGCCTCGGCATCGCCTTCCGGCCAGCTGCCGAAGCCGTACTGACGGCGCATCCGGCGTGCCCAGATGCGTGCCGCCAGGCTGGCCGCCTGGGTGTTCCAGTGCCGGGAAAGACCCAGCACGTGGGCGGCGTCCGTCGGGGTGAAGCCGCTGTAGATGACCAGCCCCTTGCGCTCCAGATGCGCCAGGGCGCGCGCCAGCCAGCGCTCGTCCATGGCCGCCTGTTCGATGTCCACGGGCCCGGCTTGCAGGCGCTCCCAGGCTGCCTGTTGGTCGGCGCTCAGGTGCCGCAACAAGACCTCATCGTGCTGCAGACGCAGGGCGAAACGGTTATGGCTGCTGCATGGACGCGACTGCAACTGACGCTCCAGCGCCGCGAGCACCGCCGGATACTGGCTGGCCAGCAGGCTCAGCGGCACCACCCGGCGCGGGCCGATGACGATGCCCAGGCCGTTGTCGAAGCTCACCTCGCTGTCGCCACCCAGACCTATGGAGTACAGGCGGATGGCTTCGACCATCGGCCGCCAGTCACCGACCCGGGCGCCATCGAAGGACAGCTCCGGGCGACCGTTGCGCACCACCGCGATGTCGGTGGTGGTACCGCCCATGTCGGCCACGATCAGGTCGCGATAGCCGCTCAGGGCGCAGGCTCCGTTGACGCTGGCGGCGGGCCCCGACAGCACGGTACTGATCGGGCGCAACATGGCGCTGCCGGCATTGACCAGCGAACCGTCGCCCTTGACGATCATCAGCGGCGCCTGGATATCCAGCCTCGCCAGCAGGCCCTGAACCGAGTCGATCAACTGGCTGACCTGGGCGATCATGCGCGCATTCAGCGCCGCGGTCAGCGCGCGCCGCGGCGCGCCCAGCGACGACGCCAGCTCATGGCCGCAGCTGACCGGCTTGCCGGCCAGGCTGTTGACCAGTTCCTGCACGCGCAGCTCGTGGCAAGGGTTGCGCACGCTGAAGCTGGCCGAGATGGCGAAGGCCGAAACCCGCTCGCGGTAGGCCAGGATCGCCTGACGTGCCGCGCCCTCGTCCAGCGCCGCCAGCTCCCGCCCGCCGGCATCGTGGCCGCCGGCCAGCATGACGATGCCTTCCGGCCCCAGCAACTCGGGCAAGCCGCTGGCCTTGAGCTGCTGGGCGTCGTAGCCGATCAGCAACACGCACACCGGCGAACCCTTGCCCTCCACGGCCGAGTTGGTGGTCAGGGTCGAAGACAGCGACACCATGGCGACCTCGGCCAGCAACTGCTGCGGCAGCGCCGCCAGCGACTGGCCGATGCCGACGCTCAAATCCAGGCGCGTGGTCAGCCGCTTGGCCGAGGCCACGACCTGGCGCCGCTCGTCCAACAACACGGCATCGGTGAAGGTGCCGCCGGTATCGATTCCGAGGAAGTAGGCCATGCCAGATCTCATTCTTGTGGGGGTAGATGGACCGCAGTCACAGCACCCGGCGAGGCTCGTCTCTGCTCCTGCCGGCCTGGCGGATGAACGGCGCCGCTGACCAGCCGGACGACGGCAGTCCGCGGTTGATTCCGGCGCACCGAATCAGCGCGAACGCGAGCGCCGTCCCGTGCCGCGGTTGAGGCTGTTCTGGCTCGGCGTAGGCGGCGGCAGCGTCACCTCTTCTAGCAAATGAGGGAAGCCATCGCGCTTGTGCGGGATGGCCATGGCCTCGATGAAGTGTTCCTGAAAGCGCGGTTCGACGGCGGTTTCCACCTTCTCGACGCGGCGCACCAATTCCTCGATTTGCCGCCGCGACTGGCGACTGAGCAGGGCGATGCGCGCCCCGCTGCCGGCGGCATTGCCGGCCAGGGTGACGTGGGCGAGGTCGCAGTCCGGGATCAGGCCGAGAATCATCGCGTACTTGACGTCGATATGCGCGCCGAAGGCGCCGGCCAGGCGGATGCGCTCGACGCGATCGGTGCCGAACTGCTCCATCAGCAGCTTGATCCCGGCATAGAGCGCGGCCTTGGCCAGCTGGATGGCGCGAATGTCGTTCTGGGTGATGCACAGGCTGCGGTTGTCGTCCTGGTACAGCAGGTAGGCGAAGGCTCGGCCATCGGCCAGCACCCATGGACAGCGCTCGGCCAGGGCGCCGTTGACCACGCCCTCGTGGTTGATGATGCCGGCCAGGAACAGCTCGGCGATCACCTCGATGATGCCCGAGCCACAGATGCCGGTGACGCCATGCGCGGCGATCGCCGCGGCGAAGCCGGGCTGGTTCGACCAGAGGTCGCAGCCGATCACCTTGAAGCGCGGCTCCAGGGTCTCGGGATCGATGCGCACGCGCTCGATGGCGCCCGGCGCGGCGCGTTGGCCGCAGCTGATCTGCGCGCCCTCGAAGGCCGGCCCGGTCGGGCTGGAAGCCGCCAGCAGGCGCTCGCGGTTGCCCAGGACGATCTCGGCGTTGGTGCCGACGTCGACCAGCAGCATCAGCTCCTCGCTCAGCTGCGGCGCCTCGGAGAGGATCATCGCGGCGGTGTCGGCACCGACATGCCCGGCGATGCACGGCAGGCCGTAGACCCGCGCGTTGGGATGGATGCGCAGGTCGATCTCGCTGGCCCAGAGGCCGTCGATGGCTTCGTCGGAGGCCAGGGCGAAGGGCGCGCCGCCCAGCTCGAGCGGATTGATGCCGAACACCAGGCTGTGCATGATCGGGTTGCCGACCAGGGTCGCCTCGAGGATGTCCTCCACGCCAATTGCCGCCTGCTGCACCAGCTCCTCGGCCAGCTGGTTGAGCGCCTCGCGCACCACGCGGGTCATTTCCAGTTCGCCGCCCGGGTTGAGCATGATGTAGGAGACGCGGCTCATCAGGTCCTCGCCGAAACGGATCTGCGGGTTCATCCGCCCGGCGCTGGCCACCACCTCGCCACTCTGCAGGTCGCACAGGTGGGCGGCAATGGTGGTCGAGCCGACGTCCACCGCCATGCCGTAGACCTTCTCCTGCAGGCCGGGCCAGACGGCGATGATCCGCTGGTCGTTGTACACCGCCACCGTGACCTGCCACTGGCCCTGACGCAGGGCCTGCTGCAGCTGCTGGACCACGCGGATGTCGTTTTCCAGCTGGGGCAGGTGCCATTGGTAGCTGAGGGCGTCCTTGAGGCGGCGCAGGTCGGAGGCCGGCACGTGCATGTCCGGTTGCTGCACCTCGACCAGGTACAGGCGGATGATCGGATCCAGCTCGATATTCAGCACCTCCGCGCGCTTGCGCACGACCTGGCGGTGTACCTGGCTGGACGGCGGCACATCGATCACCGCATCGCCCAGCAGCCGGCTCGCGCAGCTCAGCCGGCGACCCGGATCGAGCACGCCGCGACGCTGTTCCCAGGCCTGCTCGGTGGCGCTTTTGTCGCTCAGGTGGCTGGCGGCGGACGTCACCCCGTGCTTGGCGAAACTGCCTTCGCACAGGTCGACCTGGCAACGGCCGCAGAGGCCGCGACCGCCGCACACCGAGTCGATATCGACCCCCAGCGCCCGGGCGGCTTCCAGCACCGGGGTGCCCAGGGGAAAGCGGCCGCGGTGGCCGGACGGAGTGAAGACGACAAGTGCATCCTCGGGTATGGACACGGCGTGCTCCTCGATTGTTCGGGCGAAGACGAACGGGAGCCCCGTCTTGGGGCCCCTGGTTGATGCGGCGGAGTACCCCTCAGGAAGTGGTGCGCCGCCGGGTCTCGCGACGGCCGCGGGCGCCATCGGAGGATGCGGCCGGCGGTTCGCGGAACTTCTGGATCCAGCGCATGCAGTCCGGGTCATGGCCCATCATCACGTCGGCACCCAGGATCGCCGCCATGATCTCGCCGTGCAGGGGGTTGGTGATGGCCGAGGTCATGCCGGAGGCGATCGCCATGCTCATGAAGGCGGCATTCACGCCGTTGCGGTTGGGCAGGCCGAAGCTGACGTTGGAGGCGCCGCAGGTGGTGTTGACCTTCAGCTCGCGCTGCAGCCGATGGCACAGCGCGAACACCTGGCGGCCGGCGCTGCCGACCGCGCCGATCGGCATGACCAGCGGATCGACCACCACGTCGCAGGCGGGAATGCCATGATCGGCCGCCCGCTCGACGATCTTCTTGGCGATGGCGAAGCGCACGTCGGGGTCGTGGGAGATGCCGGTTTCGTCGTTGCTGATCGCCACCACCGCGGCGCCGTATTTCTTCACCAGCGGCAGCACCCGTTCCAGGCTTTCGTCCTCGCCGGTCACCGAGTTGACCAGGGCCTTGCCCTGGTACACCGCCAGGCCGGCTTCCAGGGCGGCGATGATCGAGGAGTCGATGCACAGCGGCACGTCGGTCAGCGACTGCACCAGCTGGATGGTCTTGGCCAGGATCGCCGGTTCGTCGGCCAGCGGAATGCCGGCGTTGACGTCGAGCATGTGCGCGCCCGCCGCCAGCTGCGCTTCGACGTCGAGGATCACTCGGGAGAAGTCGCCGGCGGCCATTTCCGCGGCGAGCAGCTTGCGCCCGGTAGGGTTGATGCGCTCGCCGATGACCACGAAGGGCCGCTCGAAGCCGAGCACCACTTCCTTCTTGTGTGAGCTGATGATGGTATCTGTCATGACACGTCCTCGATTATTGATGGGGGCCTGTGACCCGGGGTTATGTGCAGCGGATTACTTGCATACGGCTTGCGCCGGTTGGGCGCTCGCCTGCGGCGACTGCGGGTTGAGCTGGGCGGGGTTGTCGCGCCCCGGATACCAGGGCACACGGCCCTCGAGCACGCCGGTGGCCTGGATGATTTCCGCGACGGCTTCCTCCTGCCGGTAGGCCATGATGTGCGCGCCGCTGACGCCCTTGATCTCGCGGATCTGCTGCAGCAGGTCCATGCACAGGCGCTTGCCCTCCTCCTTCTGTTTGCTGGCGCCCTGCAGGCGCTTGATCACCGCGTCCGGAATATGCACGCCCGGGACGTTCTCGCGGATCCACAGGGCGCTCTTGGCCGAGGCCAACGGGCCAACGCCGACCAGGATATGCACCCGGTCCGGCCCTTCCAGCAGGCCGAGATCGCCGACTTTGCTCATGAACTGCTTGAGCAGGTCGATATCGAAGCAGTACTGGGTCTGGATGAACTGTGCGCCGGCCGCCACCTTCTTCGCCAGGCGGTGCGGGCGCCAGTCATAGGGCGGCACGAACGGGTTCTCGGCGGCGCCGAGGAACACCCGCGGCGGCGTGACTATCTTGCGCCCGCTCTGGAAGCGGCAGTCGTCGCGCATGCCGCGGGCGATTTCCAGCAGCGACATCGAGTCCAGGTCGAATACCGGCTTGGCCTGGGGATGATCGCCGGCCTGCACGCCGTCGCCGGTCAGGCAGAGGATGTTGGCGGCGCCCATTGCGGCGCCGCCGAGGATCTCGCCCTGGATGGCGATGCGGTTACGGTCGCGGCAGGAGATCTGCATGATGGTGGCGTAGCCGACGCGGGTCAGCAGCGAACAGACGCCGACGCTGGACATGTGGCAGTTGGCCCCCGAACCGTCGGTGGCATTGATGGCATCGACGTAGCCGTCGAAGATCGCCGCGCGCTTGAGCACCTCGCCCGGATCGGCGGAGTCCGGCGGATCGATTTCCGAGGTGATGGCGAATTTGCCGGCACGCAGCACCCGCTCCAGCCGGCCGGGCGAGACGTGGCCGGGCAGGATCGGCAGGGAATAGCCGGGAACCGGCTCGTCGTCGAATTTCATTGCACCCGCTCCTCGTTTCGTTGTGTCTGCTGACGGACCACGCTCAGCCAGGAGGACGTCCCCCTGAGCCGGAAGTCGACCGGTTGCTGCACCACCTGGATGCGCTCGCCCGCCTGCATGTTGCGGCTGCCGGCCCAGGCCTCGACCCAGACGCATTTCATTTCCGGCTTCACTTCGCAGTGGCCGTTGCTGCGCACCCCGCCGCAGGGACCGTTGCGCAGATTCTTCGGGCAGTTCATCGGGCACGACATGCCGGTCGAGCTCAACACGCACTGGCCGCACATCTGGCAGTCGAACAGCAGGCCCTTGACGCGCTTCTCGACGGCCCGCATGGGCGCCTCGACCCGGGCATAACCCAGGCGCCGCCACAGTGGATGCAGCTTCAGCAGGATCGGCTCGAAGCTGCGGTAGAGGGTTTCAAACATTCTGGAGTGGCGAACCACCCAACGACGAACCTTGTACATGGCATCTATCCTGGCCCGTGGCCGGGCAATGAGTTGTGCGTGGTGGTGAGGCTTCAGTCAGCCGCCTGGGCGCTCAGGCCCTTGTTTCTGATCAGCCGCTCCAGGTCGTCATCGCTATGGCGCGCATCTATGCGTGCCGCCGCGGCCTCGGCTTCGGCCTGCAGGTCGTCACCGCAGGCAATCGGTTCGCAGCGCCGCCAGTCGGCCAGGTAGGCCGCCGAACCGCCCTTGCCGGCGCGCATGGCCGCGCGGTCGATGGCCTCCTGAAAACGCTGGGACAGCTGCAGGCGGGCACTGTCGCGACCCTGCTTGACGATCACCTGCGCCGGAATATCGCGCCAGTAAACGATGATCAGTTTGGCCATGGCCGTTCCTCCTCGATGAAGCGAACCAATGAGCTGTGCAGGCCGCCATAACCGCAAAGGCGCTGCTCGAAGGCCAGGCCCAGGCGTGCCGCAGCCTGCCGGGCACGCTCCAGCAGCAGCGGGTCTTCGCGCTGGGCCAGATAGACCAGGCGCCGGTAGTTGCCGAAGTACAGCGCCGCCAGTTGCGGGTGCCGGTCGAGGCCCAGTTCGGCCACGACCAGCCGATCGAAATGCCGCGCCAGGAAATCGGTCAGGTAGAAAGTGCCGGGTTCGGCCTCGGCCAGTTCGGCGAAAATCTGCGGTCCGGCATAGAACTCGTAGCAATGCGCGCCGGCCAGCCGCTGCACGCCATGCGCCTCGAGCACCAGGTCGAGCAGCCCGCCGGTGCCGCAGTCGGCATAGGCGACGAACACCCGTTCGCGCGTCCGGTCGACCTGTTCCAGCTTGCACCGCACCGCCTCGGGGATGCGCTCGGGATGGTTGTGCAGTTCCGCGGGCAGACACTCCACCCGCACCTGCGTCCAGGCATTGGCCCTGATCACTGCGGTGATCTCCCGGGCCAGGGCGCCGCAGGCGATGATCAGCAAGGGCTGCATGGCCGCCGCTCCCGATCAGGCCGCGCGCCGACGGGCGATCAGTTCCTTGGCCATGTCCACGGCGACCCCGGCATCGCGGCAATAGACATCGGCGCCGACCGCCTTGCCGAACTCTTCATTGAGCGGCGCGCCGCCGACCATCACGATGTAGTCGTCGCGTATGCCTTTTTCCACCAGGGTGTCGATCACCACCTTCATGTAGGACATGGTGGTGGTCAGCAGCGCCGACAGGCCGAGGATGTCCGGCTTATGTTTTTCCAGCGCCGCAATATATTCCTCGACCGGGATGTTGATGCCGATGTCGATCACCTCGAAGCCGGCACCCTCCATCATCATGCACACCAGGTTCTTGCCGATGTCGTGGATGTCGCCTTTGACCGTGCCGATCACGATCTTGCCGACCGATTCGGCACCGGCCTGGCTGAGCAGCGGACGCAGCACTTCCATGCCGCCCTTCATGGCGTTGGCCGCCATCAGCACTTCCGGGACGAACAGGATGCCGTCGCGGAAGTCGACGCCGACGATGCCCATGCCGCCGACCAGGGCCTCGTCCAGCACCTTGCTGGCGCTCCAGCCACGCGCCAGGAGAATCTCGGTGCTTTCCACCACCTCCTCACGCAGGCCGTTATAGAGGTCGTCATGTACTTGCTCGACGAGCTCGTCGTCAGGCAGATCGTTGAGATCGAAATCTTCTTCGTTGAACTGTTCGGTCATGGCAATTGACTCCCCGAAAACAAGACATCTGAGTTGCGCCGGACGGCGCTATTGAGTTCGCAGAGTAGGGTCAGAAAGTCACGCCAGTAACCACATGGACGACGCGGACATATCGATAAGCGACCAATTCAAAGACGCGCCTGAGGAAAAATTTTACGTTTCGTAAAACCTTGATCTAGATCAATTTTTTCGAAAAACACGGATTCTTCACGGCGTCGTCCGAGCGACGCTGGACGTCGCCCAAAGATAAGTGATCGCAAGTCACGCGAGTACATTTCGAGCAGTCCGAATCTTGCGCCGCCCCGGTCATCCAGCGCGTCGCCACGTCCGAACGTCTAACAAGAACGTCCCGCTGTCTGGAGGATCGAAATGTCCGCAATGTCTGCAATGACCGAAGGAAAGAACATCTATGTGCTGAAGGCCAGCTGTCCGGGCGCCATCGGCACAGTCTCCAGAATCTCCACCTTTCTGGCGCAAAACCGCTGCTACATCATGGAGATGGCCCAGTTCGACCAGATCTCCAGCGGCAACTTCTATGTCCGTGCGGTGTTCTCCACGACCCCCGGCGAAACCCCGCCTTTCCAGGTGTTGCAGGAAACCTTTGCCGCGGTGGCCGAGGTCGACGGTCTGGATTGGCAGATGCATGACACCCTGACCCCGCCCAAGGTGCTGATCGCGGTTTCCAAGTTCGACCACTGCCTGGACGACCTGCTGTATCGCCAGCGCACCGGCGAGATCAAGATGACGGTTGCGGCCATCGTCTCCAACCATTCTGATCTCAAGCCCCTGGCCGACTGGCACGGGATTCCCTTCTACCACCTGCCGGTGACCCCGGAGAACAAGTCCACCCAGGAAGCGCGGTTGCTGGAGATCGTCGCCGAGACCGGCGCCGAGCTGGTGGTGCTGGCGCGCTACATGCAGATCCTGTCGGAGGATCTGTGCGCGCAGCTGGCCGGGCGTGCGATCAATATCCACCACTCCTTCCTGCCGGGCTTCAAGGGTGCCAAGCCTTATCACCAGGCCTATGCCCGCGGGGTCAAGCTGATCGGTGCGACGGCCCACTACGTGACCTCCGACCTCGACGAGGGGCCGATCATCGAGCAGATCGTCGAGCGTGTGGATCACACCTTCAGCCCCGAGCAACTCGCCGCCGTGGGCCGCGACGCGGAAAACATGGCGTTGTCGCGGGCGGTGCGCTTCCATCTGGAGCACCGGGTTTTCACCAACGGCAATACCACCGTGGTGTTCCGCTAAACCGTCGCCCCATGCCCGGCCGCCGGCCGGGCGCATGCCGACCGACAGAGGTTTTTCCCCATGGCACACATCATCGATGGCAAGGCTTATGCGACCCGCCTGCGCGAGGAAATCGGCCGTCAGGTGCGCAAGCTGCGCGAGCATGACCTGGTCACCCCCGGCCTGGCCGTGATCCTGGTCGGCGAAGACCCGGCCAGCCAGATCTATGTGCGCAACAAGGCCAACCAGGCCCGCGAAGCCGAGATGGCGTCCTTCGAGTACCGACTGGCGTACGGCGTGCCGCAGGCCCAGTTGCTCGAGCTGATCGAGCGCCTGAACCAGGACCCGGCCGTGCATGGCATTCTGGTGCAGTTGCCCCTGCCGCCCCAGGTGGACGCCGAACGGGTGATCAACGCGATCCGCCCGGACAAGGACATCGATGGCTTCCACCCGATCAACGTGGGCAAGCTGGGCACCGGCGGCCAGGGCATAGTGCCCTGCACGCCGCTGGGCTGCCTGATGCTGCTCAAGCACCACCTCGGCGACATGAGCGGCCTGCATGCCCTGGTGCTGGGGCGCTCGAACATCGTCGGCAAACCCATGGCCAACCTGCTGCTCAATGAGCATTGCACGGTGACCATCGCCCACTCGCGCAGCCGCGATCTGCAGGCCGAGTGCCGGCGCGCGGACATCCTGGTGGCCGCGGTCGGGCGAGCGCGGCTGGTGCCCGGGCACTGGCTGAAACCCGGGGCGACCGTCATCGACGTCGGCATCAATCGCATCGAGGAGGACGACCAGGCACGCCTGGTCGGCGACGTGGATTTTGCCAGCGCCAGCACGGTTGCCGGTGCCATCACCCCGGTTCCCGGCGGTGTGGGCCCGATGACCATCGCCTGCCTGCTGCTCAACACCCTGGAGGCGACCTGCCGCCAACACGGGATTGCCTTTCCCGCCGGCATCATGCAGTCCGCCTGGGGCAACGACGCATGCCTCGACTAACCCAACCGATGCACCCCACCACCACAGCGCGGCGTCCTGCTGACGCCACCCTGATCGACAACCACCGAGGGAGTACCCCAGCATGAGCTCAACCACCACACGCCGACGCTCAGGTGGCAGTGATGCGCGCCGCGCCAGCCGCGCGGACGCCCAGTCCTCGCAGCCGGCCTACATCACGCGCAACATTCCGTATTACGAGGTGCTCGGCGATGAAGGCCTGGCCATCATCGAGGCCAACGCCGACACCATCCTCGAGGAGATCGGCATCGATTTTCGCGATGACCCCGAGGCGCTGCAGATCTGGCGCGACGCCGGCGCCGACGTTCAGGGCGAACGGGTACGCATGCCGCGCGGCATGTGCCGCAAGCTGATTCAGGACAATGCCCCGCGCGAGTTCACCCAGCATGCGCGCAACCCGGCGCGCAGCGTGCGCATCGGCGGCACCAACACGGTATTCGTGCCCGCCTATGGCTGCCCCTTCGTCCACGACATCGACCGGGGACGGCGCTACGGCACCCTCGAGGACTTCCGCAACTTCGTCAAACTGGCCTACCTGTCGCCGAGCATTCACCACTCCGGCGGCACCATCTGCGAGCCGGTCGATCTGCCGGTGAACAAGCGCCACCTGGATATGATCTACAGCCACATGAAGTACTCCGACAAGTGCTTCATGGGCTCGGTCACCCATCCGGAGCGGGCTCAGGATACGGTCGAGATGGCCAAGATCCTGTTCGGCGACGACTGGCTCGACCCGGACACCGGCAAGCCGAAAACCTGCGTGGTCAGCCTGATCAACGCCAACTCGCCGATGACCTTCGACGACACCATGCTCGGCGCCGCCAAGGTCTATGCCCGCGCCAACCAGGCCTGTGTCGTCACCCCGTTCATCCTGGCCGGCGCCATGTCGCCGGTGACCATCGCCGGCACCGCCGCCCAGACCCTGGCCGAGGGCCTGGCCGGCCTGGCGTTCGTGCAACTGGTCAGCCCGGGCGCGCCTGTGGTGCTCGGCAGCTTCGCCAGCTCCATGTCGATGCAGTCCGGCGCCCCCACCTTCGGTACCCCGGAGCCGGCGCTGGTGCTCTACGTGATGGCCAACCTGGCCCGGCGCCTGGGCGTGCCGTTCCGTTCCGGCGGTTCCTTTACCGCGTCGAAGATTCCCGATGCCCAGGCGGCCAGCGAAAGCGCCAACACCCTGCTGCCGACCTCGCTGGCCGGGGTCAACTTCGCCCTGCACACCGCCGGCTGGCTGGAGGGCGGGCTGGCCATGGGTTACGAGAAGTTCATCATGGATGCCGACCAGGCCGGCATGATGCAGACCCTGCTCAAGGGCGTCGACCTGTCGGAGAACGGCCAGGCCATGGAGGCGATTCGCGAAGTCGGCCCCGGCAAGCACTTCCTCGGCTGCAGCCACACCCAGGCGAACTTCAAGACCGCCTTCTACCTGTCGCCGATCACCGACAACAACAGCTTCGAGCAATGGGATGCCGACGGCCGGCTGGACATGGCCCAGCGCGCCAATGCGCGCTGGAAGAAGCTGCTCGCCGAGTACCAGGCGCCGCCGCTGGATCCGGCGATCGACGCGGCGCTGCTGGCCTACATCGAGCAGCGCAAGGCGAGCATGCCCGACTCGAGCGTTTGATCGCCGCGGGTAACCGCATCGAGCGGCGCCACAGACCAGCGCAAGACGGTCCCGCGGCGCCGCTCGGCATGTTCACAAGCCCTGGAGGTTATCCATGAACGACAGGCATAGCGGTGGCTGCCTCTGTGGCGGCGTGCGCTATGTGGTGGTCGGTGCGCTGAGGGACATAGTCGCCTGCCATTGCGAGCAATGCCGGCGCAGCAGCGGCGACCGCGTGCCGGAAAGTCAACTTCACCCTGATCAACCACGCCTCACTCAAATGGTTTTCCTGCATCGCCGGCTTCCGCCGTGGCTTCTGCCAGGAATGCGGCTCCAGCCTGTTCTTCGAGGAGCAAGGCGGCGAGCGCATGTCGATTGCCGCGGGCAGCCTGGATCGGCCGCAGGGCCTCAGGATTGCCGCGCACATCTATGCGGCCGAGGCCGGCGATTACTACAGCCTCGACGAGCGCGTGCCCGTTCTGCCCGGTGGCGGACACCGCATCCCATTGCCCTGAAACATCTGTGAAGATACGCATGCTCACAACCGCCGGGAGCCGACTCCGACGGCCCGCATCTGCAAGGAATAGCCATGCACGCCAGCTACGATGATATTTCGCTCGCCTACAAAATCGTCCACGGCGAACTGACTGTGAAGAAACACGCCGAGGAGTTCACCTACCTCAACCTGCTCGGCGATGTGCAGGGCAAAGCGGTGCTCGACCTGGCCTGCGGCGAAGGGCGCTTCAGCAGAACGATAAAACAGCAGGGCGCACGCCAGGTCGTCGGCGTGGACATATCGGCGGGCATGATCGAACTGGCGCAACAGGCGGAAAACCAACAGCCGCTGGGCACCACCTATATCCACGGCGATGTGGCCGCCCTCGGCACCATCGGCAGCTTCGACCTGATCAGTGCGGCGTTCCTGTTCAACTACGCGGCGTCCAGAGAGGCTCTGCTGGCGCTCAGCCGCACGGCTTACAACAACCTCAAACCCGGCGGGAAACTGGTCGCCAGCGTCAATGCAACGCCCCTGTTCGCCCCCCTGAATAACCAGGCCACGCGCAAGTATGGCTACCTGGTGCACAGCCCCTCGCCCCTGCGCGAAGGCGACGCCGTAGACTACGCATTCTTCACCGGCAGCCATGCGATCCGCCTGCGCAACTACCACTGGAGCACAGCCACCTACGAGTGGGCCTTTCGCGAGGCCGGCTTCACCACCTGCAACTGGCAAGCGCCAACCGTCTCGCAACAAGGCATGGACGAACATGGCAGCGATTTCTGGCACGACTTCCTGCGCGAACCGAATTTCATCTGCCTGGAATGTAGCTGAGCCTTTTCGGCAAACCAGGGGCCAGCCACTGTCCGAGACGGGCTGCCCACTATAAACAAACCGCACCGCGCAATGATCACTGCTCGCGCGGTTGCGGCTGGCCTGTGCACACGGGGCCGGCGGGTGCCGGGTGCGCACGGCGCACCCTACGCGCCGGTGTCAGCGCAACAATAAATTAGACCCGCACGCTGGCGAAGGTCGATTCGCCCTGAGCGCGGGTCAGCGCAGCCAGGGCCGAGGTCGAGGACGGCCGCAGCAGGTCTTCCGGTAGCGGAACCAAAGCCCTCACGCTCCCCAGGTTCTGCCCGGAACGCTCGTCGCGCGGCGGGATGCCGAAGTATTCGCGGTAACACTTGGAGAAGTGCGGAGTGGAGACGAAACCGCACACCGAGGCCACTTCGATGATCGACATGCTGGTCTGCTTGAGCAGCTGACGGGCGCGGATCAGACGCAGCTTGAGGTAATAGCGCGACGGCGAGCAGTGCAGGTATTTCTGGAACAGGCGCTCGAGCTGGCGACGCGATACATCAACGTAGTTGGCTAGGCCATCGAGATCGATCGGTTCCTCCAGGTTGGCCTCCATCAATACGACTATTTCCTGCAGCTTCGGCTGGTTGGTGCCGAGCATGTGCTTGAGCGGCACACGCTGGTGATCCTGCTCGTTGCGGATGCGCTCGTAGATGAACATGTCGGAGATCGCCGCCGCCAATTCGCGGCCATGCTCACGGCTGATCATGTGCAGCATCATGTCCATCGGCGAGGTGCCGCCCGACGAGGTGTAGCGGGTGCGGTCGATGGAGAACAGACGAGTGGTGACGGTTACCCGGGGGCAGGCTTCCTGCATCGCCGCGAGGACTTCCCAGTGCACACTGCATTCGTAACCGTCGAGCAGGCCAGCCTTGGCCAGCGCCCAGCTGCCGGTGCATACCGCGCCCAGCTGGCGGCCATGGCGGGCCTGGACCTGCAGCCAGTGCAGGTGCTCGCGACTGACGCTGTGCTGGATATCCACGCCGCCACAGACGATCACCGCATCCAGCGCCGGCGCATTGCTCAGGCCGGCGTCCGGGGTGATCTGCAGGCCGTCGCTGGCGCACACCGGCAGGCCGCTCTGGGTCAGGGTATGCCAGCGGTACAACTCCTTGCCGGAAAGCTGGTTGGCCATGCGCAGGGGCTCCACCGCCGAGGCCAGGGAGATCAGGGTGAAATTGTCCAGCAGCAGGAAGCCTATGGACTGGGGAGCACGGTTCTGGGGCTGCGCCCCTTGGCTGAACTGTGACATGGATGAAACCCTCGCGCTGAGCTGAACACGGTATTGAGCCCGCATCACGGCATGGCTCTATTTATTGTGATTCTGGTAAGCAACACCCCCAGATGGGCGTGGATAACAACGCAAAGGCCATGCCTAAATTGATTGTCCGTTCAATAAAAATATCGAAATGTATCCAGCCCGCTCACGCTGGGCTTTGGCAGGAGCGACAAAACATTCCGTTTGCGACCACCAGCCCCCGGCAGACGGGGGTCTTGAGCATTTCGGTAGCACCGTCCGGGCGGTCAATGTCACCCCCGTTACGGAAGGCCATGGCGGCGGTAACGGCCCGGATAAATCCAGCTGACCGAACGGTCACCAGGGCGCCCGGCCGGCGCCGTCGGTGCTGCACCGCAAGCAGGCATGAGCCCCTGCGCAGGCACAACAATGGAGCCTGGCGATCCGGGAACATGCGCCGTGCTTCCGGAGGCGGTGAAAAGACCGAGCCGCGTTGCGCGGCCGGTGCCGGCCGTCCAACGCGCAGGCGCTGCTCAACACTCGATGGCACTGACCGCCAGGCCACCGCGCGAGGTTTCCTTGTACTTGTCGTGCATGTCGGCACCGGTGTCGCGCATGGTGCGGATCACCCGGTCGAGCGAGATGAAGTGCTCACCGTCGCCGCGCAGGGCCATCTGCGCGGCGTTGATCGCCTTTACCGCGGCGATCGCGTTGCGCTCGATGCACGGCACCTGGACCAGGCCGCCGACCGGGTCGCAGGTCAGCCCGAGGTTGTGTTCCAGGCCGATCTCGGCGGCGTTTTCCAGCTGCTCCGGGGTGGCGCCGAGGATCTCCGCCAAACCGGCCGCGGCCATCGCGCAGGCCGAACCGACCTCGCCCTGGCAGCCGACTTCAGCGCCGGAGATCGAGGCGTTCTTCTTGCACAGGATGCCCACCGCGGCGGCGGCCAGCAGGTAGTCGACCACGTTGGCCTCGCTCACCGCCGGGCTGAAGCGCACGTAGTAATGCAGCACCGCCGGGATGATCCCGGCCGCGCCGTTGGTCGGCGCGGTCACCATGCGCCCGCCGGCGGCGTTTTCCTCGTTGACCGCCAGGGCGAACAGGTTGACCCATTCCATGCCGCTGAGGGTCGAGCCGATCACGTTGGGCTTGCTCATTTCCTGCAGGCTGCGGTGCAGCTTGGCCGCGCGGCGCTTGACGTTGAGCCCGCCAGGCAGGATGCCCTCGTGCGCAAGACCCTGCTCGACGCAGTCGCGCATGGCTTGCCACAGGCGCATCAGGCCGCTGCGGATCTCCGCCTCGCTGCGCCAGGCCTTCTCGTTGGCCAGCATCAGTTCGGACACGCGCAGGCCGTGCTCCTTGCACAGGCGCAACAGTTCCTCGGCGCTGGAGAAGTCGTAGGGTAGCACGGTGTGATCCTGGTCCAGCTGGCCGCTGGCGGCCTGCTCGGCATCGATCACGAAGCCGCCGCCGACCGAATAGTAGGTGTCGCCGTGCAGCACGCCGCCGTCGACGCCAAAAGCCGTCAGAGTCATGGCATTGGGGTGATAGGGCAGGTTCTCGTCGAGCAGCAGCATGTCGCGCGCCCAGTCGAAGGCCACCGGCACATCGCCGTCGAGCAGCAGCTGGCCGCTGGCGAGCAGCGCCGCGATGCGTGGCT
>NZ_FOWX01000047.1 GCF_900115555.1 Pseudomonas borbori
GTTCGGCCTGCGCGATGGCCGCGGCCGGCTTGGCGGAGATCCTCGGCGCCACCCCGGAGCAGCTGGAAAATGCCGCCGAGATCGGCCTGGAACACAACCTCGGGCTGACCTGCGACCCGGTCGGCGGCCTGGTCCAGGTGCCGTGCATCGAGCGCAACGCGATCGCCGCGGTGAAGGCGATCAACGCCGCGCAGATGGCCCTGCGCGGCGACGGCCAGCACTTCATCTCGCTCGACCGGGTGATCCGCACCATGCGCGACACCGGTGCCGACATGCACGACAAGTACAAGGAAACCTCGCGCGGTGGCCTGGCGGTCAGTGCCATCGAGTGTTGAGCAGCGCCACCGCGCCCATTGCCAATCCTTTCGCTCACAGGCCCGCGCCGAGGAGAGCTAAGCATGTCCAGTTACGAGGCGTTGCAACAGCCGGCAGAGGTCGCCCTGGCGGCGATCGGTTTTTTGCTCAGCGACAATTTCAGCCTGATCAGCCTGGCCGCGGTGCTCGAGCCGTTGCGCCGCGCCAATCAGTTCTCCGGGCGTAGCCTCTATCGCTGGCAGACCCTGACTACGGATGGCCGTGCCGTGCGCGCCAGCAACGGCATGCTGGTGACCCCGGATGGCGCCGCGCACACGGAGCCGGCGCTGGATGCCTTGATCCTGTGTGGCGCCGAAAGCCTGCAGCGCGACTGCGACCCCGCGCAGATCCGCCTGCTGCAGGATCAGGCGCGGCGGGGCGTGCACCTGGGGGCGCTGGGCAGTGGCAGCTGGGTGTTGGCCAGTGCCGGTCTGTTGCAGGGCTACGAGTGTTGTGTGAGCTGGGACTGTCAGGTGGATATGCGCGAGACCTTTCCCGCGGTCTCGCTCAGCCCGCAGCGCTTCGTCCTCGACCGTGATCGCTACACCGCCGTGGGGGGCACGGCCGGGCTGGAGCTGATGCTGCAACTGATCGGCCGCAGCCACGGTCCTGCGCTGGTGGATGCGATCAGCGAAACCCTGGTGCTCGAGCAGCTGCGCAGCGAGTCGCCACAGATGTCGTTCCGCCAGGCACTGGGCAGCGCCCAGCCGAAGTTGCAGGAAGCGATAGCGCTGATGGAGGCCAATCTCGAAGAACCCATCGAACTCGACAAGCTGGCGCATTATGTCGAGCTGTCGCGGCGCCAGCTCGAGCGGCTGTTCTGTCAATACCTGCGCTGTTCGCCGTCGCGCTATTACCTGAAACTGCGCCTGCTACAGGCGCGGCAGCTGCTCAAGCAGACGGCCCTGCCGATAGTGGAGGTGGCCAACAACTGCGGCTTCCTGTCCCCGCAGCACTTCTCCAAGTGCTACCGCGAACACTTCGGCGTGGCGCCGAGCAACGAGCGTCCGAGCAAGTCGCAACGCTGCCGCCTGGCCATGCACTGAGCCTGCTGCTTCTCCCCAGCAACAGGTTCAGGTTCATCGGCGTCAGCCGGCTGGGCTTTGCGCCTGGTTTGGCTCTCGCAGGGCGCTTTCGATAGCGGTTGCCCGAACGTCTGTGTGTGATGGGCGCGCTGACTGCTTGTGAAAAAACTCTTGCCTACGGCGACCGCCCCCTGGCACCCGCTGCTGGCGTTGCGTTACGCGAAAAACAGGAAACGCTCTCGCTACGGCGCTCGATTTTTTCACAACCGCTGACTACTGGATGAGTCCGAGCCTCGCTGCGGCTTACGCAGCTCCGCGCCGTATCCCGCGGGTTGGGACGACAGCAGGATTGTTCAGGCGCCTTGGATGGTGGTCTTGGCGGCGGATATAAGCAATTTGGGGTCGGGCGCGTACAAAAATCGGGTATTGACATCTGTTCGAATGGTTTCAGAAACCTGCCAAGCCAGGTCGAGTCACTCAAAACTATAAGAATTCTCGCCATGCCAATGCCTCAGACGCTACGCATCCAGACCGGCCAGAAAATCAAGTCGACTTTCTCGGTGCAGGAGTACGCCACTGGCCAGGCCAGGCTGCTTGCCCACATGGCGGCAGAACACATCCCGGCGGCGATCTTTACCTCGTATCGGATCAACTATTGCAGCGGCCTCGCGTCCTGCTCCTTCGGCTGCGCTCGCTCATTTGCCCCCTTCGCTCGCTACCACGGTCGCGCAGCTGATCTGGCGTGGCGCGAGGACATCGGTGCGCTGCTGGAGCCGCGCATGCCTGCATCCCTTGAACCGCTGAGCATGCTGCCGCAAGGGCTGGCGGCTGTGGATGGTTACCCTGAATACGACATCCAGATCGTCAATTAGCAGGGGCTGGAGAGCATTGCCAGGTTCTCCGGCTGCCCGGAGACAGCGTTATTCGTAAGTGAGGATAGGTGTGATGGCGCAGCATCTTTTCGCGATCACGGTAAGCGCCGTCGTCACGCCAGCCGATTCTTGGACCGTGAGTCGGCGGGGATTCCCCTCCCCCATCTCGCCGGCGACCTAGCGTCTACGCTCAAAGGTGTAGGGGGGAGAAAGCAAGTGGCAAGCCTAGAAGGACAGAAGCACCTTTCCATCATCGAGGAGAGACAATAATGACAAATCGCATCGACCTTTCACGACGGACATTTCTCAAAACAACAGGCGTTCTGGCAGGCAGCGCGGCCCTGGCTGGCGTCTTGCCTTTGAGAAGCTTTGCCGCCGCGGAAAAAGAGCTGGTCATTCTGGCCTGGGCCGGGCATGCCGAGCAGGACATCGTCGGTGACTTCGAGCGCCAGTTCGGGGTCAAGGTCAAAGCCAAGTACTACACCGGCGGCGACAACATGCTGGGACTGATTTCGCAGTCCCCGCCCGGTACCTTTGACCTGATCCTGTCCGACGCCGAATACGTGCAGCAACTCAACGCCGGCGGCTACATCGAGCGGCTCGACCCGGCCGACTACCCGTTCGACGACTTCTTCCCCGAATTCCAGAAGTTTCCCGGGCACTGGCAGGGCGACGAGCTGTACTCGGTGCTGATCCGCTTTGGCTTTCTCGGCATCGCCTACAACACCCAGCTGGTTGCCGAGGCCAAGGTGCGCAGCTATGACGTGTTCTGGGACGAAAGCCTCAAGGGCAAGGTCGGCCATTTCGACTGGCACCTGCCGAACCTGGGGCAGATCAGCCTGCTCAACGGCAACCCGCGTCCGTACGATGTCGATGAGGCGCACTGGCAAGCCGTCCAGGAGAAAATCATGAGCCTGCGCCCGCAGATCGGCGGCTTCTTCGATTACGGCGGAACCTTCTCATCGCTGAAGAACGGTCAGATCCATGCGATGTGCGGCATCGGCGACTGGATCACCGGGGTGCTGCAGCGTTCCGGCGCGCCAGTTAAGACCGTGGTGCCGGAGGAGGGTGGGTTGCAGTGGACCGAGTCCTACTGCATCGCCAAGAACGCGCACAGCCCCGAGCTGGCGAAGCAGTTCATCCAGTACATCACGGCGCCGGAAGGCCAGGTCAAAACGGCGAAAATGGCCGCCTACCCTGCACTGATTCCGAGTAAGAAGGGCTGGGAGCTGCTGAACAAGCTCGATCCCGCCGAAGCTCAGCGCCAAAGCATGGTGATCGGCCAGCGCAACGTCATGGATGATATTCGCGACGGCCGCATCCAGTACCGCGAACTCCCGGTGCAGCAGAGCCTGGAGGAGTGGAACGACTTCTGGTCGGAATACAAGAGTGCCTGAGCATAAACAGCGGGGTGCTCGTAATGGCTTCACGCAAGAAAGGTGACCCGCCGCGGATCGACGCCGGCATGAGCGTCGTGCAGCCGCTTGTGCCGGCCCGGGGCGACAGGAAATCCTTCCGCCTGCCTTGGTACGGCCTCAGTTTCTCGATGCCGATCCTGGTCTGGCAGTTGGTTTTCTTCGTCTTTCCCCTGGCATTCCTGGTCGCGATCAGCTTCTGGGTCGTGCGCAATTATCGGATGGTGCCGACGTTCGAGTGGTTGAACTGGAGCTACATGCTCAGCCGCGGGTTCTTCTGGGACGCCTATCTACACACGCTGGCAATGGCTGCGGGAGCAACGGTGTTGGTGAGCCTGGTGGCCTTCCCCTGCGCCTACACGATCGCCTTCAAGTTCCGCGAATCGCTCAAACAGCTGATGGTGTTGCTGCTGATCACCCCGTTCTTCACCAGCTACCTGGTGCGCACCTACTCATGGCAGGTGTTTCTGAGCGACAACGGTATCCTCAATGCCGCCCTCGACCAGCTCGGACTGGGGCCGTTGCCGATGCTCAACTCCACGTTCGGCACCTATGTCGGCTACTTCACGCTGTGCCTGCCACTGGTGGTGCTGCTGCAGCTGTTCAGCCTGATGTACATCGACCGCTCGTTGATCGAGGCGGCCCACAATCTCGGTTGTGGCCGCGTGCGCACTGTATTCCAGGTGGTGGTGCCCTCGGCGCGGATCGGTATCGTCGTCGCGGCATTGTTCTGCTTCATCCTGACCTTCGGCGACTTCGTCAGCCCGCTCTACCTGGGCGGTGGCCAGCCGCCGACCCTGAGCACGCTGATTACCGACACCACCAAGTCGGGACAGCAATGGCCACGCGCCGCGGTGATCGCCACGATGATGATTGTGACGCTACTGATCACGGCCTTCGCTTCGATCGGTTTCGCCTACCGGAGACGCGCATGAACGAGCATCGTCTGATCAATCTGTTGCTGCGCGGTTACGTGGTGCTGGTGTTCATCTTCATCTTCACCCCGATTGCCGGCAGCTTTGTGTTTTCGTTCAACGTCGACCGCTTCCCGTCCTTGCCGTTGGGTGGTTTCAGTCTGCGCTGGTACGAGGCCATCGCCGCCGATCCCGCGGTGTGGGAGGCATTCAGGAACAGCCTGGTGGTGGGGTTGGTGGTGTCGCTGGTGTCGACCTTGCTGGGCTTTACGGCGGCCTATACCGACTTCCGCTATCACTTTTTCGGCAAGTCAATCTACATGGCGCTGGCGCTGCTGCCGCCGACCATCCCGGTGGTGATCATGGGGTTGGCGATGCTGGCGTTCCTGTCGCGAGTCGGGCTCTCCGGCGATCTGCATTCGGTGGTGATCAGCCACATTGTAATGTGCGCGCCGTTCGCCATGGCGGTGATCCGCATGCGCCTGGCACAGATGGACCCGAATATCGAGGCGGCGGCGTGGAACCTCGGCGCCAGTCAATGGAAGGCCATGCGTTATGTGATTCTGCCGTTCGCGGCTCCGAGTGTCTTCGCTGCGCTGTTGGTGACCATGGCCGTTTCCTTCGACGAGTTCGCCGTCGCCTGGTTCGTCTCGGGACTCAACGAGACGGTGCCGGTGCGCATCCTCAACACGCTGCAAGGGCAGGTGAGTCCGACCATCAACGCGATCGGCACCATCGTCTTCATCACCACCATGACCTTGGTGGTGGTCGCCCAGCTGTTGCTGATGCGGCGGCAGAAGCCGATGGACGCCTGATGCCCTCCCGATAATCACCCGAATCCGAAGGATTTCAGCCATGACTCAACCGCTGGTGGTATTTGACAACGTGGTCAAGCACTTCGGCAGTTTCCAGGCCGTCGAATGCATGAACCTCGAGATCTACAAGGGCGAGTTTGTCGCGATCATGGGCTCGAGCGGCTGCGGCAAGACGACGACGCTGCGCATGCTCGCAGGCCTCGAGAAGCCGAGCAAAGGCGAGATACGGCTTAACGGCGAGCGGATCAATGACCTCTATTCTTGGGAGCGGGAGACCCCGCTGGTCTGGCAGAATCTGGCGCTGTTCCCGTTTCTCAACGTGATCGAGAACGTCGAGTTCGGTCTGAAGATGCGCGGTATGGCCAAGGCCGAACGGCGCAAGAAGGCGTTGCTCTGGCTCGAACGGCTCGGCCTGGAGGAGTTCGCCGAGCGCGACATTAGCCAGCTCTCCGGCGGCCAGAAGCAACGCGTGGCGCTGGCCCGATCACTGGTGACAGAACCGCCGATCCTGCTGCTCGACGAGCCGCTAAGTGCGCTCGATGCCAACCTGAGTGTACGCATGCAGAGCGTGCTGACCGGCCTGCAGAAGGATCTTGGCATCACCTTCGTCTATGTCACCCACAGCCAGTCAGAAGCCTTCGCCATGGCCGATCGAGTGGTGATCATGAGTCGGGGTCGGGTCGAGCAGATCGGCTCGCCGCAGGAGGTTTTCCGCGAGCCGCATAACCGCTTCGTCGCCGAATTCGTCGGCGGCAAGAACATCCTGGTCGGTACCGTCACAGCCCTTGGTGATGCGAGCTTGGTTAGAGTCAGCTCGGAGCATGGAGAGTTTCAGGCGCGGCTGCCGGACGGCAAGACGGTCGTTCCGGGCGATCGGGTCACTGTTTGCCTGAGCGCCGAACATGTCGACCTCAGCGTACAAGCCAGTCGGCCCAACCGGCTGGCTTGTACCGTGGTCGGCGAGGAGTTCATCGGCTCCATGGTCAACATCCACCTCGAAGCCAAGGATGGGCTTGAACTTCAGGTGCAGAAAATGCATGCCGATTACGACCAGCTCGGCATACGCAGTGGGCAGCAGCTTTTCGCCGAATGGGATGCTGAGTCTGCACTGATTCTACGGGGTGAATGAGCATCGCCGGCGGCCTCGTGGGCCTTGCGTAGTGGCGTGCCGTCGGGGCTGGCAGCATGATTGCACGGGCGACTTGGACGGCAGGCAGGGGAAGCGGAAATGACCAATTACAGGTCGGAAACGTGCAAAAACTGCACGATTGCATCTGTTGCAATGCTTTCCAACGGCACTGCCAAGTGGATGTGCCTAGTCACTGAAAACAACAAGGGTTCTCGCCATGCAAATGCCCCAGACACTTCGGATCCAAAACGGCCAAAAAGTTAAGTCAACTTTCTCGGCGCAGGAATACGCCACTCGCCAGGCCAAGCTGCGCGCCCATATGGCGGCAGAAAACATCGATGCGGCGATCTTCACCTCCTACCACAACGTCAACTATTACACCGATTTCGTCTACTGCTCCTTCGGTCGTCCCTATGCCGCGGTGGTGACCCAGGACGCGGTCGTGACCATCACTGCCAATATCGACGGTGGTCAGCCTTGGCGCCGTACCGTCGGCACCGACAACATTGTCTACTCCGACTGGCAGCGCGATAACTTCTTCGTCGCCATCCAGCAGGCGCTGCCGAAGGCCGGGCGTATCGGCATCGAGTTCGATCACCTGAACCTGCAGAACCGCGACAAGCTGGCCGCGCGCTATCCGTCCGCCGAGCTGGTCGACGTCGCCGCGCCCTGCATGAAGATGCGCCTGGTCAAGTCCGCCGAAGAGCACGCGATCATTCGTCACGGCGCACGTATTGCCGACATCGGCGGCGCTGCGGTAATTGAGGCATTGCGTGATCAGGTGCCTGAGTACGAAGTAGCACTGCACGCCACCCAGGCGATGGTCCGTGAAATCGCGCGCACCTTCCCCGAAGGCGAACTGATGGACACCTGGACCTGGTTCCAGTCCGGCATCAACACCGATGGCGCGCACAACCCGGTGACCAGCCGCAAGGTGAACAAGGGCGACATCCTCAGTCTGAACTGCTTCCCGATGATCGCCGGTTACTACACCGCACTGGAACGCACCCTGTTCCTCGATCATTGTTCCGACGAGCACCTGCGTCTGTGGGAAGTCAACGTCGAAGTGCACGAAGCCGGTCTCAAGCTGATCAAGCCAGGCATGCGCTGCAGCGATATCGCTCTCGAGCTGAACGAGATCTTCCTCAAGCACGACCTGCTGCAGTACCGCACCTTCGGCTACGGCCACTCGTTCGGCACCCTCAGTCACTACTACGGTCGCGAAGCCGGCCTGGAGCTGCGTGAAGACATCGACACAGTACTTGAGCCCGGCATGGTGGTTTCCATCGAGCCGATGATCATGCTGCCTGAAGGTCTGCCGGGCGCAGGCGGTTACCGCGAGCACGACATCCTGATCGTCAACGAGCAGGGTTCGGAGAACATCACCAAGTTCCCGTATGGCCCAGAGCACAACATCATTCGCAAGTAATGCCAGGCAGCAGCGCAGAGGGGGGAACCACCGCTGCGCTGCTGCCATTGTCTCGCACCTAGGCCATCAGGCCAGGAGGCAACAGCGTGAATACACGTGGCAATTTGTTTCGCTGGATATTCGCTTCCAGTCCTTGGGGCGTATGCGCTCGCGCATGCCGGCGGTGTTGTTCGTCAATCATATCTACCTGGCATGCCATGCTGCCGGATGAAGCTGTCGCACTCCTGCAGTTTCCTCCGCACCTTGGTCAGAGACCCGATCTCCTTGCCGGGCAGATGGCGCAGCAAAAAATTCTGCACAATGACGGATTGGTTAGAGGACAGAAACAATGAACAAAAGTGTCTTTGTAGGCGAACTCACATGGAAGGAGTACGAAGCCTCGATTGCCGGTGGTGAGCGGGTGCTGTTCCTGCCGGTCGGCGCGCTTGAACAGCACGGCCATCACATGTGCATGGACGTGGATGTGCTACTGCCCACGGCTGTTAGCCAGAGGGTGGCTCAGCGTATCGATGCGCTGGTGCTGCCAGCCTTGCATTATGGTTACAAGTCGCAGCAAAAATCCGGTGGGGGCAACCACTTCCCCGGTACCACAAGCCTGGACGGGGCCACTCTGACCCACAGTGTTCAGGACATCATTCGTGAGTTGGCCCGTCACGGCGTGCGCCGCCTGGTGCTGATGAACGGGCACTACGAGAACTCGATGTTCATCGTCGAGGGTATCGATCTGGCCTTGCGCGAACTGCGCTATGCAGGCATCAACGACTTTCGGGTAGTGGTGCTGTCCTATTGGGATTTCATCAAAGATCCAGACGTGATCGCACAGCTCTACCCGGACGGTTTTCTCGGCTGGGATATCGAGCATGGCGGGGTCTTTGAAACCTCGCTTATGTTGGCGCTCTACCCCGAGCGAGTCGACATGGCGCGGGTTGTCGATCACCCGCCAGCAAGCTTCCCACCCTATGACGTCTTCCCCATTATTCCCGAACGCACGCCGGCACCCGGCACCTTGTCTTCCGCTGTCGGCGCCAGCCGCGAGAAGGGCGAGTTGATTCTTCGTGTGTGCGTAGAGGGTATTGCTAGCGCCGTCGAGGAAGTCTTCAGCGCACCCTCCTAAGCACTTGCCGGCGTCATGCAGTGTTTTGCCCATTGATTCTGAAAAATACAAGAATGATCGAGAGGCTAACAATATGAGTACGGGACAAAGCGCGGTGCCTGCCGCGTCAACTTATACGGGAGGGGCACATGAAATCCGTGTGGCTATTTCCCAGAGTACCTGGCTGAAGGGCCTGAATCCGGTAGTAACCATGGGCGCGCTGGTGGTGATAGTCGGTGTGGTGCTGGGTCTACTGATGTACCAGGAGCAAGCCGCGGCGTTGTTCGACCGGGTGCGCAGTGGTATCACCTATGCGTTCAGCTGGTATTACGTGCTGATCGCGGCGCTGTTTCTCTTGTTCAACGGCTGGCTGGCCTTTAGCCGCTTCGGGCGCATTCGCCTGGGTCGCGAGGATGAGCGACCAGAGTTTGGTTACTTTGCTTGGTTCGCCATGGTGTTTTCCGCCGGTCAGGGTATCGGCCTGATCTTCTGGAGTATCGCCGAACCGATGTTCCATATGCAGGGCAACCCCTTCAGCACCTCGACCATGAGCGCTGAAGCGGCGGAAACCGCGATGCGCATCAGCTTCTTCCATTGGGGGCTGCATGCCTGGTCGATCTACTGCATCGTCGCCCTGGCGCTGGCGTATGCCGCCTTTCGCAAGAACCTGCCGCTGACCATCCGTTCGACCTTGCGCCCGCTGTTCGGCCGCGCCATGGACGGCCCATGGGGGCATGCGGTGGACATTTTGGCGATCCTGGCGACCATCTTTGGCGTGGCCACTTCGCTGGGTTTGGGTGCGCAGCAGATCAATGCTGGTCTCGATCGCTTGGTTGGCTTGGAAAGCTCGGTGTTGGTGCAGCTGGGGTTGATCACAGTGATTACTGTGGTCGCCGTGCTCTCTGCGGTGTCCGGGGTCAATCGCGGCGTGAAGATGCTCAGCGAGCTGAACATCATCCTGACCATCGTCCTGATCGTGTTCTTCTTCGTCTGGGGGCCGACCCGCTACTTGATCATGTCGCTGGTCGATGCCACGGGCGATTATCTCGCGAATGTTATCGAGATGAGCTTCTGGACCGACGCCAGCAAGCAGGATCCGTCCGCCTGGGAGGGTTGGAAGTCGAGCTGGCAGGGCTGGTGGACGGTGTTCTATTGGGGCTGGTGGCTGTCGTGGGCACCCTTTGTCGGCGTGTTTATCGCCCGAGTATCCCGTGGTCGCACCATTCGTGAGTTCATTCTGGGTGTGATCCTGGTGCCCACATTGTTGACCTTCGTCTGGATCGTCGCCTTCGGTGGCACCGCCGTGAGTAATGAGCTGTTCGGCGAGGCAGGCATCTCCGCGGCTGCGACCAAGGATGTCGCCAGCGCCTTCTTCGTGACGGTTGACTCCATGTCCCTCGGCGGCCTTGGCACTGTGGCGCTGTGGTTAGGCACCCTGCTGGTGGCCACCTACTTCATCACCTCGGCCGACTCCGCGACCCTGGTTCTGACCACCATCATGTCCCATGGTGCTATCCACCCAGCCAAGCGTCATCGGGTGTTTTGGGGGGGGATGCAGGGTGTAGTCGCTGGTGTGCTGCTGGTTGTCGGTGGCGCAGCATCCTTGGCCACCCTGCAGACGGCGGCTATTGCGAGTGCATTGCCATTCTCTTTCATCATGCTGCTGATGTGCCTGAGTCTGATCAAGGCGCTGCACGCAGAAGCTCCGGTGGAACTGGGCGCTGTACGGGCAGAAACCTCGGCTGCCATTTGAGGAATCGCCGGCCGCCAGCTTTGGCGGCCGGCGCAGCGTCAGGCATTAGCAGGCCGTTGAAAAATTCGGCTTCAACTGCCCCAGCCCGTCCGGTTTGACGTTTTTTCAAGCGCTTGGGCCTAACGGAGTCCACAAAAGGCCTGGCTTAAGGCCTTTTTGACCGGTTTCAGCTCCTCGTTCACGCCTTTCTGCGTTTTTTGGGCGCAACTCGGCCTATACATGCGAGCCTCGCCACCAACCCGGCAGACTGCCCAGTCGGATCAGGTTGTAGACCGAAAAACCCAGCAATAATTGAGCGCTCAGCTTGGTCTTGCGCAGGCCGCCAACCGTCTTCAACCAACCCAAGCCTTCTTCGATCCGCTTGCGGATCTTCTGGCTGGCGGCATACCCCGGATGCCGTGTGGTGCGCCCGTCGATGGCGCTGCCCTTGCGCTTCTGCGCCACATGCGGCGTCACCTTCAGCTCGCGCGCCCTCATCACTGGTCGATTGGTGGTTCGCCGCCGTCCTTCTTGATGAAGGGATTGTGCGAGGCCGGGCGTCGATCAGCGTGTCATCGACGCTGAAATGCTCGTCGCTGGCGTACTCGGACCATTCATCCAGCGACTTGATGCGCTGAAAGAACAGGCGCGCTACATCCTGATTGAACCGCCGGTCGCGGTTATGGCTGAAGGTCGAGTGATCCCACATGCGCTCGTCCATCGACAAGCCGACGAATCAGCAGGTTGAAATCATTCTGCTCGACCAACTGCCGCTCGGAGCGAATGGTGTAGATCACCCGGAGCAACGAAGCACGCAGCAGGCGCTCCGGCGCAATCGAGGCGCGCCCCAGGGTGGAGTAAAGCCCGTCAAAGTCCCAATCCATCGACGCCAAGACAGCATCGACTAGCTCGCGCAGTGGACGCAGCGGGTGATCGTTCGGAATGCGTTGCTCCAGCGTCGTATAGCTGAACAGCTCGTTTTGTTTGAGGTCTAGTCCACGCATCGGCTTGGGCTGTGTTCGGCAGAAAAGGGTGGCCGCCATTTTGCCAGAGCCACACGGGCTCTGGCTTTTTCAACGGCCTACTAGGCACCAGGGTGGTCAACTAAAAGGCGAAGCGGAACTGACCAACTTCGGGTCGGAATCGTACAAAAAGCGTGCGCTTGTATCTGTTGCAATGCTTTCCAACGGCACTGCCAAGTGGATGTGCCTAGTCGCTGAAAACAACAAGGGTTCTCGCCATGCAAATGCCCCAGACACTTCGGATCCAAAACGGCCAAAAAGTTAAGTCAACTTTCTCGGCGCAGGAATACGCCACTCGCCAGGCCAAGCTGCGCGCCCATATGGCGGCAGAAAACATCGATGCGGCGATCTTCACCTCCTACCACAACGTCAACTATTACACCGATTTCGTCTACTGCTCCTTCGGTCGTCCCTATGCCGCGGTGGTGACCCAAGACGCGGTCGTGACCATCACTGCCAATATCGACGGTGGCCAGCCGTGGCGCCGTACCGTCGGCACCGACAACATCGTCTACTCCGACTGGCAGCGCGATAACTTCTTCATCGCCATCCAGCAGGCGCTGCCGAAGGCCGGGCGTATCGGCATCGAGTTCGATCACCTGAACCTGCAGAACCGCGACAAGCTGGCCGCGCGCTATCCGTCCGCCGAGCTGGTCGACGTCGCCGCGCCCTGCATGAAGATGCGCCTGGTCAAGTCCGCCGAAGAGCACGCGATCATTCGTCACGGCGCACGTATTGCCGACATCGGCGGCGCTGCGGTAATTGAGGCATTGCGTGACCAGGTGCCGGAATACGAAGTCGCCTTGCACGCCACCCAGGCGATGGTCCGTGAAATCGCGCGCACCTTCCCCGAAGGCGAGCTGATGGACACCTGGACCTGGTTCCAGTCCGGCATCAACACCGACGGCGCGCACAACCCGGTGACCAGCCGCAAGGTGAACAAGGGCGACATCCTCAGTCTGAACTGCTTCCCGATGATCGCCGGTTACTACACCGCACTGGAACGCACCCTGTTCCTCGATCATTGCTCCGACGAGCACCTGCGTCTGTGGGAAGTCAACGTCGAAGTGCACGAGGCCGGTCTCAAGCTGATCAAGCCGGGCATGCGCTGCAGCGATATCGCCCTCGAACTGAACGAGATCTTCCTCCAGCACGACCTGCTGCAGTACCGCACCTTCGGCTACGGCCACTCGTTCGGCACCCTCAGTCACTACTACGGTCGCGAAGCCGGCCTGGAGCTGCGTGAAGACATCGACACAGTTCTCGAACCCGGCATGGTGGTATCCATCGAGCCGATGATCATGCTGCCTGAAGGCCTGCCGGGCGCGGGCGGTTACCGCGAGCACGACATCCTGATCGTCAACGAGCAGGGTTCGGAGAACATTACCAAGTTCCCGTATGGCCCAGAGCACAACATCATCCGCAAGTAATGCCAACCGCTGCCGTGCCCTCCACGTGGGGCGCGGCATTCCACCGTTGCTCACTTCAGGCCGCTTGGCCAGGAGGCAGTCAGGTGAAAACATTCAACCGTCTTCCCCAGTGGATAGCCTCTCCGCGAGTCGGGGCGTTGTGCTTGTATGGGTCGGACGCGCCCCCCCTCCGCTCGATAAACATCCCCGGCCGGCTATATGACGCGGCACCTTTCTCTTTTGCGTCACTCGCAGCGGGCCATGCTGCTCGGCTCTCGGGTGTCGGCGCAGGGTTGATTCTCCTGTGCCGAGCGGCGTCGCCGCTCAGCTTGTGTCTGGCTTTGCGCTCAGGCGATACGCAGTTTCACCCGGACAAGTGGAGGGTCATCACGACGCAATGTCCTGAACCGATTCAGCCGCGCCGTTAGTCGGCTGCGGAGTTGGCAGGGTGGCTGATGGTTTTAAGGGTTGTCGCCTCAAGTCGTCTCGTTCTAACGCTAGTGGTCATTAAAACTACAATTACAAAAAGAGGTATTGATTGTGAACTCCTGGGTACTCACGACCTTCGTTGCGCTAAACATCGCTATGCTCCTGATCGCGGCCGGAACCTATCTGTGCCGTTCCGCCAAAGAAAAATCTGGACAGGTGGAGTAAGCGCCATGGACTTTTATGAAATATTCAACTGGGGCCTGCTGATCGTCACCTTTGCGGTCATGATCGGGATCGGCTTTCTCTCCTCACGCAAAGTCAAAGACAGCGATGAAGGTGGTTTCCTCCTCGCTGGCAGGAGCCTCGGCGCCTTTGTCGGGGCCAGTACCATCGTCGCCACCGGCTTCAGCGGCTGGGGCTTCATGGGTTCGCCGGCGGTGACGTACAAGTTTGGTGCCATCGAGTTGCTGGGCAACTTCTTCTTCGCTCCGGCGATGATGATTGCAGTGCTGTTCTTCGCCAACCACATGCAGAAGCGTGCGCTGACCATGGGCAGCAATACCATTCCCGAGTACATCGGCCAGATTCACGGCGGTGGCAGCGGCGGGCGTCTGTTGCAGGGCGTGGCGGCGGTGATGACCATCATCCTGCTGATGGTGTTCCTGGTCAGCCAGATCAAGGCAGTCGGTATTCTCGGCGCCTCTTGGTTGAATATCGAGATGACCAGCAGCGCCTGGTTGATGATCTCGGTAATTATCCTCTATACCATGCTTGGCGGCCTGGCCGCCGTGGCCTGGACCGATACCGTAATGGTCTGTGGCATGGCACTGGGGGCGATCGTGATCATGATCCAGATGTTCACCAGCGTCGATCTGGGTCTGTGGCAGAGCAACCTCAATGCCATCGATCCGAACCTGCTCAATCCGGTCACGGCGGCACCTTATGGCGAGAGCAAGGCATCGGTATTCCTGGTGCTGCCTTATGCCTTCCTGTTCGCCGCGGTGCTGCCGTACATGGCGATTCGCTTCTTGGCCTTCAAGCCAAAGGTGAAGATGCACAAGGTCGGTATCTATGTCGCCATTCTCGGCCTGTTGCTCAGTCTGATTCCGCTCGTCGGCCTGTACATGCGCGCCTTCGGCCCGGAACTGGCCGACCCGGACAATACCATGCCGATGTACCTGCAGACCTTCATGCATCCGGCGCTGCAGGGAATCATCACCCTGTTCATCATCTTCGCCATGAAGTCCACCGCCAACTCGATGCTGCACACCGTGGCCTCGGCGACCTCGCATGACCTGCGTCTGGCCTTGAACAAGCACGCCAAAGTGGACTCCGCGCACGCGTTGACCATCAACCGTGTTGCCGTGGTGGCGTTGGGCCTGTTGGGTCTGCTGATGATGATGTACGCGCCGCCGTTCATGCTGTCCTGGTTGGGCATTCTCGGCTCCGGCACCCTGCTGGCGGCGATGATCGGGCCGGTGTTCATTTCCACCTTCTGGCAGGGCAACACCGTCGGGGCGCTGACCGCCATGCTGGTCGGCTTCTTCACCAGCGGCGGGCTGTTGTTGACCACCGATATCGGCTGGGTCGAGGGGCCGCTGATTGGCTGCCTGGCCTCATCCTTTTGCTACGTGGTGGTGTCGATGCTGACTCGTACTCGGTTGCCGGTGACTCAGAACGGGTACTAAGTCTTAGCGGGTAAAGCAGAGCCGCGGACTCGAGAGGGTTCGTGGCTTTTTGCTGTGCGGATGGCAGTGCGGCGCTATGCCGGACGACAAACGCTTTTAGCGTCATAGGGAGTTCAAGCGCCATGAAGATAAGCAATAAAGTCGGTTTGGTTGCGGCCCTGGTTTTGATCATCAGCAGCGGACTGCTGTCGCTGCTGCAAATCGGCCAGGTTCGCGAGACGTTGCGCGATCAGGCGCAGGCGAGCATCGCCGAGTCGAGCCAGGCGCTGGCTCGGCAGATCGAAAACTGGTTGAACGGCAAGTTGCAGTTGATCGACCTGGCTGCGCAGCAGATAGACCGCAACTTCGGCGACGAACAGATTCAGCAATTGTTCGCCGACCCTGTTCTGGGTGCGCAGTTTCTCTCGATGTTCGGCGGCCTGGAGGCCACGGGCGGCCAGGCCATCACGAACGACCCGACGTGGCACCCCGCAGCTGATTGGGATGCCCGCCAGCGGCCTTGGTATCCTCAGGCCAAGGCTGCATCCCATGCCGTGCTGACCGAGCCCTACGCGGTGGCCAGCAGCGGTGACATCCTGATCTCTGCGGTGACCCGGTTGAGCGATCGAGGCCAGTTCAAGGGCGCCTTCGGCGGCGACATCAGCCTCAAGAGCATCGCCGAATCGATCAATACCTTTAACTTCAATGGTGCCGGCTATGCGTTCCTGCTCGCGGGCAGCGGTCAGGTCATCTCGCACCCCAAGGGCGAGCTGAACGGTAAGACCTTGAGTGACCTGTTCGGTGGTCAGGCTCCGGCTCTGGTGCCGGCGCTCAGCGAGATTCAGGCCGATGGCCAGAACCTGCTGGTGTCCTTTATCCCGCTGAGCAACCTTGATGGCATGAACTGGTATATCGGGGTGGTGCTCGATGAGAGCAAGGTCATGGCTGAAGCAAACGCCCTCAGTTGGCGTGCGGCGGCCGGTACTGCCATTGGGGTGATACTGACGCTGCTGGTACTTGGTGTGCTGATGCGGCGTCTGTTACGGCCGCTGTTGCAGTTGCGCACTTCGTTGCGTGAGGTCAATGGCGGTGAGGGTGACCTGACCCGGCGCCTGCCGATCCAGGGCAACGATGAAATCGCCCAGGTTGGCGAGGAGTTCAACCGCTTTCTGCACAGCCTGCAGGGATTGATTGGCGACGTGATGAGCAGCTCGCAGCAGGTTCGCGTCAGCAGTAGTGATACCTCCAGCGAAGCCAGTCAGGCAGCCAGTCGCCTGCAGCAGCAATTGCAGGAGCTGGATCAGCTGGCTACGGCCATGCAGGAGATGGCCAGCACCGCAGAGGACGTTGCATGCAATGCCCAGGCCGCGGCCCAGGCGGCCAGTGCCGCCAGTGAGGCTACCGAGAGTGGCGTCAGCCTGGTTTCGCAGTCCAGCGCGGCGATCATGCGCCTGGCCGCTGACATGGATGACACCAGTCAGGCGGTCAACGAACTGGCCAGGCTCAGTGACAATATCGAGTCGATTCTCGCGGTGATCACCAGCATCGCCGAGCAAACCAACCTGCTCGCGCTCAACGCCGCTATCGAGGCGGCGCGCGCCGGTGAGTCGGGGCGGGGGTTTGCCGTGGTGGCCGATGAGGTGCGTTCGCTGGCCTCGCGCACCCAGCACTCGACCCAGGAGATCCGCCAGATGATCGATCGGTTGCAGAACGGGGTGAAGCAGGTCGAGTCGCGCATGCAGCAGAACCGCGACAGCGCCAGCCAGTCGGCTGATGAAGCCAGTGCCGCCAACGACATGCTGGCGCGTATCCGTGAGTCGATCAGTCGGATCAACGACATGAACTTGCAGATCGCGACTGCCGCCGAGCAGCAAAGCGCCACCAGCGAAGAGATCAACCGCAACACCACCAATATCCGCGATATCAGCCATGCCGTGGCCGGCGGTGCCGAGCAGCAGGTACGACAGTGTGCGGCGATGGTCGAACAGGTCGGCCAGCAGGATCGTCTGCTCGGGCGGTTTAAGGTATAAGCGCAGTCAAGCCGGCTGTTGCGCTGCAGTCGTACGGCCCTCTGCTTCGACAGGTCGAAGTAGGGGGCGTGTTTAGCTCAGCGCGCTCTGCTTGCGTTCGCCACGCGGCGAATGGCCGAAGAAGCGGCTGTAGCATTTGGAGAAATGCGCCGGCGAGGCGAAGCCGCAGGACAGGGCGATATCGCGCACCTGCGCCTCGCTGCGCAGCAGCAGGTCGCGGGCGCGTTTCAGGCGTAGCTCCAGGTAGTACTGGCTGGGTTTGCGTTCCAGGTATTTGTGGAACAACCGCTCCAGCTGGCGTACCGACATCTCGTTGAGCTGGGCGAGTTCTTCCAGTTCCAGCGGCTCCTCCAGATTGGCCTCCATGATCGCGACTATCTGGCTCAGCTTCGGCTGGGTATTGCCGAGCTTCTGCCGCAAGGGCACGCGCTGCTGTTCGCGGGAGCCGCGCATGCGGTCGCAGAGCAGCAGTTCGGCGGCGCGGGTGGCGATCTCCACGCCGTCCGGTTCGCGCGCGATCAGTTGCAGGGTCATGTCCATGGACGCGGTGCCGCCGGAGCAGGTGTAGCGGTCGCGGTCCAGCTCGAACAGCTGATTGGAGATGATGATGCCGGGGAACCTGTCCTTGAGCTGCTCGATGTCTTCCCAGTGGATGGTGCAGCGGTAGCCCTTGAGCAGGTCTGCGCTGGCCAGCAGGTGGCTGCCGGTACAGATGCCGCCCAGCGGCACATGGTGCTGGGACAGCTTGCGCAGCCAGTTGAGCAGGTTGCGGTCGTGCTTGGCCGGGATCGGGTTGGAGCCGACCACGAACAGCGCGTCCAGCTCGGGGGCGTCGTCGATCGAGTGATCCGGCACCACGCACATGCCGTTGCTGGCGCGCACCGGCTCGTGGTCGGCGGCGATCAGCAGGGTGCGGTAGAGGGTGCGTTTGGCGGTCAGGTTGGCCATGCGCAGGGTCTCGATCGCGCAGGCGAAGCCGATCGTGGTGAAGTTGGGACTCAGCAGGAAACCAAAGGTTTTCACCCGCGGGCCCGGCATCGCGGCGGGCTGGCTCTCGGCCGGTGCCAAGGGGGGCGATGCGTATGCCATTTTTTCCTCCTCCACTGCAGCCGCGCTCGCTTGCTTGCAGGCCATGGGCCGGCAGCAGGGGCGACGGTGCGTTTTATTGTTGTCGGACGGCAGGGTGATACCTGCGTCGGCTGCAATCTTACACCCTTTGCCGGGCGCTTTGAGCGATCCGGGCATGCTCCGCTGCTGAACCCACAGACCAGTTTGAACACTTTCGCGTCGGAAATGAGCAAACGGTCGCCAGGTGCATTTCGCACAATCCGCTGCAACAGGCGTTATCCATCCCGCCTCCAGCCGATGCGCATAGCGATACGCGCGCTGAGGACTCCCTGAGGGGGCCGGGGTGGTAGGTCCTGATCCATAACAACAGGCGACCCAAGACTGTCGCAGGGAGAATCGAGATGTTCAGCAAACACGACCAGATCCAAGGCTACGACGACGAACTGCTCAGCGCGATAAACGCCGAAGAGGCTCGTCAAGAGCATCACATCGAGCTGATCGCCTCGGAAAACTACTGCAGCCAGCGGGTCATGCAGGCCCAGGGCAGCGGCCTGACCAACAAGTACGCCGAAGGCTATCCGGGCAAGCGTTACTACGGCGGCTGCGAGCACGTCGACGTTGTCGAGCAGTTGGCCATCGATCGGGCCAAGCAACTGTTCGGCGCCGACTTCGCCAACGTCCAGCCGCACTCCGGCTCTTCGGCCAACAGCGCGGTGTACCTGGCCCTGATCAATGCCGGCGACACCATCCTCGGCATGAGCCTGGCCCACGGCGGCCACCTGACCCATGGTTCCAAGGTCAGCTCCTCCGGCAAACTGTACAACGCCGTGCAGTACGGCATCGACACCACCACCGGTCTGATCGATTACGACGAAGTCGAGCGCCTGGCCGTCGAGCATAAGCCGAAGATGATAGTCGCCGGCTTCAGCGCCTACTCCAAGACCCTGGATTTCCCGCGTTTCCGCGCCATCGCCGACAAGGTCGGTGCCCTGCTGTTCGTCGACATGGCCCACGTCGCCGGCCTGGTCGCCGCCGGCCTGTACCCCAACCCGATTCCGTTCGCCGACGTGGTCACCACCACCACCCACAAGACCCTGCGCGGCCCGCGCGGCGGCCTGATCCTGGCCAAGGCCAACCCGGAGATCGAGAAGAAGCTCAATGCCGCGGTGTTCCCCGGTGCCCAGGG
>NZ_FOWX01000033.1 GCF_900115555.1 Pseudomonas borbori
GGGGTCGGATCAGTGAGAGATCACTGTCCAAGTGCTCGTGGAATCAGTGTCCAAGGGGCCGTGGAATGAGTGTCCAAGTCAGCGTGGAATCGCTGTCCAAGTGTTCGTGGACTGGGTGTCCAAGTGCGCATGGAATCCCCACACCAGGGCTTCGATAAAACCGGGCCAGCCGCTTTCGCGCAGCGAAATGGCCCAGGCAAAGAGAAACAGGGCTTCGATGTCGAAGATCACGAACAGCATCGCGACCAGGTAGAACTTGGCGGAAAAGCGCAGGCGCGCGCCGCCGGTAGAGACGATGCCGGACTCGAACGGCTCGTTCTTGCTGCGCCCCCAGGCTTTGCTGCCGAGCAGGCTGGAGACCCCGAGCATGAAGGCGCACAACCCGGCTACGCCCAACAGAAAAATTGCAAACCCCCAGTTATGGGCCAGGCTCGCTACCACATCAGGCATGCCGTACTCCTCGACAAGGATGGGTGTTGCTGACGCATCACTCCCCGTGACTGCGTCACAGCGGTTTACTCAATACTAGGCGGGGTTTGGCGAGTCAGTGGCTTTGTGCGGAAAAAAACTCGATCCATGACCTTGGCCGGCTGCCAAGTTGGTGTCCGGGCCCGCACCTCGGGTTGGCCTGCCTGGAAGGTTTCAGCAGGCTGTATCGGCCCCGGCCTGCTTGCCGAGGGTGCCGAATTCGACCGGCGTCTTCACGTAGAACAAGGCGAAATCTTCCTGTTGCAAGCGCTCGAACAACCGAGTGCATTCCTCTTCGCTGAGCACCAGGGAGACCTCCATCGGCTGATCGGCAAGCTCGAAGAAATGGTAGGAGTGGAGTTTGCCCGTATGGCCGAAGCCCTCGATCCCGGACACTAGAGTGGCGCCGCGCAAGTGCATTTCCTTGGCCAGGGCGACCAGCCAGTCCGCGAGCATTTTGCCCTGATAGCGGCGATTCTGTTGGGTAAAGAAGGTCACC
Source organism: Pseudomonas borbori (assembly GCF_900115555.1). Classification (GTDB taxonomy): domain Bacteria; phylum Pseudomonadota; class Gammaproteobacteria; order Pseudomonadales; family Pseudomonadaceae; genus Aquipseudomonas; species Aquipseudomonas borbori. The sequence continues at coordinate 968 of NZ_FOWX01000033.1, forward strand.
TGATAACCGTGCATGATCACTCTCCTGCAGCCTGTGACGACGCTTTCAGCATAGCGCCACCCGGCCGTCATAGACCATGGCGGGCAATGCCGTTCGGGAGCTGCCTTGTGCAGGAGTCTTCGTAAGCGGGCTGCCCGTCTTCGACAGAGCGCTGTCGCGCAGCGAACTGGAGGCAAACGTGTCTGTTGGCTTGTGGCGAGCGGCCGGGCGGCGTTCCGCTTTAGCCGTGAAGCTGTGCTGTGCATCGACGAGTTCGCGGCTAAAGCCCCTCCCACAAAAAGCGTCATAACCCATGACATCCATATGCGGGTTGTTTGATAAGAACGGTCTGGCTCAATAGGTAACGAGAACATAGCCAATGAAAAAGCCCCGGCATCGCTGCCGGGGCTTTCTTGTCGCGGGCTCGGGGGACGCGAGGTCCTGGCCGAGTGAAACAGTGGCGCTTAGCCGAACTGGTTCATGGTGTTGTCTTTACCGCTTGCCTTCAGAGCCGCTTCGCCAGCGAAGTACTCTTTATGGTTGTCGCCGATGTCGGAGCCAGCCATGTTCTGGTGCTTGACGCAGGCGATGCCCTGACGCAGTTCCTGACGCTGAACACCTTTGACGTAGGCCAGCATGCCTTCTTCTGCGAAGTACCCTTTGGCCAGGTTGTCGGTGGACAGCGCGGCGGTGTGGTAGGTCGGCAGGGTGATCAGGTGGTGGAAGATGCCGGCTTGAGCCGAACCGTCACGCTGGAAGGTGCGGATCATTTCATCGGCACGCAGCGCCAGTTCGGTTTCGTCGTACTCCACGCTCATCAGCTGGGCGCGGTCGTAGGCGGAAACGTCCTTGCCTTCGGCAACCATGGCGTCGAACACCTGCTGGCGGAAGTTCAGGGTCCAGTTGAACGACGGGCTGTTGTTGTACACCAGCTTGGCGTTCGGGATTTCCTTGCGGATTTCGTCAACCATGGCCGCGATCTGACCGACGTGCGGCTTCTCGGTTTCGATCCACAGCAGGTCGGCACCGTTGCGCAGCGAGGTGATGCAGTCCAGGACGCAGCGCGCTTCGCCGGTGCCTTTGCGGAACTGGAACAGGTTGCTCGGCAGACGCTTGGGACGCAGCAGTTTGCCTTCGCGGTTGAGTACCACGTCGCCGTTCTTCAGGTCGGCAGTGGAGACCTCATCGCAGTCGAGGAAGGAGTTGTACAGGTCGCCCAGGTCGCCCGGCTCGTTGGTCACGGCGATCTGCTTGGTCAGGCCGGCGCCCAGGGAGTCGGTACGAGCAACGATCACACCGTTGTCGATGCCCAGCTCGAGGAAGGCGTAACGAACGGCAGCGATCTTGGCGAGGAAGTCGGCATGCGGAACGGTCACTTTACCGTCCTGGTGGCCGCACTGCTTCTCGTCGGAAACCTGGTTTTCGATCTGGATGCAGCAAGCGCCTGCTTCGATCATGCGCTTGGCCAGCAGGTAGGTGGCTTCCGGGTTACCGAAACCGGCGTCGATGTCGGCGATGATCGGCACGATGTGGGTTTCGTGGTTGTCGATCTGGCTCTGGATCTCAGCGGCCTTGGCGTTGTCGCCGGCGGCGCGGGCGGCATCCAAAGCGGTGAACAGCAGGTCCAGTTCACGGCTGTCGGCCTGGCGCAGGAAGGTGTACAGCTCTTCGATCAGGTCGGAGACGGCCGTCTTCTCGTGCATCGACTGGTCCGGCAGCGGGCCGAACTCGGAACGCAGGGCTGCGACCATCCAGCCGGACAGGTAGAGGTAGCGCTTGTCGGTGGTCTTCAGGTGCTTCTTGATGGAGATCATCTTCTGCTGACCGATGAACCCATGCCAGCAGCCCAGGGACTGGGTGTAGACGGAAGAGTCGGCATCGTACTCGGCCATGTCCTTGCGCATGATATCGGCGGTGTACTGGGCGATTTCCAGACCGGTCTTGAAGCGGTTCTGGGCACGCATGCGGGCCACGGATTCCGGGTTGATAGCGCTCCAGCTGTTGCCGTTGGTCTCTTTCAGAGCGGCTACTGCCTTGATGTCGTTTTGATAAGCGGACATGGTCAATCCTTCAATGTATGTGTTTGGTTGAGCACCGACTTTCCCACTCAAAACCTGTGAGGGTCATGGTTGCGGGGGCTCACAGCAGTACGAGAGAGAGTGACCAGGACGCGGTTGCAGCCGCGAGGAGGGGGGACGAAACGAACAGTGCGTTTGACTACAGCTGCTGCAAATGATCGAGTCATTTGGCGTTTACCGGATCAAAGATGCCGTTGGACGACTCAGTAGGCTGTAACTGTCTGCTGGCTGCTACGTTGAAGCGCTTCCCCGTCCCTCAGGACAACTTCGTTCCAGTCGCAATCTCGTCGAACGGCCTTGTGGGCTTTACAACACGAATCGGCTCTGGCGGTAAGCCTAAGCACGACCCGGAGACCCTTTCCAGGGCCCCTGATTAGCGGGAGCGAGGCCATCATGCCTCTGCTAAAAGTGTTCGTCAAACGTTTTGTAGTGCTTTTTCACGACTACTACATAAGTATTACGACGACCGGCGAGTCAGTTTTAATCGACGATCTCGACCTTGACCCGCAGGCTCATGTCCTCACGTCCCTGGGTCGAGCGCTGGCGCAGGACGTCACCTTGCTCGGCCTGGCTCTGCTGGTTAACGCTGCCGATGCTGATCCATTCCCCAAGCCGACCGCTGACCCGGGTATCGGTGCTCTGGATGTCGATTACCCCGGGTTGTGATGAACTCAGGCGGTCGCGATTGCTGCTGATATTGATATGCACGATTTCGCCGGTGAGGCTGGCAGTCACGTAGAAACCGCGGGTGACGTCGCGGTATTCGGTGCTGTTGTAGGCCTGGCCGTAGGAGTCGCGGTGAGTCGAACTGAGGGGCACGCTCTGGCCGACCTGGATCAGCGCCGGGTAGCCCTCGGTGGCTTGTACCTGCTGGGTGCCGCCGCTACGGCTGTCGGTAGTGCGGTTGATGATGCGCACCTGGTCGCGACCGTTGATTTCACCCCGGCCAATCTGCACCTGGGCATCGCCGGTGCTTATGGTGCCGTCGGCGCGATAGCCACGCTCGCTCTGGTAGCTGGAGTCCGAACTGTCGACACTGATCAGCAAGCGCCGTGGGCGGGTGTCCAGTTGCTCGAGCAACTGGCGTATTTCCGCGATCTTGGCCGGCGCGGCGTTGACGATCAACTGGTTGCCGTAGGCGTTGGCGCGGCCGTCGTTGCCCAGCAGCGACTGCACCAGCGGCAGCACATCGTCGGCCGTGCGGTAATTCAGCGCGATGACTTCGGTGGCCGCACTGAGGGGCAGGGCGATGCTGAGCAGTAGGCCCGCGAGCAGGGTACGCGCACTCATAGCAGGAAGCTCCTTAGGTCGGGGGCGGTGATGCTGGTCTGCCAGGCCTGATCGAATTGCGCCTGGCGCAAGCGCACACGGGCAGGATCCTGGTACAGCGCATAGCCGGCGAATTGTTCGGGTTCGGGGCGCAACAGCAAGCCGCGGTCATCGGCCAGTAAAAAGGCCACCTCTTCGCTGGGGTGGTCCGGGTGCAGTAGGCGAATATGCAGGTTGCTCGACAATCGGCGCGACAAGCCAAGCAAGCGGTGGCCCCGTTTCACCGCGCGGCTGATGTCTTTGACCAGGATGCGCAGGCGGTTCTTCGGGCTGGCCAGGAGGAAACGGGTGCAGGCCTCCTGGATGCTGCTGTGGTGGTACAGCCAGGGGTCGAGGTCGGCACTGTAGATGCACAGGCTGCGCTGGGCTTGCTGGAGCATGGCCAGGGCATGGGCGCGGGCCATCTCCGGCTGATCGAAGCGCTCCAGCGCCAGGTGCTCGCCGAGGATGAACGGCGCCGGTTCTGCCTGTGGGCTCTCGCCCGGGGCCGGTTCGGGGTTGCGCACGGCAAAACGCCCCGGCGACTGAAACTCGATGGCGGGAAGCGCTGCTGGCTCGTGGCTCTCGGTTACGTCTGACGGGGCGTCTGGGTTCATCCTGACCTCGCAGTTATTGCTCGCGGCTATTGACTGTGGCGCACCATGTCCACATGGGGAATGCCGGCGTCGAGGTATTCGCCGCTGACGATGGCAAAGCCAAGCCTTTCATAGAAAGGCGTGGCCTGCACCTGGGCGCTGAGCATTTGTTGCTGCAGGCCACGTTTTTCCGCTTCCGCGATCACCGCGCGCAGCAGTGCATCGCCGACTTTCAGGCCACGCCAGTCCTTGAGCACCGAAACCCGGCCGATATGCCCGTCCGGCAGCAGGCGCGCGGTACCAATCGGGTAATCGCCCTCGTAGACGAGAAAATGCAAGGCCTCGGCATCCTCGGCATCCCACTCCAGTTCCGGCGGCACCGCTTGCTCGGCAATGAACACCGTCTCGCGAATGCGCCGCAGGTCGGCGTTGTCCTTTTGCCAATCGGCCAGGCGCACGTGGATGCTATTCATCGGCAAACTCCAGACTGCCCTGCTTGGCCAGCTCCAGAAGCAGATTACGCCCCTCATCATCGGTCAGCCATGAACCGAGGTTGTCGATATGCAGCGCGTCGGCCGAGCAGATCAGCTTCAGCAGCTCGCGCTGGCTGGCAGACAGCAGGCGGCTCTGGCCACTGGCGAACAGCACCAGGTCTTCGCCGACTTCGGACCAGGCCAGGCGTGCGCTGGGGTTGCGGATCAGCACGGCGCCAGCTTGCAGGCTGCCGAGGAAGGCCGGTTCGTCGATTTCGATCCCGGCGATCAGTTCCGGGTAGCGCGGTTCGGTCATGAACTGGCCGAACCAGGTCATCAGCAGGCGCTCGTCGCTCATGTGTTCATTGAGCAGGGCTTTCAGACGATCCAGGGCGTCACGCTGGATCTGGTGCGGATCGCTGGTCGGCTGCGCATCGGCGTCGCTGTAGCGGTCCTCATCCGGCAGGAACTGGCCGAGAAAGTCGGTGAAATGGGTCAGTACTTCGGCGGCGCTTGGCGCGCGGAAGCCTACGGAATAGGTCATGCAATCATCCTCAGCGGTACCACAGTGGGCCAGGAGCGGCGGCAGATAGAGCATGTCGCCGGGTTCCAGGACCCATTCTTCAGTTTTAGCGAATTCGGCAAGGATCTTCAGATCCGCGTGCGGCAACAGCGGGCTGTCGGAGTTGCACAGCTGGCCGACCTGCCAGCGGCGCTTGCCGTAGCCCTGCAGCAGGAACACATCGTAGTTGTCGAAGTGCGGACCGACGCCACCGCCAGGTGCGGCGAAGCTGATCATCACGTCGTCGATGCGCCACTTGGGCAGGAACTTGAACTCCTCAAGCAGTTCGGCCACCTCCGGGACGAACTGGTCGACGGCTTGCACCAGCAGGGTCCAGTCGCGCTCTGGCAGCTGGGCGAAGGCGTCTTCGGCGAACGGGCCGCGGCGCAACTCCCATGGCCGCTCGCCGTGCTCGATGACCAGGCGCGACTCGATTTCCTCTTCCAGGGCCAGGCCGGCCAACTCGTCCGGCGAGATCGGGCTCTCGAAGCCGGGCATGGCCTGGCGCACCAGCAGGGGTTTCTTCTGCCAGTAGTCGCGCAGGAACTCACGGGCCGTCAGGCCGCCCAACAGCTGCAGCGGAGTATCAGGATTCATCGCTAAGCCCTTGAAATAAATAAAAGCCCAAAAATAAAAACGCCCGGCACTGCCGGGCGTGCAAAGGACTCGAGCGGTTAAATGCGCTTGGCCTGGACGACCGCATTGCCGATGTAGTTGGCTGGGGTCAGCAGCTTCAGTTCGGCTTTGGCGGCGGCCGGCATATCGAGACCATCGATGAAAGTCTGCAGCGCGGCGGCAGAGATACCCTTGCCGCGAGTCAGTTCTTTCAGCTTCTCGTAGGGGTTCTCGATGGCGTAGCGACGCATGACGGTCTGGATCGGCTCGGCCAGCACTTCCCAGCAGGCGTCCAGGTCTTCAGCGATTTTCTGAGTATTGAGCTCCAACTTGCTGATTCCCTTGAGACTTGCCTCATAGGCAATAACGCTATGGGCGAAGCCGACCCCCAGGTTGCGCAGCACGGTGGAGTCAGTCAGGTCACGCTGCCAGCGCGAGATCGGCAGTTTGCTGGCCAGGTGCTGGAACAGCGCGTTGGCGATCCCCAGGTTGCCTTCGGAGTTCTCGAAGTCGATCGGGTTGACCTTGTGCGGCATGGTCGAGGAGCCGATTTCGCCGGCGATGGTGCGCTGCTTGAAGTAACCCAGGGAGATATAGCCCCAGATATCGCGATCGAAGTCGATCAGGATGGTGTTGAAGCGGGCGATGGCGTCGAACAGCTCGGCGATGTAGTCGTGCGGCTCGATCTGCGTGGTGTAGGGGTTGAACTGCAAGCCCAGGTCGCCTTCGATGAAGGCGCGAGCGTTGGCTTCCCAGTCGATCTGCGGGTAGGCCGACAGGTGGGCGTTGTAGTTGCCTACCGCACCGTTGATCTTGCCCAGCAGCGGTACGGCCGCGACCTGGGCGATCTGCCGCTCGAGGCGGTAGACCACGTTGGCCAGTTCCTTGCCCAGGGTGGTCGGCGAGGCCGGCTGGCCGTGGGTGCGCGAGAGCATCGGCACGTCGGCGAATTTCACCGCCAGCTCGCGGATGGCTTCGGCAGTCTGGCGCATCAGCGGCAACAGCACGGTGTCGCGACCTTCACGCAGCATCAGGGCGTGGGACAGGTTGTTGATGTCCTCGCTGGTGCAGGCGAAGTGGATGAACTCGCTGACCTTGTCCAGCTCCGGCAGCTTGGCGGCCTGTTCCTTGAGCAGGTACTCCACGGCCTTGACGTCGTGGTTGGTGGTGCGCTCGATCTCTTTCACACGCTCGGCGTGCTCGAGGGCGAAATTGTCCGCCAGTTGGTTGAGTAGCGCCTGGGCTTCGGCCGAGAAGGCCGGGACTTCGCCGATGCCTTCGTGGGCGGCCAGGCGTTGCAACCAACGCACTTCGACCAGGACGCGAAAGCGGATCAGGCCGTATTCGCTGAAAATCGGGCGCAGGGCGCCGGTTCTGCCGGCATAGCGGCCATCAACGGGGGAAACCGCGGTGAGCGAGGAAAGCTGCATAAGAGGGCGTTCTCGGACAATCGGCTGACGAAAAGGGCGCATATCATACATTAAATCGCCGCTCTGGCCGCGTTTGCTCGCTAGCCGTTCAGCGGCTGCGTCGGGCAATCGACAGCAGGCTGGAGGCAAAAATCAGAACGGCACCGATCAACGAGGTCGGATCCGGGGTTTCGCCCCAGCGCAACCAGGCGATCATGCCGGCAAAAACGATGGCCAGGTAGGCAAAGGGGCCGATCAGGCCGGGCGGCGCCATGCCGTAGGCCTTGGACATGATTATCTGGCTGGTGGTGGCAAGCAGGCCGATTACCAGCAGCAGGCTCAGCTCATGATTGCTCAAGGGTTGCCAGGCCCAGGTCAGCGGGATTGCGGAGGCCAGCGCGCTGAATAGCGCGAAATAGAACACGATGCGATAAGCCGGCTCGGTATCGCTCATCTCGCGGATGGAGACAAAGGCAAAGGCCGCCAGGACGCTGGCCGCCATGCCGATCAGGGTATTGCCGCCGAGCAGGGCGCTCGAGGGTTTGGCCACCAGCAGCACGCCGAGCAGGCCGATGCCGGTCGTCAGCAGGATGCGCTTGTTCAGCGGTTCCTTCAGCCACCACCAGGCGATCAGTGGGGTGAACAGCGGCGCCGAGTAGGTGAACAGCATGGCGTCGGCCAGGGGCAGGTGGGCCAGCGCATAGAAGAAGCAGTACATCGCCGCCAGGCCATAGCCGGTACGCCACAGATGCGCCTTGAGGCGCGTGGTCTTGAGCGGGGCCACGCCCTTGAGCAGGATCAGCGGCAGGAAGAACAGCACGCCGACCAGGTTGCGGAAGAACACCACCGACTCGTTATTGACGCTGGTGGAGACTTCGCGCACGCCGACGCCCATCAGCGAGAACAGCAGTGCCGATAGCGCCAGCAGCGCGGCACCCTGCATGGGTTTGACCATGCGGCTGCTCATGCTTAGCCGCGCAACAGCGGGTAGAGTTCCTTGAGCAGCTTGCCGCGGCTGAACACCAGCTGCCAGCGGTGGCCGCCGAGCTGACGCCACAGCCGTGCCGAGCGGATGCCGGCGAGCAACAGGGCGCGAATCTTCGCGGCGTTGCTCGCTTGTTGCAGATGGCGCATGTCGCCCTGTACCTGGATGCGCTGGCGGAAGGTGCTGATGGTGTCCTCGTAGAGACTGCCGCAGGCCGCGATGACGTTGTCGTGCACCAGGCCGAAATGGCCGACCTGGTTCTGGATCTGGTCCAGGCGGCTGCCCATGACCTGCAGCATGTCATCGCGCTTGGCCAGTTGCCTTTCCAGCCCGAGCAGGGCCAGGGCGTAGCGCAGCGGTTCGCGCTGCAGGCTGGTCGGATCGCGCTCCAGGGCGCTGATCAGGGCGCGATAGCCCTCGCGCAGGTTGAGGTCGTCGCCGCCGTACACGTCCAGGGTGCTTTGCGGGTCGCGCACCAGCAGGCTGCCGAGCATGCAGGCCAGTCCTGGCTCGCCAATCTGCCCGGTCTTGGCCAGCTTGTCGACTAGCACCGCGGCCTCGAATACCGCACCCAGGGCGACCAGTTGTTCCTGCGTTGGACTCATGGATGCTTATCCTTGCTGCTCCAGGGTTCTGCTGTTTCGATCACGCCGCCGCCGAGGCAGACTTCGCCGTCATAGAACACCACTGACTGGCCGGGCGTGACCGCGCGTTGCGGCATGGCGAAACTGGCGCGATAGCCGCCGGCGGTTTTTTCCAGGATGCAGGCCTGATCGCCCTGGCGGTAGCGCACCTTGGCGGTCAGCTGGCGTGGTTGGTCGAGTTCGATCGGGTTGACCCAGTAAATCTCGGAGGCGAGCAGGGCGCTGGCAAACAGCCAGGGGTGATCGTTGCCCTGGCCGACCACCAGCACATTGCGCTGCAGGTCTTTTTGCAGCACGTACCAGGGCTCGTCGCTGGCGTCTTTCAGGCCGCCGATGCCCAGGCCCTGGCGCTGGCCGATGGTGTGGTACATCAGGCCGTGATGACGGCCGATGACCTCGCCTTCGGTGGTTTCGATATCGCCGGGCTGGGCCGGCAGATACTGCTTGAGGAAGTCGCTGAAGCGCCGCTCGCCGATAAAGCAGATGCCGGTCGAGTCTTTCTTCTTCGCCGTGGCCAGCTCATATTTTTCGGCGATGGCGCGCACCGCCGGCTTTTCCAGCTCGCCCACCGGGAACAGGGTCTTGGCGATCTGCTCGCCACCCACGGCATGCAGGAAGTAGCTCTGGTCCTTGTTCGGGTCCAGACCCTTGAGCAGTTCGGTGCGGCCTCCGCGATCGCGCCGACGCACATAGTGGCCGGTGGCGATCAGATCGGCGCCGAGGGCCAGGGCGTAGTCGAGGAAGGCCTTGAACTTGATTTCGCGGTTGCACAGGATGTCCGGGTTGGGCGTGCGCCCGGCCTTGTATTCGGCGAGGAAATGCTCGAATACGTTGTCCCAGTACTCCGCGGCGAAGTTGGCGGTGTGCAGTTTGATGCCGATCTTGTCGCACACGGCCTGGGCATCGGCCAGGTCATCCATGGCGGTGCAGTATTCGGTGCCGTCGTCTTCGTCCCAGTTCTTCATGAACAGGCCTTCGACCTGATAACCCTGCTCGAGCAGCAGCAGGGCAGAGACGGAGGAGTCCACGCCGCCGGACATGCCGACTATGACGCGTTGCTGTTCTGGGCCGGGGAGGGCTGGATCACGCATGGGGGTGTCTGCACAAAAGACGAAATTCTAACAGGCTGGCGGTGCCAAGGCTAAGTCGGTATTCAATCACGAATAACTTCCAGGTCATGCAGCGGACCGGCGAGGTAGTCGTCGATGCAGCGCAGGACCAGCTCGCTGCGCCAGCGTTCTGGCTGGCTGGACAGCTCATCGCGGGTTAGCCATGCCGTGCCGACGATATCGCTGTCCAGGCTGCGTTGCGGATGATGGTGCAGCGCTTTGGCGACAAAGCAGACGCGCTGATAGGTCACCCCATTGCTCGGCGCGGTATACAGGTAAATGCCGACGAGGCCGGTGAGTTCGACATCCCAGCCGGTTTCTTCCAGTGTCTCGCGCAGCGCTGCCTCACGCAGGGTTTCGTTGGCCTCGAGATGGCCGGCGGGCTGATTGAGCACCAGGCGCCCGCCCTTGAGCTCTTCGACGAGGAGAAAGCGGCCCTGGCTTTCGACGACAGTGGCAACGGTGATGTGGGGATGCCAATCCATGTGTGTGCCCTGTAGGAATGGGTCGATCATAAGCAGTCGCTGGTCGGCGGCCTGCCTGGCCTGCACAAGCAGAAACCCCGGCACACGGCCGGGGTCTCTGGTCATGCGGCGCGCTCAGGCGCCAGCTGTTGCACCTTACAGCAGCGAGGCGATCGCGGCGTTGAAGGTTGGGCTCGGACGCATGACTTTGCTGGTCAGTTCCGGGCTGGAGCGGTAGTAGCCGGCGATGTCCACTGGCGTGCCTTGCACGGCACTGAGTTCGCCAATGATGGTGGCCTCATTGTCGGTCAGGGTTTTTGCCAGCTGACTGAAGTGTGCCTGCAAAGCAGCGTCTTCAGATTGTGCGGCCAGTTCCTGCGCCCAGTACATGGCCAGGTAGAAGTGGCTGCCACGGTTGTCCAGCTCGCCGGTTTTACGCGACGGTGACTTGTTGTTGTCGAGCAGCTTGCCGGTGGCGGCATCCAGGGTTTTACCCAGCAGCTTGGCGCGCGGGTTGTCGGTCTTGATGCCGGTCTCTTCCAGAGACACCGCCAGGGCCAGAAATTCGCCGAGCGAGTCCCAGCGCAGATGGTTCTCTTCGATCAGCTGCTGCACGTGTTTCGGCGCCGAACCACCGGCACCGGTTTCGTACATGCCGCCGCCCGCCATCAGCGGCACGATGGAGAGCATCTTGGCCGAAGTGCCCAGCTCCATGATCGGGAACAGGTCGGTCAGGTAGTCGCGCAGCACGTTGCCGGTCACCGAGATGGTGTCCTGACCGCGAATCAGGCGCTCCATGCTGATGCGGATGGCTTGGTTGTAATCCATGAGGCGAATGTCCAGGCCGCTCAGGTCATATTCCTGCAGGTAGGTTTCAACCTTCTTCTGCAGCTGCCGATCATGGGCGCGCTCCGGGTCGAGCCAGAAGATCGCCGGGGTGCTGGATTGACGGGCGCGGGTAACTGCCAGCTTGACCCAGTCGCGAATGGCCGCGTCCTTGGTCTGGCAGGCGCGCCAGATGTCGCCGGCCTCGACTTCGTGCTGCATCAGCACGCTGCCGTCGGCCAGCACCACGCGCATGGTGCCGTCGACGGTCATTTCGAAGGTCTTGTCGTGGGAGCCGTATTCTTCGGCCTTCTGCGCCATCAGGCCGACGTTCGGCACAGTGCCCATGGTGGTCGGGTCGAATGCACCGTTGGTTTTGCAGAAGTTGATCATTTCCTGATAGATGCGCGCATAGGTGCTTTCCGGCATCACCGCCTTGGTGTCTTTGAGCTTGCCATCCTTGCCCCACATCTGCCCGGAGCTGCGGATCATGGCCGGCATCGAGGCGTCGACGATCACGTCGCTCGGAATGTGCAGGTTGGTGATGCCCTTGACCGAGTCGACCATGGCCATTTCCGGGCGGCCGCTGTAACAGGCGTGGATGTCGTGGAGGATCTCTTCCTGCTGCGAGGCGGGCAGGGATTTGATCTTGTCGTAGACGCTGCTGATGCCGTTGTTCGGGTTGACGCCGAGTTCAGCGAACAGTGCGGCGTGCTTGTCGAAGGCTTCCTTGTAGTAAACGCTGACCGCGTGGCCGAAGACGATCGGGTGGGACACCTTCATCATGGTCGCCTTGACGTGCAGCGACCACATCACGCCGGTTTCCTTACAGTCCTGCAGGGTCGTCTCCAGGAACTCGCGCAGCTTCTTGCAGCTCATGAACATGCTGTCGAAGACTTCGCCTTCCTGCAGGGCGAGCTGTTTCTTCACTTCGACCTTGCCGTTCTTGTCGACGAACTCGATGCGCACGTCACCGGCTTTGTCCATGGTGATCGACTGCTCGCTGGAGAAGAAGTCGCCGCCGCGCATGTAGTCGGCATGGGACTGGGAGGCCATGCTCCACTTGCCCATCGAATGCGGGTGCTTGCGGGCGAAGGCTTTGACTGCGGCGGGTGCGCGACGGTCGGAGTTGCCTTCACGCAGGACCGGGTTCACGGCGCTGCCGAGGATCTTGCTGTAACGCGCGCGGGCTTGTTTTTCCGCCTCGGTCTGCGGGTCTTCAGGGAAGTCGGGGATGTTGTAGCCCTGGGCCTGCAGCTCGGCGATGGCCCCCTTGAGTTGCGGTACCGAGGCGCTGATATTGGGCAGCTTGATGATGTTGGCTTCTGGCGTGGTGGCCAGAACAGCCAGTTTGGCGAGGTCGTCCTGGACTCGCTTGTCGGCGTCCAGGTGCTCGGCAAAGCTTGCAAGAATACGCCCTGCAAGAGAGATGTCGCTGGTTTCGACGGCTATGTCAGCGGATGCGGCGAAAGCTTCTACAATTGGCAGAAGCGAATAGGTGGCGAGGGCTGGAGCTTCGTCGGTGAAGGTGTAGACGATCTTCGAACGGTTGGACATTTAGGATTAACTCTCTTCTTTGCTAGGCGAGCACAGAATCTCGAGATGCGCAGGTAGGCGCGTTCGCTCAAAGTCGTCAATGAGCCGAAAGTCGAGGATTTGCCGCGGTGATGTGGGGTGCACCAGTAGAGCGTTGAGCAGTTGAACGGTTGGATTGCGGTAGCAACTCGACCGGTTCAAGGGCCGACTGCCTCGTTCAAGACAGGCAAACCCCTATGACTCGTTAGTCACGGCGCGCAGTATATCATTGCACTAAGGTACTGAAGAATGCCCTTGTGCCTACAGGGGTCTGTCGGACTTGACCGTTGGTAGCGAGGGGCGGTCCGGCTTGAGGCAATTTGGCTGCTTTCCCGAGGCGAATAGCTGGGCTATTTAACGAAAAAATGACCAAACCCGGTTTTTTCGTAGTGGAACGGCGTTAAATTCGCCAGCCTCCTGTAGACGAAGGAACAGGTAGTCTCACCCGATTCAAGTGGGTTACGCTCGGGAGAGATATGATTTCTAACCACAAAGCGGAGTCCAGCATGGGATACCAAAAGATCCAGGTGCCAGCAACCGGTGACAAAATCACCGTCAATGCCGATATGTCGCTTAACGTACCGGACAACCCGGTCATCCCTTACATCGAGGGTGACGGCATCGGCGTCGATATCAGCCCGGTGATGATCAAGGTCGTCGATGCAGCCGTCGAAAAAGCCTACGGCGGCCAGCGCAAGATTTCCTGGATGGAAGTTTACGCTGGCGAGAAAGCCACCCAGGTGTATGACCAGGACACCTGGCTGCCTCAGGAAACCCTGGATGCGGTCAAGGATTACGTCGTCTCCATCAAGGGGCCGCTGACCACGCCGGTCGGTGGTGGCATCCGCTCCCTCAACGTAGCCCTGCGCCAGCAACTGGATCTGTATGTCTGCCTGCGCCCGGTGCGCTGGTTCGAAGGCGTGCCCAGCCCGGTGAAGAAGCCTGGCGACGTCGACATGACCATCTTCCGGGAGAATTCCGAAGATATTTATGCCGGCATCGAGTGGAAAGCCGGCTCGCCGGAAGCGAACAAGGTCATCAAGTTCCTCAAGGAAGAAATGGGGGTTACCAAGATCCGTTTCGACCAGGACTGCGGTATCGGCGTCAAGCCGGTTTCCAAGGAAGGCACTCAGCGTCTGGCGCGCAAGGCCCTGCAGTATGTGGTCGACAACGACCGCGACTCGCTGACCATCGTGCACAAAGGCAACATCATGAAGTTCACCGAAGGTGCCTTCAAGGAGTGGGCCTACGAGATTGCCGCCGAAGAATTCGGCGCGACCCTGCTCGATGGCGGCCCCTGGATGCAGTTCAAGAACCCGAAAACCGGCAAGAACGTCATCGTCAAGGACGCCATCGCCGACGCCATGCTGCAGCAGATCCTGCTGCGTCCGGCCGAATACGACGTAATTGCCACCCTGAACCTCAATGGTGACTACCTGTCCGACGCCCTGGCGGCCGAAGTAGGTGGTATTGGCATCGCTCCGGGTGCCAACCTGTCCGATACCGTTGCCATGTTCGAAGCAACTCACGGCACCGCGCCGAAGTACGCTGGCAAGGACCAGGTGAACCCGGGGTCGCTGATCCTGTCCGCCGAAATGATGCTGCGTCACATGGGCTGGACCGAGGCGGCCGACCTGATCATCAAAGGCACCAATGGCGCCATCTCGGCCAAGACCGTGACCTACGACTTCGAGCGTCTGATGGAGGGCGCCCAGTTGCTGTCCTGTTCGCAGTTCGGCGATGCCATGATCGCTCATATGTGAGTTGATCGACGGTAACAAAAAGACCGGTCAAGTGACCGGTCTTTTTGTTATGGGTATTTGTTATGGATAGCCAGTCATTCAGACTTCAAGCGCATTGCCGTGGGGCTGACTTACAGCAACAGGTGCTTCGGTGGTGGCCGACAGCGCGCTGATGTTCACGGCGTGGAGCCCTTTGGGGCCTTGAATGATATCGAAACTCACCGCCTGGCCTGCCTTGAGGGTTTTATAACCGTCCATCTGAATCGCCGAGTAATGAGCGAATAGATCCTCGTCCCGACCGTCGGCCAGAATGAACCCATAGCCCTTGGCGTTATTGAACCATTTGACCTTACCGCTAAGCATGCTGATATCCCTCTGCAAAGAACTCCACCACTGGAGTATCATCCACTTCTGATTCCGCGCGCGAATCAACTGGCTTGGGCGAGGGCGCGGAATTCCTCATACCGACGCAAGTGGGTATTTATTGTTTGTAACACCGATTTGCCGTTAGTCAAGGCGATGCTGCAACTGCCTGAGAACCCGGTCAAACTCCATCTACCATCCGTACTCGCTCAGCCACGAACCTTTATTCCGACATGCATGCAAGTAGCCAGATTCGACTAACCTTCAATCAGGATCGCCCGGCAACGCATGAGGACGATTCCACCGGCCTAGCCGTGCAGGAATCCAAACCTGCGCTGCAGGCGCCACCGCTGTATAAAGTGGTCATATTCAATGATGACTACACACCGATGGATTTCGTGGTCGAAGTGCTCGAGGTGTTTTTCAACTTGAACCGGGAGCTGGCGACCAGAATCATGCTGACCGTCCACACAGAGGGACGGGCAGTCTGCGGAGTGTTTACCCGCGACATCGCCGAAACCAAGGCCATGCAGGTTAATCAGTACGCTAGAGAAAGCCAGCATCCGCTACTCTGTGAGATAGAGAAGGACGGTTAACGCCGGCCGCTTGGGCATGAGGTGAAGCCATGTTAAATCGAGAGCTCGAAGTCACCCTCAATCTGGCCTTCAAGGAGGCTCGCACCAAGCGTCATGAATTCATGACGGTTGAGCACCTCCTTTTGGCTCTATTGGATAACGAGGCCGCCGCCAGCGTATTGCGCGCATGTGGCGCCAACCTCGACAAATTGCGCCACGACCTTCAGGAGTTCATCGATTCCACCACTCCGCTGATCCCGCAGCATGACGAGGAGCGTGAGACTCAGCCGACCCTGGGCTTTCAGCGAGTATTACAGCGCGCCGTCTTTCATGTGCAAAGCTCCGGCAAGCGAGAGGTGACGGGCGCCAACGTGTTGGTGGCGATTTTCAGCGAGCAGGAAAGTCAGGCCGTGTTCCTGCTCAAGCAGCAGAGCGTTGCGCGCATCGATGTGGTCAATTTCATCGCCCATGGCATTTCCAAAGTGCCAGGGCATGGTGGCCATACCGAAAGCGAGCAGGATATACAGGACGAGGAGGGTGGCGAGCCCTCTGCGTCCGGCAATCCTCTGGATGCTTACACCAGCAATCTCAACGAATTGGCGCGCCAGGGGCGGATCGATCCGCTGGTCGGGCGAGAGCTGGAAGTCGAGCGGGTCGCGCAGATCCTGGCGCGCCGGCGCAAGAACAACCCGCTGCTGGTAGGTGAGGCTGGCGTGGGTAAAACCGCGATAGCCGAGGGCTTGGCCAAACGCATTGTCGATAATCAGGTGCCCGACCTGCTGGCTACCAGCGTGGTCTACTCGCTGGATCTGGGCGCTTTGCTGGCCGGCACCAAGTACCGCGGCGACTTCGAGAAGCGTCTCAAGGCGCTGCTCAACGAGTTGCGCAAGCGCCCGCACGCCATTCTGTTCATCGACGAGATCCACACCATCATCGGTGCAGGGGCTGCCTCGGGCGGGGTGATGGATGCTTCCAACCTGCTCAAGCCAATGTTGTCTTCGGGGGAAATCCGCTGCATTGGCTCCACTACCTTCCAGGAGTTTCGCGGCATTTTCGAGAAGGATCGCGCCCTGGCGCGGCGCTTCCAGAAGGTCGATGTCAGCGAGCCTTCGGTGGATGATACCTATGGCATTCTCAAGGGGCTCAAGGGTCGCTTCGAGCAACACCATAGCATTGAGTACAGCGACGAAGCTCTGCGCGCCGCAGCCGAGCTTGCTGCGCGCTATATCAATGATCGGCACATGCCGGACAAGGCTATCGACGTAATCGACGAGGCGGGCGCCTATCAGCGCCTGCAACCAGTGGAGAAGCGGGTCAAGCGCATCGAAGTGGCGCAGGTCGAGGATATCGTGGCGAAAATCGCACGAATTCCGCCAAAGCACGTCAGCAGTTCGGACAAGGAGCTGCTACGCAACCTGGAGCGCGATCTCAAGCTGACGGTGTTCGGTCAGGAAGCCGCCATCGACTCCCTGTCCACAGCGATCAAGTTGTCACGGGCCGGGCTCAAGGCGCCAGACAAACCGGTCGGCTCGTTCCTCTTCGCCGGTCCTACCGGGGTCGGTAAAACCGAAGCGGCTCGCCAACTGTCCAAGGCGCTGGGGGTCGAGCTGGTGCGCTTCGATATGTCCGAGTATATGGAGCGGCATACGGTTTCCCGGCTGATCGGCGCACCGCCTGGTTATGTCGGTTTCGATCAGGGCGGCCTGCTGACCGAAGCCATCACCAAGACGCCGCATTGTGTCCTGCTGCTCGATGAAATCGAGAAGGCTCATCCGGAGGTCTTCAACCTGCTGTTGCAGGTAATGGATCACGGTACCCTAACTGACAATAACGGGCGCAAGGCGGATTTCCGCAACGTGATCCTGATCATGACCACCAACGCCGGTGCGGAAACCGCGGCGCGGGCGTCTATTGGTTTCACCTACCAGGACCATGCGTCCGATGCCATGGAAGTGATCAAGAAGAGCTTTACGCCGGAGTTCCGCAATCGCCTGGACACCATCATCCAGTTTGGCCGACTGAGCCATGAAGTGATCAAGAGTATCGTCGACAAGTTCCTCACCGAACTGCAGGCGCAACTCGAAGACAAGCACGTGATGCTCGAGGTCAGCGATGCCGCGCGCGGCTGGCTGGCGGAGAAAGGTTACGACGTGCAGATGGGGGCAAGGCCGATGGCACGCTTGATTCAGGAGAAACTCAAGCGCCCTCTGGCGGAGCAGATCCTGTTTGGCGAACTGGCCGAGCACGGCGGCGTGGCTCATGTCGATCTCAGTGGCGACGAATTGACCTTTGAATTCGAAACCACTGCGGAAATGGCCTGATGCCACCCTTGCCTTAGCTGAATAGTGCTCACAAAAACGCCCGGCAATGCCGGGCGTTTTTGTGAGCACCTGAAATTCGATCAGTGCTTGAAAAACCGGATGCAAGGAGATCGAGGCTGGCTGACAGGAGGCCTGGCAAGACAGTGAAGCAGAAGGCGATCTGTTCGACTCGCGGCATCCTGGAGGCTGTCGGACTTTAGCTGAAGGTCAATCTCGAGTCCGGCAGGCTCCTGGGGCAGGGTAAAGCACGCACAGGGCTGCGCCTTTGCTAACCTGTTTTCATGCCTGTGAGTGAATGCAGCGGTTTCTCAAAACCCTGTTAACGGGCGCGGTAGGTGATACGACCTTTGCTAAGGTCATAAGGTGTCAGCTCTACACGAACCTTATCGCCTGTCAGAATGCGGATATAGTTTTTGCGCATCTTCCCGGAGATGTGCGCGGTAACGACGTGCCCGTTTTCCAACTCCACACGGAACATGGTGTTGGGCAGGGTGTCGACGACAGTGCCTTCCATTTCGAAGCTGTCTTCTTTCGACATGCAGTAAAGCCCTCGGTATCCAAAGTATGACCATGGCCCGGCGCAACTGGCTCCAGGCAAAAGCGGCGTGCATTGTGCCCGAAAAGGAGGGTGCGCGCCAAGTGACTTCAGGTGAGAGTGATCCAGCGCTGATTAACGAACAGCTCAATTGGACGATATTGCGTCTTGTAGCTCATTTTTCGGCAGTTTTTGATCCAGTAGCCGAGGTACAGGGCATGCAGCCCAAGGCGCGCCGACTCCTTGATTTGCCAAAGAATGGCGAAACGCCCAAGACTGCGCCGCTCCTCGCTGGGCTCGTAAAAGGTATAAACCGCTGAAAGACCGTTGGGCAGAACGTCCGTGACCGCGATAGCCAACAGCCGGCCGCGCTGACGAAACTCATAGAAACGGGAAAACGGCAGGTCGCGCACCAGAAAGGTGGAGAACTGTTCACGGTTTGGTGGATACATGTCGCCATCGGCATGTCGTTGTTCGATGTAGCGAACGTAGAGATCGTAGTACTCCTCGGTGAACGCCGGGCGCACCGTAAAGACCTGGATGTCGAGATTGCGTTTGAAAATGCGCCGCTGCTGGCGATTGGGCTTGAACTGGCTGACGGGAATGCGTGCGGGTACGCAGGCCGAGCAGCGTTGGCAGTGGGGGCGGTAGAGGTGGTCGCCACTGCGGCGAAAGCCCATTTCCGAAAGTTCTGCATAGACATCCATATCCATTGGCTGGCTGGGATCGAGGAACAGGGTGGTGGCCTGTTCTTCGGGCAGATAGCTGCACGGATGAGGCTGTGTAGCGTAAAACTTCAGGCGGGCCAACTCGGTCATGATCGACTCTCGGGGTAAAGCCTTGAACAAGTGTAAGCCACGCTGCCGTAGTCGCCTAGGCAGTCCAGGACGCTTGGCAGGGCTGATCGATATGACGCTTCAGGTAGGCGGCGAAATCTGCCCGGGCAATCGGTCTGGCACCGAAGCTGTGCAGGTGTTGCGTGGGCATCTGGCAGTCGATGAGTACGAAACCCCAGGCCTTCAGTCGTTCGACCAGGGTGACAAAACCGACCTTCGAAGCGTTGTCGGTGCGACTGAACATGGATTCGCCGAAAAACAGCCGGCCTATTGCCAGTCCGTATAGGCCGCCGACCAGCTCGCCGTTGCGCCAGACTTCGGCCGAATGGGCGATGCCGCGCCGATGCAGCTCTAGGTAGGCGCGCTGCATTGGCGTAGTGATCCAGGTGCCGTCGGCATAATCGCGTGGCGCAGCGCAGGCCTGGATGACCTCGGCAAAGGCTTGATCGAAGGTCACCTGGTAACGTGCCTGGCGCAGCGCCTTGGCCAGGCTGCGCGAGACATGCAGTTCATCAGGGAAGAGCACCGTACGCGGATCCGGCGACCACCAGAGAATCGGCTGGCCGTCCTGATACCAGGGGAAACAGCCATGGCGGTAGGCTGCTATCAGGCGCTCGGCACTCAAGTCACCGCCGGCCGCAAGCAAGCCATTGGGGTCATGCAGGGCTTTGGCGAGCGGCGGAAAACTCAGTGAGTCGCGTTGTAACCAAGTCAGCATTCGACGAAACCACGAGAGGCGAGGGCGAGTTTGGCAGCCTGTGACGCCCGCCAGGGGGCGATCAATTGTCGTCGAGGAACTTCTCGACATCCAGCGCGGCCATGCAACCGGCCCCGGCCGAGGTGATTGCCTGACGGTACACGTGGTCGGCCACGTCGCCGGCAGCGAACACCCCCTCGATGCTGGTCGCAGTAGCGTTGCCTTCGCTGCCGCCCTTGATCAGCAGATAACCGTCACGCATTTCCAGCTGGCCCTGGAACAGATCGGTGTTGGGTTTGTGGCCAATGGCGATGAATACGCCAGTCAACGGCAGCTCTTTGGCTAAGCCATTAGTGGTGTCTTTAAGGCGAACGCCGGTTACGCCGCCGGCATCGCCAAGAACTTCGTCGAGGGTGTGGTTCCAGTGCAGGTGGATGTTGCCGTTGGCCGCCTTGTCGAACAGCTTGTCCTGCAGGATCTTTTCCGAGCGCAGTTTGTCGCGCCGGTGAACCAGGTGCACTTCCTTGGCGATATTGGCCAGGTACAGCGCTTCCTCGACGGCGGTGTTGCCGCCACCAATCACCGCGACCACCTGATTGCGGTAGAAAAAGCCGTCGCAGGTGGCGCAGGCTGAAACCCCTTTGCCGGCAAAGGCTTCTTCCGACGGCAGGCCGAGGTACTGCGCGGAGGCGCCGGTGGCGATGATCAGTGCGTCACAACTGTAGGCGCCGCTGTCGCCCTTGAGGATGAACGGACGCTGCTGCAACTCGGCCGTGTGAATGTGGTCATAAAGGATCTCGGTATCGAAGCGCTCGGCATGTTTTTGCATGCGCTCCATCAATGCGGGGCCGGTCAAGCCTTCGACGTCACCCGGCCAGTTATCCACTTCGGTGGTGGTGGTCAGTTGGCCGCCGGGCTGGATGCCGGTGATCATCACTGGCTTGAGATTGGCACGGGCGGCGTATACCGCCGCAGCGTAACCGGCAGGGCCGGAGCCCAGGATAATCAGGCGTGAATGCTTGACTTCGCTCATAGAAACACCTCATAAGCCTTTGTCACAAAAGAGAATGCATGCTCAAATTGAGCCACACGTAAATATGTTGTTGGCTATGCTACACCGAAGCGGGGGACGAGCGGGAGCCGCCAGCAGAGGGCTTCTGTCAGATCGAATGCCTCTGCGGCCTGGCGTGGCATCAATCGGGTAAATCCGTACAATAGTCAGAAATTTTGTCGTTAACCGATTATTCGGCGCGCCGCTGGCGCAGGATTAGATGTGTTTTGAAGAATTCAAGCCCTACAGCCCAGGCCCCGCTCTGGCGTCAGCAATTGCCCTACAGGTTGAAAGAAGGCGCCTTGATCGCTCTGGGTGCGCTTTGTCTTTATCTGTGGATGGCGCTGCTGAGCTATGACCCTGCCGACCCGGGCTGGACGCACACCAGCAATATCGATCAGGTGCAGAATGCCGCCGGCCGTGCGGGTGCCTGGTTTGCCGACATTCTGTTCATGGCCCTGGGCTATTTCGCTTATGTGTTCCCGCTGTTGCTCGGGGTCAAAACCTTGCAGGTGTTTCGTGACCGCCATCGGCCCTGGCAGTGGAGTGGCTGGTTGTTTTCCTGGCGATTGATTGGCCTGGTGTTCCTTGTTCTGTCTGGAGCGACGCTGGCCGATATTCATTTTGATGCGGGCGCCAGCATGCCGGCTTCGGCTGGCGGGGCATTGGGTGAGAGCCTTGGTCAGTTTGCCGAAGACGCATTGAATGTGCAGGGCAGCACCTTGCTGTTCATTGCGCTGTTTCTCTTCGGCTTGACCGTGTTCAGCGACCTGTCCTGGTTCAAGGTCATGGACCTGACCGGCAAGATCACCCTGGATCTTCTCGAGCTGATCCAGAGTCTGGTCAACCGCTGGTGGAATGCCCGTACCGAGCGCAAACAACTGGTCGCGCAGTTGCGTGAAGTCGACGAGCGGGTCAGCGAAGTGGCGGCACCGATGGTGCACGACCGCCGCGAGCAGGCCAAAGTCAAAGAGCGCCTGCTCGAACGCGAGGAAGCGCTGAGCAAACACATGAGTGCCCGTGAAAGCCGCACTGCGCCGGTGATTACCCCGCCAGCGGAGCCCAAAGTCGCCGAGCCGAGCAAGCGCGTACAGAAAGAAAAGCAGGCGCCGCTGTTCGTCGACAGCGCCGTCGAAGGTACCTTGCCGCCGATTTCCATTCTCGATGTCGCCGAGAAGAAGCAGAAGCAATTCTCCCCCGAGTCACTGGAGGCCATGTCGCGCCTGCTGGAGATCAAGCTCAAGGAGTTCGGCGTCGAGGTCATGGTCGAGTCGGTGCATCCGGGTCCGGTGATCACCCGTTTCGAGATCCAGCTCGCCGCCGGGGTCAAGGTCAGCCGTATTTCCGGGTTGGCCAAGGACCTGGCGCGCTCGATGGCGATCATCAGCGTGCGCGTGGTCGAAGTGATCCCCGGCAAAACCACCGTGGGCATTGAGGTGCCCAACGAAGACCGGCAGATCGTGCGCTTTTCCGAGGTGCTGTCGTCACCCGAGTACGATGATGCCAAGTCCCCGGTGACCCTGGCCCTGGGCCACGACATCGGCGGCCGCCCGGTGATTACCGACCTGGCGAAGATGCCCCACTTACTGGTCGCCGGCACCACCGGCTCGGGCAAGTCGGTCGGGGTCAACGCGATGATACTGTCGATCCTGTTCAAGTCCACGCCGGAAGAGGCGCGCTTGATCATGATCGACCCGAAAATGCTCGAACTGTCGATCTATGAGGGCATTCCACACCTGCTGTGCCCGGTGGTCACCGACATGAAGGAGGCGGCCAACGCCCTGCGCTGGAGCGTCGCCGAAATGGAGCGGCGCTATAAGCTCATGTCGAAGATGGGCGTGCGCAACCTGGCCGGCTTCAACCGCAAGGTCAAGGACGCGGAGGAGGCGGGCGAGCCCTTGGCCGACCCGTTGTACAAGCGCGAAAGCATGCACGACGAAGCGCCGCTGCTGAAAACCCTGCCGACCATCGTGGTGGTGGTGGACGAGTTTGCCGACATGATGATGATCGTCGGCAAGAAGGTAGAAGAGTTGATCGCGCGGATCGCACAGAAGGCCCGCGCCGCCGGCATCCACCTGATTCTCGCCACCCAGCGGCCGTCGGTGGATGTGATCACCGGCCTGATCAAGGCCAACATTCCGACGCGCATGGCCTTCCAGGTATCGAGCAAGATCGATTCGCGGACCATTCTCGACCAGGGTGGCGCCGAACAGTTGCTCGGCCACGGTGACATGCTCTACCTGCCACCCGGCACCGGCTTGCCGATCCGTGTGCACGGCGCCTTCGTTTCCGACGAAGAGGTCCATCGCGTGGTCGAGGCCTGGAAGCTGCGCGGCACACCGGACTATATCGAAGACATTCTGGCGGGCGTCGAAGAGTCTGGCAGTGGCTTCGACGGAAGCAGTGAAGGCGGCGGCGAAGGTAGTGAAGAAGATCCGCTGTATGACGAAGCCGTGCGTTTCGTCACCGAAAGCCGTCGGGCCTCGATTTCCGCTGTGCAGCGCAAATTGAAGATCGGCTACAACCGGGCAGCGCGGATGATCGAAGCAATGGAAATGGCTGGCGTGGTGACCTCGATGAGCACCAATGGCTCGCGCGAAGTGATAGCGCCGGGTCCAACTCGTGACTAACGCCAAAAAATCAATGTGATAAGGAGTTTCATGCGCCTGATTCGTATGCTGTTGCTGGCAGCTTTAAGCATTTCCAGCGTTTCCGCCCTGGCGGACGAGGATGCGTCTGCACAGCGTCTGACCGTATTGCTCAGCCAGGCGCAAACGATCAGCGCCCGCTTCTCGCAGCTGACCCTGGATGGCAGTGGCACGCAGTTGCAGGAAACCGCAGGTCAGCTTGTGCTCAAGCGTCCGGGGCTGTTTCGCTGGCACACCGACGCGCCCATGGAGCAGTTGCTGGTGTCCAACGGCGAGAAGGTCTGGCTGTATGATCCGGACCTTGAACAGGTCACCATTCAGACCCTCGACAAGCGCCTGACCCATACCCCGGCGCTGCTGCTGTCCGGCGATGTTTCCGAGATTCAAGAGAATTTCGCGATCAGCCATCAGGAAGGCGGCAACGTGGTCGACTTCATGCTCAAGCCGAAGTCCAAGGACACCCTGTTCGACAGCCTGCGCCTGTCGTTTCGCAGCGGCGTATTGAATGACATGCAGCTGATCGACAGCATCGGCCAGCGCACCAATATTCTGTTCCTCAGCGTGAAGATGAATGAAGCCGTGGACGACAGCCTGTTCAGCTTCGAGATTCCCGAAGGCGCGGATGTCATTCAAGAGTAAGAGGTCGTAGCCCGCCGCCATGGATCTGTTCCGTAATGCGCCCATCGCCCAGCCCTTGGCGGCACGTTTGCGTGCCGCCAGCCTGGACGAATACGTCGGTCAGGAGCATCTGCTGGCACGCGGCAAGCCGCTGCGCGAAGCGCTGGAGCAGGGCGCGCTGCATTCGATGATCTTCTGGGGGCCGCCGGGTGTGGGCAAGACCACCCTGGCGCGTTTGCTGGCCCAGGTCACCGATGCCCATTTCGAGACGATTTCCGCGGTGCTCTCCGGGGTCAAGGAGATTCGCCAGGCGGTCGAAGTCGCGCAACAGCACGCCGCCCAGTATGGCCGCCGGACCATCCTGTTCGTCGACGAGGTGCATCGCTTCAACAAGTCGCAGCAGGACGCCTTTCTGCCCTACGTGGAAGACGGCACCCTGATCTTCATCGGTGCCACCACCGAAAACCCCTCGTTCGAACTGAACAATGCGCTGCTTTCGCGAGCCCGCGTCTATGTCCTGAAAAGCCTCGATGAAGAGGCGCTGCGCAAGCTGGCGAGCCGCGCCCTGACTGACCCCAAGGGCCTCGGCGAGCGGCAACTGAGCCTGCCGGAGGAAAGCTTCAAGATTCTCCTGGCCGCCGCCGATGGCGATGGCCGGCGCTTGCTGAATTTTCTGGAGAACGCCGCGGATCTGGCCGAGGACGGCGGCGCCATCAGCACTGAGCTGTTGCTGGACCTGCTCGGCGACAACCGCAGGCGCTTCGACAAGGGCGGCGAAGCCTTCTACGACCAGATTTCCGCGCTGCACAAGTCGGTGCGCGGCTCCAGCCCGGACGGTGCGCTCTATTGGTTCGCGCGCATGCTCGATGGCGGCTGCGATCCACTGTATATCGCCCGCCGGGTGGTGCGCATGGCCAGCGAAGACATCGGCAATGCCGACCCGCGCGCGCTGACGCTGTGCCTCAATGCCTGGGACGTGCAGGAGCGCCTGGGCAGCCCCGAAGGCGAACTGGCGGTGGCCCAGGCCATCGTCTACCTGGCCTGCGCGCCGAAAAGCAACGCGGTGTATAGCGCGTTCAAGGCGGCGATGCGCGATGCCGCCGAGCATGGCTCCCTGGAGGTGCCGCTGCACCTGCGCAACGCGCCGACCAAGCTGATGAAAGAACTCGGTTACGGCGACGAATACCGCTATGCCCATGACGAGCCGGAGGCCTACGCCGCCGGTGAGGATTACTTCCCTGAGCAACTGCCGGCGCGTCAGTACTATCAGCCGGTGCCGCGCGGCCTCGAGCAGAAAATTCGCGACAAGCTCGCACACCTGGCCAGCCAGGATGCGGCCAGTCCACGCAAGCGGAGAAAGCCATGATCGCGGTGGTCTTCGCGGTGGCGGCCGGCGGTACCTGCGGCACCCTGTTGCGCTTTGCCACAGGCAGCTGGATCAACGCGAACTGGCCGCAATACTTCTATACAGCCACTCTGGCGGTTAACATCCTCGGCTGCCTGCTGATCGGTTACCTGTATGGGCTGTTTCTGCTGCGCCCGGACATACCGCTGGAGTTACGCGCCGGCTTGATCGTCGGCTTTCTGGGCGGTCTCACCACCTTTTCATCCTTTTCCCTCGACACCTTGCGCCTGCTGGAAAGCGGCCAGGCGCCAATGGCCTTCGGCTATGTGGCGCTGAGCGTGTTGGGCGGTCTGCTCGCGACCTGGGCCGGCCTATCATTCACCAAACTCTGATCGACGAGAACCCGACATGCTCGACTCCAAACTGGTGCGCAGCCAACTCCACGATGTGGCTCAGCGTCTTGCCACCCGCGGCTTTCAACTGGATGTGGCGCGCTTCGAGGCGCTGGAAAACCAGCGCAAGACCGTGCAGACCCACACCGAACAGTTGCAAGCCGAGCGCAACAGCCGCTCCAAGGCCATCGGCCAGGCCAAGCAGCGCGGCGAAGACATAGCGCCGCTGCTGGCGGATGTCGATCGCATGGGCAACGAGCTGGAGCAAGGCAAGCAGGAGCTGGATGCCATTCAGCTCGAACTGGACGGTTTGCTGTTGAACCTGCCCAACCTACCGCATGAATCGGTGCCGGTCGGTGACGATGAAGAGGCCAATGTCGAGGTGCGCCGCTGGGGTACGCCCAAGGCCTTCGATTTCGCCATCCAGGATCACGTCAGCCTGGGCGAACAACACGGCTGGCTGGATTTCGAAACCGCCGCCAAGCTGTCCGGCGCCCGATTCGCCCTGTTGCGCGGGCCGATCGCTCGCCTGCATCGCGCCCTGGCCCAGTTCATGATCAATCTGCACACCAGCGAACATGGCTACGAAGAGGCTTACACGCCTTACCTGGTCCAGGCGTCGGCCTTGCAGGGCACCGGCCAGTTGCCCAAGTTCGAGGAAGACCTGTTCAAGATCAGCCGCGAGAACGAGGCCGACCTGTACCTGATCCCGACCGCCGAAGTGTCGCTGACCAATATCGTCGCCGGCGAAATTCTCGATGCCAGGCAATTGCCGCTGAAGCTGGTTGCCCACACCCCCTGTTTCCGTAGCGAAGCCGGTTCGTCCGGTCGCGATACCCGCGGCATGATCCGCCAGCATCAGTTCGACAAGGTCGAGATGGTGCAGATCGTCGAGCCGAGTACCTCCTACCAGGCTCTGGAAGAGCTCACCGGCAATGCCGAAAAGGTCCTGCAACTGCTCGAACTGCCATACCGCGTGCTCGCCCTCTGCACCGGCGACATGGGCTTCAGCGCGACCAAGACCTACGATCTGGAAGTCTGGGTGCCGAGCCAGGACAAGTACCGCGAGATTTCCTCCTGCTCCAATTGCGGCGACTTCCAGGCGCGGCGCATGCAGGCGCGCTATCGCAACCCGGAAACCGGCAAGCCGGAGCTGCTGCACACCCTCAACGGTTCCGGCCTGGCAGTAGGTCGCACCCTGGTGGCGGTGCTGGAAAACTACCAGCAAGCCGATGGCAGCATTCGCGTGCCCGAGGTGCTCAAACCCTATATGGGCGGTATCGAAGTAATCGGATGACAACGGTTAGTTGCAAGCTTCAAGCCGCAAACAGAAGCGGTGCGTCAGCTTGCCGCTTAATACTTGCTGCTTGAGGCTGCCACTATGGATTTTCTTCCGCTGTTCCACAAATTGCAGGATCGTCTGGTACTGGTGGTCGGTGGCGGTGAAGTGGCTTTGCGCAAATCGCGTCTGCTGGCCGATGCCGGCGCCAGATTGCGGGTCGTGGCGCCGGAGGTGCGCGAGGAGCTGCGCGAACTGGTCGGCCAGGGCGCAGGCGAGGTACTGCTGCGCAACTACCAGCCCGCCGACCTGAACGGCGTGGTGTTGATCATCGCCGCCACCGACGACGAACCGCTGAATGCGCAAATATCCGCCCAGGCCCAGACGCTGGGCATCCCGGTCAATGTGGTCGATGCCCCCAAGCTGTGCAGCGTTATTTTCCCGGCTATCGTCGACCGTTCGCCGCTGATCGTCGCCGTCACCAGTGGCGGCGATGCGCCGGTACTGGCGCGCTTGATCCGGGCCAAGATCGAAACCTGGATTCCGGCAAGCTATGGCCAACTGGCCGGTCTGGCGAAGAAATTTCGCGCACAAGTCAAAGGCCTGTTCCCCGATGTCCAGCAGCGCCGGGTGTTCTGGGAAGACGTGTTCCAGGGGCAGATTGCCGAGAGTGTGTTCGCCGGCAAGCTGCATGAAGGCGAACGCCTGCTCGAGGCGAAAGTCGCCGGCGCCGCGCCACGCACCCTGGGCGAGGTGTACCTGGTCGGCGCCGGCCCAGGCGATCCGGACCTACTGACGTTTCGCGCCCTGCGCCTGATGCAGCAGGCCGATGTGGTGCTCTACGATCGCCTGGTCGCTCCGGCGATCATCGAGCTGTGCCGCCGCGATGCCGAGCGCATCTATGTCGGCAAGCAGCGCGCCGCGCATGCAGTGCCGCAGGATCAGATCAATCAGCATCTGGTCAGCCTGGCCAAAGAGGGCAAGCGGGTGTTGCGCCTGAAAGGCGGCGATCCCTTTATCTTCGGCCGCGGCGGCGAGGAGATCGAGCAACTGGCAGCGCACGGGATACCCTTCCAGGTCGTACCCGGCATCACTGCGGCCAGTGGCTGCGCGGCTTATGCAGGGATTCCGCTGACCCACCGCGATCATGCGCAATCGGTACGCTTCGTCACCGGCCACCTCAAGGACGGCAGTTGCGACCTGCCTTGGGCGGAGCTGGCAGCACCCAGCCAGACCCTGGTGTTCTACATGGGCCTGGTCGGTTTGCCGCTGATTTGCCAGCAATTGATCGCCCATGGCCGTGCGCCAAGCACGCCGGCGGCGCTGATCCAGCAGGGCACCACGCCCAACCAGCGGGTGTTCACCGGCACCCTGGCGAACCTGCCGGAACTGGTCGCCGAGCATCAGGTCCATGCGCCGACCCTGGTCATAGTCGGCGAGGTGGTGCAGCTGCGCGACAAGCTGGCCTGGTTCGAAGGCGCTCAGGCCGAGGTTTGAAACGATGCCAACCTGGCAAAGACGCCCTTGCCCGGCAAGCGCGCGCGATCATGGCCGCGGGACAAGTCCAGCGCCGGACCCTTGGGCACTATGCCGGTCGGGTTGATGGTGCGATGGCTGGCGTAGTAATGGCCCTTGATGTGTTCGAAATCCACGGTTGCCGCCACCCCGGGCCATTGGTACAGCTCGCGCAACCAGTTGCACAGGTTCGGGTAGTCCTCGATACGCCGCAGGTTGCACTTGAAGTGGCCGTAGTACACCGCATCGAAACGCACCAGGGTAGTGAACAGGCGCCAGTCGGCTTCGCTGAGGTATTCGCCAGCCAGGTAACGCTGCTCGCTTAGGCGCGCCTCCAGCCAATCCAGTTCGGCGAACAGCTCGCCGAAGGCTTCCTCGTAGGCAGCCTGGGCGGTGGCGAAACCGGCGCGGTACACGCCATTGTTGACCGCCGGATAGATGCGCCGATTGAGTGCGTCGATCTCGCCGCGCAGCGCTGCGGGATAAAAGTCCAGGGGATTGCCGGTCAGCCCGTCGAAAGCCGAGTTGAACATGCGGATGATTTCCGCTGACTCATTGCTGACGATGCATTGCTGCTGCTTGTCCCACAACAATGGCACGGTCACCCGGCCGGTGTAGTTGGCGTCATCGATGGTGTAGCGCTGATGCAGGAAGTCCAGGCCGTCCAGGGCATCGCCGGTCGAGCCATGGGCCGGGTCGAAGGTCCAGCCATCGTCGAGCATCAGCCAGCTGACCACCGACACATCGATCAGATCCTGCAAGCCCTTGAGTTGACGCAGGATCAGGGTGCGATGGGCCCAGGGGCAGGCGAGGGATACATACAGGTGATAGCGACCGGCTTGCGCCTTGAAACCACCTTCGCCGCTAGGCCCGATGCTGCCGTCGGCGGTGATCCAGTTGCGTCGCCGGGCATCCTCACGCTTGAAGCGACCATCGGCGGCCGTGTCGTACCACTGGTCATGCCAGCGACCGTCAATCAATAAACCCATTACTCGACTCCTTCAGCTCTACGGCTCATGGCTTCAGTCTAACGGCAAGGGTTCGATTGAAAGGTGGAAAAAGCTGCCTGTAAAAATCGACTAAACCGATATGTTTCGTGCGTCCCAGCGCTGCTGCGCCTGCTCGAACGCCTCTTCACGGGGGATGCCCAGGCCGCGCAGGGCCACGGCCATGCTGCTCAATACCGCGAGCCGGCCATAAGCGTCCTCGACTTCGCCGCGCCAGAACGCCTGCAGGTGCTCCGGGTGCAGCGACTCAGGCTTGACGTGGCGCTGCGCCGACAACGGTGGCCAGTCTTCGTCCCAGTTCTCGCCGTTGACCGTGCCATAGAGATGGCTGGTAGCGTCCGGGTTGATTTCCATCTCGCCACCTTCACCCTTGATCACCAGCACGGTGTCGCCGAGCAGTTGGCTGGCTTCACGGTGGACCGCCTGGTAACCGGGGTGAAAGATGCTCTGCAAGCCGCAGCGCGCCGCTAACGGGTTGAGAATGCGGGTCAGCGAGTGGATCGGCGAGCGCAAGCCGAGGATGTTGCGCAGGTCGATCATCCGCTGCAGTTGCGGCATCCAGTCGCCCAGCGGGATAAACGCCAGGTGCTGCTCCTGCAAGGCGCGTTCGACCTCGCTCCAGTTGCGGCACAGTGGAATCTGCAGCAGCCCGATCACTTGTTCGCTGTACAGCCGGCCGGCGGTGTGCGCGCCGCCGCCATGCAGGAGGATGCGCACGCCGCTGTTGGCCAGGGCCTTGGCGGCGAGGAGAAACCAGGGCAAATGACGTTTCTTGCCGGCATAGCTGGGCCAATCCAGGTCGAGCGCAATGGCCGGCGCCTGCAGGCGCTCGCGCACCGCCTCGGCAAAGCCGGCCATCTCCTCGGCGCTTTCTTCTTTGTGCCGCAGCAGCATCAGGAAGGCGCCAAGCTGGGTGTCCTCGGCCTTGCCGTCGAGCAGCATGCCCATGGCTTCACGGGCTTCCTCGCGGCTCAGGTTGCGCGCGCCGCGCTTGCCTTTGCCGAGGATGCGTACGAATTGGGCAAAAGGGTGTTCCGCAGGGGTGACAAGGTTCATAGGCAATTCGTCGGTTTGGGCAGGCCCGCCAGCTTGGCGGCGAGTTTGGCGGGAGCGCCTTTGAACAGCAGATTGAGGTGCAGGCTGTTGCCCTTTTCCGGGCCCAGCTTGAGCGCCACATATTTGATCAGTGGCCGGTTGGCTGGCGACAGCTGGAACTCGGCATAGAAGGCCCGCAGCAAATGCAGGATCTGCCAATGCTCGGCGCTCAGGATCAGTTGTTCCTGCTGCGCCAGGGCCTCGGCCACCGCTTCCGACCAGTCGGCCAGGGCGAGCAGGTAACCGTCCTTGTCCAGCTCGATACGCCGACCGGCAACGCTTAAATGTGTCATAGCCAGCTGTTGACCTTGTCGAAACGGCAACTCAGCTCGACGAAGCCCGGGTAGTCGACCACCTGGACCCGCGCCGGCGCGGCGAGGGCGCGCGCGCAGAGGTCTTCGTCGAGGGCGAACAGGCCGATAGCGGCCGGCATCAGCTCCAGGGCCTGGCGCTGCGCCGTGCCGGGTTGCAGGGCGTAAACCGCATCGCCGCAGAGCAACAGGCCGTCGGCGGGGCCGAGCAGGCGCAGGCAGCTGCTCAGCCGGCCGTCGCTGAACGGTGAATGGGACAACACATGCAAGGTAGCCATCAGAGGGTGATCACCTGGTCGTAACGGTCGATAAGCGCGCTCAGGGCGGCATCAT
This sequence comes from Pseudomonas borbori, assembly GCF_900115555.1. Taxonomy (GTDB): domain Bacteria; phylum Pseudomonadota; class Gammaproteobacteria; order Pseudomonadales; family Pseudomonadaceae; genus Aquipseudomonas; species Aquipseudomonas borbori. Next base: position 32,253 of record NZ_FOWX01000033.1, read on the forward strand.
CCAGCACCTCGGCCGCCAGTGTCAGCGTCTGTTGCTCCAGGCCGCGCTCCTGCAGGCTGCGCGTCGAGGCATACAGTGACTCCACACCGAACAGCGGCAACGCCTGCAAGTTGGCACCCAGGTCTTTCTGCTGCAGGGCTGAGGGCTGTTGCGCCGGCGCCAACTGGAACACGCCGTCGTCGAGAAACAACATGCCGAGGGGCAGGTCGAATGCGCCGCCAGCCAAGGCGATATCCAGCGCTTCACGGGCGCTGGGCCCGGACCAGGGCGACTGGCGGTTGATGATCAGCAACGATTTACTCATTTCAAGGTCCTCCGAAGCAGATCAGGCGATCGGCTGTTTGCGCGGCCTCATGCAACTGGCCCAGTCCGGAAAGGTCCCAGGGAGCATCCAGATTGCCGGCGCTGCGCTGGTAGCGTTGCGCTTCCTGCTCGTTGAGGATGCCGCGGCGTAAGGCTGCGGCAATGCAGACGACGCCATCGAGCTGCTGTTGGCGTACCAGTTCGCGCCATTCGGCAGGGATATCCAGCTCATCCTGGGCGCTGACCACATTGCTCGAGGCGTTGTGCACCGCATCCTGGTAGAAGAACAACCGCACGATCTGATGGCCGCCAGCCAGGGCTGCCTGAACAAAACGCAGGGCACGCCGGGACGAGGGTGCATGCGGCGGGGCGAAGAGGGCGATGGCGAATTTCATATAAAACCCGGCAGGGAAATCTGCCGCAATGATAAAGCTTGAGCGCGCAAGATGCTCGCCGCACCCATGAAAAAGCCCGCCGAAGCGGGCTTCGGGGGCAACTCGAAGATCAGTCGTCGCTGCCCATGATGCCCATGATCTGCAGCAGGCTGATGAACAGGTTGTAGAGCGATACATACAGGCTGATGGTGGCCATGATGTAGTTGCGCTCGCCGCCATGGATGATGGCGCTGGTCTGGTACAGGATGCAGGCCGAGGAAAACAGCACGAAGCCGGCGCTGATCGCCAGCTGCAGGCCGCTGATCTGGAAGAAGAAGCCCGCCACCATGGCGCCGATCAGGACGAAGAAACCGGCGGTGATGAAGCCGCTGAGAAAGCTCATGTCCTTGCGCGAAATCAGCACATAGGCAGACAGGCCACAGAAAACCAGAGCCGTCATGGTGAAGGCTGAACTGACTACTTCGGCGCCGTTGGCCATGCCCAGGTAGCGATTGAGGATCGGCCCCAGGGTGTAGCCCATGAAACCGGTCAGGGCGAGGGTGGAGAGCAGGCCCCAGGACGAGTCACGCAGTTTGGCAGTGAGGAAGAACAGGCCATAGAAGCCGATCAGCACCACGAAAAAGTTGGGGTAAGGCACATTGGCGCGCTGCGCCATAAAGGCGACCAATCCGCTGAAGGCCAGGGTGATGGCCAGCAGGCCGTAAGTATTGCGCAGTACGCGGCTGACTTCTTGCTGTTCAACCTGGGCGTGACTGAGTGCGTAATCTTGGTCGTGCATGGCGACACTCCTATGAAGACTAATAGATCCGTGATCAGAGCTGCACTGATCATAACAGAGCGTTGAACGCTGCCAACCTCTAGAGTTTGACAGTGTGTTGCGTTCCGGTAAGATAGCCGCCCGCAGCCGTGCCAAGGTGTAGCCGGGCCGTTAAAGCCACGGTTTGGGGCTGTTTGGGAAGCGTGGCCGAGTGGTTTAAGGCAGCGGTCTTGAAAACCGCCGATGGGAAACTGTCCTAGAGTTCGAATCTCTACGCTTCCGCCATATGCATGACAAGCGCTTGACAGCGTTTTTCTCCAAAGCAGAGCGCTACGAGCTGCTTGCTTGGTGATCATAAAAAAGCCCTCGGTCCCGAGGGCTTTTTTGTGCCTGGAAGAACGCATGCCGGTCGCCAATCCCGCCAACAGCTCACAGCAAGCGGATGATCGCATCCGGCAACCCTCTTCGAGAGTCCTGCACGGTGTGCCGCCGTTGCCGTACCTCTGGCGCATCTCTGTGCCGCCCTCGGGCGTAGAGCAAATTGCCTCCTGCCGCCGCCACGAAAAGCCTGGCAAGCGAAGTCGATAGCCATTTCATATAGGTAGTTATCTTCGTAAAAACAATAACTTGTGATCCAATAATTCAGCCTGTGATGATTCCGACGTTCTCTTGACAAACAGAGGGGGTGATTCTTTAGTAAGTCATGGGCGAGGGTGGAATTAATGAGGCTTGCCGTGCAGAAGAGGGCGCCAGTTCCAAGGGTATCTGTCGCACCAGAAAAAGAATGCATAAGGTGCAGGAATACGCTTATTCACAACGCTAGGGTGCGTGTGCGGGATCTTCTTGTTGCGTGCTCCTTTCGTGGGTTGCCTTTCTCCTGAGCGCTAGCGTCAGGCAGGTGTCGCGGTACTGCTAGGGCTTTTTCTACCTCAGATCACTGATGAGCGAATGCAATTCAGCGGGAAAGTGCGTGCCAGTGATTGAGAGGGTCGCCATCGTCGAGCAAGGAGCACACGGAGCAGTCGAGACCAAGGTATAGAGGCTGGGCTGCAGTTGGACAACACAGCACTGAGAGGTCAAGGCCATGACGTCCCAATTCTTGGAGAACGTGGGCACGCTAGGGGCGGGAGCCTGGAAGATTTCCATCAGGCGCGGTGGTTGGGAGCCGCTGCCCGGTACAGGGGAGAAACTCCCGGAGAGCCGCGAGGGCCGGCGCGCGTTCCTGAAGTTCACGGCTGCGGCGATGGCCGCACCGCTTCTGTTCGCCTCGCCCGACAGCAATGCCAGACGGCGGCGGGCGCCGGATCCAACACCCGAACCGGAGCCAGAACCGACGCCCGTGGTGTTGCCGCCGAGCCCGCCGACTATTCCCTGGGTCGAGGAATTACCCAGCGCCATCACCCCCTTGTCACCCGTCAGCCTGAATCCGCCCCCTGCACTAAACGCGAATACCGCGGCTGGCGAATGCGGCCGCGCGGATCACCAGCGCTGGGCCGAGCTGCACGGCACGCCGCGGCAGTACCCGGTGACGCATTACGAACTGAGCGCCAAGGAGAATCCAGCCTGGGTGTTCAATCCGGCCTACCCGCCGCAGCGCATCTGGGGCTTCGCCGTAGGCTCCGCCGCCGCGAGCACTCCGGGGCCGACCATAATGACCCGTTACGGGGAGCCGGTGGTCGTCCGCTTCCATAACAAATTGCCGCAGAATCATGTCGGCTTCGGCTCGCCGGAAATCTCGATTCACCTGCACAATGCGCACGCTCCTTCGGAAAGCGACGGTTTCCCCGGCGACTATTTCAGTCCGAACAAGGCCGGCCCGACCCTGGCCGAACCTGGGCAGTTCAAGGATCATTTCTACCCGAATATCTGTGCCGGCTATGACAGCTACCAGAACGGCCTGGGCGATTACCGCGAGGCGCTGGCCACGCTCTGGTACCACGACCACACCTTCGATTTCACCGCACCCAACCTATACCTGGGTATGGCCGGCTTCTATCTGATGTATGACGACCTCGACTCGGGCAACGAGCGCGACGCCAACCCCAGCGCTCTGCGCCTGCCAAGCCACCCTTACGATTACCCGCTGAGCTTCGGCGATCGGCGTTTCGACGCCGGAGGCCGGTTGGTGTACGACCAGGTCAGCCCCGAAGGCACCCTGGGCGACAAGATAGCGGTCAACGGCAAGATCGAGCCGGTGCTGCGGGTGGCGGCGCGCAAATACCGCTTCCGCCTGCTCGACATAGGGCCGAGCCGCACCTACGAGCTCTACCTGACCAAAACCAATGGAGTGGTGCAGACCTTCACTTACATCGGCAACGACGGAAATCTGCTGCCGGCACCGCTGAAAAACCAGTTCAAGGTGCACATTGCGGTAGCAGAGCGTGCCGACATCGTCATCGACTTCTCCAGGTACCCGATTGGCACTGAGCTATATCTGAGCAACCGCCTCGAGCAGGACTTGACCCGTCAGCCCGGTGACGTCAAGGCGCCGGGTACTCCGGTGCTGAAATTCATCGTCGATCGCTACCCGCCGGAACAGGATCTCAGCCGAGTGCCGGATGTGCTGAGGCCATTGCCGCCACTCGATTTGGCCGAGATCGCCGCCGCGCCGGTACGGCGATGGGTGTTCGAGCGCGCCAATGGCATGTGGGCGATCAACGGGCAGTTTTTCAACCCCAACACCGCACGTGCGGTGATCCCCATGGGCGGTGCCGAGGTCTGGGAGCTGGTGAATATCGACAACGGCTGGGATCACCCGATCCATATCCATTTCGAGGAGGGGCGCATCCTCAGCAAAACTAAGGATGGGGTCAGCGTGCCCGTGCCGCCGCATGAGCAGGGGCGCAAGGATGTCTATGTGCTCCAGGGCATGTCGACTATCCGGGTGTTCCTGCGCTTTCGCGACTTCACCGGCAAGTACGTCATGCACTGCCACAACCTGATCCACGAGGACCACGCGATGATGCTGCGCTGGGACATCAAGGACGACGACTAGTCGCCGCGACTGGAGGTAATGCAATGAATACGCGAAGAAACCTACTGGCCGGAATGGGCGCGGTGGCATTGGGCGGACTGCTGTGGAATCGACTGCCGGTGGAATTGGAGCATGCCGTGGCCGAAGAAATCGACACCGGCTCACCTTCGAGCTATTTCCCCAACGTCTGGCTCTATACCCATGAGGGCGAGAAAGTGCGGTTCTACGACGATCTGGTGCGAGGCAAGATCGTTGCCATCAATATGATGTACGTGATGTGCACCGGCGCCTGCCCGACCATGACCGCCAATCTGCGCAAAGTGCAGCAGATGTTGGGGGAGCGCGTGGGGCAGGATGTCTTCATGTACTCGATTACCCTGCAACCCGAGATCGACCGGCCGCAACACCTCAAGGAGTACGTCGAACAACAACGTATCCTGCCGGGCTGGAAGTTCCTCACAGGCTCACCCGCCGACATCAGGCGGCTGCGTTACGGGCTTGGCTTCTATGATCCCGTCCCGGAAGTCGACAACAACCTGGCGACCCATACCGGCATGCTCCGCGTCGGTAATGATCGCAACCAGCGCTGGACCATGGCGCCGGCGCTGGCCGACCCGGAGCGGATCATCACCACCATCAACCATGTGGATGGCGCCATGGTGCATACCGCCTACATGAGTGGAGACGCTGCCGTTCACCTCGGTTAGGAGCGCGACTGCTGTGGGCGCACCTTTCCACCTCCGCACAGGGAGGGCGATTGTGCGGCGAGGGGTGACGCTCGTTAGCGAGAAGCACCCTGCGCGCCGCGGGGAGGATCGAGGCATGAAAGCCAAGTTTCTAGAGCACTGCCCAGGCACACTGAAACCTGGCAGTTGGAAAATATCCGTCAAAGCCGGCGGCTGGGAGCCAATAACCGGCGAAGTCGAAGAAAAAGAGTCGCGCGGCGAAGAGAGCCGGCGTTCCTTCCTCAAACTCGGCGCCGCGGCCATCGCCGCTCCGTTGCTGTTGACTTCCCTCGGCAGCGCGGCGCGGAGCCGTCGGCGCCCCGACGATGACGAGGATGATGAAGACGATGACGACGGCGCGCTGCTGCTGCTGCTGCTGCCGCCGCCAAGCCCAGCGACCATCCCCTGGCAGATCGAACTGCCCACGGCAATCGATCAGTTGCAGCCGGTGGTACTCGATCCGCCGCCGATGGCGGTGGCCAACACCGCCGCCGGCGAAGCCGGGCGCGCCCCGCATCAACGCTGGAACGAGCTGTACGAGACGCCGCGCCAGTATCCGCCGGTGCACTACGAACTGAGCGCCAAGGAAAACCCGGCCTGGGTCTTCAACCCGGCTTATCCGCCGCAGCGCATCTGGGGCTACGAGGGCAATACGTCCGGGGCGACCACCCCGGGGCCGACCATCTTCGCGCGCTATGGTCAGCCGACCATCCTGCGCATGCACAACCGCCTGCCGCAGGATCACGTAGGTTTCGGCACACCGGAGATCTCCACCCACCTGCACAACATGCACACGGCATCGGAAAGCGATGGTTTCCCCAGCGACTACTACAGCGTCAACAAGGCCGGCCCGACCCTGGCCACGCCCGGGGAGTTTAAGGATCACTTCTACGCCAACATCTATGCCGGCTACGACGAGCTGCAGAACGGCATCGGCGATCCGCGCGAAGCCCTGGGCACGCTGTTCTACCATGACCACACCTTCGATTTCACCGCGCCGAATGTGGTCCGCGGACTCGCAGGCTTCTACCTGATCTTCGATCACATCGACTCGGGCGACGAACGCGACCCCAGCCCGAGCGCGTTGCGCCTACCGAGCTATCCCTACGATTATCCGCTGGATTTTGGTGACCGCATTTTCGATCAGAACGGGATCATGATCTGGGATCAGGTCAATCCCGAAGGGCTGCTCGGTGACAAGGTGATCGTCAACGGCTATATCGAGCCTGTGTTGCGCGTGGCCGCGCGCAAGTATCGCCTGCGCCTGCTCAACGGCGGACCGAGTCGTTTCTACGAGTTCTACCTGGTCAGACCAAACAATGTGGTGCAGACCTTCACCTATATTGGCAACGACGGCAACCTGCTGCCGGCCCCGCTGTTCAACCAGTACAAGGTGCGCCTGGGGGTGACAGAACGTGCCGATATCGTGGTGGATTTCTCGCGATACCCGCTCGGCACCGAGCTGTACCTGGTAAATCGCCTGACCCACCGGCCGGGCGAAACCCGACGACCCAAGGACGTGCGCGCGCCGGGCGATCGCCTGCTGAAGATCATCGTCGACCGCTATCCGCCGGAGCAGGACCTCAGTCAGGTACCGGCTGTACTGCGTGAGCTGCGCCCGCTCGACCCGGCGGAAATCGCCGCGGCGCCGGTGCGGCGCTGGGATTTCGACCGGGCCAACGGCATGTGGGCGGTGAACGGCGAGTTCTTCGATCCGCAGCGTGCCGATGCCAAGATCAAACAGGGTGGCGTCGAGGTCTGGGAGTTGTTCAGTATCGACGACGGCTGGAGCCATCCGATCCATATCCACTTCGAGGAAGGACGTATCATCAGCAAGACCGTGGAGGGGGAAGAAGTGTCGGTGCCGCCCCACGAGCTGGGCCGCAAGGATGTTTTTGTACTCAACGAGATATCCAGCATCAAGGTGTTGCTGCGCTTCCGCGACTTCTATGGCAAATACGTCATGCATTGCCACAACCTGATCCACGAGGACCACGCGATGATGGTGCGCTGGGACGTCGTGACCGACCCGAACCTGGCCGACCAGGTGAATGAGACTGTTGCCGCGCCTGAAGAGGAGTTGGCTGGCCCGCCTGTCGAGCCCAGCAACGATAATGCGCCGAGGCAAAGGAGGCGGAACAGGTAGGGCGGATATACGACCGTAACCGGCGGGTAAAGCGGCGACGCAGGGGCTCGAGAGCCGGCATGGCCGCGCGAAATTTGCACTCCGATGGTGCGCCCTTGCCAGCTGCGCATCAGTGATCGAATCAGTCCATCTTGAACGCGAGCAACAACCGCGACGAGTGTCGCGTGTCAAGCGGCCACGCAGACATCATGAAAAACGTATAACTACCTGTAAAACAACATTTTTATTCGCGTCAGTGGCGTAGTCAAGCGTCGTGCTATGCTCGCTTCTGCGCCGTATTTTCATCATGAGTTACTCACTTGGCATGGTATATTTCTGGCGCTTGCTATCTGACTGGAATGCGCCAAGCTAGGTCTGCACCCGGCTTTTTGCTAAGGTGAGCGTCGCGAATAAGACCAATTAAGACCGCTGCTTGATGCGCGATGAGGAGTCCGCTTGATTAGGGTGCTGGTGGTCGATGACCACGATCTGGTTCGAACAGGCATCACGCGCATGCTGGCCGATATCGATGGCTTGCAAGTCGTAGGGCAGGCCGAGTCCGGTGAGGAGTCGCTGAAGAAAGCCCGCGAACTGAAGCCCGACGTGGTCCTGATGGACGTCAAGATGCCTGGCATCGGCGGCCTCGAAGCGACCCGCAAACTCCTGCGCAGTCATCCCGATCTGAAAGTCGTCGCCGTGACCGCCTGCGAAGAGGACCCGTTCCCCACTCGCCTGCTACAGGCCGGCGCCGCTGGTTATCTGACCAAGGGCGCGGCCCTCGCCGAGATGGTTCAGGCGATTCGCCAGGTGTTCGCCGGGCAGCGTTACATCAGCCCGCAAATCGCCCAGCAATTGGCGCTCAAGTCGTTTCAGCCGCAAAACAATAACTCACCCTTCGATTTGCTTTCCGAGCGCGAGATTCAGATCGCCTTGATGATCGCCGGCTGCCAGAAGGTGCAGAGCATTTCCGACAAGCTGTGCCTGTCGCCGAAAACGGTCAACACCTACCGTTATCGGATCTTTGAAAAGCTGTCGATTACCAGTGACGTTGAGCTTGCCTTGCTCGCCGTGCGCCATGGCATGGTCGATGCCAACAGTTGAGCCGTCTACTGAGCTGCCTGCGGTTGAAATGAACCCCTCGTTCGACCCCAGCGCTTTCCTGGCCACCTGTAGCAGCCGCCCAGGTGTCTACCGCATGTTCGCTGCGGACGCCAAGCTGCTCTACGTCGGCAAGGCGAAGAACCTGAAAAAACGCCTGGCCAGCTACTTTCGCAAGAGCGGCCTGGCGCCGAAGACCGCGGCGCTGGTCGGGCGGATCGTTCGGGTCGAAACCACTATTACCGCCAATGAAACCGAAGCCCTGCTGCTCGAGCAGACGCTGATCAAGCAATGGCGGCCGCCCTACAATATCCTGCTGCGCGACGACAAATCCTATCCCTACGTATTCTTGTCTGATGGCGATTACCCGCGCCTGAGCATCCATCGCGGGGCGAAGAAGCAGAAGGGCCGCTATTTCGGCCCATATCCCAGTGCCGGAGCGATCCGCGAAAGCCTCGGCCTGCTGCAAAAAGCCTTTCTGGTGCGTCAGTGCGAAGACAGCTACTTCAAGAATCGCACACGGCCGTGCCTGCAGTATCAGATCAAGCGCTGCAAGGGCCCCTGTGTCGGCCTGGTCGATCCGGCGGAATATGCCGAGGACGTGCGCCATTCGGTGATGTTTCTCGAGGGGCGCAGCAACGCGCTCGGCGATGAACTGTCCAGCGCCATGCAGCAAGCCGCCGCGACCCTGGATTTCGAGCGGGCCGCCGAATTGCGCGACAAGATGGCCCTGCTACGCCGCGTGCAAGACCAGCAAAGCATGGAAGGCGGCAGTGGCGATGTCGATATAGTTGCGGCCATGGTCAATCCAGGTGGCGCCTGCGTGCACCTGATCAGCGTGCGTGGCGGTCGCGTACTCGGCAGCAAGAACTTCTTCCCGCAAGTGGCGATCGAGGAGGAGGCCAGCGAGGTGCTGCTGGCCTTTCTGGCGCAGTATTACCTGGGCAACCAGGAGCGCGAGTTGCCTGCCGAGCTGATCGTCAACGCGCAACATGACGACTTCCCCACGCTGATCGCCGCGCTTGGCGAGTCGCGTGGCTGCGAGCCGAGCATCAGCTATCGGGTGCGCGGTACCCGCGCACGCTGGCAGCAGCTGGCGGTGACTAATGCCGAACAGGCGCTCGGCGCGCGCCTGGCCGACCGCCAGCATGTGGCCGCGCGCTTCGAAGCCCTGGCCGAAGCGCTGGACATGGACGAGGTGCCGCAGCGTCTCGAATGTTTCGATATCAGTCATTCCAGTGGCGAGGCAACGGTGGCGTCCTGCGTAGTATTCGGCCCGGAGGGAGCGCTGAAATCCGATTACCGTCGCTACAACATCGAAGGCGTTACTGCAGGCGATGATTACGCCGCCATGCACCAGGCCCTGACTCGACGCTTCAGCAAGGTCAAGGACGGCGAGGGCAAGCTGCCGGATATCCTGCTGGTCGACGGCGGCAAAGGGCAACTGGCCATGGCCCGGGACGTGTTGAATGAATTGGCCGTCCCCGAGCTGATTCTGCTTGGCGTGGCCAAGGGGGTGACGCGCAAGCCGGGACTGGAAACCCTCTACCTCAACGACGCTGCCCATGAGTTCAGCCTGCCGGGCAACTCGCCGGCACTGCATCTGATTCAGCAGATCCGCGACGAATCGCACCGTTTCGCCATTACCGGGCACCGCGCTCGTCGCGGCAAGGCCCGCCGCACATCGAGCCTTGAGGAGGTCGCCGGGGTAGGGCCCAAGCGTCGCCGCGAACTGCTCAACCACTTTGGCGGTCTGCAGGAATTGTCTCGGGCCAGCAGCGAAGAAATCGCCAAAGCGCCCGGGATCAGTAAAAAGCTTGCAGAGCTGATTTATGCCGCACTGCACAGCGAGTAGAATGCCGGCTCACCTTGCAGCCAGTTGCGCCGATGAATATCCCTAACCTGCTTACCGTGCTCCGCGTTGCACTGATACCGATCTTCATCCTGCTGTTCTATCTGCCATTCAGCTGGAGTTATTGGGCCGCGAGCGCGGTCTTCGCTGTTGCCGCCGTTACCGACTGGCTGGATGGCTTCCTGGCACGCCGCTGGGAGCAGAGCACGCCGTTCGGTGCCTTTCTCGACCCGGTCGCCGACAAGCTGATGGTCGCGGTTGCGCTGGTCTTGTTGGTGGCCGAGCATGCCAATTTGTGGCTGACGTTGCCGGCGGCGATCATCATCGGTCGCGAAATCGTCGTCTCGGCCTTGCGTGAATGGATGGCCGAACTGGGTGCGCGCGCGCATGTCGCCGTGTCTGAACTGGCCAAATGGAAGACCGCAGCACAGATGCTCGCCTTGATCATGCTGCTGGCCAATCCCCCGCAGTTCACATTCTGGGTTCTGCTTGGCTACGGACTTCTGATCGTTGCCGCGATCCTGACCCTGTGGTCGATGCTGCAGTATCTGCTGGCTGCCTGGCCGCATCTCAGCACTTCCACTGAAAAGAAATAAGCTTTTTTGAATCAAGGGGTTGACTGGGCGTTCTGAAGATATAGAATGGCGCCCGTCTACAAGACAAGCGGGAATAGCTCAGTTGGTAGAGCACGACCTTGCCAAGGTCGGGGTCGCGAGTTCGAGTCTCGTTTCCCGCTCCATTTTCAGCGGACCGTCTAGTGCGGTCCGTTTAGTTTCAAGGCTGAGTAGCAGAGTGGTTATGCACCGGATTGCAAATCCGTGAACGCCGGTTCGATTCCGACCTCAGCCTCCAATTAGAAAGGCCTCGTAGATCACTGATTTACGAGGCCTTTTTGTTGGATATAGGAAATCTTGCGAGGCTCGACGGGGCTGTATATAGTCCAAGCCTCGCGCTAAAGCTCTACCGCCCGAATGGCGAAATCGGTAGACGCAAGGGACTTAAAATCCCTCGAGGGTAACCTCGTGCCGGTTCGATTCCGGCTTCGGGCACCATTTAAAATCAAGGGCTTATAGGCATTTTTGCCCGTTGGTCCTTTGTCATTTCTGGGCCGCAATTTATGTCTTGGGCCGCAATTCATCGAGTCGGGGTCACTTTCTTGCCCTTGCGCTCGCGGATGTACTGCTCGGTCATCACGACGGAGGTATGACCCAGTTGATCCCTGGCTTGCATAATATCGCCGCTTGATTCGGCTTTGTCCGTCCCGGCCTTGGCCCGTAGATCCCGTAATTGAAACAGTTTTTTATCCACTTTGGCCGCCTCCCTGGCTAGGTCAAACCTCCCCCTGAGCATTGCCGCCGACATTGGTGTGCCGTCCACCGTAACTATCAGGCGCGTCGATCTAACCTTGTGGGCAGCCTTGCGTGCCTTGATACGGTCAATCAACTCCGCAAGCTCGCCAATGATTTCGATACGCCGCTTGGCGCCGGTTTTCGCCTGCTTGATCCAAATTTGTCCATCCCTGACATCTCGCTCATCCATCAACCTGGTATCGGTTACGCGCTGGCCGGTCAGATAAGCCAAGTCCATGGCGTCTTGCAGGCCGACATCAGCCTGGTCATAGACCAATTTATAAAGGGCATTCTCGATGTATACGCCTCGCCCTGTTTCCTTATAGCCCTTAACCCCTGCGCATGGGTTTGCCAGGGCTGTATAGCCGTTCTCCCTGGCATAGTTCCAGATCGCGCTGAGCAAGGCTTTTTCACGGTTTGCCCGCACCGGCGCAGTTTGCCGCCAGCGAAGGTACTGCCGGACGTGTTGAGGCTGAATGGCATCAAGAGGGGCGGGAGGGTCATCGAAGTAGGAGATCAGATTGTTGATTTCTTGCTTGTTTTTCGCCGCAGTGGCAGGTGCCTTCTTCGGCATAACTTCAATCTGGTAACGCTCGGCCACATAACGGAAGGTGATGATTTTCTCGACTAGGGCGGTTGCTGTGCGGCTGCGCTCGAGCTTGGCGTACTCCATAATGGCCAAGCCATAGTCACTACCGAGGGCGATTTCCTTGCGTGGTTTTCCGCCCACATCGTAGTAGTAAAACACCCGGCCACTGGCCTTCTTGCGCTCACGCAGCCGTGCAATTGATCCTGGCTTAGTTGGCCTGCGACCCATTTCATACCGCCTTACAAGGTGTCCATGCCGGTTTTTCAACGTCGATATGACCGCTGGTTGTCACCGCGGACGCCGTAACGCTCGGCCAACCATTCGCTTTTATAGTGTGCCGGATGCCGTTTCGTTTCAAATTGAGAATCTGCCCAGCCTTAGTTCGAGCGCCAGTCAGTTCGCAGACCTCAGCATGGCTGAGAAATTGGATAACCATCAACTTACCTCCTGCACAGCCTTAGCCAGGCGCTTGTGGTGGGATTAGCTAAAGAGCCTGTAGCTGGGTACCACCATTTCCAACCAGCCTTTGTTATCCCGCTGCTCGAACAGGTAGGTACGGGCTTTCGGCTCGCCGTGGCGACGGCGGAAGCTGGCCAGTGTCTAGTGATCCGGGTGCTGGTTGCAGGCGATAAAGCGGAACGCCAGGGAGTCATAGCTGGCTTGCTGCTTGAATAGGCACCCGTGGCATAGCCGTAGATCAGCAACGACAGCAGCATAGTCGGATGGTAGGCAACGCTGCCGCGGCCCGCATAGGCGCTCTCCAGCTTCGATAGATCCAGGCCCTCTACGACCTCCACCACGTAGCGCGCCGAATGCGACTCGGGCAGCCAGTCTTGTACCGACGGCGGGAGCAGGTAGTCGATTTCGCGGTTTATCGGTCGAAAGCGGCTCATACAGTCAGGCTCCAGGAGCGATGCGCAATTCTACCGGCGATAGGGAAAGGTCCGACAGGCTGCTAGGAGGCTATGGATTGCCTGCCACAGGACTGTCGTGTCTGTGTCATACCCCTGCCATGCGCATTCGCTGCAATCGCTGTAACTCATCAGGGGAGTGCAGCGATGCGAATCTGCGTGATCGGAGCCGGCTATGTCGGATTGGTGGCGGCGGCATGCTTTGCCGAAATGGGCAATCGGGTGATCTGCGTCGAGCGCGATCCCTTCCGTGTTGCGCGACTGGCCCGCGGCGAAGTGCCGATCCATGAACCGGGCCTGGAGCCAATGCTCAAAGCACACTTGGCCAGTGGCCAACTGAGCTTCAGCCAGCACCTTGCCGAGGGCATCGTTCAGGCCGAGATAATCTTTATCGCGGTTGGCACGCCGAGCGGAGAGGACGGCTCGGCCGATCTGTCGCATGTATTGGCAGTGGCCGCGGCATTGGCCGAGCGCCTCAACCATACCTGCATCGTCGTGGATAAGTCCACGGTGCCGGTGGGAACCGGCGAGCAGGTCGCAGAACTGATCAATGCCGGTCTTGATCAGCGGGGCAAGCCATTTCGGATCGCGGTGGCGAGCAACCCGGAATTTCTCAAGGAGGGTTCGGCGATCGACGACTTCATGCGTCCGGATCGGGTCATCATCGGCTGTGACGACCCGGTGGCTAGCGAGGTTTTGCGGCGCCTGTATGCACCATTTCTGCGCAATCATGAACGCCTGCTGTGCATCAGCGTACGTGCGGCGGAGTTCAGCAAGTACGCGGCCAATGCGTTTCTGGCGACCAAAATCTCGTTCATCAATGAGATGGCGGGGCTCTGCGCGCCACTCAATGTCGACATAGAAGAGGTGCGCCGCGGCATCGGCAGCGATACGCGCATCGGTACGCATTTCATCTATGCAGGCTGTGGTTATGGCGGCTCCTGTTTTCCCAAGGATGTGCGCGCGTTGATTCGCAGCGCAGAAATGGCGGGAGTCGAGCCTGGCATCCTGCGTGCGGTCGATGCACGCAATGCCCTGCAGAAGACCCTGCTGTTCCAGGCCCTGAGCGAACATTTTTCCGGCTATCTGCAAGGGTGTGTGGTGGCGCTGTGGGGTTTGGCCTTCAAGCCGGGCACCGATGATCTGCGAGAAGCGCCGAGCCTGGTGCTACTCGATGCCTTGCTCGCCGCCGGCGTCACGGTTCAGGCGTGCGACCCGGTCGCTACCGCCGCGGTGGCTATGCTTTATCCCCAGGCCGTGGAGCACGGTCAGTTACGTCTGAGCGAGTCGCCCTACAATGTCGTGGAGGGTGCCGACGCCCTGGTTCTGGTGACGGAATGGAAGCAGTTTCGCCAGCCTGACTTTGCCCGTATTCGCGGCTTGATGCGTCGGCCGGTACTGTTCGACGGCCGCAACATATACGACGCCCAGCAACTCGGCGAGCTGGGTTTTCTCTATCGCGGCATCGGCCGGCCGGGGTTCGGGCATTGTATGGCCCGCGCAGCCTGCTAGACTCCCCTAGGTATTCTGCTCCCCGTTAAGGACTTCCATGCTCAAGAAATGCTTGTTCCCAGCAGCCGGTTACGGCACACGCTTTCTACCCGCAACCAAGGCCATGCCCAAGGAAATGTTGCCGATAGTGAACAAGCCACTGATCCAGTATGGCGTCGAAGAGGCGCTGGAAGCTGGATTGCCGGAGATCGCCATGGTCACCGGTCGCGGCAAGCGTTCACTGGAAGACCACTTCGACATCAGCTACGAATTGGAACAGCAGATCCGCGATACCGACAAGGAAAAATACCTGACCGGTATTCGTCGCCTAATCAGTGAGTGCACGTTCGCCTATACCCGCCAGGTGGAAATGAAAGGCCTCGGCCATGCGATTCTCACGGCACGCCCATTGATCGGCGACGAGGCCTTTGCCGTGGTCCTGGCCGACGACCTGTGCCTGAACCTCGATGGCGACGGCGTGCTGACCCAGATGGTCAAGCTATACAACCAGTTCCGCTGCTCGATCGTCGCCATTCAGGAGGTCCCCGCGGAGGAGACCCACAAGTACGGTGTG
The DNA here is from genome assembly GCF_900115555.1 of Pseudomonas borbori. Classification (GTDB taxonomy): domain Bacteria; phylum Pseudomonadota; class Gammaproteobacteria; order Pseudomonadales; family Pseudomonadaceae; genus Aquipseudomonas; species Aquipseudomonas borbori. Next base: position 47,396 of record NZ_FOWX01000033.1, read on the forward strand.
ATTTCCGGCGAGATGATCCGCGATGACATCTACCGGGTGGATACCATGGTCGAGAAACCCAAACCCGAAGATGCACCGTCCAACCTGGCGATCATTGGTCGCTACATCCTCACCCCGGACATCTTCGACATCATCAAAGACACCCCTCCAGGCAAGGGAGGCGAAATCCAGATCACCGATGCGCTGATGAAGCAGGCGCAGAATGGCTGCGTGCTGGCCTACAAGTTCAAGGGGCAACGCTTCGACTGCGGCAGTGCAGAAGGCTATATCGACGCCACCAATTTCTGTTTCGATCACTTCTACAAGGCAGGCAATCTTTCCTGACCCCGTAGTGCCCTGTACAAGCCACCCTCGGGTGGCTTTTCTGCATCAGGGAATCGGCATAGCCTCCGAACCGGGGCCCAGGGGCTGGCCATAGCTGAACTCGACATAATTGCCCGCGGGGTCGCGTAGCCCGCAGTAATAGCCGACCGGGTAGGGCTCATCGCGTGGCGCCCAGATCAGGCAGCCGGCCTCTTGCGCCTTGGCGGCGACCCTGTCGACCTGCTCGCGGCTGTCCAGGGCAAAGCCGAAATGGCTGTAATCATCGGCGGCCAGCTGCCGATCCTGCCCGCCGGGCATGATCACGAAGATAAAGGTGTGTTCCTTGCCCGGTTCGGCCATCCAGACGATGCGCGAACCTTTGCCCGCTCGCTGGTGGATGACCCGCATGCCGCAGAACTCCGAATAGAACGCGACACAGGCATCCACATCCGGTACATGCAAGGCCAGATGGGTGAGGGTAGGGCGCATGGCGTTGCTCCTCTTGGCGATGTTTCAAGCTTAGGCCCTGCACGGTATTCAGGTGCGATTGGGTTATGCTGGCGGCCTGCTGAGGAGGCTGACCATGACCTATGACTTCGACCTGTTTGTAATCGGCGCCGGTTCCGGTGGTGTACGTGCTGCGCGCTTTGCCGCCGGATATGGTGCCCGCGTGGCCGTAGCCGAGAGCCGTTATCTGGGCGGCACCTGCGTCAACGTCGGTTGTGTGCCGAAAAAGTTGCTGGTGTATGGCGCGCACTTCGCTGAAGACTTCGAGCAGGCCCAGGGTTTTGGCTGGTCGCTATCCGGCGAAGCGAAGTTTGATTGGCCGACCCTGATCGCCAACAAGAACCGTGAAATCGAACGGCTCAACGGCATCTACCGCAACCTGCTGGTGGGCAGTGGCGTAACCCTGCTCGAGGGTCATGCACGCCTGCTCGATGCGCATAGCGTGGAGTTGGGCGGTCAGCGTTATAGCGCCAGGCATATCCTCATCGCCACCGGCGGTTGGCCGCATATCCCGCAGATTCCGGGGCACGAACATGCCATCGGCTCGAACGAAGCCTTCTTCCTCAAGCAGTTGCCCAAGCGCGTGCTGGTGGTCGGCGGTGGCTATATCGCCGTGGAGTTCGCCTCGATTTTCCACGGCCTCGGCGCCCAGACCTCGCTGCTGTATCGCCGCGAGCTGTTCCTGCGTGGCTTCGACGGCGCGGTGCGCGAGCATCTGCGCCAGGAGTTGAGCAAGCGCGGCCTGGATCTGCAGTTCAACAGCGATATCGAACGTATCGATAAACAACCCGACGGCAGCCTGCTCGCGACGCTGAGGGATGGCCGCGTACTGGAAACCGATTGCGTGTTCTACGCCACCGGCCGGCGGCCGATGCTGGATAACCTGGGCCTGGAAAACACCGTGGTAGAACTGGATGAGCGCGGCTATATCCAGGTCGACGAGCACTACCAGACCTCCGCACCATCGATTCTGGCGCTGGGCGATGTAATCGGCCGGGTGCAACTGACCCCGGTGGCGTTGGCCGAAGGCATGGCGGTGGCGCGGCGCCTGTTCAAGCCCGAGGAGTACCGCAAGGTCGACTACCGGACGATTCCGACCGCGGTCTTCAGCCTGCCGAATATCGGTACCGTCGGTCTCAGCGAGGAGCAGGCGCGGGAGGAGGGCTACCGGGTGGACGTCTATGAAAGCCGTTTCCGGCCGATGAAACTGACCCTCACCGAATGCCAGGAGCGCACCCTGATGAAACTGGTGGTGGATGCCGACAGCGACCGCGTATTGGGCTGCCATATGGTCGGTCCGGAAGCAGGAGAAATCGTCCAGGGCCTGGCGATTGCCCTGAAGGCCGGCGCGACCAAACAGATTTTCGACGAGACCATTGGCGTGCATCCGACGGCGGCCGAAGAGTTTGTTACCATGCGCGCCCCCGTGACCAGCTGAAAAACTCCATGCCGCAACTCTTCTACCTGGCCGACCTGTTCGGTGTCGCCGTATTCGCCATCACCGGCGCCTTGATGGCCGGGCGCAAAGCCATGGACCTGTTCGGCGTGCTGGTGATCGCCGTCATCACCGCGCTGGGCGGCGGCACCTTGCGCGACCTGATTCTCGACAATCACCCGGTCAGCTGGATACGCGACGACACCTATATCGTCATGGCATCCCTGGCGGCTATCGGCACAGTGGTCTGGGTCCGCTTCACCCAGCCGATCCATGAGAAGGGACTGCTGATCGCCGATGCCTTCGGCCTGGCCGTATTCACCGTGATCGGCACCGAAGTGGCCTTGCAGCACAACGTGCCGCTGAGTACCGCGGTGATCATGGGAGTCATGACCGGCGTCGCCGGTGGGGTCATGCGCGATGTGATCTGTAATGAAATTCCGCTGATCTTCCAGAAGGAAATCTACGCCACCGCCTGTATCGCCGGGGCCTTGGTGTTTATCGGCCTGCGCGCATTGGACACGCCGCACTGGCTCGATACCGGCGTCGCCATGCTGACCGTGTTGTTCATCCGCCTGGCTGCCATTCGCTGGCATATCTCGTTGCCACGTTTCCATTTGCTGGATCGGGACTGAGTCAGATAGAACGACTGGATCGGCAGGTCTGCTCCTTGCCGAGAGCTGCCGTTCGCGACGGGCAGTTTCGCCCCGAATAAGACCTCAGCGTTTACAACGCGATGGGGTATGGTACGGGCCTAGATTTACTAGGTGATGCTCCGCCCACTAACCCTCGGTATGACAATTTCCCAGCGCCCAGATTTGCAGCGCTTACGGTATTCATCCTCGCTGTCTTCTGCATAGCGAGTGATGACGCCCGCGACCTCGCATGTCTCGACTTCAAGGTTCAAGCGAAAGGCTTTTGATGTGCAGCCGACGGTACGATCTTGCTCGTCTTGGAGTAAGTAGCGGTCGCCTTCAGCGTGTAAACGTAATGAGTCGCCCGGTTTAAGCTCTCGGATGGCCTGATGAATAAGGGCTGTTGCTGGCTGACGACCTGGGTAACCAATGTCGATGTCTTTCATGCTGAACACTTGATACTGGGTGTCCAATGCCGGGTCATGCCGGCCATTGAAGCTTTGTTGTAGCAGGGCGTCACAGAGCGACTGGGTGAAGGCGTTGGTGGATGCAAATTCACAAAGGGTCAGAGTTTCTTCTGCTCGGGTCATGCCGACGTAGTACAGGCGGCGTTCATCCTCTAACTGTTGCTGTTTTTGGCTCCAGCCTCCATCTAGTATAGCCACATGGCGAAACTCTAAGCCTTTGGCGGAGTGCACGGTGCCGAGGTAAAGGCCGGCACGCGGTTGTTGGCGTATTTCCCGCGCGTAGTCATAAAGCCAATTAATCAGCGTCGCCCGTGCGAGCTGGCACTCACCGAACTCGCCCTTGAGCTGTTCGAAGGCCGTATGGAAAAACTCAGTCCATTGTTCATCGAGCGATAGGCTTTGCAGAGAGGCGTTTGCGCTGTTCGCATCAAGCAGCGGCATTTCGCTCGCGTGAAGATGCTCAATGGCTTGAATGTAACCACGCTGGCGCGTTAGTGGGAGTGCGCTCTGTTTGTCGGCAGCCAGGTAGTAGAGCACCGAATTTTTCTCACACCAGGCCTGAATCGGTAGCAGGTAGCGGTGCGTGCGTGCGAGAACTGCGCAGCCCTGCCAATCATCGCGCTGCTCTAAATCTTTGAGACGTTGCAACTCTGCCAATACGGCTTGTGCCTGGATGTTGCCTGTTGCGCTGTCGGCTGCGGGTAGTTGAATACATAAAACGCGGCCCTGCCGACGATGATCAAGAGTCTGCCAGCGACCGCCCATGGGCAACTCCCGGCGAGTGCTGTTGACCTGGATTGGGTGCTTGGCTTTGAGTCGATCACAGTTTTTTTCGATCAGTCGGTTGGCGGTCGCAATGATCATTTTGCTGGAGCGAAAGTTCTCCACCAGATAGCTGATGTCGGCGTTGTACTCTTGCTGGTAGCGCTCGATATGCTGATTGCTGCCGCCGCGCCATTGGTAAATATTTTGATCGTCGTCGCCGACGGCCAAAATGCACAGATCGTCGTCGTTTTCACTGTGGCGTTTGGCCAGGGCGCTTACCAGGTTGTACTGGCGTTCGTCGATGTCTTGATACTCGTCGACCAGGATGTAGCGATAACCGCGCAGTAGCCGCTCGCGCAGATCATCTTCACCTTCCGCCAAGTGTTTGCCTTCGAGCAGTTCGGCGGCGCGTTCGAGTAGCGCGTCGAGCTCGCCGTCATCGATCTTCTCGCGCTGTGAGAAGCTCACGCCGGTCAGGCGCATTGCCATCGCGTGATAGGTCAATATGGTTAAGCCGTAGGCTTCGTTACCAACCAAATCAAACAGGCGACGGCGAATCTCGTTAGCTGCATGACGGTTAAAAGTTAGGGCGATGATGCTACTGGCCGGCATGCGCCGCACGCGCAATAGGTACGCAATGCGGTGGACGATCACGCGTGTTTTGCCAGAGCCAGGGCCCGCGAGAATCAAGCGATTACGGTCGTCGGGGTCTGCGACCACGATTTTTTGCGTGGTATTTAACGCATAGACAATCGACTGCCATGAAGCCTCGCTGGTCGCCAGTTTGAGTACTTCGTCTTTGCCGGAAAAATACAGCTTGAGGAAGTTCTGCTTGCTCTCTTTGAAGTAGTGCATGACTAGGCTCAAGGCTGCCGCCATCTCTCTCAGGGCAACTTCTGCGTATTCACGCATCACATGCACCTGGATGCGCTTCTCCCGGTAGTGCTCATCAAGCTTGAGGAAGTCTTCTTTGAGGTAGCGCTGGCCATGCTTGTCGGGATTGACTTCGATGGTCATGGCGCGCCGCATCACGGTCATGCCGTGATTCAGTGTGAGTACTTCTTGCTGGTGCAGGTAGAGCAACACATGCTCAATGGCCTTTTTCCGTTGCTCGGGCTTGATGGTGGCGTTGAGCACTAGATCGCTTTCGATCATTTTCACTAGCTCGCCAAAAGTCGTTTGCACCAGTAGGTCTTTGGCACGCACGCCGCTGGGCAACTTGGCGAGAAGAAAAGGCAACAGCACCGCGGCGATAGCGCGGCGTTTTTCACCAAGCTCCTGTATTTTCTGCCAAGTGTAGCCATTGCGAATACGCAGCTTTAGGTAGTCACGGTTTAACTGGCGAAGTTCGAAGCTACTGCGCTGCGAGCTTTCGCCATCGCGATCCTGGGTCAGGCTGCGCAACAAACGCAGTATATGCAGGGGGAGCAGCTCTGCTTGTGCTGTGCTCTGGCGAAGCTGTGCGGTAAGCGGCGGCAAATTGATATCTTGCCAACCGCCCTGGTCCGCATCGGGTGCTTGCTCACGTAGTTCGCTGAACAGTGCATTTTCCAGCTGTAATGATTGGCTCAAGCGTTCATTGGATGAGCCAATTACGCCATGGCGCAGGTAGATCGTCAGCTGTGAGTCATTTTCCAGCAGGCCAAGATTTTCCAACTGTTTTAGCGTGCTGCTAATTTCTTCCTGGTTTTGCTCGGTGAGCGCCATCAGTTGATCGGTATTGATTCGCTCATCGGCATCCGCCGCATAAAGAAAACGCAGTACAGCTCGAAATTCTTCGAGTCGACGCCCGGGCAGTTTGGATTGTAATAAGCGCGCATCGGCTTCTTGTTCGCTAAGGCAGAGGCGGGCAGGGAAGACCTTGGTATGGTTTTCCTCACGGCTCAGGTATTGACCGCGCTCAAGCCAAGCAATAGCCGTGACCACTTTAGTTTCTGCATCACGGTCATCAACCTCGAAGCTGGTATTAACGCTTTCATCCTGAAGGATTTCACCGGCGGTGATGATAAGCTGTCCGCCTTTGCGCCGATTACCCTCACTGCGGACTTTGCGCAGTATTTGCTGAATGTCTTGCAGGCTTAGCTTGGACTTTTCACTGAGGCCGAACTGCGTTTCGATGTCTTGGGGGTCGTATAGCAGTACACATTTGGCTTGCTGTTGATCGCGCCCAGCACGCCCAGCCTCCTGTAAATAGTTCTCCAGAGAGCCTGGGATGTTGGCATGCACCACGAGTCGCACATCGGGCTTATCTACACCCATGCCGAAGGCGTTGGTGGCAACAATTACGCGTAGAGCCCCAGCTTTGAAGTCGTCCTGAATGTCCTTTTTCTCATGAGGCTGTAACCCCGCATGAAAGAAGCGACAGGCCCAGTGTTGCTCAATCAAAAAAGCCGCGAGCTCTTCCGCATTCTTGCGGCTGGAAACAAAAACTACCGCGCCGCCGTCTTGTTGGCCTAACTCGTCCTCCAGCAGCAGATGGGTACGCTGCCATTTCTCGCCTGACCCTGTTGGAAGCACCTCAAAACACAGGTTGGTGCGTAAGCGTCCGCCCAACTCACCTTGCGTAAGTTAGGCTGGCGCCCACCGATGCGGCAGCAGTTGATCAATCTCACTTGCCCGATGCGTCGGCAGGCGCGTCAGCACATCTTTGAGATAGGCATATGGATCATGCCCATTCATGCGCGCTGACTGGATCAAACTCATGATCGCCGCTGCCCGTTTGCCACTGCGCAGCGAGCCGGCGAATAACCAGTTCGAGCGCCCAAGAGCCCACGGCCGGATCTGATTTTCGACCGGGTTGTTATCTATGGGCACAGCACCATCATCAACATAGCGAGCAAGTGCATCCCAGCGTTTGAGGCTGTAATCCAGTGCTTTGGCCATAGCCGACCCTTCGGGCACAAGATCGCGCTGGGCGAGCATCCAGGTGTGCAGTGCGTCGAGAAGGGGTGCCGCCTTTTCCTGGCGTATTCGCCAGCGATCTTCGTCGCTCATGTCCCGCGCTTGCCGTTCGATTTCGTACAACCCGCCAATCGAGTGCAGCGCCTGTTCGGCCAGTTGGCTTTTGTTCGTCGCATGTAGATCGAAGAACTTGCGGCGGGCATGGGCCATGCAGCCAATTTCGGTGATGCCTTGCTGGAAACTTGCCTTGTAGCCGGCGAAGTCGTCGCAAACCAGCTTGCCATTCCACGGGCCAAGGAAGTTGCGCGCATGCTCACCTGCACGGCTCGGGCTGAAGTC
>NZ_FOWX01000034.1 GCF_900115555.1 Pseudomonas borbori
CAATTGCTGCACATGGACGCAGTGATCCTCGACGAACTGGGCTACTTACCCTTCCCAGACTCCGGTGGGGCGCTGCTGTTTCACCTGATCAGCCAGCTCTACGAAAAGACCTCGCTGATCATCACCACCAACTTGTCCTTCGGCGAATGGGTCAGTGTTTTTGGCGACGCCAAGATGACCACAGCACTGCTCGACCGCATCACTCACCACTGCGACATCCTCGAAACCGGCAACGATTCGTTCCGCTTCAAGCAGCGCAAAAAGGCAGTGAAAAACACCTGAGCGACTGGAAACTTTTGGACGCTGTTACCTGGAAAGTTTTGGATGCTGATTGACACCCTGAGGCCACTCTGCGATGTCCTGCAGTCTGAGCATGTCGACCCCGCCAACGTGAAGAGGCTCAGCGAAGCGATCATCCGCGCCGGGCATTGGCTGGAACCCATCATCGTGGAAAGCTCAAAGGGCATCGTGATGGATGGCAATCATCGGCTCAATGCCGCATTGCAACTGGGCTTGAAACGAGTGCCGTGCATTCAGCTCGATTACGCTGATCCGCGAGTGTGCGTTCGGCATTGGCAGACTGGGCAAGCGTTCGAGGTGTCGCGGATCTACTCGACAATCGCGCGAGGGGAGACTCTCCCCTACAAGACCACGCGGCATTTGTTCGATCCGGCGCTGCCGGTGATCGCCATTCCTCTGCGCTACCTGTGTGCATGAACCATTGCGACGGTCAAGCAGGCACTTGGGCATGTGCGGCGTGACATTTTCGGCCAGATGCCGCGCAACTCGACCCACACCTGCAGCGCTGACTTCGCGATCAAAGCGATGCATCCACAGGCTGGGCTTATTGCCCTCTTCCAAAGCCAGCCCTTCTGCGGCAACTGTATCGAGCCCCAACTGCCGAACAGTTCGATAGAAGAGCCAACTGACTGGGCCGAGGGACTTTTGCGGGAAATCGTTGAAAATCGTTCGACATCGTTGGGCCTCGATTGCAGCGAGCGCCATTATTTAGTTCTTTTAAATCAATGCCTTATGGGCGGCATGCATAGATGGGGTGCTAGGGGTCGAGTGTTCGAATCACTCCGTCCCGACCATATAACTCTAGAAAATCCAGTCACTTAGCGGTGACTGGATTTTTTTATGGGTGGGTGTTCTGTTGGTGGAAGGATTTTTGTGCCACTTTTTGTGCCACCGGTAAGTTTTGGCTCTAAAAGGCAGGGTCAATAACATCTCCGGTTTTTGGTAGAGGTAATGCGTGATCGCTTTTGAGGACATGCCGTGCGGCCAGCCCTTTCAGCTTGCGTACATCCTCGTACCAATCGAGGGTCGGTGCATGCTGGTCAGCTGCACGCGGCCAGATCATTTTCGGCCAGCAGATTGCTGATGCCTTATTGCGGACGGCCGTGATGGCCCTTTAGGCTGTCTATTCTTTCATCCCAGCAATTTCTAGAGATCCGCGATGGGCCAGTACCAAGGAATGCGATGGTTCAAAGCTGACTTTCAGGTTCAGACACCGGAAGACAGCAAGCACTGGAGCGACACCGACCTCCGACTAGGCAACCCTCGCAGACCAAAGGCTGGAGGTGTCCACGATGAGAGCGAAATAAGCAGCAAGGCGCAGGCTTTCCTCAGACGGTGCCATGAGCTCAAGCTGCAGATCATTGGCATCACTGACCACAACTTTTCTGGTCAGACTGACCTGAGAGATTGGTTTCTGACTCATCTGATCGAGCAGAACAAGTCAGTCGCCGCAGAGCTGGGGCGCGAGATGATCCACATCTTGCCAGGCTTTGAAGTTGATATCGGCTATCACGTGCTTTGCCTGTTCGAACCCGCCAAGAAATCCAGCGATCTCGAGTGTGTGAACAAAGTGCTCATTCAGCTGGGCCTGCCTGAATCGCAACGGTTTGAAAGAGGTTTGCCGACGCCGCTGAGACGTGAAGACTCTCCAATCAGCTTGGCGAAGCTGTTGAAAATCGTACAGGACGACAATGACGGCATCGTTATTGCCATCGGTATCAAGTCCAGGTGTCACGTTCTGCTTGAGGAGTGACTCCTTCGAACCTGGCGGGCTCAGATTCTGTAGCTTGACCTTGAAAAGCAGCAGTAACCCGGCTGTTAGATTTCGAATTGCCGAAAGCGCGCGCGCATCATCCTTAGCTGCGGCCTGAAAATCCTCCACCCCAAGTCGGATGGAGGCGACAGCATTGGCAAGCATCGACATCCAGATTTTCCTTTCTTGTGTGAAGATATTTTCGAGCAGTGGAAGGCTGCACTTACCTAGAGAATTTCGAGCCTACTATCGCAACAACAGAGCCCAGAAAAAGCAAGCCTGCTTGTGGCTAGTTGGTGCATTGCTTGGACTGACCATGCGGCAAAAAGGTCGTGGCCGCAATTGAAGAAAAGATGCACCATGTGGCACTGGACGGCAGAGCAGGATAGGGATGCTCGGTGCTGCTGAGGAGAGGTATGTCCGCATCTGGCCGGTTGCTGCCGATCACGAGCGGACGGAACCTACCCCCATTGCTGCTGGTGAAATCCGGCAGAAATCGGCCAAAAGCGGACATCGAGTCCGTCTGCCGACTCTGTAAAGAGCTAGCAGATGTTTTCGACACGGTATTGGGATGAATCCCTTTAAAAAATGTTGAATCATGGAAGTCCCCCCGAAAGGAATGCAGCCATAAGCACTATGAAGCTTGGCCCGAATCCTCTCTCAGCGCCCCCAACCCGCTTGGTCTACATTGCGTTGCTTGCAGGATCCCGTGCCAAGCACTCTTAACTCTGTGGCACCAAGATTTGCTGAGCTACTACTCAACCATTGCCACCCTGGCGTTGGCAGCCGGGCTCTGCCGCGCCTTACCTGCGACCCATCGTCGCTCCTAGCAGAATCGGGAGGCAGTGGAGCTGGCGACGCTGGAGTGGGTGGACTGGTTCAACCACCGACGGCTGCCGGGGCCCATCAGCAACATGCCACAAGCCAAGGCCGTGGCCTTTTACTATCGACAACTTACCGAGTCAGCCCAAGCGGCATTACTCATACCAAAGAGCATCCGAAAAAAACGCCGCCGTCTTCACCTCATCAGACTAAAAGGCAGGCCAGCGGACTTCCTGACAGATATTCATCGGCTCAGGCAAGGCGGTCGGCTAGTTAGGCTCCATACACTTCACTACGAGTTAATCGCGCACAACAACAACGCGAGAAGTAGTGATGAACCTATATCAGCCTGACTTAGTTTCCCAGCACAGCGGCCATATTGGTGCTCGCCAGACCCGTGTCGAGGACGCTGCATTGCTGCGTGGCCTGGGCTGCTATGCCGACGATGCTGCCACCCCGCCCGGGACTCTGCATGCTGCCATTGTCCGTTCACCCCATCCTCATGCGCGCATCACTGCCGTGGACTTCTCCCAAGCGCTGCTGATGAAGGGTGTGCGCGGCGTACTCGTTGGTGAGGACGTCAAGCGTTGGGCTTTGCCATTCCCGGTGGGCGTGCGCCAGCCGATGGAGCATTGGTGCGTCGCCGTGGACAAGGTGCGCTACGTCGGTGAGCCGGTGGCGGTAGTGATCGCCGAGAGTCGTTACCTGGCCGAAGACGCCCTGGAAGGCGTACGTGTCGACTATGAGCAGCTGCCGCCGATCATCGATCCAGAGGCCGCCACCACCGAACAGGCGCCGGTGCTGCATGAGGCAGTCGGCAGCAACGTGGTCAACGAGCGGCATTTCCGCTATGGCGAACCGGAACAGGCCTTCGAGCAGGCGCCGTACCGAGTAAAGCTGAAGGTGTGCTTTCCGCGCAGCTCCTGCACCCCCATCGAATGCTACGTGGTGCTTGTCCAGTATGGGCGCGCCACCGGCATCTACGATGTGCTGGCCAACTTCCAGGGACCCTATGCGCTGCACACGGTGATGGCCCGCGCACTCAACGTGCCGAGCAACCGCCTGCGTCTGCGCACGCCGAAAGACTCCGGCGGCAGCTTCGGTATCAAGCAGGGTGTGTTCCCCTACGTGGTGATGATGGGACTGGCGTCACGCAAGGTTGGAGCCCCGGTGAAATGGGTCGAGGATCGCCTCGAGCATCTGCAAGGCGCGTCCTCTGCGACCAATCGGGTCACCGAGATCGAGGCGGCGGTGCAGGCCGACGGTCGCATCACCGCCCTGCGTTATGACCAGATCGACGACTGCGGCGCCTACCTGCGCGCACCGGAGCCGGCCACCTTCTATCGCATGCACGGCAACCTCACGGGTGCTTATGCGATTCGTAATCTGCTGGTGCGCAACCGCGTGGTGCTGACCAACAAGACCCCCACCGGCCTCAACCGAGGCTTCGGCGGCCCGCAGGTGTACTTCGCCCTAGAGCGTCTGTTGCAGCATATCGCCGTGCAGTTGGATCTCGATCCGCTGGAGGTGATCCGCCGCAACCTGGTACCGGCCGACGCCTTCCCCTACCGTGCCGCGGCCGGCGCTCTGCTGGATTCCGGCAATTACCAAGCCGGCATCGATTTGGCGGTCAAGGACGGCGGGCTCGACGAGTTGTTGCGCCGCCGCGACCAGGCGCGCGGCGAAGGCCGGCTGTACGGAATCGGTTATGCGGCGGTGATCGAACCGTCGATCTCCAACATGGGCTACATCACCGCAGCGATGACCCCCGAGGAGCGGCGTAAGGCCGGGCCGAAGAACGGCGCGGTGAGCACGGCGACCATCAACGTCGGCCCGCTCGGCGATGTCAGCGTGCACGTCTCCTCGACGCCCCAGGGCCAGGGGCACCAGACCGCGGTGGCCCAGGTAGTCGCCGATGTGCTCGGCGTGGCGTTGGAGTCGATCGTGGTCAACGTCGAACTGGACACCCAGAAGGATGCCTGGTCGATCGCCTCGGGCAACTATTCCAGCCGCTTCGCCGGCGCGGTGGCCGGAGTGGTCTACCAGGCCGCGCTGAAGGTGCGCGATCGCCTCGCCGCGATTGCCGCCGCGCAACTGCAAGCCAAACCGGAAGACATCCGCTTCGGCGGCGGCAAGATATTCGTCATCAACGGCGGTCCGGCGGCACCGTTCCACCGCATCGCCGGCGCCACCCACTGGTCACCTGGCCTGCTCCCGGAAGGCGAGCCGGGTGGCCTGCGCGAAACCGCATTCTGGAGCCCGCCGCAGCTCACCGCGCCAGACGACGGCGACCTCATCAACAGTTCGCTGTGCTACGGATTCGTCTTTGATATCTGCGGTCTGGAGATCGACCGCGTCACCGGCGAGATTCACATCGATCGCTACGTGACGTGCCACGATGCCGGCCGCCTGCTCAATCCCGCGCTGGTCGACGGGCAGATCCGTGGCGGCTTTGCCCAGGGGCTTGGCGCGGCGCTGATGGAGGAGTTCGCCTATGGCGAGGACGGTAGCTTCCTCTCTGGAACCTTCGCCGACTACCTGGTGCCCACCGCACCGGAAGTGCTCGACCCAGTGATCCTGCATCTGGAAACGCCGTCGCCGTTCACCCCCCTGGGGGCCAAAGGCGTCGGCGAGGGCAACAACATGAGCACGCCGGTATGCATCGCCAACGCCGTAGCCGATGCCCTCGGCCGCGCCGACATCCGCCTGCCGCTGACACCGTCGAAAGTGCGCAGCATGATCGGCATCGACGAACCTCCGCGGCCGGCCGGCATGCAGCAGGACGACGGTTTTGACGCAGAACCGGCCGGCGGCTCGGCCCTGCGCGCCAACGATGCGGTGGTGATACCGGCCCCGCCACAGCAAGTGTTCGACACCCTGCTCGACCCGGCCACCCTGGCTGCGATCATCCCGGGATGCCATGCCCTCGAGCTGCAGGGCGAGAATCGCTACCGTGCGGACGTTACCGTCGGCGTGGGCATGATCCGCGCACGCTTCGAGGCCAAGGTCGCCTTGAGCGAGCTGGACCCACCTCATTCGTTGCGCCTGTCCGGCTCTGGCACCAGTTCCATGGGCTCGGCCGAGGGCCACGCCAGGGTGCGTTTCGTCGAGTTGGAGAACGGTCACACGCGTTTGGAATACCGATACCAGGTCGTAGTCAGCGGCAAGGTCGCCGCGGTCGGCAGCCGCATGATGCAAGGGGCCTCGAAAGTGATCATCGGACAGATTTTCACCCGCCTGTCGCAGCGGGTCAGTGGCCAGGCGATCGCCGACGGCTGGTGGGCGCGCCTGCGTGCGCTGTTCGTCCGGCTGTTCGGCAAAGGAGGTGCGCAATGAAACCGGCTGCTTTCGATTACATACGCGCCGAGAGTCGCCGCCAGGTACTCGAGCTGCTCGCCGAGTATGGCCAGGAGGCACGCATCATTGCCGGCGGTCAGTCGCTGATGGCCGTGCTGAACATGCGTCTGGCCCAACCCAAGCTGCTGATCGACATCAATCAGGTCGCCGAGCTGGCCTATATCGAGCTGCGCAAGGACTGCCTGGCGGTGGGCGCCGCGGTACGCCAGGCGCAGCTGCTGGCGCGGCCGACGCTGGCCGACGAAGTACCGCTGCTGGCCCTGGCAATGCCCTGGATCGGCCACTTCCAGACCCGCAACCGTGGCACCGTGTGCGGCTCTGTGGCCCACGCCGACCCTAGTGCCGAGCTGCCACTGAGCCTGGTCACCTTAGGCGGCGAGATCGTCCTGGAGTCGATCAAGGGAAAGCGCGTGATCAAGGCTGCCGAGTTCTTCCAGGGCATTCTCACCACCGACAAACGCGCCGACGAACTGGTCGTCGAGGTGCGCTTCCCGCTCAAGCGCGAGGGCATCATTTATCGCTTCCAGGAAATCGCCATGCGCCACGGCGACTTCGCCATCGTCTCGCTGGCCGCCTGTATCGGCATCGACGAGGTGCGCCTGGGTGTCGGCGGGGTCGCCGATCGTCCGGTGATGCGCAGCCTGCCGCGCGGTGCGGCGTTACCGGACGCGCTCAACGAAACCGCCTGGTCGCTTGATGCCCAGGACGATGTGCATGCCAGCGCGGCCTACCGCCGGCAACTGGTTCGCGAGCTGGGTCACCGTCTCATCGAAGGAGTCTGAACATGCGCGTAACCGCCGAACAACGTTTTGCCGTCCGTCTCGAGCTCAATGGCCGCACGCGCGAAGGCCTGGCCGAGCCGCGTACCCAGTTGTGCGATTTCCTGCGCCACGACCTCGGCGCCACAGGCGTCCATGTCGGCTGCGAACACGGCGTCTGCGGCGCCTGCACGGTGCTGGTGGACGGCGTCGCCATGCGCTCCTGCCTGATGCTCGCCGTGCAGGCCCACGAACGGCGCATCGAGACAGTCGAATCGCTGGCCGACGACGACACGCTCAGCGACCTGCAGCAGGCATTCCGCCGTAATCACGCCCTGCAGTGCGGTTTCTGCACTGCGGGCATCCTCATGTCCTGCGTGGATTTCCTCGAGCGGCAGCCCGACCCGAGCGAGGCCGAAGTGCGCGACATGCTTTCCGGGCACCTGTGCCGCTGTACCGGTTACACCGGCATCGTCCAGGCGGTGCTCGAAGTGGCCGCCCAACGTCAAACGAACGAAGAGGTATAACAATAATGTTCGATCTCGGACGCAGCTTCCTCGCTGCCGTAGAGCGCCGCCCACTGGCCATTGCGGTCAGCGACGGTACAGTGAAAAAAACCTACGAACAGTGGTTCGTCGATATCCAACGTGCCGCCCACGGTCTCGAGTCACTAGGGCTGGGCAAGGGTGATCGTCTGCTGGTGACGATGCAGAACCGCTGGCAGATGGCAACCTTGCATTGGGCCTGCCAGTTCGCCGGCATCGTCATGACTCCGCTGAACTGGCGTTCGACCGCCGAGGAGCTGGCCTACTGCATCGAGGATGCGCAGATCCGCGCACTGGCCTACGACGACTCTACCGCTACTGCGGTGGCTGCCTGCACGGCCGCCATCGATCTACCGCGGATCGCCGTCGGTGAGCGAGCCGCCGCGGGCGACCTGAGCTTCGCCGAGTTGTGCGCCGAGGCACCAACAGCGACCATCCTGCGTGCTACGCCCGAGGATTTCTCCCTGCTGCTCTATACCTCAGGCACCACCAGCAAGCCCAAGGGCGTGCCGCGCCGGCATTGCGCCGAACGCGCCGCGGCGGTCGCCCATGTGGCGCAGAACCTTTATCGCCACGGCGAATGCACCCTCGGCGTAATGCCGCTCTACCACACCATGGGCGTGCGCTCGCTGCTGGCCATGGCGTTGATCGACGGGCATTTCGTCTGCGTGCCGAAGTTCGACGTCGAGGCCACCCTGGAGGCTATCGAGCGGGAGCAGGTCAGCAACCTGTACCTGGTGCCGACCCTCTATCACATGCTTATCGAGCACCCGGCGTTCGCCCGCGAGCGGGTCGCCAGCGTGGAGAAGATCGGCTTCGCCGGCGCGCCAATGAGCGACGGACTGATGCGCCGCGTCGAGCAGGCATTCCAGCCGCAGTTGTTCGTCAACCACTACGGTAGCTCGGAGATCTACACTTTCACCATCGACCAGCAGGCCAGCCGCAAGCCTGGCTCCTCGGGGCGCAGCGCGCTGAACCAGCGGGTGCGGGTGGTGCCGATCGACGCCGAATCGGCACAGGTGCAAACCAAGCCTATGGAGGAGGGCCAGATCATCGCCGACCTGGCCAGTGACGAGGCGTTCGAAGGCTACCTGAACCGCCCCGAAGCCACTGCCAAGGCGCTGCGCGATGGCTGGTATTTTACCGGTGACACCGGCTATTTCGATGAGGACGGCGACCTGTTTGTCACCGGGCGGGTGGACGACCTGATCATCACCGGCGGCGAGAACGTCAGTCCGGTGGAGATCGAGAACGTGCTCTCACTGCACCCCGGCGTTGAGGAAGTGGTGGTGGTCGGTTTGCCGGACGAGCAGTGGGGCAAGATCATCGCCGCCTTCATCAAGCTGCGTGCCGAGGTCAGCGAAAGCGAACTGGATGCCCACTGCATCGCGTCCGGCCTGGCCAAGTTCAAGCGGCCGCGGCGTTACCAGTTCATCGAGCAGATTCCCAAATCCCCCGTTGGCAAGGTGCTGCGCCGCATCTTGCTGGCTCAGCACCAGGAACAGGCCCAAAAGGCTGACCGCTAATTATCCCGAGGACATCTATCATGCAACTGCAAGCAATCCAGCAATTTCTCGAAACCCCGTTCGATGGCTTCCATGTCGAGGTCGATGCGGCCCGTGAGCGCGCCGATATCATCCTCAACCGTGCGCCGCTGAACGTCATCTCCATGGGCCAGCGCGACCAGCTGCGCCAGGTCTTCGAAGCGCTTGACGCGCATCCGCAGGTGCGCGTCATCGTGCTGCGCGCGGTGGGCGAGCACTTCTCCAGCGGCGGCGACATCAAGGGCTTCCTCGAGGCCTCGCCGGAGCACGTCTCCAAGCTGGCCTGGAACGTCGCCGCGCCGGTGCGCTGCGAGAAGCCGGTGATCGCCGCCAACCGTGGCTACACCTTCGGCGTCGGTTTCGAGCTGTCGCTGGCCTGCGATTTCCGTATCGCCTCGGAGACTACTCGCTACGCATTGCCCGAGCAGAATCTCGGGCAGATCCCCGGTTCCGGTGGTTCGGCGCGCCTGCAGAAGATCATCGGCGTGGCCCGCACCAAGCACATGGTCATGCGCGCCAAGCGCATAAGCGGCGAACAGGCCTACGAGTGGGGCATCGCCACCGAGTGCGTGGCGGACGCCGAGCTGGAAAGCACGGTAGACGCACTGGTCGATGAACTGCGGCGCTTCTCGCCGCTGGCCCAGCGCACGGCCAAGCGCTTGATCAACGACAACGAAGACGCGCCGCTGAGCGTGGCCATCGAGATGGAAGGACACTGCTACAGCCGCCTGCGCAGCTCGCATGACTTCAAGGAAGGCGTCGAGGCGTTCCACAGCAAGCGGCCGGCGGTATTTCGCGGCGAGTAATCTTCCCGTCGGGGCTTGCCTGCGGCAGGCCTCGGCAGACAACGGCCATACCGCAGTACAACAACAATCGCGGAGAACGGGTCATGCCTGGCAATAAAGCGAACACTATTTTTGCACCACCTACTGGCGCCTCATCGGGCTACTCACTCCGAGAGGCATTCACCATCAAGTCGGTCAGCGCCGGGGTAGTAGCCGCGCTGTTCGGCTGTTCCGGGCCTGCGCTGATCGTCATCAGCGCCGCCGAAGCCGGCCATTTGAGCGATGGCCAGACGGTTGCCTGGCTATTCGCCATCTACGTGCTCGGCGGACTGATCAGCATCGGCATGGCGCTGCGCTACCGCCAGCCGATCTGCGGCGCTTATTCGATCCCTGGCGCGGCGATCATGATCGCGGCACTTGGCGGTCTGGACTTTCGCGAGGCGGTCGGCGCCTTCATCATGAGCGGCGCGCTGGTCTTGCTGCTCGGCTTGAGCGGGGTGATCGGCAAGTTGATGCGCTGGCTGCCGATGCCCATCGTCATGGCGATGATCGCCGGGGCGATGATCCGCTTTGGTGTCGGCGCGGTAGAAGCGGTCGGCAGCGTTCCGCTGATGGCCGGTTTGGCGGCGCTGACCTACTTCCTGGTCATGCGCTTCGTCAAGGCGGTGCCGCCGGTGCTGGCTGCCGGGCTGGTGGGCTTCGCCGCGGCCTTGGCGCTGGGCCTGCTGAAACCGGCGGATGTGGATATCGCCTTCGTCATGCCGGCTTTCACCACTCCCATGTTCACCTTGGCTACCTTCTTTGCCATATCGGTGCCGCTGGCGGCGCTGGTAATCGGTGCCGAGAATGCCCAGGCCACCGGCGTGCTGATGGTCGAGGGCTACAAGCCACCGGTCAATGCGATGACCGTGGTGAGCGGCGTGGGCGGCATGCTGGCCGGGTTGTTGGGCGGGCACAACGCCAATATCGCCGGGCCGATGACGGCGATCTGCGGTTCCGAGCAAGCCGGCGACGATCCGCGTCAACGCTACGGAGCGACTCTGGTCAATGGCGTACTGTTCGCCCTGTTTGGCGTATTCGCCGGTGTCGCCGTGCCGTTCATCCTCGCCTTGCCGCGCGAGTTGATTCTGGTGATTGCCGGCCTGGCGATGATCGGCGTTTTGCTCAGCGCGTTGCAGCAGGCCTTCCACAAAGAAACCGGTTGCCAGATCGGTGCATTCGTCGCCCTGGTGGTGGCTATGAGCAAGTTCAGCCTGTTCGGCATCAGCGCGCCGTTCTGGGCGCTGGTGATCGGCGTGGCGGTGTCCTGGTTGCTTGGCGAGTTGCGCCGTGAGCGGGCCGCCTAGGGTCGCGTTGCCGTCGGTCAGTAACGACAAATCGCACACTTCTTAAACGTTGTATCCCACGAGAGTTCCCACTGCCACACATGGACCTGCAAGAGGCCCGTGGGAACTCTTTTGCCTAAAAACCTAATAAGAAAGAGAACTTACAACAATGATCTTCCCCTTAACTCGCCCATGCAAACCCACCCATTGCCTGATCTACACCGGCTTGCTGCTGGGGTTGCCGTTCCAGGTTTTGGCTGCCGACAGCGATTTTTTCAAGGACGCCACGGCGACCCTGCAGGCGCGCAACTACTACTTCAGCCGCGACTTCTCCGACATCGTCGGGCCGAACCAGCAGTCCAAGGCCGAGGAGTGGGCCCAGGGTTTTATCCTCAACTTCAAGTCCGGCTATACCCCAGGCCCGGTCGGCTTCGGTGTCGACGCCATCGGCCTGCTCGGGCTCAAGCTCGACAGCAGCCCGGATCGGGTCAATACCGGCCTGCTGCCGGTGACCGACGAGGGCAGGGCGGCCGATGATTACAGCCGCCTGGGTGCGGCCCTGAAGGTCAGGCTGTCGAAGACCGAGCTGAAAATAGGCGAACAGCAGCTGATGCTGCCGGTGTTGTACTTCGGCGATATCCGCCTGTTGCCGCCGACCTACCAGGGCGCCAGCATCGTCTCCAACGAGATCGCCGGTCTGACCCTGCAGGCCGGCCAGCTGCGTTCCACCAGCCTGCGCAACGAGGCTGGCGACGGCGAGCTCGGCGCCATGGTCGGCTTCGTCCCGCGCCGCCAGGCCGGTCAGTTGGTCACCACCGACCGCTTTAACTACGGCGGTGCCGACTATGCCTTCAACGATAATCGCACCGCGGTCGGTGCCTGGTACTCCCAGCTGGAAGACCTCTACAACCAGCGTTATTTCAGCCTCAAGCACAGCGAACCAGTCGGCGACTGGGTGCTCGGTGCCAGCCTCGGCTACTTCGACTCGACCGAGGACGGTGAGCAGCTGATCGGCAAGCTGGACAACCAGGCGGCGTTCTCCCTGCTGTCGGCCAAGTACGGTGGCCACACCGTCTACCTCGGCTACCAGGCGATGTTCGGTGACGACGGCCTGCCGCGCGTGTTCGCCAATACCAGCCCGCTGGGCAACGAGGTGCCGACCTACGCGTTCGACTCGGCCGACGAGCGCTCCTGGCAGGTGCGTTACGACTACGACTTCGCCGCCATGGGCGTGCCCGGCCTGGTCGCCGGGGTGCGCTACCTGAGTGGCGACAACGTCGACACCGGCCGCGGTTTCGAGGGCAAGGAGTGGGAGCGCGACCTGGACGTCGGCTACGTGGTGCAGAGCGGTTCGCTCAAGGGCCTGGGGGTGAAGGTGCGCAACGTCACCGCGCGTTCCAACTACCGCAGCGACGTCGACGAGAATCGGCTGATCCTCAACTACACCCTAGCGTTATTTTGAGCCCTTCCCGGTAGCCCGGGTGATGGCTTGGCCCGCCCTCGCGGGCCTTTTTTCTCCAGTCGGCGCCCTCTGCACATGAATCAGATGCAAACACAAACCGGCAGTCGACAGGGAAAGTGTTCATTGACTTGGTAAGGCAGGGCAGCCTGGGCTGCCCACACGATGAAGCTCAGGTGACGGGGTGCAGCAAGCCTGCTGCCCCTCGTTATCAGGGCTGATAGGTGGCATCAATATTAGTTAATAGAAAATCCTCCTCCGTACTTTTAGGGTGAGAACTGGCCCAGCGATTTCAAACAACAACAATGGAGATTGCGCCGTGAAAAAACCTAGCGCTGTTGTACCCCCTGCATGCCCAAGCGGCCCTGCCTCTGCCTCTGTCCTCGACCGAGCGACAGCAGGGGCGCTGAGCGCACACCCCGCCACGGGCGGAAACCCTTAACCGACATGTCGCCCAGCAACACGACAAGTCGCCAAAACAATAACAACGAGGTACGGCCATGCAGCCTGTGACCACTCCCACACCAGCTACCGACGGAGCCTTGCCAGCAGGCAGCTGTCTGCGCGGCTGGCTTGACCATCTGCAGCGGCACCAACGCCTGGCAGTGATCCACCCCGGCGTGGACTTGTGTTTCGGCATTGCGGCGATTGCCAATCGTCTGGACGGAAAAAGTGCCTCGTTGTTCCCCGAGCCTAGTGGTCATACGATCCCGGTGGTATCCGGTCTGCTCTCCGATCGTCAGTGGATGGCCGAGGCGATGGGCGTCGAGCCCGGCGAGGTGCTGGCACGTTTCGAACAGGCCAGCCTCAATCCGCTGCCCTGGTATGAAATCTTCGATGCGCCGTGCCAGCAGGTGGTGCACCGTGAAGTCGACCTGAACAAACAGTTGCCGATCCCCACTCATAACGAGCACGACAGTGGCCCCTACATCACCGCCGGCCTGCTGATCACCCGCAACCCGCGCACCGGGGTGCAGAACGTCTCTATCCACCGCCTTCAGGTGAGTAGCCCGAACCGCCTCGGTGCGCTGTTGTTGCCGCGCCATGCCCTGGCGTTCTTTCAAGAGGTGGAAGCACGCGGCGAGGACCTGGAGGTGGCGGTGGTGATCGGCGCCGACCCGCTGACCCTGTTGGCTTCCCAGGCCATCGTGCCGATCGATCACGATGAACTGGAAATTGCCGGCGCCCTGCACGGACGGCCATTGCCGGTGGCGCGTTGTGTGACCAACCGGATCCGCGTGCCGGCCGAGGCCGAGATCGTCATAGAGGGCCGCCTGCTGGCCCAGGCGCGGGAAATGGAAGGCCCGTTCGGTGAATTCCCACAGTACTACGGCGAGCGCGCCGAGCGCCACGTGATCGAGGTTGACGCCATCACCCACCGCCGCGCGCCGATCTTCCACACCATCGTCGGCGGCGGTCTCGAGCACCTGCTGCTCGGGGGTATCCCGCGCGAGGCAAGCATGCTCGCCCATCTGCGCCGCAGCTTTCCCTGCGTGCGCGACGTGCACCTGGCCAAGGGCGGGGTGTGCCGCTACCACCTCTACGTGCAGATCGACAAACGCTCCGAGGGTGAGGCGAAGAACGTGATCCTCGGCGCCCTCGGCGGTCACTACGACATCAAACACGTCACCGTGGTCGATTTGGATGTGGATATCCACAACCCGAGCGAAGTGGAGTGGGCGATCGCCACGCGCTTCCAGGCCGATCGCGACCTGGTGCAGATCCACGAGTCGCAAGGTTCCAAGCTCGACCCCTCCACCCGTGAAGGCGTGGGCTCCAAGTTGGGGTTCGATGCCACGGTGCCGCTCAGTGCGCCGTCGTTCAAGTTTCTGAGAATCCAGGTGCCAGGCGAGTCAGAGGTGGATCTTGCCCAGGTAATCGATGACGCGGCAGGTGACTGGCGTCAGCGAGTCTTGGCTGAAACGACGGCGGAGAGCCGTCATGAACCGAGCTGATGACCCGCCCTGAAAGGTGCCTGGCGCTCGACAGCCCCCTCAGCGGGGGGGCGTGGCTCACCATTGCCTTTCCATCGCTATAGCAGTCCTGCCTAACAATAGATCGTCTGATGTGATCCACACTACCCAAGGAGAAATCCAATGAAGACAAGAACAAAAATGATGGGTGTCATCTTCGCTGCAGCAGCCTTCGTGTTCAGTGCAGCAGCGAGCGCCAAGGACCTGAGGCTGGGCCTGATCGTGCCGGGAACCCACGCCTGGTCCGTCGCGGCCACAGCCATGGGCAACGATCTGCGAGAACGCTCCGACGGCAAGTACAGCATCACCATCTTCCCGGCCGGCCAGCTTGGCAGCGAGGCGCGGATGCTGCAGCAACTACAAACCGGGGCACTGGACATGGCCTTCATGACCACGGCCGAGATCACCAACCGCATCCCCGATTTTGGCGTGCTCTATGCCCCCTACCTGGTGCACAACGTCAAACAGGCCGGCACATTACTGAATGGCCCGACGGCACAGGGCCTGCTCGACAAGTTGCCGGCGGAGGCTGGTGTTGTGGGCCTGGGCTATGGCACTGCAGGCATGCGTTTGATGCTCAATGCTTACCCGACCAACAGCATCGCCGCGATTAATGGCCGAAAAATGCGTATTACGCCCTTTGCGCCGGTTAAAGATTTTTATCAGCTGCTTGGCGCGGCCTCGACTCCGATGCCGCTACCCGATGTATACGACGCGTTGGCCAACGGTCAGGTCGACGGCGTTGACGCCGATCTGGAGCTGGTCTGGAAGCTGCGGCTGTATGAGCGCGGCAGCGTGCTGGTGCAGAGCAACCACATGATGTTCCCAGTCGTTGGCCTGGTTTCCGGCCGGCTCTGGGCTCAGCTCAGCCCAGAGGACCGAGCAATGCTCGGCGAACTGACGAAAAAGCACCTGAACAACCTCTTCGGGCAATACACGGCTATCGAGGCAGAGATGCTGGAGAACGTGCAGAAGGCCGGCGTCAAGGTGGTTCCGGCGGGTCCCGAGTTCTTCGGCGACAAGCTGCAGCAATGGGAAACCCTCTGGCTCAAAAAGGCGCCGGTGCTGGCTGACCTGCGCCGCGAAGCCGAATCGATTCGATAATCGAAGCCTCCCCTGGTTCGGCAGCGCTGCCTGCCGGACGGGCTGCTCCTGCTTGACCGTATTCAAGGAGTGCAAATGGTTCATTCAATTCAAACGCTCAGTAACGGGATTGGTTGGTGCGAGCGGGGACTGATGCGTGTGCTGGTTCTCGCTCTACCGCTCATGATCCTGGTCAACGTCACCGGTCGCGCCCTGAAAATGCCGATCTTCTGGCTAGATGAGCTGGCCATTCTGACCATGGTTTGGCTGGCCATGATTGGCCTCTCCGTGACCCTCAAGAGTCGTGATGCCGTCGCGGTGACCCTGCTACAGGATGCCGTTCCCCCAGCGCTCAGAAGGGGCCTGCAGTGCATTTCCGATGGCCTGGTACTGGGGTTCGCCGTGGCCATGCTGGTGCTCTGCTACCTGTGGTTCGATCCGCTCTTGTTGATCAGTATGAGCTTCGACTTTCAGGCATTTGCCGCGAAATCATTCAACTTCATCTATCAGGAACCCACAGCGACCCTGGGCATTGCCAAGGTCTGGTTCTGGCTGATTTTGCCGCTGGTGGCGTTGTCCAGCAGTGTGCACGCCTTGGCCAATCTGCTGCAGACGCTGACCGTACCTCAGGCGGAGTTTCTCAAGCACACAGTCCGTGTCAATTCTGGAGAGTGACCTATGGCCGCGACTATTTTTATCGTGCTGCTGTTCATCGGCCTGCCCATCGCGCTGGTACTGGCGGTCACCGCCATGTCCTACATCCAGCTGAGTGGCAATAGTGTGTTGTTTCTCTCCTATCCGCAGCAATTCTTCGGTGGGCTGGATAACTACGGTTTGCTGGCGATTCCGTTGTTCATGCTAGTGGGGGAGCTGATGAATGAGGGGGGCATAACCAAGCGGTTGGTGGCCTTTGCCTCGGTCTTTCTCGGCGCCGTCCGCGGCGGCCTGGCCTACATCAACATCATCGCCAATATGATGCTGGCGTCCATTGTCGGCTCGGCTACTGCGCAAGTGGCGGTGATGGCGCAGGTCATGGTGCCGGAGATGCACAGCAAGGGTTATGACCGCAATTTCGCCACGGCGACCACGGCGGCCGGGGCCTTGCTGGCACCGGTGATTCCGCCGTCAATGCTGTTCGTCATCTTCGGCGTGTTGGCGCAGATCTCCATCGGTGACCTGTTCATCGCCGGCATAGTGCCGGGAGTGCTGATGGCCGGAGGCTTTGTCGCCATCATTGCCCTGCTCGGCTTTTATTATCAGTACCCGGCCAGCGAGCGCCTGAGCCGGGCAGAGAAACTGAACAACATTCTCCGCAGCCTGCCGTCGCTCAGCGTGCCCGTGGTGATGATAGGCAGCATTCTCGGTGGTGTGGCTACTCCGACCGAGGCCGCCGCCGTGGGCGCTGCGATGGCAGTTTTGGTCGGGCGTTTCGCCCATGGAGAAATGAAGTTCGAGCGTATGGGCGGCATGCTGTTGAGGGTCGGCATCAACAGTGGCGTGGTGCTGGCCCTGGTGGCGGCCGCCGCGGTTTTCGGCTGGGTGATCGTCTATGAAAGGATTCCGCAGCAGCTTGGCGAGGTGATGCAGAGCATGACCTCTGATCCATTCATCTACATGTTGCTGGTGATCGCCCTGCTGCTGGTCGTGGGCATGGTCATCGACGGCATCGCGGCTCTGATCCTGCTGGTACCGATCCTGTTGCCGGTGGCCCAGGGCGTCTATGGCATCAACCCCTATCACTTGGGGGTAGTGATGTGCATCAACCTCACTCTGGGGCTGCTGACACCACCTGTCGGAGCGGCCCTTTATGTCGCTTCCCGCGTTACGGGTTGTCGGCCCAGCGAGATCATGCGGCCTCTGCTGCCTTTCCTGCTGGTGACTCTGTTGACCATGGTGCTGATTGCTTGGCAGCCCGGCTTGGTGACCGCATTCATCTCATGAAAGGCCCCTCCTTAGTGGGCGGAACTCTCACCCGGCCATCCCCGCCGGAGATCAACCTGGAGAAAATGCTGTGAACCGAATGAAAGACAAGGTGGCGATCATTACCGGCGCCGCGCAAGGAATAGGTGCTACCTACGCCAAGGCACTGGCTGCCGAGGGGGCGAAGGTCGTCCTCTGCGACCTGAATACCCCGAACGAGACCGCGGCGGCGATCCGCGCCGAGGGCGGCAGCGCCCTGGCGCTGGCCTGCGATGTCACCGACGGTGCCGCCGTGCAAGCCATGGTCGAGGCGGCAGTGGCAGAATTCGGCGGCGTGCAGGTGCTGGTCAATAACGCCGCGCTGTTCGCCACCCTCGAGCTCAAGCCCTTCGAGCAGACTAGCTCGGCGGAGTGGGACAAGATCATGGCGGTCAACGTGCGCGGCTCCTTCGAGTGCGCCAAGGCGGTGCTACCGGTGATGCGCAAACAGGGCTACGGCAAGATCGTCAACATCGCCTCGGCCACCGCCTTCAAGGGTGCGCCAATGATGCTTGCCTATGTCGCCTCGAAGGGTGCGGTGATCGCTATGACCCGCTCCATCGCCCGCGAGGTGGGCGATACCGGGATCCGCTGCAACTGCCTGGCCCCCGGTTTGACCATGAGCACTAACGTGCAGGCCAATGCCGCCTGGGCCGACGATATCGTGCGCAACAACATCGCCAGCCGCTGCCTCAAACGCGAGGCAGTGCCGGAAGACTTGATCGGCGCGCTGCTGTTCCTGGCCAGCGCCGACAGCGACTTCATGAGCGGCCAGACTGTGGTGGTCGACGGCGGCTCGGTGACCCACTGATAGGGGGGAATCCATGCGCAGCCGATATTTCATTGAAAGGGTAAACCGTTATGAATCGTGAACAACAAATCGTTGAGCGTTCGCACGCATACCGCGAGAGCTATCGTGCGTCCACACCCAGCTGGTATCGCGGCGAAATGCACCTGGCTTTCACCCTGCTATTCACCGGCGGGGTGCTCTGGTACTGCGCCAGCCAGATTGTCGATACGAGCTGGCAGGAGTGGTTGCTGGTGGTAGTGCCGATGTTCCTGTTCGGCAATTGGGCCGAATGGGCGGGCCACCGTTATTTGCTACACAGCCCGAGGAGCTGGATCAAGCCGGCCTACAAGCGGCATGTCGCCACCCACCATCAGTTCTTCTCGCACAAGACGCTGGACTATCACGGCCATCAGGATTGGCGCGCTCTGCTGTTTCCCCCATTCGCTCCGGTGTTGTTCGTGCTGGCCGCGCTGCCGCTGGCCCTGCTGCTGGGCACGTTATGGACAGCCAACGCCGGCTATATCGCAATGCTGACGATGGCGGCCTACTTCCTGATGTACGAAGGCCTGCACACGCTGTCGCACCTTGAGCATCCGCTGCTCGATGCCATGCCGCTGGTCAACACGGTGCGCCGCATGCATGTCCTGCATCACAACCCGGACTTCATGCACACGCGCAATTTCAACCTGACTTTTCCGATCTGCGATGCACTGTTTGGCACCAGTGACTTGAACAAGGGCGTGCTGGGCACGCTGTTCAATGGCATGTCGGATGCGGCGCGTAAACCCAAGGACCAGGCTCGCGTTGATGCGCAGCAGGTCGAGCGCGCGTCCAAAGCGGCTACCGAACACCAGCTCTGACAGCGAATCAATGAGCGGTCGGCTCTGGTGGTCGACCGCGGCTCGCTGATCCACGGAATACCGGAGGACTCATGCAAAGCAGACATTTCATCGATGGGCAATGGACCGATGCGGGACGTTGGACGGACAGCTTTGACCCAGCCAGCTGCGAGTTGATCGGCCGCTTCGCCGATGGCGGCGAAGCCGAGGCGCAAGCGGCGGTCTCCGCCGCCGCGCGTGCCTTCGCCAACCCGAAGTGGTCACAGAACCCGCGCCTGCGTCAGCAATTGTTGCTGGACTGGGCCGCAGGACTCAAGGCACGCCAGGAGGAGCTGGCGCAGCTGCTTACCCGCGAGAACGGCAAGGCCCTGGCACAATCGCGCGGTGAGATAGCCGGGGCGATTTCCGAGATTGTCTATTATGCCGGTCTGGCCCGGCACAACCCCGGCCATGTGCTGGAGGTGGCGCCTGGCGAGTTCTCCACCATGTTGCGTGAGCCGGCCGGGGTCGCGGGCCTGATCATCCCATGGAATGCCCCGGCGGTGCTGCTGGTACGCGCCCTTGCTCCGGCGCTGGCGGCCGGCTGCACCGCGGTGATCAAGCCGGCGCCGCAGACCGCGCTATTCAACGCGGCCATGCTCGAGCCGCTATTCGCCCTACCGAGTCTACCGGCCGGAGCGGTCAACCTATTCGCTGAAACTGGGCATGTCGGCGCGGCGTACCTGGTGGCTTCGCCGCTGGTAGATGTGCTCAGCTTTACTGGCTCCACCGCAACCGGCCAGCGCATCATGCAAGACGCCGCAGCGACCATGAAGAAGCTGTCCCTTGAACTCGGCGGCAAGTCCTGTTGCCTGGTCTTCGAGGATACCGACGTCGAGGCTATCGCACCGAAGCTGGCGGCAGCAGCAACTATCATTTCCGGCCAACAGTGCACCGCCGCACGGCGCGTGCTGGTGCAGGCCAGCCGTTTTGCTGAGATGAAACGTGCGCTCAGTGCCTCGCTCAGCGAAATCCGCCTGGGCCACGGTTTGGAGGCGACGACGCAAATGGGCCCACTGATTGACTGGCAGTCGCGCGACAAGGTCGAGAGGCGTATCGCCGAGGCGCTGGACTGTTGCGACGAGGTGTTGCTGGCTGGTGGCCGCCCGGATGGCGCGCTGAGGCAGGGCGCCTTCCTCGCCCCTGCACTGATCGCCCACCGCGATAGCGGCGCGTTCTTCTGCCAGGAGGAAATCTTCGGCCCGCTGCTGGTGCTGGAAGCTTTCGACGACGAGGCCGAAGCGGTAACCCGTGCCAACCACAGCGAGTTCGGCCTCTCCGCCAGCGTCTGGACCAATGAGGGCGCGCGGGCCTGGCGGGTCGCCCGCGCACTGCGCAACGGTACCGTATGGCTCAATGACCACAACAAGCTGTTCGCCGAGGCAGAGACCGGCGGCTACCGCAAGAGTGGCTTGGGCCGCTTGCACGGGGTCGATGCATTGCTGGATTTTAGCGAGCTCAAACACATCTACCAGAGCGTCGGCACTCTGGGCTGACGGCAAAGGCGAGGATGACGACGGTGGAACTGCGCCAACTGAAGTACTTCACCTGCCTTTACGAGGAAGGCTCGGTCACCCGCGCGGCGCAGCGACTGAACATCGTCCAGCCGGCACTATCCATGCAGATCGCCAGGCTCGAGGAGGAGCTCGGCCAGACATTGTTCGAGCGCAGCTCCAAGGGCATGACGCCAACCGAGGCCGGCGAGCAGGCCTACCGACTGTTCATGCCGGTACTCGGGCAGATCCTCGAGGCGCGGCAGACCCTGATCAATCGTAGCGGCGAGATCGGTGGGCGGGTCAGCGCCGGGCTCATCGCCTCAGCGACCAACAATGCTTTGGCCAACACCCTGGCCTACTTCGTTGAGCATCACACTGAGGTGGAGCTGTGCGTGACATCCGGTTACAGCCAGGAACTGATCGAGAAGGTGCTGGCCGGCGTGCTGGATTTCGCGGTGATCAACCAGAGCTTTCAACAGGACAGCCTGCTGGGGCACGACATCCTCGACGAGGAGCTGCTGCTGGCCACCGGAGCGGCCAACCGCCTGAACGGCCCATTGCCGCTGCCACTGGCCAGCCTGCCTGGGCTGAAGCTGGTGCTGCCGTCGCGTCGCCACGGGTTGCGTATGGTCATCGACCAGCGGCTCGCCAGCCTGGGGTTGGAGGTTACTCCCCAGCTGGAGGTGGACGATCTGGCGGTGATCGAGGACTTCCTCCGTCGCAGCGACTGGGTCAGCCTGCTGCCGGCTACTGTGCTGCACCGCGGCCTGCACGAAGGC
This sequence comes from Pseudomonas borbori, assembly GCF_900115555.1. Taxonomy (GTDB): domain Bacteria; phylum Pseudomonadota; class Gammaproteobacteria; order Pseudomonadales; family Pseudomonadaceae; genus Aquipseudomonas; species Aquipseudomonas borbori. The sequence goes on from NZ_FOWX01000034.1 coordinate 21,607, forward strand.
GCTCTGCGCGCCTACCCACTCGCCGCACCGGGGATTACCCGGCGCATGGTCTGTGTGTACGACCCGCGCCGTCCGTTGACCCCGGCGGCGATGTTGTTCATTGAGGTGATCGGTAAAAACATGATGGCGGCACTGAATACCATTCATTTTTACAAGGAAGGCCAGATTGAGGAGAGCGAGCATGAGCGAGTTGATTAAACCCCGCGTGCCGCGGCTGATCATCGGCATTTCCGGCGCTTCCGGGGCCATCTACGGTGTGCGCCTGCTGGAGCTGCTGCAGGACACGTCGATCGAAACACATCTGGTGGTAAGCAAGTCGGCGCTGATCACTCTGGCCCACGAGACCGAGCTGTCCTGGTCACAGCTCAAGGGGTTGGCGGATGTCAGCTACTCCAACCAGGACATCGGCGCGGCCATCGCCAGCGGCTCGTTCAAGACCATGGGCATGGTCATTGCACCCTGTTCGGTGCGCAGCATGTCGGAGATTGCCAGCGGCGTGACCTCGACACTGTTGACCCGCGCCGCCGACGTGGTGCTCAAGGAGCGTCGGCGTTTGGTACTTATGGTTCGCGAGACGCCGTTACACCGCAACCACCTGCGCAGCATGAGCGAGCTGGCCGAACTCGGCGCGGTGATCGCGCCGCCGGTGCCGGCGTTCTATGCCAAACCGAGCAGCCTGGAAGAGATGGTCGATCACACTCTGGGGCGGGTGCTGGATATGTTCGATATCGAGTTGGGCATTGTCCGCCGCTGGCGCGAGCAAGTGGAAAATGTCGCGACTCTGGACGAGGTGCGAGTTGATGCATGACTGAGATACGGCGGCTTCAGCCAGGTAGCTCTGCAATAAGTCAGTGATCAGTTGCAGGGGCTGCACGCACACCTCGTTCTACGAAAAGGGCCAGCAGTAGTCCAGCAGCACTGCGCGGCAGGGGTCTGCCATGCGGAGCTGAACAATAACCACTTGCTCCGGCGTGGCGAGCCCTGGATTACCAACAAAGACCGGCGGATGTTCGCCAGATGCACCTCCAGGTCGGACAGGGGAATGTCCGGGTGCAGTCAGCTGTCGCTCCACCGTGAAAGATGCACTCGATATTGTCAGCGTGGTGAAACGCCAGGCGGCGGTGGTACAGCGGATACCATCGAGGCTGTAGGTTTCGACGATGATACGTGACGCCAGGGCGATACTAGCGAGCACCCTAGGGTCTTTTTTATTCGTCAGCGCGTGGTGCTTTTACGCATCAATCAGACTAAAAGGCAAATTTGTGGGCTACAGGGTCAATATTCCATTGAGTTGGCAAGGCGTGCGCCATTCCATTGCCATAGCCTGACCGTACGGCGGCCGATTGATGAAATGCCGCAACAACAAGACGGAGGCATCACCAAGAGGTTTCCCGCACTAGCACATGCCCGGGTTCGTGCGGATCGGGCAAGTTCTCGCCTGCTGGCTTCCATGCCGGGGCTTGGGTGATGTCATCGTTACGAGGTACTGGAATCATGCGCCATCTCGATCTACAGGTTGTCAGCCAGGCACTCGAATGGGCCCGTGCCGGTCGTGCGCTGTGGTTCTGTACGGTACTCTCGACCTATGGCTCGGCGCCGCGCGCGCCGGGGGCAATGCTGGTGGCCAGCGGTGCTGGTGAGCATGTCGGTTCGCTCTCCGGCGGCTGTGTCGAGGAAGAATTCCTCGCCAGCCTGGCCCGTGGCGAGCTGCGTGAGTCGGCGCAGATTGTCCGCTACGGCGACAGCGCCGAGGAGAGTCGGCGCCTGCGTTTGCCGTGCGGTGGGGTGCTGGTTGTGCTGGTGGAGCACCGCGCGCCCAGCGGCCATTGGATCGAGCACCTGGAAAGCCTGCAGGTGGCATTGCTCGGTCAGCATCGCCTAGTGCGTCATGTCGACCTTACCAGTGGTGCGCTGCGCCTGGATCCGGACGCCGGTCAGGGTAGCGAACGGGTGCAGATCGTCGACGAGACGGTACGCATTCATGTCGGCCCGGTCCTGCGCCTGATTCTCGCCGGGCTCTCCCCGGTGGCCGAGGCCTGCGCCGCTTTTGCCCGCGCCATCGGCTGCGAGGTGATTGCCTGTGACCCCCGTGAGGAAGTCGAGCACATCGTGCTTGACGGTGTGCAGATGCAGCGTGTCTTGCCCTCGCTGTTCATCGGCGCTGGAGGTTGCCACGCCGCCACCGCGGTGGTGGCGTTAACCCATGATCCACGTATCGACGACCTGGCCCTGATGGAGGCCGTGCACACCCCGGCGTTCTACATCGGCGCCATGGGCTCGCAGGCCACGTCGGCCAAGCGCGCCGAGCGGCTCAAGCGCGTTGGCGGCCTGTCCAACGAGCAGATTGCGCGCCTGCACATGCCCATCGGTCTGGATCTGGGCAGTAAGGCGCCGGCGGAAATAGCCCTGGCGGTGATGGCGGATGTCCTCCGTGTATACCATGGCAGGGCGCGCCATGCCTTGTGATCAGGTCATTGCCTTGGTGCTCGCAGCAGGCAGCAGCAGGCGCTTCGGTGGCGACAAACGGATGGCACGACTGGCCGACGGTCGAGGTGTGCTGGAGTCGACCCTAGTCGCGGTGGCAGCGGTATTTGCGCGGGTATATGTGGTACTGCGCGCGGAGGACTCGCCGGCCGCTTTGGGCGTTCCGCCAGGTGTTGGCGTGATCCGGGCAACACACGCCACTCGCGGAATGGGTGCCAGCCTGGCGCAAGCGGTTGCCGAGCTGGCAGATAGCGAGGCCAAGGCGCTGGCGGTATTCCTCGGCGATATGCCCTGGATCGGCGCTACGACTCAGCGGTACTTGTGTACTAGGGTGAATCGGTCAATTATTGTTCGACCGCACTATCGGCGCTGCTCAGGACATCCGGTGTTGTTCGGCCGAGATTTCTGGCCAGCTCTGCGAAAACTCGATGGCGATAGCGGTGCTCGTGAGCTCCTCCGTGAGCAACACGCGTCTTGCGTGAGTGTCGACGTGGAGGATCCAGGTATCCACCAGGATATTGATACGCCTGATGACCTCCGGCTAACCGCCTCGAGAGTAATCTTCTAAGACTGCGCAGATAGAACCAAGCGCTGCGGACAACGCTCATCCAGCGGATGAGGGAGAATAGCTTATGTCAGTCGCACAACGCGTATTTCATGGCAATTTCGGCCGAGTTGCCTTGTTGAACATGAATAAACCCTTAGTCATGCATACCCATTCGGAATGCCATGTACTGGTGAAAGTGGCGGGTGACGACACCTTCTTCAACGTCCGAGGCCGTCAGGTGCCGCTGACTGACCGCAATGCTGTCTTGGTCAACGCCTGGGAACCGCATTATTTCGATTACCAGGCAGGTGCCGGCAATACCTTGATTCTGGCTCTGTATATCGAGCCGGCCTGGCTTGCCACCGCGCAACAGTCGCTAGCCTTGAGCAGCCGGCCAGACTTTTTTGCGCAATCTTCCATGGAGCTGAGCACGCAAAACCGCAATCTGGCGGATCGCTTGATTGCTGAAATGCACAGCCTTGGCCTGGTTCCGCAGGAGCGTATTGAGTTTTACTTGTTCGACCTCCTCATCCAGCTGATCGAAGACTCCTCGCAGTGGCGGCATCTCTGTCGGATGGGCGTTCGCACCGCCAATGAATACCGCGACGCGCGAGTGCGCAAAGGTACCGACTATTTGCTCAATCACTTGGATGACCTGGCGCCAATCGACAATGCGGCCAAATTCTGTGGTCTGTCACGCGCGCACTTCTATTCCCTGTTTCGCAAGGACACCGGCATGACACCCAACCTGCTGCTCAACGCGGCGAGGATGCAGCGTGCCTTTTCCTGGCTCGACAGCGAGCGTAGTGGCACCCTGGGCTTGCTTTCCGAGTCGTTGGGTTTCTCCGAGCAGGGGCATTTCACGCGCTTCTTCAAGCACCACATCGGCGCCTCGCCGAGCCAGTACCAGCGGGTGGTGGACAGTTACCCGCATTCCTGAGCCATAGATCGTTGGCTTTGAATAGAATTTGCGGAGTGTTGCTGTTTTTGCGGTGCGCCCTTTGTTAATTGTGGGCATGTCCCTCCACGATGCATATGAACCACTCCCCAGGCTTGCCCCACCTGGTCAGCAATGATTGCCGCAACCACGCAAGGGAGGAGCGCGTCGTAACGCATACGTCCGATGGCCAACACTTCAAGGCCGAACAAGGCCCCGGTAAGAGGGGTGCCGAAGACGGACGCAAAGCCAGCACTAATACCGGCCATGAGAATCCCCCGGCGATCTTCGCGACGCAGCCGGAAGACATGCGTCAGTTGATCGGCAAGGGCGCCTCCCATCTGCACCGCTCTACCCTCACGTCCCACAGATGCGCCAAAGAGTTTTGATGAAGTGGTTGAGACCCTCCGCCGCGATCAAACCTTTTGAAGCGCTTGTCGTTAAGGGAAAGCTTTGGGTGCCGCCGGTAAACGGTCCTCGGGTAGCGTGGACCTAGATCTTTTCTTGCAGCACTTTGAAAAAGGCATCGATATTTTCGTCGTGGCGTTTGTAATAGGTCCAAGGGCCTATCCGCTGCGAGGTTACCAGGTGCGCGCGCTGCAGGGATGTGAGGTAAAGCGATGTAGTGGACTGCGAAAGGCCGGTGCGCTCCTGGATGATGCTGACGCACACGCCTACTGTTTCCGGGTCGACTTCCTGCTCGGGAAAGTTCGTCCTGGGATCCTTGAGCCAATTGAGGATGTCAAGGCGCATCGGGTTCGCCAAGGCTTTCAGGGCTTCGTTGATGTCAATGTTCATAAGGTTTTCGATACCTATTTTTCGCGATATTACGATATCTTCCTCGTTCGCACGGAAAATTGGAAGGCATCAAAGTGACCTCTGCGGTCCGTTTGTCGCGAGGCAAGATGATTCCTGATTGCAGTCCCATTGCCCTGTCAGCTCACTTTGCCAGACACCTGTGCGCCGAAGTGCGGAACGATGTGCGTGCCGAGCTCTTCGATAACGTCGACTGCTGAGCGTTTGCCATACTTCAGGTTAAGGATGACATGGTCAACGCCGATTTCCTGGAGCTTCTCCAGCAAGGTTCGCAGGTGGTCACGCCCCAGGCGAAATCCTAGGTGAATGGGGGAGGGTGGTGTGGACGGGCGTGCATCGAGGTCGATGTAAAGCGACTGTATGAACGGCTTGTAGACCGGGCCGCACTCGGTCATGACCTGTTGTCTCCAGTCATCCACGATCATCCGCTGTATTTTCGGAGGACGTGGATAGTTGATCCATCCGTGGCTTTCGCGCGCGATCCAATCCAGCGACTGGCGACTGTGGCCGGTCACGAAAAGTGGGATTTGACGAGTCGTGGGCTTGGGGATGAGGTCAGCCCCCAGCAATTCACCGCCATTCCAGCGAATGGGCTCGAAGTAGGTGCTATGGGCCTGGCGTATCACTTCGCAGCGTTCTCGAAAGACCTCGGCACGCTTTTCGGGATTAACGTTGAATGCGGGGAACTCCACCGGACGGTCGCCCGAAGCCACCCCTAGAAGCAAGCTGCCGTCGCTCAACTGATCGACGCTCGCCGCGGCCTTGGCCGTGTGCAAGGGATGGCGCAAGGGGAGGGCGATGGAGGCGGTGCCCAATGCGATGTCAGTCGTATGCGCAGCCATGTACCCCAGGTACACCCAAGGATCGAAGACCTGGCCGACATCGCCGAAGTCTGGATCCCTGAGTGGAACGTCGCGAAACCAGAGCGCAGAGAAGCCAAGTGTCTCCGCCCGTCTGGCCAATCCGACCTGATCGAGCATGCTCGGTGTATCTCCTTCGAAAGCCTCCAAGGGAAAGAACAGTCCCAGGCTCAGATGACCCGGCCTGAACGTTCGTCTGAATCCTCGATGCTCCTGGTAAGGTATCGTGCTCGGTTGATACATGTTCATCTTCCTCGGTCAGCAAGCGTAAGCCGCGCCCTGGAGTCTGGGACGCGGCGTGGATCGCTCAGGGGCGATAGCTCGGATAGTCGGTGTAGCCTTTGTCGGTACCGCCATACATGCTTGTCGGGTCGACCGGATTGAGCGGCCAGTCGTTGGCGATACGGGCGGGCAGGTCGGGGTTAGCGATGAAAGGACGGCCAAACGCGATCAGATCGCCCCAGCCTGCCTGGATGACACGATTTGCGCGTTCAGCGGTGTACCTGCCGGCATAGAGAATCTTGCCGCTGAAGATACTGCGGACATCTTCCCGGAACGCTTCAGGTAGATCGGGTGCGTTCTCCCAGTCGGCCTCGGCGAGCGACAGGTAGGCGATCCCCACTTCCTCAAGAATCTTCACAGCTTCGACATAGGTTTGATGGGGATCTTCCTCGACTAGGCCGAGGTAGACGCGATCTTCATCGGTGGTCGCGAATAGCGGGGCGAAGCGAACGCCCATGCGCTCCTTGCCTACGACTCCAGCAACTGCCTGGGTGATTTCGCGCAGGAAGCGCAGTCGATTTTGCAACGAGCCACCATATTCATCTTCACGCTGGTTTGTGTGGGCGGAAATGAACTGGTTCACCAGGTAGCCGTTCGCGCAGTGCAGTTCCACCCCGTCGAACCCAGCGTCCAGGGCATTGCGGGCCGCCTGGGCATAGAGCTGGACCAGTTCTTTCACCTCTGTGGTGGAAAGCGCGCGCGGGGTCGATGGATCGGCCAGTGCACCCGTGCCAGGACCTGTCTCGATGAATACCTTGACGTTGTCCGCCTTGGTGGCTGACGGCGCGACCGGCGCTTCACCGCCGGGCTGCAGGGACGTGTGCGACACGCGGCCGACATGCCAAAGTTGAGCGAAGATCACACCCCCTTCGGCGTGAACGGCGTCGGTGATTTTGCGCCAGCCTTCAATCTGCTCGGTGCTGTGAATGCCAGGAGTCCAGGCGTAGCCCTGTCCACGAGGCTCGATCTGGGTGCCTTCGGTCACCATGAATCCCGCGCCAGTACGCTGGCGGTAATAGGTGGCCATGAGATCGTTCGGAATGTTGCCAGGCTGGGAGCTACGCGAACGGGTCAGCGGTGGCAAAACGATTCGGTTCTTGAGGCTGTAGGGCCCCAGTTGTACGGTTGTGAAGAGCGCGGACTGTATCATTTCATTTACCTGCATATCTAGAAATATCGATGCATTAAGTTAAATCGATGCGGCTCCACGGGATCAGAACAACCCGAGAGGCGCTTCGTTGAGGCTGACGTAGATATTCCCCCGCCAGCAGCAAACCCTCACCAACATCCCGGAGCTGCTGTCGGGGGGAGGGGGGGCGTAGTTCGAATGAGTATCGCTGTACTTCTGCATTTGGGCACATCCTGAGGCACGTGGGGTGGCTTCGAGTTGAGACTATTCATGAGTTCGAGATATGTCAATATCTAGTTTTGCCTTTCTCAGCCCGTATGTGCGACGCCACCATGCGATCCCGCGCGCGGCATGGGAAACTTCTGCCTGACGTGATAGGTGATCGGTGTTCGCACTGATGCGATTTTGACATAGGCTGCCGGAACTCAATGACCTATCCGGGTACTCAGCTAGCCATGACCTCGCGGGCGATTTCACAGGCTCCATGTCGGTCAGTCAAAATCAGCTATCGCAGGTTGCTCAGATCGAGACATTCATCAATGCTGCGCAAAAGATGATTTGTTGGGATATGGTCTTCAAGATTGAACGAGTAAAATAACCGCTCCTATCCACCCGATAACTGTCCCATCATGCTTCGTTCTCTCGCGCTGACCAATGGAGCGATTTTGCCGCAGGCAAACAGGAGAGCCACTTTTTCAACAGAAGCGGCCAGAAGCTGCCGGTAGCGCCGGAAAGTCGGGTCGACCGGCCAGTTACCTGAGCCGGCCTCCCACAGATCCGGACGTGCGCAATTCACGCATCCGGCTCCTCAGTAACAGGCTTTGCTAATCCGTGGTGCTGGCAAGGGAAGCAACTTTAATAGCTGCGCTGCTTTCTCCCAGTTCAACCTCCCACGCTGCGACCTACGCGACAACCACTTGATCCAAATGCGCTCGACGCGAAAACGTAGAACACCCATCGACCGATAGTTGCCGCGAAGCCCAAGATGCATTTGAAGGTGCCCGTTCGAAGGCATATGATTAAAAGTAGAGGGTGTCTACATGCAAGCTACAGCGCCGCCACGGTGACACTACGCCGGATGCGGTCAGCAGACTGGGAGGCGCTACTTGAAGTGCACAAGTGATATGCCCGCTAGCGTCATCACGACACTTACCTACCTGGTCAAGCACGATGCTAAGCCCTATGTGCATACCGAGGCTCTGACCGGTGACAGTGAACCGCACTACTTTGCCGAGCAGGAGGAGCGCGAGGTCACGATAAACAACGGTCGTCCGTTGGCAGACAGCCTTTCTCTGGACAAACAGGGGTTTGAACTCCATCGGCGGGATACGGTGGTCGACGACCTCTACGACGATACCTCGGTGGAAAACGTCTACTATGACGAGGTCAAGGCCTTGATCAAAGAGTTGACGGGCGCGAGCCGGGTCGTCATCTTCGACCACACTAGGCGCAGCGACGCCGAGCGGCGGGATATTCGCGGCCCAGCCAGCCGTGTGCATAATGACTACACCGAGCGCTCGGGGCCTGAGCGTATCCGCGACGTGCTGGGCTGGGATCAGGCTGCCGCACTGGCAGCGGTGTCGGTGGCCCAGATCAACCTCTGGCGCCCGATGAGCGGGCCCGTCAAGCGCTCGCCGCTGGCCGTGCTGGACGCCTCGACGCTAAACCCCAATGACCTGCTGGCCACCGACTTGGTCTATCCGGATCGTATCGGTGAGATCTACCACCTGGCCTACAATCCGCGCCAGCGCTGGTACTATTTTCCAGACATGCGCCGTGACGAAGTCTTGCTGATCAAGGGGTATGACTCGCGTCACGACGGCCGTGCCCGCTTCACGCCCCATACCGCCTTCCAGGACCCCCATACGCCGCCAGGAGCCTCGCCGCGCGAGAGTATCGAAGTTCGCTCCCTAGCCTTCTTTGATTAGGTTGTGGCCACCTGGCGTGGGCCTCACCCGTGCCCGATTCACTTGGGTTTGCGCGCCGGGTGCAATGTGATCCTGTAGTTTCTCGAAAGCCTGCATGCGGCCGGTGTCAACCATGTTGCTTTGAATTTCCAGTACGCCGAGCGCGATGACGCACAGGTGGTGGATAAAATTGGCCGAGAAATTTCCGCTAGTCGAGAAAGCGAAGTCAGCCAGATGGCGGCAAGCTGACACCGTTTTTTATGTTGGCTCTGAGCCTTTTTTAACCAGTCGGTGCTTTATACAGTGCGCGACCGACGTACTAGTGGACAGTGATCGGCCGCCCACTGTATCTGGCTCTCTGAAGACCGGACGACCTTGAGAGTCTTCAGGAATCACCATGAATACTTGTCGCACGAGCTTGCACAGCAAGACACTTGCCGATTCGCAACGTGACATTCTTGGAATGATCGCGACCGACCATCATCTGGGCGAAATACTCTGCGCCATCTGCCAGATGCTCGATACACAAGCCCCCCAAAACTTCTCCTCGATTTTGCTTGCTGATGCCGAGGGCAAACGCTTGCTGAACGGCGCAGCGCCCGGCCTCCCCCCAGAGTACAGCGAGGCGATTCATGGAATGGCCATTGGTCCACAGGAAGGAACCTGCGGCACCGCAGCGTTCCGGCGCGAGCTGGTGGTCACCGAAGACATCGCCCGGGACCCAAACTGGGAGCGTTTTCGCAGTTTGGCGCTAGGGCATAACCTGCGTTCCTGCTGGTCGCTGCCCTTGCTCTCCCATCAAGGAAGCGTGTTGGGCACATTTGCTCTGTACCAGAACCGCGCCCATGCGCCGGACAAGGCGCAGATTCAACAACTGGTCTGCGCGGCCCAACTGGCAGTCATCGCCATCCGCTATGAACGTGATGGCCAACGTCTGGAGGAAAGCGAGCAACGTTTTCGTTCATTGTTCACCTACAACCCCAACCCGGTGTTCGCTCTCGATCTGGCCGGCAACATCCAGAGTGTTAATCCAGCAGGTCTGAAGCTGAAACCGCACACTGCAACTAATTTCATTGGCCATCACTTTTCCCATCTGGTGCTCGAAGAAGACCTCCAGCGGGTCAGCCAGCATTTTTCCGCAGCACGCGCTGGAGCACCTCAACGCTTCGAGGCACGGATTCGCGACGAGAGTGGCAACCTGTTGACCATGGACGTCTCTAACCTGCCGATCATGGTCAATGGAGAGATCGTCGGAGTGTTTGGCATTGCCCGGGACATCAGCGAGCAGAAGCATTTCGAGCGTCAATTGAGCTTCAACGCCAGCCATGACCGGCTGACCGGTTTGCTTAATCGTGTTTCGCTTGAAGACCGGCTTATTCAGGATTGTCACATCAGTCGCCTGCATAAGCGTCGCCTGGCGGTGATGTGCATCGATCTGGATGGATTCAAATCCATCAACGACTCGATCGGGCACTACTTCGGCGACCAAGTGCTGATTGAGGTAGCGCAGCGTATGACCCAGCAGGTTCGTCCCGGGGATACCATCATGCGCATGGGCAGTGATGAATTTATCGTTCTGCTGCCGGACCTGCTTTGTGATGAGGACGTTGTACCGGTGGCCGAGCGATTGATGGCCAGCATTGCCAAACCCTACTGCGTCCAGGGCATGGACCTGCACGTGAGTGCTAGTGTCGGTATCACCCTCAGTGATGGTCATATCGAGCATCCGATGCAGCTGATCCAGCAGGCTGACATGGCGATGTACAAAGCCAAGCAGCAAGGGCGCAACAACTTTCAGTGGTATACCAGCGATCTGAATCAGCGCGTTTGCGAGCACGCGAGCCTGCGCAATGACCTGCAAAAGGCGATCGAAACTCAGACGTTACAGCTGTATTTTCAACCGCAGATAGACGCGCGCACGGGTCGGGTGGTCGGGCTCGAAGCGTTGCTGCGCTGGGAGCATCCAGAAAAAGGATTTATCTCACCCGCGGTGTTTGTGCCGGTGGCAGAGGACAGTGGTCAGATCATCCCGCTGAGCCTTTGGGTACTAGATGCGGCCTGCGCGCAGTTGCGCCGGCTAGGTGAGCAGGGCGTCACGAGCATCTCAATGGCTGTGAATATTTCGCCGATGCATTTCCAGCGTGGCCAGTTCGTCGAGTGTATCCAGACAGTGCTGAGCAAGCACGGACTTAGCGCCGGGCAGCTTGAGCTGGAGATCACCGAGTCGCTTCTATTGCATAACGCTGAACAGGCAATCGACACGTTGCACCGGCTCAAGGCGTTGGGGGTGCGCATTGCACTCGATGATTTCGGCACCGGTTTTTCCAGCCTCAGCTACCTCAAGCGTTTGCCCATCGACAAGATCAAGATTGACCGCTCGTTCGTCCAGGAAATCGCTACCGATCACAATGATGCAGCGATCACCCAAGGCATTATTTCCATGGCCCATCACCTCAGCCTGACGGTGGTCGCCGAAGGCGTGGAAACGGCGTCCCAAATGGAATTCCTGAAGGGCAGTCGCTGCGATGTTTTTCAGGGGTATTACTTTGCCAAACCGATGCCTTTTGTAGAACTCGAAGCGTTCTTGGGCCTCCCGGCGTTCCATCCCTGACCGGCAATCCTGACGGGGCCCAGCCCTGAAGATCAGACGCTAAGGCAAATTTTCAGACCCCAGCGCAGTGCTCCATCTCCCCAGGCAAGGCGCTCCCTGCGCCTTTCTCACACACTCGGCTCTAACGCTATCGCGCTGCAAAACAACAAGAGCCGCGAAAAAATGACTAGTTTCCAACCTGCTACCGAAAGCCAGACCGGCCACATCGGCGCCCGCCAGGCCCGTGTCGAGGACGCCGCATTGTTGCGCGGCCTCGGCTGCTATGCCGATGACGCTGCGATCCCTCCGGGAACGCTACACGCGGCGATCATCCGTTCACCCCACGCTCATGCACGGATCACCTCGGTGGATTTTTCCGCAGCGCTGCTGATGAAAGGCGTGCACGGCGTGCTGGTCGGCGAAGACGTCAAACGCTGGGCGCTGCCGTTTCCGGTGGGTGTACGTCAGCCGATGGAGCACTGGTGCGTCGCCGTCGACAAGGTGCGTTACGTCGGAGAACCGGTGGCCGTGGTGATCGCTGAGAGCCGTTATCTGGCCGAAGACGCCATCGAAGGTGTGCGCGTTGAATACGAGCCGCTGCCACCGATCATCGACCCCGAACTGGCCACCGCCGAACAGGCGCCGATCCTGCACGAAGCAGTCGGCAGCAACGTGGTCAACGAACGGCGCTTTCGTTATGGAGAGCCGGAGCAGGCGTTCGAGCAAGCGCCGCACAAGGTCTCGCTCAAAGTGAAGTTTCCGCGCAGTTCCTGCACACCCATGGAATGCTATGTGGTGCTGGCTCAGTACGAGCGCGCCACCGGCATTTATGACGTGCTTGCCAATTTCCAGGGCCCCTATGCGTTGCATACGGTCATGGCCCGTGCACTGAATGTGCCCGGCAACCGCTTGCGTTTGCGTACACCGAAAGATTCCGGCGGCAGCTTTGGCATCAAGCAAGGGGTTTTCCCTTACGTGGTGATGATGGGCCTGGCTTCACGCAAGGTCGGCGCGCCGGTGAAGTGGGTCGAGGACCGTCTGGAACATCTGCAGGGGGCTTCTTCGGCGACCAATCGGGTGACCGAAATCGAAGCGGCAGTAGAATCCGACGGCCGCATCAGCGCTTTGCGTTATGACCAGATCGACGATTGTGGTGCCTACCTGAGAGCGCCTGAACCTGCGACTTTCTACCGCATGCACGGCAACCTGACGGGTGCCTACGCAATCCGCAATTTGCAAGTGCGCAACCGGGTAGTGCTGACCAACAAAACCCCTTCCGGCCTGAACCGTGGTTTCGGTGGCCCGCAGGTGTATTTCGCCCTGGAGCGGCTGTTGCAACACATCGCCGTGCAGTTGAAGCTTGATCCGTTGGACGTGATCCGCCGCAACCTGGTGCCGGCCGATGCCTTCCCTTATCGCGCGGCCGCCGGTGCGTTGCTCGATTCCGGCAATTACCAGGCAGGCATTGCCTTGGCGGCGGCTGATGGTGGTCTCGACGAGTTGCTCAAACGTCGTGATCAGGCGCGTGCCGAAGGCCGAATCTATGGCATTGGTTATGCCGCGGTCATCGAACCGTCGATTTCCAACATGGGCTACATCACCACCGCGATGACACCCGAAGAGCGGCGCAAGGCCGGTCCGAAAAACGGCGCTGTCGCAACCGCAACCATCAACGTCGGCCCCTTGGGTGACGTCAGTGTGCACGTGTCCTCGGCACCGCAAGGGCAGGGCCATCAAACCACCGTGGCGCAGATCGTGGCCGAAGTGCTCGGCGTCGCGCTGGAATCCATCGTGGTCAACGTCGAACTGGACACACAGAAAGACGCCTGGTCGATCGCCTCGGGCAACTATTCCAGTCGCTTCGCCGGTGCTGTGGCCGGTGCCGTCTACAAGGCGGCGCTGAAGATCCGCGATCGCCTCGCCGCGATTGCCGCCGAGCAATTGCAGGCCAGTCCCGAAGATATTCGTTTCGCGGACGGCAAGATTTTTGTGGTCAATGGCGGGGCGGTGGCGCCATTCCATCGGATTGCCGGGGCGACCCACTGGTCGCCGGGCCTGCTGCCGGAAGGTGAAAGCGGCGGTCTGCGCGAAACCGCCTTCTGGAGCCCGCCGCAATTGGTAGCACCTGACGACCAGGATCAGGTCAATAGCTCGCTGTGCTACGGCTTTGTCTTCGACATCTGTGGTTTGGAAATCGACCGCATGACCGGCGAGATCCACATCGATCGCTACGTCACCTGTCATGACGCCGGCCGCCTGCTCAACCCGGCACTGGTCGATGGCCAGATTCGTGGTGGCTTCACCCAAGGCCTCGGCGCGGCGCTGATGGAAGAGTTTGCCTATGGCGAGGACGGCAGCTTCCTCTCCGGGACTTTCGCCGATTATCTGGTGCCTACCGCACCGGAAGTGATCGAGCCGATGATCCTGCACATGGAAACGCCATCGCCATTCACCCCATTGGGCGCCAAGGGGGTGGGCGAGGGCAACAATATGAGCACACCGGTGTGCATCGCCAACGCGGTGGCCGACGCCCTCGGTCGCTCGGACATCCGCCTGCCACTGACGCCATCGAAAGTACGCACGCTGATCGGGATCGACGAGCCGCCACGGCCCGCCGGTATGGAGCCCGATGAAAACCTGGAAGCGACACCAGCTGGTGGACCGGCACTGCGGGCCAACGACTCGGTGGTGATTCCTGCTTCGCCGCAACAGGTCTTCGATACCTTGCTCGACCCGCAGACGCTGGCCGCGATCATTCCCGGTTGTCACGACCTCGTACTTGAAGGCGAGAACCGTTACCGCGCGGACGTCACCGTCGGCGTCGGCATGATCCGCGCGCGCTTCGAGGCCAAGGTTGCCCTGAGTGATCTGGACCCGCCGCATTCATTGCGTCTGTCCGGCTCAGGCAGCAGCTCGATGGGCTCGGCCCAAGGCCAGGCCAAGGTGCGTTTCGTCGAACTGGAAAATGGCCACACACGTCTGGAATACCAATACCAGGTGGCGGTCAGCGGCAAAGTCGCCGCGGTCGGCGGCCGAATGTTGCAAGGGGCCTCGAAAGTGATCATCGGACAGATTTTCACCCGCCTGTCGCAACGCGTCAGCGGCCAAGCCATTTCCACCGGCTGGTGGGCGCGACTGCGTGCCTCGCTTGGCGCGCTGTTTGGCAAGGGAGGTGCTCAATGAAACCGGCTGCTTTCGACTACGTTCGGGCTAACAGCCGTCGTCAGGTGGTTGAGTTGCTCGCCGAGTATGGTCAGGAGGCTCGCATCATCGCCGGTGGCCAATCGCTGATGGCGGTGCTGAACATGCGCCTGGCTCAACCCAAGTTGCTGATCGATATCAATCATGTGGCTGACCTGGCCTATATCGAACTGCGCAAGGATTGCCTCGCGGTAGGTGCCGGGGTACGACAGGCGCAGTTGCTGGCGCGTTCGACCCTGATGGACGAGGTGCCTTTATTGGCACTGGCGATGCCCTGGATCGGTCACTTCCAGACGCGTAATCGCGGCACGGTCTGCGGTTCGGTGGCTCATGCCGACCCGAGCGCCGAGCTGCCGCTGTGCCTGATGACGCTGGGCGGCGAGATCGTTCTCGAGTCGAAAAAAGGCCAGCGCATCGTCAAGGCTGCCGACTTCTTCCAAGGCATTCTCACCACCGACAAGCGTGCGGATGAACTGGTCGTCGAGGTGCGTTTTCCGCTCAAGCGCGAAGGCATCACCTATCGCTTCCGCGAAATCGCCATGCGCCACGGCGACTTTGCAATTGTCTCCCTGGCCGCGGCCATCGGCACGGACCAGGTCGAACTGGGCATCGGCGGGGTCGCCGACCGTCCGCAACGTCGCAGCCTGCCTCGTGGTGCGGCGCTGCCGGACGCGCTCAATCAAACCGCCTGGTCGCTCGACGCACAAGACGACGTGCACGCCAGCGCTGCCTATCGCCGCCAACTGATTCGCGAGCTGGGTCACCAGCTGATTGAAGGAGCCTGAACATGCGTGTAACTGCCGACCAAAGCTTTCCGATTCGCCTGGAACTCAATGGCCGCTCCCGCGAAGCCCTGGCTGAACCGCGGACCCAACTCTGCGACTTCCTGCGCCACGACCTCGGTGCCACCGGTGTCCATGTCGGATGCGAACACGGTGTCTGCGGCGCCTGCACGGTGCTGGTGGACGGGGTCGCCATGCGTTCCTGCCTGATGCTCGCGGTACAGGGGCACGAGCGGCGTATCGAGACCGTCGAGTCCCTGGCCGACGACGACACACTGAGCGACCTGCAACAAGCCTTTCGCCGTCATCACGCCTTGCAGTGCGGCTTTTGCACTGGGGGCATTCTCATGTCCTGCGTGGATTTCCTCGAACGGGTACCCAACCCGGACGAGCCCCTGGTACGCGACATGCTTTCGGGGCATTTATGTCGCTGCACGGGCTACACCGGCATCGTCCAGGCCGTGCTCGAAGTCGCTGCCCAGCGCCAAACGAACAAAGGGGGATAACAATAATGTTCGATCTCGGACGCAGTTTCCTCGCTGCCGTTGAACGCCGACCACACGCCGTGGCGGTCAGTGACGGTGCGTTGAAGAAAACCTATGAAGACTAGTTTGTCGATATCCAGAGCGCAGCTCGGGGCTTGCAACGTCTCGGGCTGCAACGCGGTGACCGACTGCTGGTAGCGATGCAGAACCGGTCGATGGTCGGCGTCGGTATTTCCACGGCACTGTTTGGTGCGTTGCCGACCATTCACCAGGTCGGGGTGTTGGCCCCGATACTGTTTTTGGTATTGCGGGTGATTCGGGGCGTTTTCGTTGGCGGCATTGTCGCCTCATCTCACACCATTGGCACAGAATCCATCTCGCCGCGCTATCGCGGCTTGATGTCCGGGGTGATCGGTGGCGCCGGCATGGGCGCGCTGTTGGCGTCAGTCACTTATCTGGTGTTGTCGGAGATCTTTCCCGGAGATGAATTTGACGTCTGGGGCAGGCGCTTCATGTTCTTCTGCGGCCTGCTCAGCACGTTTTTCGGTCTGGTGATGTTCCGTTACCGGGAAGAAACCCTGGTCTGGCAGCAACTGCAACAAGCCCGCAAAACCAAGGGGCTGGCAATAGTGATCGTGTCGCCACTCAAGCGTCTGTTTGGTCGCGAGTACCGCGGCGTAATGATGGTCAATCTGCTGATCACGGATGTTCCTTGGTGTCGCCGAACCGGGTTCGCTGACCCGCACTGCGCTGTATTGCGTGGGCATTGCCTTCTTGGGCGGGGCGATCATCGCGCCGATTCTAATCTTCCTCAACGAACGCTTTGCCACCGAGCTGCGAGCCAGCGGCCCCGGGTTGTCATGGAACATCGGTTTCGTCCTCGGCGGAACCATGCCGACCTTTGTGTCCATGGTCAGCAGCAGCCCGGCGCAGATCCCCATGGTGCTGGCGATTTTCGCTGCCGGTCTGTCAGTGATCTATCTGATTGGCAGCGTGGTGATTCCAGAAACCCAAGGCAATTTCAAATAAAGGCGGGGAGGCGCTCCAGGAATTCGCAGATCAGCTGCAAGGTCCGCTCAGTCGCTTCGGTTTGGGGAAAGTGCCGACAGTTATCCAGCAACACACAGCGACACGGTCCAAGCACCTGCCGCTGGATGACCACCAGTTGCTCGGGCGTGGCGTAGTGGTCTTCGCGCCCCTGAATGACCAACAGCGGCTTTTCGATACAAGCCAACTGCGCTTCGAGATCAACCAGGGAAAAGTCCGGGTGCAACCAACTGTCGCTCCAACCGTGAAAAGCGCCGTCGACATTTGTCCCATGGTGGCGTGCCAGGCGCTCGCGCAATTCGCCCTGATGCCAAACCTCAGTGGTATGGCGAATGCCATCGAGGCTCTCGGTCTCGACAATCACGTGAGGCGCCAGTGCAATGCTGCCCAACACGCGTGGATCGTTGGCGGCGGCATAGGCAAGGACGATGGATGCGCCGTCACTGTGACCGAGCAAGACCACTTGCGGCAGTTGCAAGGCATCGAGCAATTGCCGCAGTTCACGAGGGCCTTCGCTGCTCAGGTAGTTCAGCGGACGCGGCAGGGTTACCGGGCTCGATTGCCCATAACCCTGACGGCTGTAAGTGACCACGCCGTAACCGCTGGCCTGGGCCAGGCGCTGGGGGAAGTCTTTCCATTGTTCGGCGCTGCCGAGGCCTTCGTGCAGCAGCACAAGCGTCGGTCGCGATGGGTGAGCCGCAGAGATATGGCGATATTCCAGGCGCAGCGGCCCAAGTTGCAAAAATTGTTGTGGCGACATGTTGAATCAACGATTGAACAAGGTTGCTCGAAGGTTACCGTAAACGTAACCCCGCATGCAGTACCACGCTTTGCTTGTGGTATGGAAAACATGCGCCATCTCGATGTTCAGGTGATCGACCAGGCACTGCAATGGGCTCGCGCCGGGCAGGCCCAGTGGCTGTGCACGGTGCTCTACACCTATGGCTCGGCGCCGGGTGCGCCGGGTGCGATGCTGATGACCAATGGCACGGGCGACCACATCGGCTCGCTGTCGGGTGGCTGCGTCGAGGAGGAGTTTCTCGAAAGTCTGGCGCGCGGTGAGTTACGCGAACCGGCGCAGATCGTCAGTTACGGCGACAGCGTCGAGCAACGCCACCGTCTACGATTGCCCTGTGGTGGCGTGCTGGTCGAGCACCGCGCTGCCAGTCTTGAATGGATCGTACATCTGGAGAGCCTGAGCGGCGTTACTCGGCCAGCGCCGTCTGCAGAGTCATGTCGAGCTGAGCAGCGGTGCCTTGAGCCTGGACCCATACACCGGGCACGGCAGCGAGCGGGTGCAAGTCGTCGACGAGAGGGTGCGCCAGTTTTGCCCGCGCCATCGGCTGCGAAGTCATCGCCTGCGATCCGCGGGAAGAGATGCTGCATGTACATCTTGAAGGCGTGGAGATGCAACGTGTGCTGCCCTCAATGTTCATTGCCGCCGGAGGTTGCCACGCGGCGACCGCGGTGGTGGCGCTGACTCACGATCCGCGAATCGATGATCTGGCGCTGATGGAAGCGGTCCACACCCCGGCGTTTTACATCGGTGCCATGGGTTCTCAGGCAACCTCGGCCAAGCGCGCCGAGCGGCTCAAGCGCATCGGTGATCTGGCAGATGAACAGATTGCCCGTTTGCACATGCCCATCGGCCTCGATCTGGGCAGCAAGGCCCCGGCGGAAATCGCTCTGGCGGTGGTGGCCGATATCCTGCGCGGTTATCACGGGAAAGAACGCCATGCCTTGTAAGGCGGTTTTTCCGACGAGCGTGGGGGCTGCGAAAGTCGAGGTAGACGCTCGGTCATTCGCGCGCGATAGTGGCCAGCCAAGTGTTGCTGAACCATAGAGCGATCGCCGGGGTTGAGAAATAGATAGTCGCCCCGATGATATGCATTGTGGCCGATAACGATATCGCTTCAAGCGAGCGGAGGAATCTGATGTCGATTGCCCAACGGGTTTTCCACGGCAGGTTTGGCCGGGTCGCCTTGCTGAATATGGATCGTTCGCTGGTCACCCACACCCATTCCGAATGCCATGTGCTGGTCAAAGTGTCCGGCGAGGACACTTACTTCAACGTTAACGGTCGGCGGGTTCCGCTCAGCGATCGCACGGCGGTGCTGGTCAACGCCTGGGAGCCGCATTTCTACGATCCGCAGCCGGGTGCCGGTGCCACCGTAATCCTGGCGCTCTACATCGAGCCCGCCTGGCTGGGCACTGCCCAGCAGTCGCTGGCGCTCAGCGGTCGGCCGGACTTTTTTGCCCAGTCGTGCATCGAACTGTCGAGCCGTAATCGCACCTTGGCCGACATTCTGGTCGCCGAAGCGCATGGCTACGGGATCGTGCCGAAAGAACGCATGGAGTTCATGCTGTTCGATTTCCTGATCGCACTGATCGAGGACTTTTCCAGCTGGCGGCATTTGTCGCGCCTGGGTGCGCCGAGCTCAGGTCAGTTCCGGGACGCACGCGTGCGCCGTGGCACCGCCTGGTTACTTGAGCACCTTGATGATCCGAACCCGATCGACAATGCCGCGCGGGCTTGTGGTCTGTCTCGGGCGCACTTCTTTGCGCTGTTCAAGAAAGATACCGGCATGACGCCGACCCTTTTGCTGAACGACGCGCGCATGCGCCGGGCTTTTGCCTGGCTGGAGCGTGAGCGTAGTGGAACTTTGGGCCTGTTGTCGGAGAACCTCGGGTTCTCCGAGCAAGGTCATTTCACACGGTTTTTCCGTCAACATATCGGAGCTTCTCCCAGCCAGTACCGGCGTGTAGTGGATTGTTATGCGGCGGTTTGAACCGAGAGGAGGGCGGGGGTATTGGGCAATACTCCCGCCGCTGACGCTAGTCTTTCATCTTGAAACTGGCGGCTTGTATAGGCTACGAAATTTGTAGAGTCTATCAATCGTCCAGAAGGTCATAAATTTATTTCATGCGTTCTTCGCGCATCAACTCAAGCTCTTCCTGAGTTTCGGCTACCCACTGCAGGATGAAGTCCCAGCAATCGCAGTCGTGAGCGTCCGCTCCGGCTTTAAATGAATTTTGCAGAAATTTCAGGCGATATTCTTCCGGCGACAATTAGAAATTTTCAGCGAAGCTGTAGTTTAAGGTCGCCATTTGTTCGAGGTCGGTGCAGCGCTAAATAGGACTATGTCAATTTCCCACCATCACCCATCCTCTAACACCATGACTGTCACTCAACTCTTTCGCGACTCGGGCCGCGTCCTGCTTTTGTTTATACGGGCCGATGACGACAAAGTTGTTTTCTTTACGCGCTACCGGCAACTCCAGCTGTTGAATGGCTTTTTTGGCGCGATGACGGCTGGGTGTGTTCAATGCAATTTCGATCACCCAAAGTCCGGATGAAGGCGTGGCTGAGGCAGATTTTTTAGTGTAGGAAATGAAGCAGCCGCACGTCAAACACCGGCGTTTCAGCGTGATTAGAGAGCTTGGAACGGTGCGAAATACGTGCCATTGCCGATCAATGGTTTTTTTGCGGGCGAAGAGTGCCAAGAGCAGGCCGGTAAAAGTAATCATACCGCTGAGAATCATTGTCCATTTGTGTGCCTGTGTGGGCAATGAGGGCAGCGTAAGTACTGGTGTTTCGTCTGGCTTTGCGATCAAAAACTGTACGGCGTCAGCCTCCGTTGAATCGGGTATGCGGGATTCGTTTTTCACAGGGTTCGCGAGCCCGTCGGAATGTTTGGTACTGAGCTCTGTCGCAACTTTATCAGCGGTGTCATCGAGTAGCTGTTCGAACGTTGTCACTTTTTGCTGGATGTATGAATTGCCGCCGCTATTTTGACAAATTGGTCCTATGGACGTGTAGGTCCATAGTAGTGCTGATAGTTGCCCCAAAACGCCAGTTACCAGGAAGCCCAAGCCAAGCTTTCGCACAGCGGCCATCTCCAAAACAAGTGAATAGTTATTTGCCCCATTTCTTTCTGATAAACGGGGTTCTATTGTTGATCCTGGGATGGTCTAAATTCTTGAGCGCGTCAGTGTGCCCAATAGCCAAAACTATTGGCTGATTTTTATTGTTTGAAAGAGCATCGTGAATGCACTTTATAGACTGTTGGTTAACGAAAAAGGCTCAGATTATCGAAAAAAACCGTATCAGATGGATTGCAGGGTGATCCATTCAAATACTTGTATTTAAGGTAAGTGTCGTGGCCAAAGTGCCTTATTCAAGATTCAAACCATGCCTACGCGCTCGGTATAAATGAAAGGATTGTTAGCCGGACCTTTACGGTACGGGCAGGGAGACGCTACTGAATTATTGTCACCCTTTCAAACGATGCCGGTGTCCTATACTACACTTCAGGTGCCATTTCCTACCCCGGAGAGTTCTTGGTGAACGCTCCGGATCTTGTGCTTAGTCCTGAATAATTTGCGGAACTGAGCGCTGAGCTTGAAAGCTCTGCTCAACACGCCTGGCCGTGGACGCATTACCGGTTCTGATGTGGGATGAGGGTCAATGCTATGGCCGTTGAAGGCAATGCAGGACAATTATTTGCTGTCGTCACTTTGCTTGCCGCTGCCGTGGTGGCAGTGCCGCTGTTCAAACGCATCGGGCTCGGCTCAGTGATCGGTTACCTGGCGGCGGGGCTGATCATTGGCCCTTTCGGACTGCAACTGATCAGTGACCCTCACACCATCATTGAGGTGGCCGAGTTGGGTGTGGTGATGTTTCTTTTTGTGATTGGACTGGAGATGAAACCCTCGCACCTATGGGATCTGCGTCGGCAGATCTTTGGGCTGGGCAGCCTGCAGGTGGTGGTCTGTGCTTTTCTGCTCACTTTTGTCGGCATGGCCTTTGGTTTCTCTTGGCAGGTGTCATTTGTGAGCGCGGCGGGTTTTGTACTCACATCCACGGCCATCGTTATGCAAGTCCTCTCGGAGCGCGGTGACATAACCGAGCCGAGGGGGCAGCACATAGTGTCCATTTTGCTGTTTGAAGACCTGTTGATAGTGCCTTTACTGGCGGTGGTGGCATTTCTGGCACCCACCGAATTGGTGCATGAGCCCACGTCACCCCTTTGGCAGCGCATAGGTATCGCAGCCCTGTCCTTGGGCGCATTGGTGGCCATTGGCTTGTGGCTGCTCAATCCTCTGTTTCAGGTATTGGCCCGAGCCAAAGCGCGCGAGGTCATGACTGCCGCTGCGTTGCTGGTTGTGTTGGGCGCCGCGCTGCTGATGGAAATCGGCGGCCTTTCAATGGCGATGGGGGCTTTCGTTGCTGGTGTGCTGCTGTCGGAATCCACCTTCCGCCACCAGTTGGAGGCCGACATAGAGCCATTTCGCGGCCTGCTGCTGGGGCTGTTTTTCCTCGGCGTCGGTATGTCGTTGGATCTGCAGGTGGTGGCCAAGGCTTGGATGCTCATCGCCTCTGGTGTGCTGGCGCTGATGACGGTCAAGGCGCTGTGCATTTATGGGGTCGCGCGCCTCGCGAAAAGCAGCCATAGCGACGCACTGGATCGCGCCGTGCTTATGGCGCAGGGGGGCGAATTTGCTTTTGTGCTGTTTGCCGAAGCGCTCAAACTCAGGGTCATCAGCCCTGAAGTCAGCGCCAATATGACGGCTATTGTGGTGCTCTCCATGGCCATTACGCCGGTGACTGTATTGCTGTACAAACGCTTTGCGCGCGTGCAGACCGTTTCCATGGACGGTGTGGAAGCCGCACACAATCTGCAAGGCAATGTACTCATCATCGGTTTTGGCCGAGTGGGGCAGATTGCCTGCCAGGCACCGCTCGCCCAGGGAGCGAAAATTTCTATCATTGATATAAATCCGGAGGTCATCCGCGCCGTGACACCCTATGGATTCAAGGTCTATTACGGCGATGGTGCCCGCCATGAAATATTGCACGCTGCCGGTGCCCATCACGCCCGCGCCATCATTATTTGTGTGGATGATAAAAAAGCCGCGACACGCATTGTCGAAAGTACGCGGCACTACTGCCCGCAGGTGAAATTGGTGGTGCGCGCTTTTGACCGCGAACATGCGCTGGAATTGGTCAAACACGACGCCGACTACATAGTGCGGGAAACCTTTGAGGCCGCCCTGCTGCTCGGTCGTCAGGCCGTGCTGACTCTGGGTGCGTCTGAGCACGAAGCCGACGCAGTGATCGACGAAGTGCGCAAGCGCGATGCCGAACGTTTTGCCTTGGAAACAGCGGGCGGCCTGTTTGCCGGGCGAGCGCTGGTACTGGGGAATATTGAACGCATTGATCCGCCGAACCATGAAGCGCGGGATACTCAGTGAGCATCAAGTACAGTATCGGTTCAACTGCGCTCCAGAGCAGAAAACTGGCTACTCAGCCACGTGTGAAGCTGAGAAACCGCAGGGCTGATCTGCTTGCGGTGCGGGCACACCAGACTCAACGGTGACGCTTCGCCAGGATAATCCGGCAGCAGCACAAGCAGACGCTCTGCGGCGATATCTGCACTGACATCCAGCCAGGATTTGTAGGCGATACCTTCACCCTCCAATGACCAGCGCCGCACGACATCGGCGTCATCGCTGAACAACGGTCCCGAAACCTGCACGGTTTGCCCGCCCAGGTTCCACTTGTCGTAGACCCGGCCATTTTGCAGATAGAGCAGGCAGGCATGCTTGCTCAAGTCATCCGGTGTTTGGGGAGAACCGCAGCGTTGCACATACTCCGGCGAGGCAACCAGCACCCGCTGGTTCCACGGTGCAAGCGGCAGTGCCACGTAGTTGGCGTCTTCATTTGGACCGTAGCGAATCGCCACGTCCACCGGGTCGCGAAACAGATTGGCCATCTGGTCCGACAGGAAAAAACGCAACGTCAATTCAGGATGCTGACGGCGGAACAGCGTCAGCCACGGCAGCAGTATGTTGCGCCCCAGATCGGACGGCGCTGTCACTTGCAGCACGCCCCGCAGCGTGGCGTTCTCACCCCGCAGGTTTTCCTTGCCTTGCTGCAGGGTCTCTAGCACTGAGTGGGCGGTGGGCAGATATTGCTCGCCCTCGGCAGTCAATCGCAGGCTGCGCGTCGTACGGGCGAATAGGCGCACGTCCAGTTCGCGCTCCAGACGTTTGATGGCGGCAGCGACCTGACCAGGCAGCAGATCAGCCTCCAGCGCCGCTGCGGTGAAACTGCCCAGCGCGGCGCTGCGGATGAATAAACCAAGATCATCGATGCGGATCATTTTCACTCCTGAAGTGAAAGTGTTGGCGCATTCTGCTTGTTTTTCTTTGTCCATGGGAAGTCGAAGATTGCCGCAAGTGAATGCATCAACCCTTCGACAGCGAGTCTCCATGAAAGCCATCAGCTTTACCCAGCACGCGTTGCCCATCGACAATCCACAAGCATTGATCGACATCAGTCTCCCGCTGCCCACGCCTGGCCCTCGGGATCTGCTGGTCGAAGTTCGCGCGGTATCA
Source organism: Pseudomonas borbori (assembly GCF_900115555.1). GTDB lineage: Bacteria > Pseudomonadota > Gammaproteobacteria > Pseudomonadales > Pseudomonadaceae > Aquipseudomonas > Aquipseudomonas borbori. Next base: position 46,075 of record NZ_FOWX01000034.1, read on the forward strand.
GTGAATCCGGTGGATACCAAGGTGCGCGCCGGAACTTTCACAAAAGAACCGAAAATCCTCGGCTGGGACGCCACAGGCATTGTCCGCGAGGTCGGCGCTGAAGTGACGCTGTTTCAGCCGGGCGATGAAGTGTTCTATGCCGGCTCGATTGCCCGCACCGGCAGCTACAGCGAATTCCATTTGGTCGATGAGCGGATCGTCGGGCACAAGCCTCATTCATTGAGTGCCGCCGATGCGGCAGCGTTGCCATTGACCTCGATCACGGCCTGGGAATTGTTGTTTGACCGGCTCGGTGTCGTCGAGGGTACGGGGGAGGGCAAGTGCCTGTTGATCACTGGAGCGGCTGGCGGCGTCGGTTCGATGCTGGTGCAACTGGCCCGAAAGTTGACCCGCCTTACCGTCATTGGTACCGCCTCACGCCAGGAAACCGCTGATTGGGTGCGGCAGTTGGGCGCGCATCACGTGATCGATCACAGCCAGCCACTGCTCGCACAGTTGCAAGCGCTCGGTGTGCCGGAGATCGACTATGTCGCCAGCCTGACCCACACCGAACAACACTTTGCACAACTGATCGACGTGCTCAAGCCACAGGGGCGTCTGGGTGTGATTGACGATCCCGAAACCCTCGATGTGATGCCGCTCAAGCGCAAGTCGCTGTCATTGCATTGGGAGCTGATGTTCACCCGCTCGCTGTACGAAACCCCGGACATGATTAATCAGCATCACCTGCTCAATCGGGTCAGCGCTCTGATTAACCAAGGTGTTCTGCAAACTACCGTGGGCGAGCACTTTGGTGCGATCAATGCGGCAAACATGCGTCGTGCCCATGCGCTGATCGAGAGCGGCAAGGCCCGGGGCAAGATCGTTCTCGAAGGTTTCTGATTTCACTCATCAGACGGGCTCGCCTGCGGGCCCGTTGAACCGCCTGCGGCATCACTTGCCGTTTTTTATGTTGGAGAGTTGACGATGAATACGTCCAGTAACGTGTTGGTATCAATTGCCGTGCTCAAGGCCAAGGCAGGCAAAGAACAGGCATTGAAAGAAGAATTGCTGACGCTGATAGAGCCGACCCGCGCAGAGCCGGGCAATCTCGATTATGTGTTGTTCGAGCAGCGTGACGAGCAGGGCACTTTCTACATGCGCGAGGCTTTCAGGGATCAGGCGGCGCTGGATGCGCATTTTTCGATGTCTTACTTTCAGCGCTTTGCCGCCACGGCAGATGATCTGCTGCAAGAGCCGTTGCAACTGATATTCCTTGAACAGGTATCGGCCTGATCATTCAGCCTGTTGAGCCGCACCACCTCGGCCGGGCGTGGACGCGGCCGGCGGATCAATTTGCTCCAGGACGCGCCTTTACTCCGAATTGCGCAACGATGTGAGTGCCCAGCTCCTCAATGACGTCCGCCGCAGGGCGCTTTCCGTACTTGAGATTGAGGATAACGTGGTCCACCCCGATTTCCTCAAGCGACTCCAGCAAAGCCCGGAGGTGGTCGCGTCCGAGCCTGAACCCCAAATGAATGGGAGTGGGCGGCGTGGACGGGTTCTCACTGAGGTCGATGTAAAGCGACTGAGTGAAGGGCTTATAGACGGAACCACATTGCTTCATGACCTCCATCCGCCAATCTTCCACGATCAGTCGCTGCATTTTCGGCGCGCGTGGATAGTTGATCCATCCGGCGCTTTCGCGCGCGATCCAATCCAGTGACTGGCGGCTATGTCCGGTCACGAGCATCGGAATCACTTGGGTTGTGGGTTTCGGAATGAGGTCTGCGCCGCGCAGCTCACCGCCGCTCCAGCGGATGGGTTCGAAGCTGGTGCTGTAGGCTCGGCGAATCACCTCGTAGTGCTCTCGAAAGACTTCTCCGCGCCTTTCGGGATCGACGTCAAAGGCTGAAAACTCCACTGGGCGATCGCCGGAGGCTACGCCCAGAATCAAGCGACCTGCGCTCAACTGATCGACGCTGGCTGACGCCTTGGCCGTGTGCAGAGGATGGTGTAAAGGGATGGCAATGGATGCGCTGCCAAGCGCTATATCTGACGTATGAGCCGCCATATAGCCCAGGTAAACCCAGGGATCGAAGACTTGGCCGACATCGCCGAAATTAGGGTCCCGAAGAGGCACGTCGCGAAACCAGAGCGCGGAGAAGCCCAGCTCCTCTGCTCGTTTGGCCAATGCGACCTGGTTGAGCATGCTCGGAATGTCCCCACCGAAGGCCTCCAAAGGGAAGAACAATCCCAGGCTCAAATGACCCGGAGTGAAGGTTCGGCTGAACCCTCGATGCTGCTGATAAGGAATCGTGCTCGGCAGATACATTCTAATCTTCCTCAATGGGAGAACCTGAACAGCGCCCCATTTCCAGAGGTGCTGCGGCATCGGTCGCCTGAGAACGACAGGTGGGGTAGTGCGTGTAGCCTTTACCCGTTGTGCGTACGTGCTGGTCGGGGCGACCGGATTGATGGGCCAGTTGCTGGCAATACGCGCGGGCAGGTCCGGATTAGCAATGAACAGGTGGTCAAAGGCAAGCAGATCGCTCCAGCCCGATACTGGTACCTCAGCAACGGCCTGGGGATTCATTCAAGAAGCGTAGGCGGTTTTGCAGTGAACCACACGAATCGTCGTCACTACGATTGGTGCGGGCGCAAATGATCTGTTCACGAGGCAGCTGTTAGCACAGTGCTGTTCGACACCGCATGCTCGATCCCGGCTATTGGATTCCAATCCATGCGTTCGGTTTGAACGCTCCAGGGAGGCTCGGAGAGTGAGTGCTTTTTCTACAGAGAATCCCAATGATCAGCTGATCCGCTTTTTTAAGCTTTTCTTATCTGCCGCTACTTTTGATGGTGCCGGCTTCCGGGATTATGACCAGCAGCGATGTGTTATTTGACCAGTTGCCGCTGATTGCTGCGGTGCTGGTGCTGTCACTGAGCGTTACAGTGCCGCTCTGCGGCTGGCTGTTACAGAAGCTGATCCGGCGTCAGGAGCCTAGGCAGTGAGCAGGGTCGTTTGGCTAAGCCTGATCAATCATCCCTTGTTCCCCATAGCCCTGACTTTGGCTGCCTTTCAGGTGGCGGGGTGGCTTTACCGACGCAGCGGTTTATTGGTGCTGCAGCCCGTGCTGGTGTCCATGCTTCTGGTCGTTGGCACACTATTGTTGTGCTGGGTGGACTACGGTACCTATCGCGCAGGTGCTGAGCCTATTGCACTGTTGCTCGGCCCCGCCACCGTGGCGCTGGCCGTGCCGCTGCAACATAACATTCGGCGCATTCGTCAGCTGTGCTGGCCGATCATGATTACTCTGTGGGTGGGCGGTGCATTATCGATGGGCCATACCATGGCCATCGGATTGCTGCTGGGTTGGGCTGGGGTAGAGCACCCGGCTGCACGGGCCTGAGTTACGGCATTAACGCCCACGCGATCGGAACTGCGCATGCTTTGCAAGAGGGTGAGGAGTGCGGTGCTTTTGCCGCTTTAGCGAAGAGCCTTTGGGGGATACTCACTGCGCTTGCGTTGCCTCTAGTCTTTACATTGTGAGCCCAGGACCATATCGGGCTTCAATGCAGTGACCGAGACAGTAGCAGCACGGAACGATGGCGAGCGGCATTATGGATACTGTTAGGCCCGCCCACATAACAGGGATGGCGCACTAATCCAGATCCTGGAGACCGAGTCCCAGGGAACCTGCAGCGTTTTCACGCCCGTTCTGATTGACGCGAACGTCGATGGCTGGCCTGACCTAAGTCTCGCCATGTTTCTCCCCGCTGGACCGAACATCCCTCGTCAGACCTGGCTGTACGATGTGGCCACGGGCCGCTTCGTGGATGCTCCTGCAGGTTTGCAGGACATCAGTTCGGCCGAGTTTGACCCGGTTCGTCGGATCGTCTACTCCTACTGGCGAGCCAGTTGCTGCGAGCACGGCGTTTCAACCTATCGCTGGACGGATGGAGACGTCGAAGAAATCGACTCCCAGAGCAGTTACTTCCTGCCGCTGATGGACGGAACAGAACGGCGTCTTTGCTACGTCATGCCTAGCTATCAAAATGGTGAAATCGATTTCGCCAGACGGGTCGAGCAAGCAAGCGATGGCTCGTTGAAGCTGCGTCAGATTGATCCGAAATCTTGCGACATCGATGCCTGGGTATTTCTAGAACGCACGTATATCGACATTTGGCAGCCCAGCCAGAACGGACAGAAAGCGACCCTTTTGCGAACCGAAGAAATAGCCTGGAAACAAACGGAGACGTCAGTCGGCCAGCGCTTTTGTCCCGAGGTGCCCTTCTTCGATAGTGGGCGTATCAAGCGCGTAGTGCTCAGTGAGAATCCTGATATGTGCAGCGAGCAGAACCCGCAGCAGGAGTAGTTACGCCTGGGCGAGCTGCTGAGGGCCTAGTCGATCGGGTTGACGTTACTGGCCTTAACGCTGGTCAGCACTTGCCCCGACTACGAGGTCGCCTTGGGGGCAGTGTCTTCGCCAGTGTTCCGTCGGCATAGCCCTGCAGAATTACAGGCTTCCATCTGTTCTGTCTGCATCGCGTATTCCTGCCCTTGCAGGTTTGACAGCAAAGGCACCCGCAGGTGCCTTGCTTGGCTTAGAACTCCTGCACCGTCGGGCGCAGCACGATCTCGTTGATGTCGACATCGGCAGGCTGCTCGATGGCGAAGGCTATAGCGCGTGCCACCGACTCGGCAGGAATGGCCTGCTGGTAGAAGTCGACCACGAAATCGCGGCTGGCTTGGTGGGAGCTACCGAACTTGAGCTCGGAATCGACGGCACCCGGCTCGATGGTGGTGGTCCGAATACGACCGCCAACCTCATGGCGCAGCCCCTCGGAAATAGCGCGAACTGCGAACTTAGTGCCGCTGTAGACCGTACCGCCTGGGCTGAATACCTTCAGGCCGGCGACCGAGGCGATATTGATGAAATGACCGCTGTTTTGCTGTTGGAACACCGGCAGCGCGGCCGCAACCCCATACAGCAATCCCTTGATGTTGATGTCGATCATGCGGTCCCACTCGTCCACACGCCCCTCGCTCAGGGGCGCGATAGCCATCAGACCGGCGTTGTTGACCAGCACGTCGAGGCGGCCGAAGGTGTCCACCGCGCCCTGGATCAGCGCCTTGATATCATCCTGGGAGGTGACATCGGTCTGGTAGGCAACCGCCTGGCCACCTGCGGCCACCAGCTCCGTTACCAAGGCATCCAGTTTGTCCTTGCGACGCGCCGCCAGGACGACCCGAGCCCCGAGGGCCGCCAGATGACGGGCCGTGGCTTCGCCCAAACCGCTGCTGGCTCCAGTGATGATCACCACTTTTCCGGAAATGTTGTTGCTCATGTTGCGAACCTCATCGTGACAGGTTGGATGGCACCGGGAGATGTTCCTGGCCTGCGAGCACAGTAGATCCACAGCAAATCTCAATAAATGGAAATGTTTGGATTAAGCTATTCCTAATTCAGGAATAGAAGGGGTAACCCATGCTCAATCGCATGGAGATGGTCAGGATCTTTTGCGCCGCTGCCGAGTCCGGCAGTTTTCGCGAAGCCGCCACACGGTTGGGCATTTCTCCGCAGGGGGTCACGCGCGCCGTTCAGGCGCTGGAAGCTGAGTTGGGCGAGCCGCTGTTCCACCGCAATACCCGGCAGGTGCACATCACCGCCTTTGGCCAGGGCTATGTGCAGGAAGCCCGCTCGGCCCTCGAGCACTTCGATGCACTGTTTCGCTCACACCGCAGTGAACCCGAGCTTTCAGGCCGTATCGGGATCACCGCACCGCAAACCATTGGCCGACACTACCTGATTCCGTTTCTGCAGCCGCTGATGGCGGCTCATCCGAACCTGCAGTTCCACTTGCGGTTGGAAGACCAGATGACTGACTCGGTGGAGGCTCAGATCGACATCGGTATCCGGGTTGGCTTGATACGCGACCGTCGCTACGTTGCGAAGGCACTGGCACCAGTTCCCATGCATGTGGTTGCCAGCCCGGAACTGATCAACCGGACCGGCGTGCCGCGCTCGACTCAGGCGCTGGACGCCTGTCCGGTGTCGGCGTTGATCGACCAACGCAATGGCAGACCCTGGCCGTGGCTGTTTGCCGACGGCCAGAGCTTCAGCCCCCGGCAACCGGTGCTGATCTGCGACGACGCCGATACCGAGTTGGAGGCAATTCTGTCCGGCGCGTGCTTTGGCCAGATCCCGTCCTACCTGGCCAGCCCCTTCGTCCGCAGCGGCAGGCTGATAAGGGTGCTGGACGACCTTGCCCCGCCACCCTGGGACTTGTTCATCTACCGCCCACAGCAGGGGCCCGTACCACGTCGAGTGCGCCTAGTGTTCGATCATCTGACTGACGCATTTCGGGACTCGCAACGATTTCCTTGCGGCTGAGTTACAGCTGGAGTTGGATCAGCTCAATTGATGTTGGCCGCTTGGTGTGTTGTCTTGGCCTCGAATGCACGCATTCGCCTCAGCAGGTGGAGTATCGCCCCGGCGTTCTGTATGGCTGTCTGCGGGCTTTGAAGATTGCCGCCGGGGGAAACTGCATCTTCTCCGCCGCCACCATTCGCGAGCGGGAGCGCAATCGCCACGAGAGTCGGCAACTGCCTCGCCGCGCTATTGGCAGCACCCTGCTGCTCAAGAGCCTGGAAGCCGAGGTGGCCACAGCGGAGTTGAGCGAAAGCGTGATCCGTTCGTGTGACTCCTTCATGGGTGATACGCGAGCGCCCGAAGCATGCCCTCTGCATTCGAAGCGGCCAAGATAAGCGTGGCTTAGGAAGTACCTATCATTTGCGTTGATTGCGTAATATGTAGTGGTCAACTAATCTCGGACACGACGTTAAGCTTTTTCTCGGCCTGAGCTGGGGCCAGCCCACCATTGAGTTGGTGGGGTCGAATCCAGTTGTACCGATGCATCAAATAATGACTGATATCACGCTGGGCTTCATGGGCAGTTCTGTAACCCAGGGTCGGTATCCATTCGGTTTTCAAGCTGCGGAACACACGCTCCATCGGTGCGTTGTCCCAGCAATTTCCCCGACGACTCATGCTCTGACGCATTCGATAACGCCACAGCCTCTGGCGAAATAAACGGCTCGCATACTGCGACCCTTGATCCGAGTGGA
>NZ_FOWX01000037.1:0-21278 GCF_900115555.1 Pseudomonas borbori
TAACCCATACTAATTGCCCGTGAGGCTTGACCATATAACACCCAAACAATTTGCTGTTTGTGTGTCAGACGTAAAGACCGCAACGAACCGAAAATTTGCAAGACACGTATTACCGTCTATCACAGACCCATTTTGGCGCAGCGTACCGCTCGATCAGAGCAGCACGATGCACCACCCGAATTGCTTGACGACCATAGAGCGTTGGAACCACCTGATCCCATCCCGAACTCAGTAGTGAAACGACGCATCGCCGATGGTAGTGTGGGGTTTCCCCATGTGAGAGTAGGTCATCGTCAAGCTTCTAAAACCAAACCCCCCATCTGCTCGCGCAGGTGGGGGGTTTGTCTTTGCGCAGGGAAAATCCTGATGCGCAGGGGGCAAGCCTTTGATAGGCAACTAATACAGCGCGTGGCTATGATGCCTAGGCGTATTTCTATCAGAGTTCTTCCTATGCCCGATTCGGCACTCTCTGAAGCACTTTCCGAGCTGGAGCTTGAGCAGCTGATTGCCTGCCATGAATGTGATCTGCTGATGCGCAAACCGCCTGCCGATCAGGGCGAACGAGTGGAATGCCCGCGCTGTGGCTACGAGTTGTACACCCATCGTCAGCAGGTGGCACGCCGCAGCATGGCGTTGGTGATCGCCGCTTTGCTGTTGTACGTGCCGGCAAATTTTCTACCGATCATGCAGCTCAATCTGCTTGGCCAGGCAAATGATGACACGGTATGGAGCGGTGTACTGGGGCTGTATAACAGCGGTATGCAGGGCATCGCTGTGGTGGTGTTTCTTTGCAGCATGGCGGTGCCCCTGCTCAAGTTGCTCTGTCAGTTCGCCGTGCTGCTGAGCATTCGTCTGAATATTGGTCGCAGTTATGGCTTGCTGCTCTACCGCATCTATCACCACCTGCGCGACTGGGGCATGCTCGAAGTCTATCTGATGGGCATTCTGGTGGCGCTGGTCAAGTTGGCCGACCTGGCCGAAGTGACCTTGGGTCTTGGCTTATTGTGTTTTATTGCTTTGCTATTGGTGCAGGTGTGGCTGGAGGTGACCATGTCGCCCCATCAGATCTGGGAAGCCTTGTCCGGGGAGGATGAACATGCGGGCGATTGATGCCGGCGTGCTGATTTGCCATGAGTGTCATCAACTCAACCGGCTGCAGAGCGACGCGGGCAAGCAGTTCTGCAGCCGTTGTGGGGGGCGGTTGCATGCGCGGCGGCCGAATAGCCTGGTGCGTACCTGGGCCTTGCTGCTGACGGCGGCGATTCTGTATATCCCGGCTAATCTGCTGCCGATCATGACGGTCAAGTCCCTCGGCAAGGGTCAGTCGGATACCATCATGTCGGGTGTAATCGAGTTGGTTAACTACGGCATGCTGCCGATTGCCGCCGTGGTATTTATCGCCAGCATTCTGGTACCTACCTTCAAGCTGGTGGGGATCGGCCTGCTGCTGTATTCGGTGCAACGCCATCAGCCGATGTCGGCGCGCCAGCGCATACTGATGTACCGCTTTATCGAGTGGATTGGCCGCTGGTCGATGCTGGATATTTTTGTCATCGCCATTCTGGTGGCGGTGGTCAACTTCGGGAGCCTGGCGAGTATCGAGCCTGGTGCCGGTGCCGTCGCCTTCGCCAGCGTGGTGATTCTGACCATGTTGGCCGCTTTGACCTTTGACCCTCGTTTGATTTGGGATAACACGGACTCGGATGATGACCATGAATGATTTGCCGATGGCCAAGGTGCGGCCTGCTTCGAACTGGTCGGCTATTTGGGTATTACCACTGATTGCCCTGCTGATTGGCGGCTGGCTGGGCTGGCGTGCCTACAGCACGGCAGGTATCGAGATCCAGGTGATTTTCGAGAGTGGCGCGGGCATCCAGGCGGGCAAGACCGAAGTGATTTACAAGGGGATGCCAATCGGCAAGGTACTCACGTTGATCCTGGACGACAGCGGCGAGAAGCGCGGCGTAATCGCCACCATCGAAGTGGACAAGGAAGTCGAGCCGCACCTGCTTACGGGTACCCGGTTCTGGCTGGTCAAGCCGAGTGTCAGCCTGGCCGGGATTACTGGCCTGGATACCCTGGTCTCGGGCAACTACATCACAGCCAGTCCGGGCGACGGTGAGCCGACCCGTGTATTCACCGCCCTCAGTGAGGCGCCACCGCTGGCGGACACCGAGCCGGGGTTGCACCTGACCCTGAAGGCCGAACGTCTCGGCTCGTTGGGCCGCGACAGCCCGGTGTTCTACAAACAGATCCAGGTGGGACGAGTGAAAAGCTACGCGCTGGCTAAGGACCAGAGCACGGTCGAGGTAAAGCTGTTTATCGAGCCGGCCTATGCCAGCCTGGTGCGTAAACATACGCGCTTCTGGAACGCCAGCGGCGTCAGCATCGATGCCGATCTGTCGGGCTTCAAACTACGTAGCGAGTCATTGGCCAGCATTGTGGCCGGAGGGATCGCCTTCGCCACGCCGGAGCACCGCGGCGACAGCCCGCCGACCGACCCGAGCATCCCGTTTCGTCTCTACGAGGATTTCGATTCGGCCCAAGCCGGTATCAGGGTGATGGTCAAACTGACCGATTTCGAGGGGTTGCAGGCGGGGCGCACGCCGGTACTGTACAACGGCATCCAGGCCGGCACCTTGAAGACTCTGAAAGTAAACGATGACCTCACCGGGGCCTCCGCTGAGCTGACCCTCGATCCGCGTACCGAAGACCATCTGGTCGAGGGCACCGAGTTCTGGGTGGTCAAGCCCTCGATCTCGCTGGCCGGTATCACTGGCCTGGAAGCCTTGGTGAAAGGCAACTACATCGCCATTCGGCCAGGAGAGAAGGGCGGGGCGGCCAAGCGCGAGTTCGAGGCGCGGCCCAAGGCGCCGCCGTTGAACCTGGATGCGCCAGGCCTGCACCTGGTGCTGTTCAGCGACAACCGCGGCTCGCTGGAGGTCGGCAGCCCGATCCTCTACCGTCAGGTGAGGGTCGGTTCGGTGCAAAGCGTGCAGTTGTCACGCAACCGCCAGCGGGTAGCGTTCGGTGTGCATATCGAGCCGGAATATACCTCTCTGGTGAACAGCAGCACGCGCTTCTGGAACGCCAGCGGTATCACCCTGCGCGGCGGTCTGTCCGGGGTCGAGGTGAAGAGCGAGTCGCTGCAGACCCTGTTGGCCGGCGGTATCGCCTTCGACACCAGTGACCTGGAGGCGCCGGTCGCGGCCAGGCGGGTGCAGCGCTTCAACCTGTACGAGAGTCGCGAAAGCGCCCTGCAAAGTGGCCAGGCGATCACCATCCGCTTGCCGCGCGGCGATGGCCTGAGCCCGGGTACGGCAATTCGCTACAAGGGCCTGGAGGTCGGCAAGGTCGAAAGCATCGATCTGAGCGATGACCTGCAAAGCGTCATCCTGCATGCCCGGATCACCCAGGCCACCCAGCAGATCGCTCGCACCGGCACGCAGTTCTGGGTGGTCAGGCCCGAGGTCAGCCTGACGCGGGCGGCCAACCTGGAAACCCTGGTCAGCGGCCAGTACCTGGAAGTGCTGCCGGCGGACAAGGCGGCAAGCAAGCAAACCGACTTCGTTGCCCTGGACGAGCCGCCGAATCAGGCGTTGCGCGAGCTCGGCCTGCGTCTGGTGCTCAGTGCGGCGCGGCGCAATTCGCTGAAGCCAGGTGTGCCGGTGACCTACCGCGAGGTGCAGGTAGGCAAGGTGACCAATTTCGAGCTCGGTCCGAGCGCCGACCGGGTGTTGATCCACATCCTCATCGAGCCCCGCTATGCCGGCCTGGTGCGCACCGGCAGTCGCTTCTGGAACACCTCCGGTATCGGTGTCGAGGCTGGCCTGTTCAAGGGCGTGAAGGTGCGCAGCGAGTCCCTGGAAACCTTGATCGCCGGCGGCGTCGCCTTCGCTACCCCGGAGCTGGAACAGATGGGCGCGCAGGCCAGGCCGGGACAGACCTTCGCCCTGTTCGACGAGCCGCAGGACGAATGGCTGCTCTGGGCGCCGAAAATCGCTTTGCCTGAATAGCACAAGGGCCGCGATTGCGGCCCTTGGCGTCACTGCTTGGCGGATTCAGGCCGGTTCGGCGCAGGCCTCTGACCTGGCCGTCTCCCGGCGCTGGATGTATTTCCAGTCTGCTTCGTCGATATAGATACCGTTCGGCCCGCTGCCGCCTTCCAGGTCGATGGCGACGTGGGCTGAGACCTGCGGCTTGACCGAGGCGAGGATCGGCACGAAGCCCAGCTGCAGGCTGGTCTCGATCAGCGCCTGCTGGTTGCGCTCGTCGATGTCCGCCGCCTCGTCGAGGTAGTAGGGTAGGCGGATACGCCCGGCCTGCTCGCGGTCCATCAGGTGCAGCAGCAGGTACATGTTGGTCAGTGCCTTGATGGTCATGGTGGTGCCGTTCGACGCCGCGCCGTCGATGTCGGTGTGGATCACTGGTTGACCATGCACCTTGGTGATCTCGAAGGCCAACTCGAACAAATCCTTCAGACCCAACTGGTTATGGTTGGCGGCGACCAGGCGCGCCAGATATTCCTTGGCTTCCTCGTTCTTGCTGTCCTGCTCGCTGCTCTGCTGCAGGTCGAATACCGACAGGGTTTCGCCTTGTTCGTACTGGCCGGCACTGTAGATGATCTGGTCGATGTGCTTGAGCGCGTCCTTGTTCGGCGCCAGGACGATACGGAAGCTCTCCAGGTTGGAGACCTGGCGCTTGTTGATCTCGCGGTTGAACAGGGCCAGCTGGTGTTCCAGGTTGTCGTAGTCACTGCGGATGTTGCGCAGGGTGCGGGCGATATCGGTGACCGCGGCGCGGCGCGCCTTGACCAGAGTCAGCGCTTCGTCCTGGCGGTGCGCGTAGGCGTTGACCAGCAGGTGCAGGCGGCGTTCGACGTTGTCTTCGCTGTCGAACTTGGCCACACCTTTCAGGCGCACCTGGGCATACAAGGCGTCGATTTGTCCGTCGATCCGCTGCAGGCTCTGCCAGGCGTCCTGATAGTCGTTGAGCAGGGGCAGCAGGTTGTCCAGCGAGTCGTCCAGCGGATCGGTAAAGGGCGTGCCGAACGGCAGATTGGCCGGCAGCAACTGGCGGCGGCGTAGCGCGTCTTCCAGGGTGCGCTGCTTGGCTTCCAGGTCGGCCAACTGACGGCCGACCAGTTGCAGCTTGGCGGACAGCTGTTGCACCCGCTCGGTAAAGGCGTCGCTGCTGCGCTTGAGCTCGTCTTGGGCGGCTTCCAGTTGCGCCAGCTGCTCCAGCTTGGCGTTTTCTTCCACCGCCAGGGTCTGGCTGCGGCGGAAATCTTCCAGCGCTTTCTGCGCATCCAGCACGGCCTGGTACAACTGTTCGGATTGGGCCTTACTGGCGGCGCGGTTGGCGGCTACCGCTTGCTGGGTTTTCAGCTGTTTGTATTCGCGCTCGAGACGGTCTTTCTGGTCGCGCAGCGCCGCGCGGTCTGCCAGAGCCTGGAGTGCCGGAGGCTCGATATGCGAGAGGTCGATGGACAGGCCGGGCACTTCGAAGTGCTCGCCCTTGAAGCCGTCGAGAATCGCTTCCAGGGATTTTACCCAGGCGTCGCCATCTGCCACCTGGATGCCTTTGTCGCCGAGCGGCAGGCTGAACAGCTGACCGTTGAACAGGCGCATCAAACGGTCGACATCGGCCTGGCTGAATTCCTCGCGCAGGCGTGAGTAGCTGTTGTTATCGGCGTGGTCGAGTTGCTGCTTGACCGACTTCAGACGTTTGTCCAGATCGCGCAGGCGCTCGTCGAGGTCTTCGCTGGAGAACTGCCGCGACTGTGCCAGGGCGCCAGCGAGCTCGTCATGGGCATCTTTGGCGGCGAGCAGTTGCGCTTCGAGCACCTGCACGTCGCTGACCAGGGCGAAACGGTTCTTCAGTACTGCCAGCTCGCCGAGCCAGCGCTGAATTTCGCTGATCTCGCGCTCCATGCGCATCAGCTCCTGGGTACCGCCGCGCTGTTCGTGCTGCAAGCCATCCTGTTCGCCGCGGTAATGCTCGGCCTGGATCACCAACTCTTCCTTGCGCGCACCGGCATAGTCCTGCCAGGTACCGAGCAGGCTGTCGAGTAGTGGCGACAGGCGATGCAGCTTGCCGCGCAGCTGTTCGCGCTGGGCCACGCCGGCGGCCAGCGCCTCGATCAGCGGGCCGGCGCTGACCAGGGCTTGGTAGTCCTGTTCCATGCGCCGCACATCGCGAAAGGCCTCTTCTGTGGCGGCGATATAGTCGACGCTGCCCGAGCGCAGGCTGTGCTCGAAGGCATCGAGGAATAGTTGCTTGAGCTTGGCCGCGGTGATCTCGCGCATATGCAGCAGATTGATAAACAGGGCCCGGAAGGTCTTCAGGCTCTGTTCGCTGGTCGAGCGCAGCGGGATCAGGGTCAGGTCCAGCGGGATCGATGTGTGCCCGCCGACCAAGAGGCGGCGCAGTTCCTCCGGCTTCAGTTCATAGGCCTTGATGCCCTCGCGTTCCAGGGCGCTGAACAACTCGCGCTGACGCAGGCAGGTGCCGTTCTTCTGGTAGTGGGCCAGGTCCAGCTCGCCCTGGTAGGCGAAGAACTGGTGACCGAAGCCGCCGCCCGGCCCGCGTCCGGCCACGCCTATCACATGAGGGCCGTGGGGCAGGGCGACTTCGACGAGGATGTAGCTGGTGTCGGTGGCGAAGTAGAACTTGCGCGACTGCTCCAGGCTGTACTTGCCGAAGCTCATGTCCGACATGCGCGCCAGAATCGGGAATTGCAGGGCGTTGATCGAGGCGGATTTACCCAGGTTGTTGGCGCCGTATACTGACAGCGGGTTTTCGAGGGGAAACAGACCGAGGCTGTAGCCGGCGGTGTTCAGCAGGGCGAAGCGGCGGATGCCGTAGCGTTCCTGGCTCATGCGTCTATCTCCTGTACGGCGCGTTCTTCGGCCGTGGCACGGGCCAGGGCGTCTTCTTCGGATTCGTCGGCATCCGCCTCGGCGAGGCTGATGATCTCGTCTTCGGTTTCATCGTCGAGCAGCACCGGCGTCGGCAGCGGCAACGCGCTGTGCAGCGTCGCGGCCAGGTCGCGGTCCTGCTGCACGCTGAGGCAGACATCGAGGAAGCGATGCATGGGCGCGAGGAAGCGGTAGATGCCGTGTTCCTCGCTGGCAAAGCCGAGTTGGGTTAGCCGACGCATGACTTTTTCTTCCAGTTCCTCGATGGTGGTGACTTCGGCCTGGAGGAACAGGTCGCGGTACTTGTCGAGCAAAGCCGGCAATTCGTCGCGGCCGAGGCTGCCGCCGTCGAGCACCGCCAGCGGGTCGCGGCCCTGGTCGGCCAGGTGCTCGACCAGGATGAAGGTGAACAGCGCCAGGCGTTGCGCGGTCTTGTTGACCTGAGCACCCATCTGCTCGGGAACGAAATAGTAGAAGCCGCGGCTATCGCAGACCAGCTCATAGCCGAGCGCCTTGAACAGGGCGCGGTACTGGTCCTGCTGGTTGGACAGCTGGGCGTAAAGCTCCGGGTCGCGGCGGCTGACGTGATAACCCTTGAACAGCTCGCGGAAGATCGGCGCCAGTTGGGTGAGTTCTTTCAGGTCGATATTCATGGCAATCCATTGAGCGCGTTATGCGTAGGGTGCGCCGTGCGCACCATGAATTAGGTTGCGGTGCGCGCAGCGCACCCTACGGAATGGTTCGGAGCAAGGTGAACGAGCTCAGGCTGAGCCGATGCTCGGCCGTCAGGTACTCGCGGCGTTCCAGGCGCTCGCGCTGGAAGCGCGCGTCACGCGACAGGCGCGAGAACCAATACAGCAGTTCGTCGGTAGCGCCTTCGGGCTCCTGCGCCAGCAGCCAGGTCATCAAATCCGGCAGCGGCAACGCCTGTTCGCAGCGTTCGAGCATCTCGCGGGCGGTGCGTGGCGCCCGCGGTGCTTCGCCCTTGCGCGCAGTGCTGGCCTTGGGGAATTGCGCCGGCTTCGGCTCGAAGCGGGCCAGGGCATAGACATAGGCCTCGACCTGCGACGCGGTACCGAGAAAGGTGCTCTGCGGCCGACTGAATAGCGGTAAGGATGCCTGCGGCACCGCATCCAGACCTTTACGGCGGATCGTCGCCAGGGCCAGGGCCGCGCCACGGGTCACCGCATTGTGCCGGCGCGCCTCCTCACGCAGCGGCAGCAGCAGCTCGCGGGCGCGGCGCAGGGTCAGTTGGGCGGTGGTCTGCATCTCCAGGATGCGCGCGTGGGTGCGCAGCAGCAGGTCGTCGTCGACCAGCTGGCCGAGGCGCTGCTGTTCGCCGAGCAGGCGCAGCAGCACGTGCTCGACGCGATAGACGCCCTGCTCGAAGGCGCCGTCGGCGGCGACCAGCTGGATCATCGGCTCGACGTATTCGTCCCAGGTCGCCAGCACCTCGGCGTAACGCTGGCGCAGCGGGATCTGCCGGTCGCTGGTCTTGGCCCGCTCGGCCACGGCGACCAGCGCCTGTTCGTCGTTGGCCAGCTTCTTCAGCACGTCACGCACGCGCATATCGAGCAGGCGCAGCTGACGGGTCAGGTCGGCGGCGTCGCGTACCTCGAAGGCGTCCTTGATATAGCCGGCCAGGCGCTCGAGGTGACGCAAATAGGCCTCAATCTCCAGGCACAGGCCCAGGCGGTGTTCGCGGCGTAGGTAGGCGAGGAAGTCGTGGATCTGCGCGTTCAGCTCGAAGCGGTTGGGGCTCTTGGCCACCGGCACCAGGATGTCCAGGCGGATCCACTGGTCGAGCAGCGCGGTAATATCCACCGGCGTGCTCTCCGGCAACTGCGCCGTCAGCTGTTTACGCAGCTCGATCAGGCTCAGGGTGCCGCTATCGAAGCGCTCGCAGAGCGGTTCGAGCAGCGTCCAGTGTTCGGCAAGGGCGCGCAGTACGCGCTTGGGATCGATCATCGAAGGCCGGTCGCTCAATCGGGGAAAAACGCCGATTGTACTGCATCGACCGGCAATCGATTGAGCCTGAACCGATCGGAGGCGCTTTGTTGGTGCAGGTGACGCAATGCGGCAGTTTGCGCCCGCCGCAGTCGTTGGCAGATTAGCTGGATGCGCTGGAAGCCCCATTCAAGTGACTGAATTTGCTGGCATGTTTTCTGCGAGAGCAGATCAACCCCCCCCAACTGGGATCGAACCTATGCCGTCCACTTCCGCCGCCTATGTCGATGCCTGTTGGCGCGAGTTGCAGGATCAGCGTGACCTGGACTGGGATCTCGACGCCATCACCGACCGTCGCGAGGCAATTGCCTTCCTGCAGCGCTTCGAGAACCGCTTGTGTGTCTATTCGGCTTATGCGGCAACGCTCTACAGCAGCTACAGCTTCGTGGCGCCGCCGAGCGATCATGGCGACATCACCATCCTCCCGGACGAGCGCTGCTGGAGCGAGACCTTCCATGACATCCCGGCCCATGCGGTAGAACCCACCGGTATCCATATCCTGCCGGGCGAAACCCTGGGTTACGCCGGTCTCTACCTGAAAGTCCCCAGTGAGAATCGCTTGGTCGCGTCCAAGGAACTGCCGTTTCAGGATGGTCTCAGGTTGTTGATCCAGCGCTACCGGTCCAGGGGCGAGGCGTTCCTGCCAGTGTTGATCAAGGAGGATCTGCGCGGGTTCGAGGCGCGCATGCCGGCGTTGCACCTGCACCGTATCAACCCGCTCCAGCTGGTGCACTGCTCGCCGCCGAGTATCTGCGCGATCAAGGGGGCAATTGCCCGGCACCTGCTCGGCTTGTTTCGTCAAGGCTGAGGCGCTTGGGCTCGCAGTAACCTGCACCTGAGCCGTCTGTATGGCACATTGTCGTCATCAATTGGTCATCCCTGCTGTTTACCCTGTCTGGCGCCCACAACCATAGGCTACGGGCGCTCCAGCTGGACTGCGGCCGGCCGGCGCTTGCAATTAAGCGTCGCCAGCGGTCGGTTGTCGGACGAAATATCCCCATTGCTCTTTCGATATTCGCCGGTAATCGGCACAATTCGCCTCCACTTTTTGGGGAGGGGGTCGGCACTGCTGATTTCCTGCCGGCCGACCTTGTATAGCACTCAGGGCATAGACACGCAGATGATCAAGACGCCGTACTACCTCATCGACAAGCAAAAGCTGCTGGGCAATCTCGAGAAGATCGCCTATGTGCGCGAGCAGTCCGGCGCCAAGGCGCTGCTGGCGCTCAAGTGCTTCGCCACCTGGTCGGTGTTCGACTTGATGCAGCAGTACATGGACGGCACCACCTCGTCGTCGCTGTACGAGCTCAAGCTCGGTCGGCAGAAGTTCGCCGGCGAAACCCACGCCTACAGCGTGGCCTGGGCCGACGACGAAATCGACGAGATGCTGGTCAACTGCGACAAGATCATCTTCAACTCGATCGGCCAGCTCGAGCGCTTCGCCGAGGCGTCCGCCGGCAAGGTGCGCGGCTTGCGGGTCAATCCGCAGGTGAGCAGCTCCGATTACCTGCTGGCCGACCCGGCGCGCCCGTTCAGCCGCCTCGGCGAGTGGGACCCGGAAAAGATCGCCGGGGTGATGGATAAGATCTCCGGCTTCATGTTCCACAACAACTGCGAGAACGCCAGCTTCGAGCTGTTCGAGCAGATGCTCGGCACCATCGAGGAGCGTTTCGGCCATCTGCTGCATCAGGTGCAGTGGGTCAGCCTCGGTGGCGGCATCCACTTCACCGGTGAAGGCTACCCGCTGGATCGCTTCTGCGCGCGCCTGAAGACGTTCGCCGACACCTATGGCGTGCAGGTTTATCTGGAGCCGGGCGAGGCGGCCATCACCCTGAGCGCCTCCCTGGAAGTCACGGTGCTCGACACCCTGTTCAACGGCAAGAATCTGGCCGTGGTCGACAGCTCCATCGAAGCGCACATGCTCGATCTGTTGATCTACCGGCTCGATGCCAAGATGGCCCCCTCAGGCGGCGAGCACAGCTACATGGTGTGCGGCAAATCCTGCCTGGCCGGCGACATCTTCGGCGAATACCAGTTCGATCGTCCGCTGGCCATCGGCGATCGACTGTCGTTTCTCGACGCAGCGGGTTACACCATGGTCAAGAAAAACTGGTTCAACGGCCTTAAAATGCCGTCTATTGCAGTGCGACAGCTCGACGGCAGCGTCGAGGTGGTTCGTGAATTTGGTTTTGACGACTACCTGTCCAGCCTTTCCTGAAGGCCGGCGGTTAAAGGAGGTACACAGAAATTGAAGAAGAATGTTCTGATCATTGGTGCAGGAGGTGTCGCCAAGGTGGTGGCCCACAAGTGCGCGCAGCACAACGACGAACTTGGTCGTATTGCCATCGCGTCGCGCAACATCTCCAAATGCCAGGCCATCATCGACAGCGTCCAGGCCAAAGGCAGCCTCAAACAGCCGGCCGAAATCCAGGCCTACGCCTTGAATGCGCTGGATATTGAAGCAACCAAGGCACTGATCCGCGAGACCGAATCGCAGATCGTCATCAATGTCGGCTCGGCCTTCCTCAATATGTCGGTGCTGCGCGCCTGCATGGACACCGGCGCCGCCTACCTGGACACCGCCATCCACGAAGAACCGGGCAAGGTCTGCGAAACGCCGCCCTGGTACGGCAACTACGAGTGGAAGCAACTGGCCGAATGCCAGGAAAAAGGCGTGACCGCCATCCTCGGCGTCGGTTTCGATCCGGGTGTGGTCAATGCCTATGCCGCACTGGCGCAACAGCAGTACTTCGACAGCATCGAGTCGATCGACATCCTCGACGTCAACGCCGGTTCCCACGGCAAGTACTTCGCCACCAATTTCGATCCGGAAATCAATTTCCGCGAATTCACCGGGCAAGTCTGGAGCTGGCAGAACAGCCAGTGGACCAGCAACAAGATGTTCGAGGTCAAACGCACCGACGACCTGCCGGTGGTCGGCGAACAGAATCTGTACCTGACCGGGCATGACGAAGTGCATTCCCTGTCCAAACACCTGAACGTGCCCAATGTGCGCTTCTGGATGAGTTTCGGCGAGCACTACATCAATGTGTTCACCGTGCTGAAGAATCTCGGCCTGCTTTCCGAGCAGCCGGTGAAAACCGCCGAAGGCCTCGAAGTGGTGCCGCTGAAAGTGGTCAAGGCCGTGCTGCCGGACCCGGCCTCGCTGGCCCCGGGCTATAGCGGCAAGACCTGCATCGGTGACCTGGTCAAGGGCCGTAAGGACGGCCAGCCGGTCGAGTTGTTCATCTACAACGTCGCCGACCACGCCGATGCCTATGCCGAGACCGACAGCCAGGGCATCTCCTACACCGCCGGGGTACCGCCGGTCGCCGCCGCTCTGCTGGTCGCCCGTGGCGACTGGGACGTGGCGCGCATGGCCAACGTCGAACAGCTGCCGGCCGAACCCTTCCTCAAGCTGCTCGATGTAATGGGCCTGCCGACCCGGATCAAGGACGCCAACGGCGACCGCCCCTGGGATCAAGCCCTCTGATCGGCTGCGCGTCGGCCCTGCTGCGTTAAAAACAGGCTCAGAATGCTCATGTACAAAAGTACACTCCGCTTCTTCGCCTGTTTTTTGCCTTGCAGGACTCTAGCTCGCTCAATCAGACCGTAGGATGGGTTGAGCGCAGTGATACCCATCAGTGGTAAAGGCTCTATCCAAGCCCAGCGCCCGCCATTTGGCGGGCGTTTTGTTTCCGGCTCCGTGGGAGGGGCTTTAGCCGCGACGCTGCGCAGGCGTGCGCCGCGCTTCCCGCCCGGCGCATTTCACGCGACAATCACAGCCTATCGACATGGGCCCCGATGCCGGGCCTGTGCTTCTGCGCATCCGTGAGGAAACCAGCATGAGCAGCAACGACCGCGTCATCATCTTCGACACCACGCTGCGCGATGGCGAGCAGAGCCCCGGCGCCTCCATGACCGGTGAAGAGAAGCTGCGCATCGCCAAGGCTCTGGAGCGCTTGCGTGTCGACGTGATCGAGGCCGGCTTCGCCATCGCCAGCCCGGGCGACTTCGCCGCGGTCAAGGCGATTGCCGACGCCATCAAGGACAGCACCGTGTGCAGCCTGTCGCGCGCCCTCGACGCCGACATCGACCGCGCCGCCGAAGCGCTGGCCGGCGCCAACTCCGGGCGTATCCACACCTTCATCGCCACCAGCCCGATCCACATGCAGTACAAGCTGCGCATGCAGCCGGATCAGGTGGTCGAGCAGGCGGTGCATGCGGTCAAGCGCGCGCGCAACCTGTGCAGCGATGTCGAATTTTCCTGCGAAGACGCCGGGCGTTCGGAAATCGATTTCCTCTGCCGCATCATCGAAGCGGCGATCGATGCCGGCGCGCGCACCATCAACATTCCGGATACCGTCGGTTACGCGATTCCGCACCAGTACGCTGACATGATCCGGCAGTTGCTCGAACGCGTTCCCAATGCCGACAAGGCGGTGTTCTCCGTGCACTGCCATAACGATCTGGGGCTGGCCGTGGCCAACTCTCTGGCCGCCGTGGTGGCCGGTGCCCGGCAAGTGGAGTGCACCATCAACGGCCTCGGCGAGCGTGCCGGCAACGCCGCGCTGGAAGAGATCGTCATGGCGATCAAGACCCGCGCAGACCTGCTCGGCGTGCACACCCGCATCGACACCCCGCACATCCTCAGCACCTCGCGCATGGTCTCCGGTATCACCGGCTTCCCGGTGCAACCGAACAAGGCCATCGTCGGCGCCAACGCCTTCGCCCATGAATCGGGTATTCACCAGGATGGCGTGCTCAAACACCGGGAAACCTACGAGATCATGTCCGCCGAGTCGGTTGGCTGGAATGCCAACAAGATGGTCATGGGCAAACATTCCGGGCGCGCGGCGTTTCGCTCGCGGCTGGAGGAGTTGGGTATCGTCCTGGCTGGCGAGGGCGAACTGAATGCCGCCTTTGCCCGTTTCAAGGATCTGGCCGACAAGAAGCACGAAATCTTCGACGAAGACCTGCAGGCGCTGGTTTCCGACAGCCTGAGCGCCGAAGCCCCCGAGCACTTCAAACTGCTGAGCCTGGAAGTGGCGAGCAAAACCGGCGAAGTGCCGCAGGCGCAGATCGTGGTCAGCGTCGCTGGCCAGGAGCGCAGGGCGACCGCGCAAGGCTCCGGTCCGGTGGACGCGACTTTCAAGGCCATCGAGTCGATTGCCAGTTCGCAGGCCAGCCTGCAACTGTACTCGGTCAACGCCATCACCGAAGGCACCGACTCCCAGGGCGAAGTCACCGTGCGCCTGGAAAAGGCCGGGCGCATCGTCAATGGCAATGGTGCCGACACCGACATCCTGGTGGCGTCGGCCAAGGCCTATATCAATGCCCTCAACCTGATGCAGGCCGGGCACAAGGCGCATCCGCAGGTGGCTGACGTTTGATTGCAGAGCTGCGGCGTCGTGCCTATCTGAGTGCCATGCAGGTGGCCAGCTGGCTGCCGCGCGTGGAACTGCCTTTTGCCGCGCCCTCGCGCCCGGAGCTGCTGCAGCCGCCGGAGCCGGAGGTGCCGGCCGCTGCGCCCGCCAGCGAGCCTGTGCTGCCGAGCAGGCCCGAGCCGCTGGTCGAGCGGCCGAGGATCGAGGTGCCGCGGCCCGGCAGCGTTCCGCGTAACGCCAAAGCGGACGCCGCCGCTGAGGCAGAGACAGTCGTAGCGGCCAAGCCACTGGCTGCACCGCCGCCGCGTTTTGCCCTGCAGCTGTTGCGCGCCGGCGACTGCGCCCTGCTGGTCGAACTGCCCACCGGCGAGCCCTTGCAGGGGCGCGATCCGGCCTACCTGCTGCTCAAGGACCTGCTGCGCGCCGCCGGCCTGCCGGACAGCCCGCAACTGGTCGGTGAGCCGGTACGCTGGCCATTGCTGGCGCGCGGTAGCATGGATCAGGGGCCGCAGGCAGCACTGGATTACGTACAGAGCTTTGTCGCCGCGCGCCTGGAACAACAGCAACCCTGCACCTGCCTGTGGCTGGTCGGCTTGCCGGCCATCCGCTTCGCCGGCGACGCCGATGCCGAGGCCTACAACCGCGAGTTGCAGGTCGACGGCCTGGGTGCGGCCTGGGCGCTGCCGGGGTTGGAGTTGCTGATGGACGAGCCGCTGCGCAAGGCCGAGCTGTGGCAAGCCATGCGCCGGGTGCGGCAACGCTGGCTGGCAACCTCTTGAGCACGTCGAGTATTGCCTGGTCTGCGCCCCTTCGCCCATGTATCAACCGCCTGTTGAGTCCCCCGAATGAGTGATGCGATTTCTTTCCGTCCGATGACCGAGGCGGATATCGAGGCCGTGCTGAAGATCGAGTACGCCGCGTTCAGCCATCCCTGGACCCGCGGCATCTTCCTCGACAGCCTCAAGTCCTACGATTGCTGGGTGATGTTCGAGGGGCAGCAGCAGGTCGGCCACGGCGTGATCAACGTGATCATCGACGAGGCCCATCTGCTCAATATCACCATCAAGCCGGAGAGCCAGGGTCGCGGCTTCGGCTTGCTGCTGCTGGAGCGCTTGATGCAACGCGCCATGGAACTCAGGGCTGGCGAATGCTTCCTCGAAGTGCGCGCCAGCAACCAGTCGGCCTATCGCCTGTACGAGCGTTACGGTTTCAATGAAATCGGCCGGCGCCGCGATTACTACCCGGCTGTGGGTGGCCGCGAAGATGCCCTGGTGATGGCCTGTACCCTGATCGACTGAGCCTGGCATCCGTCGTTTGGCGGATGCCTCTTCGTGGCCCGGATTGCATCCGGGGGTAATGTCGCGCAACGTGTGGGAGGCGCGACCCCGCGGCGAATGCAGCCCGCAGGGCTGCCCAGTTATCGCCTGGCGTGCGCAGGCTAAGAGCTCGCCCCGAGGTCGGGCCGCCCACAGAACTACAATCCGGGCCTGCCCATAAACGCAGGATCTGGGCCGCGCACTACTCTGGGGGCAGTGGGGACGCCGACTGTGACCGCAACGCCAAGCGGCTTGTCAAAGGCCACATGCGCTCCGTATGGTGCGCTTCGGCATTATAGGGAGCAGACGACATGAGCGACTTACAACACCTCTTCGACAACAACGCGCGTTGGGCCGAGGCGATCAATCAGGAAGACCCGACCTTCTTCGCCAAGCTGGCCCGCCAGCAGGCACCGGAGTACCTGTGGATCGGCTGCTCCGATGCACGGGTGCCGGCCAATGAGATCGTCGGCCTGTTGCCGGGCGACCTGTTCGTCCATCGCAATGTCGCCAATGTGGTGTTGCACACCGACCTCAACTGCCTGTCGGTGATCCAATACGCGGTCGACGTACTCAAGGTCAAGCACATCCTGGTCACCGGTCACTATGGCTGCGGCGGTGTGCGTGCCTCCATGCAGGACGCCCAGTACGGTCTGATCGATGGCTGGCTGCGGACCATCCGCGATTTGTATTACGAACACCGCGAGCACCTGGCGCAACTGCCGAGCGAGGAGGAGCGGGTCGACCGCCTGTGCGAGCTCAACGTGATCCAGCAGGTGGCCAACGTCAGCCACACCACTATCGTGCAGAACGCCTGGCATCGCGGCCAGGAGCTGTCGGTGCACGGCTGCATCTACGGGATCAAGGACGGCCGCTGGAAGAACCTCAACGTCACCGTCAGCGGCATCGAACAGCTGCCGCCGCAATACCGCCTGCGCCCGCTCGGCCAGAGCTGAGGTGCTGCACAGTTCGCGCAGCCTGGCCACGCTCGGCCTGCTGCTGGCGGTGCTCTGCTGGTCGGGCAATGCCCTGGTGGCGCGCGCCTTTTCCGGCGAAATCCCGCCCTTGGCCCTGTCGTTCTGGCGCTGGTGCCTGGCCCTGAGCCTGCTGCTGCCCTTCGTCCTGGCGCCGCTGTGGCGCCATCGTCCGCAGCTGCGTGCGGCCGGCTGGCGCCTGCTGGTGCTCGGCGGCCTGGGCATCGCCGGCTACAACTCGATGCTCTACAGCGCCGCGCAGACCACTGCGGCGATCAACATCACCCTGGTCAACACCTGCCTGCCGCTGATGACCTTTATCGGCGCCGGTCTGCTGCTCGGCGAATGGCCGCAACGCCGCGCCTGGTGGGGCCTGGGCCTGGCGGCGGTCGGTCTGCTGGTGCTGATTACCCGCGGTAGCTGGGCGACCCTGACGACGCTGTCGTTCAATCGCGGTGACCTGATCATGCTCCTGGCCGTGGCCGACTGGGCGCTGTATTCGCTGCTATTGCGGCGCTGGGCCAGCTATCTGCTGCCGATCCCGGCGCTGGCCCTGCTCGGCATGCTGATGCTGCTCGGCGTGCCGCTGATCCTGCCGTTCTATCTCTATGAGCTGAGCCAGGGCGCGCGCTTCGCCGTCACCCCAGGCAACCTCGGCGCCATCGCCTACACGGCTGTGTTCGCCTCGCTGGTCGCCTACCTCGCCTGGAACCACGGCGTACGCGTGCTCGGCGCGGCCAGGGCGGCACTGTCCAACTACCTGATGCCGGTGTTCACCGCCGTACTCGGCTGGCTGCTGCTGGGCGAAGGCCTGCAGGCCTTCCACTGGCTGGGCGGCGGGCTGATCTTCGCCGGGCTGCTGCTGGGTACGCAGATGGGCGTCAAACGCGCTGAACGGTAGGCTGGATTTCCGTCCCGTGGATAGCCGCGCAGCGTTGTCCACCGGTTGCGTCGGATGGCTATGTAGTTACGGATGAGTCAGGCCGCGTAGGTTGAGCGTAGCGATAGCCATCGGCTGTTCGTCGGCGAAGGGGCGCGGCGTGCTGGTTGAACTGCCTTAACCCGCGCATGAGTCCTGCAATCGCCTGCATGGTTGCCACCGGGCCGGCTCTTGGTGGCAGGGGTCTTGGTCGCGAAGCTTTGCTTTATGTAGTGCACCCGCCGCTTTTGCATGAGTCTCACGTCTTGGTTTACTCGCGTCGCTCGCCCTTCGGGCCAGCCTGCGGCTGTTACTTCGCTGCGGCGAGTCACTTCGGGCAATCGCCCGGCCGGCCCCGTCAAAAGTAACCAAGAGGGCTTGCACCACCGTCTCTACCGCGAGCCTCTTTTCACCCTTCCTTTCTCTTATCGGGTGGCGCGGTGATACGAGGCTTGTCGGGAAGTTGACGATATCGGTGCTCTTGTGCTTTCAAGTCCTCCATTCGTCGGTTAATTGACGATTTCGGTTGAGGGCAGAGTTTGCCCGCAGGTCGCCCGTGGCGAGCCTAAGACCTTGATTTCCGAGGGGTGGTGGCACCCCATGGGAACATAGGCCGGGCTACCCATGCGGGGCTTGAGCCGGCGACTGGCGGATGAGGGGGCTGACAGCGCGCCGGGCTGACCTAGACTCAGTTCACCGGCAAGCGGCTGCACATCATTATCATGCTCAAGTTATTGATAACTATTCATATTTTGCCGTCTCGCTGTCTCGCTGTGTTTGCTCGGTTTTTGGAGGCGTCCGCAATCCCTGCCGGTGCAGCGGGTGAAACCCTGGTCGCCAATACCCGGGCGGGCACCGCCAATGCCTGTAGGCGCTCGCATCTGTCCTTCAATCGCGCTGGCCAGATGAGCGAGTTGCCGACCCTGGAAGGCCAGCGGGCAGTGGCCAAAGTTCATTTTTCAAGGGAGCGAAGAAGCTAATGTCGTCCCGCAGAAAACCGATCCAGGTGATGCTGATCGATTGTCGTCCCCTCGTTCTCACGGGGCTTCACGACCTGATCAATGCCAGGAAGCCCCGGATGGAAGTGTGCGCTCAGGCCACGTCCTATACCCGGGCGCTGGATCTCGCCGATCAGCTGAGTCCCGATGTCATTTTTTTCAGTTTCTTTCCGGATGCGCTGAACCCGCTGAAGGTCATCGCAGGGCTGACCCGCAACGCCGAAATGAAAGTGCTGGTGCTCAAGGGGCTGTACGAAGCCGTTCCCGTTGCCCGGGCGATAGAGGCGGGCGCTCGCGGTATAGTGCTGGCGGAAGACCCGACGGAGTCGATCATTCAGGCCGTCATCAAGGTCCACCATCGCCACAACGGACTGGGTAGAGCCTGGGCCAGCGGGCTTTCCGGCTATGCCGCGACCGGGCATATACCCTTGAAATGCAATCTGGAACAGGCGAAACAGGCGCAGCTGACGCTACGTGAGAGGGAACTGATTCGTGCCATCGTGGGGGATCCGTCCGCCAAATACATGAGTATTGCCGGGCGTCTGGGCATTAGCGAGCACACCGTGCACAACCACCTCAGCAACATCTATCACAAGCTCAATCTCATCAACCGCGTCGACTTGCTGATGTATGCACTGAAACACGGGCTCACCAACAACGACGAACCGCCCGAGTCCGTGTGGGTGGAATTGGACTGAGCTTTACGCCAAAACAAGATCTGACACCCCGTTGGGGCGCCCAGGCCGTCGCCCTGGTTGTCGGTGGCCTGCCGCAGGGTGTCCGGGTTGAGGGGAATGTCGTCTCGTTGTTGCCTGCCGCGTGAACCTGTAGGCACGCCGCCGCGCTCTTCAATTCTCGTGGTGCCCGCGAACCCACAGCGGATGTGATCGTGCGGATCGCATAGCGGAACTGCCAGAAGCAATGCGAGGGTGGTTTCCACGCCACCCTCGCATCCGTTCACGCGTGCGATGCCTCAGGCAATGACAATGTCGTTGGCCTCAAGGGCGACCCCGACCACGGTGATGGTGGTTGTTTGCCCGCCCGACTCCTCAACCGTCACGATGCTGTCGTCGCCGATGTAGTCGATCGGTTGGGCGACGGCGTTCTGGTCGCCGATGAGCACCAGCGTGTCGCGCAGACCGGGGCTCGCATTCGCATCGAAGCCGGTGACCTGGTACAGGTTCTCGACGCCTGACAGATCGATGTTGAAGGCATCCTGCTCATCGTTCGTACCAACCAGCGAGTAGTCGAACAGCGCGTCGACCGGATCGTTGGCGAACAGCTTGGCGTCGAAGCTACTGCTCGCCTTGTCCCCATCGCCGTCCGTCAGCGTCGCGCTGAACGCCAGCTGGATATCGCTGGCCAGGTTCTCGGTCGCCTGGATGAACTCGATCACCGGGATCTTGATCGTGCCCAGGCCCATCGTCAGCTGAACGGCGTCGATCAGCCTGCTGCCCTCCGTCTCGACGAGGAAGGACATCTGGCCTCCGGCCTCTGCGGTCAGGTCGGCGGCTTCAACCTTGATCTGAGCCGAGCTCGGTTCGTCAGCGTAGAAGATCCGGTAGTACAGCTCTTCCGTTGCCGGGTTGTAGCCTTGCACCGAGTTGTCGATGAAGACTTTCATGCCCGTCAACAGGGTCTCCGGGTTGATGACGAAACTCTCGTCGCCGGCATTGATGCCGGCCGTGCCGTTGCCGTCCAGGTTGTTGTTGCCGATGCCGATGCCGGAGGTACTGACGTTCATGTTCGCGCTGCCGAGGAAAGCAAACCCGCCGCTCTCTATCTGCGCTTCGGTGAGGTCGGGCGCTCCCGGCCCGATGGCGGTCAATATGTCACTGGCGGAGGTGGTCGCGTTGACGCCAAAGAAGACAATCTCCTCGGATGGCGAAGGAATGGTTGGTGGGTTCTGCGGCGGGATCAACAAGGTGCGTACCGGGTCGGGACCGCCGGCGCCGAGCGAGCCGTCGGCGCTGCTGAGGACGATTTCCGAGCTGAAGCCTTGCACCAGATCCAGCGCATAGGTGCCATCGGTAAAGGCGGTCAGCGTGAAGTCGATGCTGGGATCATCCTCCACCCCGTTGTTGTTGAAATCGCCGCTCAGGGTCCCGGCGAACTGGTATGCACCAGTGCCATCCGGTGAGGGCGTCTGCTCGGTGAGCGTGCCGCTCCCCTCCACGGTCGTGCTGTCGGGCCTGACCAGGGTGACACTCTCCAGCGCAATATCCAGCCCGGCCGCACCCAGCCCGTCGGCACCGGCCGCCATGTTCCAGAAGCCGTATTGCGCAAGAGTGGTGCCGGTGCCGATCAGGTTGCCGAAGGCCAGCGCCGGGCCGTCGTCCTCGAACTTGAAGGCGTCACCGATGTTGCGCGTCGCCGTGGCGGTGTCGCCATCGCCGTCGGTGACGGTGGCCGTCAGTGTCACCAGATTGGCCGCCAACAAGCCTGCCGCGGACGCGCCGGTCTCAAGCGGGTCGAGCGGATCGTCGTGCACCAGCGCACGGTTCTGGGTCAGCGTCACGTTGCCGGTATTGGCCACCACCGCGATGGTGAGCGCCACGGCCCCGGCCGCATTGGCAGCGCTGGCGGTGCCGACCCGGCCGACGACCGCGCCGCCTTCCAGGAACAGGTAGATCTTGTTGCCCGACAGGGTGTCCACCAGGCCGCTGTCCACGCCATTCAGTGCGCTTACGCCGAGCGTGTAGGTGATCGCATCGGCGTCCTGGACGTCGTCGTCGTCGCTGTCCTTGAAGCCGTCCT
>NZ_FOWX01000037.1:22518-40327 GCF_900115555.1 Pseudomonas borbori
GCCGAAG
Organism: Pseudomonas borbori; assembly: GCF_900115555.1. Lineage (GTDB taxonomy): Bacteria > Pseudomonadota > Gammaproteobacteria > Pseudomonadales > Pseudomonadaceae > Aquipseudomonas > Aquipseudomonas borbori. Next base: position 22,526 of record NZ_FOWX01000037.1, read on the forward strand.
GCCGAGGTGAACAGGCCGGCGAAGCTGGTCGGACCGGCAGTGTCCGTGATGTCGGTGTCGTCGGTGGTCAGCGTCGGTACAGCGGTCAAGTTTGCCTCGATCGATGGGCCATCGTCCTCGAAGATCATCCTGGAGCCGATTTCGGCTTTATCAACAGAGACCTGGAGCAGCGTGAAGCCACCGATATCGAAATCGGCGTGGTTATTGCCCTTGGCGTCGAGCGCCGCGGCGTTCTCGATCAGCACGCGGTTGTGATCCGCGCTCGTGGTGTATTCGATCCGGTAGCCGGCCTTGACGCCGGTGATCGACGCGACGCCGCCGGTGATGCTGATGGCGATTGTCGAACTCAGTGCGCCCTCGGTGCCGTTCGAGAAGGTTTCGAGTTCGGCTCCGGTGACGGAGTCGAGTACGCGCACGCTCACTATCGGGACCGTCGCGTCGCCCGTATAGCCGTCGATGAAGTCGTTGCCGGACTCAACCTCCGTGCTGTATGCAGTGATCTTGACCTGAGCACTCTTGCCGCTTTGCAACTGGACGACGTCGAAATCAGCCGACCTGGCATTGAACATGGCGGTGAAGTCGATGTTGGCTTCGACATCGGCTTCGGTCTGACTCAGGTTGGGGATGGTCACATCCTGCCGGGCACCGGTGACGAAGGTAAAGCGGATGCCTTCCTGCTCGGTGATCATCTGGTTGTTGGTGCCGAAGGTGGTCGGGCCACCCGCCTGGCTGGTGTTGATGGTGTCGCCGGTATTGATGTTGACGCCGGTCGACTGGTTGGCCGGGTCCTTGCCGGTGGCGATGATGGTGGGATCGGTGATCCGCAAGACACCACCGTCGTCGACAACGTTCGGGTTCGCCTTGGTGAACATCAGGAACAGGTTCTGCCCGGAGGGTGCATTGGCCAGGCTGAATTCCAGATCCTGACTGGTGCCGATGAAAACAATACCCGACAGATCAACGGCAAAGTCGTGGTCGTTGGCATCGGTATGCTTGAGCGGTTGGTACAGCACGGTCCAGATCTTGCCGCCGCTGACGGTTTCTTCAATATAGGCAGCGAACACGATCGAGCTTCCGGCCTTGCCCAGCAGGATGTTGTTGTTGCTATCCGTATAGAGCAGGATTTCGGTGCCATCGAGGGTAAACAGTCCACTCTGGGTGCCGTCCAGCGCCGCGCCATCGCTGCCGACGAAGCTGACATCGGTAATGCTTGCTCCGGGTGCGGGGGTGATGGTGAATGCATCGCTGCCCGTGTTGCCCGGCTCACCGGTATAGCCACTCAAGGCCGCCTCCATTGCGCTGCCTGCCGCGAGCTCTGTCAAACGGTCAGAGAAGAGCAGCGGCAGGGACGCCAGCAGAATGTCGTTGTCGTCAGCGTCTCCCGCAGGGGCTGGCGTGGCGGTGAGGTTCTGCAGGCCATCTGTTTCGTCAAGGGTAACTGTGACACCTGGGTTCAGTTCGATAGTCATGATTTCTCTCCTGAGGAATGCCAGTCATCTATGCCTGGCCGATGACTGTTCTTTGCTGCAGGCCATAACTATGAATAAGCGCCGGGGATTGCACATCGACCGATACTCCCGGTTGGGGTAGGAGTTTCAGACTACTTGGGAGGCGGAAGCGGGATGGGGATGCGAAGCGGTGGTGCTGCTTATTCCATTTGTGAGTGAGGGTGTGGTGCTGCTCGAGGCTCGCGGGCTTTAGCCGCCAGCGCGGCTGCGAACCGGTGAAAAATCGCTTGCCTGCTGCGACCATCGCCGGGCTGCTGCAACTGCGTAGCGCTATGCAAAAAACTTCGGTCATTTGACTCGGTTATTTGGCTCGTCCTCCCTCGTTTTCAGGCGGCTCGCTTGGTTTCGCTCGCCCGACGGTGCTCTCGCGACGGGCCGGTCGGTAGGCCGCAGGGGAGGCCTAGGCCCGGTTGGTCGCGGGTCAGCGAGTGAAACGCTGCAGATACTCGAACCCGAGCATGTGGCAGATATGCAGCCCGGCCACGAGGATGCGCAGGATGTTGCCGTTGCCCAGCGGCTGCCGCTTTCTCCCCACAGGCTATCGCTGCGGTGACCGCGCGGCGGCTTGCTTGATCGTCTCGAGCCAGGCAGGGTTCAGCCGATGCTGTTCGGTATCCATGCCCAGGGCCGCCATGGCCTGCCTGTGTCGGTCGATTTCCGCGAGCATCTGGCTGAGGGCGCTGGAGTTGCCGTCCAGTTGGTACATCTGGGTCAGGCCCAGGTGATAGAAGCGCAGCAGCTTCATCGCGCTCGGATCCTGGGCCCCTACGCCGGCAGTGACGTGGTGCATGGCGTTGCTGACGCTCATCAGTCTGCGCTTGAGCTGCCAGCCGTAGGCGGCCGGCGCCATCCAGGGTTGCTGCCAGAATTTGCAGCGCACCAGCGCTACGGTCAGCAGCAGTCCGGCAAGAATGCCGCCCAGATTCCAGCGAAAATTATCGCCACCGGGTTCGCCGAACAGCCGCACAGCCAGGGTAGACAGCAGCATGCCCAGTACCAGAAAGATCAGCACAATGATCAGGGTGCTGCGGCGCGTCTGTTGGCGGTATTTCTCAGGATTTAACTGCTTGATCTCGAACATGACTCCCGCAGGACCCCTTTGTTGATCTGTTGAGTGGCTGACAAGGTGGCGGGCATTATCGCCCAGAGCAAGGGCGCTGGCGCGATTGACCTTGTGGGCGGCTGTACTGATCTTGCCGGTGTTGGCCGCCTGTGGGTGGCGCTGTGGGCGAGCTGGTTGGGGAAGTTGATTGGCGCGCACAGCGCAGCCGGGGAAGGGGGACATAGCCACCGCGACTGACGCTCGCAAGTGGTTATGCCCCGCAGCAGGTCAGGATTTCAGCACGCCGGAAGCCTTGGCGGTGTGCGTGGCGATCATGTCCATCAGCTCTGGCGACAGGCAGTCGTAGGGTTCCAGGCCGAGCGCCTTCAGCCGGGCCCGCACGGCGCCCATGATCGCCGGATCGGCGCCCGATTCGATGATCGAAGAAACGAAGGCGGCGAACTGCGGCGCCGACCAGCCCTTGTCCGGCGACAGCTCGGTGTGGATGAAGTCGAAGCCGTAGAGCGGGTGTGCGCTGTTCTCGATGCGGCCATACAGATGCACGCCGCACTGGCGGCAGGCGTGCCGCTGGATGGTCGCCTTGGGGTCAACCACCGCCAGTTTCTCGGCATGCTCGGTGACCCTGAGCTTGTCGCGCGGCACCACTGCGACCAGGGAGAACAGCGCGCCCTTGGGCTTCCAGCACTTGGTGCAGCCGCAGGCGTGGTTGTAAGCCGATTGCGCGTCGACCTGCACCCGCACGGGGTCCTGGGCGCAGCGGCAGACGAGGGTGCCGCCGGCGAAATCCTCGTCACCCACCTGGATGCCGTTGTCGACCGACGGGTGAATCGAAAATGCGTAAGTCATGACCATCTCCCTAGCTGTGAACGTGAGAAGAAGGTCCCGGACGGTCTTGGGAAGCGCCCGGGGAGGAATTTAAAGCGTAGCAGGGGAAGGGGAAGCGAAAGGTCATGTCGCATTAGTTGCAGCGTTGGATATCGGCGTTCAATCCTCAAGTCTTGGCGGAACGGGAAGCGGAGCAGGGCAGACTCGGGAGCGGAGCCAACAGTCCGCCGTTTGCGGTGAGGCGGCGGACTGCTTCGCGAGTACGCCCTAAGCTGCGCCACACCTTCGCCAGGCACTACGTGACGGAGGGATAATCTCAGCTTGCAGCACATGCTTGGCCATTCATCCATGAGCATGTGCTATGCCCGCTGCCGCCGGATCATTTGGAGTCGGCGTTGAGGCTGTCGCCGCTGGCTCAAAGTCGGCATGTAGCGGTTTGACTGCCCATTATTGTGGTGTAGTATGTTTATAACGCTTAACGTTAAGGATTAAAGCGTGATCCTGAATTTCAGATGTGCGGAAACCCAGGCGCTGTTTGAAACAGGCGATTCGCGACGATGGAGAAGCTTCCTGAGTGTCGCAACTAGAAAACTAGCCATGCTGCATGCTGCTGTTGAGCTTCGAGACTTGAGGTCCCCACCAGGTAACAGGCTTGAGGCATTGCACGGTAACCGGGCTGGTCAGTACAGCATCAGGATCAACGGTCAGTTTCGCATCTGTTTTGAGTGGACGGATGCAGGGCCGACAAACGTTGAAATCGTCGATTACCACTGAGGAGGTCGCACCATGGCAATTAACGGAATGCGCCCCATCCATCCGGGCGAGATTCTGCGGGAAGAGTTTCTAGAGCCGCTGGATATTACGCCAGCCGCGTTAGCTCGTGCCCTGCATGTGTCTGCGCCAACGGTTAACGATATCGTACGTGAACGCCGTGGCATCACTGCCGATATGGCCATTCGCCTGGGTCGCTACTTCGACACGTCGGCACAGTTCTGGATGAACCTTCAAACCGAGTACGCACTGGCTACGACCTTTGCCGCCAATGGCGAAGAAATAGAGCATGAGATTGAGCCGCTTCTGGCTCATGGGTGAGGCGGTGTGAAATGGGCGTGTGGTCGGGATGTAGTCTGTTTGTAGTCTGCCCGGAAAACAAAAAAGGGCTTAGCTTTCGCTAAACCCTTGTTTTGTTTGGTGGCTACGCAGGGACTTGAACCCCGGACCCCAGCATTATGAATGCTATGCTCTAACCAGCTGAGCTACGTAGCCGATGTGGCGCGCATTATTCGCGTCCGGGGCTTTTCTGTCAACCCTGAGGTGCGAATTTTTTCGCGCGCGATCAAGCGCTTAGACGTTGAAGCGGAAGTGCATGACGTCGCCGTCCTTGACGATGTATTCCTTGCCTTCCAGGCGCCATTTTCCCGCTTCCTTGGCGCCGGCTTCGCCCTTGTACTGGATGAAGTCGTTGTAGGCGATCACTTCGGCGCGGATGAAGCCTTTCTCGAAGTCGGTGTGGATCACGGCGGCGGCCTGGGGGGCGGTGGCGCCGACCTTGACGGTCCAGGCGCGCACTTCCTTGACCCCGGCGGTGAAGTAGGTCTGCAGGTTGAGCAGCTCGTAGCCGGCGCGGATCACCCGGTTGAGGCCGGGTTCTTCGAGGCCCAGGGCTTCGAGGAACATGTCCTTCTCTTCGCCGTCGTCCAGTTCGGCGATTTCCGCTTCGATCTTGTTGCACACCGGCACCACGGGCGCGCCTTCGGCGTCGGCGATGGCCTGTACCACGTCGAGCAGCGGGTTGTTGTCGAAGCCGTCCTCGGCGACGTTGGCGATGTACATCACCGGCTTGCTGGTGAGCAGGTGGAAGCCGCGTACCAGTTGCTTCTCGTCGTCGCCGAGGGTCTTGAGCAGGGTGCGGGCCGGTTTGCCTTCGCTGAAGTGCGGGATCAGCTTTTCCAGCAGGGCCTTCTGCGCGACCGCGTCCTTGTCGCCGCCTTTGGCGTTGCGGGTGACTCTTTGCAGCTGTTTCTCGCAGCTGTCGAGGTCGGCGAAGATCAGCTCGAGGTCGATGATCTCGATGTCGCGCTTGGGGTCGACGCTGTTGGACACGTGGATCACGTTGTCGTCCTGGAAGCAGCGCACCACGTGGGCGATGGCGTCGGTCTCGCGGATGTTGGCGAGGAACTTGTTGCCCAGGCCTTCACCCTTGGAGGCGCCTTCCACCAGGCCGGCGATGTCGACGAACTCCATGGTGGTCGGCAGCACGCGCTCGGGCTTGACGATCTCGGCCAAGGCTTCCAGGCGCGGGTCGGGCATCGGCACTATGCCGCTGTTCGGCTCGATGGTGCAGAAGGGAAAATTCTCCGCCGCGATACCGGATTTGGTGAGGGCGTTGAACAGGGTGGACTTGCCGACGTTGGGCAGGCCGACGATGCCGCAGTTGAATCCCATGGTGTGTCCCTCGCGCGAAATGGCGGTGAAGTGTTAAGAGGAGGCTTTCTGGCTGTGCAGCTTGTGCATGGCCTTGCTCCAATCCCCGGCGAGGATTTCCGGCAATACGCCGAGAGCGAAGTCGATGCTGGTATCCAGCAGTTCCTGCTCGCTGCGCGGGGCGCGGCTGAGGACGAAGTTGGAGACCATGCTGCTGTGCCCGGGATGGCCGATGCCAAGCCGCAGGCGGTAGAAACTGTTCTGGTTGCCGAGCTGGGCGATGATGTCGCGCAGCCCGTTATGTCCACCGTGCCCGCCACCCTGTTTGAGTTTGGCGACGCCTGGCGGCATGTCGAGTTCGTCGTGGGCCACCAGAATGGCTTCCGCCGGGATGCGGAAGAAATTCGCCAATGCCGCGACGGACTGGCCGCTGCGGTTCATAAAGGTGGTGGGGATCAATAGACGAACATCGCGTCCCTGATGGCTGAATTTACCCACCAGGCCGAAATACTTCTTGTCGAGATTCAAGTTGATGCGCTGGCTGTCGGCCAGGCGCGCAACGAAAAGGGCCCCTGCATTATGCCGGGTCTGGTCGTATTCGGGGCCGGGGTTACCCAGGCCGACGATCAGTTGTACGGCAGTCATGACAGGAGCCCTTTCGTGGAAATAGCCTGGACGCTGTTGCGTCCGGGCTGTTTTCCGGCGGTGCGAGAGTTACTCGGCAGCGCCTTCGCCTTCTACGTCTTTAGCAACGCGCGAGGCGTGGATGTTGGCCACTGCCAGGTCGTTGCCGTGCGCCAGTGCAACCAGCTCGACGCCTTGCGGCAGCTTGAGGTCGGACAGGTGGACGATCTGACCGACCTCAACGGCAGCCATGTCGACTTCGATGAATTCCGGCAGGTCTTTCGGCAGGCAGGAAACTTCGACTTCGACCAGGGTGTGGGACACTTCGCCACCTTGGGTCTTCACGCCAACCGAGGTTTCCTGGTTGAGGAAGTGCAGGGGGACGTGGGCAGTCAGTTTCTGGCCGGCGACGACGCGGATGAAGTCGGCGTGCATCACATAGCCTTTGGCCGGGTGACGCTGCAGGGCTTTGATCAGGACGCTTTCGTTGCTGCCGGCGACGTTCAGGGTCAGTACGTGGCTGAACGAGGCTTCGTTTTCCAGCAGTTTGGCCAGTTCTTTGGCCAGCAGGCTGATCGACTGCGGGGCTTTTTCGCCACCGTAGATGACGGCGGGAACCATGGCAACGTTACGACGCAGGCGGCGGCTCGCACCTTTCCCCAGGTCGGAACGCACTTCGGCATTCAGGGCAAATTCAACAGTCATTTCACTTCTCCAAAATAACCAAACCGCCCTTCACGCTTGCGACCAGCGACCGGACGGTTAGGTAATAAGCCCCGCCAACATGGTGGGGCGTTTCGCGTTCAGGGTGATTTCCGGGTTAGCGGAACATCGCGCTGATCGATTCTTCATTGCTGATGCGGCGCACCGCTTCAGCGACTACCGGGGCGATATCCAGTTGGCGAATGCGCGAACAGGATTGTGCGGCGGCGGACAGCGGGATGGTGTTGGTCACCACCAGCTCGTCGAGTACGGAGTTCTCGATGTTTTCGATTGCGCGGCCCGAGAGTACCGGGTGGGTGCAATAGGCGAAGACCTTGGCGGCGCCGTGTTCTTTCAGCGCCTTGGCCGCGTGGCACAGGGTGCCGGCGGTATCCACCATGTCGTCGACCAGGATGCAGGTGCGGCCTTCCACGTCGCCGATGATGTGCATCACCTCGGACTGGTTGGCTTTCTCGCGACGCTTGTCGATGATCGCCAGGTCAACGCCCAGGGATTTGGCCACGGCACGCGCACGCACCACGCCACCGATATCCGGGGAGACGATCATCATGTTGTCGAAGCGCTGGTCTTCGATATCGTCCACCAGTACTGGCGAACCGTAGATGTTATCTACCGGGATATCGAAGAAGCCCTGAATCTGATCCGCGTGCAGGTCGACGGTAAGAACCCGGTCGATGCCTACTACGGTGAGCATGTCGGCCACGACTTTGGCGCTGATTGCCACGCGGGCGGAGCGCGGGCGGCGATCCTGGCGGGCATAGCCGAAGTAGGGGATGACAGCGGTGATTCGGGTGGCTGAGGAGCGGCGGAAGGCGTCGGCCATCACCACCAGTTCCATCAGGTTGTCGTTGGTTGGCGCGCACGTCGGCTGAATCAGGAAGACGTCTTTACCGCGAACGTTTTCGTTGATTTCAATCATGATCTCGCCGTCGGAGAATTTTCCGACAGAGGCATCGCCGAGGGGGATGTGCAGCTGACGTACGATACGTCGCGCCAGATCGGGGTTAGCGTTCCCCGTAAAGACCATCATCTTGGACACGCGCAGTACCTGCCGGCTGAGGGTATACCTGGATGAGTATAGAAAATGGCAGGGGCGGCTGGATTCGAACCAACGCATGGCAGGATCAAAACCTGCTGCCTTACCGCTTGGCGACGCCCCTGTATCGTGTGTAACCCAATGCTGCTTGTCAGTTTATCGCTGCCCTGAGGCAGTAATGGCAGGGGCGGCTGGATTCGAACCAACGCATGGCAGGATCAAAACCTGCTGCCTTACCGCTTGGCGACGCCCCTGTAACCGATGCTACGCATTCACTTCTTTGCCAAAACTTCAAGCTCGCGGTGCAACATCGAGATGTTACGACCTTGTGCCACAAGGCTTGGCAGAGTGGCTGGAAGTTGGCGGGCGACTTTATCAGCATCGTCCCTGTTTGGGAAGCTCCCAAACACACAAGCTCCAGTTCCAGTCAATTTTGCCGATACGAATTTATTCAATAAGATCAGCGCATTACGTACTTCTGGGTAACGCTTCTCGACGACTGGCTGGCAGTCATTACGACCACCCCCCTCAAGAAGGCTGCGAACTTTAATGGGCGGCGTATCCCGTGTCAACTCGGGGTCGGAGAAAACTTCCACAGTGCTGACAAGGACTTGCGGAATAGCCACGAGAAACCAGGGCTCGCCGAGGGTCACCGGGGTGAGTTTTTCGCCCACGCCTTCGGCGAAGGCGGCGCGGCCGCGAACGAAAACCGGTATGTCGGCCCCTAGGCTCAGACCCAGGCTGGCCAGGCGCTCTTCGTCCCAGTGCAGCTGCCAGAGGTGGTTGAGGCCGAGCAGGGTGGTCGCCGCATCCGAGCTGCCGCCGCCGATTCCGCCGCCCATGGGCAGGCGCTTGTCCAGCCAGATATCGGCGCCCAGGGTGCAGCCGGCCTGCCGTTGCAGTTGACGGGCGGCGCGCACGATCAGGTTGCTGTCATGGGGGACGCCGTCGAGGGGGCTGTGCAGGCGGATCTCGCCGTCGGCGCGCAGGGCGAAGCCCAGTTCGTCGCCGAAGTCGAGAAACTGGAACAGGGTCTGCAGCTCGTGATAGCCGTCGGCCCGGCGGCCGAGGATGTGCAGCATCAGATTGAGTTTGGCCGGCGCCGGCAGAACCAGTTCGGCGGCGGTGGGAATGGCCGGCTGGCTCATAGGCCGAGCTGGCGCGGTTGCCAGTCCTTGATCACCAGGGTGACCTGCAGGTCGTGACCGCTCAGTTTGAGGCGCTCGGGCAGCCAGTAGCCGCCCTGCTCGGTGTAGCGCAGGTAGTCGACTTGCCAGCCGTCCTGGCTCAGTTGCGCCAGGCGGCTGTCGCGGTCGAGGGTCAGGCGGCTCCTGCTGTCGGGCGCGGGCAGGCCGCGAATCCACCACAGCAGGTGCGAGACCGGCAGGTTGAGGCCCAGCTGTTGCTGCAGCAGTTGTTCGGGGGAGGCGGCCTGGTAGCGCCCCTGGTTGGCTACTTCCAGTTGGATGGCGCCAGGGCGGCCGGTCAGGCGGGCGGCGCCACGGCCGAGCGGGCCGGACAGGCGGATGTCGTAGTAGTCCTGGCGCTGCAGCCAGAACAGGGTGCCGCTGCCGGAATCCTGCGGGGCGCGAATGCCGACCTTGCCGTTGATTTGCCAGGCGTCGAGGCTGCCGATCTGCTGTTTGTGGCTTTGCCAGAGCGCGGGGCTGCCTTCGCCCTCGAGGGCTTCGCGGGAGGTCAGGCCGGCGCAGCCGGCGAGCAGGGCGATCAGGCTGAATACGAGTAGCTGGCGAACAAGCATCAAAACGTCTCTGATCCGGTCAGGCGCAGCAGGGTGCTGCGCAATACGGTGCTGTCAGGTTGTTGTTTGAGGGCGTTGGCCCAGACTTTACGCGCTTCACGCTGCTTGCCCCGCGCCCAGAGGACTTCGCCGAGGTGGGCGGCGACTTCGTGGTCGGGGAAGCGTTGCAGTGCCTGGCGCAGCAGGCGTTCGGCCTCGTCGAGGTTGCCCAGGCGGTAGTTGACCCAGCCGAGGCTGTCGAGAATCGCCGGGTCTTGCGGGTTGAGGCGCAGGGCTTGTTCGATCAGCTCCTTGGCTTCGGCGTAGCGCTTGGTGCGGTCGGCCAGGGTGTAGCCCAGCGCGTTGAGCGCCATGCTGTTGTCCGGCTCGCGCTCGAGGATGAAGCGCAGGTCCTGCTCCAGCAGCTCCAGGTCGTCGCGTTTCTCGGCGAGCATGGCGCGGGTGTAGAGCAGGTTGAGGTCGTCGGGGAATTGCTCCAGCGCTTGCTGCACCAGTTGCCAGGCCTGTTCGTGCTGCTGGTGGCTGGCCAGGGCTTCCACTTCGATCAGATAGAGCTGGATGGCGTAGTCGGGCTGCGTTGTACGGGCCTGACTCAGGCGTCTGGAGGCTTCCGCCGGGCGCTTGCCGTCGAACAGCAGTTGCGCCTGGCGCGCCTGGGCCGGGAGGAAGTCATCGCTGGGGCCGACCAGGGCATACTCGATCAGGGCACTGTCCTTTTCGTCGAGGGCTTCGTAGGCGCGCGCCAGGTTGTAGTGGGCGGCATCGACGTGGCTGTCGCGTTCGATCAGCTCTTCAAGGTAGACGATGGCCTCGCGCCAGGCTTCGGCTTCCAGGCAGACCAGGGCGAGCGAAAAGCGCAGGTCGTCGTCCTGGGGGAACTGTTGCAACAGCGTGGTGAACTCGCCTTTGGCGTCGTCCATGCGGCCCTGCTCGACCAGCAGGCGGGCATAGGTCAGGCGCAGGCGTTTGTCGTCGGGGTGCAGACGGATGCCTTGTTGCAGCAGCGGCAGGGCTTCAGCGCCGCGCTCGAGGCTTTGCAGCAGGCGTACGTGGAGCAACAGGGGGGGGATTTCGTCCTGCTTGGCCGATTGTGTTTCGAGCAGTTCGAGCGCCTCTTGCGGACGATCGTCCTGTTGCAGGAGCAAGGCTTTGCCGAACAGCAGCTGGCCGTTGTCCGGGTACTTGCTTTGCAGGCGATCGAAGCTTTGCAGCAGGCCGGCGCGGGTATCCGGGTCGGTTTCCATGGCGGACAGGGCGAGAAAGTCGAAGTGGGTGTCGCCTTTGCCTTGCAGCACCTGCTCCATGTAGGCCATGGCTTCGTCATAGCGGCCGGCACGGGCCAGCTGAATGGCGGCGGCGCGCTGGGCCTCGAGGTTGCCGGGGGCATTTTTCGCCCAGATCAGTGCAGTATCCAGCGCCGCCTGCTCGGCGCCGAGGTATTCGGCAATGCGGAAGCCGCGTTCGGCCACGCCGGCATCCTGGGTCGCCTGGGCCTGCTGCACGTAGTTGTCGATGGCGATATCGAAACGGTTGCGCTGCCCGGCCAGTTCGGCGGTGAGCAGGGCGAGCAGGGTTTCCTGGGTGAACGACGCGTAGGTGTCGGGCTGCGGCGCCGCTGCTGCAGGAGAGGTCTCTTCCACTGGCGGTGTGCCGTCTGGAGCGGAAGAGGTGAGTGACTGGCAACCGCCTAACAAGATGAGGGCGGCCAGCAGCGCGAATGATCTATTCATGGAGAGAATCATAGCGAGAATCATAGAAGGGAACGGCGACTAACCTGCGGTCGTGGCATCATGACACAAGCCGTAGGGCAAGCCCATGGGGCTAGTCTCGATAGCTGATCGGTGTCTGCTAAGACAATATTCGGCGGTGGTTGTTCTCACTCTGTCGAAGTAGGACAATTGCGCGCCTATCTTCCTGTCAGCGACTTTGCATGACCTTTATTGCCCTCGGTATCAACCATAAAACCGCTTCGGTGGCTGTGCGCGAGCGCGTGGCTTTTTCTCCGGAGCAGTTGGTCGAGGCCTTGCAGCAGCTCTGTCAGCGCACGACCAGCCGTGAGGCGGCGATTTTGTCGACTTGCAACCGCAGCGAGCTGTACCTCGAGCAGGACGTGCTGACCGTCGATGGGGTGCTGGTCTGGCTGGCCGAGTACCATCAGCTCAATCTCGACGAGCTGCGCGCCTGCGCCTATGTGCTCGAGGACGATGCCGCGGTACGTCACATGATGCGCGTGGCCTCGGGGCTGGATTCGATGGTGCTGGGCGAGCCGCAGATTCTCGGCCAGATGAAGTCCGCCTACGCCGTGGCGCGTGAGGCGGGCACCGTCGGTCCGTTGCTCGGGCGCCTGTTTCAGGCCACCTTCAGTACCGCCAAGACCGTGCGCACCGACACCGCGATCGGCGAGAACCCGGTGTCGGTGGCCTTTGCCGCGGTGAGCCTGGCCAAGCAGATCTTCAGCGACCTGCACCGTAGCCAGGCCCTGCTGATCGGCGCCGGCGAGACCATCAGCCTGGTGGCGCGGCACCTGCACGAGCAGGGCATCAAACGCATCGTCGTGGCCAACCGTACCCTGGAACGCGCCAGCAGCCTGGCCGAGCAGTTCGGCGCCCATGCGGTGCTGCTCTCGGAAATTCCGGACGAATTGATCAACAGCGATATCGTCATCAGCTCCACTGCCAGCCAATTGCCGATTCTCGGCAAGGGCGCGGTCGAGCGGGCTTTGAAGAAGCGCAAGCACAAACCGATCTTCATGGTCGACATCGCCGTGCCGCGCGATATCGAGGCCGAAGTCGGCGAGCTCGACGACGTCTACCTGTATACCGTCGACGACCTGCACGAGGTGATCGCGGAGAACCTGAAAAGCCGTCAGGGCGCCGCGCAGGCGGCCGAGGAACTGGTCGCCGTCGGCGCCGAGACCTTCATGTTGCGCCTGCGCGAGCTGGCCGCGGTGGATGTGCTCAAGGCCTATCGCCAGCAGGGCGAGCGCCTGCGTGACGAAGAATTGGCCAAGGCCATGCGCCTGCTCAATAACGGCAGTTCGGCCGAGGAGGTGCTGGTGCAACTGGCGCGCGGGCTGACCAACAAGCTGCTGCATGCGCCCAGCGTGCAACTGAAAAAACTCTCTGCCGACGGTCGCGTCGATGCGCTCGGCGTGGCCCAGGAACTCTTTGCCCTCGATGAGGGCGTGCCGTCCAGCGCGGTCGATAAATAAAGGCTTGCAATGAAAGCGTCACTGATCAACAAACTCGACATGCTGCAGGACCGCTTCGAAGAACTGACCGCATTGCTTGGCGATGCCGAAGTGATCGGCAATCAGACCCAGTTCCGGGCTTATTCCCGCGAATACGCCGAGATCGAGCCGGTTAATAGTGCGTTTCGGGCGTTTCGCAAGGTGCAGGCCGATCTCGCGAGCGCCCAGGCGCTGCTCAAGGACAGCGACCCGGACCTGCGTGAAATGGCCGAGGAAGAAGTCGCCGAGGCCAAACAAAAGCTGATCGAACTGGAAGATAATTTGCAGCGCATGTTGTTGCCCAAAGACCCCAACGACGGGCGCAACGTGTTCCTCGAGGTGCGCGCTGGCACCGGTGGCGACGAGGCGGCGATCTTTTCCGGTGACCTGTTCCGCATGTATTCGCGCTACGCCGAACGGCGCGGCTGGCGGGTCGAGATTCTTTCGGCCAGCGAAGGCGAGCACGGCGGCTACAAGGAAGTGATCGCCCGGGTCGAAGGCGACAACGTCTACGGCAAACTCAAGTTCGAGTCGGGTGCGCATCGCGTACAGCGGGTGCCGGAGACCGAGTCCCAGGGCCGCATCCATACCTCGGCCTGCACCGTGGCGGTATTGCCCGAACCGGACGAGCAGATGGCTATCGATATCAATCCGGCCGACCTGCGTGTGGATACCTACCGTTCCTCGGGGGCCGGCGGCCAGCACGTCAACACCACCGACTCGGCGATCCGCATCACCCACATTCCCACCGGCACCGTGGTCGAATGCCAGGAAGAGCGCTCGCAGCACAAGAACCGCGCCAAGGCCATGGCCTGGTTGGCGGCCAAGCTGAAGGATCAGCAGGAAGCGGCGGCACACAAGGAAATTTCCGATACGCGCAAATTGCTGGTCGGCTCCGGTGATCGTTCCGAACGCATTCGCACCTACAACTTCCCCCAGGGCCGGATCACCGATCACCGCATCAACCTGACCCTGTATTCGCTGGGCGAAGTGATGGCCGGTGGCGTCGACGCGGTGATCGAACCGCTGCTCGCCGAATACCAGGCCGACCAGTTGGCCGCGTTGGGCGATTGATTCGCACTTTCGTAGCCCGGATGAAATCCGGGAAATAGGCGGGTCGATTGGAGAATTGCCCCGGATAGCATCCGGGCTACGGAAATACATGCCATGGTCACCATCGAATCCTTGCTCAGCCACGCCGAACTGCCCGACTCACCGACGCCGCGGCTGGATGCCGAACTGCTGCTGGCCCACGTCCTGGGCAAGCCGCGCAGCTACCTGCACACCTGGCCCGAGCGTGAAGTCGATGCCGCACAGGGCGCGCGCTTTGTCGCCGACCTGGCGCGGCGCAAGGCCGGCGAACCGGTGGCGCATATTCTCGGCCGCCAGGGGTTCTGGAGTCTGGAGCTGGACGTCGCCGCGCACACGCTGATCCCGCGTCCAGACACCGAACTGCTGGTCGAAACCGTTTTAGAGCTACTGCCGGCCCTCCCCGCGACGGTATTGGACCTGGGCACCGGCACTGGCGCGATTGCCCTGGCCCTGGCCAGCGAACGGCCGGCCTGGCGGGTGACCGGCGTCGATCGGGTGCCCGAGGCGGTGGCGTTGGCCGAGCGCAATCGCGCCCGGCTCAAGTTGGCCAATGCGCGTTTCTGCCAGAGTCACTGGTTCGCGGCGCTGGCCGGCCAGCGTTATCGGCTGATCGTCAGCAATCCGCCGTATATCGCCGCCGGCGATCAGCATCTGGGCGAGGGCGATCTGCGCTTCGAGCCGAGCAGTGCGCTGGTTGCCGGGGTCGATGGGCTGGACGATATTCGCCTGATCATCGAACAGGCGCCGGCCCATCTCGACGCGGCGGGCTGGCTGCTGCTGGAGCACGGTTTCGACCAGGCCGTGGCGGTGCGCGGGCTGCTGGTCGCGCGCGGTTTCAGCGCGGTGCAGAGCCGCCGCGACCTCGGCGGCCACGAACGCATCAGCCTGGGGCAATGGGCATGATGTTGGTAGGAGCGGTCCATGACCGCGAACCCCTTGTGATTTTTTCGCGGCCATGGGCCGCGTCTACAAAGGCAGGCAACGATGCTGACTGACGAAGAATTGCTGCGCTATAGCCGGCAGATCCTGGTGCAACAGATCGATATCGACGGCCAGTTGCGTCTCAAGCACAGCCGTGCGCTGATCGTCGGCCTGGGCGGGCTGGGCTCGCCGGTGGCGCTGTACCTGGCCGCGGCCGGGGTCGGTGAGTTGCATCTGGCGGATTTCGACAGGGTGGACCTGACCAACCTGCAGCGGCAGATCGTCCATGACACCCAGAACATCGGCCAGAGCAAGGTCGACTCGGCCTCGCAGCGCCTGCTGGCGATCAATCCGCAGCTGCGTCTGCAGGTTCATCGGCAGGCGCTGGACAGCGATTCCCTGGCGGCGGCAGTCGGCGCGGTGGATCTGGTGCTGGACTGTTCGGACAACTTCGCCACCCGCGTGGCGGTCAACGCCGCCTGCGTGGCGGCGCGCAAGCCGCTGGTCAGCGGTGCGGCGATTCGTCTGGAAGGACAGCTCTCGGTGTTCGACCCAAGGCGTGCCGACAGCCCCTGTTATCACTGCCTGTACGGCCACGGCAGCGAAACCGAGCTGACCTGCAGCGAGGCCGGCGTGGTCGGCCCGCTGGTGGGCCTGGTCGGCAGCCTGCAGGCCTTGGAGGCGCTGAAATTGCTGGCGCAGTTCGGTGAGCCGCTGGTCGGCCGTTTGCTCCTGATCGATGCGCTGGGCTCGCGCTTTCGTGAGCTGCGGGTCAAGCGTGACCCGGCGTGCAGCGTCTGTGGCGGTGCCGGCCATGAGCATTGACGCGCCGATCGGCGTGTTCGATTCCGGCGTCGGCGGTCTGTCGGTACTGGGCGAGATTCGGGCGCTGCTGCCCAATGAGTCGCTGCTCTATGTAGCCGACAGCGGCCATGTGCCCTATGGCGAAAAAAGCCCGGAATTCATCCGCGAGCGTTGTCGGCTGCTGGCCGGGTTTCTCCTCGAACAAGGCGCCAAGGCGCTGGTGCTGGCCTGCAATACCGCGACCGCGGCCGGGATTGCCGAATTGCGCGAGCTGTACCCGCAGTTGCCGATCGTCGGCATGGAGCCGGCGGTCAAGCCGGCCGCCGCAGCGACCCGCTCGGGGGTGGTCGGGGTGCTGGCGACCACCGGCACCCTGAAGAGCGCCAAGTTCGCCGCCCTGCTCGACCGCTTCGCCAGCGATGTGCGGGTGATTACCCAGCCGTGTCCGGGCCTGGTCGAGCGTATCGAGGCCGGCGAACTGGAGACTGTGCAGACCCGCGACATGCTGCGTGGCTGGGTGCAACCACTGCTGGCCGAAGGCTGCGATACGCTGATCCTCGGTTGTACCCATTACCCCTTCATCAAACCGCTGTTGCGCGAGTTGCTGCCCGACTCGGTCAGCCTGATCGACACCGGCGCGGCGGTGGCGCGGCAACTGCAACGCAGGCTCGGCGAGCGCCAGTTGCTGGCCGCTGGACCGGCGCAGGCGGCGCGCTTCTGGTCGAGCGCCGAACCGCTGCGCATGCAGGCCGTACTGCCGCGGTTGTGGGGCGAACCGGCACCCGTCAGGGCGCTTTGATTGAGGCGAGACTGCACCTTTATTTCTTTCCAGCCTTTCGCTAGGAACAAAAATTTCTATACTTCCAGCAGCGAAGGGTGGCGCTCCTTCCACCGAATAAAAAAGGATATTCCAATGACCAAGCTGTTTCCTGTGGCTGCGCTTGTGGCCTTGAGTCTGGGGTCGGTTGGCGCTGCACACGCGGCCGATGTGACCTTCGCCGTTGGCCAGTCCGATGAATCGACCATGGTCTATCGGGTAGGCACCCAGTTCGACTTCAACCGCCGTTGGATGGAAAGCACGACCGGCCACCTGGGTGGCTACTGGGATGCCGGTTATACCTACTGGGAAGGCGACGAAACGGCGAGCAACCACAGCCTGTCCTTCTCCCCGGTGTTCGTCTACGAGTTTGCCGGCGACAACCTGCGGCCCTATGTCGAAGCCGGTATCGGCCTGGCCGTCTTCAGCAGCACCGAGCTGGAAGGCAACGATCTGGGCTCGTCCTTCCAGTTCGAAGACCGCCTCGGTGTCGGACTGCGCTTCGCAGATCAGGAGGTCGGTTTGCGGGCGTTGCACTACTCCAACGCCGGGCTGAAACAGCCGAACGACGGCGCCGAGGCCTATACCCTGCATTACCGCTTGAGTTTCTAGGTCGCGCCGAAGGCAAAAAACCGGGCGTTGGCCCGGTTTTTTATTGTTGTGCGCCAGGCATGGCGCGTTGCGCGGAAGCGCAACCAGCTTGGCTGTGGTGGCCAGGCTGGTGACTTGGAGGTGAAAGTCCTCTACACACCCGGCAAGGGGAAGTGTTAGCCAGAGGCAAGGGTGTCGCGGGCGACTGCGAATCTGAAGGAAGCCCGAGGCAAAATGCTGGCCTGACGAACAGGAAGCGGATCAGGCGGCGTAGCGGGGTGAGGTGGCAACGTTCACTAAAGCCCAATACTTGCACGGAGCGCTACGACGTAAATCCGACAGGCATAAGCAGGAAGGTCGCGCGAATTACCCTGGGAGATCTG
>NZ_FOWX01000038.1 GCF_900115555.1 Pseudomonas borbori
TGTCATTCACCCTGGGCCAGCACCAGCGGCTGGCGCGCCGGGCTGCCGGCCGAAATCGACCTGCACCTGAGCTGCAATGGCGTCACGCACAAGGTGCGCGCCAGCGGCGGCGCCCGATTGCAGGGCGACACGTTGTTCTGCAGCAGCCCGAGAGATGCCGAGGTTCAGCCAGACGCACTGCAACTACACCGGCACGCCATCCGCCAGGGCAATACCCTCTACCTGGAATGGCAGGGCGACCTGCACGCCGTCAGCCAGCTCGACCCGATCGCCGCCGTCGAAGCCAGCCACAGCCATCACGGTGGCCTGACCGCGCCGATGAATGGCAGCATCGTCCGTGTACTGGTCGAAGCCGGCCAGCAGGTCGAGGCCGGCACGGCCCTAGTGGTGCTGGAAGCGATGAAGATGGAGCACAGCATCCGCGCGCCCCATGCAGGCACGGTCAAGGCGCTGTACTGCAGCGAAGGCGAGATGGTCGGCGAAGGCGCCGTGCTGGTTGAGTTGGAGGACAACGAATGAGCCTTCCTTCATCGGTCAGGATCGTCGAAGTCGGCCCGCGCGACGGCCTGCAAAATGAGAAACAGTCGATCAACGTGGCCGACAAGGTGCGCCTGATCGATGATCTGTCCGCCGCCGGCCTGTCCTATATCGAAGTCGGCAGCTTCGTCTCGCCCAAGTGGGTACCACAGATGGCCGGCAGCGCTGAACTCTTCGCCCAGATTCAGCAATTGCCCGGCGTCACCTATGCGGCACTGGCGCCTAACCTGAAGGGTTTTGACGGAGCGCTGGCCGCCGGGGTCAGAGAAGTGGCGGTATTCGCCGCCGCCTCCGAGGCCTTCTCGCAGAAAAATATCAACTGCTCGATTGGCGAAAGCCTTGAGCGCTTCGTGCCATTGATGGAAGCCGCCAAGCAGCACGGCATCCGCGTGCGTGGCTACGTGTCCTGCGTGCTCGGCTGCCCTTACGAGGGCACCATCGCCCCCGCCCAAGTGGCGGATGTAGCCCGCGAGCTATACAACATGGGCTGCTACGAGATTTCCCTCGGCGACACCATCGGTGCCGGCACCGCCGGAGAAACCCGGCGCTTGATCGAAGTAGTCGGCAGCAAGGTACCGCGCAACAAGCTGGCCGGGCATTTCCACGACACCTACGGCCAGGCCTTGGCCAATATCTACGCCAGCCTACTGGAGGGCATCGAGGTGTTCGACAGCTCGGTCGCCGGCCTCGGCGGCTGCCCCTATGCCAAGGGTGCCACCGGCAATGTCGCTACCGAGGATGTGCTGTACCTACTCAATGGCCTGGGCATCGAAACCGCTATCGACCTGGACAAACTGATCGCCGCCGGTCAGCGCATCTGTACGGTACTGGGCCGCGAATCCGGCTCGCACGTAGCGCGAGCCCTAAGCAGACTTCAGACCAAAGAGCTAACCGCCCAAAAAACGCGATGAGGAACTGCAAATTATGAACAAGATCTACCCCAACGCCCATCACGCCCTCGAAGGGCTGGTGGAGGACGGTATGACCCTGGCCGTTGGCGGCTTCGGTCTATGCGGGATTCCCGAAGCTTTAATCGCGGCACTGCGCGACAGCGGCAAGCGCGAACTGACGGTAATTAGCAACAACGCCGGCGTCGATGGTTTTGGCCTCGGCCAGCTGCTGGAAACCCGGCAGATCCGTAAAATGATTTCCTCTTACGTGGGCGAGAACAAAGAGTTCGAGCGCCAGTATCTGGCGGGCGAACTGGAATTGGAGTTCACCCCGCAGGGCACCCTCGCTGAAAAGCTGCGCGCCGGCGGTGCCGGCATCCCCGCCTTCTTCACCAAAACCGGTTTTGGCACCCTGGTCGCCGAAGGTAAGGAGACCCGCCAGTTCGATGGCGAGTGGTACGTGATGGAACGCTCGTTGACCGCCGACATAGCGCTGATCAAAGCCTGGAAGGCGGATAAGTCCGGCAACCTGGTGTTCAACAAGACTGCACGAAACTTCAACCCACTGGCCGCTACGGCCGGCAAGATTTGCGTGGTGGAAGTCGAGGAAATCGTCGAGACCGGCGAGTTGGCGGCGGACCAGATCCACCTGCCAGGCGTCTACGTGCAACGCCTGGTGCTCAACGCCAGTCCGGAAAAACGTATCGAACAACGAACCCTGCGGAGCGTTTGATCATGGCTTGGACACGCGAACAAATGGCGCGACGCGCCGCACAGGAACTGCGCGACGGCTTCTATGTGAACCTTGGCATCGGCCTGCCGACCCTAGTGGCGAATTACATTCCCGCGGGCATGGACGTCTGGCTGCAAAGCGAGAATGGCCTACTAGGTATTGGTCCCTTCCCAGGCGCACACGAAGTCGACCCGGATCTGATCAACGCGGGTAAGCAGACGATCACCACCCTGCCCGGCAGCGCTTTCTTCGACAGCGCTGCGAGTTTCGCGATGATCCGCGGTGGCCATATCAACCTGTCGATCCTTGGTGCCATGCAGGTGTCCGAGCAAGGCGATCTGGCCAACTGGATGATTCCTGGCAAGATGGTCAAGGGCATGGGTGGCGCCATGGACCTGGTTGCGGGCGTCAAGCGCGTGGTGGTGCTTATGGAGCATTGCGCCAAGGGCGGTGTACACAAGATCCTCGAACGCTGCGACCTCCCTCTGACGGGTGTGGGCGTGGTCGACCGGATCATTACCGATCTGGCCGTTCTGGATGTAACAGAACAGGGCCTAAGACTGGTCGAGTTGGCCGAAGAGATTACCCTTGAAGAGCTTCAAGCAGCTACCGGCTGCCGAGTACTTATCTAGTAATGATAAAGCTAGCTCGCGGCAGCTATCCCCAACTCAACTGGCGCAATTTTTCTGCCTACTAGCAGAACGTGGCGCACACATTATGAGCGTAATTGCGCCACGCCTTTTATCTGGAGCAAATCATGCAAGACGTAGTCATCGTAGCTGCAACCCGAACCGCCATAGGCGCCTTCCAAGGCGCCCTGGCCAATGTCAGCGCCGTCGAGCTGGGCAGCATCGTCATTCGCGCCCTGCTCGAGAAAACCGGCCTGGACCCGGCCAGCGTCGATGAAGTGATCCTCGGTCAGGTTCTCACCGCTGGATGTGGGCAGAACCCGGCACGGCAGTCGGCGATCAATGCCGGACTACCGCATAGCGTGCCCGCCCTGACCGTCAATAAACTCTGCGGTTCGGGCCTGAAAACCGTGACCATGGCTGCCCAGGCGATCCGCTGTGGCGACGCCGACGTGATTATCGCCGGCGGCACGGAGAGCATGAGCCTGGCGCCCTATGTCCTGGCCAAGGCCCGTACCGGCCTGCGCATGGGCCACGCGCAACTGGCCGACTCGCTGCTGCAGGACGGCCTGCTCGATGCCTTCAACGACTACCACATGGGCATAACCGCGGAAAACCTGGTCGACTGCTACAACCTGACCCGCGAAGAGCAGGACAACTACGCCGCCCGCTCCCAACGCCTGGCCTGCGCAGCCATCGAAGCCGGCCGCTTCTGCGATGAGATCACCCCGGTGGCGATCCCACAGCGCAAGGGCGAGCCCCTGCTGTTCGCCACGGACGAGCAACCTCGCGCGCAAACATCTGCCGAGTCGCTGGCCACGCTCAAGCCCGCCTTCAAGAAAGACGGCAGCGTCACCGCCGGCAACTCTTCGACCATCAATGACGGCGCCGCCGCAGTGTTGTTGATGAGTGCCGCCAAGGCCAAGGCGCTCGGCCTGCCCGTGATGGCCACCATCCAGAGCTACGCCAGTGCCGGTGTAGACCCGCAGATCATGGGCATCGGTCCGGTACCGGCGAGCAATAAGTGCCTGGAGAAAGCCGGCTGGAGTCTGGCCGACCTCGATCTGATCGAAGCCAACGAAGCCTTCGCCGCCCAGGCCCTGTCGGTTGGCAAAGAACTGGGCTGGGATATCGACAAGGTCAATGTCAACGGCGGCGCCATCGCCCTTGGCCATCCCATTGGCGCATCGGGCTGTCGGGTACTGGTTAGTTTGCTACACGAAATGATTCGCCGTGATGCCAAAAAAGGCCTTGCCACTCTGTGCATTGGCGGCGGTCAAGGTGTAGCGCTGGCACTTTCCAGGCAGTAAGCCTTAACGGCTCGGCCAGCCAGCTGTAAAGGACCTACGTGCAGTCTTCAGCTGGCTTGGCCCGAACCCACAAACTCGGTAATGGAGATTTTCATGGCGCCCAGCAATTTGCCAATGAACAAGGCAACTCCTGATGTAATCCTTGCTGCACCACACTTACAAGTGCGTAACATCGCGCTCACTCTGTTCGCTGAACAAGGCTATCAGAGTGTCAGCCTAAGAAAACTGGCAAGCGCATTGGGTATCCAGGCCGGCTCCCTCTACAACCACATCGCATGCAAACAAGACTTATTGTTCGAACTGATAGATGAACACGAGAGCGATTTACTCGATGCGCTTGAAACGAGTGTATTGAGCAACGCGAAACCATTAGAGAAGCTGCTGGCATACATTCGAGCACATATCGACTTCAACGTTGGGCATGCGCACCGTCGTTCAATCGCTCAACTCGAATTCAGAAATCTAAGCCCCAGCCAGCAGAGGGTGATCCTTACGACACGTCAGATGCAAACGAATATTCTGTCGAACATAGTCAACCAGGGAATTCAACAAAATGCATTCAACCAAATACAATTTAAAGCGACGGAAACATTATTGCTCGCCATGCTCAACGAAGCCGCTTTTATGATCAGCACAGACAGAAGCGCAGCACTCGACGACACCATATATTCACTGCAAAAAATCATAACAGCCTTATTACGCACCGACTCAACAAAGATCAAATTATCATAGCTATATCAAGACTGGTGTTTTACAAGGTCAGTTGCACAATGACACATCAAGACACCATCCTTGCTCTCCTACTCGCAGCGCGAATCCATGGCACACAGAAGGCAGTCAATACTACAGCTCAACGCTGTGCAAAACTGTTACCGAAACCCAAACGCACGCTAATGCTCACCGCAGCCGAAAAGCCCACGTCCAATGACCATGATTGCCATCTTAAGAGATGGTCTTGGCGAGAATAACAAACTAACCCGTGAACAAATCATCTGACCTGACCGACACTGGACATGCATGAGATCTAAGGGTTAAGGCAAAACTGGAACCGCCTATCCAGCCCACTTCAACATCAATAAAACGACGAGCGGCGGAGTACCTCCATTGACCCGCTGAAGAAAGGTGATACCTTAAGCCTACGGACAATCATCAGCCATCACTACAATAACAAAAAAGTGAGCACGCCAATGAAAACAATCATAAGTACCGTTTTTTGCTTTTCGCTCATACTCACTGGATGCGCGGAATTTAATGAAGCGAATCCAGGCACTCACCTAACCACCAACCAATGCCATGAACATAAGAGCGGGTGCACGCATAACGCAACCGCTTCATGGAGCAATATATTTTGATGTACACGATCCATTCAACAGGTTCGACAGCGCGAACGGCATCACCAACTGCGCGGTGTTCTCCGCCCGGCCCCGGAAGCGCACCTTCATTTAGCCGAACTGACGCTTGATCACCCGGACCGGATGCTCGACCTTGGCCCGCACCTGCGCCGTGGCCTTCTCGATCTTGCGCTTGGCTTTGTACAGGGCACTGCGCTTGCCCAGTTTCTGATCGGTGCGGCGGGCCGCGCCCCGCCAGATGACCTGGTGGCCCTCATGTTCGGGGCGTTTCTCCACTCCGGCGTAGCCGGTATCGGCACACTCCACGTTTTCCTCGCCGTGCAGCAACTGATCGACCTGGGTGACATCGGCCCCCTTGGCCGCCGCGCCACCCCGCTGTGCACCAAGCCCAACTCAGCAACAACACCAATGTGCGCCTTCATGCCGCAGTATCACTGATTGCCTTTCTTAGCCTGGTGCATCTCCGGGTCGCGCTTACCGTCCTGGTTCTTGATCGAACTCGGCGCGTGGATCAGCGTGGCATCGACGATGGTGCGCTGGTGCAGCGACAAGCCGCGATCCCCCAGATAGCCGTTGATCACGGCCAGAATCCCAGCCGCCAGTTCGTATTTCTCCAGCAGGCGTCGGGAGTTGAGGATAGTGGTTTCGTCGGGAATGCGCACGAAGCCATCGAACCACTCGACCTTGGCGCGCTTACCCGCCGCCTATCACCCCGAGGTGCTGCTCACCCTGCTGGTTTACGGCTATGCCAGCGGGACCTTTTCCAGGCGCAAGATCGAACGCGCCACTTACGACTTGCCCGCCGCCTGCTACCTGGCTGCTGGCAGCCCCCCCGATCACTATGCCCTGGCCAGCTTCTGCCACCGTTTCGTCGACGAGTTGGCCGGCCTATTCCTCTAGGTGCTGGAACTGGCGGGCGAAATGAAGCTGCTCAAGCTCGGCGCTGACTGGCGGGCGCGCCTCGAGGAACCGGCGCCGTTCGACGCCGACGCCGACGCCGACGCCGACGCCACGACGCAGCAACGCATGACACACAAGCTCAAGTGCCAGCCGGGGGACGCGGTCTCTATGCGCTACGCAAACAGACGGTGAGCCAGGGTTCGGCATCATCAAATCGGTCATGGGATTTCGTCAGTTCCTGCTGCGGGGAAAGGTCAAGATGAGCGGGAAATGGCGCCTCGTGTGCCTGGGGTCGCCTGCCTCGAAGTGGCAGGTTTCGGCGGCTGCTCAGACGTGGCTGATAATGGACAAGCTCATTTATCGGATACCGACATACTGCGCCAACAGCCTATGGCGCCCATGCCGAGTACGTGACCGCTACGGAGCAGTTCGCCGAGGCGTTCCAGCGTGCGCAGGCATCAGGCAAACCGGCGCTGATCGAGATCCGTATCGATCCGGATATCATTTCGCCGAACACCACCATCACCGCGATTCGAGCCGCAGCGAAATAAACGCCCCCCTGGTGTTTATCGGGCCGAGTGAGAACCAAGTTCTCGGCCGGCTCGAGAAAGCAAAGAAGCCGCCCTTATCGGCGGCTTCTTTGCCATCGGTTATGCGCAGTGCCGGGGCTCGGTGATCTATCCGAAACTGGCTGCAGGCCGACCATCCAAGAGCGCGGAAGAATTGGCCCCGCCCTCACAACAGGTGGTGGACCAGCTGACCCGTAGATTGCCGGTGCCATCACTACAGAGAAACGCTGACCCTCGGAGTAACCATGACTGTCCCTCAGGCTGCCCGTACCCTGCACCCGTTGCGCTTTGAACTGCACAACGAACTGCACGCCCGCCCCTCGATCTACTTCAACGAGCCGGCCCACGTCTATTACCTGACGCTACTCGAGCAAGGCAACGCCCTGGACCGGCTTATCGAAGCACTCGACAGCCGCGCTCTAGGCGAAAGCCCGCCGACGTCGCCTCAAGGACTGATCACGCTGGACGGCTATTCGACGAAATGGGAGCGGCACACTGAGTTCCTCTCCATCACCATGGTCGTGCCCAAGTCGGCTCACTCGGAGTTCTGGCCGCCATTACCCCACAGCCTCGCCGCCCTCATCTGCGGCCATGAACACCTCCTGGTCGAATGCTCGCAGATCCTGGTGGAGTCCGAGGAGGAGTGGGAGGGCAATACGGTTCGCTACGGTTTCAAGGCCCCATCGGGATCGCAAATCGGGGCCGGGGATGCCGTCGTCTGGAGCGACTTCAGATTGTCACCCGACGGCGTGAACCGCATCCTGCTGATCAACAAGACACTGAACGCCTATCGGCTCGGTCGCATGGTCAGGCGCCTGCTGGAAATCGAGACGTACCGCATGATGGCGTCGCTCGCCTTGCCGGTCGCCAAGGACGTGGTCACGTCCCTGAAGGGTTTCGAGCGCGAATTGACCGAACTGTCCGACCAGAACGCCCACTCCAGCAGCGACGCCCGGCAAATCCTGAAGAGCATCTCCGACCTGTCCGCCCGGATCGTCCGGCAGACCGCCAAGACCCGCCTGCGCTTCAGCGCCGCCGAAGCCTATGCCCAGATCGTGTTCGAGCGCATAACCGAGCTGCGCGAAGCCCATGTCGAAGGCCGGCAGCGATTGGGCGTGTTCATCGAGCGCCGCCTCAGACCGACCGTCCGCTACTGCTCGGTAACCCAGCAACGGCTGGAGCGCCTCAACGAAAGCGTCGCCAACCTTGGCGAACTCCTGCAGACCCGCGTGCAAGTTGAGGTCGAGGAACAGAACTGCGCCATCCTACAGAGCCTGAATGCCCGAGCCACGACTCAGATAAAAATCCTGAAAGCGGTCGAGGGGCTATCGATCATCGCCATCAGCTACTACCTGCTGGGCCTGCTCAAGCTCCTGTATGAGGGCGCACACGGCATGGGGCTCGAGCTTTCGCCCAGGGATGCGAGCCTGTACGCGGCACCCATGGTCGTGCTGATCATCGGCACGATCGCCCACCGCATAAGGAAGGCTCAACGCGATTAGCGGAGGCTAACGTCGAGGTGACACATGATCCCCCTGCGCCCACGCTTCGGGCCTTCTGGCTTTGATCCCTGACGCCTCCGGCCCTTTGGGCCTGCGCGCTCCGCTTGCTGGTGGCACCCATGAGATTGGTGGAGTAACGGTCTTGCTGTTCCCTCTCACCCTATCACGGCGTTCTCGCCGTCAAGGGCTGCTCGCGCTCTGCGCGCTTGCGGCGGGGCCGGCTATCGCCCCCTGACTGCTGCGCTGCGCCGTGCTGGCCGGGAGCCGGGCAATTCCGCCCGAGTAACCGGAGCACGATCATGTCGCAGCTTTCTCTCGCTTTTGACTCCTCCCTGCTGATTCGCGACGAGCAAGGTCGCTATCTGCCGGCCACTGCCGACCAGATCCTGGCGGCTGCTCGCAAGGTCATCGATCTGAAGGCCCAACGCGGTGCTGCCTTCACTTCGCCGGAACTGGTCAAGGAGTACCTGATCGCCAAGCTGGCAGGCTTCGAACACGAGGTTTTCGCGGCGCTGTTTCTGGATGCCAAGCATCACCTGATCGAATACGTGGAGATGTTTCGCGGCACCATCGATAGCGCTTCGGTCTACCCGCGCGAAGTAGTCAAGGAAGCACTGCGGCTGAATGCGGCTGCGGTGATCTTCTCGCACAACCATCCAAGCGGACACCCTGAGCCAAGCCAGGCGGACAAAATCCTGACGCAACGTCTCAAGGAGACGTTGGCGCTCATCGAAGTGCGCTCGCTGGATCACATCATCGTGGCAGGCCAGCGCACAGTGTCCTTTGCCGAGCGTGGGTTGCTCTGATCACCGGGGGCTTCGGCCCCCTTTTTGCTGCGCCCGCGCGTACTGTTCTCTGGTGATTTTCACAATTACCGTTCGGCCAAGCGATTCGAAAGAGAACTTGCTTCAAGACCACTACCACTTTTAGAAGTGCCCAAGCCTGTAGCTCCCCCGGCCCTTAACGCCCTACACTCCGCCGCCATAAAGACCGAAACGTTGAACGCGCTTGCCTGAGTAAAACCACACACAGCCGCTCAACGCACCAGCGACAATGCCCCCCAGCAACTGGTGTAACACGACGAGCGACGTTCCTGCTTCATCGCCCGGTCTCCTTGCGCCGACACCCGCGCCAGGCGCACCGTACCGCGCCCCATGCTGGCGTTGATTCGATCCTGGGTGGCCATCAGCTCCTGGCTGCGTGGGCGTGGTACCAATAACCGGGCCGGTAGATACCCACGAGCCCGTCCAGGGCCGCCTGCACCAAGTCGCGCGAGCCCTTGCTCGGTATTTGCAGCTGCATGCCGCTTGTGAACCGAAACCGACAGGCCGGGTACTCCCTCATCTACCCAGCACTCCATGGCAACCAACGACAACTGATCCAACTACGCCACAGTAGGTTGCCATCCTGAAACCCGCAGGCTAGAGTGCGTCCGTCGTGGTCAATCCCACGGCCGGGTGTAGCAACCTGAATCGTTCGGGGCGCGGTAGCGCCATAGTGTTGCGGCGGACACTTCATGTGCCTAGCTGTTTTACTTCTATGGTGGGCCGTGCGGGGCAGGCTTTTGCCTGGCCGGTTCCCTCGGACGCCGGTTTGCTACCCCCGTACGGTCCGCCACCATTCCCGTGTAGCAACGGCGGTAGGCGGCTCCTTAATCGTCTGAGGAGCATAAGGAAAATGCGCTACCCCCTTTTTACCCAAGAGCTCCGCCTTGGTCTTCTGGTCTTGTCGTTCACTTCCACCCTGGAGGTGCGCCATGGCTGAGTTCGAAACCTGTGTTGTCCCCTTTCCACGGCGGCCAAGCCCGCTGCACGAATCCGAACGCTCTCCCCTCCCCGTCGAGGCTGCCGCCGAACTGCGCGCCACCATGCTCGGTAATCTGCTGGATCAAATGGTCGAGCCGGATGGCTTCTGGCCAGACAACCTGCGCCTGCGGGTCGCGGCCTACTCGGCTCAGGATCTGCTCGACGAGATGGTGGTCCTGTACCGCCGTGCGCTTTCTGAAGCGCGAGGAGGTGCCAGGTGAGCAAAGGCATCATGACCTGCCTTCTGCCACACGACGGTCATCCAGGTATGGAGATCATCTGGGCGGCAGACTGCCGGCAGGCATTCAACCAAGGCGTGAAGCTGGCCCAGACCTGGCTCGACAATGCTCGTAGCGGTTGGCTCTGGGCGATCATGATCGCCGAGCGCGACCTCCTACCCTGCGCGATGGAGAGACGAGCCTTCGAGGTTGGCTTCCTGAGCCGCATCCACCAGCGAATCTGTTCGCGGCAGCCCTGATCAGCCTGCCGGAAGCCTCCCTGGCTGCCGGCAGGCTTCTATATGAAAATATTCATTCACATTTCTTATAAAAGTGAATCAATAATTCAACTTTTCCGTCAACATCCGCGAAACAGAATGGTATAGATGCTATTATCTCTTCACCTTAGCCAAATTTATGAAAAAATATTTTCCCATGGCAAAACGAACCGCCCCACTACTGCCCGCATCTGACCGGCTGCTCAAGGAACTGGGCGAGCGTCTGATGCTCGCGCGCAAGCGGCGCAAGATTACTGCCAAGCAGATGGCTGAGCGGGCCGGGATGTCTTTGCCGACACTCAGGTCTCTAGAGCAAGGCAGTGCAGGCGTGACCCTCGGTGCCTACATGGCCGTGCTGCAAGTGCTGGGGCTGGAAAAAGACCTCGCCCAGGTCGCGCTGAACGATGAGCTGGGGCGTCACCTTCAGGACACGGCACTGTCGCCCGCAAGGCCCCAGGTTGCCAAGAGCCCATCAGCCGTTACGAGCCGCCCCGCACCTCAACGAAGGCCCCAGAATCCTACTGCACCAACCTCGATGAAGCCGGCAGACGCCAAGCCCCCGCGCCCGCCGTCCAAGGCAAAACCGGGTGATAAGAAAATCATCACCGGTGCCGACCTGGCAGCCCAGTTGATGGAGGAGCACGATGGCTAGCCAGATATTGGTCTTCGCCGATTGGGCGGGTCTTGCTGGTCCACAGAGGCTCGGTATCCTGCATTGCCAGCGCACACGCGGCAGCGAGCGGTTCGAGTTCGAATTCACCGACACAGCGTTGACCGGCCTGGCGCAACAGGCGCTGCTTGACCCGAGGCTCCAGCCCTTCGCGGGCCGGCAGTTCCCGGCACAGGGCGCCGCGACCTTCGGCCTCTTCGCCGACGCCTCGCCTGACCGCTGGGGGCGCTTGCTGATGCGACGCCGGCATGAACGGGATGTGCGCGCTGGAGTGGGCGCAGAAGGCTCGAAGCTGTTCGAATCCGACTACCTGCTGGGCGTACACGACAGCTTCCGTGTGGGCGCCATTCGCTTCAAGATCGATGTCGATGGCCCGTTTCTGGATGACCATCACGACATGGCCGCACCGCCGATGACCAGCATGCGCGAGCTTGAGGAGGCCTCCAGGCGCTTCGAGCAGGGCGAGGACATGAGCGACGGTCGGGACTGGCTGAGGATGCTGATAGCCCCCGGCGGCTCATTGGGCGGCGCCCGACCAAAGGCCAGCGTGGTAGATCCGGACAACGCCCTGTGGATCGCCAAGTTTCCCAGCAACAACGACGAACACGATGTCGGTGCCTGGGAGATGGTGGTCAATATCCTGGCCAACGCCTGCGGTCTGCGCGTGGCAGAGGCCACCGCGGGGAAGTATGCCAGCAACCATTACTGTTTCATGGTCAAACGCTTCGACCGCACAGCCACGGGTGAAAGACTGCACTTTGCCTCCGCAATGACCATGACAGAGCACGTCGATGGCGATGACCACTCAACTGGCACCAGCTACCTGGAGATCGCCGAGGTACTGATGCGCCACGGCGCCATGCCAGAAGCAGACCTGCAGGAGCTGTGGAAGCGCATCGTTTTCAACATGCTGGTCAGCAACACGGATGACCACTTGCGCAACCATGGTTTCATCCTTGTCCCGGGCAAGGGCTGGCAGCTCTCCGCCGCCTACGACATGAATCCAGTGCCCTACGCCGATGGGCTGAAGCTCAATGTCTCGGAGTCCGACAACGCGCTCGACCTGGATCTGGCCCTGTCGGTGGCTGGCTACTTCCGGATCAAGCAGCACGACGCTCTGGAAATCATCGAAGACTTTCGCACTAAGGTGCGACTGCTCTGGCGGCCTGCGGCCAAGAAGCTCGGGATCAGCATCAAAGAGCAAGGCCGAATGGCATCGGCATTTCGCCTCGCCGAGTAAGAGCCAGGCACGGCTGGATGCCGTCACCAGACAATGGTGACGCTTTCCCTTCTCCAAGGGCAGGGGTTCTTGCCCCCTCAAAATCAAGAAAAATAGACGGTTTCCACCCGGCCGCTGCGCGGGGTGGAGCCTCCGCGATTTTTCTTGATTTTTTCACGACGGCCTTAGTCGCCCTAGTCGGCAGGGGTTCATGCGCAGCGCAAGCGCAGAACCCTGAAGACGAAGGAGCGAAAGCCATGAGCGAACACATCAGGATCTACGTTGCCGACCTGGCCGCCTACAACGCCGGCCATCTGCACGGCGCCTGGATCGACGCCACCCTGGATCTGGACGACATGCAGGAGCAGGTCAACGCCATGCTGGCGGCCTCACCAGTCGAGGGTGCGGAGGAGTATGCCATCCACGACTTCGAGGGCTTTGATGGCTACCCCCTCGGTGAATACGAGGGCCTGCAGACGGCACACGAGATCGCCTGTTATATCGAGGAATACCCCGAGTTTGGCGGCGCCCTGCTCGCCCATTTCAACGATCTGGAGCAGGCGCGCAAGGCGGCCGAGGAGGATTACTGCGGCTGCCATGCTTCGTTGGCCGACTACGCCCAGGAGCTGACCGAGGAGACCACCAGCATTCCCCAGCACCTGGCCCATTACATCGACTACCGGGCGATGGCCCGCGACATGGAATACAGTGGCGACCTGTTCACCCTGGAGACTGGCTTCGAGCAGGTTCACGTGTTCTGGAACCGCTAGGCTGAGCGCAGGGCACCGGGACTGACCCGGTGCCTTTGCTTTTTTGCGCCCCTGTCCTGCCGGCCACCCGCGCGCCCCACCCTGGAAGCTGATGCCCTGGTGCGAGCACCAGGCGGTCAGCCCGAAGCGGCTTGCCCTGTGGCGGCTGCCCATTCAGACCGTTACGGACTTACGTCTTTGCACAAATCCGCCGATCCGCTTCTACGGATCTACGGATTTGTGGGGAAGCGGATTTACGCTTTTACGGATTTACGGAAATCCGCCAATGCGCTTTTCTGGTTTTGCAGAAAGCCGTATATCCGCAAATCCGTAGGGCTGCGCGCTCGGATCGTTGCGGAGTCGCTTGCTGCCGGTAGTAGCTCGCGTGAGTGGGCGTACTCGGTCAGCGCCCAGACCTTCCGGGTATCAATCCACGCCCCTCTTGCCTTCGAATTCGCCCAGACCCAACCCGGCATGATCGAGCGCGGCGGCTCCCGCACGGTGCACCTCCCACGTCAACGGAGGACCCACCATGTCGCACTCACCCAATCTCGCCCCTCACCCGCGTCGCGTCGATCTCGACTCCCCGCTGCACCGCAAGGCCGGCCCAACGGCTCACGCCATGAGACCAGCAGCGCGCGATAGCGCAGCGGATACACGGCAAGCCAACCCAGCCCCTCGCTACCTCACCAACAGCGAAGCAGCGGCCTTTCTGCGGCTTTCGCCGCGCACGCTGGAGAAGCAGCGGGTGATCGGCGGCGGGCCGCGTTTTCACAAGTTCGGTCGGCGGGTGATGTATGCGCTCGCCGATCTCGAGGCCTGGGCCAGTGCGCGCAGTTTCGAGACCACCTTCGATCCCGAGTACCTCGACCGCCACCCGGGAGCACAGCGTGATGATCAGTGAAACCATTGTCCATGAGTCGCTGCCTGCGCAACCTGCCGACACAAAGCGAGCAATTGGACCTGTTCCGCGCCCTGCCGGGCGATATGGCGCCACGCGACGCCCAGGACCTGATGGCGCATCCGTTCTTCTCGCTGGCCAAGTCGCGACGCACGGTGCCCATCGACTTTCGCTCCGGCGAGGTGACGGTGCGCGTAGAGGGCACGCTGGAGCATGGCATCGCCACGATCTGGGATGCGGACATCCTGATCTGGGCGGCCAGCCAGATCGTCGAGGCGCGCGATGCGGGCATCCCTACCTCGCGGCTGATGCGGGCGACGCCGTACGAGATCCTGCGCTTTATCGGCCGCGGCACCTCGCTACGCGACTACCAGCGTCTGAAGGCCGCTCTGGATCGGCTGCAGTCAACCAGCGTGGCCACCTCGATCCGCGAAACCACCGGGCGGCGCCTGCACCGTTTCTCCTGGATCAACGAGTGGAAGGAACTGGCAGCGCCGGATGGCCGGCCGCTGGGCATCGAGTTGATCCTGCCGGACTGGTTCTACAGCGGGGTGCTCGATCAGGCCCTGGTGCTGACCATCGATCCGGCCTACTTCCGCCTCACCGGCGGCATCGAGCGCTGGCTGTACCGCCTGGTGCGCAAGCACGGCGGCAGGCAGGAGGACGGCTGGCAGTTCGATTTTCGCCACCTGTACCGCAAGTCGGGGAGCACGGCCCGCTACTCGGACTTCGCCCTCGACCTGCGTGCGTTGGTTGCTCGTCAGTCGCTGCCGGGGTATCGGTTGGGCATCGTTCGGCTTCCCCCTTCGACCGAACTTCTGGCCTTCAAGCCCGTGCCGTAAACGGCACGGGGATATCCTGCGGACAAGCTGTGAATCCGCTCGTGCTATCAGGCGCAACCGGGCACGTGCTATCAGGCGCATCACCCTCGTGCTATCAGGCGCACGAACGCCTCTGCAGGCCACGGCTGGCGCGGCTTCCAGCCCCCCTTAACTTAACTAACTTAAAAGCTCTAACTTGTTATTGGGCCAGCGCCCATTTGTGGACAGGTGTTGACCTGGGCTGTTTGGCCGGGGAGATCCGCCCATGATCGTCGCCCTACTCAACCAGAAAGGCGGGGTCGGCAAGACCACCCTGGCCACCCATATCGCCGGCGAACTGGCCCTACGTGGCGACACCGTCATCCTGCTTGATGCCGACCCGCAGGGCTCGGCGCTGGACTGGACGCAGCGACGCAGCCAGCAGGGCCTGCCCAGGCTGTTCAGCGCCGCCGGCCTGGCACGCGAGACCTTGCACCAGGAAGCGCCGGAGCTGGCTCGGCGTGCCGATCACGTGATCATCGACGGCCCGCCGCGCATCGCCGCCCTCGCCCGCTCGGCGTTGCTGGCCGCCGACCGCGTGTTGATCCCGGTGCAGCCCAGCCCCTACGACCTGTGGGCCAGCGCGGAGATGGTCAACCTGATCCGCGAGGCGCAGGTATTCAAACCCAACCTGCGAGCGGCGTTTGCCATCAACCGCCGCGTCAGCACCACGGTGATTGGTCGGGAAGCACGCGGCGCCCTCGCCGACCAGCCGCTGCCGGCCCTGCAGGCCGAGGTACGCCAGCGCATCGTCTTCGCCGAAAGCGTGGCGGCCGGCCGCCTGGCACGCGAACTGGCACCGGACAGTGCCGCCGCGCGCGAGGTCAGCAGCCTGGTAGACGAGCTGTTGAGGTGGTCGTTATGAGCGGCAAGCGCATCGGCATCGGTGCGCGGCCGTTGGCCGATCCGCAGGCCGAGGCTTGGATACGCCAGAGCGTCGCCGTCGACATCGGCAAGGTCGAACGCTACACAGCGCGGCTGACGCTGGACGTCACACCGGCACTGCGCACGCGCATCAAGCTGGCGGCCTTCGACCGTGGCGTGACGATGGCGGAGATGCTGCGCGAGGTGCTAGAGCGGCAGTTCCCGGAGGTCGCATCATGACGCTGGATACGCGCGGTGCTCGGTGGTCACTGGCGTTGGCCGTAGTCAGCCTGCTTGCGCTGGCGTGGACAGCGCTCGGAACAGTGTCACCTCGGCTTGTCTACAACGCCTCCGACAGCGTGCCTGCCGGTTGGTACCGTATCGCACCGGCCGGCCCAGTGGCGGCCGGCGACTTGGTGCTCGTCCGTCTGCCAGCAGATGCGACGGCACTGGCGGCGCAACGTGGCTACCTGCCTTGGAGCGTGCCGCTGCTGAAGACGATCGCCGCAGTAGCGCCACAGCAGGTGTGCGTGCGCGGCGATCGGGTGCTGATCGACGGCCGGCTTGTGGCCAGGCAGTTGCGCCGGGATCGCCAGGCTCGAGCGCTGCCAGCCTGGCGGGCCTGCCGGCACCTGGTTGACGATGAGCTGTTCCTGCTCAGCACCACCAACCCGGAGTCGTTCGACAGCCGCTACTTCGGCCCGGTATCCAGCGACGCGGTGATCGGCCGGGCGCAGCCCTTGTGGTTGGAGTCGCGTCGATGAGCCGGTCCTTTTCACGTCGACCAGCCCGCCGACTTCGTGTGACCGGCTTGCGCATTCGCGCGCCGCCACTATGCCGGCAGCTCTGCTCTCACCCGCCGGCCGGGCCTCGCCTGTGCCTGGCCCGCCTCACCTGATTACCCACCCCAGGAGCGCCAAGGCAGGGGAAAAAAGCGGAGGGCAAGATAAAAGGGCGCAGCACTTCGTGGCGCTCGCAACCAGTCTGCACGGGGGATGGAAGCGGCACAGCGCCGGGGCCGCCAGGTGCCGGAGCTGCCTTCCTGCCTGCGGCAGCACTGGCCCAACCGCGTGCTTGGCACGCCTCACTGCGATCAACTTGGAGGAATCATCAGCATGAGCAAGGAACGCGATCAGCATGGAGAAGAACGCTTCCACCCCCGGCCGGGGGCACCAAAGCAGCGCGGCCAGACCTTCGTCAATCAAGTGCTGCGCCAGGCCAACAAGGCCGGTACCGGCAAGCCGCGCAAGGCGGGTCGCCAACCTGGCGCCCGCCTCGGCCGCGGGCATGTCGCCGCCCGTTTCAGCACGCAGCTACTGCAGCCCAACGCCCGCCGGGTCACCATCAAGACCCGTCTGGTGAACCTACGCCAGGCGGGCAAGCGCTCGACCACCAGCCATCTGCGTTACATCGAGCGCGATGGCGTGAGTCGCGAGGGCGAGCCCGGCCAAGCCTACGGTCCGCTGACCGATCAGGCAGACACGGAGGCCTTCGAGGAGCGCGGCCGGGACGACCGCCACCAGTTCCGCTTCATCGTCTCGCCCGAGGATGCCGAGCAACTCGACGACCTGCGTACCTACACCCGCCACCTGATGAGCCGCATGGAGGCCGACTTGGGCACCCGCATCGACTGGGTGGCAGTCGATCACTGGAACACCGACAACCCGCACACACACATCGTGCTGCGGGGCAAGGATGATACTGGCAAGGATCTGGTGATCGCCCGCGACTACATCGCCGAGGGCATGCGTAATCGCGCTGCGGAACTGGTCACCGAGTGGCTGGGCCCGCGCACCGAACTGGAGATCCAGCGCGGCCTGCAGCGGGAGGTGCAGCAAGAGCGTTGGACCAGCCTGGATCGTACCCTGCTGCGCGAGCGTCAGGCCGGCGTGCTGCATCTGGAAAGCCTTGCCAAACATCCGCATCGGCAGCTACTGATCGGCCGCCTGCAGCACCTGCAGCAGTTGGGCCTGGCGCGCGAGGATCGGCCTGGGCACTGGATCATGCGCGACGACGCCGAGGCGACCCTGCGGGCCATGGGCGAGCGCGGCGATATCGTGCGCACCCTGCAACGCGCCATGGGCGATGCACAGCGCGAGCTGGCAGTACTCGAGCCGGGTGGCGGCCACTATGCCGTGGTCGGTCGGGTGGTGGCCAAGGGGCTGGCGGATGAGCTGCACGACCGCGGCTATCTGGTGGTCGATGGTCTCGACGGCAAGGCCCACTACCTGGCCCTGCCTGCCCGCACAGAACTGGCCGACTACCCCATCGGTGCAGTGGTGGAGACGCGGACAATGAGAGAACCGCGCGCAGTGGATCGCTCGATTGCTTCGCTGGCGGCGGATGGCCTTTACCGCACCGATCAGCACCTTGCCCTGGCCCGGTCGCAGGCCGCCCACGGGCATAACCCCGAGGCGCTGGTAGAACGCCATGTGCGGCGCCTGGAGTCTCTGCGCCGGGCCGGTATCGTGGAGCGCCTGGCCGATGGGGTCTGGCGCGTGCCCAACGACCTGCCCGAACGGGGCCGACAACATGACGCCCACCGCCTGGGCGATGTCGCCGTCGAGTTGCGCACGCCGCTGCCGGTTGAGCGGCAGGTTCGCACTGTCGGCGCGACCTGGCTGGACCAGCAGTTGATTGGCGGCAGCCGAGAGCTGGCCGACAAGGGCTTCGGCACGGAAGTGCGCGAGGCGCTGAGGCAGCGTGCCGACTTCCTGATGGAACAGGGCCTGGCCGAGCGCCGGGGTCAGCGCGTCGTGCTCGCACGTAACCTGCTGGCCACCCTGCGCGCTCGAGAGCTATCGGCAGCGGCGCGCGCGATCGCGGCGCAGACCGGTCTGCAGCACCGCCCCCTGGTTGATGGCGAACGGCTCAGCGGGGTCTACCGGCGCAGCGTGCAACTGGCCAGCGGCCGTTTCGCAATGCTCGACGACGGAGTTGGCTTCAGCCTGGTGCCGTGGAAACCGGTGATCGAGCCCAGGCTCGGGCAGAGCCTCTCGGCTGTGGTGCAAGACAATCGCGTCTCCTGGCAACTGGGACGCCAGCGCGGGCCGACGATTGGCTGAGCGGCCCGCGCTCGTGGTCACGCGAGCTCAGGTGCAAGCTGCAACCACTGCTCGAAGGCTCGGCTTTGCGGCAGGCCTTCCTTGGCCGCGTAGTAGACCAGTCGCAGGTGGCGATCCTCGTCGATGGTCAGCGTGGTGTGCTCGAACACCACCTGGCCGACCGCCTCGATGTGCAGATGGCGAATGCCCTGGCAGGGACCATGGATGTCCTGCTGGCGCCACCAGGCCTTGAAGTCGGGGGAAACCTTCTCCAGGTCCTTCACCAGCGCGGCGATATCCGGGTCCTGGGTCGCCCGCACGAAGTCGCGACGAAAGCTCGAGAGGATCTGCAGCGCCTGTTCTTCCCAGGGGTCGAACAATTCGTGCATGGCCGGGCTGGTGAACAGCATCCACAGCAGGTTGCGCCGATCCGCCGGCAGCGCGGAGAAGCCGAAGACCCGATCCGCCGCGGCATTCCAGGCCAGCACGTCCCAGCGTAGGTTGAGCACGTAGGCCGGGCGTGACGGGATGTCGCCCATCAACCGGTGGATCAGCGGCGGCACCACGCACCAGGTCAGGCCCGGTTCTGGCGGCAGGCGCTGATGAGCCAGCAGGAACAGGTGGCGCCGCTCGGTGGCATCCAGCTTGAGCGTTCGCGAGAGGTTGTCGAGGAAGGTGGAGGACACGCTGATGTCCCGCCCCTGCTCCAGCCAGGTGTACCAGGACAGTCCCACCCCAGCCAGGGCAGCTACCTCCTCGCGGCGCAGTCCTGGCGTCCGCCGCCGGCTGCCGGTGGGCAGCCCCACCTCCTCCGGCGAAATCCGCTCACGCCGGCTGCGCAGGAATTCGGCCAGCTCTGCCCGGGTGCGTTCGAGTGTGCGAGGCGCGCTCATCCGGTTACCTCCAGTAATAGCATAAACGGTCAAATTGTAACCCTTATAGATTCAAACAAGAATACCTCCTCCCTGGCCGTAAAGGAGCGTGCCAGGGCGCTTGCTTGATGAGGAAAAACACATCGACGTGTCATCAACAGCTCAGGAGATATACGGATGTACCAGGCACTTCTTCGCGAACAACTGGAGACGCTGAAGTCCTCCAACCAGTACCGCACCTTCACCACCCTCAGTCGCATCTGCGGCCAATACCCGCTGGCCAAATTGAAAGGTACGAACCATAGACCGGTGGTTGTCTGGTGCAGCAACGACTACCTCGGCATGTCCCAGCACCCCAGCGTGCGCGAGGAGATGCATGACGCGCTGGAAACATACGGCGCAGGATCAGGTGGCTCGCGCAATATCGGCGGCTCCCACGAGGTCTATGTCCGTCTGGAAGAAAGCCTGGCCGACTGGCATGGCAAGGAAGCGGCGCTAGTATTTCCCACCGGCTTCGGTTCCAACGACGCCACCATCCAGTGCCTGTTGCGACGCATCCCCGACTGCGTGGTGATCAGCGATGAACTGAACCATGCCTCCATCGTCAACGGCATCCGTTCGACACCGAACGAGCGCAAGGTCTTCCGCCACAACGATATCGAGCACTTGGAGCAGATACTCGCCTGCTACCCACTCGGCCAGCCAAAACTCGTCGTATTCGAGTCCATCTACTCGATGGATGGGGACATTGCGCCCATCGCAGGGATCGTCGAAGTCGCCAAGCGCTACAACGCGCTCACCTACCTCGATGAAGTGCATGCCGTCGGCATGTACGGCCCGCGCGGCGCTGGTGTCGCCGCCGAGCGCGGTCTGGCCGACCAGGTGGATATCATCCAGGCCACGATGGCTAAGGGTATCGGCGTTATAGGCGGCTACATCGCATCGACTCAGGTCATCGTCGACGCCGTGCGCTCCTTCGCCACCGGTTTCATCTTTACCACTTCCCTACCGCCCGCCATTACGGCCGGCTGTCTGGCCAGCGTGAATCACCTCAAAACATGCAGCGTGGAGCGTGATCTCTTGCGTACCAAGACTGCCAAGCTACGCGAACGCCTCAAGCACTATGACGTGCCAGTCATGCCCTGCTCACAAACACACGTACTGCCGGTACTGGTAGGTGATGCGCAGCGCTGCAAGGCTGCGGCAGAACGTCTGCTGCAAATCCATGGCGTGTACCTGCAGCCAATCAACTACCCGTCGGTACCGATAGGTACCGAGCGCTTTCGCGTCAACACCACCCCGAACCACAGCGACGAGCAAATCGAGCATCTGGCGGCCTCGCTGCGTGAGACCTTCGAGCACTTCTCCATCCCTCTGGCCTCCCAGGCCTTCGGCACGGAGGTGGCCTGAGATGGATCACACCTTCCTTACCGTGCGCCCGGCGACCGTAGCCGACCTGGCCAGCCTGGTGGAACTGCGCGCGCACCTGCTGGACGGTACCGCAGCCAGCTACTCGAGCAAGACGCCGGAGCATTCGGCGCGCTGGCGTGCGGCCTACCGCACCTGGCTGAGCAGTCGCCTGAACGAAAGCGACTGCGTGCAGATCTTCGCCGCCGAGCACAGGGAGTCCGGCCAGGTGCTGGGCTGCGCGACCGCCATCATCGACCAGCGCGCGCCGGCGCCTGGCTGCCTCAACGGCCTGTCCGGCTGGGTGCAGTCGGTGGTGGTGGCGCCGCAGTGGCGCAACCGTGGCATCGCCCGGCAGTTGATGCAGCACCTGCTGCGCTGGTTTGCCAATCGTGGCGTCGGCTCCGTGGTGCTGCAAAGCACTGAGGCCGCCGGCACGCTGTACCAGGCTCTGGGCTTCGCGGTCAGCGACGAGCGCCTGCTGATCCGTCAGGAGACCTTCGCATGAAGATCCTGATCATCGGCCTGGGCTACGCCGGCAACCGCTACCGCCGCGCCTTCGAACATATCGCCGCGAGCACCGGCCTACCGTTGGCGCTGGCCTACGTCGGGCGCCGGCAGAAACCGACCGAGTTGCCCTACTTCGACAACGTCGGCCGGGCGCTGCAGGCGTTCGCTCCGGACATCGTCGTGGTCAGCGTCAACGACCACAGCCATGCGCCCGTGCTGCAGCAGTTGGCCGGCTACCGGGGCTTCGTGATTTGCGAGAAGCCCCTGGTCACGCCCCGCGACGACTTGGCCGAGTTGTTCGGCGCACTGGAACACGTCAGTGGCTTTGCCCTGGATCTGGTGGAGCGCTACTCGGACGCCAGCCGGCAGCTACGCGAGTGGGTCGAGCGGCACGACTGGCAACTGGTGCGCGCCAGCTTCCACTGGGGCAAGGATCGTATCAACGACTACCGCCCCACCTGCGGCGTGACCAGCGAGGTGATCCATGCCCTGGACCTGCTCGGCTGGATCTGCCCGCGCGCCGGCCAGCTCAGGTTGCATGGCGTACTCGGCGTGCGCTCGGACTTCTCGATCTCCGGCAACGAAGTGCTCGACACCGTGCAGCTCACTGCCAGCCTGGGCGAGGCGCGTGTCACTGGCTACGCCAGCTTCGTCAACATCGTCCGTCAGCGCACTGTGGACTTCAGCTTCGTCGACCGCGACGCCCGGCTGATCAATGCGCGCCTGGTGTTCGACACGCCGCTCTGGGATCACGACCAACTGCGGATCTGGACGCGCGACGCGAACGGCGCTGAGGACGTGCAGCACGCGTTCGCCACCGCCCCTGACGAGCCAGGCCTGGACACCCTGCACAAGCTCTCGCGGCTGTGCCTGCAAGTGGTGCGCGCCGTGGCGCTCAAGGAGCCGCCACGCCAGCCATTCGCCGGTCTCGACACCGCCGTGGCGCTGCAGCGCCTGCTCAATGACCTCGACACCCACGCCCAAACCCCACCACCGGCACGCTACCTCCATGGCGAGACGCGTGTGCTGTTGGCCGAGGACAGCGACCTGGAAAGCCTCGGGTAACCCAAAATCACAAGGAGAACTTTATGTGTGGAATCGCTGGATGGCTGTCCTACAGCCAGAACATGGAAGCGCAACGCGACACCCTGCAGCGCATGACCGACACCATGGCCCTGCGCGGGCCGGATGCCGGCGGCGTATGGATCGACGGACCGGTCGGCCTCGGCCATCGCCGGCTGTCGATCATTGATCTGGAAGGCGGCCGCCAACCTATGACAGCGCGCCATGGCAACCTGCGTGAAGTCGCCGCCATCACCTACAGCGGCGAGGTCTACAACTTCCGCGAACTGCGCACCGAGTTACAGCGGCGCGGGCACCAATTCGAGACCCGCAGCGACACCGAGGTGGTGCTGCGCGCCTATGTAGAATGGGGCGAGGCCTTCGTCGAACGGCTCAACGGCATGTATGCCTTCGCCGTCTGGGACCTGCGCTCGCAAGAACTGCTGCTGATCCGCGACCGCATGGGCGTCAAGCCGCTCTACTACTTCCCCACCGCGGATGGTGTGATCTTTGGCTCCGAGCCCAAGGCGCTGCTGGCCAACCCATTGGTACCGCGCAAGGTGCGAGCTGACGGGTTGCGCGAGATCCTGGAGATGGTCAAGACGCCGGGGCATGCGGTGTTCGCCGGTATGCGCGAGGTGATGCCGGGCGAAATCGTGCGGATCAGCCGCCAGGGCCTGGGCCGCCGCCACTACTGGAAACTGGAGGCGCGCGAGCACGACCACTCGTTGGACGAGACTATCCGCCATACACGCGACCTGCTGGAAGACATCGTCGACCGCCAGATCGTCGCCGACGTACCGCTGTGCAGCCTGCTGTCGGGCGGCCTGGACTCCTCGATCATTACCGCGTTGGCCTCGAAGAAGCTGCTGGCCGCTGGCAAGGAGAACATCCGCTCCTTCTCCGTCGACTTTCTCGACCACGGCAGCGGCTTCACCGGCGATGCCGTGCGTGGCACGCCGGATGCACCCTTCGTGCGCGACCTGGTTGAGAAGATCCACTCCAGCCACCAGGAGATCGTCCTCGACAGCCGTGAGCTGGCCGACCCGGCGTTGCGCGCGCAGATCGTCCGCGCCCTCGATCTGCCACCGGCCTTCTGGGGTGACATGTGGCCGTCGCTCTACCGCCTGTTCCAGGAGGTGCGCAAGCATTCGACGGTAGCCCTGTCCGGCGAGAGCGCGGACGAGGTGTTCGGCGGCTACCGCTGGTTCCACGATCCGGAGGCGATCCAGGCCGATACCTTCCCCTGGCTGACCTCGGTGACCGGCAAGTACTTCGACGGCAAGACCCTGTTCGACCCGGGCTTGCTGGCCCAACTCGATATGCAGAGCTTCCTGCGCGACAGCTATAGCCAGGCCATCGCCGAGGCGCCGGTACTGCCTGGCGAGAGCAAGGTAGATCAGCGCATGCGGCAGATGAGCTACGTCAACCTGACGCGCTTCGTGCAGACCCTGCTGGATCGCAAGGACCGCATGAGCATGGCCGTCGGCCTCGAGGTGCGGGTGCCCTTCTGCGACCACCGCCTGGTCGAGTACGCCTTCAACATCCCCTGGGCGATGAAGGCCTTCGATGGGCGGGAGAAGAGCATCCTGCGCGCGGCGACCCGCGACCTGTTGCCGGAGTCGATCAGCGAGCGGGTCAAGAGCCCCTACCCCTCAACCCAGGACCCGGCCTACGAGCAGGCGCTGCGTGACGCGCTGGCCGCCATCCAGACGGATCGCAATGCGCCGGTAACGCCACTGCTCGACAGCGGCCGTATACAGCAGACCCTGGCCAAACCGCTCGGCAGCGTCTCGCCCATGTACGAACGCATGGGCATGGAGTTGGCGGTCGGCCTCAACACCTGGCTGAGCGAGTACGACGTCAGCCTCGAACTCTAGCCCCAACCGGATGTGGCCCCGGAGCGGGGCCGCATCCCTCCGCTGTACCACCCACACGTTCCTGCAACGCAAGCGAGTCCGAGCATGCACACACCCAACCAATCCCCCATTTACCTCATAGCGCTGGGGGCCTTTGCCCTAGGCATGGCCTCCTATGTCACTGCCGGGCTGATCCCGATGATCGAGGCCTCTTTCGCCGTGTCCGTC
Source organism: Pseudomonas borbori (assembly GCF_900115555.1). Taxonomy (GTDB): domain Bacteria; phylum Pseudomonadota; class Gammaproteobacteria; order Pseudomonadales; family Pseudomonadaceae; genus Aquipseudomonas; species Aquipseudomonas borbori. The sequence continues at coordinate 24,969 of NZ_FOWX01000038.1, forward strand.
GCGGTGGCCGCACAGCTGGTTACCGCCTTCACCCTGGCTTACGGCCTGGGTTCCCCGATCTTCGTCGCCCTGACTCCGGCGCATCGTCAGCGCGCCGGCCTGTTGCTGGCCCTGGGCCTGTTCGTCATCGCCAACGCTGCAAGCGCGCTGGCCGAGAGCTTCCCCGCGCTAATGGTCTGGCGCGCCATCGCCGGCATCGGTGCCGGCGTCTACCTGGCCATGGGCATCGGCGCCTCGGCCGCCGTGTCCACACCTGAGCGTCGCGGCAAGGCCATCGCCATCATCATGGGCGGCATGGCCAGCGGCGTGGTGCTGGGCGTGCCGCTCAGCCTGCTGATCGCCGAGCAACTGGGCTGGCAGGCCGCTCTGTGGCTGGTCACCCTGCTCGGCCTGCTGGCCTTCTTCGGCTTGCTCCTGAAGCTCCCGGCGCTGCCAGCGGCCACCGCCAGCTCGCTGGGTCAGAAGCTGGCGATCCTCGGTGACGGCCATGTGCTGGTCATCCTGCTGGTCTCCCTGCTGGCGGCCATCGCCAGCCTGGGCATGTACACCTTTATCGCCCCGCTGCTGGCCGCCCCGGCCTACGGCGCGGTGCACTCGGTCACGCCCTACCTGTGGGTCTGGGGCATCGGCGGCGTACTGGGTAGCTTTCTGATCGGCCCGCTGGTGGATCGCTTCAAGGGCCCGACCCTGACCTTCGTCATCATGCTGATCCTTGCCGTGTCGCTGTTCGTGCTGCCGCTCTCGGCCGCGCTCAGCACCTGGCTGGTCATGCTGCCCATTGTTCTCTGGGGCGCTGTTGGCTGGGCCCTGCAAGTGCCGCAGAACAACGAGCTGATCCTCGCGCGCCAGGCCCAGGGCGATGGCAACCTGGCTATCGCACTCAATGAGTCAGCCCTCTACCTGGGTAGCGCCATCGGTGCGGCGGCAGGCGGCTTCGTGCTGCTGTTGCAGATGCCCACCTGGACGTTGGCCGCTAGCGCCGGTGGTGTGGCCGCCCTGGGCGCCCTGCTACAGGTCGTCAACCTGCGTCGCCAGCCGAGTTGGACGCCCGACGTGCCAGCCCAACCCTACAACTGATCCATAGACAGGAGGCCGGGCTGTGGAGCTGCGCCATCTTCGCTGTTTCATCGCCGTCGCAGAGGAACTGCACTTTGCGCGTGCGGCCGCGCGTCTGCATATCGAGCAATCGCCCCTCTCCAGGATCATCAAGGAACTGGAGTACCGCCTGGGTGTACAACTGTTCGAGCGCACCACGCGTCGCACCCACCTGACCTGGGCTGGCAAGGTGCTGCTGGAAGAAGCACGCCGGGTGTTTGCCGTGGTCGACCAGGCCAAGGCCAGCGTCAAGAGCGCGGCGGCCGGCTACCGCGGGCGCATCCGCGTCGCACTGTCCGACGGCATCCCGCAGGCGCGGTTGGCCGCCCTGCTCGCCCAGTGCCGCGAGGAGGAGCCGGAGGTCGAGATCTGCCTGTCGGAGGTCACCTTTACCGAACAGGTCAGAGGGCTCAACGACGACCTGTTCGATATTGGCTTTGCCCAGTCTGACGAGGTCGGTGCAGGGTTGCTGGCCGAGCCGGTCTGGTTCGATCCGCTGGTGGTGGCGGTACCTGCCCGCCACCCTCTTCTGACCTATCGATGCATCCCACTCGAAGAGGTCGTCCGCTACCCCTTGGTGCTTTGTGATCCGCAGGTCTGCGAGGGCTTCTGGCAGCAACTACAGCGGGTACTAAGCACCGTGGAGGCAAGGCTGACTATCGCCGACCGCGTACCGACACTGGATCTGTTGATGGCGCTCGTAGCAGCCGGCTACGGCCTTGGCTTCTCCAGCCTTGCTCGGATCACTGAACTCAACAACCCCGACGTAGTAGCCCGCCAGTTTGCAGGCAGCCCCGCGATGCTGACCACCTACCTGATACAGCGCGAGGCGGAGCCTTCTGAACAGCTACGCAGGTTCATCGACAGAATAAGCCCAGCCGAAGACCAAGCATTGTTACCCAACCAAACCCAACGAGAGGATATCGCCTGATGAACAGGATTCCACTGCTGCTGTTTGTGCTGTTGCTCAGCGCCTGCGAAAAACCGATGCCCTTCGAGTCGGCCGAGTTTCTTGCCGAAAATCCCAAGAGACTCGAAGAACTGAGACTTCAGTGTCGGAAGGATCGAACAAAACTGGGGGACGCCCAATGCAACGCGGTTGGCGATGCCCAACGCATACGCTTTATGGGCAAAGGCACGCCCTACACTCCGTACCCCGTCAAATTCTTCCACTCTGACACTGGAGATGGACGCTAGCTGAGGCATAAATGAAGTGATCGCTTTTAATCTGCAGGCTCACATATGCTATATTTTGTTCTGTAGATTAAATGAGGGGCTACCCATGACAGCTGCAGCCATCCAAGCTCAGGACTTTTCGAAAAGCCAGTGCGCCGCCGGCCTGCGTGCGGCGCTGAACATCCTGGACAAGTGGAAGGCCAGTTGTGAGCAGGCCTGCCACATCTTGCGTATTTCACGCAGCACCTACACCCGCGCCAGCCAAAAGGAATCGGCCTGGGAGGTGAGCCTGGACTCCGATCAGATGCAGCGCATCAGCCTCGTCCTGAATATCCATGCGGCGCTGCGCCTGGTGTTCGACAACCCCGAAAACGTCTACGGCTTCCCCTCGATGAAGAACCACAACGAGTTCTTCAACGGGCGCGCGCCGCTAGACATCATGGCGCAGGGCGACATGATCTCGCTGTACGAGACGTTCCGGCGGATCGATGCGCTGCGGGGTGCCCAGTGGTAATGTTTAGCGACCTTCCCCTTTTGGAAGGTGAAAGCCTACAGGCCTACCGCTTGGTCAACTCCAAGTTTCCGCCCATTGCCCTGTTCGATGACGTCGCCGACGCAGAGGACTTCGAAGCTCTCTATCAGATTCAGGCAATAACCAACCCACGACTGCAGAACGAGCTTGGTCGGCTGGAACTGATCCCCCGCGACCAGATACCGTTCGGAATTCCTGGATGCTCGTATGCGACAGCGCCCTTTACGCACGTGAACCCGACCGGCTCACGCTTTAGCAATGGCAGCTTTGGCGTGCTCTACCTTGCCGACAAAATGGACACTGCAATTTCCGAGGTGCGCCATCACCAAGAGTGCTATTGGTCGAACGTGCCGGACCTCAATTACGAGCGTTTTGTCTTCAGAGGACTGACCGCTAGCTTCAGCGACGCCGGGATGAAGGACGCCACCGAGGTGCCGCTGTCTGATCCTATCTATGCCCCCGACGACTACACGCACTCACATCTATTGGGAGGCGAAGCGAAGCGAGAGGCATGCCCGGGCCTGCGATACAACTCGGTCCGTTCTCCAGGCAATATCTGCTGGGCGCTGATAACACCGCGCCCCGTCACCTCGATCATTCAGACCGCTCATTTCGAGATGATCTGGAGTGGGCAGATTATCAGCGTCAACCGGATTACCACGCTGATCGCCGAATAGCTTCTGGTGCCAGAGCAGAGTACGCCTGGCAGGGGCGACATTGGATCGCAAACTGCCGGTCACAACGGGCAGAATGCGGCCAGGAGCGGTCATTCGGTTCATCATTCTGGCTCAAGGCCATGAAAATAAATGAGCGTTCCTTTTTTCATAAGCAAAAGGCAAGACCTGCCCCCCTGTTTCATTAATGTTTCCCTAACGGTATAAAATTGGACTCTTGACAATGTCGACATTGAAAAATCCCTCGCTCTCCAAGTAAGCCCTTAGCATCCTTTCTTCTATTTCACAGCGGGGCCCAATGTAAACACGCTTAAGTGCTTCAAGATTATCACCAAAGGGGATCTCAACATAACTTGTTAGCATTCCTCGACTCAATCTATAGTTAACAGAATAAATCTTATTGACACTTTCGCCTAAGTGCACAAGTCTATTTTCTGCTTCGTCCTTATAGTGGGTGCTCTTATAAGTATACGATAGGCTTTTGATAAAAAGTGCCGCTAAAATATAATCAGCATTACGGTTGGTTGAGGTTCCTAACCTATTTTCCAGTTGCTTGCATGCATAGCGAACCTTTTCCTCCAACCAGCCAGTCTCGTAGATAACTTTGAGAAGAATGCTTTTGTTAGCAAAGTTTATCGTAGGCGGAATTACCTCACCTTCGAATGAGTCGAGCGCTACCAATCGTTTGGGGCAGACCCCCATAGATATGCCTGTTCCGTCTCCCGAATACGCACGCCAGTGGACAAGAGCATCCGGCGATGGAGTGAAGGACACTATGTATGGGGTGGACACCATATACTGAAGAACTGATCCAAATTCTCGCAATATAGTTCCGTCACTTATCTCACTTTCAATGATTGATCTGATACTTGGGAAATCCATATGACAGTCTTTTGGATCATTCAGATGAGCTGCATTGGAGGCCCAAAGAACTTTTGACTTTGCGATATTATAAAAGCCTTCAGCTGTAGTGTAGTGATACCAAGTTTCTGACATTTCAGCACATCCTGTAAGTAATGAATCACCATAGTTCCGTAGCATATACGATCGTCCGCTCCTGGCCCAGGTTGTGTAAACCTCCCGCTCAAGCTCGAGGTGCGCGTAGCTACGCAAATTCTGCAGAGTAATTCGCGGCTATCTCGCTTGGATTTTACGAGCAAGCGCCAGATTTGATCATTGATTGATCTGCAATTGGTACTCCGAACGTATTTACACAGACCGTCGCTGGCTCCTACCTAGACCTCCGTCTGCTCAGCGATTTCCAACGCATCATTTACCTCAATCCCCAGGTATCTAACGGTGCTTTCAAGCTTGGTATGACCTAGTAACAGCTGAACTGCCCTCAGGTTTTTCGTTCGGCGATATATCAGCGATGCCTTGGTGCGTCGCAGCGTGTGAGTGCCATACGCCGAGGGATCCAGACTAATTGAGGTTGCCCAGACTTTGACGATGCGCGCGTATTGCCGCGTGGACAGGTGATCTGAACTACTCAGCCGACTTGGAAACAAGAAGTTCTCGCTTCTGAGCTGGGCACGCTGCATCCACGCCTCTAAGGCTGTGCGAGTCTGTTCAGTGATCTCGAACTGCACTGGTCGCAGCGTCTTCTGCTGCATCACGATGGCTCTCGATGACACGTGGTCGCCGTGAGCTACATCCCGCACACGCAGTTTGACCAAGTCGCAAGCTCGTAGCTTGCTGTCGATTGCCAAATTGAAGAGAGCCAGGTCTCGGGCTTTCTCAGCAAGCTGTAGCCTGACACGTATGGCCCAAATATCTCTGAGCCTGAGCGGAGCTCTCTGTCCGACCTGCTTCCCCTTGTTCCAGGGCTGCCGGCTAGCAGTGATCGAAGTATTCATGACATGACCTCCACGTTAGGGAGGTCTAGGGTGGATCAGCATCGGAGTGCGTTGTTCAGAAGCCAACGGACGGTCGCTATCCGGCCAAAAGCGGTCAATCTGTCCTATAAATAGATCCGTCCCCTTTTCGCTTGTCCCTTTTCGCTTCCACCACTGGCGACGGCTTATGAAACTCATACTCTCCCGCAAAGGTTTCGACTCCTCCGCCGGCGGAGTCCCTAGCCCGCTCGTGGATGGGCGGCCAATCTCGCTCCCTATCCCCACACGCATGCCGACGCCCATCACCTTCGGCGACCTGACCGAACCGATCCCGACACTCATCGAACAACTCACCCGAGGCCGCCACACGAGAGCAACTCCATGCCACCTCGATCCAGATCTTGATCCCAGCGTGCGCCCTCGCGCGCCCGGATGGCGCGGCGCGCTCGGTCAGCTTGCCGCAGCTCAGAGTCACCTCGCCGGGCAAGGTGTCGGCGTCGGCGATTTGTTCCTCTTCTGGGGTCTGTTCCGGCCAGTGACGCAAATCCAAGGCCGCTGGTCATACGAGGGGCAACGCGAGCATCGCGTATTTGGGTGGCTGCAGATCGGGGAGATCTTCACTCTGGGTGTCGATGGAACACACGCTGCTGAGCGCTACCGCTGGCTCGAAGAACACCCACACACCCGGGCCGGCTGGAAGGAAAACAACACGCTTTACATTGCTGCCGACCGTCTGATGCTCGACGGTCGCATAGCCCAGCGCCCGGGCTTCGGCCTGTTCAAGACGGGCTTTCGACTGACCGAGAGTCATGCGCCGAGTCCCTCCATTTGGTCGGTACCTGACTGGTTGAACCCAACACGCGGCGGAGTCGGCCTGACCTATCACCCATCGCAGCGCTGGTCGTCGTCCGGGACTCTGGGGGCCGCCGCACGTGGTCAGGAATTTGTCGCAGACATCACAAATCGTGCCGATGCACTCGCGTGGCTCGATCAGCTCTTTGCGAAGGAGGCATGTCTATGCGAGTCCACACGTATGTGATCGCCACGGACGCGGGCTCCGCGCCAAACTACGATCCGCCGGCCGTTACGCTGGCTGTCTGTAAGCCGCGCATCCGCAAGAAGGCGAATGTCGGCGAACTCGTGCTCGCATTTGCAGGTTCGGCAGTGAATCCCATCTCAGGCCACAGCGTCGTCTGGGCCGGCATCGTCTCTGAGGTACTGACCTTCACCGAATACTGGAACGACCGCCGTTTCGCCTCGAAGAAACCTGACCGTACCGACGTACCGGACAACTTCTATAAGCCTGCCGGCAACGGCGGCTTCGCCTGGCAACCCAATCACGTTCACGAGCCTGAAGCCCAAGATCGCGACACTGGCGGGCTGAACGTCCTCGTGTTCGATCATGCTTGGCGCTTCGGCGCCTTCGGCCCCCTTCTACCAGAGGACTTTGGTCTGCGCATGATCGGAGGCCGGCGCGGGGAGAGGGTTGCTGATCTCACCGATTCCGTGTGGCAGCGCCTCGAAATCTGGCTGAATGCCCAGCCGCAAGTCATCATTGAGGCTGCCAGTGACCGCAAGTCGAGCCGCAGTTGCACGCCCCGCGCGCTGCCGATCTCACCGCAGCCAGCCTCCCCAACACGACGGCGATGCTGACAGTCGGGAGCATCTAGCTAAAGGGGTCAGCTAAAGGGAGCTAAAGGAACAACTGGGGACAGACCACGATATTGGTGTTTCTAACCGTCTAGTTCTGGCCGGTTTCTGCCTGTCGCGACCGGCCGCTCGTGATCGGCAGCTAACGACCCGAAGCGCTCAGTCACCGGTCGGTATTTACAGGCACTGATCGGAGACGCTAGCTTTGTTGGCGTTGTCCGCGCCATCGGTAGCCTGAGCCACATCAGGACATCATACGGAAAGGACTTGTCGCAATGGTATATATCCCTCCTGTACTATCCTTCCCTGCCACAAACGCTCGTCTTAGAGCGGGCTAGCTTTATCGCTGCTCAGAATGTTAGCCACCAAATAGCGCGTATAAATGCGCATTTTTGAGGTCGGATTTTAGCAAAAGGAATAATTGGATGTCTGGCGAACAGATAAATACGATTGACCAACTTGAACAGTCCCTCATGGGCATAGCTGTGGAAAGTTGGCGATTTTCACGCCTGTTCGCGCGCGTCGTTAACAAATTGGATGCGGGCGAAGCCGGTCGATACGTCAACCAGCTCCGCTACTTCCAAAAGAAGGTTGAAGAGAGCCTTAATGCAAGCGGGTTGAAGCTTGTGAATGTTGAGGGTCAGCCGTTCGACCCAGGAATGGCTGCCTCCGCGCTAAATATCGGGGATTTTGGTCCTGATGATCAGTTGTTGGTCGATCAAATGGTGGAGCCCATCATCATGGGCCCTGAGGGCTTAAGGAAACAGGGCACGGTGATGCTTAGGAAGGTGCACGCATGAAATACGTCGGAATCGATCTAGGCACAACGAACAGTGCAGTTTGCTCCTACGACGGTGAGTTGGTGCGCCTTTACAAGAGCCCCGAGCAAAACGATGTAACACCATCTGCCATCTTCATTGACAGACGAGGCAACAAGTATTTGGGTAAGCGCGCATACGATAGCGCCGCAAAAAATCCGGATAACGCCGCCACAAAGTTCAAGCGAATGATGGGGACCAGCACACCGGTAAAACTTGCTGCCGTCAACATCACCATGACCCCGGAGGAGTGTTCAGCTGAGATTCTCAAGCTGTGCTTCGGGTATCTGCCAGAGGAAATCCGGAACGGCGGAGAAACCGGGACCGTGATTACGGTACCTGCGGCCTTCAATCAGATGCAGAAGGACGCAACGTTGGCAGCAGCGGAAATGGCTGGCCTGGGTAGCGTTGCGTTGATGCAAGAGCCTGTTGCGGCAGTTATGTGTGTCATGAAGCAGCGGAAAGGTGACGGCGTTTTTCTGGTCTTCGACCTCGGAGGTGGGACGCTGGATATTGCTATTGCTGAAAGCATCAGCGGCCGGGTGAGCCTGCTGGCTCACGGTGGTGTCGCTATGTGCGGTGGCACAGATTTCGATCGCTCCATTCTCGATAACGTAGTCAAAGCATGGCTTAAATCGAACTTTGATCTACCCGAAGATTTCAGCGCGAATCAAAAGTACAAGTCATTGCTGAGAATGTGTCTTTGGGCTTCAGAGAAGGCGAAGATCGAGCTATCGGCAAAAGAAGATTCTGTCATCAGCCTCACAGAGTCTGACCTTGGTGTTAGTGATGAGTCCGGCTCAGAAATATATGTCGATATCCCATTCACCAGAGAGCTTCTCAACGAATTGATTGCCGGCAAGGTGGATGAGTCCATCCAATCTGCCCGTGAAACACTCGAGAAGGCCAGCCTTAGTCCTCACGATGTTGAACGAGTCGTTTTTGTCGGCGGGCCAACACAATACAAGCCCCTGCGTGATCGAGTTGCGTTTGAGCTGGGTATCGCGCCATCCACTGACGTGAATCCCATGACGGCCGTCGCAGAGGGTGCGGCCTTGTTTGCGGAATCGATTGACTGGGGCTCGCAAAGCCGTGGTCGGAAGAGCGCTAGGGGAGCGCTCAGCACAGGCGGTGCTTTGGATCTCTCCTTCAACTACATCGCGCGTACGCCGGACTCGAAAGCAAAAATCGTGGCGAAGCTTGGTGGAAGTGCTGCGGCTGGCGTTGAGTTCCAGATCGACAGCCTGGACACCGGCTGGTCTTCAGGCCGGATGGTACTCAAGGATGGTGTCGCAGTTGAGCTTGTCCTTACAAAGCCGGGGGAGAACACATTCAAGGTCTTTGTGTTTGACTCAAAGGGTGGGCCTGTCGCGCTACAGGATGACAAGATCGTTATCTCGCGAACAGCTGTCAGCATTGATGCGATTCCAGCGTCGCACTCGATTGGCGTTGAAGCACGCGACAAACTTGGCGGGCGACTTGTCCTCGATTACTTGGTTCGCGAAGGTGATCAGTTGCCCAAGAAGGCCAAGAAGACATTCAAGACCGAAGAGTCGCTCAAGGCAGGCAGTACTGGATCAATCAATTTCAAGCTCTGGGAAGGTGAAATTTCTGATCCGATCAATGACAACCGTTTTATCGGGATGTTCAAGATCAAGGGATCTGACTTTGATGATGGCGAGATCGCGGCTGGCGCCGAAATGATTTGCGAGTACGAAGTGCTGGACTCCGGAAACATTATGATGGATGTCTCTGTACCTTCTATCGGTGGATCATTCCACAGTGGCCGCAACTTCTACTCCCGCCAGGACGGACAAATCGATTACACAAAGGCTTCGGAGCTCGTTGAGGAGCAGTCGGAACACGCTCTTCAGCGTCTTGAGGAGATGGCGTCAAAGATTGACGACCCCCGCCTGGATCAGGCACGAGAAAAATTGGAGCAAGCACAGTCGATCAAGAGCGAAGAATCCGACCCTGAAACGGCGAAGCAGGCAATGGATAACGTGCAGGAGGCAAAGCGACTATTGGCTCTCGTGCGCAAGGAGCACTTGAAGGATATTCGCCAGCTTGAGCTTGATAAGGTTGTCGAGTTTTTCGACAAGACAATGCGTGAGCACGCTCGCCCCACGGAGGCCAATGCCTTCGATAACCTCGTCAAGACCGCCCAGCGAGCCATCGACAACAACAGTGGTGACTTTGAATCCCACTTGGACGACTTGCGAGGAAAGAACTTCGTGATTCTCTGGCGCCAAGACTGGTTCGTCATCGATCGTTTCAAATGGCTAGCCCAGGACGCGTACCTGTTCCCGGACGCAAGAGAACATGCGCAATTGGTCGCCACCGGTGCCGAAGCCCTTAAGGCAAATGACATCGATAAGCTGCGCGCGGTCGTCGCGCATCTTGACTCAGTGCGTATCAGGTCAGCTGGTGACGATGAAATGATGGCTGGCGCAAATATCGTGCGGAGTTGACCTATGGCCCTCGATGCTTGGCTCCCTATTGGGTACAAATTCCCGGACGGCGCAAAGGCGCGTGTTGCAGTATTCGAGGGCACAAACTGGCAGATTCTCGAGACCCAAGGGAATGGCAGAGCGCTGGTTGCCCACGACGAGCTCGCCCTGCGCTGGATCGACGCGGGATTGATAGATCCAGGTCTTTTTATCTCATTCGATTTCGGGGATCAGCGTCTTTGGGCGATTTCTTGCGGCTCAAGTCAGCTTCTTTGCCCGGTCAACGAAGGCAGGTCTCCTGACACGAAAGCCGAGGCTCTGTCGTTCGCGCTGGCGCTCAAGGCAACGCGTGAGATCGATACAGAGTCGCCACTGCAAGACGCCTTGTACGTCGAGAAGATTAGCCGCCTTCTTCCAACCTACAGCATCAGATCCAGAACCGACGATGATGTTGTGCTCGGATTCTGGCTGACGGGTGGAGCCAGCGTCTCAGCGAAATCGTTCCGCAGACTTCGCCAGACAATGAGTTGGCTGGGCGCGTGCCACCTCAAGGACGTGGTCCAGGCAGCAGGATTTGAGGTGGCAGAGGTAATTCCGGCTAATAGAGCTCGAGTTTTGCCTTCACGATCAGACACCGTACCAGTTGCGCGTACAGACCAAAAGGAGTCTCAGGTTGATAAGAAGCCTCCGGCTACAGTCTTTGAATTGGCTGGGAGATCAGAACTAGCTGCCTTCTTCAACGAGCATATCGTTGACATCGTCTTGAATCGTGATCGCTACAAGGCGCTAGGCATCGAGTTCCCATCGGCAGTGATCCTGCACGGCCCTCCTGGCACGGGCAAGACCTTCGCGGTCGAGCGGCTGGTTGACTTCCTCGGATGGCCGAGCTTCCAAATCGACGCATCCAGCGTGGCCAGCCCCTACATCCACGAAACCAGCAAGAAGGTCGCGCAGGTGTTCGAGAAGGCGATGGAGAACGCGCCATCAGTCCTCGTGATTGACGAGATGGAGGCGTTTCTTGCTGATCGTGAAATGGGATCAGGCCATCACCGCGTCGAGGAAGTGGCCGAGTTTCTTCGCCGCATTCCAGAGGCGGCAAAGAACGAGGTTCTGATCATCGCCATGACGAACCGGATCGATATGATCGACCCTGCCATACAGCGCCGGGGACGCTTCGATCATGCCATCAAAGTGGACTTTGCGAGCGAGATCGAGGTCCAGTCGCTGCTGGACAAGCTACTGTCCTCTTTGCCAAAGGAGCAGGACGTGGACTCCAAACCGCTGGCGCGTGAACTCGGGGGAAGGCCGTTGTCCGACGTCGCTTTCGTCGTCCGGGAAGGAGCAAGGCTCGCTGCGCGCTCCGGCAAGGAGCGCCTGGATCAGGCCAGCCTTCTGGCAGCGATGCATGCAACACCCGCCAGAGAGCGTGAAGGCGGTGCACAGCGTCGGATAGGCTTTATTTGAGGGCAAGGACGTGGCATCTGAAGAAGATAAAAAACACGGTGATGGAAAAGGCTTTGCAGGTCTATCTTCGATGGTATCGGATGTTGACGCTACGGTAGCTAGCATGCCGAAGCAGCAGCAGAAAGAAGCCTCGAGCTCATCGACACAACAGTCTTCGCAGGCTGCTCGTCCGGAGCGCCAAGAACAGCCAAGGCCAAGCCAGAAGACTTATCAAGCGCCTGCACAGCCTCCGGGCGAAGCTAATGCTGGAAAGTGGGTGCTCGGAATTGCCGCCGTCATTGGCTTTATCTGGCTTTTCAGCCAGTCGGATGACAATAGCTCATCGAGACCGACATATTCTCCTGCGCCTTCCTCGACGACCGTTGCGCCGACTCCGGCCTTGCAGCCGTCTGCCGCACAGTCTCAGGCACCGAGCCGTCCAGCCGAGGAGAAGCCGTCAGTCGGTCGTAACAATGTGCTTTCGACTGCCCAGATCCGCTACTGCTTGGCTGAGAAGATCCGGCTGGACGCTGCGGAATCCGTAGTCAATAACTACGTCGACTCAGACGTGGATCGCTTTAATGGGTATGTCAACGACTACAACAGCCGTTGCGGTGAGTTCCGTTACCGACAAGGCGCGCTCGAAAGTGTCCGAAGAGATGTTGAACCATACCGCAGTCAGTTGCAGGCCGAGGGTCGCAGCAGATTCGTTCGTAGCCCGTCAGCGGCAACGAGATCACAGACACTGGCGCAAACACCGCCACCAGTTCGCCCCTCGCCAGATGCGACGATCCAAGCCGTTCAACGCCGACTGAATGAGCTCGACTATGACGCTGGAACTGCAGATGGTTTGTTCGGAAACAAAACCCAATCAGCAATCCTTGCTTTTCAGCGCGATAACGGACTAATTGCTGATGGCTCGGTCAGTGCGGCGTTACTTCGGCAACTTGAAGTTATTGCTCAGATGGATGGGCGACAAAACTCGAACCCGACTTCTCAGCCTCCCTCGACTCCAAGCGTCCAACAGTCACGTGCGCCAGCCAATGCGTGGGTCAGCGGATCGACTTGGTATTGCAATAACGGGTA
>NZ_FOWX01000075.1 GCF_900115555.1 Pseudomonas borbori
AACTCCCACTCAACTCTGCGGATCGCGTTGCTACGCGAATTCTGGAGAAGTTTTCGCATCGAGCTTGCGTGGAATTTACGAGAGATCGTCAGATTTGATCATTGATTGATCAGCTCTCGGTGCTCAAATCGTTTTTACACAGCCTGGGCCAGAAGCGGCCGGTCTACTCTATAAATAAATCCCCTTTTCCCTATATTCTTCCCGGGTGGACAGCATCGAGCAATTCCAGTTCAGTGCAATAGGCGACAGTGTTGGTTCAGTCGGGAATGCTAAAGGGGGGCGGCGCGTGCAAGATGTAAGGCCTGACCCCGGTGTTTTCAGGAGCCGAGGCTTAATGGGTGGAGCCAGATTGAACAGGGATACCGAGAAAACTGCTCAGGGCCACCGGGAGAGGCTCCTAGACGCTGAACTACAGAGGTTCGCACGTAGCGTCCTGGGGGTACGATTCGGCCAGATCAACTTAGTTTTCGATCTGAAAAACGAGCCGGTCAATTCCGGCCCTGCATTTTATCCATGAGAGACACAAGGATATGGAAATGCCTGGACTGTCAGATGTACCAATCGGCCTAGTGGTGAGGGGCTACACCTTCATTAGAGATAAGAGACTAGACGCTGCGCTCGCCAGGCTTGAAGCAGATGGCATCACCATCGCAGATTTGGAAAAGAGCGATTACCGCTTTACTGCATTCACACGTATGGTGGCCGCGCTTGAGACGTGCTCCTCGAATGCGATGATGGAGAAGTTGGTGGACTACCTCATGGCCGGAGTAGCAACAGCCACAATCGATGAGAAGCCAGACGTGTTTCAAGACGTCTTATCCAATTTGGCCAAGTTGAGAGAGAGCCAGGTCGAGATACTGGCAGAGATGCGAAAACGGGAGATGCGCGATGGAGAAAGCGCAGAGGCGTTTCAGAAAGGAGCTGAGCTTGAAAAATGGGTGGCAGAGAAATACGGAGTAGACGAAGACACAGCTCAGCAGCTTATCGTCGCGCTTAGTCAGAGCGGTTTTACCCAAAGCCGGTATCCGACGTTCTCTGATCTGAATGGAAGGACACCCATGTCCCATCGACTTACCGGTTTGGCAGACTTGCTTTTGGACATGGTTTATTACCGTTGCCGCCTTTGATTAGCACACAGTTATGGAGGAAGAAGCGTCCTCTAAGGAGATACTAAGGCTGCTCGGTTGAGACACCTTCAGCGTCCCTGCTACCCACGTCTTTGAGCTTCAGGCATACAGACCCTCTCATCCCTCGGGATCATGGTTGTTGATGAACCTGACAGTGCCGCATAAAGGGGTCGGAGTGAATAAAAATAAATCACTCCGACCCCTTTAGTGTTGAAGTGCCTATGGGGAAGGGCAGCAAGCCGGGGCGATTCAGAGCCACTGGATCAAATGGTTCCCTCAGGGATGCGCTAGCGGCTAAGCTAGCCCCGGAAGCATTGACTCAGGCTCAGAACCTGGAGATGCAATACTTCAACGAGCACAAGCCGCACTAAGGGGCTGCTCCCGCACAACTTAATACACAGCGGTAATGCGAGTCAGCCAATAGCGCTACTCTCCAACACCCCTTGCAATCCTTAACAGGATAAGATTAAGGAAGATATTTAATGCTAAGACTTACACTCGCTTTTATTATTTTTCTTGTCATTAGCGACATGAGCGCAACATTTTCATTTTTATCTACCGAGATCAAAGTCGCACTTTATTTAGTTTCAGCCCTTATTATCGGTTATGAGGCCTATGCTTTTTGGTATTTCCACAACGAGCAATTCTTGGCGTTAAAAATCAGCATAAAGAAACACACGGAAGACTGCAACGACCTAAACCACCACATCGAAAATTTGAAAAGCACACAACTCGACATTAATTCATACGACTACGGCCATGGCAGCCTTCACGATACAAGCAGATACCTATTCAAGCGATTGGAGTGGGCCAAATCCACAAAAGATGCCAAAGTACATCATTGCTCCGCCAGCGTGTGTAAAGCTGCTAATGACCAGCCGTTCAAATATCTTTGCAAATATTTTGACATTAGAGCCAACGAAAATACGCTCTCACACCTTGAGACAGCGTTGAACAACTACCTTGCAGCGTACCAAGGAAAGGCCCTGCTGGAGCAGGAACGCGACCGGCTCATGCTGAGCCTGACAGACCCGATACCATCAATGTTCTACATCCTAAACAAACAACGTTTAGCTAAGGAACTCGGCTTTGAGCCTGTCAGCCTGGTCGATGTAAATTTCCAAGCCTACAAATTCCAGTACGTTTCCTCTGGCGGCAATAGCTCTTATGAAGTATCAATTGCACTGGACATGGAAAATCTTGAGAGATTCATTAAGTATCTTGGTGATATCGTGCGATTTAGAAATAGTACCAGAGGCCAGAGAGCATTAATGACCCCGCAGCTTCGAGAAAAAATTAAGCAAAGAGACAATTACACCTGTCAAATATGCGGAGCCTCTTCGCTCAATGAGAAGAACCTGTTAATTGAAATAGATCATGTTATTCCAATCTCCAAGGGCGGCACTACAACAGAGGAAAACTTGCAAGCTCTATGCTGGCGGTGCAATCGTACAAAGGGGGCAACATTAACTACAAGTAGTAATGCGCTTCTTAAACCAGCCTAATCGTTATTGAAGCTCAACGTCAGTCTGATCTAGCCCATGCACGAGGAATACGAACAAACCATTGCGTTGCATGCCGTGAGCCAGCTTTTCTGCGAAGCGCGCCTCTGCACTCTGCGCGGGCTCAGGGGTGTCGTTGAGCGTGTTGACGCATAACAATCGGGGCCACCCATTAGCCGGTCCTGCGTCAAGATCCAAAGCCTACCCGCCCTACTTTTTAACGGCACTTGTCCACCCGCGTCTGCGGTTGGTCGGTTCGGGTCGGCTCCGGCCCTTCGTGAGCGGTCGCCGTCGACCCAATATAGTCCGGTCAGCAGCATCAATATCGTGTTCCCGATTGCCGCTTCGAGAAGCCCAGTCACCGCGCCTGGCTTAACGACACCAGTTACCTGGGTCCGACCCGCTACATGTCTACGTGGAGACAGCCGGGCAGGATCAACCCCGTTTCAAATGGTACGGGCCAGATATTGTTCGGTCGACACCACCTGCGCATAGGCGAATGCCAGGGCAGCCATGAAGGCGGCGTGTACCTGCGCGGCGGGAACAGTCACCCCCTCGAATTCCAGGTCATGCGTGGCACAGGCATCCGCGATAACGGTATTGGCATAGCCATAATCAGCGGCGGCCCTGACCATGGCATCCACACACATGTGGCTCATGTTGCCGACGATCGTCAACTGCTCGATCGCGTTGTCGTCCAGAATCGCTTTCAAGGGGGTTTCGAGGAAGGCATTGACGTGGTTTTTCAACACCACGGGCTCATCGGCCAGGTTGATCACTTTCGCGTGCGTCTGAGCACCCTGGCTTCCCGGCGCGAAAAACGGTGCCGCGTCCGTAGCGAACTCATGCCGAATATGCACCACCAATTCGCCAGAGGCGCGGGCATGGGCCAATACACGCGCCGCGTTATCGGAGGCTGCATCTATCCCCTTCAGCGGCCACTTCCCGTTCACGAAGTAATCGTTCTGAATATCCACCAACACCAGGGCTCGCTTACTCATGACACACTCCATCATCAGGTTTGACTGTAGGTAAAAAACACTCGAGTACCCTATGGAATGCCCACGCCATTGGGCATTGGCGAAACCGACAATTTTGGTGGAAAAACTGACAATGACGAAAAGTGCCTCCCCAGCGCAGGTTGGCATCCTGCTCTACCCGGGTGCCCAGCGTGCGGCTGTGTATGGGCTGAGCGACATTTTCACGGTCGCCAACCAGATGAGGCGTGAGCGCCTGGCGCTCGATATACCCGAGATCAGGATCTGCCAGTGGCAGCTGGATGCTCAGGGGGTCATGGCCTGCATCGACGACACAGATCCGCAAGCAGAGCACGCGCCCGCCGTGATCATTGTCCCGCCTTGCCTGGGCGGGCAGCCCGACGCCCTGAAGGCACGGCCCTTGATTGCCAGCCTGAAGCGCTGGCATGACGCCGGAGCGGTGGTGAGTTCGGTGTGCGCGGGCGTCTACCTACTGGCAGAGGCCGGCTTGCTGGACGGGCGTACGGCCACCACCCACTGGAGTCTGGCCACCCATCTGGCGGACAGTTACCCGTCGATACAAGTCGACGTCGACAAGATGATCATTGATGACGGCGACATCATTACCGCGGGCGGCCTCATGGCCTGGACGGATCTGGGGCTGGCCCTGGTGGAGCGCCTGCTCGGCCCGACCATTGCCACTGAAACGGCACACTTTCTGGTGCTTGACCAGGTACGGCACTCGCAGCGCTGCTTCAAACGCTTCGCCCCCCAACTGACCCATGGCGACGAAGCCATATTGAAGGTGCAGCACTGGTTACATGCGCACAACGGCCTTACAAACGGCATTGCCCAATTAGCCGCCCTGGCCAGCCTCGGCGAGCGAACCCTGTTGCGCCGCTTTCGTAGCGCAACGGGCCACACGCCGACCGAATACTGCCAGGCATTGCGCATCAGCAAGGCCTGTGAGCTTCTGGAACTGACCAACCGTAGCATCGAGCACATCGCCTGGACCATTGGTTACAGCGACACCGGTGCGTTTCGCCGGCTCTTCAACAAAGTCACCGGCCTCTCGCCGGCGCACTATCGCAGCCGTTTCGGGGTCAACGGCGCCGTATGAGAGGAGGCCCACCCGGCGGCCCGGAGTCGCTAGGTGGGGACAATCGGCTAGATGATTCTCAGACCACGATATTGATGTTGCTGGCCGTCCGCTTCTGGCCCAGGCTGTGTAAAAACTCCCACTCAACTCTGCGGATCGCGTTGCTACGCGAATTCTGGAGAAGTTTTCGCATCGAGCTTGCGTGGAATTTACGA
>NZ_FOWX01000060.1 GCF_900115555.1 Pseudomonas borbori
CACCAAAGCACTGGATTACAGCCTCAAACGCTGGGCTGCACTTGCTCGCTATGTTGATGATGGTGCTGTGCCCATAGATAACAACCCGGTCGAAAATCAGATCCGGCCGTGGGCTCTTGGGCGCTCGAACTGGTTATTCGCCGGCTCGCTGCGCAGTGGCAAACGGGCGGCGGCGATCATGAGTTTGATCCAGACAGCGCGCATGAATGGGCATGATCCATATGCCTATCTCAAAGATGTGCTGACGCGCCTGCCGACGCATCGGGCAAGTGAGATTGATCAACTGCTGCCGCATCGGTGGGCGCCAGCCTAACTTACGCAAGGTGAGTTGGGCGGACGCTTACCGATGACCTCAGTGAAAATCACGAGCACCACCGCCAGCGAAGCGATGCATGCCAGTTACCCGGTCTGGCGATCAGCATAGCCACCGGCTTGCGCGACCGGCGGCAGGGTCACCAGCACCGCCAGTTCGACCTCAATCAGGTGAGCGATCAGTGAGATCAAGCAGCATCAGCGGACCGCCGACTAGCAAGGTCGACAGGATCAGCCAGAGCAGCAGGGAGGCGATGCGTTTGATGTTGTGCTACAGCGGCACAGCCAAGGCCACCGCTGCCAGGTCAAGCAGCAAGGTGCAGAGTGCCCTATTGTCGATCAAGAACAGCTCCTTGTGGGGCTGCTTGCGCTTGCCGGCGAACCCGGCGTCAGCAAAGGCCATCTGCTTCATCGGAAAACTCGTGTCGCGGACTCGGCGCACTTCACCAGATTCAGGAAGTCATTTTCAGTCCTTTCCTAAACGCCTCCCTTGATCTCTAGGAGATTTCGCTTCACCACGCCAAGCATATCCGACAGCAAAATTCGCTGGTCATGATCTAAACCCTCCAGAATTCTCTCGCTCATATCATGGCTCATGACCCGCATTTCGTTGATTGTCTGCTTGCCAAGACTCGTCAAATAGATGCGTTTAACTCGCCTATCGACCGGATCGGGACGACGCATGATGAATTCTGCGGCTTCAAGGCGGTCAATAATTCCACCCAACGCCGCTTTACCCAACTCCAACATATCAGCCAAATCACTTTGCGCCATACCATCGCGCCGAGACAGATAAGCCAACACCCACCACTGGGACCGCGTAACGTTCAATGGTTTCATCATACTGTCAAAAACAACACGACGAAGACGTGACACGTCATGCATCAGAAAACCCAATCGTTGATCCCAGTTCTCCTCTTCGGCGCCCTTAGAATCGCTGCGATTTTTTTTACTCTGCTCTTTTGCACTAACGTCCGAGATTTCCAATTTATTGCCGCCTCATAAAAATGTTGCAATCGGCCCCACTCATGGCGAGCCACTCTATATAAGTTCTATACCAACTTAATATCCTACAATATAGTATAAAAACCGCCCCAGATCAGCCCCAAACCAATGCCCTTCCTTTAAGGACGGTCAATTCCGCCAATTGTTCAGGAACCGGCCATGCGTTGCGCCGCTGGCAAGTGCGTAGTCTCGGCAGCCTGGCTCCGCCGCGCCTTTCGCTGGCCGCATGCCCCTAGCTAACGCCCAGCGTCCAAGGCCGACCCGGCCACTCGACGTCGAGGCTAGACTGGCCATCAGAGGTATGACGAAGGAGTTCTTGAGGCCGCGGCCGGCACTCGACAACCCTGAAGACGCGGCGCTCGAGAATAGCGGCCTCGACTCATCGCTCGGCAGCTGGCGCAGAGCACCGCCGAAGCACTACGGAGTCCGCTCAATGCCGGCGCAGCTAGCGTTAGCGACCCTGCCAAGGGATAGGAACAGACGCCCGCTATGCACGCAGCGCCCATGCATACAACCGGGCAGGTGCAGCACCTCGCACCCTATAACCACTAAATATCAAACAAAAACCGCTAGTTAGCAGAACCAAAAAATACTTGCAATACGGTAGCCTACAATCTAGTATCGTTGCATACGTTTACATCGAAACCCCAGACTTGGAGCTTTTTATGCGTGGACTACAGAAACGAGTGGCCCTGGTTACCGGAGCAGGCAGCGGCATCGGCAAAGCCATCGCCCAGCGCCTGGCTGAAGAAGGAATGCTGGTTGGGGTGTTGGATATCAATAAACAAGCGGCAGAGCAAACCGTCAAGGAGATCCGTGAATCAGGTGGTCAGGCGGATGCGGAAGTCTGCGATGTTACCGACTATGCGCAAGTGTGCCAGGCAGTGAGCGCCCTGGAGTCCCGTCTTGGACCAACCTGGGCACTGGTCAACAACGCCGGCTGGGACAAGCCGATGCCCTTCCTTAAGACCGAACCCGACTTCTGGCGCAAGGTGGTAGACATCAACTATCTCGGCCCACTCCACCTTACCCGTGCAGTTGCTCCCGGCATGGTTGAGCGCAACGGCGGTCGCATCATTTTCATTGCCTCCGATGCGGGTCGCGTTGGCTCTTCTGGCGAAGTCGTCTATTCGGGCTGCAAAGGCGCAACCATCGCCTTCGCCAAAGCCTTGGCGCGTGAAGTCTCGCGCAACAACGTGCTGCTCAATAACGTCTGCCCTGGCCCGACCAATACTCCGGCCATGGACTCCTTTGTCGGTACGGGCGAATCGGGTCAAAAAATTCGCGACGCCATGGTTCGCGGCGTACCCCTGGGACGAATTGGCGAAGCTGAAGACTACCCCGGCCTGGTGGCATTCCTTGCCAGCGATGACGCCTCTTTTATCACCGGCCAAACCATCAGTGTTTCCGGTGGCCTGACGATGCACGGCTAACTTCCACCTACTAAAGGAACCCGACCATGACGACAGAATACAAAGACATCACCTACGAAGTAGGCGAGAACGCGGTCCGCATCACCATCAACCGCCCGGAAGTGTTCAATGCTTTCCGTTCGCAAACCGTAGAGGAACTGATCCTCGCTTTTCGCCGGGCGGACGAGGAAAAATCGGTCAATACGGTCATCTTTGGCGGAGCCGGCGACAAGGCCTTCTGCACGGGCGGCGACCAGAAGGTGCATTTGTCCGAAGACGGCCTTTACGGCCCTCGCGGCATGGTCGGTCTGCCGATCGAGGAGTTGCAGTCCGCCATTCGCGATTGCCGCAAGGTTGTCATCGCCCGCGTCCAGGGTTTTGCAATCGGCGGCGGCAATGTTTTCGCCACGATCTGCGATCTGACTATCGCCTCGGAAAAGGCCCAGTTTGGCCAGGTCGGGCCGAAGGTCGGCTCTGTGGATCCCGGCTTCGGTACCGCTTACCTCGCGCGCATTGTCGGCGAAAAGAAAGCCCGTGAAATCTGGTTCTTGTGCCGCCGCTATCCGGCGCAGGAGGCTCTCGAAATGGGCCTGGTCAACAAGGTGGTCCCGCACGATCAGTTGGACGCCGAATGCGAAGCCTGGGCCGCCGACATCAATCAGCTGAGTCCCACTGCGATCGCTATTGCCAAGCGTTCGTTCAATGCCGACAGCGAAAACATCCGCGGCATCAGCTTCATGGGCGTGGCCGCCGTCAAGGGCTTCTACCAGAGCGAAGAGTCGAAGGAAGGCGTGCGCGCGTTCAACGAGCGGCGTAAACCCGAGTTCAAGAAATACCTTTGACCCTCGCGCGCTGCGCCTGACGCATCGGGCGCAGCGCCTGGCCTTATAGAGTCCCTCCGAATGTTCAACGATCTCAATATCACAACAGAGCTTGACGCCGACGGGATCCTGTTGGCCGTTATCGACATGCCCGGGCGGGCGATGAACGTGTTTTCCACAGACATGATGGACTCGCTCGAGGCGCTCCTCGATGAGGTAAGTTCAAACTCCGCGATCCGTGGACTGATCTTCACCTCCGGTAAGGATGCGTTTCTTGCCGGGGCCGATCTGGAAATGATCAGAATGTTCACTGAGCGCGCCCTGGTCGATACGACGGAACAGTTGCATGAGCTCTGCGGCCGCCTCGGACGGCTCTTTCTCCGCCTGGAACAGCTCGACAAACCCAGCGTGGCAGCCATTAATGGTCTGGCCTTGGGCGGCGGACTCGAGTTGGCCCTCGCCTGCCACCAGCGGGTTTCCGCAGACGGCGAGAAGGTATTACTGGGGCTGCCGGAGATAAAGCTTGGGTTGCTTCCGGGAGCCGGTGGTACTCAGCGCCTGCCGCGCCTCATCGGTACCGGCAAAGGGTTGGAAATGCTGCTGAACGGTAACCCCGTTGCCCCGCAGCAAGCGCTCGAACTGGGTCTTGTGGACCGGGTTTGCAGCGCCGACGAACTGCTCAGCACAGCCAGGCAACTGATCCTGAGTAGCGAACCGCGCAAACCGCGCTGGTATCGGCAAGGCTATCAGGCCGACACCGCCCTCTTCGACTACCACGCCAGCGACCGCTATGCAGCGGCCTGCCAAGAGGTGGGCATAGACGCCTATCAACGAGCTCATTACCCAGCTTATGAGGCCATCCTGGCTTGCGTGGCCGACGGTTTGAGAAAACCGATGGATGCCGCCGTGCGCTGGGAGATGGATATCTTCGTCGAGCTCATCCGCGACCCCGTCGCCGGCAACATGGTGAGAACCTTGTTTCTGGATCGCCAGAAAGCCGCAAAACAGAAACCGGACAATGCCGTCAAGGATGCTCGAATCGCGGCCATCGGTGACGAACTTCAGGCAGTCGTCGCACAGCTGCAGCAACGTAAAGCGAAGCTGATTGACGCAGCCGAAGTCCAAGACCGGGATATCGTCCTGCTGGCGGCCGGATCAGCGTCCAAGGTGGGCCTGAAGGTTCGCTGGCTGACGTCCGAGGACACGCCTGTCGCCACGGGGGAAGTCGGCCTCTGGCTGTCGCCGAAAGGTCCCCATGGACGCGCCGCAGAAATTTTCCAGGCCGGCAATGCTGCCGCCACCCTCGAGCGTGATGCTGCACTCCAACTCGCTCAAGGGTTTGGCGCAGTAGGCCTATTGAGCCACGGTTCACAACCGCTTTTGCCGCGCATTCTGGCGGCTCAACACCAGGCCACGGCGCTCGGCTGCAGCCAAAACGACAGCCTGCTGGCCATGGCGCTGGTTGCGCTGGCGGACTGGACCAACGGGCTGATAGAACAACCGGACATAGTGGATGTGGCTTGTGTCCTCGGCGATTTGTTCCCCGCTTATAGCGGCGGGCCGTTCAAGCTCCTGCGTAATCTCGGCCTGGTCCGAGTACAAGCCCGCCTTCGCGAAGCGCCGAGCGAATACACCGCTCTGTTTCTGCTGGACTTCACGCTTACCGACGCCTTCACCCTACTTGATAAGGCGGCGTGATATGACCACGCCCACCTATATCGGTTACCAGCACCCAGTCTTCCAGGTTGAAGTCACCGCGCAGAGTCTTGGCGATTTCAACCTGGCCATCGCTGCCGCGCCCGAACCCGGTCAAGAGCACCTGGCACCGCCAACCTACATGAAGGTTATCGAAGGCGAGCATGGCAGTTCGAGGGCCATGCTCGAGGCGCTCAATATAGAGCTGCGGCGGGTTCTGCACGTCGAGCAGTCATTCGAGTATTTCCTGCCGATTCGCGTAGGTGACGTCCTGGAAGTCGTGCGCAGCATTAGCGATCACTACACGAAGAAGGACGGCACGATGGAGTTTTTAGTCATCGAGTCGCGTATCAGCCGAACCGACCAACAACTGGTTGGCTGCTCAGAGCAGATTCTGCTGCTTCGTAATATTTAAGGGACAACACCATGACGATCCCGTTTGCAGAGAGCACGCCTGGCCAGCGCATCGCCGAATTCACGTCGTCGATCATAACCCCGCAAATATTGCAGGCCTATGCAGAAGCGTCCGGTGACAGCAATCCGTTGCACTTGGATAAAAGCTTTGCGCAGAAGGCTGGCTTCGACGACGTAATCGTCCACGGCATGCTCGGCATGGCGCTACTCGGGCGTCTGCTCACTGCACATTTCGCCCCTCAGGATATTCGCAATTTCAGTGCCCGCTTCGTTTCCACCATCCCTGTGGGCAAACAGATTCACTGCTATGCCGAGGTGGCCGAACAGAGCCCGCAAGGTTTGCTGCTGAACCTCTATGCACAGCCGCTCGGTTCAGAAAAAACCGCCATCCGCGGACAAGCCCGGATCTCAGTACTCGCACCGAAATAAGAATAATAAGGATACCCACGTGCCAACTTATCAAAGCCTCGATACGCTGGTAGCCAGCCTTAAACCGGGCATGAACGTCTATGTCCCTGGCGTCTCCGGCGAGAGCCTGGCCTTCTATGATGCGCTGCAAAACAATCCTGGGGCCTGTGCTGGCGTACGCTTCATTGGTGCTCACTTTCCCGGCATCAATCGCTCCGACTACCTGGGTCTGGATCCACAAGCACGCCAGCGCAACTACTTCATGTTACCGGGCATGCGCCCCGGCTTCGCCGATGGCCGAGCCGAACTCCTGCCTCTCGATTACCCGGGGATCTATCGTGACCTGGCAGAAATGCATGGCATCGATATAGCCATTGCTCAGGTAAGCCCTCCCGACAGCAAGGGCATCTGCTCCCTGGGCCCCTGTCAGGACTTCATTCCTGCCGTCTGGCAAAAGGCCCGGATCAGGGTCGCGCACATCAATCCCCGGCTGCCTGCGACTCGCGGCTCGTTCAACATCGTTTTCGATGATATTGATATCGCCTGCGAAGCAGAATGGGATCTCCTGACCTTCGACAATGGACAAATCAACAAGCTGCAGGAGCGGCTGGCAGCCCAGGTTGTAACACTGGTGCGCGACGGCGACACCATAGAGCTGGGTATCGGCAAGATCCAATCAGCGATTATTTCGGCCCTCAGCAACCACAGATCGCTCAAGATGTTCTCCGGTATGGTCTTGCCTCAAGTGCTTGGGCTGCTCGAGAGTGGCAGCATCAATGGGCGCCATAGCATCCAGGCTGGTGTTGCGCTGGGTGATTTGCCGTTTTATCAACGCATAGCCCAAGATGAGAGTTTTTACTTTCGCCCGGTCAGCGAAACCCACGATTTGCGCAGGCTTGCCGCCATTCCTTATTTTTGCGCAATCAACTCGGCTGTCGAGGTCGATCTGTTCGGCCAGGTCAATGCTGACAGCATCAATGGCAAGCAGATTGCTGGGGTGGGTGGCCTACCAACCTTCATCAGTGGCGCCCGACTCTCCGAGTACGGCCGCTCGATCATCGTATTGCCATCGATGACCGACAACGGTCGTTTCACCCGCATAGTGCCGGCCATCTCCAGCAGCTGTAACACTGCCATCGCCAGGCATGACGCTGACTTCGTCGTCACCGAGTACGGTATCGCCGCCTTAAAGGGCCTGTCGGTACATGCGCGGGCGCAAGCACTCATCGACATCGCCCACCCGGAGCAACGGGACAATCTGGCTGCTGCCTGGGCCAAAACCGCTGCCGCCCTCTAGATCCCATCAATTGCGTCACGGACAATTCAAGGAGCACACCATGAATTCACAGCAAGAGAACCTGTTGCAAGGCAAGGTTGCCCTGGTCACAGGCGCAGGGCGCGGTATCGGCCGCAGCATTGCCTTGGCACTGGCGGCGGCCGGCGCCAAGGTCGTTGTCAATGACCTGGGAGTGTCCCTGGATGGCGATGCCACCGGAGAAACCCCGGCCGATTCAGTGGTCAAGGAAATCCAGGAGCTGGGCGGACAGGCCCTTGCTGACACCCACTCTGTCGCTGATTTCGCCCAGGCCCAAGCCATGATCGATGGTGCCTGCCAACACTTCGGTCGCCTCGACATCGTCGTCAACAATGCCGGTAACCTACGCGATGTGATCTTCCACCGAATGAGCGAAGAAGAGTTCGATGCGGTGATCCTCGTGCATCTGAAGGGCACCTTCAATATCAGCCGTGCTGCCGCCCCTAAATTCAAGGAACAAGGTAGCGGCGCCTTCATTCACATGACGTCCACTTCGGGCCTGATCGGTAACTTCGGCCAAGCCAACTATTGCGCCGCCAAGCTAGGCATCGTCGGTTTGTCCAAGGCGATCGCCCTCGACATGCAACGTTTCGGGGTGCGCTCCAATGCCATTGCCCCCTTTGCCTGGACGCGCATGGTCAGCTCCATTCCGGATGAAACGCCCGAGCAAAAACGCCGCGTTGAGGGCCTGAAGAAGCTCATCCCAGAAAAGATCGCGCCTTTTGTCGTGGCCTTGGCCAGCGACTCGGCGAAAGATATCAGCGGGCAGGTTTTCGGTGTGCGCAACAACGAGATCTACCTGTTTTCGCAACCGCGTCCGGTACGTACCGCGCATACCTCCGAGGGCTGGACCCCCGAAAGCATTATCGAACGGGTATTCCCCATGTTTGAAAATGACTTCTACCCACTGCATCGCTCGGGCGATGTCTTCACCTGGGATCCGGTCTGACCTGCCCGGACCGCTGAGCCGACCCACGTTGGCTCAGCCAAGCCCCTCAGTTACCTTGCTCGAGTATCCGCCGGGCGGATTTCAAATGCAGGATAGCTAGCATCTTGCCCTCCCACGAAATAGTTCCTTCGCCGCCCTCAAACGCCGCGACTATCCGATTGGGATACTCGATCTCGGCACCGCTGGGAGTGAACGCCGAATGGATCAGCGCTACCTGGCCTGGATGGATTGCGACTTTGCCGGTAAACCCGTCCTAACGCGACGCACTGCTATTTTCTGAACAGCCTTCGGCGTTCTTGAAGTCGACATACACCGTATCGATCGCCTGAACCTGCAGGAGTGGGCAGCCAGCAGCATCTGCGAGCGGGCATGCTCATAGTCGAAACGCCAGGCACCACCGGCGTCATGGGGATCGCCGACGCCCATGGTGCCGCTCAGCTACTCGCCCCCAGATCACGCCGACCAGGCGCGGGTGACCCAGTTGGGCCAATCCCCTCATGTGCGACACGGCCTCTGGAGCCCCGGTCGCGACCGCGATGATGCCAGTAATGTCGGCTTCGACACCGGCCGGGATCTCGGCCATATCCAGCCAAAGCCCCACCACCTGCAGATAATCCACCACGCGAATCTTTGGCAAGGCAATGCCGACTGGCGCGGCCCTGACAATGGCGGCGAGATCCTTAAGCAGCTCGCCGGATTCGAGGTCGTATCGCTCGAATACAGGCCGGACTTCCTCTCGTATAGATCAATCAAGAACTGCACCAGCATTTGTCTGGCCACGGGCTTGTGTTCAGGCAAGACCGAGTACTCAAGATCAATGGCCAAGGCATCGGCCTCGAGCTCGGCCGCCTTGGCCAGTTTGCGTTCGCTGTCGGCGGGTACGAAAAGTATTGACCGTGTCGATTGCCTCAACACGGGCATGAGAATTTCCTGCTTTTTGATTGACAACAAGACAACCAAGTAGCCACATATATGGTATGCTAAGATACCAAGTGGCAAGCCAAATCTTTTCGTATACCAGCATGTAGTGATCGGAGACAGGAAATGAGCGCTACCAATCCAGTTGGTATCAAGGCGTATAGCGTTTTCTTGCCTCGCCTGCGAATGGCCCGCAGTGCCATTGCGCAGGCCCATGCATGGGCCTTCCCGTCGATGCGCAGCAAAGGGCAGAAAGCGCTGTGCACCTGGGACGAAGACGCCAGAGCCCTGGCGGTGGAAGCGTCCCGTGATTGCCAGAATGACGAGCGTTCGGGCATCGAGAGCCTGACCCAGGCCTCCACCACCGCACCCTTTACCGACCTGCAAAATGCCTCCACCGCCGCTTCGGCCTATTCAGCAGTACCCAGTGCGCCGACAGTACCCGCAGCATCCGTGCCAGCGTGGTCTCTCTGCTCAAAGAACTCAGAAGCAAGCCAGCGTCTACCGCGGCGCGTTCTCAAATGAGTCCGTCCCCGACGGCCGCCTAAAACAGCTGTAAACAGGCCCTACCAACTGAAAAGGGAAAAACCCATGAAAGTACTTGTCCCGCTCAAGCGAGTGGTCGACTACAACGTCAAGGTTCGCGTCAAGGCGGACAATAGCGGCGTCGACCTTGCCAACGTCAAGATGTCGATGAATCCCTTCTGCGAAATTGCCGTGGAAGAAGCGGTACGCCTGAAAGAACAAGGCGTGGCCAGCGAAATCGTCGTGGTGTCGATTGGTCCGACTGCTGCTCAAGAGCAGCTGCGTACCGCCCTGGCCCTGGGTGCCGATCGCGCCATTCTGGTCGAGGCAGTCAAGGGAGAGGGTAGCGATGAGCTGAATTCCCTCGCCGTGGCCAAACTGCTCAAGGCCGTGGTCGACAAGGAGCAGCCGCAACTGGTCATCCTCGGCAAGCAGGCGATCGACAGCGACAACAACCAGACCGGGCAGATGCTCGCCGCCCTGAGCGGCTACGCGCAAGGCACCTTCGCTTCCAAGGTGGAAGTGGCTGGCGACAAGGTCAACGTGACTCGCGAAGTCGACGGCGGCCTGCAGACCGTGGCGCTGAACCTGCCGGCGATCGTGACCACCGACCTGCGTCTGAACGAGCCGCGCTACGCCTCCCTGCCGAATATCATGAAGGCCAAGAAGAAGCCGCTGGACGTGCTCACCCCTGAAGCTCTGGGCGTTGCCACCACTTCCACGGTGAAGACCCTGAAAGTCGAAGCGCCTGCTACCCGCAGTGCCGGGATCAAGGTCAAGTCGGTTGCGGAACTGGTCGAGAAACTGAAGAACGAGGCGAAGGTAATCTAATGACTATCCTGGTTGTTGCAGAACACACCAACGTGGCCCTGGCACCTGCCACCCGGAACACCGTGGCGGCTGCCGCCAAGATCGGTGGCGACATTCACGTCCTGGTTGCCGGTGCCGCCTGCGGCGCAGCTGCCGAAGCCGCGGCCAAGATCGCCGGCGTGGCCAAGGTGCTGGTGGCCGACAACGCGGCCTTCGCCCACCAGCTGCCTGAGAATGTCGCCCCTTTAGTGGCAAGTCTGGTGATCGAGCAGCGCACGATTTACAGCCATGTATTGGCTGCCGCCACCAGCAACGGCAAGAACATCCTGCCGCGGGTCGCCGCTCAACTGGACGTTGATCAGATCTCCGAGATCATCGCCGTGGAAAGCGCCGATACCTTCAAGCGGCCGATCTATGCCGGTAACGCCATTGCCACCGTGCAGTCCAG
>NZ_FOWX01000035.1 GCF_900115555.1 Pseudomonas borbori
ACTAGGATGCGCCCGTTCTCGACATTGGCGCCCAGGGTGTAGGCGCTGAGGTAGCTGTAGACCGTATCGATTCCGCCGCTGCTGGCGACGCTATTGGTTTCGGTGACGATGTCGCCGATGTTGTCGACGTAATAGATGTCGGAGCCATCGCCGCCGATCATCCGATCGGCGCCGGATCCGCCATTGAGGATGTCATTGCCGTTACCGCCGCTCAGCACATTAGCCGCGCTGTTGCCGGTAAGTCGGTCGTTGTAGTTGGAGCCAATCAGGTTTTCGATGGCGGTCAGGGTATCCGAACCCGAACCACCGGTTGCCTGGGCGCTTGTCAGGTTGAGGTTGGCAGTGACCGCGCTGCCGGCATAGGCGTAGGACGCGGTGTCGGTGCCGGCGCCGCCGTTGAGGATATTGTTGCCCGCACCGGCATAGAGCACGTTGTTGAGGCCGTTGCCGGTCAGGTTGGCGGCAGTGCCGATTACGATGCGCCCGTTCTCGACATTGGCACCCAGGGTGTAGGCACTGAGGTAGCTGTAGACCGTATCGGTTCCGCCGGTGCTGGCGACGCTATTGGTTTCGGTGACGATGTCACCGATGTTGTCGACGTAATAGATGTCGGAGCCATCGCCACCGATCATCCGGTCGGCGCCGGATCCGCCATTGAGGATGTCATTGCCGTTGCCGCCGCTCAGCACATTAGCCGCGCTGTTGCCGGTAAGTCGGTCGTTGTAGTTGGAGCCGGTCAGGTTTTCGATGGACATCAGGGTATCCGAGCCCGAACCACCGGTTGCCTGGGCGGTTGTCAGGTTGAGATTGGCAGTGACCGCGCTACTGGCATAGGCGTAGGACGCGGTGTCGGTGCCGGCACCGCCGTTGAGGATGTTGTTGCCCGCGCCCGCGTAGAGCACGTTGTTGAGGCTGTTGCCGGCCAGGTTGGCGGCGCTGCCGATTACGATACGTCCGTTCTCGACATTGGCGCCCAGGGTATAGGCGCTGAGGTAGCTGTAGACCGTATCGGTTCCGCCGCTGCTGGCCACGCTATTGGTTTCGGTGACGACGTCGTCGATGTTATCGACGTAGTAGATGTCGGAACCATCGCCGCCGGTCATCTGATCGACACCAGATCCACCGTTGAGGGTGTCGTTGCCCAAACCGCCATTGAGGATATCGTTTCCTGCACCACCAATAAGCGTGTTGGCTACCGAGTTGCCAGTCAAGGTGTCGCCATAGTCGCTGCCGATAAGGCCTTCAATGGATATGAATGTGTCGTAACCCTGGCCTGTGTATTGGGACGCCGTATTGGAAAGGTCGGCACTTATCGCAGAGGATGAAAGCTCATAGGAAGCAAAATCAAAACCGCCGCCACCATTCAGGATGTTGTTGCCGGAGTTTCCGATAATGGTGTTGTTGATCGCGTTACCCGTTCCATTGATGCTGTTGGTACCGGTCAGGATCAAGCGTTCTATATTGGCCTCGAGGGTGTAACTGAAGTTGGCTTGAACGGTGTCCTGACCCTGCCCCGCCAGTTCTATGACCGTGTCTTGTGCATCAATTACAAAGGTGTCGTCGCCCAGACCGCCATAGAGCGTATCGGTACCGGCTGCGCCATAGAGCACGTCATTGCCTGCCAGCCCATAGATGACGTCGTCGCCGGAAGATCCGTACAAGGAGTCGTTTGCACTGGTACCGCGCATGTTGTCATTGCCGGTAGTGCCGCTGGTGATGCCGAATCGGTAATAGCCGGCCACGCCTGTATTACCAAGGGTCTGTTCCAGGTCGAGGATGGCTGACTGGTCGCCTGACTGAGGCAGCTCGTACCAGGAGGTACCATCGCCGGTCGAGTAACCGGCACGCGCGACAGTGCCGCCCAGGCCATCGGTGCCGCCACTTGCGCTGCCGGTTGTCCAGTTGATGGATTCGTAGCGGAAGATCACATCGAAGTTGCCATTGCCCGTGCCGACCAGTTGCAGTTGGAATGCGTTGAGCTTGTCAGTCTTGCTGCTGTAGTAACCCACGTCATCCCAAGTAACGGTCAAGGTGCCGTTACCGGTAGAATTGAAGTCGTAATGGACCAGATTGGTGCCCTGCGACGTACCGCCGCTGGTGGGGCTGACGGTTCCGCCGCGGGTATCGACGTCGGCAAAAAAGGGCGCGATCATTGGCCGGCTGGAGGACTGCATACCATAAGGGGTATAGGTGGATTGGCCACCGCTGCCAAATGTTATGTTGCCGTTATTGTTGACGGAAATGGCTGTGTAGTTGGTACCGAAAAAGTTAAGTCCGTTCGGCCCGAAAACAGTTGTGAGGCTGATGTTCGACGTGTAGCTGTCATCATTTCGAGTGAGCTGGTTTTCACCGAAACCGTCAGCTCCCCCTAGTCCATTTACTAAATTGGCCATTTGCACACTCCTTTTTGCTGGTTTGGGTAGTTACTCAGATCACTCTTGGTTTTTTTGTTTGGCGCTGTATCCCAAATGATCTGTTGTCACGCAAAGTCTGTTTGCCACTGAGTGGCTGGTTAGGCAGTCCGCCGCCGCAATCGCACAGTCCTGCCAGCCGGATGCTCACTCGTGAGCATTGTCGTGTGCACTGCGCATGACCAGCTGTGCTGGCCATTGCTCACCGTTCGCTACCAGCCAATCGTTGGCCTTACGAATATCCTCGTCGATCAGGGTGCCGCTCCAGCGGCGCAGCACCAACGTACTCATAATGAATTCGTACTGTGATTTCAGGAGGTCGCGGCGCACGCGATACTCCTCTTGGATGTTGTTGAGCACATCCACGGCATTCATCACGCCAAGCTCGAAAGCCCGTTCGGCGGCAAGGCGCGACTTCTCCGCGGATGCGCGCGCAGTGCGTGAAGCGGCAATTCGGCTCAGGCTCGCCTCGGCGCTGTAATAGGCTGCACGGGTTTCCCTAACAACCTGGCGGCGCGCGATCTCGTGGTCGTGCTCCGCTGCCATTAGCTGCTCATGCATGGAGGCTTCGCGGGCGCTGATCGAACCACCACTGTATAAAGGCAGCTGCACGCCAATGCTAGCTACGTAGGTATCCGTGCGCGGGGCCAGGCTGTTCTCATAACCGATATCGCTACGTTGGGCCGTCAGGTTGAGGCTGACCGTCGGGAGGTGTCCGGCACGAGCCTGACGCACACTGGCTTCGGCCGCATCGACCGCTTTCTTGCGGGCCTGTAGCGCCGGGTTCGATTTGAGCGCGGCCTGCACCCAGTACTCTCTATCCTGGGGTGGCAAGGTAAAGTGCGCCTCTTGCCTGATGCGCTGCAGGCGCTCGGAGATCGGACGGCCAACCACTTCGGCGAGGACTTCGCGGCTAATCGTCACTTCATTGTCGACGTAGATTCTGGCGGCCTTGAGTGCGTCCACCCTGGCAGAAATTTCCAACACGTCGGTGACCATGGCCAGTTGGCGTTTGAACAATGACTGGACACGGTCCAGGTTGCGCTGGGTCGCGTGCAACTCGGCGATCACTAGATCCCGTTCGTCTTCGGCGGCAAGCGAGGCGAAATAGCGCTCAACCAAGTCGACATTGGCTTGCTCGAGAGCGCTCTCGTATTCGGCTTGCTGCTGCGTGGCCAGGGCTGCGAAACGCCGATAGTTGTGCCAGATCTTGGGGTCGTAAAGTACCTGGCTCAGTCCGATGGAGTAGCGTTCGCCGTTGTAATAGGAACGGGTTGGTTCGATTTCGCTGGCGGTGCGATTGAATGAACTGGTCGCTACCATCTGCGGCAATAATTGGCCAAAAGCTTCTCGCTCGTTCCAGGCGCCGCTGCGCTTCTTGGCCAAGGCGGCCATGATCCGTGGATCGGCGTCTTGAGCCTCTTGGAACAACTGCCACAAGTCGACCGTTTCGTTTCCAGTCATACGGTTCGATTGGGCGGCCAGCGTCACTCCGGACAGGCAGGCTAGCAACAGGGCCGCATATCGGGATATGGCCATGGGCTCAATCCTCGATCAGCGAGCGGGCGAGCGCGTTCGTCGCCGGTTGCAGCAGGTAGTTGAGCAGGGTGCGTTCGCCTGTGTTGATCAGCACTTCTGCCGGCATGCCGGGCACCAGCACCAGATTGCCCAGTGACTCGCGCCCCCCTCGGGTCAGCTCCACCTGGCCCAGATAGTAAGGGGCGCCGGTATGCTCGTTGATCAGGCGGTCGGCCGAGACGCGAGCGAGCTTTCCTTCGATCACCGGTGTGGTTGAGTTGTTGAAGGCACTGAAGCGAATATCGGCCAGTTTTCCAGGGCTAACCTGGTCGATATCGATAGGGGAAATCTGTACCTCTACGATGAGGTCCTCGGCAGCAGGAACCAAATCCAGCAAGGGGGTAGCGGGGCTTACGACTCCGCCTATGGTGTGGACCCTCAGGCCGAGGACCATGCCTGACCCCGGGGCGCGAATCAGTGTGCGTTGCAGGCGGTCCTCTGCCGTCGTCAGGCGCTCGCGCAGATCGAACACCTGGGTTCGCACTTCCGCCAACTGGTTGGCCACCTTGCCGGCGAAATCCTTGTTCAACTGCAGAACCTGCAATTGGGTTTCGCCTATCTGCAGGCGTGCCCGTGCTATCGATGACTGCAGCTCTGCAATCTCTGCGCGCAGCAGCGATAGGCTGCGCTGCTGCTCGCGCAGGCGCTGTTTGTCGACGAATCCTTCGGCGAGAAGGGCACTCAGGTCACTGACCTCTTCGTGGTATGAGGCCGACAGCTCCTGCTTTCCGGCTATCACCGAGTTGAGCCCGCGGATCTGCTCTTCCAGCTGGATCATGCGCTTTTCCAGCATTTCCACTTCGCCCAGGCGCGAGTTGCGCCTGGTCTGGAAAATTTGCTGCTCGCTGCTCTGCGCTTCCCTGACTCTGGGGTCGGCGGCATCATCGGC
Source organism: Pseudomonas borbori (assembly GCF_900115555.1). Taxonomy (GTDB): domain Bacteria; phylum Pseudomonadota; class Gammaproteobacteria; order Pseudomonadales; family Pseudomonadaceae; genus Aquipseudomonas; species Aquipseudomonas borbori. The sequence continues at coordinate 4,879 of NZ_FOWX01000035.1, forward strand.
CGGGTGAAAGATGATCGTTGCTCGGCCGTCCCGCTCAGCCAGCAGGCGGGCCTCCAGTGCACGTACGGCAATCAACTGGCTGCGTGTCATCTCCAGCGTAGCCGACGCCTGGGTAGCATCCAGTTCTATCAGCACGTCGCCTGCTGCCACCTGGGCACCATCCTGCACGTGCAGGGCTTTGACGATACCTCCTTCCAGATGCTGCACCGTCTTGCGGTTGCCCTTCACGCTGACCACGCCCGGAGCCAGCACGGCGCTGTCCAGCGGAGCAAAAGCCGCCCAGGAGCCAAACAGGCCGAAGGTAACCAGCAGGATTGCGTAACCGATCAGTCTGACGGGGCCGTCGGCAGTCGGCGGCTGATCATTGCGCTCTGGCACAACCCCGTGGTCGGCTTTGCTCAAGCCTGCTTCCATGGCACTCATCTATTGAACCCGCTCCGTCGTCCGGCTTTGCGCTGCAGCTTGCTGCTGCGCCGCCTGCAGTTCAGCCAGGACAGCGTCGCGCGGTCCATACAGCGCCTGCATGCCTTCTCGCAGCACCAGTAGCTTATCGATGTGAGCCAGCACGCTGGGGCGATGGGTAATCACGAACAGGGTCGTGCCGCAAGCCTTCAGGTGCTGCAACGCCTGGTTCAATGCCCGTTCGCCCTGATCGTCGAGGTTGGAGTTGGGTTCGTCCAGGACCACCAGCTTCGGGTTTCCATAGAGCGCCCGTGCCAGGCCGATGCGTTGCCGCTGCCCGCCGGATAGCGCGCCGCCGCTGGCGCCGATCACGCTGTCGTAGCCGGAAGGCAGGCGCAGGATCAACTCATGTACGCCGGCAAGGCGAGCAGCTTGGACGACGGCATGCGGCTCGATCGGGCCGAAACGAGCGATGTTTTCCCCGATCGTTCCTTCGAACAGCTCGATGTCTTGGGGTAGGTATCCGACATGCGCTCCCAGTTCATCATTGTGCCAGCTGAAAACATCGGCCCCGTCCAGGCGCACCTTGCCCTGCTGGGCTGGCCAGATGCCCAGCAGGGCGCGGGCCAAAGTCGACTTGCCCGCACCACTCGGGCCGATGATGCCTACCGACTCTCCTGCGGCCACATCAAAGTTGAGCCCTCGAACGGCAGGTAGCTCTGCGCCGGGTGGCGTGACCGTCAGCGCCTGCACCGCTACGTTGCCTTGCGGGGTCGGCAGAGGCATGCGTTTAGGGGGGACGGCGACCTCGAGCAATAATTCGTTCAGGCGAACATATTGTGTACGCGCCATCGAGAAGCCTTTCCACACCCCGATCATCAGATCAATGGGTGCCAGTGCCCTGCCAAGCAGAATCGACCCGGCAATCATCAGCCCCGGGCTTATTTCCTGTTCCAGAACCAGATAGGCGCCCAGCCCCAGCACCAGGGATTGAATCAACAGTCGGAAGGTCTTGGCTGCGGCGGCGATGGTTCCGGCGCGATCGCTGGCGATCGATTGCAGGCGCAGGACCTTGTTGTTCTTGCTCTGCCAGCGCTGGCGAAGTTGCGGCAGCATGCCCATGGACGCCACGACCTCGGCATTACGCAGGCTCTTCTGGGTGAATGCCGTCGCTGCCAGGTGTTCTTGGCTGGCTTGCTGCAACGCCTGGTTGGTAAGGCGCTCGTTGGCGTAGGCCAAGGCGATCAGGAGTAACGCACTGAGTACCCCGAGCCAGCCGAACCACGGATGGAAAATAAACATCACGCCCATGTAGATCGGCATCCACGGGGCGTCGAAGAAGGCAAACAAGCCGTTGCCGGTGAGAAACGCGCGTAGGCCGCTCATGTCGTTCAGCGGCTGCGACGAAGCGTTCATGCCACCACTGAACAGTGCCTGTTTGAAACTGGCATCGAATACCCGTGAGCCGAGGAGGGTATCCAGGCGGGTACTGACCCTGACCATGATGCGCGAACGCACCCATTCAAGGCCGCCGAGCGTCACTAACAGAAGCGTCAGGATCAATGTCAGCATCAGCAGCGTTGATTCACTGCCGGACGCTATTACCCGATCATAAACCTGCAACATATAGAAGGCAGGTACCAGCATTAGGAAGTTAATGAAGAGGCTGAAGAAGCCTACCGCGACAAAACTGTGCTTACAGGCCGCAAGCGCTGCTTTAAGGCTGGATTGGGGGAGAGCGGGCACGTTTGGTCACTCAAGCTTCCTGCTAGGGGAGGGATCATATAAAGAAACTCTTTTCGAGTCATGGCATTTTGATACTTTGCCTCCTTAACCTTGCCAGCTATTCGTCGCAAGTAATGCGTTGTTGCCAGCTGTGAGGCCGCGCCAGCGTTTTTCCCTGGTCATTCAGTAGCCTGATGGGGCGTGGGGCGTGGGGCGAGGTGTTTTCTCCTTGGCTACACTCGGCCCATCTCTCACAGCACTACAAGGCGAACTCCGCATGCAAAATCGCATGAAGATTACCAGCGCAAGTTCGGGTTCTGGTCGTAAAACCGCCCTGTGCTGGGCACTCCAAGTGCTGGCGCCTGGCGCTCGCCGACGTCAACGAAGCGGGCCTGGCCGAGCCCCTGGAGCTGGTGCGTGCAGCCAGCGGCCAGGACTTCACCCAGCGCTGCGATGTGCGCGACTACAGCCAACTGACCGCTCTGGCCCAGGCCTGTGAGGAGAAGTTCGGCGGCATGAGGCTCAAGCGTCAATTCAATAGCCGTGTTGCACTCAGCTCCTGCAACCGCCAGCACTAAAAGATATTGGCCAAATAACCGCTTAAACAGCCAGGATGCCCGTGCGGATATCGTCGATGTTCTCAGTTCGGTCTCGCGGCCAGGCGGCGCTACCAGGGCTTGATCCTGATAGCCTTGGACACTATCGCTGCCGAGCCCGATCGGATCGGCAGCAGTTCTCGCGACGAGATCGTGCCCGGTCTGCGTAGCTTTCACCTCGTCCACTGCCGCAGCAGATCGCCAGCCGGCAAGGTCTAGCGCCCTCGGCACATTCTGTTCTACCGGCTCGGCGATGCTGAGGTAATCGAGGTGGTGCGCATCCTTCACGACGCGATGGAAGTCCGTAGGCACCTATCCCCGGAGTAACGGCCTCTCAGGGTCACCCCCAGGTAGTGGGACACCCATTATCCGGCTGAACTTGCAGCGCCCTTCAAAGCCTGTCCATTTCCGTTCCGACCCAACAACCGCCAGACCCCGTCGCAATCACGACGCCTACAAGACAAGCTGTTACAGGTCGAGCACCAGCGGCTGCGAACCCTGCGCCGGCACCGCGCAACAAATCAGCACCTCGCCGGCATTGGGAAGCTCCGCCGGGGGCTGTGGATAACTCACCTGACCGCTGATCAGGCGGGTCCTGCAGGTTCCGCACGAACCGCCGCGGCAACTGAATTCCGGGCGCAGGCCGCGGCTTTCCGCCAGCTCCAGCAGACTGCCGGCATCCGGCTGCCAGCGTGCTTCCTTGGCCGAGCGCTGGAACACCACTGGCACTGAAACGCTGGCGGCCGCTGGTTGCGCGATGACCAGCGCGTCCGCATCCGGCTTGCGCCGCAGCGTCGACGGGCCAAAGGTTTCGGCATGAATCCTCGAGTCGCGGATGTGCAGATCCCGCAGGCTGTCGTACAACCCCTGGGTAAAACTGCCCGGGCCACAGAGGACGAAATCCGCTTGATCGAGGTCGTCCCCTTCAACCATGGTCGTGAGCAGGTCGGCGTCGATGCGCCCGGTCAGGTCGTAATCTTCACCCTCCCGCGCTTCGGGTTCCGGCTGGCTGAGCAAACGCAGCACGCGCACCGCGTCACCGAGGCCGTCGAGCAGGCGCTCCAGCTCGGGACGAAACGGCTGATCGGCCAGGGTCCGCGAACTCTGCAACAACCAGGTGAGACGGATGCGCCGCGTGCGCAGGCCTTGATAGACCAGCTCACGCAGCATCGACAGCAGCGGCGTGATGCCGACGCCGGCGGCCAACAGCACCAGCGGCCGCCGCTCATTGGCGGCCACGCTGAAATGCCCCTGCGGCGCACGGGCCTCCAGCACATCGCCGAGCCGAATCTGCTCATGCAGGTGGCTGGACACCAGGCCATCGCGCTTGACGCTGATGCGGAAAAAGTCATCGGACGGCGCGCTCGACAGGCTGTAGGTGCGGATATGCACGGCGCCTGCGAGGTTGAAGCGCACAGGCAGATGCTGCCCAGCCTGAAACAGCGGCAAGCCGGCGCCGTCGGCAGGCTGCAGGTAGATCGAACGGATGTGGCGGCTTTCCTGTTCGATGTGCGTCACTCGCAGCGGCCGCCAGCAATCCCCCAGGGCCCGGGCTTGCAGGCGTGCGTTGGCCTGCGCCCAGCTGCCGGTCAGCGAACTGCTGGGCGACAGGCCGTCAAAGCGCCAGCGCAAGGCCAGCGCCGCGGGCCGACGCACCACCCGCTGCACCTCGACCGTCCACAACCGCTCGGCCCCTTGAAAGGCATCGACCTGCGGGCCGTCGAGGATGAGCTGGGTGCGACCGCTGAGCTGCAGCAGCTCGCCGGTTTCGAAATCGATGAACAGCAAACCGGCTCGGGGATTGAGCAGCAGGTTGCCCAGGGTATTGAAGAACAGGTTGCCGGCGAAGTCCGGGATGGTCAGGCGGTTGCCCTCTACCCGGACGAAACCGGCCCGGCCACCGCGATGGGAAACGTCCACCGCGCGTTGGCCAGCGACGTCCGCATAACTGGCGACAAAGAAGGTGTCGGCGCCGGCGATCATGGCTTTGGCGGCGTCATCCAACCCATCGAGGTGCTGCGCGCTACGGGTCGCCGGGTCCGCCAAGGGCACCGGGCGAAACTGGCGCAATTGGATATATTGCGGACAATTGCCGAAGGATTGCTCCACCTGCACCGCGAAGCCGCTCGCCGTTAGCGCAGCGACCCGACCATTGAGACGGTTGCGCCGGCGACTGTGCAGCTCGATACCGAGCAGGCCGATCGCCGCCCCGTCCTGCAGCTGTGCCGGGTCGTCGCTGCCAGGCAGGCTGCTGACCTGCAACAGCGCAGGCTCAGGAGCCTGGGCAAAGCCCGGCGGCCCTTGCAGAATGCTGGCCCAGGGGTTGCCGTCGGCATCCACCGCGCCGTACAGCAGGAACGGCAGTTGCTGATAGAAGCTGCGGTGCTGATCCGGCATCTCGCCGCGGATCACCCTGCGCCCCAAGGCGTCCATGCGTTCGGCGACGCCCACCTGCGCCTGCAACTGCCTCTCGCCGGCGTGCCACGGTGAAGGTTGCATAACGGCTTCTCCCCTGCGCGCCTCGCGCAATAAATCAGGCAGTTTTTTGCAAACCGGCGACGGTGCGCGGCATGCCGACAAACCCTGGCAAGGCTTCGATCCGCACCAGCCAGGCGCGGATGTTGGCGTAGTCGTCCAGCGCCACATTGCCTTCCGGCGCATGGGCGATGTAGCTGTACGCGGCGATGTCGGCGATGGTCGGCGTGCTACCGACCAGATAGGGCGTGGCGCCCAGTTCCTGGTCGATCAGCTTGAGCCAGCTGTGGGCATAGGCGATTGCCTCTTGCGCGTTGTGAGGCGCGCCAAACACGGTGATCAGCCTGGCCCGGCCAGGGCCGAAGGCAATCGGCCCGGCGGCCACCGACAACCAGCGTTGTACCTTGGCCGCACCGAGCGGATCGGTTGGCAGCCACTTACCGTTGCCGTATTTGTGCGCCAGGTAGACCAGGATCGCGTTGGAATCGGCCAGCACCACGCCTTGATCATCGATCACCGGGACCTGGCCAAAGGAGTTGAGCGCAAGAAAATCCGCCTGCTTGTGTGCGCCCTTGACCAGATCGACCAGGATCAGCTCGGTCGGCAGTTGCAACAGAGACAGCATCAGCTCCACACGGTGAGCATGGCCGGAACGGGGGAAGTTGTAGAGCTTGATGGCGTGCATGGTCGACTCCGCTGGGTGATGGCGCCGCCCAGGAAAGCTCGGCGCCGATGGGGGCTATCTTCCACTCGCAACCAAAACAACAGAATAACCAGCAAACGCAATCAATTATTTCAGCCAGAGCAATAATCCTTCAGCCGCGCAGGGCCGGGTGTTCGCGCAGCGCCTTCACCGCGAAGTCGACAAAGCTGCGCACCCGAACCGGGGCCTTGCGCCCACCCTGGTAGACCACATGGATGGGCCATGGCGGCAGTTCGAAGTCGGCCAGAACGATTTCCAGCTCACCGGCGGCGACCTTGCTCGCCACCTGGTACGACAGCACCCGGGTCAGCCCCAGGCCCATGGCGGCGGCGGTGATAGCCGCCTGATTGGCGGTGACCACCAGACGCGGTTCCACCCGCACACTGATCGGCTCGCCCGCAGCGAGGAACGGCCAACTCCTGAGCTGGCCAATCGACGAGGTGGCGATGATCGGCGCTCCGCTCAACTCCGCAGGATGGCGGGGTCGACCGTACTCGGCCAGGAATCCAGGGGACGCGCAGATCACCCGGCGCACTTCGCCGACGCGAATGGCATGCTGATTGCTGTCCGGTAACTCGCCGATGCGCACCGCCACATCGACGCCCTCCTCGAGCATGCTCACCACCCGGTCGACCAGCAGCGCGTTGATGCTGACATCGGGGAATTGCGTCAGGTAAGCGACCATGACCGGCGTGACGAACAGATCGCCGAACAACACCGGCGCGGTGATCGTCAGTTGCCCACGGGGCTGGGCGTGGCTGCCGGCGGCCGAATCCTCGGCTTCCTGGACCTCGGCGAGAATCCTGCGACAGTCTTCCAGATAGCGCTGGCCCGCCTCGCTCAAATGCAGGCTGCGGGTGGTACGGGTCAGCAGCTGGGTGCCGATGCGCCGCTCCAGCGCCGCCACGGCCCGGGTGACACTGGCCGCCGACAGCCCCAAACGCCGCGCCGCCGCCGAGAAGCCCTGCTCCTGGGCGACGGCGGCGAAGACCTGCATTTCCTGGAATCGATCCATGGGCCATGTCCTTCGTTCGGATAAAAAAAATCGCAGCCCCGGGCTGCGATTTTGATTGTTTCGAGCAGCTGTGGATAACCTATTCCACCGTCACCGACTTCGCCAGGTTACGTGGCTGGTCGACGTCGGTGCCCTTGAGCACGGCGACGTAGTAGGACAGCAACTGCAGCGGGAGGGTGTAGAGGATCGGCGCCAGCAGGTCGTGGATATGCGGCATGTTCACCACATGGGTGCCCTCGCCGTTGCTCATGCCGGCCTGCTGGTCGGCGAACACGATCAGCTCGCCGCCACGGGCGCGCACTTCCTGCAGGTTGGATTTGAGCTTTTCCAGCAGCTCGTTGTTCGGCGCCACCGTGACCACCGGCATGTCGCTGTCGACCAGGGCCAGCGGGCCGTGCTTGAGCTCGCCGGCCGGGTAGGCTTCGGCATGGATATAGGAGATTTCCTTGAGCTTGAGCGCGCCTTCCATGGCCACCGGGTACTGCGCGCCACGGCCGAGGAACAGCGCGTGGTGCTTCTCGGCGAACAGTTCGGAGATCTTCTCCACCACCGCATCCATGGCCAGGGCTTCGTCGAGGCGGGTCGGCAGGCGGCGCAGTTCGTCCACCAGTTCGGCCTCCAACTGTTTATCCAGGGCGCCGCGGACCTGACCGAGAGACAGGGTCAGCAGCATCAGCGCGACCAGCTGGGTGGTAAAGGCCTTGGTCGAAGCCACGCCGATTTCCGGGCCAGCCTGGGTCAGCAGGCACAGGTCGGACTCGCGTACCAGCGAGCTGATGCCGACGTTGCAGATCGCCAGGCTGGCCAGGTAACCGCCCTGCTCGGGGCTCAGCGCCTTGGCGTTGCGCAGCGCCGCGAGGGTGTCGGCGGTTTCGCCGGACTGGGAAATGCTGATGAACAGGGTATCGGGCTGCACCACCACCTTGCGGTAGCGGAATTCGCTGGCCACCTCGATCTGGCAGGGAATCCCGGCCAGTTCTTCCAGCCAGTAACGGGCGACCATGCCGGCGTGATAGCTGGTGCCACAAGCGACGATCTGCACGTTCCTGACCTTGGCGAACAGCTCGGCGGCTTGCGGGCCGAACGCCTGGACCAGCACCTGGTTGCTGCCCAGGCGACCTTCCAGGGTGCGCTGGACCACCTTGGGCTGCTCGAATATTTCCTTGAGCATGAAGTGACGGAACTCGCCCTTGTCCGCGGCTTCGGCGCCTTCGTGATACTGCACGCTTTCGCGCTGCACCGGCTTGCCGTCGACATCCCAGATCTGCACGCCGTCGCGGCGGATCTCGGCGATATCGCCTTCTTCCAGGTACATGAAACGGTCTGTCACCTGCCTTAACGCAAGCTGATCCGAGGCGAGGAAGTTCTCGCCCAGACCCAGGCCGATCACCAGCGGGCTGCCGCTGCGGGCGGCGAGCAGGCGATCCGGCTGCTGCGCACTGATCACCGCCAGGCCGTAGGCGCCGTGCAGCTGCTTGACCGCCTCTTTCAGGGCAGCCGTCAGGTCTGGCTGAGTTTTCAGGGTGTGTTCGAGCAGATGGACAATGACTTCGGTGTCGGTATCCGAGCTGAACACATAGCCCAGATCCTTGAGTTGTGCGCGCAGTTGCTCGTGGTTTTCGATGATGCCGTTGTGCACCACCGCCAGCTCCTGGCCCGAGAAATGCGGGTGGGCGTTGCGCTCGCTCGGCGCGCCGTGGGTGGCCCAGCGGGTATGGGCGATGCCTAAGCGCCCGGCCAGTGGCTCGTCGTTCAGCGCGGCTTGCAGTTCGCTGACCTTGCCCACCCGACGGCGGCGTTCGAGTTGGCCCTGTCCATTCAACAACGCCACACCGGCGCTGTCGTAGCCGCGGTATTCCAGGCGTTTCAGACCTTCCACCAGCACGGCGGTGATGTTGCGTTCGGCGACGGCGCCTACGATGCCACACATAGTCTTCTCCTTAGATCCTATTCAAAGTCTGCTGCGCGTCGGCCCTGCTGCGTTAAAAACAGGCTCGGCAAGCCGCTTGCGGCTAACGCGCTTTAGCGCGACCCCGTAGGGGCGAGCGAAGCGAGTCATGCTCATTTACACCAGTAAACTCGCGTGCGAGCCCAGTCCGCTTCCTCGCCTGTTTTTGCCTTGCATGACTCTAGCTCGCGAAACTTTGAACAGGCTCTTACGCTTCAATAGACGCGCAGATCAGGTTGATTCCGCGCGCCGTCAGTTGTTCACGCACCTCGGCGCCGAGGCGCTCGTCGGTGATCAGGGTATGGACGCTGCTCCAGGGCAGTTCCAGGTTGGGAATCTTGCGGCCGATCTTGTCGCTCTCGACCATCACCACCACTTCGCGGGCCACCTCGGCCATCACCCGCGACAGGCCGAGCAGCTCGTTGAAGGTGGTGGTGCCGCGGGCCAGGTCGATGCCATCGGCGCCGATAAACAGCTGGTCGAAGTCGTAGGAACGCAGCACCTGTTCGGCGACCTGACCCTGGAAGGATTCCGAATGCGGATCCCAGGTGCCGCCGGTCATCAGCAGCACCGGCTCGTGTTCCAGCTCGCTGAGGGCGCGGGCCACGTTCAGCGAGTTGGTCATCACCACCAGGCCGGGCTTATGCCCCAGCTCGGGAATCATCGCCGCCGTGGTGGTGCCGCTGTCGATGATGATCCGTGCATGCTCGCGGATCCGCGCCACACCGGCACGGGCGATGGCCTGCTTGTACTGGGAAATCGGCTGGCCGGCATCGCCGATCAGCTCCTGCGGCAGCGGCACCGCGCCGCCGTAGCGGCGCAGCAACAGGCCGTTTTTTTCCAGGGCGGCGAGGTCCTTGCGGATGGTCACTTCCGAGGTTTCGAAACGCTTGGCCAGCTCATCCACACTCACCTCGCCCTGCTCGGCGAGCAAGGCGAGGATGCGGTGACGACGCTGCGGCGTGTTGCGTTTCGACATGCTAAGTTTCGATTCGAAAGATACAGGCGCGAATCAAAACCTAATGAAGCTTTTCCGTCAAGCGGGAAAACGACCAAAGGCTGTAGGATGGGTTAGACGCGTAGCGGCGTAACCCATCAATTGGGCAGCATGGGTATCGCTGCGCTCAACCCATCCTACGACCTTATTTCTTGATCTTGGTCGGCCTCTTCCAGCCGTCGACGTTGCGCTGCTTGGCGCGGCCGACCGCCAGGGTGTTGGCCGGCACATCGCTGGTCACCACCGAACCGGCGCCGGTGGTGGCGCCGTCGCCCAGGGTCACCGGCGCCACCAGGGCGCTGTTGGAGCCGATGAACACGTCTTCGCCGAGCACGGTCTTGAACTTGTTGGCGCCGTCGTAGTTGCAGGTGATGCTGCCGGCGCCGATATTGGTTCGAGCGCCGATCTCGGCATCGCCCAAGTAGCTCAGGTGCCCGGCCTTGGCGCCTTCGCCGAGTACGGCGTTCTTCAGTTCGACGAAGTTGCCGACATGCGCCTTGGCACCGAGCACGCTGCCGGGCCGCAGGCGGGCGAAGGGGCCGCAGTCGCTGCCCGCGCCCAGTTCGGCGCCGTCCAGATGGCTGTTGGCCTTGACCACGGCGCCCTGGCGCAGGGTGCTGTCCTTGATCACGCAGTTCGGGCCGATCTGCACACCGTCTTCGATGACCACCCGGCCCTCGAGGATCACGTTGATGTCGATCAGCACGTCGCGGCCCACCGTCACCTCGCCGCGCAGGTCGAAACGCGCCGGGTCGCGCAGGGTCACGCCCTGGACCATCAGGCTGCGCGCGGCGCGCTGCTGGTAATGGCGCTCCAGCTCGGCCAGCTGCATGCGGTCGTTGGCGCCCTGCACTTCCATGGCATCCAGCGGCTGTTCGGTGGCCACCACCAAGCCGTCGGCCACGGCCATGGCGATCACGTCGGTGAGGTAGTACTCGCCCTGGGCATTGCTGTTGGACAGCCGCCCCAGCCAGTCGCCCAGACGCTTGCCGGGGACGGCGAGAATGCCGGTATTGCCTTCGCAGATCTGCCGCTGCTCGGGGGTGGCGTCCTTGTGTTCGACGATGGCCTTCACCACGCCGTTGGCATCGCGGACGATGCGGCCGTAGCCGGTCGGGTCGATGAGATCGACGGTCAAGAGCCCAAGCTGTTCGTCAGCGACCTGCTCCAGCAAGCGCTCGAGGGTGGCGGCCTCGATCAGCGGCACATCGCCGTAGAGGATCAGCACGCGCTCGGCCGTCAGCGCCGGCAGGGCCTGAGCCACGGCATGGCCGGTGCCCAGTTGCTCACTCTGCAGGACGAAGTTCAGGTCATCGGCGGCCAGTCGCTCGCGCACCAGGTCCGCGCCATGCCCGATCACCACATGGATGCCGGCAGGCGACAGCTGCCGGGCGCGGTCGATGACGTGGCCAAGCATGGATTGACCGGCGATCGGGTGGAGGACTTTCGGCAGGGCGGAACGCATGCGGGTGCCCTGGCCGGCGGCGAGGATGACGATATCGAGAGACATAGGCAGGTACTGATCCAGAAAATGCGGACAAAGAAAAAGGGTAGCCAAGGCTACCCTTTTACTGACTTGCGATGAAGTGCAACGACCAGCCTGGTATCAGCTACCGCCGAACTTCTTGCGCAGCTGCTGGACGGTGCGCAGTTGAGCTGCGGCCTCGGCCAGGCGAGCGGCGGCGGAACCGTAGTCGAACTCGGCGCCTTTTTCATGCAGGGCCTTCTCGGCAGCCTTGACGGCTTCCTGAGCAGAGGCTTCGTCGAGGTCGGCAGCGCGCTGCACGGTATCGGCAAGAACCTTGACCATGTTCGGCTGCACTTCAAGAAAGCCACCGGAGATGTAATACACCTCGGCTTCGCCACCCGGCATGACCAGACGAATCGGGCCCGGCTTGAGGTCGGTGATCAGCGGCGCGTGACCCAGAGCGATGCCAAGATCACCCAGGTTGCCGTGCGCAATCACCATCTCGACCAGACCGGAGAAGATCTCGCCTTCTGCGCTGACGATGTCGCAATGGACTGTCATAGCCATATCTAGCCTCACAAAAGCGCCCGTCTCCGGACGCACGGGTGATTACAGTTTCTTCGCTTTCTCGATGGCTTCTTCGATGCCGCCGACCATGTAGAACGCCTGCTCCGGCAGGTGATCGTAATCACCTTTGAGGATACCGCTGAAACCAGCGATGGTGTCCTTCAGGGAGACGTACTTGCCTGGCGAGCCGGTGAAGACCTCGGCCACGAAGAACGGCTGCGACAGGAAGCGCTGGATCTTACGGGCGCGGGATACCAACTGCTTATCCGCTTCGGACAGTTCGTCCATACCGAGGATCGCGATGATGTCCTTCAGTTCCTTGTAACGCTGCAGTACGTACTGAACGCCGCGAGCGGTGTCGTAGTGCTCCTGACCGATCACGTTCGGGTCGAGCTGACGCGAAGTGGAGTCGAGCGGGTCGACCGCCGGATAGATACCCAGGGAAGCGATGTCACGGGACAGTACGACTGTTGCGTCCAAGTGGGCGAAGGTGGTCGCCGGGCTCGGGTCGGTCAAGTCGTCCGCTGGTACGTATACCGCCTGGATCGAGGTGATCGAACCCTGCTTGGTGGAGGTAATACGCTCCTGCAGGATACCCATCTCTTCGGCCAGGGTCGGCTGGTAACCCACTGCGGAAGGCATACGCCCCAGCAGTGCGGATACTTCGGTACCGGCCAGGGTGTAGCGGTAGATGTTGTCGACGAACAGCAGAACGTCGTTACCTTCGTCGCGGAACTTCTCGGCCATGGTCAGGCCGGTCAGTGCCACGCGCAGACGGTTGCCTGGCGGCTCGTTCATCTGACCGTAGACCAGGGCTACCTTGTCGAGAACGTTGGAATCCTTCATCTCGTGGTAGAAGTCGTTACCCTCACGAGTACGCTCGCCCACACCGGCGAACACGGAATAACCGCTGTGCTCGATGGCGATGTTACGGATCAGTTCCATCATGTTTACGGTCTTGCCGACACCGGCACCACCGAACAGACCGACTTTACCGCCCTTGGCGAACGGGCAGATCAGGTCGATAACCTTGATCCCGGTTTCCAGCAGGTCGTTGCCGCCTGCCTGTTCAGCGAAAGACGGCGCAGGACGGTGAATGCCCCAACGCTCTTCTTCGCCGATCGGACCGGCTTCGTCGATCGGGTTGCCCAGTACGTCCATGATCCGGCCCAGGGTCGCTTTACCGACGGGGACGGAGATGGCTGCGCCAGTGTTGTTGACGTCCAGACCGCGCTTCAAGCCTTCGGTCGAGCCCATCGCAATGGTACGCACCACGCCGTCGCCCAGCTGCTGCTGAACTTCCAGGGTGGTTTCGGCGCCTTGAACCTTCAAGGCGTCGTAGATGCTCGGAACCTGATCGCGTGGGAATTCCACGTCGATCACGGCGCCGATGATTTGTACGATACGTCCGCTACTCATAGCTGGATCCTCTGAATATATGAACCGGTATCAGACCGCGGCAGCGCCGCCAACGATTTCCGAGATCTCTTGGGTGATCGCCGCCTGACGCGCCTTGTTGTAGATCAGCTGCAAATCGCTGATCAGGTCACCGGCGTTGTCGGTAGCGTTCTTCATCGCGATCATCCGCGCCGCTTGTTCAGCCGCGTTGTTCTCGACCACCGCCTGGTACACCTGCGACTCCACGTAGCGCACCATCAAGCCGTCCAGCAGCTCCTTGGCATCGGGTTCATAGAGATAGTCCCAGTGATGCTTGAGCTTTTGATCCGAATCGGCGACCAGGGGAATCAACTGTTCCACTGCCGGCTGTTGCGTCATGGTGTTGACGAACTTGTTCGAGACCACGGACAAACGGTCGATGCGGCCATTGAGGTAGGCATCGAGCATGACCTTGACGCTACCGATCAGATCGTTGATCGACGGTTCCTCGCCCAGGTGGCTGATCGCAGCAACGACATTGCCGCCAAAGCTGCGGAAGAATGCCGCACCCTTGCCACCAATCACGCAGAGGTCGATCTCTACGCCTTGCTCGCGATTGCTCGCCATGTCCTTGACCAGAGCCTTGAACAGGTTGGTATTGAGACCACCACACAGACCACGATCCGAACTCACCACCACATAACCGACGCGCTTGACTTCACGCTCGATCATGAACGGGTGACGGTATTCCGGGTTGGCGTTGGCCAGATGACCAATCACCTGGCGGATGCGCTCCGCGTAAGGACGGCTGGCAGACATGCGCATTTGAGCCTTGCGCATCTTGCTGACAGCCACCTTTTCCATGGCGCTGGTGATCTTTTGCGTGCTTTTGATGCTCGCAATCTTGCTGCGAATCTCTTTTGCGCCTGCCATTTGACACCTATCGGGTTAGCAGGCGGAGGTCATAAGACCTCCGCTGCGGCTTACCAGGTTTGGGTGGCCTTGAACTTCTCGATACCGGCTTTCAGGGCCGCGTCGATTTCGTCATTGAAGTCACCCTTCACGTTGATCTTCGCCATCAAGTCGGCGTGATCGCGGTTGAAGTAAGCAATCAGAGCTTGTTCGAAGCTGCCGATTTTGACGATTTCGATGTCCTGCAGGTAGCCGCGCTCGGCCGAGTACAGGGACAGCGACATATCGGCGATGGACATCGGCGCGTATTGCTTCTGCTTCATCAGCTCGGTAACGCGCTGACCATGCTCAAGCTGCTTGCGGGTGGCTTCGTCCAGATCAGAGGCGAACTGGGCGAAAGCCGCCAGTTCACGGTACTGAGCCAGAGCGGTACGGATACCACCGGAAAGCTTCTTGATGATCTTGGTCTGAGCGGCACCACCTACGCGGGACACCGAGACACCGGCGTTCACTGCCGGACGGATGCCGGAGTTGAACATGGCCGATTCCAGGAAGATCTGACCGTCGGTGATCGAGATCACGTTGGTCGGAACGAACGCGGAAACGTCGCCAGCCTGGGTTTCGATGATCGGCAGGGCGGTCAGGGAACCGGTTTTACCGGTGACTGCGCCATTGGTGAACTTCTCCACGTACTCTTCGGACACGCGCGAGGCGCGTTCCAGCAGACGGCTGTGGAGATAGAACACGTCGCCCGGGTAGGCTTCACGGCCTGGCGGACGACGCAGCAGCAGGGAAATCTGGCGGTAAGCCACTGCTTGCTTGGACAGATCGTCATACACGATCAGCGCGTCTTCGCCGCGGTCGCGGAAGTACTCGCCCATGGTGCAACCGGAGTAGGGTGCGATGAACTGCAGCGCAGCGGATTCGGAAGCGGAAGCGGCAACGATGATGGTGTTAGCCAGGGCGCCGTTTTCTTCCAGCTTGCGCACCACGTTGGCGATGGTCGATTGCTTCTGACCGATTGCCACGTAGACGCACTTAATGCCGCTGTTCTTCTGGTTGATGATGGCGTCGATGGCCAGAGCGGTTTTACCGATCTGACGGTCACCGATGATCAGCTCGCGCTGGCCACGGCCAACCGGGATCATGGCATCGACGGCCTTGTAACCGGTTTGCACCGGTTGGTCGACCGACTTACGCCAGATCACGCCCGGTGCAACCTTCTCAACCGCGTCGCTGGCGACGTTGTTCAGTGGGCCTTTACCGTCGACCGGGTTACCCAGGGCATCGACCACGCGACCCAGCAGTTCCGGACCTACCGGCACTTCGAGGATGCGACCGGTGCACTTGGCGCTCATGCCTTCAGCCAGGGACTGATAGGCACCGAGAACCACGGCGCCGACAGAGTCGCGCTCGAGGTTCATCGCCATACCGTAAACGCTGCCCGGGAACTCGATCATTTCGCCGTACATGACGTCGGCGAGACCGTGAATGCGCACGATACCGTCGGATACGCTGACGACCGTGCCTTCGTTACGGGCTTGAGAGGCGACATCGAGTTTCTCGATACGCCCCTTGATGATTTCACTTATTTCGGAAGGATTGAGTTGCTGCATAGCTCTGCTGCCCCTTCAAACTCAAGAATTCAATGCTTCGGCCAGCTTCGCGATCTTGCCGCGAACTGAGCCATCGATAACCAGGTCGCCGGCGCGGATTACGACACCACCTATCAGGCTGGCATCCTCCGTAGCGTGCAGGCGCACTTCCCGGCCGAGCCGTGCACTGAGAACCTTGGCGAGTTTGTCTTGCTGTTCATCGCTCAATGCGAAGGCACTGGTGACATCCACATCCACCGATTTTTCCTGTTCGGCTTTATACAACTCGAACAGGTCGGCGATCTCCGGCAACAGGGCCAGACGATCGTTTTCGGCGACGATATGGATGAAATTGCGTACCTGGGCGTCGAACTTGTCACCACACACCTCGTTGAAGGTGGTGGACTTATCTGTACTCGTCAGACGCGGAGCCGTGAGCATGCGCTGGATGGTGTCGTCTTGCGACACCTCAGCGGCCAGGCCAAGCATGGCTGACCAGGAGGCCAGTTGCTGGTGGGCCTGGGCATACTCGAAAGCAGCCTTGGCGTAAGGTCGGGCCAGCGTGGTCAGTTCTGCCATGATCGCGCCCTCGCTTAAATTTCGGCTGCCAGTTTGGAAACCAGCTCCGCATGCGCGTTTTGGTCGATGGATGCGCCCAGGATCTTCGCGGCACCGCTAACGGCCAGGCTACCCACTTGGGCACGCAAGGCGTCTTTGACGCTGTTCAGTTCCTGTTCGATCTCGGCCTGAGCCTGAGCCTTCACGCGGTCAGCTTCGACACGGGCCTGTTCACGGGCTTCGTCGACGATCTGGGTTCCACGTTTCTTGGCTTGCTCAATGATTTCGGCTGCTTGGCCTTTGGCGTCGCGCAGTTGTTGAGCCACTTTTTCATGGGCCAACTCCAGGTCACGAGCCGCACGGCTGGCAGCGTCCAGTCCATCTGCAATCTTCTTTTGACGATCCTGCAAAGCCGTAATGACCGGAGGCCATACGAACTTCATGCAGAACAGCACGAAGATGAAGAAGGCAACGGACTGGCCAATCAGGGTTGCATTAATGTTCACGCCAACACCTCGCTCGTTCGTTGTCCGTCAAACCAATCCACTCGAATACTCGAGTGATTAGCCTGCAATTTGACCAACGAAGGGGTTCGCGAAGGTGAAGAACAGTGCGATACCAACGCCGATCATGGTCACGGCGTCGAGCAGACCGGCGACGATGAACATTTTAACTTGCAGCATCGGAACCATTTCCGGTTGACGCGCAGCGCCTTCCAGGAACTTGCCGCCCAGCAGGCCGAAACCAATGGCGGTACCCAGGGCACCCAGGCCAATCAGCAGTGCTACAGCGATCGCGGTCAGACCAACTACAGTTTCCATCTTTCCTCCCGACTTTTATGTCGTATTGGTTTAAGGTTTTCTAAGGTAAAGCGGTAAAGCTAAATCATTGCCTGTGTTGCCCTTGCGGGCGTCCACCTCGAGCAGAGCGCACCCTTGACTGCCTTTTCCCCGCCGGGAAAGGGCATCAGGCTGCGCGCAGCGCGCTTAGTGGTTGTCTTCGTGCGCCATCGACAGGTAGACGATGGTCAGCATCATGAAGATGAACGCTTGCAAGGTGATGATCAGGATGTGGAACACCGCCCACGCCCACTGCAGCACCACACCCAAGGCACTCAGCCAGAGCAAGCCACTGCCGAACATCACTGCAATCAGAATGAACACCAGCTCGCCAGCGTACATGTTGCCGAACAGACGCAGCGCCAGGGAAATCGGTTTGGCGATCAGAGTGACGAATTCAAGCAGGAAGTTGACCGGGATCAGCAGCGCCTGCACGAATAGGTTCTTGCTACCAAACGGGTGGAGAGTCAGCTCGCCAATGAAACCGCCGATACCTTTGACCTTGATGCTGTAGAAAATGATCAGCGCGAACACCGACAGCGCCATGCCCAAGGTAGCATTTGGATCAGTGGTGGATACGGCACGGAAGAACACGTGCTCGTTACCCGAAGCCACCATGGCCAGCTGGGGAATCCAATCGACCGGAATCAAGTCGATGGCGTTCATCAGAAACACCCAGACGAAAATAGTCAGCGCCAGTGGTGCAATCACCGGGCTACGGCCATGGAAGCTGTCTTTCACGCTGCCATCGACGAAGCCGATCAGCACTTCAACAAAGTTCTGCAAAGCACCCGGCTGCCCGGAAGTTGCCTTCTTTGCAGCCATGCGGAAAAGCAATACGAAGATCAGACCTAGCGCAACCGACCAGCCGAGGGTATCGACGTGGAAGGCCCAAAAGCCCATTTCCTTTGCTTCTTGTGCAGTGTGGGCGAAGCCCCAGTCACCGTTAGGCAGCTGCCCGTAAGTCAGATTCTGCAGGTGGTGCTGGATATAGCCCGAAGCGGTTTGTTCTGCCATGGTTGCCTCAAACGCCTTAAGGTCTCGAAAGTCTTTTACTTATCAACAGGGGGGCGAACCAGTTGACCAGTTGGGTCAGCAGGAATACACCGAATACCGCCAGCGCATCCAATGGCTTCACGCCTGTAAACGTCAGTGCAAACAGCACTGCCGTGAAAATCAGTTTGCCCGCTTCACCGGCATAAAAAGACCGGACTATCGCTTGGGCGGCCCGCGCTCCACTGAATCGGAACGCCTTGTGGGCAAAGTACAGGTTCGGCAACCAGGCAATCAGCCCGCCACACAACCCCGAATAACCACTTACTGCTCCCCGTGTGGCGTACAGCACCGCAGCCGCTAACAGTAGTACAGCCAGCTGGGTCAGCAAGACCGGAAACACCGCTAAACGATGAAAGGGCAGGCGGTTTGGCGTGCGAACATCCATCGTCACAGTCCTTACGGCGTCGGCCGCCTCAAAATCAACGACTTGGCATATTTCGTGCCGACAAAAGCGCGCAGAGTATAGGGGGGTAAGCCCCCCGGTTCAACTGTCAGGTAGTGATTTACCTGCCCCCGCTACATGGCCAATTGTTTCAGCGGATGTGGGCCAGTACGCCCTGCAATTCATCCAGCGAACTGTAGCGAATCACCAGTTGGCCTTTGCCCTTTTGCCCGTGCTTGATCTGCACCGGAGAGCCCAGGCGCTCGGCCAGGCGCTGTTCCAGGCGACTGATGTCCGGGTCGCTTTTGACCGCTGCTGCGACCTTGGGTTTGCCGTTCAGCCACTGGCGTACCAGGGCTTCGGTCTGGCGCACGGTCAGCCCACATGCGACAACGTGTCGCGCCCCTTCGACCTGTTGTTCCGCCGGCAGACCGAGCAGGGCACGGGCATGGCCCATCTCGAGATCGCCATGGGACAGCAGGGTCTTGATCTCGTCCGGCAGGCCGATCAGGCGCAGCAGGTTGCTGATGGTCACGCGGGATTTGCCCACGGCCTCGGCCACCTGTTGCTGGGTCAGCTGGAATTCCTGCTGCAGCCGCTGCAGGGCCACGGCTTCGTCGATCGGGTTGAGGTCTTCGCGCTGGATGTTCTCGATCAGCGCCATGGCGATCGCCGCCTCGTCGGGCAGTTCGCGCACCATCGCCGGGATCTTCTCCAGGCCCGCCTGCTGACAGGCACGCCAGCGCCGCTCGCCGGCCACGATCTCGTAACGACCCTGGCCAATCGGCCGCAGCACGATCGGCTGCAACACCCCCTGGGCCTTGATCGACTGAGCCAGTTCGTCCAGTGCAGTGGCGTCCATGTCGCGCCGCGGTTGGTACTTGCCGCGCTGGATCAGATCCAGTGGCACGTAGTGCAGCTCGCGGCTATCGGCCTGGGCGGCTTCTTCCTGCAGAGCAGTGACGGTGGTGCCACCCAGCAGGGCGTCCAAGCCTCGTCCCAGCCCTCGTTTCTTGGCGGCCATGCGGAATTCCTTATGCGGTTGCGGTGTGGGCACTGGCGCGCTGGCGGCGAACCAGTTCGCCAGCCAAGGCCAGGTAGGCGATCGCGCCACGCGATTGCTTGTCGTAGACCAGCGCCGGCATGCCGTAGCTGGGGGCCTCGGCCAGGCGCACGTTGCGCGGGATCACGGTTTGGTACAGCGTATCGGGGAAATGTTCCTTGAGCTGCGCCGAAACATCGTTGGTCAGGCTGATGCGCGGGTCGTACATGGTCCGCAGCAGGCCTTCGATCTTCAGCGCAGGATTGAGCATCTGGGCGATGCGCTGGATGCTGTTGATCAGGTCGCTCAAGCCTTCCAGGGCGAAATACTCGCACTGCATGGGGATGATCACCCCATCGGCGGCCACCAGGGCATTGACCGTGAGCATCGACAGCGCCGGCGGGCAGTCGATGAGGATGTAGTCGTAATTCTCGCGGATCGGCGCCAGGGCGTTACGCAGGCGACTTTCCTTCATTTTCATTTCCAGCAAACTGACTTCCGCGGCCGTCAGGTCGCGGTTGGCCGGCAGCAGCTGGTAACCGCCGTGCTCGGCATACTGCATGGCCTCGACCAGATTGCATTCGCCGATCAGCACGTCGTAGATCGAATGCTCCAGGGCATGCTTATCCACACCGCTGCCCATGGTCGCGTTGCCCTGTGGATCGAGGTCGATCAGCAGTACCCGGCGCTTGGTCGCAACCAGTGAGGCGGCCAGATTGATGCAGGTGGTGGTCTTGCCCACGCCGCCTTTCTGGTTGGCGATTGCGAATACTTTAGCCATGTTGCCTTCCCCCTAGACCGAGCGACGCAGTATCAGCAGATGGCGCTGACCTTGGCAACCGGGAACCTTGAGCACATGGGTGGCTGCCAGGCGGAAGTCGGCCGGCAGGGCTTGCAGTTCGTCGTCCGGATGCACGCCTTTCATGGCCAGCCATTGGCTCTGGCCATCGCCGAGATGGCGGGTCCAGTTGGCAAAATCTTCCAGGCTGCTGAACGCACGGGAGACGATGCCGCTGAATGGCTGCGGCGGCGTGAAGGCTTCGACCCGGCTGTGGATAACTTCCAGATTGGCCAGTTTCAGTTCCAGCTTCACCTGAGTCAGGAAGCGAGTCTTCTTGCCGTTGGAGTCGAGCAGGGTGAAGCGCCGCTCGGGGAACAGGATGGCCAGGGGAATGCCCGGCATGCCGCCGCCACTGCCGACGTCCAGCCAGTTATCCCCAGCATCGAGGACGAAGGGCTGCACACTCAGGCTGTCGAGCAGGTGGCGCGAGACCATTTCGTCGGGATCACGCACCGCGGTGAGGTTGTAGGCCTTGTTCCACTTGATCAGCAGCGCCAGGTAGGCCAGTAGCTGCTCTTGTTGCTTGGGTGATACCTCGACGCCCAGCTCGAGGGCGCCTTGCGCCAGTTCTTCGGCGTGCTTGCTGGTTACCACAGACATCAGGCGCTTTGCTCCAGCTGGCGACCGGCGCCGCGTTTTTTCAGGTGGATCAGCAGCAGGGAAATCGCCGCCGGGGTGACCCCCGGAATCCGCGAAGCCTGGCCAAGGGTCTGCGGACGGGCATTGCCGAGCTTGTGCTGGATCTCCTTGGACAGGCCGGAAATCCCGCTGTAGTCGATGTCTGCGGGCAATTGGGTGTCTTCGCTGGCGCGCAGGCGGGCGATTTCATCCTGCTGGCGATCGATGTAGCCGGCGTACTTGGTCTTGATCTCGACCTGCTCGGCGACTTGCGGATCTTCGGCACCCGCGCCGGTCAGTTCGACCAGGCCGAGGTAATCGATCTCCGGGCGCGACAACAGGTTGAGCAGGTTGTACTCGTGGGTCAGCGGCGTGCCGAAGCGCGCGGCAATCGCCTCGCCCTGGGGCGTGCCGGGCCGCACCCAGGTGCTTTTCAGGCGCTGTTCTTCCAGGGCGATGGCCTCACGCTTGGTCGCGAAGGCGGCCCAGCGCAGGTCATCGACCAGGCCCAGCTCGCGGCCTTTTTCGGTCAGGCGCAGGTCGGCGTTGTCTTCGCGCAGGATCAACCGGTATTCGGCCCGCGAGGTGAACATGCGGTAAGGCTCCTGGGTGCCCAGGGTGATCAGGTCGTCGACCAGCACGCCGATATAGGCCTCGTCGCGGCGCGGGCACCAACTGTCCTTGCCCTGTGCGCGCAACGCCGCATTGGCGCCGGCGAGCAGACCCTGGGCGCCGGCTTCTTCATAGCCGGTGGTGCCGTTGATCTGGCCGGCGAAGAACAGTCCGCCGATGACCTTGGTTTCCAGGCTGTATTTCAAATCGCGCGGATCGAAGTAGTCGTACTCGATGGCGTAGCCCGGCCGCACGATGTGGGCGTTTTCCATGCCGCGAATGGAGCGCACAACCTGCAACTGCACGTCGAACGGCAGCGAGGTGGAAATACCGTTGGGATAGAGCTCATGGGTGGTCAGGCCTTCCGGCTCGATAAACACCTGATGGCTGTCCTTGTCGGCAAAACGGTGGATCTTGTCTTCGATCGACGGGCAGTAACGCGGTCCGACGCCTTCGATCACCCCGGAGTACATCGGCGAACGGTCGAGGTTGGCGGCGATGATCTCGTGGGTACGGGCATTGGTGTGGGTGATCCAGCAACTGATCTGCCGCGGCTGCTGCTCGGCGCGCCCGAGAAAGGACATCAGCGGAGTCGGCGTATCGCCCGGTTGCTCGGTCATCACCGAGAAATCCACCGAACGGCCATCGATCCGCGGCGGGGTGCCGGTCTTCAGGCGGCCAACCCGCAGCGGCAGTTCGCGAAGGCGCTGGGCCAGGGCGATCGACGGCGGATCGCCGGCACGGCCACCGGAATAGTTCTGCATGCCGATGTGGATAAGTCCGCCGAGGAAGGTGCCGGTGGTCAATACCACGGCATCGGCGAACAGGCGCAGGCCCATCTGGGTGACCACGCCTTTGACTTCATCGTGCTCGACGATCAGGTCATCGGCGGCCTGCTGAAATATCCACAGGTTGGCCTGGTTTTCCAGGGTTTCGCGAATGGCTGCCTTGTACAGCACCCGATCAGCCTGGGCACGGGTGGCGCGTACGGCTGGGCCCTTGCGGCTGTTGAGCACGCGGAACTGGATACCGCCCTTGTCGGTGGCGGTGGCCATGGCGCCACCCAGGGCATCGATTTCCTTGACCAGGTGGCTTTTGCCGATCCCGCCGATGGCCGGATTGCAGCTCATCTGGCCAAGGGTTTCCACGTTGTGGGTCAGCAGCAGGGTTTTTACCCCCATGCGTGCCGCTGCCAAAGCAGCTTCGGTGCCGGCATGACCACCGCCGATCACGATCACCTGAAAACGGGAAGGGAAATCCACCACGCACCTCGTGCCTGTTGAGAAATAAGGGGCTTTTGGCTTTGAAAAGCTGGAAAGCCGGCAAGTATAGGGATTTAGCCCCGGTGAAAGAAGCCTTTTGCACAAAAAATAGCCAGCCCGCCTCGGCCTTCTCGGAGCTGGCGGTTAATAAAGAATAAAAGAATGAATTTATATAGATCTTTGTTTTTATGTTTATTAAGTATGCAGCGCATTTCTGTGGATAGATGGCTACAGCCCAAAGCTCACGCAGCTTGCAGCGATTCAAAAGGCTGTGTTGATCCTGCCGTCAGCCTGTTCGCTAGCCGTAGACAGCCTGTGGACGAAAGTGATGGTTATCCACAGTGGTGTTTATCTTCAGTTTTGTCACCGGGTTATGGACCGGGCTCAGGGGCGGTTTTCCACAGGGCTTAGACGCGCAAATAAGTGGGCTGTCGTGCACATTTCGCCCAGACGGATGCATGCCCGAATGGCATAAACAGGGATTTCAGGAAAAAACGCTGCGTAGGATGGGTTAGGCGCAGGAAGGAAATACTGGATTAGGCAGGAGGGCGGATGCGCCGTAACCCATCAGGGATATGAAGGATTACGGCCTGCTCCAGGGACGGCTTGTCGAAACACGGCTTGGCAGCGATGGGTATCGCTGCGCTCAACCTACGCGGCCCGACCCATCTACTTGCTGCTCCCGGATTGCATCCGGGCTACGAAGGGGGACCGTGCCACTCGAGACAGTCTCGCGGCGACCTACTTGCCGATACAGAAGCTGGAAAAGATCCGTCCGAGCAGGTCATCGGAGCTGAACGCCCCGGTGATTTCACCCAGAGACTGTTGCGCCAGGCGCAGGTCTTCGGCGAGCAGCTCACCGGCCCCGGCCAGGGTCAGTTGGGCGTGGCCGTGGTCGAGATGGCTGGCGGCCAGGCGCAATGCCTCCAGATGCCGCCTGCGGGCGCTGAAGCTGCTCTCGGCAGTCTGTTCGTAGCCCATGCAGGCTTTCAGGTGTTCGCGCAGCAGATCCAGTCCCTCGCTGGATCTGGCCGAAAGGCTGATGGTCACATGACCGTCGCTGCCGACCTCCAGGGCAATGGCTTCGCCCGACAGGTCCGCCTTGTTGCGGATCAGGGTGACCTTGGCCGGAGCTGGCCGTTGATCGAGAAACTCCGGCCAGAGCGAGAAGGGGTCGTCGGCTTCGGGCGCGGTGGCGTCGACCACCAGCAGTATGCGATCGGCTTCGCCAATGGCTTGCAACGCGCGTTCGACGCCGATTTTTTCCACCTGATCCTCGGTCGCGCGCAAGCCGGCGGTATCCACCACATGCAGCGGCATGCCGTCGATGTGGATATGTTCACGCAGCACGTCGCGGGTGGTCCCGGCGATTTCGGTGACGATAGCGGCTTCGCGACCGGCCAGGGCATTGAGCAAACTGGATTTGCCGGCATTCGGCCGACCGGCGATCACCACCGTCATGCCATCGCGCAGCAGTGCGCCTTGTCCGGCTTCGCGCAACACGCCGGTCAGGTCGCTGCGCACGCCCTCGAGCAGGCCGAGCACGTGGCCATCGGCGAGGAAGTCGATTTCTTCTTCGGGGAAGTCGATGGCCGCCTCGACGTAGATGCGCAGGCTGATCAAACGTTCGGTCAGGCCGTGTACGCGCCGCGAGAATTCGCCTTGCAGCGAGCGCAGGGCATTGCGCGCCGCCTGGGCCGAGCTGGCCTCGATCAGGTCGGCAATGGCTTCGGCCTGGGCCAGGTCGAGTTTGTCGTTGAGAAACGCGCGTTCGCTGAACTCGCCGGGGCGGGCCTGGCGTGCGCCGAGTTGCAGGCAGCGGCGCAGGAGCAAATCGAGCACCACCGGACCGCCGTGGCCTTGCAGTTCCAGCACGTCTTCACCGGTAAAGGAGTTGGGGCCGGGGAAGTACAGGGCCAAGCCCTCATCCAGTACCTGGTCGGCATCGGCGAAGAAGGGGCCGTAATGGGCGTAACGGGGTTGCAGTTGGCGCTGGCAAATTGCCAGAGCCAGTTGCCCGGCCAGGGGGCCGGAAACCCGTACGATGCCGACACCACCACGACCCTGGGCGGTAGCGACGGCGGCAATGGTTTCACGGACTGCTGACATGCTGACTCCAAACGCTGGATAGCAAGACGCCCCACGATGGGGGCGTCTTGGGTAACGGCTTGCTAGAGCTTAGATGCTCCGGCTGATCAGGCCGCAGCCGCCTTGGTCGCCGCTTCGATCTTGCGGGTAATGTACCACTGCTGGGCGATCGACAAGACGTTGTTGACTACCCAGTACAGCACCAGGCCGGCCGGGAACCAGAGGAAAAAGAAGGTGAAGATGATCGGCATCAGCTTCAGCACCTTGGCCTGCATCGGATCCGGCGGCGTCGGGTTGAGCTGCTGCTGGATGAACATGGTGGCGCCCATGATGATCGGCAGGATGAAGAACGGATCCTTGATCGCCAGGTCGGTAATCCAGAACATCCAGGGAGCCTGGCGCATCTCCACGCTTTCCAGCAGGGTCCAGTAGAGCGCGAGGAACACCGGCATCTGGACCAGGATCGGCAGGCAGCCACCCAGGGGGTTGATCTTCTCTTTCTTGTACAGCTCCATCATGCCCTGGGACATCTTCTGCCGATCGTCACCGAACTGCTCTTTCAGCGCAGCCAGTTTCGGCGCTACGGCACGCATGCGCGCCATCGACTTGTAGCTGGCGGCGGAGAGCGGGAAGAAGATCAGTTTGATGATGACGGTCAGGACGATGATCGACCAACCCCAGTTACCCAGGATGCTGTGGATATGTTCCAGCAACCAGAAGATCGGCTGGGCGAGGAACCACAGAATGCCATAGTCGACGGTCAACTCCAGGCCGGGAGACAGGGTCTTCAGGTGACCCTGAAGTTTCGGGCCGGCATACAGAATGGCACTGATTTCGCCTTGACCGCCGGGAGCAACCTGAACGGCCTGGCCGGTAAAGCCGACAATGTAATTGCCTTGGCTATCTTTGCGGGTCTGGACCTGGTTGGTGCTGTCTTTTTCAGGAATCCAGGCAGTGACGAAATAGTGCTGCAGCCAGGCAACCCAGCCTCCTTCAACGGTTTCTTTGAACGCTTGCTTGTCGATATCTTTCATCGACACCTTTTTGTACGGCTCTTCGGCG
Source organism: Pseudomonas borbori (assembly GCF_900115555.1). Taxonomy (GTDB): domain Bacteria; phylum Pseudomonadota; class Gammaproteobacteria; order Pseudomonadales; family Pseudomonadaceae; genus Aquipseudomonas; species Aquipseudomonas borbori. The sequence continues at coordinate 31,019 of NZ_FOWX01000035.1, forward strand.
GTCCAGAGCGCGCCGCCCAGGTAGGTCGCGGTGCCAGTGGCAGTGGTCGAGGAAGGATCATCACTGCCATCGCGTTTGAGCTGAGCGAACATGTTGCCGCTCCACGCCTTGCCACTCTGGTTGTCGATCAGGTAGCTGACGGTCATCTGGTAAGACGCCGGGTCCACGCAACCGGGCTTTTTCAGCTGCTGTTGCTTGGCCGAACACTCGGGATTCAGGCCGCGCTTGAAGGTGAAGCGCTTGATGTAATTGATGCCGTCTTCGCTGAGCTTGAGGTCGACCTGCAATTGGTCCTGGCCTTCAGCCAACTCATAACTCTGCTTGTCGCTGCTCCACAGCGCACGGCCACTGGATTTGTCCGGTGCATTGCTGCCGATCAGACCGCTTTGCGCCAGATAGGTGCGCTCGCTGCCGTTATCGAACAGCTGGAAGGGCACATCCGGACGGTCTTGCCGACGCGGGTACTGCGGCAAGCGCAGTTCCACCACATCACCGCCACGGGGATCGATGGCCAGATCCAGGACGTCGGTTTTCACTCGAATAAGCTGGTCACTGACGGCCACTGGGGCAACGCTGATAGAGCCTGAATCGGCGGCAGGAGCTGCGGTCGGGATATCGTCGCTGTTAACGGCGTTGGCCGAGGTGTCCGGCAAGCCTGGAACTGTACTGCTGACTGCTGCAGTCTGAGTCGGCAGGGCAGCTTGACCGTAGTCCTGGTTCCACTGGAGAACCATCATATAGGACACGATTGCCAGGGCGACGATCAGGATCGAGCGTTGAATATCCATGATTATTCGGCCATCGAAGAGGAACGAGAGGGTTTCGCGGGGGGAACCGGGTCGTAGCCACCGGGATTCCACGGGTGACAGCGGCCGAGCCGGCGCAAGGCCAGCCAGCCACCACGCATGAGGCCATGTTGTTCGACGGCTTCATGGGCGTAGCAGGAGCAGCTTGGATAAAAACGACAGTGGCTGGCCATCAGAGGACTGATGGCATAGCGGTAGAACTGGATTGGAACCAAGGCCAGTTTACGCATGGGGACTGTCGTTTATCCCGATAGGGGTAGAAGTTTCCGGGCTTGGCTTGTTGCGTGCCAGGCGTTTCCAGAGCTTGCCGAACTGGTGAGCCAGTTCGGCATTCTGCAGGTCGCCCAGGCCTTTACGCGCCACCACTACGATGTCCCAACCGACCAGGTTGTCCTGGTTGAGGCGGAACGATTCGCGGATCTGGCGTTTCAGGCGATTGCGCTCAACCGAGAGCTTGACGCTCTTCTTGCCGATCACCAAACCCAGACGGGGGTGATCGAGCTCGTTGTTGCGCGCCAGCAGCAGGACATTTTTGCCCGGAACTTTGCCGCTAGGGGAGTCGAAGACTGCCTTGAATTGCCGGGGGGTTAGCAGACGCTTTTCCCGACTGAAGTCTCGACTCACCACAATACCGAAATTTAGACGGCGAGACGCTTACGGCCCTTGGCGCGGCGACGCGACAGGACAGCACGGCCGTTCTTGGTGGCCATACGAGCACGGAAACCGTGGGTGCGAGCGCGTTTGATAGTGCTGGGTTGGAAAGTGCGTTTCATGGCGTGTTACCTGGATGGTCGACTACGGGCCGGAATGGCCCCCGTTTTAAGAGACCGGCGATTCTAGAGAATCACGAGGGTCAGGTCAATTTCCAACCAGCATTATTCGTTAATAAAGAATATAGAGAAGAAAATATTTAAAGCTTTTCTGTAATGTTAGTAACTCTTAGCACAGGTCTTTTCTGTGTATAAGTGCTTCCAGCCCAGTATTCCTGAGGCTTTCACGGCAGGGTAAGTCTGTCAGGAAGCGGTGCTGCGACTGTGTGAACAGCGCGGATAAGCTGGGGATGGAATGCGATGTTATCCACAGCAGGGTTCGTGCACCACTTGTACCCAGGCTTATCCGCTGGGCTCAGGTGTCGTTATCCACAGGGTTGAGTGCTTCGGTGCGGCTGGTGGCCAGGACTCATCGAGAGTAGCCGGAATGTTGCCATGGAGGCCTTTACGTGTGGATAACTCGGTCTTTGACAGCTACAATGGCGGCTGTTTTTTGCCTCGCTGCTTTCCTATTTAGGGGTTATCCGTGTCCGTTGAACTTTGGCAGCAGTGCGTAGAACTTCTGCGCGATGAACTGCCTGCCCAGCAATTCAATACTTGGATCCGCCCGCTGCAGGTCGAAGCCGCAGGCGATGAGCTTCGCGTCTATGCGCCGAATCGTTTCGTGCTCGACTGGGTCAATGAAAAGTACCTGACGCGTCTGCTGGAATTGCTCGCCGAACGCACCAACGGCATGGTGCCGGCATTGTCCTTATTAATAGGCAGCAAACGCAGCGGCGCGCCTCGAGTGGCTGCCGCACCAGCGCCAGCCGTGACCAGCACGCCTGCGCCAGCGCCAAATGCCGCACCGGCCCAGCCAGAGCCGTCGCGTTCGAGTTTTGATCCCATGGCAGGGGCTGCCAGTCAGGCCGCTCCTGCGCGCACTGAGCGCACGGTTCAGGTGGAAGGTGGGCTCAAGCACACCAGCTACCTGAACCGTACCTTCACCTTCGACAATTTCGTCGAGGGCAAGTCCAACCAATTGGCCCGTGCTGCGGCCTGGCAGGTGGCGGACAATCCCAAGCATGGTTACAACCCGCTGTTCCTCTATGGCGGCGTGGGCCTGGGCAAGACTCACCTGATGCATGCGGTGGGCAATCACCTGCTGCAGAAGAATCCCAATGCCAAGGTCGTCTATCTGCATTCGGAACGCTTCGTTGCCGACATGGTCAAGGCGTTGCAGTTGAATGCGATCAACGAGTTCAAGCGCTTCTACCGTTCGGTGGATGCCTTGCTGATCGACGACATCCAGTTTTTCGCCAAGAAAGAACGCTCCCAGGAGGAGTTCTTTCACACCTTCAACGCCCTGCTCGAGGGCGGCCAGCAGGTGATTCTGACCAGCGACCGTTACCCCAAGGAAATCGAAGGCCTGGAAGAGCGCCTGAAGTCGCGCTTCGGTTGGGGTCTGACGGTGGCGGTCGAACCGCCCGAGCTGGAAACCCGGGTGGCGATCCTGATGAAGAAGGCCGATCAGGCCAAAGTCGATCTGCCCCACGACGCGGCATTCTTCATCGCCCAGCGCATCCGTTCCAACGTGCGCGAGCTGGAAGGTGCGCTCAAGCGGGTGATTGCCCATTCGCACTTCATGGGCCGCGACATCACCATCGAGTTGATCCGTGAATCGCTGAAGGATCTGTTGGCGCTGCAGGACAAGCTGGTCAGCATCGACAATATCCAGCGCACGGTCGCCGAGTACTACAAGATCAAGATATCCGACCTGCTCTCCAAGCGCCGCTCACGTTCGGTGGCACGACCGCGGCAAGTGGCGATGGCGTTGTCGAAGGAACTGACCAATCACAGCCTGCCGGAAATTGGCGATGCCTTCGGCGGCCGCGATCACACCACGGTATTGCATGCTTGCCGTAAGATTGCTGAACTTAAGGAATCCGACGCGGACATCCGCGAGGATTACAAGAATCTGCTGCGTACGTTGACCACTTGAATACGCCACTCCACTAGGCAAGGGACTAGACCATGCATTTCACTATTCAACGCGAAGCCTTGTTGAAACCGCTGCAACTGGTCGCCGGCGTCGTGGAACGCCGCCAGACCTTGCCGGTGCTGTCCAATGTGCTGCTGGTGGTCGAAGGCCAGCAGCTGTCGCTGACCGGTACCGATCTCGAAGTCGAGCTGGTGGGGCGGGTAAGCCTGGACGAACCGGCAGAACCGGGTGAGATCACTGTGCCGGCGCGCAAGCTGATGGATATCTGCAAAAGCTTGCCCAATGATGCGTTGATCGACATCCGCATCGACGATCAGAAGTTGCTGGTCAAGGCCGGACGCAGTCGCTTCTCCCTGTCGACCCTGCCGGCCAACGACTTCCCCACCGTCGAAGAAGGCCCGGGCTCGTTGATCCTGAGCCTGAGCCAAAGCAGGCTGCGTCGCCTGATCGAGCGCACCAGTTTCGCCATGGCGCAACAAGACGTGCGCTACTACCTCAATGGCATGCTGCTGGAAGTACAGACCGGCGTGCTGCGGGCAGTCGCTACCGACGGCCACCGTCTGGCCATGTGTTCGATGGCGGCCGAGATCGAACAAACCGAACGACACCAGGTGATAGTGCCGCGTAAGGGCATTCTCGAGTTGGCGCGTCTGCTGACCGAGCAGGATGCCGACGTCAGCATAGTCCTGGGTCAGCATCATATTCGTGCGACCACCGGTGAATTCACCTTCACCTCCAAACTGGTCGACGGCAAGTTCCCGGATTACGAGCGCGTGCTGCCGCGCGGTGGCGACAAGCTGGTGGTGGCCGATCGTCAGGGGCTGCGCGAGGCGTTCAGCCGCACGGCCATTCTCTCCAACGAAAAGTACCGTGGTATCCGTTTGCAGCTGGCTAGCGGCCTGCTGAAAATTCAGGCCAACAACCCGGAGCAGGAAGAAGCCGAAGAAGAGATCGCCGTGGACTACAACGGCAGCCAGTTGGAGATCGGTTTCAACGTCAGTTACCTGCTCGATGTCCTGGGCGTGATGACGGCTGAACAGGTGCGTCTGATCCTGTCCGACTCCAATAGCAGTGCTCTGGTACAGGAGGCCGATAACGACGATTCCGCCTATGTCGTTATGCCCATGCGTCTGTAACCGCTAAATGTCCCTCACCCGCGTCATGGTCACCGCGGTGCGCAATCTGCACCCGGTGACCCTCTCCCCCTCCCCGCGTATCAATATCCTTTACGGCGCCAATGGCAGCGGCAAAACCAGTTTGCTGGAAGCCGTCCACTTGCTCGGCTTGGCCCGCTCTTTTCGCAGCACACGGCTACTGCCGATGATTCAGTATGAGCAGCTGGCCTGTACGGTTTTCGGCGAAGTTCGGCTGGCCGATGGTCGGCAAAGCAGTCTGGGCATTTCCCGTGACCGTCAGGGCGAGTTGCAGATTCGCATCGATGGGCAGAATGCGCGCAGTGCTGCCCAGTTGGCCGAGGCCCTGCCACTGCAATTGATCAACCCGGACAGTTTCCGCTTGTTGGAAGGCGCGCCCAAGGTTCGTCGGCAGTTTCTCGACTGGGGAGTGTTCCACGTGGAACCTCGCTTTATGCCGGCCTGGCAGCGCCTGCAGAAGGCCCTGCGGCAGCGGAACTCGTGGCTGCGGCATGGTACACTTGACGCCGCTTCGCAGGCGGCCTGGGACCGTGAGTTGTGCCTCGCCAGCGACGAAATCGATGGTTACCGCAGAGCCTATATCCAGGCCTTGAAACCCGTGTTCGAACGCACGTTGAGCGAACTGTTGGAGCTGGAAGGTTTGACCCTCAGTTATTACCGCGGCTGGGACAAGGAGCGCGAGCTGAACGAAGTGCTGGCCACTTCCCTGTACCGCGATCAGCAGATTGGCCATACCCAGGCAGGCCCACAGCGGGCGGATCTCAGATTGCGTCTGGCAGCCCATAGTGCTGCAGAAATATTGTCGCGGGGTCAGCAGAAGTTGGTCATTTGTGCCCTGCGTATTGCCCAGGGCCATTTAGTTAATCAGGCCAAGCGCGGGCAATGCATTTATCTGGTGGATGACTTGCCGTCAGAACTGGATGAACAGCACCGTCGCGCCTTGTGCCGCTTGTTGGAAGACTTGTACTGCCAGGTGTTCGTCACCTGTGTAGACCATGAATTGTTGAGGGAAGGCTGGCGCACGGATACGCCCGTTGCCATGTTCCACGTGGAACATGGCCGTATCACCCAGACCCACGACCACCGGGAGTGAAGCATGAGCGAAAACCAAACGTACGACTCCAATAACATCAAGGTCTTGAAAGGCCTGGATGCCGTACGCAAGCGCCCTGGCATGTACATCGGCGATACCGATGATGGCAGCGGTCTGCACCACATGGTATTCGAGGTGGTCGATAACTCGATTGACGAAGCTCTGGCGGGGCATTGCAGCGACATCACCATCACCATCCACCCGGATGAGTCCATCAGCGTGAGCGACAACGGTCGTGGCATCCCGGTGGACATTCACAAGGAGGAAGGTGTGTCCGCCGCCGAGGTCATCATGACCGTGCTGCATGCCGGCGGTAAGTTCGACGACAACTCCTACAAGGTTTCCGGTGGATTGCACGGCGTCGGTGTTTCGGTGGTCAACGCCCTTTCCGAGCACCTGCTGCTCACCGTGCGCCGCAGTGGCCACATCTGGGAGCAGACCTATTCGCATGGTGTGCCGCTAGAACCCATGCGCATCGTCGGCGACTCCGACACTACCGGCACCCAGATCCACTTCAAGCCGTCCGCAGAGACCTTCGCCAATATCCATTTCAGCTGGGACATCCTGGCCAAGCGTCTGCGCGAACTGTCGTTCCTCAACTCGGGCGTCGGCATCGTGCTCAAGGACGAGCGCAGCGGCAAGGAAGAGCTGTTCAAGTACGAAGGCGGTCTGCGCGCCTTCGTCGAGTACCTCAACGTCAACAAGACCGCGGTCAACCAGGTGTTCCACTTCAGCATCCAGCGTGAAGACGGCATCGGCGTCGAAGTGGCGTTGCAGTGGAACGACAGCTTCAACGAGAACCTGTTGTGTTTCACCAACAACATTCCCCAACGCGACGGCGGCACCCATCTGGCGGGCTTCCGCTCGGCGCTGACGCGCAACCTGAATGCCTATATCGAGCAGGAAGGTCTGGCCAAGAAGCACAAGATCGCTACCACCGGCGACGATGCCCGCGAAGGCCTGACGGCGATCATTTCGGTGAAGGTGCCGGATCCCAAGTTCAGCTCGCAGACCAAGGACAAGCTGGTCTCCTCCGAGGTGAAAACCGCGGTCGAGCAGGAAATGGGCAAGCACTTCTCCGACTTCCTGTTGGAAAACCCGGGCGAAGCCAAGGCCGTGGTCGGCAAGATGATCGATGCCGCCCGAGCCCGTGAAGCTGCGCGTAAAGCGCGCGAGATGACCCGTCGTAAAGGTGCCCTGGATATCGCCGGCTTGCCCGGCAAACTGGCCGACTGCCAGGAAAAGGACCCTGCCCTTTCCGAACTCTACATAGTGGAGGGTGACTCCGCGGGCGGTTCTGCCAAGCAGGGCCGCAACCGCAAGACCCAAGCGATCCTGCCACTCAAGGGCAAGATCCTCAACGTCGAGAAAGCCCGCTTCGACAAGATGATTTCCTCCCAGGAAGTCGGCACCCTGATCACCGCGCTCGGCTGTGGTATCGGCCGCGATGAGTACAACATCGACAAGCTGCGCTACCACAACATCATCATCATGACCGACGCCGACGTCGACGGTTCGCACATCCGCACCCTGCTGCTGACCTTCTTCTTCCGTCAGCTGCCGGAACTGGTCGAGCGCGGCTACATCTATATCGCCCAGCCGCCGCTGTACAAGGTCAAGCGCGGCAAGCAGGAGCAGTACATCAAGGACGACGAGGCCATGGAGGAATACATGACCCATTCGGCCCTGGAGGACGCCAGCCTGCACGTCAACGAAAGCGCGCCCGGCTTGTCCGGCGAGTCGCTGGAACGCCTGGTCAACGACTACCGCCTGGTGATGAAGACCCTCAATCGCTTGTCGCGTCTGTACCCGATCGAGCTGACCGAGCACTTCGTCTACATCCCGCGTGTCAGCACCGAACAGTTGGCCGACAAGGATGCCATGCAAGCCTGGTTGGGTCTGCTCGATGCCCGCCTGAAAGGCATGGAGAAGTCCGGCCTGGTGTACAAGACCAGCCTGCACGAAGACCAGGAGCGTCACCTCTGGCTACCGCAGGTCGAACTGGTTTCCCACGGGGTCTCCAGCTACATCACCTTCAACCGCGACTTCTTCGCCAGCAACGACTACAAGACCGTCACCAGCCTGGGCGACCAGTTGAACAGCCTGCTGGAAGAAGGCGCCTACGTGCAGCGTGGCGAGCGCAAGAAGGCCGTAGCCACCTTCAAGGAAGCCCTGGGTTGGTTGATGACCGAAAGCACCAAGCGCCACAGCATCCAGCGCTACAAGGGGCTCGGTGAAATGAACCCGGACCAGCTGTGGGAAACCACCATGGATCCCGAAGTACGGCGCATGCTCAAGGTGACGATCGAGGACGCGATTGGTGCCGATCAGATCTTCAACACTCTGATGGGCGACGCGGTCGAACCGCGCCGTGACTTTATCGAGGCCAATGCCCTGGCGGTTTCCAACCTGGACTTCTGATTGGTGTTGTCGACGGGCAGGTTAATTGGCATGATTTAACGAGTTATTGTCATGACAATTTCTGTCACTACCCCGGCCTAGCGCCGGGGTTTTTCTTTGTAGATCAGGCTTTTAGGCATAGCCACACAAGCACGCATAGGCGAGCTATGTAGTGAAGCTACAAGGAAGAGGCGAAAAATCTCGTTTTGGCGTGGACGAATTCTGGGAGATTCGGCGGGACGGCTAGGGCGCTTCAATTTATGCCAATCAAAAGGGCATCGCCCATCAGCAGTCATTACTGATGGGCAGTGCGATGCGACACGCTTGCGGCTTCTTTAAAACAAACCGCATGCTGATGTCCCTGCCACCCTGCCACCCTGCCACCCTGCCACCCTGCCACCCTGCCACCCTGCCACCCTGCCACCCTGCCTGTAGGTGGACAAAGTTATTTGCCCATTCGGCCAAAGTTAGATGGTTAGGTCAAAGTTAATGGCCTACTCCCCTCCTGCTGGTAAACCCCGGTTGACTGAAAGGTCTGCCGGGGTTTTGTCATTCAGGGCATTTGATTTTTCGGGCTTCAAGTGGCGTCGACTTGTAGAATCGAGTCCACATTTTTCTGATGCGCCCAGGCGGAATGGCAGTAATCGCCAGGTACTGGGCGTTGTGCTTTGTATAGGGATTGATTTACCCATGGCTGACAAGCTGTCACTCGAAACGCTGGAGTCCTGGCTCTGGGAATCTGCCAACATTCTGCGCGGCTCCATCGACTCCTCCGACTTCAAGAACTACATCTTTGGCCTCCTCTTCCTCAAACGTTACAACGATGTGTTCGAAGAGCGCATTGCCAAGCTGATGAAGGACGAAGGTCTGAGCTTTGGCGAGGCTCAGGATGAAATTGAGGACAAATGGGGCAAATTTCCGATTAGTGCCCGTTGGTTCGATCTGATATCTCGCACCGAGAATATTGGTGAAGCCCTCGACAAGGCTTTCGCGACCATCGAGGCCAACAACCCTGAACTGCAACATGTTTTGACCGCTACGCAGTACGGCGATAAGCGGGTGCTGTCGGACGCCACCTTGCAGCGTCTGCTGCGCCACTTCAACCAGTACAAACTGGGCAACGAAGACCTCTACAAGGCCGATATGCTGGGCGATGCCTACGAGTATCTGATCAAGCAGTTTGCCGATGATGCCGGCAAAAAGGGCGGCGAGTTCTATACGCCCAAGGCCGTGGTGCAATTGGTGGTTGAGCTAATTGACCCGCAACCCGGTCATAGTGTGTATGACCCTACCTGCGGCAGTGGTGGCATGCTGGTGGAGAGCGCCCACCATGTATCTGGCCTGCCCAACGGCACCCTAATGGGTAAGCCTAATGTGCTGCTGTTCGGACAGGAAAAGAACCTGGGCACCTGGGCTATCGCCAAGCTCAACCTATACCTGCACAACATGCACGCTGCCATTGAGCGCGGCGACACCTTGGTCGAGCCCAAGCACCTCGACGGTGATTACCTGAAAACCTTTGACCGGGTAATTGCCAATCCGCCGTTCTCAGCCAAGTCCTGGTGGACTCCGTTGGAGTTGAGTAACGAGAACGAGCAGGAGAATGGCAAAAAGACCAAAGCACCCAACTACAAGCAGGTCAGTGACCCGTATGGTCGGCTTGTTTATGGCATCCCGCCGCGTGGTTATGCCGACCTCGCTTTCGCTCAGCATATGCTGGCCAGTCTCAAGGCTGATGGGCGCATGGGGATTATCCTGCCGCACGGGGTGCTGTTCCGCAGTGGCGAGGAAGGCAAGATTCGTGCAGGGCTATTGTTCGGTACTGATGCAGCTAATGGCAGTCAGCCAGGTGACCTGATTGAGGCCATCGTCGGCCTGCCTTCTGCACTGTTCTACAACACCGGTATACCGGCTTGCGTGCTGATCCTCAATAAGCAGAAGCCCGCTGCCCTCAAGGGCCAAGTCATCATTATCGATGGCAGCCGCGACTACCTCGAAGGCAAGGCGCAGAACACTCTGCGTGCTGAAGACATCACCCGCATCGTCAGCACCCATAAGGCGGCATTCGATCAGCAAATTGAGGTCGAGAACTATTGTCGGGTAGTGAAGCTGGACGAAATTCGCCGCAACGATGGCAATCTCAATATTGCGCGCTATATCGACAATGGTGAGTCTGAAGAGACCGTTGACGTGGCTGTAACATTGGCACAACTGTCGGCACTGGCCGAAGCAGAGGTGCAGATTGATGAGCGCTTGAACGACTATTTGGCTGAGTTGGGTCTGCTGGAGGCTGATGCATGAGCTTGGCTGAAAAACCGGGCTATACGTCAACACCATGCGGCTGGATTCCTGCCGCTTGGTCAGCCGACAAGCTCTCCGGATTGGTTGATGTGATTTATGGAAAGTCACCGGCTGATATTAAAAAGTCGGAGCGTGGCATTCCGATCTATGGCACGGGTGGTATTTCCGGGTACACCGATTCACCTTTGTATGAAGGCCCTAGCATCATCCTGGGACGCAAAGGAACGATTGATAAGGTACAGCGCAGTGATGGCCCATTTTGGGCAATAGATACGACCTTTTATACAACACCGAAAGTGACCTTTGATTGGTCATGGCTTTACTACTGCATCTCCTCGTTTGACTTGAGAAAGCTTAACGAAGCTTCCGGCGTTCCGAGCTTGAGTCGAGGATCACTGGAATCGCTCGACATTGCTACTCCCCCGCTCCCCGAGCAACAAAAAATCGCCGCAATCCTCACGGCTGTGGATGACAAGCTGGATGTGATCGCCCGCCAAATTGAAGTTACCCAGGCACTCAAGCAGGGTCTGATGCAAAGCCTGTTCAGTCGGGGTGTTGGCACTCAAGATGCTAATGGGCGCTGGGTTCCGCATACCGATTTCAAAGACAGTGAACTAGGAGAGATTCCAGAGACGTGGTTGATCACGACACTTGGAGGCATCTGCAATGGAGCACTCCAGACAGGGCCATTTGGTAGCCAACTGCATGCTGCCGAATATCAAGATGAGGGGGTTCCTGTTCTCATGCCCAAGGATTTGTTGAAGTGCCGAGCGAACCTTTCGACGGCAGCACGTATTGCCCCTGAACGAGCAGAAGAACTTGCAAAGCATAAGCTGGTCGCTGGCGATTTGTTGTTTAGTCGTCGTGGTGACGTTGCTCGGTTCGCATTGATTGATGAGCAATCAGCAGGTGCGCTTTGTGGCACAGGATGTCTCAAGGCAAAGCCTTCGGAGGGGTATAGCTCGGCATATATTGCGCATCTGTTGCAGCTGGATACGGTGCGCACATGGCTGGAGCAGAACGCGGTCGGGCAAACCATGCCCAATATGAATACCGGAATCCTTGCTTCGCTTCCGTTAGTGGCACCTGAAAATAAGCAAGAGCAGGAAGAAATAGCAGGCATTCTGGACTCTGTTGATGCCAAGACTGGGCTGCTATTTTCAAAGCAATTGCATTTCCAGACCCTCAAACGTGGCCTGATGCAAAAACTGCTAACCGGCGAATGGCGGGTCAAGCTCGATAGCCCTACCGGCATAGGCTGAGTTCTTATTCATGGACGAAATCAACACCCTGCCCTCGGATCCTGTGCCTGACCTCCAGCGCACTGTGCAGCGTAAGCTCGGACGCTGCATGTTGCAGTTGCAGCAATACGAGCGGCTGCTCAAGGCCATGGTTGCCCATAGCGAGTTGAGTGGCCCGCCGGAACGACTTCAGGCGATTCGCGACGAGAAGATTGCCTGTGCCCATAAGAAGACTCTGGGCACCTTGGTGGGGATGCTGACCGAGAGCTATTTAAAGCTGACGGACTTAGCTGATGAGCCAGAGCAGGCTGAGCCTATTGATCAGATATGGGTTAGCTTCCGCTGCCAGATGGAGTTAACCGAAGAGCGTTATGCCGAGACCAAGGCTGCACTTAAGGAGTTGGTCGACCTGCGTAACGAGTTGGTGCACCACTTCCTTCAACGCTTCGACCTTTGGGGCGTCGATGGCTGTATAGCCGCTGAGTCATATCTCGATGAAAGTTACGAAACCATTGACGGCCATTACCTGACGCTGCGCGATTGGGCTAAATCCATGGACGAAGCCCGGCAGTATATGGTGTCGTTTATGCAGACCCCGGAGTACAGGGATTTCGTTATCAACGGTATTGGGCCGGATGGCACCGTACACTGGGCTAGCAGCGGTATAACCAACTGCTTACGTGAAGCGGAAACCAAGCTGGCTCAGGCTGGGTGGACACCTCTTTTCGAAGCCATTCACTGGATAGCCAAGACCTACCCCGAGCAGACGCCTAAGCGCTATGGCTGCGGAAGCTGGCGTCATGTCATCCATGAGTCGCAGCAGTTTGAAATTCGTAAGCAAAGCCAAGCCGATAACGGCGCTACGGTGGTTTGGTATCGCAGTCGTCCGAGGGAAACCTCCAAGGAACAGGAGTAAGCAATGAGCCAGTCACCTGAGAAGGTCGGGGTCGAGCTGCCCGCCATCAATTGGCTGATCAAGTTGGGTTACACCCATCTACCCGGTAGCCAGGTGGAGGTTGAAAATCGTCACCTGGCTCCGGTACTGGACGATGTGTTACAGGCTCGACTGATCATCCTCAACCCATGGCTGGCGAGCGCCCCCGGTGGTATCAGCGCGGCGCTGATTGAGCTGCGTAAGCGCGTCAATGATGATCTGTTGCCTGGCAACAAAGCGTTCTGGGAACAGGTGGTGCATCGTTCCGACATCCAAGTGAAGGATGTCGAGGGCAAGCCGCGCAGCGTGCGCTTCTTCGATGCTAGTGATGCCAGCAACAACGACTTCCATGTGGTCGATCAGTACGTGGGGCGCAATGCGGATGGGGATGTTTTCCGCCCAGACCTGCTGTTGTTTGTGAATGGCTTGCCGCTCGCCATCATCGAATGCAAAGCCAGCCATCACCGTTTGGACGAAGCCTTGGGCCAGTTGGATGGCTATCAAAGCACCTTCCCTACCCAGTTTGTATTCAACCAAGTCTGTGTTGGGCTTAATCGGCGTGAAGGGCTGTATGGGGCGATCCTAACCAAGCCTGCCTATTACGCCCGCTATCGGTTGCAGGCGCTGGAGACTGCCGCTGTTACCGCCCTGTTAGGAGAAGCGCCAAGTGAGCAGGACAGTCTCCTGTGGGCCTTGTTCGAGCCGAGCCGCTTTCTGCAACTGATCACCCATTTTGTGCTGTTCGAAACCCGCGACGGCAAGACAGTGAAGAAGCTGCCGCGCTACCAGCAATGGCGTGCCGTGCGCAAAACGGTGGATCGTCTGTGCGCCCCGAAACCTTCAGGCGGCGTCGTTTGGCACACCCAGGGTAGCGGCAAGTCACTGACCATGGCCCTGCTCGCGCGCATGCTGCGTGCCGATAGCACGGGTTTGAACAATCCTACTGTGCTGGTACTGACCGACCGTAAAGACCTCGACAAACAGATTTTAGATACCTTCCATGCAGTAGGTATCACGGCAGCTCAGGCTGTTTCGGTTGATGGGTTGTTGAAGATGTTGTCCAACGACTACGGCAGCGTGTTTACCAGTACGGTGCAGAAGTTCCAGGAGAACGATCAGCCCTCTGATCAGGCTGCCGAGACGCCTGACGAAGAAGATGATGCCCTACAGGCGATCCGCCACCGGCGGATTCGTGAGGAAAAGGACTTCTTCATCGTGCATGAGCGCAATGTCCGCCACCTGGCGGTGGATGAGAACGGTGCTCCGGTAAAGGCCCAGTGGGAAGAGATCAGCCGGGAGAAGGTGCACTTCCGAGTGCTGAGCACCAAGCCCAACTTCTATGTGCTGGTCGATGAAGCTCACCGTAGTCAGTACGACTTTCTCGCTGCCTTTATGCGCGCCAGTTTGCCCAACGCCAAATTCATCGCCTTCACCGGTACGCCGCTGCTGCAAGAGGACAAACACACGCTGGGCGAGTTTGGCGGTGGCGAGTACATCGACGAATACCGTCTGCATGAGGCAGTGGCCGATGGTGCAACCCTGCCAATCAAGTACCAGGATGCCTGGGTGGCTCTGTCGGCCAATGCTGAGTTGGATACCGCGTTCAAAAAGAAGTTTGCCGACCAGAATGAAGTTCGTCAGCACGAGTTGAAGCGTGAGCTGCTGCGTCGTTGGCGCCAGGCCGGTGATCGCATGGAGCAGGTCGCCGAGCACCTGGTCGAGCACTTCCTCAGCAACGTTAAGGCCAAAGGTTTAAAAGCCATGCTGGTGTGCGATGGCCGCGACATGGCGGTGCGCTACAAGGATCTGCTCGATGCGATCATGGTCGAACGGGCGAACAAAGGGCTGCCCACTTTTGACAGCAAGGTGGTTATATCCCTGGCCAGTATCACCTCTTCCCGTACGGGCGCTTCTGCCATGGAAGAGGCGGCAGAGTACGAGATAAAGGCCGACAAGATTCGCAGCATCGAGGAGCGGATTAAGGCCGAGTTGAAAGCCGGAAAGTCCCCGGTGGCCATGCCGTCTGAGCAGATCGGCAATTTCGTCAGCAAGCTGTTTCCCCTGCCCTACGGGGAAGAGAGTAAAGGGCTTGATGGTAAGCCGCAGGCGAACAATGTCGGGTTGATCATCGTTTCTGACATGCTGCTGACTGGGTGGGATGCCCCGATTGTCGGCACCATGTACCTCGACAAGCCGTTAAAAGAACACACCCTGTTGCAGGCCATCGCACGGGTGAACCGCACCCTGCCTGGCAAGAATGCCGGCTACATCGTGGATTACCACGGGGTGGTCGATCACCTTGATCACGCCCTGAAAATTTACGGCGGCGAGGTGAAGCCTTCGCAGGTCTGGGAAGGTGTTGAAACCGAACTGCCCAAGCTGCAAGCCACACTCGACCGCATCCTCAAGTTGCTGCCGAAAAAGCATGACCCGGTGGCGCAGCGTGAGGCCTACAAAGACGACGCCGAGCGCTTCCTTGATCCTGCCGCCCGGCTGGACATGGTCGAAGAATTCCTCGACCTGGTGAAACAGTTCAACCGCTCAGTGGACATCATCCTGCCGGATGTTCGCGGCGTACCGTTCAAGCCCTATTTCACCCTGCTAGGTGAGATTCGCCTGATGCTGCGCGACAAACTGCCAGGTAATACCTACAAGGAACGCATCACCAAGCTGGAGTCCGCGCTGCTTCAACAGCTGCTGGATGAATACATCGCGGCCAGCCCGGCTAAGAGCCTGCTGGGTCACGAGGTGTCGATTCTGGATGCCAGCGATATGGAGCGTTTGAAGAAACTGGCGAGCCCCGGTAGTCGCGCCCTGGTGATGAAAAACCAGCTTAAGCAAACCATCGTCACCGGCAAGGACAAGGATCCAGCATTCTTCAACAAGATCGCCGAGGAGCTGGAAAAGCTGCTGGAAGAAGAAAAGGCGGGGCGCATTACGCAGGCCAAGTTCCTGGAGCAACTGGAGCTGTTCAGCCAGCGAATTCAGGACAAAGACAAAACCGGTTTTGAAAAGCCCGCACACTCGGCGGTGTACCACTACCTTGCCGCCCAACTGGCCGAGGACACGGCAAGAGTGGCAACGACCAAGCTGTTCGAAGATGAAATGCTGAACAGTGCGCTGGCGACTGAAAACTGGAAGAAAATGCCGGATACGCACCCTGATTTTAAAGATCACCTGCGCGGGGTATTGATGCCCCTGGCAGGCTGGGAGCGTTCAGTGGCGCGCGATCACGCCAAGCGAATCTTCGATATTTTGCTGAAAAACTAACGCGGCGTTACCCATGCCAGTCTTGAATTACGGCCAAACGGCAATCGAGTGGTACTTCCAGTTCGATAGCAAACTCAAGCGCCACTACGTGACCGTGGAACGGGGTCGCCCCGTGCTTCTGCGCGGGCCGCTGGTGGATGAGCCTGAGCAAGAAGCTTTGGTGCTGCGGCGTGCACGCTGGATTCGTGAAAAGCTGGCACAGGTGAATCAGCCCCTTGCCAGCGAACCCATCGTGACGGGCAGTCGCCTACGCTATGCCGGGCGTACGTACTTCACCGAGGTACGGCATACGCCGGATATCCTCAAGCCTCGACTCACCTTCACAGCCTCGCGCTTTATCGTGGATAGCCCGGATGGGGTAAGCATCCTGCCCGATGTGCTAATGCCATTGCTTGAGCGGTTCTACCGGGATCGTGCCCATGAGAAGTTGTTGGTACGTGTCCGTCACTGGCAACGAGAAACGGGACTTCAGGCTACGGGTGCACGAATCCGTCACTTCCAAAGCCGTTGGGCCAGCTGCGATGCGAGCAACACCTTGGAGTTTCATCCTCGGGTGATGGAGCTTCCTACCAGCGTGCAGGACTACGTTATCGTCCATGAGCTATGCCACACGGTGGAGAAGAACCACACGAAGACGTTCTGGTCGATGGTGGCTAGTCACATGCCGGATTGGCAGAGGCAGCACCAGGTGTTGGAGCGGGCGGTTTTTGGAGATGCTGTATGACTATCTGCGTTATGGATTTCCGAACGGAGTCTCCCAGACTATTGCTGTGCGTAGGTAGTTGACATGCCGGTGGCGTGTGGCACATTCTTCAGGGACTTTCTTAGAGAAAGAACGGGGCTCCTCTTTTAGCGGCTAACGCTGCGCAATAGGGGGTACAGCATCAAAACTGTACCAACCAAATGAAAACTTACTTTTACTAGGTTTGTTCCGTGGGAGGCCCGAGGTAAAACTCGGGCTTTTTGTTTTTAGGGTATGGGGTCTAAGCATGGAGCAAAAAATCTACATCGCTATAGTTAAGGAATGCGAAAAGCTTATTCTTAGGCATCATAACTATCACAATAAACTCCATATTGAGTGGGTTCGTAATACTAAGCGAATTTCGGATGCTCCTCCAAAAAAGGTGGAGTCACCAGAGTATTGGGGTGTAGATCGAAGGTTTAATCCGTTTTACGTAAAATCTAATGCCAAAGCAATAGCGCGATCAATTGCTAAAAAAATATCCAATAGAACATATGTCCCGGCAGAACCATTTCGAAAATCGATACCAAAGTCTAGTGGTGGAAGTCGAGAGCTAACAATATATCAAATACCAGATGCGGCGGTATCGCGGTATTTTTATGGTAGGTTGCTTGCTAAGAATAGACATCGGTTTAGTTCATTTTCATATGCTTACCGGAATGACAGAAATGTCCATTTTGCTATACAAGATATAGCAATTGATATTTCCCAAGAAGCAAGAACCTTTATTGCAGAATTCGATTTCTCTGATTTTTTTGGATCGATTGATCATGCATACTTGTACAGCCAACTACATGAAAATGGATTCCTTATTAGTGATGAGGAAGAGGCTGTAATCAAGGCGTTCTTAGCCTCACGCGAGAAAGGTATTCCACAGGGAACTTCAATATCATTATTTTTAGCAAATCTGGTTTGCTGGAAAATTGATAAGTCTCTGGAAAAGTCTGGTTTGAAATTTGCTAGATATGCGGATGACACTGTGATTTGGAGTCCGGATTACGCTGCAATATGTAAATCATTTTCAATAATTAATGATTTCTCTAAAGAAGCTGGCGTATCAATTAATGCAAAAAAATCTGACGGCATAAGTCTTTTGGCGCGAGATGGATTACCAGCAGAGATTGCTTCAAAGAATTATTTCAATTTTCTAGGATACTCAATAGGGGTAGGTAAGGTTTCTATTAAAGAGACTGCTGAAAAAAGAATAAAAAAACAGATATCTTATTTGCTTTATAGATCGATGATCCAACCCTTGAGATCAAGTCCTTTGAAGGGGCTTATTATTCCAGCCAATGATCGAGACAAGGCGCTGCTAGTTTCTATTATGCAAGTTCGGCGCTATATGTATGGCGGGTTGTCAAATCGAGATATTACTGATTATATTTCTGGTAGGAAGAAATATCTTCACTTCAAGGGTGTAATGAGCTTTTACCCTCTGCTCAATGATGAGAGTCAACTTAGAGATTTGGATGGCTGGCTTGTTTCAACTATTTACAGGTGTATTCAGTTACGAGCGAAGTTATTAATTGCGCATGGCTATAATCGGCAGCACTCCTTTCCTTTTAACGTAACGCATGAAAGTCTTGTTAAGCAGCTTGGGCGTCGACGTATCAAGGGGAAGCGGCTTCTAGAAATTCCAAGTTTCACATTGATTTATCGTGCTCTACAGCGGGGCTTGCGTGAGGCCGGTATCGAGAAAGTAATGCATCCGGAGTCTCTGAAGTACGAGTACAAAGGTGTGTGAAATATTGATCATGCGAAGGAGTTATCCCGGCCACATTTATTTTGGGAGGCTGGCTTGAGAGATCCACATGTAGAGGTGGTGTACTTCAAGGTAGATTCCGCCGAGGACATCTCCTACGAAAATCCGGAGCCATTGTCGTTCTCGAATCACCTGGGCGAGTTTTGTCTGGTTGATGGGGAGCTGAAGGTTGTCCCTACCGAGCATTTTTGCAGCGCTCAGGAAGCTAGTCAGGCCTGTGAGCGCTTGAATCGGAATGCGACCCAGTCCCTGGCTCGCATCAGCCAAGCCATTGACGCAGAGCGTGAAGACATTCGAGATCGGATCGAAACGATCAATGATGTTTTGGAGCGTACAGAGTTCAAGCATGGGACTTTTCTTCGTTTAGGTAGCCGCTCGGAGACCTTCGAACACGTAAAAGTCTTTAACAGCCAGATGATCCGTGTGCTGGCTCGGGCGGGTAGCGATGACCATGATGGGCGCTTCCGTGAGTTGAAGGAGCTGGTTGAGAAGTTGGAGAAGGCGACTAACCCAGCTACATCCGGCACTTTAGAAAGCCTGCGTCTGCTGGACTCTCGTTATCAGCTGTCCTTCTTCGCTGAGGAGGTTGAGAAAGACAGTAAGAAAGTGCGTGACGTTCTGGAGTCCTCCAGCGGCAAGTCAGGTGGCGAGAAGGAGTCCTTTGCTGGAACCATTGTGGCGGCAAGTCTGGCGTATGTACTGACACCCGATGGGTATGACAGGCCTCTTTACTGCACTGTGTTCTTGGATGAGGCCTTTTCTAACACCGCCGAGGCAGTTAGTCGCCGCGTTCTCAAAGTCTTCCGAGAGCTGAAAATTCACGTCAATCTGATTACGCCATACAAGAACCTCAACCTTGCGCGGGAGTCTGCGCGTTCCTTGCTGATTGCCGAGCGGGATCAGGATAAGCATGAGAGCCGTTTGTGCGAGGTCACCTGGGAAGAGATCGATAAGCAGCTCAATCAGCATGAGCATCATGTGCTTCAAGGCGCGGCCAAATCCTTGGGCATTGAGATGGAGCCGGTCTAATGAGGGAGTGGGGACGGCTGCCGCAGGAGGTCATTGAGGAGCTGCGAAGAGTGGAGTGGGATCACCCAGGCAGGCTCAGAGATCGCTTATCAGGTGAGCGGCGATTTCCTATTAAGCAGTTGCTGGGATTGCCCACTGGTAGTCAGGCGCTGAGTGACATCGGTCATTTTCATGACTACGTAGCAGCCTGGCGGCAATGGCCAAACCCACACCAGGTCATTTGGACGTCACGGCAGTTTCGGCAGCTGGGGACGTGTGACGTGCCCGAAAGACTAGAAATAGGGTCGATTCAAGCGCTTATTGAGGTATTGGGATCGCTGGCCATTGAACGAAGTGCGGGATGGGCGGCGCGGATGGAGCCTCTTCTCGCCCTCAACAAGAGCTTGTACCCGACACTGATCAAGCAAATTTTAGAGCTGGAAAAGCTGTCTGTTGTCGAAACCCAACTGCTTGCGCATGTGCTTCCCCAGCTCCGGCGTGGTATGGGTGAAGGACGGTACTTCAGAGCATTACCGCTTCAGGGTGTGGATACCAAGTTTCTAGAGGTCAACCAGTCCTTGATTACTGCGCTTCTGGACGGATTGCACGAGCAGCAAGTCTCCAGCTGCGGAGGGCTAGAGCAATGGTTGGCGTGCATTCCGGTACCTGCGAATTGGTTTTATGTAAGGCCACTGTGCCCGCAGGTACGGATGCAGTTGGCGGGATTCGACGTCTTGCGCATCCCGCTGGAGCAACTTCTAGAGCATCCCCTACCCGGTGAGCGGGTGCTTGTTGTGGAGAATTTACAGTCTGGATTCGGGTTGCCGGATATGCCGGGCACGGTTGCGGTATTTGGCGGAGGGCGCAACACGGTCTGGCTTAAGGCGCGCTGGCTAAAGGAAAAGCGCATTGGTTACTGGGGAGATTTGGATACCTGGGGGCTAAAATTCTTAGCTGACGTTAGAGTCATGCAGCCGCACGCCGAAGCATTGATGATGGATAAATCCACGCTGCTTGCTTACAGAGACCGTGGGGTAAGCGAGGTGCGACCAGCAAACTTGCCTGAGCTAGGTCTAAGTTATGCTGAGACCGAACTTTTCGAAAGCCTCCGCTCTGGAGAGTACGGAATTGGGCGTCTGGAGCAGGAACGACTATCCCAAGACTATGTGGTGGATGTTTTGCAAAGCTGGGCGATGATGCCGTGCAAATGAGCATCAGCTCGGGAAGGCAAAGAATGAGTCGTGGTTTTCGGAGAGGTCTGATAGAGCCTCTGGATGCCAAAAAGCCAAGGAGAATAGGTGGTTGATTGCTGACGTTGAACGTTTTCTGCGGGAAAACCCAGGCTCAAAGGCAAAGGATATTGCCAAGCATTTTGGAGTGGGTAAGGGGGAGATCAATTCGCTTCTTTATAAGAATCCCGATTCATTCGTCCATGATCCCGATCATCGCTGGTCAGTGGTGATGGATAAGCTGACGGTTGTCCTGAAAAAGGAGGCATGGGTGTGGGTGGACAGCGCCTCATTCGAGGATGTGCTGGCTGCTGTTGGATCGCCCTTGGATTCGGTCTGCTCAGGCGCTGAGTTCGTTGTGCCCAAAGGCTGCAAGATTATGATCGACGCGGCTGCGCGAATCTTGGCGTTGTGCAATCAGCTCGTAATGGTTGGCAAAACAGTGTCGATTGATTTCAGTGCCTGTAAAGCGACGCTGACCTATTTCAATCGACTAGGTTTTTTTGACCACCTAGCCGGGGCGGTGGATGTGATTCCGGAGCGCCCCTCTCAGTCTGGAGCGGCAACCTACCGTGGTAACAACGACGGTGTGGTTGAGCCCCCCGGTGTCAGGATAGTTGTCGCCTGATCGGATTCATCAAAAAACGAGGCCGGGGGCGGAAAGAGCTGTGCAATGCCGCGTTATTCACCTGAACGTAAAGCCGCCCTGTTGAAGAAGCTGTTGCCGCCGCTGAACCTGTCCGTGGCCGAGTTGGCCCGCCAGGAAGGCATCAGCGAAGTGACCCTGTATGCTTGGCGCAAACAGGCCAAGGCAGAAGGAGCTGTGGTGCCAGGAGACAAGAAGTTGCCCGATGACTGGCCAGCCGAAGCCAAATTCGCTGTGGTACTGGAAACCGCCGCCCTGTCGGAGATCGAACTGA
>NZ_FOWX01000040.1 GCF_900115555.1 Pseudomonas borbori
GAACTGCCGACAGACGCCGCGGATTGCCTTGCCGTTATCCTTGCGGAAACTGGCGATGGTCTTGAAGTCCGGCATCAACCGTCCGGTCAGCCACATCAACTCAACGTTGCGCTGAGCCTCGCGTTCGAGACGGCGACTGGACTGGATGCGATTGAGGTAACCGTAGATGTAGATCTTCAGCAGGTCGGCAGGATGGTAGGCCGGCCTGCCGGTTTCCGCTGGGACGACACCCTCGAAACCCAGTTGGCCAAGGTCGAGTTCATCGACGAAAACATCGACCACCCGCACCGGGTTCGTGTCCGACACGTAGTCATCCAAGCTCTCGGGAAGCAGTGTGCTTTGCCCTCGGTACTCTCCCTGGATAAAACGCTTCATTGGCGTCCCCCACTAATTTCGAATCCATCAAATCATAGCAAGGTCGATGCCAACGTTTTTACACAGTCTGGGCCGCTTTCTGCCTGCCACGAATGGCTGAGTTTGACCGACCCCCTCTGCCGATGGTCACCATTAGCTTCGGGTCGTGTGCAGCCAGCCGTCACCTCGGCGTACATCGACCATGCGGCACGCACGCGGCATGGTCGATACGGATGCAAATGCCGGGTCAAAAGGAATGCATCCGGGTAGTCAAGTCAGTGTAATTGCACACAATGAACAAGGCCCAGCTTTCGCCGGGCCTTGCTAAGTCGCCTGTTACATGGCCATGACAAGAGCCGCATCCTTGTCGTCGGTGCTGGCCTGATCATCCGTGACTTCGGCCAATACCCGGGCCAAACCGAGTACATACTCCGAGGCTTCCCTGGCTTGGCCGCTGGCCCGGAAGATCGCGCGTTTATCCGCCTTGAGCAGGCCCAACCAGAAGTCGAGATAATTCTCGTGCCGCAATTCCCCCTGAATGCCGGTCTGGGCGCACAAGAACGCGGCGCCCATTTCCGCGACCAGTTCCTCGAAGGCATAGCCGGGCGAGCCGAACGAGGAGGGCGAGATTATCCCGTCGCGCTGCAATCGTGAATGATGCCCGGTCCAGTGGGTCAATTCGTGCAAGGCGGTTGCGTAGTAGCCGCATTCATCGTGGAACTGCGCTTTGGTCGGCAGTTGGATGAAGTCCCGAATCGGATGGTAGAAGGCCATATCGGCAGGCTTGTGCACGATTCTGGCGCCCGAACTCAGCAGCAGGTGTTCCGCACCGGCATTGGCCTGGAAGGGTAGCCCTGAGTCTGCTGCGGTCGGTGCGTCACTGAACGATTCGACGCCTTCGGTCTGCTCGATATTGAACAGAAAGTGCGTCCGCAGGATGGCGAAGTGCACGACCTTGGCATTGCCGTTCTCGTCGAGGACCAGGTGGCCTGACTCATCCTTTTCTTCACGCTCCATCGGTTTGTAGAGAACTGCCAAGGTGCTGCGTTCGCCTTTGCGGATGTGTCCGCCGGCTTTCTTGGCCTGATTGAACGTGAGCCAGCGATCCTGGCTGAACCCCTGCATCCTGGCTGCGGCCCAGAGTAGTGGCAGGTTGATGCCGGAGTATGGGCGGCAACTGATTGCATTGATGGGGTAGGGCTGGGCGCTGGAGCCCGAAGATCCGGTTGAGGACCAGGGTTTGATCCAGGGCACGACCCCTTGATCCAGGGCCGCAATGATCTTGTCGGTGACGTCTTGGTAGATGTCGTACATGGCGTTCTCCTCGTGAAGGACGCGAGGAACGCCAGCCCAGCGGGGGAGGGTTCCCCGCTGGGTGGTGTGTTGAATGTGTATGTTGGCCGGATGCAGGGATGAGCCCTGGTGGCTCCGGCTAGATGTCTAGTCCTGATGCTCCCGTGGTAGGGAAATCAGCAGGGCGACAGGTTGCTCCGGTTCTTGAACCAGGCTGACGTGCAGTTGCAGCCACTGGCAATCTTGCGGATGCCCCTTCGGAGCAGTCTGGATCATCTCGAAATCTACATGCGGATCGCGTGGATAGCCCAGGATGGCTTCGAAGGCTGCACGCAGCACGTAACGCAGACGATCCTCCAGCGCTTGTGCCGAGTCGACGGCGGGGTTGAGCAATACAGCGCCCCGCCAGGCTGCCGCGGTGAACACAACCGGCAGTCTCATGCAGAGCAGTGGTGGGGGTAATTGATTGGACATGGCCAACCTCCATATCGAGACGCGAAAAAACCTGTCCTCTGCGGGACGGTGTTTCCCGCAGGGATGAATGAAAAATTGGAAGGGGCGTTGCGAGCGAAGCCCGAGTGCGCCGATGCTGGAGTAGTGGGCGTTCATCACCACCGAAGCGATGACCGTGCGAGCCACCGAACGCTGATCGCACTTGGGAAGAACCACCACGGATGTGGCGTAGCCTCGAAGGTTCCGGCTACCTGGACAGGTGCTGTCTGCGACAGCGTTCCCTACTGACTAATTAATGGGGCTATAGGAGGGCGTCAAGCGGAGGGAACACTATGGGTTTTCGAGCTTTTCCGCTGTGTTCCAGAGCAGGCTGATGGGACGGCAAAGTGCCGCTATGAACTGATGAACGGCTTGGCCAGTCTTAATAAACACTGGCCAGCCTGTGCTAGAACATAACCGTTGCAACGCTAATCCAGAGGTTGATTCATGGCTGTCACTCGTTCCGCAACAGCCTTCCGCGCGAATCGCTGGGCGTATGCGTGCGGCATGGCATTGAAGCGCAGTTATCGGCGGATAAACGCGTTCGAATCACGCTTTGCTGAACGTGTGGCGGCTGTTGGCGTGCCCGTTGGAAAGCCGCTTGTGCGTGGCGGCTTTCTGATCGGCAAGCTGGCCTTGCTGGGTGTGTTGTTCTTCATCAGCTTCTGGTTACTCATATCCGTATGTATGCTAATTGCGTTTGCGGCGACTCAACCTCTGCGAGGTGCTTCGGATATACCGAATGTCGATGATCTGTATCATCCGATGCACAGGAGTTATTGGCCTGAGTTTTATGACAAGTGGGGTTCTCTCAAGTAGCTCGATGAGCTATTTCGATCCCGTTTTTTGGGCACCACTTGTAAGTTGGGATGTCCCCCTTGAGCTGGCTATCTGTGCAGAGTGAGTTCCCCTGCTGAGCATCCCCTCTACGCCAGCCCCAACGCTATATCCCGCCCAACTCATTGCCGCCAGAAACAGCATCGGCAGCACGATAAACATTGTGCCCATCACATACTCGATCACCTGTGCCGTCACCGTTCCATCCGAAAAGCCGGCCGTAGGCAGGGTGAGGAGAAGACGATCGGAAGTCGTCACCTGGTGGTACAGGGTATCGAGCATGCTCGAGTCCACCCAGCGCGCCAGCTCCCACCAGAACGTCAGCGAGTGCAGGGTGAACAGGGCGAAGGTCAGGGTCATGACGGTCTTCAACTGGTAGGTGCTGACCAGCAGGATCAGCGGCAGGCTGATGATCACGCCCATGATCAAGAAGGCCTGCACCATCGGTAGCGCCGTACGCAGGGCATTGAGGGCGGGAAAGTTGCTGAGGGTGCCCAGCGCCAGGCCGGTGTTGGTCGCCAGGTTGTTGAGCCCGTGCATGATTGAGCTGCCGCGGGCGCTGGAGCCGTAGTCTTGGTAGATCTGCCCTGGCGCCATGGTCATCGACTGCTGACGGGGGCTGACCAGTTCGCGCAGCGTCGCATCCTCGATCTCGCTGGCGGAGCGGCCGGTCAGCCAGTCGCGCAGGCGAGTCAGCAACGATGAATCGAGCTGCTGAAGCAAACGCTCGCGCAATCCGACTCCGCTGTCGCTCCACCACTGCCGGCAGGTCGGATAACCCGCGCCATTGTCGAGTCGCGGCAGGGAGACATCGCGGCTTTCGTCGTAAGGCCAGCTCACCCGTGGCGTGCGTGAACGATCCGTATCGTAGTAGCCGGGTGTATCGAGGAAATAGCGCGAGCCGATCCAGGAGGTGTCGTGGCTCTGCGCCTTGGCCAGCACCGGGCGGTTGGTGAACAGTCGCGAGCGGGAGTAGCCGTAGCAGTCACGGGTGAAGTCGGCGACCTCTTGCAGTAGCACCTGGCTATCGATGCGCGAGCTGTCTATCTCCATGCGCATCTGCCGGATATCCGGCGCGCAGGGAATTGCCGCGGTCGCGGCCGCCGTCACGCCCTTGCTCAAGGCATGCACCAGGAACCACCAGACCGGCACATTGGCGGACTGCTCGCCGATGGTGTTGAAGGTGGCCGCCCAGGCTGTTTCCGCCGGCGTGGTCACACTGATTCCACAGCGTTGGCTGGCCACATCATCAAGGGCCATCGACGCCAGGTTCAGCGGGAAGATCGGCATGCAGCCGAACAGCACCACGATATAGGCCAGCCACAGCCGGTTCTCGATTCGCGGCACCGAGAGCAGTCCCTTGTTGCCTTCGTCCGCCCCTTGTTGACGAGCCGACAACCATTCCTGCAGGATGATCGCACCAAAGGGCGCGGCGAACAGGCCGGTATCGGACAGGATGTTCCAGATGCCGTTGTTGATGATCCAGGCCAGCAGAGAGAGGTAGAACTCCAGGTAGCTGTTGGTGCTCATGAGCATGGGGCGGCCTCACAAAGGGGTGAGTTCGGCGCAGGTGACGAGCACGAGGCCCATGATCCCGATGCGCTTCACCCGCAGCAAGGTATGGGGCCTACCTCGGTAGTGGCGCAGCAGATCCAGCCAGAGCGCGAAGAGGACGCTGTAGAGCAGGGCGCGCCACAACCGTAGATAGGGACGGGCGGACTCGAATGCCTGCTGCCAGGCCTCGACGCTACCCAGTAGCGCGCTGCCGACCCGCAGGGTGATAACCGCCGTCAGGATCATCAGCGCGGCAATCCCCAGTCCCGAGAGCAGTGTGGAGGCCAGAGAGCGTTGCATGGGCTCACTCTTGCCGGGCGTCGGCGTCGTTGAGGCGGCCGGGTTCGGGGTCGCCTTGTTCGACTGTACGGGAGGCCTCGGCCCCGCCAGCATGCCGGTCGAGCGCCAGGCTGGCGGTGTTGGTGGCCAACATCTGGCGTACTTGTAGCTCGGTTTGCAGCAAACGGATTTCGCGCTCCAGGGCGTTGATGTTTTTTGCCAGGGCGGTCTGTGCCGGCTCGGCGGAGGCGACATTGGGTTCATGGTTGCCCGCCAGCAGGGTACGCAGCAGCAGGAGCGCCTTGTCGAGCACGCTGGACAGGGCCGTCTCACTGGCCAGCCGGCGCGCCAGCAGATCCTGGTCGGGGTCGTCACGCAGCGCTTCGATCACCCCGCGCGTTACCGGCAGCATGGAACTGGAGGCCTTGCCCAGGTTCTCTGCGGTCGGTGGTGCCGCGCCCGATAGCAGATCCTGCAGCGCCTTCAGATGGTCGCTGTAGGTTTCCTGGATCAGTGGCGTCAGCCCGCTCCCGGCAGTCGCCCGCAGGGTTTCGCAGCTGTCGCAGGTCGCCACCTCGGTCTCGCCCAGCACCCGGACGGCCCATTCGGACGCTTCTTGGGGCGAGGCCCAAGCGCGGCAAATGGCGCCGCCTTGGCAACCGCTGGCGTCAATCACGGCGTGGTTATCTACCGATCGATTGTGCAGCAGGTTGTAGCCCGCGCGTACCAGGTCGGACGTCACCCGGATCGGCACCTGACCGTCCCCGCCGGCTTTCTGGTCGCCAACCCAGGACACCCCGTTGTTGCCGTTATTGGCCTCGGTGTTCTTCACCGCCGTGACCGCATCGCCGCCGGATTGCTCGAGATTGCCCTGCATTTCCTGCTGCTTGGACAGGGCGCCCCAGCCGGCTTGGCCGACCTTGTCCGCCATCTTCTCGGCCATGGCCTGGCAGGTGCGTTTGGAACGGTCGAAGTCGATGCGCCCTTGCATCACGCCATTGCTTAGCAGCTCGTACAGGCCGGGGTTGGCGCGCTGGATGATCAGGGCGGGCAGCGACATGACTGCCTGGGTGGCGTTCTGCACGATCTCACCCATGATCCGCTGGAAACCGTCGGTGGCCCCGTTCAACTGGTTCTGCAGGGTGGTGGCGAGGTCCATGTTTCCGCACATCATGTTGGCGCGCCAGGACAGGCCTGCACCGATACCGCTGGGACGGTAGAGCGAGCTGGGCGAGCCCACCGCCGAGCCGCCGCCGATGCTGTACATCACCCGGTCGTCGAGCACTTCGCCCTGGCTCCCCAGCCGATAATCCTGCTCGGCAGCACTGACGTCTAGCGTCGCGTTCAGCAGCGCACAGGCCATGAAAAACACCAGGCCAAAACGAAGCCGTGCAGGCGACCGATTCATGAGGCGTCGCCTGCGAAGTCGAGGCTGAACAGGAAGGTCTGGCCCTCGCGTTTGCAGCAGCTGTAGGGGCGCCACAGCGACCAGGTGTAGCCGCCATCCGCGCTCTGTACCGTATTGCTCGGGAAGATCGCGCAGGTGTTCTGGCGTTGGGGGTGGAGCAATTGCCACTTGTGGGTCGAACCATCGTTTTCGACGATAGGTCCAGGCGGCCAGTAGCCGTCGCGTGGCGCAGGGGTGAGCGGCCAATAGACATGCGGCTGGCCGTTGCGGGTGATGACGTCACCGGCCCGTTGCGCCATCACCGCGGCGGCTTTGAAGTCGTCGGATTGGACCAGAAAGCCCTGCCGGGGGTAGAGGTTGCCCCACATGTTCCTTGCGGCCTGGCTGCCGATCTCTCGCAGTCCTGGTGTTACCGCTTCGGGATAAACGCTCTCCGGAATGCCATGGCGCCAGGCCACGGTGTCCAGGGTGCTCAGGTAATAGGGCATAAATGCGGTCGCGCCGCTGGCGCAGGCATAGCCGGATTGTGCGGCCAGTTGCGTCGCCGCCCAGCCGCCGGGATGACCAATGCCGTCGACGTTCTTGAAGCGGGGCAGGTTGTCGCGTCGCGTGTTCGGTGTGATCAGGTTGCCGCCGCCTTCCGCACCGATGATGGGCGAGGAGAGCGGTGCCATTTCAGACCAGGGGTTGTTGCCCGTGGTGGTGTAGCTCGACACCACCAGTTCGGGGATGAAATGCCGCACCTTGGTCGAGGTGCGTACCGAGCAGCCGGAGGCGGTGCAGTGCAGCCAGAAGCAGAGGCCGACGACCCTGTACCCGAGGCAGCTCTGCGACAGCACAGAGGCGGCGATGCTGCCGGTATCCAGCGCCACGCTCGGACCGGACGCCAGCAGGATGGCCAGGGCCAAAGGGCGCAGTGTCGCGTGGCCGATCATGGCCGGCGCTCCCGCTGCTGAGCGATCCGATCACGCGCCCTCTGCACGTCGAGATACCGGCCGATAACGACCCGCGCAGCGGCGTTGCAGGTTTGCCCGCTCGGCAGAGTGGCGGGCCGGTGCAAGAAGCGCAGGCGTTCGAACATGATCCAGGCTCCAGAACGGTCGAAGGTGACTTGGAAGCAGGATCTAACCGGGCGGTGATGGCTGTCCTAGAGAAAAGTGGATGTGGGGATGTCGGTTTAGGAGGAGGCAGAGACGGCCTTGCTTCCTGCGGGTGATCATCGTCACCCTGGAGGACGAGTACGGTATGGTCAATGTGGTGGTTTGGCACGACCTCGCCGAGCGTCAGCGGCGGGTATTGCTCGGTTCGCAATTGCTCCGGGTGGATGGCCATCTGGAGTCCAAGGACGGCGTGCGTCATCTGATCGCGGGGCGTCTGAGCGACCTGACGCCGCTGTTGGTTGGACTGGATGTGCGGAGTCGGGATTTTCAGTGACGCCAGGGGAATGGCTTAGCAGGCGGGAAAAGGCTGCTTCTAAGGGCAGCCAGAAAGCGAAGTCGTCCTGTCCGAAGTAATGTGAGCCACCCTTTGATTCAGCAGACCAGTGGGGGCAATTGCATCAGCTATGCGCCGCACGCTCGAACACCTCGTCCGCCCATTGGTTCAGGCTTTTGCCGGCCGCCTGAGCGGCGATGGTGGCGGCAGCGTGCACTTCAGGGCGAATGCGCAGCATCACCTTGCCGGACGCCGGCTTTTCCGGGCTGACCTCGCGCTCGGCACAATCGGCCAGGTAGTCATCCACCGCCAAGTGGAACTCGGCGCGCAACTCAGCTACCGAGTCGGCATGGAAGCTGATGATGTCCCGTACGCCCAGCACTCGGCCGACGAAGATATCGTCACGCTCATCAAACTCGATACGGGCCGTGTAGCCCTTGTAACTCATGCTGTTCATGGTTCAACTCCTGCCCGCTGCAAGAACTCGCGGGCCTCTTCTACTTGGTACTTCTTCGCTTCTTTCCCAGGGTGCGGTCGATGGCAGCGCCATTGCACGTCTCCCAGTACGAGCCTGACCCGTGACCCTTCACGCTCCAGCACCTGACCGCCCAAGTGAATAACCAGGACTTCGATGTCGGAGAACACCACTGCAGCACTGGTCGGCGTGCGGAAGATGGCTTCGAGGGTTTTGCGGTGTCGGCTCTTCATGGAGTGAATGCTAGCAGATATTGATAGCAGTTTGTGCCGTGCACTATCACTGTCCGGTTGAGCCTCTCGCCAAGGCGAATCGATGTTGTTGTTCCGCTATCAATCAGGCTTGGGGAAGGATAAAGGTCGGTAGCCGTGGCTGGGTGCTTTGCCATTCTGGTTGGCTCCGATGACGATCAATGTAGGATAATTGGCCCACAAGGCGCTGGAGCGGCGAGATGAGCATGGGCTCAGCTATCCAGAACGCGGAGCAGATGGGTGAAGAGGATGCATGGCATGACACGAGACGAACTACTTTCGGCCCCTGAGTCCGACTACATGAACGAGGCCCAGTTGGCTTTTTTCAAGGCGCTGCTGCTCGCCCAGTTGGACGAATGCAACGAAAAACAACAACCGATGTGGCGGATGTCGCCTCTATCGAAGAGGAGCGCATGACGCTGCTGCACCTGATCGATCGCGACCGCCGGATGCTTCCTGCATTCCA
Organism: Pseudomonas borbori; assembly: GCF_900115555.1. GTDB lineage: Bacteria > Pseudomonadota > Gammaproteobacteria > Pseudomonadales > Pseudomonadaceae > Aquipseudomonas > Aquipseudomonas borbori. The sequence continues at coordinate 8,844 of NZ_FOWX01000040.1, forward strand.
GCAGGCCTTGGCGCGGATTGACGATGGCAGTTATGGCTGGTGTGACGAGACCGGCGAACCGATCGGCCTGCAGCGGCTGTTGCTGAGCCCCACCACGGCCTTGTCCGTCGAGGCCAAGCAACGCCGAGAGTTGCTAGAGCGGCACATGAGTCACGCCTGAGCGGCTTGCGCACATGCAAAAAGGGCCTGAATTCAGGCCCTTTTGTCGTTCTGCGACGCGCTCAGTTCACCGCATCTTTCAGCGTCTTGCCGGCTTTGAAGCCGGGCAGCTTGGCCGCTGCGATCTTGATCGTGGCGCCGGTTTGCGGGTTGCGTCCATCTCGTGCAGCGCGGGCCTTCACCGCGAAGGTGCCGAAACCCACGAGGCTGACGCTTTCGCCATTTTGCAGGGCAGAAGAGATGGCGCCGGTGATGGCATCCAGGGCGCGGCCAGCAGTGGCCTTGGGCAGGTCAGTCGAGGCGGCGATGGCTTCAATCAGTTCAGCTTTGTTCATGGGCGGTTCCTTCTGGCGTCTGAGAGGAGCGGATTATAGCCAGGCTTTATTCAGAGGTCTGGTGAATATCCAATACGGCCCAGACTTCCAGCCCTTGCTGCCGCACGGCTTTCTCGGCTTCAAGCCGAGCGGTGAGGGTGCTGATCGAGCGGGAACGGTATTCGAACCTGAAGGCCGGGCCTCCTGTTTTCTGTCTGACGCTCAACTCGACAAGGGTATAAACCGTCGATCGCTTGGCTTTTTCTTTCGGGGTTGATTCTTTCGGGGATGAAGGGCTAAGGCCTAATGCCTCGCGCATTTCAGCTTCCGATATCTGCTTGGTGCTCAAGTGGATCGCTTCCTTCAGGGGGCATAGTGGTTAGCCGTTCGTGGAGGCAAGGGGTGGTCTGCGCTCGTTGTACCGTTTCGTATGTTTGCGGTGAAAAACGTTCAGTCTTCCGGTCCGATGCCTCGGGTCTTATCGATGCGCTCTGCCATGCGCAACGCCGCTTCCAGCTCTGAGCAATGGTGCGCCTGCATCAGCCTCCAGCGCTCGGCTTTTTCCTCCGGCTCGGTCAAGGCCAGGGCGAGGTAGAGGCTGGGCGGTACGATGCGGAACAGCGTTTCGATGTTCTTCGACAGCACCACCCCTTCGGTGTATTTCCCCGGCTCTTTGCTGGCGGAGAGTAATAGAGCCTTCTGGGCGGGGGTAAGTTTCTTGAAGCGGGCGATTTCCTCGATTTCGGCAAGTGGCATGTTCAGGCAGATCCACCACTCGATCATGTTGAGCATGGTCTGCGCGGCATTGGGGAAATCGGCGAGGTTCTGCGTGGCGAGCCAGAACCAGGCGCCCAGCTTACGCCACATCTTCGTACCCTTGACCACGAACGGCGCCAGCAGTGGATGCTTGGTGATGATATGGCCTTCGTCCGTTACCATGATGATCGGCCGGCCCAGGTATTGGTCGCGTTCGGCGAGGTTGTTCACCGTGTTCATCAGGCTGATGTAGCTGATGGACAGCTGCGCCTCGTAGCCTTCGCGCGCATAGGTCGCCAGGTCGACGATCGTCACGTCGCTTTCCGGCCAGGGCGTACCCTCGCGATCGAACAGTTCGCCCTCGAAGCCCTGGCAGAACAAATCAATGGACTCGCCCATTTCCTGGGCACGTTCGCGGCGCCTGTCCGGTAGGGCTGGATCGGCGGCAACGCGTAGCAGGGCATCGCGTATGTCGCGGGTCAGCACCTGCCGGCGGGCAGCAACGCAGGTGCACACGGCATCGAGGATGCACTCGCGGATCAAGCTGCGGTCGGCGCGGCTGACGCGGGCCTCTTCCTTGGCCTCACCGCCGGTGATCATCAGGCGTGCAGTGATTTCCAGTTCGCCGAGGATATCGCGCTGTTCGGCGCTGTCGACTGCGGCTTCATCCTCCGGCACCTCGACCGAGAGGCTGGCAACCCGCTCCGGTTGCTCAATCAGGCGCGCGGCGTCGGCATAGGGGGCGAGGCTGACCGGGGCGCCGGGCTTCAACTGCACCTTGTTGACCGACAGCCCCAGCGTCGAGAAGTAGTCGCCCTGCAGGCCGAACGAATTTCCGGCTTCGACGATGAACAGGCGAGGGCGGTACACGGCCATGACCTGCATCAGCAAGGTGACCAGGGTGGCCGACTTGCCCGCGCCGGTCGGGCCGACCAGGAGCAAATGGCCATTCATGGCACGGTCCAGGCGCGACAGCGGGTCGAAACTGAGAAGAGAACCGCCGCGGTTGAACAGGGTGAGCCCCAGGTGCCCGGTACCTGTACTGCGGCCCCAGACTGGCGCCAGATTGGCCAGGTGTTGGGCGAACATCAGTCGGGTATACCAACTGCGGGTGTCGCGCCGAGGGTTGTAGACCATCGGCAGCCAGCGCAGGTAGCTGTTGCAGGCGGCGACCTCGTCGCCTTCGCGTACCGGCTGCAGGCCCGCGCCGAGCAAGGCATTGGCCAGACTGATCGAGCGCCGGTGCAACTGCTGCTCGTCGTGGCCGCGCAGGTAGAACGCCAAGGTGCCGCGATACAGCTTGTGCTTGCGGCCGATGATCGCCCGCGCCTGCTCGACATCCTGGCGGGTCTGGGTCGAGGCCAGGTTCTCGCCGATGGCCTTGCGGGCCAGGCGGTTCAGCTGCTCCTCAAGCACGTCCTGGGGGGTGACCACCAGCGTCAGGCTCATCACCGTGCCTTCCGGCAACTGGTCGAACAACGCATTGATCGCGTCGCCCTTGCTGGTTTCTCCGGTGAGCTGGCCGATCGAGGGCGGCCGGCGCAGTTTGTCCACCACCATCACGCGGTGGGGTTGGCCGTCGAAGTACCAGAGCCTGCGCTGCGCATCCGAGCGCGGCTCGTTGAAGAACAGGCGCTCGGCGAAATCGTGGTCGAAGGGCAGTTCCAGCGACTCGCCGTCAGCCGTTTCCGGATAGGCCACGCGGGCGTAGAACGCCTCGGGCGTCTCGTCGGTGAGCATGGGCGCCGGGTTGAACCAGGGCAACAGCCAGGCGTAGAGGCCGCGGCCGTCGACCGGCAGTGATTGTACCCCGCAGGCCCGCAGCGCGGAACCGATACGTTCGCACGCCTGGCGCAGAGCCTGCATGGGGGGGAGCCCGCTTTCCTCGTCATCGGGCCCGAGCCAGCGATAGAGCACCAGGCGAACCCGGCGGTTGCCGCCGCGCCACGGCAGGCGGGTGACGACCTTGTCTTCGAACAGGCCGCCCGGCTTGGCGACCGCTTTCAGGTGGCGGCGGGTGAGGTCCAGGTATGCCTCGGTGAAGGCGCTGCCGCGTGCGCGATTCCGGATATAGCCGGCCAGCCGGTTCAGGTACGGGGTGAAGTCGCCGTCGTCCTGGCAGAAGAACTGCACGACCCAGGGGGACGTCTCCAACTCGTCGAAGCTGTCCTGCAGGGCATCCTCGACCGCATCGCGGGCCCTCATCAGCCAATCGGGCTCGCGTCCTTCGGTGCCGATGGGCGTCAGCTCGAACAGGGCACCCACCGAGCGATTGTCATCCAGCAGGAAGCACTGCTCGGCGTCGAGGTATTCGACCCAGGGCAGGTGGTCGATGAGGCTGGGGCCATGGGCATGCAGCTTGGCCTCATCGGCCAGGGTGGCGCGTGGATGCCGCGGGCTGCGCCAAGGCTTCCACTTAGTGGCATTGCCAGTTGGGTTTTCGCTACTCATCACAGGTCTTCCTGGCGCTCGCTGGGCAGCGCGTAGTGCACGCGTTGATGGAGCGGGAAGACCGTCGAATAGCCTGGAACCGGCACCTGCTCTGTGCCGCTCAGGTGCGGGTAGACATACATCACCAGGTCGGGATTGGGCAGGCGCGGAAACAGGCTGCGAATCTCGTTCGCCGCGCTGCGGGTGTAAGGTTCCTGCAGGTTCGCGGCGAGGTCTGCCGAGGTCAGCGGGCGGCGCAGTTGCCGCCGGGCGTCGAGCAGGTGCTGCTGGATGCCCGGCGCACCGGCGCCGTTCCAGATAGTCAGCATGCTCTGCTCGCCATGGGGCAGCAGCGCTTCCTTGTCCGTGGAGCAGCCAGTCAACGCCAGGCAGGCGCTGGCGACCAGGCTAATCCAGATCGGACAGGGTGGTGTGGGTGTGTTCATGGCGGACACTCCGGCCGTTGGGCTCGTAGTCGATGGTGATCTCGTGGTCGAGGTGCAGTGCCACCTGGGCGGCCGGTGGCACGTACACCGCTGCGAAGGCCTCGCCATAGAGCTTGTTGACCCAGGCGCGGATATCGCTGACGCCGCCGCTGAGGATCGCGTTGAGGGCGCTGTTGCCGCTGCTGCTGGTGACGCCGACGGTGCTGCCGCCGGAACTGACCACGCTGCTGTTGCTGCGCTCGTCGCCGAGCAGGGCGGCCACCCCGGCACCGGCCGCGGTGATCAGGCTCTGACTGCCGAGGTACTGCTGGGCGTTCGAGCGACGCACCCCGGCGATGCAGGGAATGCCATAGGGATCGGAGAGGTAGCCGAGCCCGCCACGGATCCTCTCGGTGTTGCTGTTCTGCGCGCTGGCCGTATTGCGGCTGACCACCGCCCGTGGCTCGGGCACGGTGCGGATGGTGCCGTCGGTGAACACGAAGGTGATCGATTCGACCTGGCCGCGCACGCAGGACAAGGTCCAGTCGCCCGACGCCGTGCCGCTCATGACGGCACCGGCCACCTCCGGCAGATCGATGCCGTTGGCGGTCAGGTTCTCCGGGCCGACCAGAACCTTGAAGGGATAGGGATCGTTGACCGTGCCGTCCACCGGCACCCGCCCGATCAGCGCGGTCATCGCGACCGAGCCCAGCAGGGTGGCATTTTCGGGGATGGTGTAGACCGGCTTGGCGCCTTCGCGGCGGTCGATCGGGCGCGCCAGGTCGCGTTCGCCCTTGGCCACCGCCCGCAGCTGCTTCTGGCTGCGGTCGATGGCGCCGCCATCCAGTCCCAGCGAGGTGAAGCTGGCGGGCAGGTTCAAGGTCGAGGGGGTTCTGGCGTCGTCGCGCTCCCCGGTCGGGCGACTGCCCGGGGGCTCGATCCACAAGAGCGAGTCGCCCAGCGGGCCATCGTCGAACTGACTGCCATCGCCCGGCTCAAGCCCCAGGCCCACCGGCAAATCCTGATCCTTGCCGGCCAGGCCGGAGAGTTGCTCCTGTAGCCGTGTCAGCAGTCCACGCGCCTGGCGGCTTTCTTCCTCGGCTTTGCGCCGGGCCTCGTCGGCCTGTCGACGGTCTTTCTCGGCCTGCTGGGTCACGCCACCGAGGGCGTTTTGAATCCGCCGGTCGACGCTGCTTTCCCGTTCGCGCAGGCGGGTGTTTTCCTGTTGCAGGGTTTCGTTGTGCTTCTTCAAGCCGAGCATGTCGCTGCGCATGGCCTTTACCTGGCCAACCAGGGTGGCGACCGTATCGCGCGGTGTGTCGCCGGCGATACCAAGCGACTTGGCTTGTTCGGTGGACAGTTCGAGGCGCTGCGGATCGGTCGAGCCTGCGCGAGTGCTGTCCTCGGCGACCCAGCTTTTCAGGATGATCAACGCTACCGCCAGCAACGCCCCCGGCACCAGCCATTTGAGCAGCACGTTAGCCTTCATCGTCGTCATCTCCCGTGCTGACAGGCGCGAGCAGCACAGCCCGTTCCAGCCCGGAATCACGGGTGACCAGGTAGGCGACGCTGGTGTCCTCGGCACTGCCGACGGATCCCAGGTTGGCATGCTGGAAGGTGGCGGCGAACAGCCTGGCCTGCAGCCGGCGCGGATCGAGCAGGACGCGGTTCGTGCCGCGATTGCGCAGCTTTACCGCGGTCACCCAGTAGTCGCCCAACTGCCAGGCCGCAATGGGCATGCTGGCGACGTTTTCGGTGGGCAGCAGGGTTGGCAGCTCGCCTGTGAGCCTCAGGGGGACGCGGCGCAAGCCGGGCAAGGCTTCCACGGTACGCAGGGGTGCGTACAGGCTCTGCGCCGCATAACGGGTCAGCGCGACAGGAATCGGCGTCGCGCTCGGGGCACTGGCAGGTGATTCATCAGTAGTCTGGCTGGGGTCGCCGCGGATGATCCGCACCGGCTCCAGCGCGCGCTCGCCGGGGCTCGCGGCGATATCCAGCAGGATGATCTGGCCCGTCGTCACCGACTGCAGCTGCAACCGGGACGGGGCGATGGCTTCCGAAGCCAGCAGGTACAGGGTGGCGCCGGTCGACTGCACGCGCAGCTTGCCGGCCAGTGCGGTGGGCAGGCCGACCCGCACGTCCTCGTCGAGGAACACCACGCGCTCATGACCGATTACCAGCGCGACGGGCAGAGGCAGGCGCTCCCAGCGCATCAGCTCGACCGCGTGGATAGAGACGCTGATCAGCCCCAGGACAATGGCCGCACCGATATTGATGTTCCGTTTCATCCGCTACCTCCAGGCAGGCTGAGTTTCTGTGGCGTGCCCTGGTAGCAGTCCAGCGCCAGCCCCCATTTGTTGCGCTCGGGGTCGAGGTCGAAACGCACCACGCGCAGTGGATAGCGCACCACCACGCGCTTCACCGGCTCGGCGGCGAAGTACTCGTCGGCGTTGAGGTCGAGATTGACCTGCCAGCTGTCCTGATCGAGCTGCTTGACCCGCAGTTCGGGGTCGTCGCTGTAGCCGCGGCCCAGCACTTCATAGACGCCGCGCACGCGCTGGCGCAGCTCGCCGGCGGCTTTGCGGTATTCGTAGTCGCCTTCGAGGAAGTGCCGACAGGCAGGGGTCAAGTAGGACTGCAGGGCATAGATGGCCCGGCGGTAGTCCTGTTCGCCATCCGTGGGCCAGCGGTTGAGCTGGCCGAAGATATACAGGGCGAAGGCATAGATGTTTTCGGGGGGCACGTCCCACCACAGACGTGTGCTGCCTGAGCGCAGATCCGGTGGCACATGCACCGTCAGCTCCCTGGGTGCCGATTGCCAGCCGTACCAGAACCCGAGACAGGCCAGCGCCAGGACCACGATCGCCAGACGCAGGCTGAGGATATGCGCCTGCTGCGCATCCACCTTGTTACGAAAGCGGCTCATGACTGCCACCGGGCCAGGGCGGGACGCAGCCGACGCGAGCGGCGAACGGTCCAGGCGCCCGAGTGGAGGATCAGCGCACCACGTCCCACACGCCAGCGACTGGCCAGCAGCCATTCGAGCTGTCGATACAGCCAGGTTTCGGGGCGAGCGCGTTTCGCCCGGCGGAGCAGGGTGCCCGCGGCAAACAGCGTCATGGCCATGCCGGCGATCATGCCGGTCGGCGCCACGGCAAGGGATGTGGTGGCGATGGACAGCGGCACGCCGAGCACCAGACCGAGGACCGCACCGACGCCCAGGGCGATCCACATCTCGTCGCTGGTCAGCCCGCGCAGCACCACCGGGTCGCGATTGAGCCGCTCCGGCAGAAAGGTCAGGGTGCCGTCGTCAAGGCGTTCGATGGCGTCGTGCATGCTGACCTCACAGGATCTCGGCGGCCTTGGTCAGGAACCAGATGATCACCACCACCAGCAGGGCACCGACACCGACCACCGCGCCAAGGTCTTTCCAGGTCTTGCGCTGGTTCTGCACGTCCGCGTAAACGGTCAGCGAATGCCAGGCCACACCGAGGAAGGCGAGCAGGGCGATGAGCAGGCCGAGCAAAATGCCGCCGTCGTAGGCGTAGTTCTGGATGGTTTCGATCAACCCGGATCCCTCACCGCGCGATGGCGCCTCCATGGTGGGCAACTCGGCAAAGGTCAGGCCCGGCCCCAGGATCAACAACAGACCGATCAGGCGCTGGCTGGCGCGATCTTGCAGGTTGTTTTTCGCAACAGCAAAGGGCTTGAGCATGGCGTCGATCTCCTGGGTCAGGACAGGGTGAAGAACATCAGAATCAGCAAAGCGAGGAGCACGCGGACAGCACTGCCGCCGAAGGCGCCGAAGCGTACGCTGCCCACAGCCCAGCCCCGATAGGCCGTCCACATCGACCAGGCACACCAGAGCAGGGCCAAGACCAGCACCAGGGAAAGCCACAAGGTCGAACTGCTCTGCGGCGTAAAACCGGAGGCGTTCTGGAAGGCTGCGGTCTGGGCGTCGGACATGCTCATGGCGCCGCCTCCGGGTGGGGGCCGTCGAGGCGGTAATCGCCGACCAGCTCACCGGGATCGCGAGGTTGGGCGCGGGAGGGCGCTAGGTAGCCCTGGATGCCTTGGCGAATGCGCTGGAGGTCTTGATGCAAGCGCGAGTAGTCAAACTGGTAGCGATCGGTGGGTATGCTGGAGGACCTGGCTCGATGGGCGAGGGTCTCGATGTTGTCGAGTTGCTGGGCAATCAGGCTGAGTTCGGTATTCTCTTGGGAGGCCGTCACTGAGGTGCCAGTCGCTGCGCAGAGGACGAGCAGAAGGCAGCGGGCAGAAGCGGTACGCATGGTGAAGACCCTCGGAACAATCTGGCACCAGCATGGGCAGAGTGAGCGGAACCAGGCAGCAGGAAAACCGAAGGCGGGCGGATCGGTTTTCTTTGCAGCAGGTTCAGGCGGGAAATCGTATGGCCACTGGGTATCGAACGAGTGGGCTCGAGTGTCGCCAGATGCGGTTTAATATTCTTGTAGGAACTCTTTTATTGTTTTAGTGCTCCATAGGGAGCTATTATTTTTGTGTCAGACAGTTTTAATATAATGGTTCCTGTGGAAGCGCATAAGATGGTTAAACAGTCCGATAAGGATGGACAGCTCGATAAGCTACCACTCCCACTGCCCGCTGAGCGGGCCATTCGCAAGCTCGGTAGCGACTTGGCGTTGGCCCGCCGCCGCCGGCATATCTCCCAGCAGTCCCTGGCCGAACGCATGGGCGCGTCGTTGTCCACGGTCCGGCGCATGGAGAAGGGCGATCCGCGTGTGCCCATCCATTTCATTGCCCGCGCACTGCAGGTTTTCGGCGAGATCGAGGCGCTCGCGGGGTTGATCGATTCAGCCCGGGACGACATCGGCCTGGTCCTGATGGATGAGCGCCTGCCCCAGCGTGTGCGCAGCAAGCGGAGCAAGGACGAGAAGGGGGCGTTATGAAGATGAAGGAGTCGATCAGGCAGGAAGTGGAGGTCTGCATCGGGCGTGCGGGTACGTCGGTGGGGCGGCTGATCTATGCCAGGCAGGGGCGGCGCGAGAATACCGCGTTCGCCTACGACGAGCGCTGGCTAGCGAACCCGGACCGCTTCGCAATTTCCCCCGACCTGGAACTGGTCACGGGCTATCAGCCACGTAAGGCACCGTCCGCCGTTGACTCGGTCTTCCCCTTCGCCATCGCCGACACGGCACCGGACGCCTGGGGACGCCGGGTTATTGCGCGCGATCATGCCAAGCAGCGCCGCGGCAACCCGGCGCTCGCGCCGCTGAGCGAGATGGACTACCTGCTGGCGGTCGACGATTTCAGCCGGGTTGGCGCATTGCGGCTGCGCGACCAGGCCGGCCACTTCTGCCGGACAGTTGAGCAGGGGAGGCGCAGCACACCGCCGCTGCTGGAGTTACGGCGCATCTACGAGGCCAGTCGCGCGGTCGAGCAGGGGCAGGAGACCACTGAGGATTTGCGCTATCTGCAAGGCAAGGGCACGTCCCTGGGGGGGATGCGGCCCAAGTGCACGGTGGTCGACGAGGATGGTTGGTTGGCCATCGGCAAATTTCCGAGTGTGGGTGATACGCGCAGCGTGACCCGAGGTGAGGTGCTGGCGCTATGCCTGGCGCAGCGCGCCGGTATCGACGCAGCGCCAGCGCGTATCGTTGAACTGGAGGGCGTTGCGGTGGCCATTATCCGCCGCTTCGATCGTGATGGCGCCGATGGCCGCATTCCCTACCTCTCCGCCGCCTCGCTGCTGCAGGCCTCCCGCGAGGAAGATCGCAGTTATACGGAGATCGCTGACGCCATCCGTTCCACAGGCCATAGGCCAACGGAGGATGTGCGGCAACTATGGCGGCGTATGCTGTTCAACCTGCTGGTCACCAATGTCGACGATCACCTGCAGAACCACGGCTTTCTCCACGTGGGGAAGGGCCTGTGGCGGTTGGCTCCAGCCTTCGATATCAATCCCTTCCCGGACAAGGAGCGGGAGTCGAAAACCTGGCTATCGGAGCAGGATGGGCCGATCACCGACCTCGCCATGCTGCTGAATCGCAGCAGCTACTTCTCCCTGAGCCGGGACGAGGCGCTGCATGCGCTGGCCGAGGTGCATGCCGCCGTGTCGAACTGGCGGGACGTTGCACTCAGTCCCGCGATCGGGCTGCGCCGGGAGGAACTGAAGGATTTCGCGCCTGCTTTCGAACACGAGCAAATGGACGTGGCGCAGAGCCTGCTGACCTGACGCGTTGTAGGGAAAAATCAGCATAGGGTCGTGTTCACAGGTATTTCTTGAAGGTCGCCGCGGTGATTGCGACCGCCATGCCCAGCAGTGCCGCGCTGGGAAGCAGTAGCAGCAGGGGATGCAGCGAGAAGGGCAACGACAGGTAAATGATCCATGGCGCGATCAGTAACGGCGCCATCGCACGCTTGGCGCGGTGGTAGACGAAACTGCTTTCACGTCCGGCGCCGAATTTACGCAGGTCGCGACGCATCAGTCCGTCGACGAAGCCGGTGAGCATGGCCAGCAGGAACAACGGGGTGGTCAGGAGCAGGATGGTCAGGCGTACGGCAAAGGTGAAGCTGATATACACCGCCGCCAGGACGAAATCTTCGATGCTCAGGTAGAGCTGGCTGAGCCCGCTCCAGAGGCCGTTGCCCCGGCTTGATTCCTGCGCCTGTTGAGTGAACTCCGCAAATCCCGTCTTCACCAGCAGCCAGTGGTTGAGTAGTTCCAGCAACCGAGTCGTTGTCTGCGGCGGCTGCTGGAGGATCAGCGAGGATTTGAAGTGCTCGCTGAGCCAGCCCAGTTCGCTGGTCAGCATGGCATGGCTGTGTCGCCAGCCCTGATCGCCCCAGAACAGCAGCAGGCCGGCGAATTCCATCAGGATCGAGAACAGCAGCGAGACGATCAGCAGGCCGGTGATGCGCAGGGCCAGGCCGAACGCCGAGGCGATCAGCCCGGGTCGCTGGATCGGCTGGGGCTGCCGTGATGGGGGGCTGTTCACCATGCCTCAGCCCAGACTGTGCTGGCGGGAAGAGCTGGTCACGGTGCCTCCCGGGTGGACGAATCCTCCGTTGCGACAGCGCCGGGTGATGCCGCCCGCCCCAGATCGAAGTCGAGCGTGGGTCCACCGCCGCTGGCCTTCCACCATTGCCCCGCCTGTTCGTTGTAGCTGGCCCGCATGCACTGCGCGAGTTCTTGCAGGTCCCTGGGCATGGCGTCGTCCGGCGAGGGCTTGGGCAGCGGCATGCGGACTTTCCACAGCTGCCCGCCTTCCTGGAAGGAGAACATCTGCCCCTTGGGCAGGCTGACGATATGGGCTGGCTCGATCAGCGGCACGCCGGTGGCGCTGACCCGGTCCTGCGAGGAGGAGGTGAAGTCGGTGGCGGCGTGTGGATCGGCGGTGTCCGTGGCGCCCGACACCAGCGTCCTGGTCAGCACGTTGACCTTCGGCAGCTGTCGGGTCAGCAACTCGGCAGTGGCGGTCTCACGTACGCGCAGCATTTGCAGGGTATTGAAGTTACCGATCACCTGGCCGGCTTTGGCACGGTTGCCGATCCGCGCTTCGATGTCGCTGAGGGTCTGGGTGTAGGCGGTGACCTGGATGCCGGCACCGCCGCCCTTGTTGATCAGCGGAATGAACTCGTCACCCATCAACTCGTTGAACTCGTCGGCATGCAGGTTGATGGGGACCTTGTCGGCGCTTTGGCTGGAAGCGGGCAGACCGTGGTCGATACCGTGTTTGTAGATATGGCCGGCGACCGAGACCAGGTCGGCGAACATCGAGTTGCCCACGGCGGCGGCGACCTCGGCATCGGTCAGCGCATCCAGACCGACGTAGACGATGCCGCGTTTGCGCATGATCTGCAGCCAGTCGAAGATCGGCCGAGGATCGGCCAGGTTGGTGTAATCGGGTGCCAGCAACTGCGCGGTCTTGCCGGTGGTGAGTTTTTCCAGCAGGGGCAGAAGGCTCGCCACGATCTTGTCGAAATAGGTGCGGTCGTAACGCACCGCCGAGCGCAGTCCGTCCAGCACCGGGTCGAATACACGCTTGGCCGCCAAGTATTGCTCGATGGCCACCACACGCTTCTCGCGACCGAGCATGTGGCGCGGGGTGTTCTTCTCGTTGAGCTTGCCTTCGAGCTGGACGACCACCTCCCAGGCCTGCGGGTCGGTGCGGGTGAAGAACTGCTGGGCGTACTCGATGAACAAGGCGTCGATGTTCACCACATGGCGTTGGATCTGCAGGTAGTCGGGCCGCCGGCCCAGCTCGTTCAGGGCACGGGCGATGATATTGACGAAGCGCCAGGCAAACTCCCGGAAGGCCGCCGAGTTGCCCTCGCCACTCAGTTGACCGGCGATGCGCGACGCCACTTCGGTGATGCGCCCGACGCGGCCCACCGCGTTGTAGCGGGCCGAGATCTCCGGCCAGCCGAGGTGAAACACGTAGAACTCCTGTTCCCGCCCGGCTCGGCGCGCTTCGACATACATGCGTTTGAGCAGGTCAGGGTCGCCCTTGGGATCGAAGACGATGACCACCTCATGCTCACGGCGGTGGATGTCTTGAGTGATATACACCTCGGCCAGACGGGTCTTGCCGACCCGCGTGGTGCCCAGCACCAGGGTGTGCCCGACGCGCTCGCCGAGCGGCAGGCTCGCTAGTATTTCGTCGGGCTCGACCCCGTGCAGCAGCGCCGAACCGCCCACTGCGGGTAGCGGGCGCACGGGGTTGAACGCACTGTCCCAGGCGGTGAAGCGTGCCAGTGTCGACAGCGGGAAGGGCGCGTACTCCAGGTGCCGTTCCAGCCCACGTGCCAGGCGCTGGACCAGGGGCGGATCGATGTAGCGCGCGACGGCGGGATCCTGGGCCTCGACCAGACGTTGGGTATGCAGCCGGGTCCAGGGAAAGCCCCGGCCCATGAACAGGCGCTGGCGGCTGACGGGAATCTGTCGGCTGGTGAGTTCATAGCGGGGCAGGCGGCGGATATTGCGCCGGTAACGAAACACGTCCCAGGCCTGGCGCAGACGAATACAGCCGAACAGGGCATAGGCCAGCGCCGCGATCAGGCCAATCTCGGGCGACAGCGCCACGGCCCAGGGGGCGTGCAGGCACAGCAGCGTGGCGGCGATGCAGATGGCCACCGTGTACAGCTCTACAGCTGGCCTGAGCTTGGATTCCATCGCATGCTCGGCCATGGCCTGGACTCACTGATCCAGCCTGGTGGCGGTTACCAGCACCGGGTAGTGGCTGATCCGTAGGCGTGCGGCGATGTCGTCGCCGTTGACCGGCACAATGACCAGGTCGGGGGCCGTCGCCCGGATTCGGCTCAGGGCTTCGCTGTCGGCCACCTCCACGGCCAGGCCGACCGCGCCCATTGCCCGCAGTCGAGCGGCGTTCTCGCGCAACCAGGACAGCGAGCGAGGATCGCCGCCGAGCAGAAAGAAGGGGCGCAGCCCTGGCATGTTCAAGGCACGCGGGGCGATATTTCCCGGGCTCAGCAGGGCGCTGCTGACCGGCAACATCCACGCCTCGCCACCGAGCGCGGATAGGTGCTCTGGTGAAGCACGGGGCCTCGTGTCCATCTGCTGGATCAGGGACGAATCCCGAGGTTGGACGGGGGCACCCTGTGCTGGCTCTGCCAGCACGGTAGCGGTCAGGGCCAAGGCCAGTGCACAGGCGGGTAGCGAGCCTTTCATGGGGAACGGGCCTTGGTCGAAGCGGGCGGGGAACCCGTCACCTGCTGCAGGTGCCGGGCAAAGCCAGCGCGGTAGCGTGCGGCCGGCGCGCCACCGGCCGGGCGGTGATAGCGGCCGGCGGCCTTTACCCAGTCACCGGTGGCGTCATGCTGCTCACGCAGCAAGCTGGCGGCGACCGTGAGGTTGCGGTAGGGGTCCAGTGCCTCGCAGGGGCTGGAAAAGCGCTGACCGTGATAACCGAAGTTGATCTGGCCGAGTCCGCTGTCGATGCGCTTGGCGTCGTGTTTGGCGAGCGCTCGAAGCAAGGCCCGGCACGCCGCTCGACGGGTGGCGAAGCGCTGGGCTTTACCGGCGATATTGAGGGTCCAGGGCCAGGGTAAAAGCCGGCCGCGGATACGCATGCCGCTTTCCTGCAGGGCAATCGCGAACAGCACCGCGGAAGGAATACCGGCAGCATGGGCCGCCAACCGGTAGGCCGGCGGTGGCACCTCGGCCCGGGCGGCGAGGATCACCAGCAGGAGCGCGAGCCCCGTCACTGCAGGCGCTGCCATTGTCCCTGTACCTGCTGGAAGAGGGCGGGTAGCGGGCCCTGCGCGCCCAGCCCGAGCCACTGGCCGCGATCATGGTTCAGGGTAATCTGCCGACGCTGCACTCGGGTAGGGTCGATACCCGCTTGCCGGGCCCAGGCGCGGACACGGTCGTCCTTGCCCTGACTGCCGACCAAGTAGAGGTCGAATTCAGTCTCCTGGCGTTGCAGGCGTTGGGCTTCTGTCGTGCACGCGGGGCATTGTTCCTCCACGAACAGGGCGAGCCGCCGCGCGCCTGGAGTACTGTCAGCGGCTGGGCCGCCCAGGCCCTGGACCGGTAGCAAGTCGGGATACAGCCTGGCCCATGCGGCGTCATAGGCGTGCTGATAGGCCAACTCGCGCTCGGCGCGCTGGGCTTCGAGCTTGACCTGCAATTGCGCGTAACGCCGACGCTCCTGATCGCTATGCGCTTCGACTCCCAGCGCGGTGAGGGGGTCGAGGTTCGGGCTCCAGAAACCTCGTGGCCCCGCCTGGATTTCCTCGAAGCGTGACCATTCCTGTTCCGTCAGCCCCCAGTCCGAGGCTCGGCTCGAGTGGCTGCGTTGCAGTGGGGTGGACTCGGTGCTGCGTACCTGCGAACGGGCAGTGGCGATGTCGCCAGCCAGCGAACTGGTGGCGGCCAGTGCGGCGAGGCAGAGGGTGGCGATCAGCAGCGAGCGGTTCATCATCACCTCTCAGGGCAGCGGGATGATCTGATCCGGTTGAGCGGGCACGCTGAAGATGGCTGTGGTTGGCCCCAACGTTTTCAGGTGCCAGGAACCGATTCGCTCGCCGCGATGCAGCAGGCGGACCTCTGCCAGCGAGCGGCTGCCCAGGGGCGCTGCGGTCAGGAAGCGCTCGCCACCACGGGACTCGATCGCCATCACCGTGAATGGCGGTGATACAGGGGCTGGTCGCGGTGCTCGGGCGGGTTTCTTCGGTTTGGCGGGCGGCGATACGGCCCTGGAAGGCTTGGCCTTGACGGCCTGGAGTTGCTGCTCGGTCTGCTCGACACGTGTGCGCAGGGCGGCCAGTGCCGTCTCGGTGGCTCGCGTCGCCAGCCCATCGCGTAGGGTCTGTACTTCCTGGACCCATTGATCCAGCAGAGGATCGAGGGTGTTGGTCTGCTGCGCGCCACTCTCGACGGCGAGCCTCAGTTCCTTCAACTCGACGCTCAGGGATTCCTGCATATCCAGCAGGCTGTTCGAGCCCTGTTGCAGGGTGTCCAGCTGCTGTGCGTGTTTGGCGGTAGCGGTCTGCAGCTCGGCGATACGCTGATGCTGTTTGTACAGCGTGCCGGCCAAACCGGCGACCGCCAGACACAGCAAGCCGAGGAGGAGGGTTTGCAAGGTCGAGGCTTTCATGGCCGGGCCTCTGGCTGGAGAGGCGTGGCGGGGGATGCGCTGCCGTTGTCCAGGCTGAGTTGCCGGAAGCAGACCGCGCGGCCGACGTCATCGGCCAGCAACTGCCAGGCTGGGCCGGCCAGTACCTCCAGCGCATTACGGAGCGCGAGCGGGCCGAGCCGGTAATGGACAGCCGGTAGCGGCCGGGTAAAGAGGACCTTCAGCCTGGCGTTGATGGGACACAGCGAATAGCCCGAACGCTGTAGTACATGGCGCATGGCGTCCTGCACCGTCGGGTTCAGCGCAGGCGGGATGCTCACATCGATAATTTGGGCGAGAAGGTCCCGTTGCTCCGCGCTGGGTTCGGTGCTGACCAGGGTATAGCGCCCGTAGCGGATGCTTTGCACCGGCAGCGGAGACGCGCCCGAGGTGTGCTCATTACCCGCCTTGCGGTCGCGGGGTTCCGTTACTGCAGGTACCTGCGAGGTGCATGCACCCAGCAACGCCAGCAGCGCGAGAAGTACGGAAGATGGGTACACGACACTTACCTCATGCCAGGGACGGCGTCACCCTGACATGAGGTAAGGGGTGTTGCGCAGAGGAAAGCTGACGTGAGAGCTATCGCTTTTTGGGGGCGAAGCGTACATCCGGAGCCGGACTATTCCGGTGCGGGCAGGGCTGGTTTGTGCTTCGGGTACCCGTCAGGCAGTCCTCGCGGTGGGCAGGTGGGGTCACTCGTCGTACACAGGCAGTCCTGGCAGTGTGCTGGCGCTCGGGTCGAAGATTAGGAACCTGGTATCCGCCAGGCTGGCCAGATGGAGGATACGCACGAGGGCATCTGGTACGCCGGTAGCGAGTTGCGCCTGTCTGAGCGCCCCATAGCATTGCCCATCGACCTCCATAAGATGCTCATCCGTCCAGGGCGTGCAGATCAATTTGCAGCCGAAGCCGCAGCAGTCCGGGAGTGCGAAAGGCTCGAACAGCAAGCCGGTTTGCCTGGGCGGCGATCTGTTTATCCAGTCCACCAGATAACGGACGGCCTCTTCGGGAAGATGCAGCGTACTGATTTCCCAGGCTCGGCTATAGCGCCCGGTTTCGAAACTCAACCGGCGGATCACCGCCTGCGCCTCTTCCCGGGAGTACAGGTCGCCGATGTGATACCGCTCGTTCAGCGCTGTACCTATTACGGCATAGACCACGTGGCGAACCAGTCCGATGGATTGGCAGCGTTCGTCCAGGTCGGTCGGGATGGCCTGGCCTTCGCTGACCAGGGCGAAATCGTCGTTGAAGATGCAGGAGAACAGTTGCAACTCATGGTCCTGCAGGTGGGCCTGTGATTCATGCACTGGACGGCAGCAAGGTGGGCCGTCGTCCTCGTAGGTGATCAGCAGCAACCGTTCGATATGCAGGCTCTCATAGCCGCGGACAAAAAGGATTCGCGCCAGCCGGCAGGAGAGAAACTTGGTGTGTTGGCCTCATGAGGGTTCTCCAGAATGAACAAGGCGCCCGAAGGCGCCTGTGGGATTAAAGCCAGCCGTATTCGGCCAGGGATGTGGGGCGGCCTTCGCCGACGATGAAGTGATCCAGGACACGCACCTCGACCAGGGCCAGGGCTTCCTTCAGATGAAGGGTCAGGGTGCGATCGGCCTGGCTGGGTTCGGTGCAGCCTGAGGGATGGTTGTGGGTCAAAATCACCGCCGCGGCGTTATGCGCCAGGGCGCGCTTGACCACCTGCCTGGGGTAGACGCTGGCACCGTCGATGCTGCCGTGAAACAGCACCTCGAATGTCAGTACCCGGTGCTTGGTATCGAGAAAAACCACCCCGAAGACTTCGTGCTCCTCTTGGGCGAGAAGTACTTGCAGGTACTCGGCCACCAGGCCGGGTGAGGTCAGTTCGGGACCGCGGCTGAATACCCGGCGTTCGAGGATAAGCAGGGCTTCTTCGATGACCTGGTCTTCCCGGATCGTACGGGCGTCGGTGTTGAGGGGCGTGCTGCCAATCAGCGCGAGCTGTGTGTTCATGGTGGGTACCTCCAAGTTAAACATGGGGTACGCACCCCCTGGGGAGTGGTATCCCCGGGGTGGGTAAGTGGATGGCATGCGTCTCAGACCTTGCGTCGTCTACGCTTGCGCCGGGTGTGTTCGAATCGATCCCGGAGCTGGCGCCCCAGGTTCATGAAGTGCGGGTCGTTCTCGCCGTAGCGGTAGTAGCTCACCAGCATCTCGAGCAGGATCTGCAGGTGCGGCGTGTCGAAGGTGGCGATCCAATCCAGCCGACACGGCCATTCTTCGCCGTTGTAGAGACTGAGAACGCAAAGCGCCAGGCGTTGGGCCGTGCTGTGGTCATGCTGCAGCAGCAGGTCGGCATGCTTGGCAAAGGGAGAGTCGGCGTAGTCAGTTTTCACGAGTGGACTCCTGTCATAGCCGAGTGAAGCGGTGCCGCGGGCCATGTAGCGGCGAGCCACAGCCGTCGCAGGGTGAACGGGAGAAGGGATCGACTCCCCAGCCAGCGTCGGCATCGAAGTCGGCGCTGATGGGCATCAACCGAGTCAGGCCATCCCGGATGGCCGCGATGCGTGCATCGACGTCATCCGCCGTGTGGTGGAGCGACAGCGCGCTGTAGTCGTCGTAAGCCTCGGCAAACAGGCAGTCGTCGCAGAACCAGAACGATTCCATGATGGTTTCCCCTGTGCTGGATCGAAGGAAAGGCGCTCGATGGAGCGCCTTGCTCAGGAGGTCGCGAAGGGTTCAGACGGGCTGAACGGTACGCTTGGAATCACGGCGAACCGTGCGTGCGGACGGTGGAGCCTCCGACTCTGCCGGCGCATCCGTTGTGGTGTCTGGTTCATCGGTTTCGGCGTCCGCCGATGCCTCGGCGGACTCGTCACTCGGCGCTTGTTCGGCAGGGGCTGTTACTTCCTGCCGGGCGGGCGCCTTGTATTCCAGCTTGCCGTCGACCTTGATCCAGTCGATGAAGAGCAGGCGACCTTTCAGGCCTGCACCTGGCTGGCCCTGTTTTTCGCCTTTCTCGTAGAGGAACGGATCGGTCCACAGGTCGCCGATGCGAAAGGACAGCAAGACCTTCTTCTCGGCCTTGACCGCATCCCAGTACTGGCGGATCAGCCGTTCGGCTTCACCACCGGCGACCTTGCAGTCGAAGCGGGTGTATTCCACCGCATCGCTGGCGCCGTGCAGGGCGGCGATATCGCAGGCCATGAACGGCGGGCCGCGACGCACCGGCACTTCACGGACACGGTTGAGGTAGCCGATGCCGCTGGTGTGCAGATTGAAGTAAGTGACCGCTTCTTGGGGGGGGTTGGCGTGGGCCATGGTGTTTCTCCTGTTTCAAGGGGAAACGGCGACGCACGATCCCCACAGCGGGGAGGTGAGTCCCCGTCGGGGTGGGTGAGGTGCAGGCGAATCAGGAACGACATCGGCAAGCCGACGGCGCTCAGGACAAAACGCCTGGGTAGGGTGCATGGGGTACGGCAAAAGAGAACCTGGCCGATGAAACAGCCAGGGGAGGGGGAGTCGGCATTCATCACCGCCGAGGCGGCGACCGTGCGAGCTTCCGAACGCTGATCGCACTTGGGTCGAACCACCACGTACGTGGCGTAGCCTTGAAGGCTCCGGCTACCTGGGCTGGGGCTGTCAACGACAGCGAACCATGCCCTTTCTATAAGCCTGCTGATGGGCAGCGTCAAGGCGTGGCAAGAAGAGTTTTTGCTGCTGGAATCCAGTGGCAAGCACTGGCATGAAGATAAGTGAAAAGCCGGCCCGGCGGGATGCCGGGCGGGGAATAGGAAAGCCACCTCTGACGCTCTAGTGCAGCGAAAAGGCCCCTCGCAACGCCTCGTTTCACCGCATCAGGATTCGCCAGCCGACCCTTGTCGTGGCCTGGGTCGGAATGGATCGGCACGCATCCGCGCACAAAAGGCGCCCAGTGTTTCGCCGGTGGGCTCCGGCGCTGAATACCACCGCCGAAGCGGATGACCGCAGCAGCCTGATGCAGGCAACAGCGGTCATCCACCTCAACGATCTGATCATCTAAGAAGCGGAAACGATGTCTCGACGAGAAGGATGCTCCGAACTCGAAAGTCCGACCGACCTACCCGGAGCGAATCGGTCTTGGGGAATGCCGATGGCACCCGTACTTGCTCGTGCACTACATCAGCGCTGCCGACAAAGTGTCAAGTCGCGCAAGGGACCTTACTTGTTGCCGAGATGAGCCGCCAGCCGCTCGACCGTCTCCACAATGAAGGCGCGATCATGCTCTGGCAGCGCACTGATCAATCCAGCAATCTTCTGGCTTTGATCGCTGGGGCGGTTGCTGGACGCCATCAGCAGTTCGTCCAGTCGGCAGTCAAAGATATCCGCCAACTGGATCAGCTTCTGGATCGAGAGTTCGACCTTTCCCCGTTCGAGCCGTGAGATGGCTTCGCCACCGATACCCAGGTGTTCGGCGACCTCTTCCTGGGTCAGCCCGCGCTCGGTTCGACGCTTGGCAATCAGGCGCCCGATCTGGGTTTGGGTTGGACTTTTCGATGTCACGTTGACGGTCTCCAATTCAACCCGAATGGTTGAGCAAAGACCCGTTGACATGAATGTCTTTTAGGGTTGAGTATCGACCTTTAAGGTTGAATTTTGCTCATATTGCCGAACATGTGGTCAGGCAGGGATGAGCCCACAGCGCGAATACGGCTGAGTTGGGGCAGGTGAATGGGTAAGCGCAACAAGGACATCAGGGACCGGGCATGGGATCAGGCACTGGCCTTCTTCACGCAAGTGCGTGATGACCCGGAGAATCCTGAGATGATCGAGAGCCTGGTGCTGTGGGTCAATCAGAGCCCTGCCCATTTGGATATCTTCAACGAACTGGCGGCGATATGGGTGGCCGCTGGCATGGCCTTGGCCAGGCAGATTGAACCCCTGGGCACGGATGACGACAGCGAGCAGGATGGGCCGCTTTTGCACTGAATCGGGGGCTTTCCGCCCCGGATGATCTCCCTCACCTGGGCTTGGCGGATCGTTTGCGGCGGTTGGGTGATTCTATCGCCAGAAGCCCATTGCAGGTCGGGTACTGGGAACACGACCAGAACGGCCCGGACTTGCCCCTGCGCTTGTGCATCGGCGCGTTGCAAACCGGGCAGGCTGGGCCCGCTGCGACGGGCACGGCCACAGTTAACTTAGCACTTCGTTCGACCAGTTGTGCAACCCAATGCGCTTGCTTGATGACGAAGGCCTCCAGAGACAGGCGTCCTGCCTCTATTTCGTCCAGTGCCTGCTCCCAGATCGCAGTCATGCCGGGGTCGGCGACTGCCTTGGGAACGGCTTCGATCAGGGTATGCGCGGTCGCCGAGGCAGACAGGGCGCGGTGCTTCTTCAGCAGATAGCCGTGATCGATAAGCCCCTTGATGATCGCCGCCCGGGTGGCCTCGGTGCCGATACCCGCGGTCTCCTTGAGCTTCTGCATCAGGCGCGGGTCATCGACCCACTTGGCCACCTGTTTCATGGCCTTGACCAGATCGCCTTCGGTGAGAGGCCTCGGTGGCGCTGTTCGACGGTTTTTGAGTTCGACACCCTGCACCGGGCAATGCGTTCCTTCGCGAAGTGCCGGCAGAACCTGGTTTTTCTCGGCGGGTTCGCACCCTTTGGGCTCATTGATCAGGCCTTTCCAGCCGAGGACACGGATCTGTTTGCCGACTGCGCGCAACCGATGCGTTGCGCATTCCAGGTGGGCCTCGGTCCGTTCGAATTCATGGTGCGGGAGAAACTGAGCCAGGTAGTTCGCGCGGATCAATTCGTAGACCGCCCGCTCACGGTCTGACAGGCGCGCAATGTCCACGGGGGCAGTGGTGGGAATGATCCCGTGGTGGGCGGTCACTTTCGCATCGCTCCACGCACGAGAGCGTAACGAGCAATCGAGGGACTGAAGGACAGGAAGCAGGGGCGGGTCGGTTTTCGCCAGCGCAGCGAGTACGAGGGAGGCTTCGGCAAACATGCTGTCCGGCAGGTGGCCGCAATCACTGCGAGGGTAGGTTGTCGCCTTGTGGGTCTCGTACAGCGACTGCGCGATATCCAGGGTCTCCTGCGCGCCCAGCCCGAGTCTGCGCGAACAGACGTCCTGCAGCGTACCCAGATCGAAGGGCAGGGGAGCGGCCTCGCGAACGTGTTCGGTATCCAGCGACAGCACGCTGGCCGTCCCTGCCGTGAGGATGGTTTTCACCGCCTGCTCGGCAACAGCATGCTGGATGCAGCGTCCGGCGCTATCGGCGGCATGATCCTGGGGTAGCCATTTCGCGCTGAACGCGTGCCCTCCGGCGGAGAGTTGCACTTCCACCTCCCAGTACGGTGTCGGCACAAAAGCGGCAATGGCGCGATCACGCTCCACCACCAGGCGCAAGGTCGGGGTTTGTACGCGTCCCACCGGCAAGACACCGTCATAGCCGGCGCGGCGCCCGAGCAGGGTAAACAGGCGGCTGAGGTTGATGCCGACAAGCCAATCGGCGCGGGAGCGGGCGAGGGCCGAGTGGTAGAGAGGCAAGGTCTCCGCACCGGGTTTCAGCGAAGCCAGTGCCTTGCGGATGGAAGCTTCGTTCAGGGCCGATAGCCACAGACGTTGCACCGGTCCGCGGTAGCGACACCGCTCCAGGATTTCGCGAGCGATCATTTCGCCTTCCCGATCCGCGTCGGTGGCGATCACCACGGAATCTGCTTCGACGAGCAGACGCTGAACCACGCGGAACTGTTTCGCGGTCTTCGGCTTGACCTCCAGCTTCCATTGCGCCGGAATGATCGGCAGCTGTTCCAGCGACCAATGCTTGTACTGCGCGCCGTAGGCCTCGGGTGGAGCGGCTTCCAGCAGGTGGCCGATGCACCAGGTGACGGCGCTATCCGTGCCGATCAGGCACCCTTCGCCGCGCCGTGTGGCACCGAGCACCTTGGCGATATCCTTGCCCTGGGACGGTTTCTCGCACAGGTAGAGACGCATGTGCCTGCTCCGGATAGAGTTTCCGGGCAGGGTCGGTGGACGGCCTGCTGGGTAACTACAGGAAAGCCGAAGTGGCGGTCATCGAATTGAGGGGCGTCGCTCCGTGACCGGCAGAGACCGGCCCAGGCTGTGTGAAAGCGCGCTAAATACGTCGAAAACTGAGAGTCGCGGAGATTGCCTGTGGAATCAGCGGGCGGAAGCGCGAATCACCTTAGTCAGCTACATAGACGTTCGTAATACCGTTTGGGCCGCGTCAGCGGCCCAAACGGCTACTAACGGGCGAGCCAAGCGGCTGAATTCACGCCCTGATCGCCTCAAGCAGTCCTGCGATGCCGAAGATGCTCATCATTCGTTTGAGGTTGTAGGCGAGCACATGAAGGCTCATTTCGGTACTTACCCGCGGAAGTGTTTGGCTCTGTTCGCGTTCGTCGTTGGCTCCGCCCAAGATGGGCTTCGCTGCTGGGTTCCAGGAAATCCATAGATCTGGCCTCATCCCCAGCAAGTACGGGGTATCCAGCTGAATAGACCAGTTGAACCCACGATGAACGCGAACGGAGCCAAGTGTTTTGGTCAGGAAGTGGGTGGCTCCCATCCAATATTTGAGCGTTCCAAAAGGATGCTCAACAGTCTGGCGGCGAACCTTCATCTTACCTGGGTCATGCTCCAGCCGAGCCTGCATCGCGTCGACTACCGCCTCATGCTCCCAGCGCTTCACACGGCGCTCCTTACCCGTAGTACATTACTTTTGCATTGAGCAGGACTGGCAGCCTGAGAAGTAGTAACAATGCAATAACATGCCGTCTTCCATCGACGAATGCCGCCTGGTTAGTAACTCCCCCGCAGGGCATCGATACTCGTCCGAGGCAATAAGACAGGTGAAATCCTGCTTGCCGAATCTGCCTTCGGCTTTGCTGCCAGATGTCAGGGGTTTCGGTACGAAGGTAGTGATGCCGGCTTGCTCGCAAGCAAGAATTTCCAGACCTTTGTAATAGCCTCGGTCGGCCACCACCGTTAGCAGGCCGTTGAAAAATTCGGCTTTAACTGCCCCAACCCGTTTGGATTGACGCTTTTTCAAGCGATTGGGCCTAACGGAGTCTACAACAGGCCTGGCCTCAGAGGGTGTAGACAAAATAATCAGGTTGTCAGGCGACGAAGGAGACGCCGGGCTTCTGCAAGCCAGACCCAAGCTTCCGAGACGCGCGTAAGACGGTCGTGATGCATGATGAGTGTGCGCGCCCGCTCGTTCCAGCCATGGCTTCGCTCCACCACCCAGCGCTTGGGGAGAACGACGAAGCCACTGGCATCGGCCTTGATGGGGAATAGCTCGCCCTGACCCGAGTGATGCCAGAAGCCGCCGTTCCCATTAGCAGGGTGGCGGACAACTTCGACTGCGACTCCGTGCGTGTCGCGCAGGGTTTGCGCACACTGCCCTGCATAGCCGCCATCGACAAAGCACATCTGCACCGAGGGGTATTTCTCCTTAGCGGCGGCAACGACAGCATGAGCGGCATCTCGGTCTTGCACGCTGGCGGCGGTGACCGTCACCGCCAAGAGCAAGCCCAAGGTGTCGACCACCAAGTTGCGCTTGCGCCCCTTGACCTTCTTGCCGGCATCGAAGCCGTGTTCGCCGCCTTGCGGAGAACTGCGGGTGGATTGCGCATCCAGCACTGCCGCAGTCGGTGCGGCAGCGCGGTTCTCTCGCTCGCGCCACAGCTCGCGCAGACGATCGTGCATCTGCTCGAACTTGCCTTGCTTGCTCCACCGGCGAAAGGTCTTGTAGACGTTGTCCCAATGGGGGAAATCACTCGGCAGCATCCGCCACGAGCAACCCGTGCGCACAACGTAGCAGCAGGCATCCACCATCAAACGCCGGCTATGTGTCGGTGGCACACCCTGAGTGTCAGGTCGATCGAACAGATCACTCACCATGGCCCATTCAGCATCGGTCAGGCAACTTGGGTAGCGCTGTTCGGGCTCATGCCGCCGATGCGCCGCAGTGTAGCCGTAGCGACGGCTCGTCGATACTGTGTCACGCTCGATCGCGGGCTTCTGTCGAGTGACCCCGGCAGCCCTGAGCGCCTGGCGCACCGTCGTTTTATTCAGCGACGTCCCGATCTGCTTCTCCACCGCGGCGGTGAC
>NZ_FOWX01000056.1 GCF_900115555.1 Pseudomonas borbori
AAGCCTTTTCGCTGGAACAAAACGGCTGAATCCATCATCAACTCTGTTAATCGCGCAAAGCTCACCGCAATCAAGAATAAGTTATTGAACTAACCAAACAGTCCACTAGCCCCTTTGCTTGTGGTGGGCACAATGCCCGGTGCATGCCGCTTCAGTTCTTGCCGAGGTGGTCTAGGAACTGATCGCGGATGACGTTTTTCCTGATCTTGCCTACTGGTGTGGTGGGCAGTGGCTGATCTTGGAAGTCGATACTGCGCGGGACTTTGTATCCGGCGATGTGTTCCCGGAAGAAGCGCATGAGCTCTTGTGCATCTGCCTGCGATCCCTGGCGCAGCACGACCAGGGCATGCACACTTTCGCCCCATTGTTGATGGGGAACGCCGATGACGGCGGCTTCCTGCACCGCCGGATGCAGGTATAGAACACGTTCGACTTCAACCGAATAGACGTTTTCACCACCGCTGACGATCATGTCCTTGTAGCGGTCGGCAACGAACAGGAAGCCCTGGTCGTCAAGGTATCCGGCGTCGCCGGTGTGCATCCAGCCGTCATACAATACCGCCTGCGTGCTGTCAGGACTTTTCAGATAGCTGTCCATCAGGGCCGTGCTGCGAATGCTGATCTCGCCAAGCACGTTGGCTGCAACCGGGGCGCCTTTGGTATCGACGATCCTGACTGACACACCTGGTGCGGGCTGGCCGGCGGATTTGATGCGAATCCCATCCGGGGTGTGATCTTCCCAATGCAGCATGGTGGCGAATCCACCGGTTTCGGTCATGCCGTATATCTGTCTGAATTGCCAGTCGGGCAACAGCTCGATGGCGCGCCGCATGAGCGCTTCCGGCATGGGAGAACCGCCATAGATGCAGGTTTTCAGTGAACTCAGGTCGTATTGGTTGAAGTCGGGATGAGTCATCAGCATGTTGATCATGGTCGGGACCAGCACGGTGTTGGTCGCCCGGTGCTGGCTGACGCCCAGCATGAAGGACTGCATTTCGAACTTCGGCAGGACAATGTGCGTGCCGCCGGACAGGGTGATGTACCAGACTGGGCTGGCGGCGGCGAAGTGGAAGAATCCCGGTACATAGATGTGCCTGAGATGGCGAGTGTGAGTGAGCATGCCCAGGTAGGACAGGGCGCTGAAGCAGATTGCCTGGTGCGACATGGTCACTCCCTTTAGGTGCCCTGTGATCCCGCCGGTATAGAAGATGACATACAGGTCATTGTCGGCACGGCCGCTGTCCGGTATGGCCGGGTGTTGCTCGATGAGTTGTTCATAACCGGGCATGTCTGCGGGGGCCGGCCCCTGGCCGATATGGATGATCCGTTCGAGTGCGGGGAGCTGGGTGGCAAGCTGGCGGGCCTGCTCGACGAAGTTCTCGTCCACCAGCAGGAAGCGCGCTCGGGAGTCTTCCAGGGCGTAGCGGTTTTCCTGCACGGACCAGCGAATGTTCAGGGGCGCCAGAATGCCCCCGCCCAGGGGACGGCAAAGAACGTTTCGATGTAGTTGTCGGAGTTCATGGACAGGACGGCGACCGTGTCACCGGCTTCAAGCCCCAGAGCCTGTAGCGCCGCTGCCGTCCGCGGAATGCGCTCACCAAGCTGTTGCCAGGATCTCTCCCGGCCTGCGCAAAGAGTGGCCGTGTGCTGGCCGCGAGAGTGTATGGCCTGTTCGAGCAGTTGCGTAATTCTCATGGCATGAAGTCCTTTATTGTTGTTATCCATGCGCAATGAGGCCGATCCTGTCCCGTGCGCCGCTAGGGTCGCTTTAACGCCAGACTTGCGTAAGAGCGGCCGGGCGGCGCTCCGCTTCAGCCGCGATTAACCTTAAAGGCGCTGAAAGCATCGCGGCTGAAGCAGCTCCTACGGAAAGCGACAGATGATTCGTGACGCGACACTAGGACAGCACCGGGCCACCAGGGTAGCCCGGCCAGTGTCAGAGACGCTCGTAGATGGCGGCAATACCTTGCCCGCCACCGATGCACAGACTGACCAGTGCGTAACGGGTTTGCGTGCGGTGCAGTTCATGGATGGCTTTCACGCTGATCAGCGCGCCGGTAGCGCCGACCGGGTGGCCCAGGGAAATACCGGAACCGTTGGTGTTGACCTTCTCCAGATCCAGCCCCAACTCGCTGGCTACGGCAAAAGCCTGCGCTGCAAAGGCTTCATTGATCTCGATGACGTCCATGTGCTCGAGGGTCAGGCCGGTTTTTTCCATCAGCTTGAGTATTGCAGGGACAGGGCCCATGCCCATGTAGTCGGGGTCGACACCTGCATGGGCATAGCCCACCAGGCGAGCCAACGGCTTGAGACCCTTGGCTTTGGCATACTGGCGTTCAGCCAGAACCAGCGCAGCAGCACCATCATTGAGTCCTGAGCTGTTGCCGGCGGTGACCATGCCGTTCTCGCGGAAGGCTGGACGCATGGCGGACAGCTGTTCAAGGGTTGCATCGGCGCGGACGTTTTCGTCGGCCTCAAAGCTCTTTTCGGTTTTTCCGGCACGTACGGTCACCGGCACGATCTGCTCTTTGAACCAGCCTTTTGCGGTCGCCCGTGCAGCCCGTTTCTGGCTTTCCAGAGCCAGCAAGTCCTGCTGCTCCCGGGATACGCCATAGCGCTCGGCGATGTTTTCAGCTGTCACGCCCATATGCAGCTTTTTCCAGGGGTCGTGCAGTATCGCATTCATGTAGTCGACTGCTGTTGCGTCACCCAGGCGCGAACCCCAGCGGTTGCTGGGCAATATGTAAGGGCCCCTGCTCATGGATTCCGCGCCACCGGCGACGGCAACGTCAATATCGCCGAGCAATATGGACTGTGCCGCGGAAACTACCGCTTGCAGGCCTGAGCCACACAGGCGGTTGACGTTGAAGGCGGGCACTTCAATAGGCATGCCGGCATCAACAGCCGCGACCCGGCTCAGATAGGCGTCCTCGGGCGCGGTCGGAATGACATTGCCCATCACCACATGGCCGACAGCGGCCGGGGCTACGCCTGAGCGCTCCAGCGCCGCCTTTACCACCGTGGTGGCGAGCCGGGTAAGCGGTACATCCTTGAGACTGCCGCCAAACCGGCCAATGGCGGTGCGAACGGCGCTGAGGACGATGACTTCACGTTGGCTCATGTTGTGTTCCTGTCTCATTGTCTTGGGGAATCAGGCGTTATTTTGCTGGCTGATCCACTGGCGAGCGAAGTCCAGATACCAATCGAGGCTTGCAGGATTGGCCATGGAGTCTTTGTTGACTACTTTTTCAACGGGATGTCCAAGCAAGAGTTTCTTGACTGGTAACTCCAGCTTTTTGCCCGACAGCGTGCGCGGAATAGCCGGCACGACAAAGACGTCGTTTGGAACATGGCGTGCCGTCAAGGCTTCGCGAATGCTGCTCATGATCTGATTGCGCAAGGCATCATCGAGGCTGGCGCCTTCGCCTAGCACGATAAACAGGGGCATGTAGGAAGGCTTACCGAGGAACTCCAGGTCGACCACCATGCTGTCCAGCACCTGCGGCAGTGCTTCGACGGCCTGATACAGTTCGCTGGTGCCCATGCGGATGCCGTGGCGGTTGATGGTGGCGTCCGATCGCCCATAGATAATCACGCCACCGTGTTCGGTGACCTTCATCCAGTCGCCGTGGCGCCATACACCCGGGAAAGTATCGAAATAACTATCCAGATAGCGCTGGTTGTCACTGTCATTCCAGAAGAACAGCGGCATGCAGGGCATGGGTTCAGTGCAGACCAGTTCACCTACTTCATCGATAACTGGCTCGCCGGCATCATTGAAGGCATGCACCGCGGCACCGAGCACCCGGCATTGCATTTCGCCACGGTAGACCGGCAAGGTCGGGATACCACCGATAAAGGGGCCTGCCAGATCGGTACCGCCGGACATGGGGGCCAGCCAGATGTCGCCATAGCCGACATTCTGCTGAATCCAGTCATAGCAGTCGGAGGCCAGCGGCGAACCGGTTGAGCCCACGGTTTTCAGTGCAGAGAGGTCGGCCAGTGCATTCGGGTTGATGTCGGCTTTCAGGCAGGAGGCGTAGAACGCGGCACCGGCGCCGAACAGGGTTGCTTTGCTTTTTCCGGCAAAGCGCCAGAGCGCACTCAGGTCGGGATAGCCCGGATTGCCATCAAAGATGCACAGGGTGCTGCCGACCAGCAAGCCGCCTACCTGGCAGTTCCACATGATCCAGCCGGTGGTTGAGTACCAGTGATAGCGGTCTTGCGGGCCGAGGTCATTGTGCAACCCCAGGCTGACTGACATGGCCAGCATGATGCCGCCGTGGCCGTGCACGATAGGTTTCGGCATGCCGGTGGTGCCCGAGGAATAGACTACCCACAGCGGGTGATCGAAGGGCAGCCAGGCGTGGCTCAGCAGCGCATCAGCCTGGGTCAGTTGATCCCACTGGTGGGCATTTTTCAGTTCTGCGCCTGCCAGGGCCGCACCCAGCACCGGTACGGCTACCAGATGCTGCAGTGTCGGCAATTGGCTGCGGATTTGCTCCACGACCTCGACCTTGGAGAAGGCCTTGCCGCCGTAATGGTAGCCATCACAGGCCAGCAGAACCTTGGGTTCGATCTGGCGGAAGCGGTCAAGCACGCTGACTGCGCCCATGTCCGGCGAGCAGACCGACCAGATCGCACCGATACTGGCGCAGGCAAGAAAGGCGACGACTGTCTCAGGCCGGTTGGGCAGGAACGCAACTACCCGATCCCCGCTGCTGACGCCCATGTTGCGCAGTGCATCAGCCAGCGAGGCAACCTGCCTCTCCAGTTCGGCCCAGGAAATTTCCTGTTCGTTACCGTTTTCGTCGGTAAACAGGATGGCCGGTCTTTCGCTGCTGGCGTGGCGAAAGACCTGGCTTACGTAGTTGACCTGGGCGCCTTTGAACCACTGAGCGCCCGGCATGCTCCTGGACTCCAGGACGCGGGTGTGTGGCGTAGGTGAGGCAATGTCGAAATACGCCCAAACGCTTTGCCAAAATCCTTCGATATCAGTGACCGACCACTCCCACAGAGCTGCGTAATCGGCAAAGCGGGTCTGCTCTGAGCGTGCAGCCAGCCACTGGGTGAAGTGGCTGATGCGTGCTTCCTCGCAGCGCTGTGCTGACGGTGTCCAGAATGCTGCCATGGTGCTGCCTCGTTTAACTCAGAAAACGCTATCAGTAGGATTTCGGCAGGCCGAGTACTTTTTCTGCGATGAAGGACAGGATCAATTGCGGTGAAATGGGGGCAATTCTGGGCAGCATGGATTCACGGAAGTAGCGCTCTACGTGATATTCCTTGGCATAGCCCATGCCACCGTGGGTCAGCACGGCAGTCTCGCAGGCGCGGTAACCGGCTTCGGCGCAGAAGAACTTGGCGGCGTTGGCTTCGGCCCCACAGGACATGCCGTTGTCATACAACCAGGCGCCTTTCTGATACAGCAAGGTACCCGCTTCAAGGTCTATCCAGCGCTCTGCCAGCGGGTGCTGGATGCCCTGGTTCTTGCCGATCGGGCGATCGAAGACGATACGCTCGTTGGCATAGGTCGCCGCCCGGCGCAGTGCCGCCTTGCCCAGACCGGTCGCTTCTGCGGCCAGCAGCAGGCGCTCCGGGTTCAGGCCGTGGAGGATGTACTCGAAGCCGCGGCCTTCCTCGCCGATGCGGTCTTCAACCGGAATTTCCAGACCGTCGATAAACAGCTGGTTGGAGTCGACAGCCTTGCGGCCCATTTTTTCGATTTCCCGGACTTCGATTTTGCTGCGATTCAGGTCGGTATAGAACAGGCTCAAGCCGTGGGTTGGAGATTTCACGTCCTCAATCGGCGTGGTGCGGGCCAGCAGCATGATCTTGTGGGCAACCTGGGCCGTGGAGATCCATACCTTCTGCCCGTTGACGATGTAGCGATCACCCTGGCGGACGGCCATGGTTTTCAGCTTCAGGGTGTTCAGGCCGGTGTTCGGTTCGGTCACGCCGAAGCAGGCCTGTTGCTCACCATTGATGATTGGCGGCAGCCAGCGGGCTTTCTGTTCTGCGTTGGCATGCGTGACCACCGGGTGCAGGCCAAACACGTTCATATGGATTGCCGAAGCGCCAGACAGGCCGGCGCCGGAGCCGCTCACGGTCTCCATCATCAGGCAGGCTTCGCTGATGCCCAGGCCAGCGCCACCGTATTCCTCCGGCATGGCAATACCCAGCCAGCCTTCTTTGGCCATAGCGCCATAAAAGTCCATGGGGAAGCCACCGACCTTGTCCTTGTGGGTCCAGTATTCGTCGTCAAATTTTTTGCAAATCTCTGCAACGGCAGAACGAATGGCGACTTGATCATCGCTCAAGGCAAAATTCATGGAGTACCCCCAGGTGAGTGGCCTGCTATCGAGGTGAGGCCAATAGCGGTTTCTGTTGGGGGTATTATTACATACGATATTGATGCATACAATATTGTTGAGCCATGCTCCAGTAGCGCTTCAGCTGTCAGGCAGGTGGCGCAACAGCGCGGCTATCTGTCTGTCCCAGGCCTGCGCATGGGCCGGGCTCCAGTCAGGCCCCAACAGTGTTGCCTGGACGTCGGCCAATGAATGCATGAATTCGCGGTAAAGGGCGGGATCCCGCACATCGAACGCGGCATGCTCAGTCGCGATCTGCTGCATGTAGGAGGCGACATAAGGTTTGCCCGCGGCACTGTCGCGCAGCAGGGAAATGATCTCGAACAGCATCTGTCCACAGCCCATGGGCGGGGTGGCGGGATCAATGACGGTGAACAGTCCGCTTGCCGCCGGGCAGCGTGAGAAAAACCGCGCGTAGACATCCGGGGTCAGGTCCTCGCTGCGGCTAGAGACCATCTCCAGGGTTTCTTCTAGCAGCGCGGCGTCGTCGGCCGGCGTGTCTGCTGCGACTGTCTGGGTATTTGGCATGGCAGGGTCAGCCCTTTTTCATGAGTGACTGTGATGGGCGCCGGCAGGGGAAATACGGGCAGGTTGACAGCGCCCACGGGGCAACCATCAGGTGGTTAGAAAACTCTTGAGCTCAAGGCGGTCATCGGCCAGCTTTGCTGCATCAACTGTCGTTGCGCTGGCGATCAGGCGTTTGCTGAGCATGAATTCCTGCGGACGGTTGACGCAGTCGGCGGCAATCAGCTGGCCGTTCTTCAGATAAAAGGCGGCAAAGCTCCGCGAGTGATCGCGGTCGCCGCGGATAACGACCTGGTCGTAGCCCTGGTTGAGTCCGGCCATTTGCAGTTTGAGGTCGTATTGGTCTGACCAGAACCAGGGCAGGGCGTCATAGGGCTTGTTTTTCCCGCAGATCGTCGCCGCTGCGGTTTTCGCCTGCTCGGAGGCGTTGGGCACGGACTCGAGGCGGATTCGGCCGTAGAGTTTTGAGGGGTGCGACGTGCAGTCCCCTGCGGCGACGATGTCCGGGTCCGAGGTGCGTGCCAGTTCATCAACGGTTATGCCGTTGGCGACTGCAAGGCCGGCATCTGCCGCCAGTTCTGTGTTTGGTATCACGCCGATGCCGATCACAACCAGGTCTGCCGGCAGGCGACTGCCGTCGGCGCAGAGTACCGCCGTGACCCGATCCTCACCCGCAAAGCCACTGACCACGGCATCGGTGCGGATAATGACGCCTTCCGCGCGGTGCACGCGCTGGAAAAATGCCGACATCTCCGGTGCGGTAACGCGGGCGAGGACTCGCGGCGCCATTTCCAGGACGGTGACCTGCATGCCGAGTTTTTTCAGCACGGCGGCTGTTTCAAGACCGATGTAACCACCGCCGACGATCACCGCGCGCTTGTGCTCGCCGGTGTGTTGCCGAATGGCATCGACATCCTGGATGTTGCGCAGGTAGTGCACGCCTTGCAGCTCGCTGCCGGGCAAGGCGACCTTGCGCACCCGGGCGCCCGTGCAGATCGCCAGCTTGTCATAGCTGAGGCGCTCGCCGTCATGCAAGGTAAGGGTCTTTTCAGCGCGGTTGATGGCGCTGACCCGGGTGCCCAGTCTGAACACGATGTTGTGCTTGCTGTAGATCTCTTGCGGGCGGATCAGGAGTTCGTCGGCGCTCTTTTCGCCGAGCAGATAAGCCTTGGAGAGCGGGGGGCGGTGATAGGGGACATACGCCTCGTCACCGATGACAATGATGTCTCCCTCCCAACCCTCCTGGCGAAGGCTGGGCGCTAGCTGCGCAGCGGCATGGCTGGCACCGATGATGATGCAGGTCGGACGCATGTTATCTCCTTGGGAGTATGGCCGCGGTCACACTGAGGTGCTTGGCAGTTGCGCGAAGTCGACCACCGGCCGAGCCTCCCGGGTACCTTTAAGCACCAGCTCGGGACAGGTCGGATCATTGGTCGAGATCATCACGTAGTCCGCGTGTACCTCGACCAGGGTGCCGACGAACGGGAAGTCCTCGAAGCGCTCCGGGATCCGATAGCTGACCATGTCGCCCACCTTGAAGGTGGACGGCTCGAAGTTGAAGGAAAAAGGACAGGATTCTGTGCTGCCGCCGAGGTGCTGCATGATTATTGCCCCCTGTCGCTGGCTGGCGACGAGTGTGGATTATTGGCCTTGCCGAGGATCAGATCTGCGGCTTTCTCGGCGATCATCATGGTCGGGAAGTTGGTATTGCCGCTGGTGATGTCGGGCATGATGGAGGCATCGATCACGCGCAGGCCATCAATGCCTCTGACCCGCAGATCGGCATCGACTACGGCCATGGGGCCATTGCCCATCATGCAGGTACCTACCGGATGGTAGAGGCTGTTGGCATGCTGGCGGATGTAACTATCGAGGTCGGCGTCGGCAGTGGCCATGGCTCCCGGGGCATATTCAGTGCCGCGAAAATCATCGTATGCGGCTTGGGCAAAGATGTTGCGGGTCAGGCGAATGCCTTCGCGCAATACGGGCAGATCAGCCGGATCGGAGAAATAGCGTGGGTCGATGGCCGGAGCGGCCGTCGGATCGCTGCAGCGAATCTTCACCGTGCCGGTGCTCAGCGGTCTGCTGACATTGAGAACCGACATGAAGCCTTCTTCAGCAATGATGTCCCGGCCATGATCGTTGTACATCAGGGGTACGGAGTAGATCTGCAGGTCGGGGTATTCCAGTTCGGGACTGGACTTCAGATGGCCCCAGGCTTCCAGTGCGCCGCTGGCCGCGGGGCCGGAGCGACTCAGCAAGTACTGGGCCAGGGTCTTGAGCATGGCCAGCGGTTTGAGCTCGGCTCGCAGGGAGTAGGCCTTGGTGCTGCGCTGCTTCACCGCTATGGCGATATGGTCGCGCAGGTTCTCGCCGACGCCGGGCAGTTCGTGCTTGGCCTGAATGCCCAATGGGCGCAATTCATCGGGATTGCCGATACCCGAGAGCTGCAGGATCTGCGGTGAGTTGATGGCGCCGCCGGACAGGATCACTTCGCAGTTGGCTTGGACGCTGAACGACCTGCCGCGCACCGTGTATTCGATGCCGGTGGCGCGCAGCCCCTCAAGCACAACCCGTTTAACGTAGGCGCCGGTCACCACACGCAGGTTGGGGCGATCGATAACAGGCTGCAGGTAGCAAGCCGAGGCACTTTGGCGCAGCCCGTCGAGGTAGTTGCCCTGCATCTGGGCCATGCCGAACGGGTTGCCTGCGTTCATGTCCGTGTTGAACGGGTGCCCGGCCTGTACGCCCGCGTCAATCCAGGCGCGCGAGAAGGGGTTCATTGCCTCCCTCGGGGTCAGCGTGACGCCGATTGGGCCGCAGTGCCCGCGCAAGGCCGGGTTGCCGTTAGGGTAGCGTTCAATGCGCTTGAAGTAAGGCAGGCACTCGGCGTAGGACCAGCCCGGGTTGCCGAGTTGAGCCCATTTATCATAATCACCGGGGTTGCCCCGTGAAACCACCAGGCCATTGATCGAGCTGGAGCCGCCGAGCACTTTGCCGCGGGGGAAGTACATGGTTCTGCCATTCAGGCCATCTTGCGCTACAGATTCAAAGTTCCAGTTGCCCTTGCCCGTTTTCATCAGCGCAAAGAAGCCGGCGGGCATTCTGTACAACAGGCTGTTGTCGCGGCCGCCCGCCTCCAGCAGCAGCACCTGCACGCTCGGGTCGGCGCTCAAGCGGTTGGCCAGCACGCATCCGGCAGAACCTGCGCCAACAATTATGTAGTCCGGTGTAGAGCTCATGTTATTGGCGTCCGGGTTTGTATAGCGGTGCCACCTTCGGGAGGGTGGGGTGCCGTGGCCAGTTGGGGCTACCGTATCCGCTTCTCAGTGCTGGGCGGCCGGCATCCGCAGAATCAGCCCGTCATGCTCGTCGCCGAGGGTGATTTGGCAAGCCAGTCGGCTGCAGGCTGTTGCGTTGTCGGTCAGTGCGAGCATGTCCTGCTCAATGCCCGGGGTTGCGCTGCCGATTTTCGCCAGCCACTGGTCGTCGGCATACACGTGGCAAGTGCCGCAGGCCGCCACGCCACCGCAGTCGCCGTCGATGCCGGGAACCATGTTGTCCAGTGCGGCATCCATGGCGGTTTGTCCGTTTGCGGCTTCGACCTGGTATTGCTGGTCATCCGCAGAGATGAAGGTGATTTTAGGCATGGTGCATGTTCCTATCGTAACTAGGTTAGTAGCCGCGGCTATCGCGCCGCTGTTGTGTGTTCAGGCGTGCAGGCGAACCAGTAGGTCGATATAGCCGTGTACCAGGTTGGAGGGGACGCGCACGGGTTCGCCGCAGACTTCAATCCGCGAGAAGCGATCGCACATCTCTTCCCAGAGAACTTTGAGCTGCAGTTCTGCCAGGCGATTGCCGAGGCAGCGGTGAATGCCGAAGCCAAAAGATAGATGGTGGCGCGCACGGGGACGGTCGGCGATAAAGTCCATCGGCCGATCGATGACTTCGTCATCACGGTTACCCGACAGGTACCACATCACCACCTTGTCGCCCTTGCGAATCTGTTTGCCGCGGAACTCAATGTCTTCAATGGCCGTGCGGCGCATATGCGCAATGGGGGTCTGCCAGCGCACCACTTCCGGAATGGCGCTGGCGAGCAGGGCGCGGTTGCCCTTCACTTTAGTAAATTCTTGCGGATACAGGTGGCAGGCCATGGCTGTGCCAGACATGGAGCTGCGGGTGGTGTCGTTACCGCCCACGATCAGCAGGGCGAGAGTGCCGAGGAAGTCGGTCGGCGTCATGTCCTGCATCTCTGGCGAGTGAGCCAGCATTGAGATCAGATCGGGCTTGGGCGGCATGTTCTGCCGTTCGGCATAGAGCTTCTGGAAGTAGGACAGGCACTCCATCAGCTCACTCTCGCGCTGCTCCCAGGAATCGACCAGGCCATAGCCCGGACGGGTAGTGATGATGTCGGACCAGCGGGTGAGTTTGCGCCGATCTTCGAAGGGGAAGTCGAGCAGGGTGGCCAGCATCATGGTGGTCAGTTCGATCGAGACCCGGTCGACCCAGTTGAACTCTTCACCGATCGGCAGCTCGCTCAGAATCCGCTTGGTTCGCTCGCGAATGGTCGCCTCGAAACGCAACAGATTCTGTGGTGCCACGATGGGGCTGACGACCATGCGATGGATGTCGTGCTTGGGCGGGTCCATGCCAAGAAAGTTGGGCAGTGAAATGCCGCCATCGACCGCATTCAGGGTTGTGTCATCCAATACAAAGCTGCCGTTGGTGTGGTCTGAAGAAAACACCTTGTGGTTGGTGTCAACGGCGACAATGTCATTGAATTTAGTGATCGACCAGTAGGGGCCGTATTCACTCGCCTTGCAATAGTGGACGGGGTCTTCGCGACGCAGCCGTTCGAAATAGGGATACAGTCCGTCACGCTCGAACAGCTCCGGTTTGCTCACGTCGATGTCTTCGAGAGCGATTGATTTGGCGAGTTCAACATCGATGCTATGGGGTGTCATCTTCGTCCTCCGGTATTGAGCAGTCGCGCTGCCTATATTGTTTTTTCAGTTTATGGAAGATGCCTATGCTTCACCCCGTACTTTTTGACGGGGTCGTCCGAGAAATTTGGGCGCTGCGGGAAACTGAGAGAAATACCTGACCTTCTCGGTGAGGTGTATTGGTCAACCGTAACCACTCCATGAACCCCCGCTTCTCGTGGGGGGGCTTTGCGTTTTACCGTGCTGCCGTTGATTGACAGTTCCACGGCAGCCGGCAGTAGCATTTCGTAGTCCTCTACTCTGCTGGCCAGCGGCAGATGTTCGAACACATGGAGTAACCCTGCATAGGGTTCTTGCCCCGTGGCCTTGGCGGTTTCCACCATGTTATTGAGCTGGCTATTTGTCACCGGCGCGGAATGCGCCGGCGCCATCCAAAGCCTTCTGGTCATCGCCAAACCAAACGGTATTGAGTCCCTCCGCCTGGTTTGAGGATACGCTGGAAAAACTTCCCACCTGGTGCAACAGCCGGATGATGAGCTATTACCCACCCTCGGTGTCAGCTCCTCACCTGCGTGAGTAAAGGTGGGGCCGCTGGACGCGGGACGACAGAACAAGGATATTGCCGTGCAGCGTGATATTGGCAGAGTGCAGGTTTCGCGCTGGCGCGAGCGCTATGCGCGTGAGCGCATGACTGGTATCGAGCGTGATCAACCGCGCGGTGCGCCGCCCGCGAAGGTGGATGAGGCGCGCCTGGTGGAACTGACTACGCAGAGTAAGCCATAAGCGACCACGCACTGGAGCACGCGCAAGATGGCCGCGGCACTGGGTGTGAGCGCCGCCAGCGTCTCGCGGTACTGGCTCCAATGGCCTGAAGCCGCACCTTGTGCGGGGCTTCAAGGTTTCGCGCCCCCCCCCCGGTGTCTACCAGCGTGCCTGGCTGACTGGCGCCATCGACGAGTACATCGCGCACCACAACACCAATCCCAAGCCATTCATCTGGACCAAGAGCGCTCGCGACATCCTGCAGAAGGTCATGCGCGCCAATAGCCGCTTAAGTTCCTAACAGAATGAAACGTAAGCGCTCCATAAACCTCATCTACAAATGATCCGCAGGCCAGCCAATGCTGTGCTCCAATTTCTTTCTGGAGCCCGCCGCCATGATGCGCCCCGACGCCAAAGTCGAAAAAGTCTACCTCTACCCCAAGCCGGTGGATTTCCGAAAATCCATCGACGGCCTGGCCGCCCTGGTCGAGCTGGACATCAAAGTAGCCGTGTTCGACCCGGTACTGTTCGTCTTTCTCAACAAGTCGCGTAACCGGGTGAAGATCTTGTACTGGGAGCGCAATGGCTTCTGTCTGTGGCTCAAGCGCCTTGATGCCGAGCGATTCAAAATATCGCCTGACGATCAAGACGAAGCCATCGTGCTGACGGTTCAGGAATTGAACTGGCTGCTGGATGGTTTCGACCTCTGGCGCAACCGCCCACACCAGGTTTTGACGCCGCGTTTCGTGACCTGAGCCGGTATAATCCACGGCATGATTTCCGTGCCCGAAACCCTTCCTGACGACCCTATTTTGCTGAAGCAGCTTCTGCTGTCGCTGCATGAGCAGATGTCTTCGAAGGACAAGGAAATAACTGCCAA
>NZ_FOWX01000002.1 GCF_900115555.1 Pseudomonas borbori
TGCGCAACGGCGCGACATGCTTGAACTGCTGGACGACCGCTACGGCAACCGCTCGACGCTAGTGACCAGCCAGATGCCAGTGGACAAATGGCACGCACTGATCGGCGATCCGACCTTGGGCGATGCGATCCTCGACCGGCTGGTGCACAACGCTTATCGGATCGAACTGAAGGGCGAATCGATGCGCAGACGCGCAACGAAATTGACGGCGACAGAGACTTCAGACTAACAATGCAAACCTGCGTCGCTGCGCTCCGACTGCCTGTCCAACTGGACGTGGATCAGGTGTCCAAGTGAGCATGGAACGAGTGTCCAAATGATCGTGGGCTGAGTGTCCAAGTGTCGTGGAATCCGCAGACTTGTATCGCGACACTAAATGCAAAAAGGCCAGTCAGTGACCGGCCTCCATCTTCCAGCTTACGGGTTAATTGACGCTCAGCTTGTCGCGGTTCTTCGCCAGGA
Source organism: Pseudomonas borbori (assembly GCF_900115555.1). Lineage (GTDB taxonomy): Bacteria > Pseudomonadota > Gammaproteobacteria > Pseudomonadales > Pseudomonadaceae > Aquipseudomonas > Aquipseudomonas borbori. The sequence continues at coordinate 463 of NZ_FOWX01000002.1, forward strand.
TGGACTCGCCGATGCCCTTGACCTCGAGTAGTTCGTCAACCGAGGCAAATGCGCCATGGGCGTCACGGTACGCCACTATCGCCTTGGCCTTGGTCTCGCCGATACCGCTCAGCTCACGCTGCAGCGTGGGAGCATCGGCCGTGTTGAGATTGACCTTGCCGACCTCCGCCACTTGCACGGCCGCAGGCTTCGCGGGTGCAGTCTTGGTAGTTTCGGCGGCGGAGACGTTGAGAGTAACTGCGGCCAGAACAGCACACAGCAGGGTAGAGAGGTAGCGTTTATGCATGTTGGAACTCCATTTCAGAAAAGCTCAAGTCGACAATGAGCGACGCGGGACAATGTGCGACGCGGGACTTCCATGCGCCGCGCCCTTCAAGTTAGCCGCCCGCGTCGCCTTGTCAAATTCGTTTGAGCATTTTATTGACGACTTTCGCTGCTTCACACTGCTCGACGGTCTTTTAAATTACCAAATACTATCGAAACAATTTAAATGAAACATTTATTCAATCGACAAGGAGCCGCTAACCTGACAATCAATCGCTAGTACTTCTCATTAGAGGCGTCCCATGCTCAAGACCCTGACCTTCACCCTGATGCACTTCTGCATCGCCTTTGCGGTGACCTATGCGCTGACCGGTAGTGTCGCGGCCAGTGGCCTGGTGGCGGCCATCGAGCCACGGTGCAACTCGGTCGGCTTCTACTTTCACGAGAAGATCTGGCAACGCCTGGAGAAACATTCGAGTCCGGTACCAGAGCGACCGAAACATGCCTGGTTGCACCATCAGGCTTGAGCACTGGTGATGAGCGGCGAACGTCTGAAGCAACTTGCTTGCGCTGGCATTCGATAGTTTCACAACCGCAGCCGATTGCATGGACACAGCTTGCAAGACCCCATGGCCACACCGCATGCTCGCCTGACCAGCAACTCAAGGAACGACCATGCCCCTCTTGCACATCCGCAGTGCCCAGCGTGACGATGTTGCGCTGATCATGGGCTTTATCCGCGAACTGGCCGAGTACGAGAAGCTCAGCGATCAGGTAGTAGCCGACCCGGCACACATGACCGAACACCTGTTCGGAACACGCCCCTTTGCCGAAGTACTGATCGGTGAGGTCGATGGCGCGGCGGCGGGCTTTGCCCTGTTCTTCCACAACTACTCGACCTTCCTTGGCAAACCCGGTATCTATCTCGAAGACCTCTATGTGCGCCCCAGCGCCCGCGGCACGGGACTCGGCAGCGCCTTGCTCGGCAAGCTGGCGAGCTTGGCCATGGAGCGCGGCTGCGGACGCCTGGAATGGTCGGTACTGGACTGGAATGAACCGGCCATCGACTTCTACAGGCGCCTCGGTGCCGAGCCGCTGGACGACTGGACGCAATATCGCCTGACCGGCCCGGCGCTGCATGAGCTGAGTCAAAAATCGGCCTGACTGGCACTCTCCGCAGGTTTGGTTGTCTCAGCTCTTCAACTCGTTCAATCCGCCCTCAGTTAAAGGGATTTGAGTCATGCCGCTGGTATATCGCCTCGCCGCCCTGCTCTGCGGCATAACTCTTGGTGGGCCGCTGCTGGCAGCCGACATCGACGCGCAAAGCTATGGCTACCCACTGACCAACCCCTTCGAGGCGACCATCGCCACCACACCGTCCGAGTTGCGACCGCAACTGCCGGCCGATGCCGACATCGACCAACAGGACTACCGGGTCAAACTGCGTCCGGAGCGCGAGTTCGAACTGCCGGACAACTTCTGGCCGGTGACCAAGATGGGCTATCGCCTGGCCAAGCAAAAAGGTGAGGCGCCGCTGATTTTCATCATCGCCGGCACGGGTATGCCTTACTCCAGCAGCACGGCGGATTACCTGAAGAAGCTGTTCTACGGCGCCGGTTACCATGTGGTGCAGCTGTCCTCGCCGACCAGCTACGACTTCATGACCGCCGCCTCGCGCTTCGCCACACCGGGCCTCACCGGCGAAGATGCCGACGATCTGTACCGGGCGATGCAGGCCGTGCGCGCCCAGCATCCACGCCTGCAGGTCAGTGCCTTCCACCTGACCGGCTACAGCCTGGGCGCCCTGCAGGCGGCATTCGTCAGTCAGCTCGACGAAACCCGACGCAGCTTCAACTTCAAACGTGTGCTGCTGCTCAATCCGCCGGTCAACCTCTACACCTCGACCAGCAACCTCGACCGCCTGGTACAGACCCGGGTCGAAGGCATCGACGACAGCACCACCTTCTACGAGACGGTGCTGGCCAAGCTGACCCGCTATTTCCAGGAAAAGGGCTACGTCGACCTCAACGAGGCGATGCTCTTCGACTTCCAGCGCTCCAAGGAACAGCTTTCCGACGAGCAGATGGCCATGCTGATCGGTGCGGTGTTCCGCTTCGCCGCCGCCGATATCGCCTTCACCTCTGACCTGATCAACCGGCGCGGCCTGATCACCCCGGCACGCTACCCGATCGACGACAGCACCAGCCTTACCCCCTTCTTCAAACGCGCCCTGCAATGCGACTTCGACTGCTACATCTCCGAGCAGCTGATCCCGATGTGGCGGGACCGTCATAACGGCGGCAGCATTACCCAGATGATGGATCAGGTCAGTCTCTATGCCGTCGAGGACTATCTGAAGAACAGCAGCAAGATCGCCGTGATGCACAACGCCGATGACCTCATCCTCGGCCCTGGCGACCTGGGCTTTCTGCGTCGAACCCTGGGCGAGCGCCTGACCATCTACCCCTTCGGCGGGCACTGCGGCAACCTCAACTACCGGGTCAACAGCGACGCCATGCTGGAGTTCTTCCGTGGTTAAGCCTCTTGCTACAACCCTGCTACTGAGTCTGCTGCTGACCAGCGGCCCGACACAGGCCGAGCATCAAGTCGATGACGACGGCTTCAAGCAACCGCTGCAACACCTGCAGTTCAACCCAGGCCTCGACCAGCGCGAGTTCGAGCGCTCGACCCTGGGTGCCCTGCATGTCTACGACCCCCTGGAGTCCTGGAACCGGCGGGTCTACCACTTCAACTACCGCTTCGATCAATGGGTGTTTCTGCCCATAGTCGAGGGTTATCGCTATGTCACCCCGACTGTCGTGCAACATGGGGTGAGCAACTTCTTCAGCAACCTCGGCGATGTGCCCAACCTGCTCAACAGCCTGCTGCAGTTCAAAGCCAGGCGCTCGATGCAGACCACCGCCCGCCTGCTGCTCAATACCACCATCGGCGTCGCGGGACTGTGGGATCCGGCGAGTCGCATGGGCCTGCCGAAACAACGCGAAGACTTCGGCCAGACCCTGGGGTTCTACGGCGCACCGGCCGGCCCTTACCTGATGCTGCCGCTGCTCGGCCCCTCCAACCTGCGCGATACCGGCGGGCTGGTGATGGATTTCAGTACCAAGAGCCAGGTCAACTGGCTCAACGTGGCCGAAGCCAGCAACAGTCATCCGGAAATTTTCTTGCTCGAGACGGTCGATCAGCGCTCCACCGTCAACTTCCGCTACGGCCAGCTCAACTCGCCGTTCGAGTACGAGAAGATTCGCTATTTCTATAACGAATCGCGCAAGCTGCTGATTGCCGAATAGCCCGACCATAGGGAGCCACCCCAGGCTTTTAACCTGACGCGGCTCGGCTATCGAGCGCCGTTGCGAGGCAAAGCGCAATGTCGCAGCGGGCGCAATGCGCCGTGGATGGCCAGGCTACCTGCCGGCTGATCGAGAATTTCGAACTGCCTGGCGAAAAGCGGCCTGCTCCGCCTACTTATCATCGAAAAAATCGATTCTTATCTCGCGAATTTCGCAACCATCAATCTTATTTATAGACATAGGATGGGCGCATCCCAACTTGAAGAGGTGCTCCATGAGCCCATTGCGCAGCGTACTCGCCATCCAGCCCGGCCAACCCGCGTCCGACGGCGCTGGCGTACGCCTGAACCGAGTGATTGGCGGCAACGGGATCGAGCGCTTCGACCCCTTCCTGATGCTCGATGAGTTCGCCTCGGACGATCCGGACGACTATATCGCCGGCTTCCCGCCGCACCCGCACCGCGGTTTCGAGACCATCACCTATATGCTCGAAGGCCGCATGCGCCATGAAGACCACCTGGGCAATGTCGGCCTGCTGCAAAGCGGCGACGTGCAGTGGATGACCGCCGCCCGCGGCATCATCCATAGCGAGATGCCCGAGCAGGAACAGGGGGCCATGCGCGGTTTCCAGCTGTGGCTCAACCTGCCGGCCAAGGACAAGCTCGGCGCCCCCGGCTACCGCGACATTCCCGCCAGCGAGATTCCGCGCCTGACCAGCTCCAGCGGCGTCGAGGTGGTGGTGATCGCCGGCCAGTTCGACGACGGCGAGGCGCAGCAAAGCGGCGCCGTGCAACGCCCGCATACCGAGCCGCAACTGTTCGACCTGCACCTGCCAGCCGGCAGCCAGATTGCCCCGCGCCTGCCTGACGGCCATCGCGCCATGCTCTACGTCTACGCAGGCACGCTCGAGCTGCCGGGCGCCAGTGCACAGGCGGTGCCCGCCGGACGCCTGGTGCGCCTGTCCGACCACGGCGAACTGCACCTGGGCAGCCGCGACGGCGCCAAGTTGCTGCTGATCGCCGGCAAGCCGCTGGGTGAGCCAATCGTGCAGTACGGGCCGTTCGTGATGAATAGCCGGGAAGAAATCGAGCAGGCGCTGCGCGACTTCCGTGATGGAGTGCTGGCCTGATCGCGACATATGACCGTAGCCCAATGCATCCGGGGACTCTCCCGCCTCCCCGGAATTCATCCGGGCTACGCGGGGCGGCGGCCCCTAGGACACTGCACACTCGGCCTGACGCAGAGACAGCGCTACTGCGCGTACCGCCGGTACAGGCCCGGCGGCACGCCGCTGCTGTCGGTCGGCTGCCACGGCCCTTGTGGGTTGGTCGCCCAGCTCCAGCCGCTGCTCCAACGGTAATAGGTGCGCTCGCGGTAATACAGGTCACGCGCACCGCCCACCACATAGACCCCCAACCCCGCATCCCAGTGGCTTTCCACCCCAGGCGGCGGCGCGTAGCGCGGGTGCGACTTGCTCAGCACCAGCACCTGGCCGATCGGCGCTGTGCCCTGTACCGCGCAGCCGGCCAGACTCGACAGGCCGATAACCAGGACAAGCGCCAGCCATCGGCTCATTGCGCCTGACCGTCCGCGGTGTCGATGGTCAGGTGCTGCGCCTCGGTGGTGCTGCTGGGCAACGGCTGGCTGCGGCCGATCCATTCGCCGGCAGAAGCATTACCGCTGCGCGAAATGCGCGCCACCAGCTGTACCTGTGCGAATCCGGAGATTTTCAGCTGCGGCATCATCGCGTCGCTGTCCGACAGGCTGACCTCGGTCGGCAGATCGGCCACGGTCAGGCGCTTGACCGCCAACGGCATCGGGGTGCCCGAGGCCGCACGGGCAAAGACGAACACGCTGTCACTCGGCTGCACCTTATCTTTCAAGGCCGCAGCCAAATCGACCTTGACCCTCAGTTGCCCGGTCGCGGCGGCAGCCGGCGTCGTGTCCGTCGGCACAGCCAGACGTTCACGGGCACGGGCGATGCCGCCCTGGATGGCCTGGCGCGAGGGATCCTGTTCGGGCAAGACGGCGACCAGACGCTCCCAGAAGCCAATGGCCTCCTCGAAACGCCCTTCCTCATAGGCGGCGATGCCGAGCAGACCGAGACTGGTGACTTCCGCCGGATCGGCCTGCAACGCTTCATCGGCCAGCGCCTGCAGCTGCTCGGTCCACTGTTTGTCGCCGGAGAAATACAGCGCCTGCGCCCACTGGCCGAGCAACTCCGGCTTGCGCCCGGCGAGCGCCACCGCGCGCTCGAATGCACCGGCAGCATCGGCGGCACGTTCCTGGGCCATGTAGGTGCGGCCAAGGAAGTACCAGCCTTCAACGGACTTTGGATCAGCCTTCACAGCTGCTTCCAGGCGCGCAGTCATGGCTTCGATGGTCTGCGGTTGCTCGACGAAGGTGCGCGCACGTTCGACATCGTCGATCGCGCCCCAGTACAGGTACAAGCCGTAGCCTAGCAGCGGCATCAGCAAGGCGGCGGTCAGCGGCACCTTGCTGCCGAGCACACCGACCCGGGCGGTGCTCTCGGCTCCGTCGGTGTCGGCCAACAGTTCGCGGGCCGCTTCATCGCGGCCGTTCTGCCATTGCTCCTCGCTGAGCGTACCGGTCTGACGCTGATTCTCCAGCTCCTGCAGGCGCTCCTGATAGAGGGTGACATTCAATGCGGTACGGTCTTCTGCGGCCTGGACCTTGCGGCCACGCAGAACCGGGATCAGCAGAAAACCCAGGGCAGCCAGCAACAGCAGGCCGGCGGACAGCCAGAATTCGATCATCAGTCTTTCTTATCCCGAGGCGCTTGATTGGTAGGCTTTTGGCTGAGCAGAGCAGCCAAGCGTTGCTGCTCATCGGCGGAAAGGTGACTCGTGCCCGCGGTTTTCTTGCCCCGACGACGCAGTACCACCACTCCAAGCAGGACGAAACCACCGAGCAGAAGCCCGGCCGGGCCGTACCAGAGCAACAGGGTACGGGTCGTGAGCGGCGGCTTGTAGAGGACGAAATCGCCGTAACGCGACACCAGGAAATCGATGATCTGCTCGTTGCTCTGGCCTTCTTCCAGCATGCGATAGACTTGCGCACGCAGGTCCATGGCAATCGGCGCATCGGAGTCGGCGATGTTCTGGTTCTGGCACTTGGGGCAACGCAGCTCCTCGATCAGGCTGCGATAACGCTGGCGCTGCGCCTCGTCGGCGAACTCGTAGGTGTCGATGGCCGCCTGGGCGCCCAGCGACAGGGTCAGACCCAGCAGGCCCGCCGTCAGCAATCGTTTCATCGGCCGGCCTCGTCCATCAGTTCGCGGTACAGCGGCGCCAGTTGCTGACGCCAGACGCTCTCGTCGATGGCGCCGACGTACTTGTGGCGGATGATGCCACTCTTGTCGATCAGGAAGGTCTCCGGCGCACCGTAGACACCGAGATTGATGCCCAGGCTGCCCTGCGGATCCTCGACGTTGAAGCGGTACGGGTTGCCCAGTTCGATGAGCCAGCGGCGCGCAGCGTCTCCGTTGTCCTTGTAGTTGATCCCGTAGACCGCCACGCCCTGCCCGGCCAGGCGGTTGAGCATCTCGTGCTCGGCGCGACAGGTCGGACACCAGGTCGCCCAGACATTGACCAGCGCCGGCCCCTCGAAATCGGCGGTGCCGAGGGTGCGCGCCGGCTCTTCCAGCGACGCCAGGGCGAACTCGGGCAGCGGCTTGCCGATCATCGTCGAGCCGATGTCGCGCGAGTCGAGGAACAGGCCCTTGTAGAGGAAGCCGGCCAGCACCAGGAAGCCAGCCAACGGCAACAACAGGATCAGCCGCTTCATGCTTGCGCCCCCGTCATGCCCAGGGCTTCACGCACGCGGGTGGTGACCTTGATCCGGTAGCGCTTGTCGCTCGCCGAGAGGAAGCCGCCCAGGCCCATCAGCAAGGCACCGAACCAGATCCAGCGCACGAACGGCTTGATGTGCACGCGCACGGCCCAGGCGCCGTCTTCCAGCGGCTCCCCCAGAGCGACGAACAGATCGCGGGTAATGCCGGCGTCGATTCCGGCCTCGGTCATCACCGACTGCTGCACGCTATACAGACGCTTCTCCGGGTACAGCACGGCAATCTGCTGGCCATCTTCGAGGATCCGCACGGTGCCTTTATCCGAGGTGAAATTCGGCCCCTCGAAGTGTTCGGCACCCTCGAAGATGAACTGGTAACCGCCCATCTCCACCGAATCGCCCGGGGCCATGCGCATGTCGCGCTCGAAGCTGCCCATGCTGGTCAGGATGACCCCGAGGGCGCACACGGCCAAACCGAGGTGCGCCGTCTGCATGCCCCAGTAGCTGCGGCCCAGACCTGGCAAGCCCTTGAGCAGCCCCTTGTGGCGGGTCTTGTCGAAAATGTCGCGCACACCGGCCAATACCACCCAAGCGGCCAGCAGACAGACACCCAGCACCGCCCAGCTGAAGTCGCCGTGCAGTACGCTCGCCAGCGCGGCCAAGGCCACGCTGCCGATCAGCACCGGGGCCAGCATGCCCAGCAGCCAGCGCAGCGGCGTGTCCTTCCAGCGCACCAGCACACCGATCGCGATCATCACCATCAGCAGGCCCATCAACGGCACGAACAGCGCGTTGAAATACGGCGGGCCGACCGACAGTTTGGCCCCGCTCATGGCATCCAGCACCAGCGGATAGAGGGTGCCGAGCAGAATCATCGCAGCTGCCACCACCAGGATCAGGTTATTCACGAACAGCAGGGTCTCGCGCGACCACAGGGCGAAACCGACCTGACTCTTGACCACAGGCGCGCGGATGGCGAACAGGGTCAGCGAACCGCCGACCACGATCAACAGGAAGGCCAGGATGAACACGCCACGCGCAGGGTCGGTGGCAAACGCATGCACCGAGGTCAGCACCCCGGAGCGGACCAGGAAGGTGCCGAGCAGACTCAGGGAGAAGGCGGCAATCGCCAGCAGTACCGTCCAGCTCTTGAACACGCCGCGTTTCTCGGTCACCGCCAGGGAGTGGATCAGCGCGGTGCCGACCAGCCAGGGCATGAAGGAGGCGTTCTCCACCGGATCCCAGAACCACCAGCCGCCCCAGCCAAGCTCGTAATAGGCCCACCAGGAGCCCAGGGCGATGCCGATGCCGAGGAAAGCCCAGGCGACTATGGTCCAGGGTCGCGACCAGCGCGCCCAGGCCGCATCCAGCTTGCCGCCGAGCAAGGCGGCGATGGCGAAGGCGAAGGCCACCGAGAAGCCGACATAGCCCATGTAGAGCATCGGCGGATGGATGATCAGGCCGAAATCCTGCAGCAGCGGATTGAGGTCGCGGCCGTCCAGCGGCGTGTTCGGCAGCAAGCGCTCGAACGGGTTGGAGGTGACTATCAGGAACAGCAGGAAGCCGACACTGATCATGCCCATCACCCCGAGTACGCGGGCGAGCATCTCCTCGGGCAACTGACGGGAGAAGATCGACACGGCGAAGGTCCAGCCGCCCAGGATCAACGCCCAGAGCAGCAGCGAGCCCTCATGGGCGCCCCACACCGCACTGAACTTGTAATACCAGGGCAGCGCACTGTTGGAATTGTGGGCCACATAGGCGACGGAAAAATCATCGACCATGAAGGCGTAGGTCAGGCACAGGAAGGCGAAGACCAGGAAGGCGAACTGGCCCCAGGCCGCGGGCTGCGCCAGGCTCATCCACTGCCGATCGCCGCGCCAGGCGCCGATCAGCGGCAGGCTGGCCTGCACCAGGGCCAGGCACAGCGCCAGGATCATCGCCAGGTGACCGAGTTCGGGAATCATTGCGCACCCCCTTGGGTGGCCGCGTCATGCTTTTGCTTCATTGCACTTTGCTCCAATGCCTGCATGACTTCCGGCGGCATGTAGTTTTCATCGTGCTTGGCCAGCACCTGGTCGGCGATCAACACGCCATCGGCGTTGACCCTGCCCATGGCGACGATGCCCTGGCCTTCGCGGAACAGGTCTGGAAGGATGCCGCTGTAACGGATGGTCACGTTGGCCGCCCCGTCGGTCACCACGAAGTCGGTTTCCAGCGAGTCGCTGGAGCGCTTGACCGAGCCCACTTCCACCAAGCCGCCAGCTCGGATGCGCGTGTCTTGTGGCGCCTCGCCGCTGGCGATCTGGGTCGGGGTATAGAACAGATTGATGTTCTGTTGCAGCGCACTCAGGGCCAAGGCCACGGCGATGCCCACACCAGCGAGGGTCGCCAGGATGATGAGCAGACGTTTCTTGCGAACAGGGTTCATTGCAACTCCTCCCGACGCAAACGACGCGCCTCGTCTTGCAGGTAACGGCGACGCGCCAGCAGCGGCAGCACGACATTCAACGCCAGCACGGCCAGGCTGATGCCAAAGGACGTCCAGACATAGAGGCCATGGGTGCCCATGGCGAGAAATTCGGCGAACGAGGTGAAAGTCACAGGCCTTTCTCCACTTGAGCTCTGATCTCGGCCTTGGCCCAGCTGCTGCGCACCTCGCGCTTGAGCACCTCCAGGCGCATGCGCAGGAGCAATACGGCGCCGAAGAAACAGTAGAAGCCGAGCACCATGATCAACAGTGGCAGCCACATTTCCAGCGGCATGGCCGGTTTCTCGACCACGCTGAAGGTGGCAGGCTGGTGCAGGGTGTTCCACCACTCCACCGAGTATTTGATGATCGGAATGTTGATCACCCCGACGATGGCCAACACCGCGCAGGCCTTGGCCGCGCTGTCGCGGTTGCTGATGGCCTGACCGAGGGCGATCACCCCGAAATACAGGAACAACAGGATCAGCATCGAGGTCAGGCGTGCATCCCAGACCCAGTAGGCGCCCCAGGTCGGCTTGCCCCAGATGGCGCCGGTCACCAGCGCGATCACGGTCATCCAGGCACCTACAGGCGCAGCCTGTTGCACGGCCACATCGGCAAGTTTCATTTTCCACACCAAGCCGACCACGCCCGCCACCGCCAGCATGACGTACACCGACTGGGCCAGAAACGCTGCCGGCACATGGATATAGATAATACGGAAGCTGTTGCCCTGCTGGTAGTCCGGCGGCGCAAAGGCCAGGCTCCAGACCAGCCCGACCGCCAGCAACAAGGCGGCGGCCGCGCTCAGCCAGGGCAGCAGACGCCCACTGATCTGGTAAAACCATTTGGGCGAGCCCAGCTTGTGAAACCACGTCCAGTTCATCGGATTACTCATCAGTCTCCGGGGTAATGGCCGCGCATGGCCGTCCTCGGTAGCACGGTTGTAGATCACTCGCCGACGCTGATGGTCAGACCGGCGGCAATCGCAAAAGGTGTCAAGGTCACCGCCAACGCGGTGAGACTGGCCAGCCACAACAGGTGACCGACCGCCGGCAATCCTTGCAGGCTGGCTTGTAGCGCCCCGCTGCCAAGAATCAGCACCGGGATATACAGCGGCAGAATCAGCAGCGCCAGCAGCAGGCCACCCCGTTTGAGGCCCACCGTCAGCGCCGCGCCGACCGCGCCGAGCAGGCTCAAGACCGGCGTACCGAGCAACAGCGAGAGCAACAACACCGGCAGGCAACGCCCCGGCAAGCCGAGCATCAGAGCCAGCAATGGCGCCAGTAGCACCAGGGCCAAACCGGAGAACAGCCAGTTTGCCAGTACCTTGGCCAATACCAGAAGAGGCAAGGGATGCGGCGAAAGGACCCACTGCTCCAGCGAGCCATCCTCGAAATCGCTGCGAAACAGCCCATCCAGCGAGAGCAGCACGGCCAATAGCGCCGCCACCCACACCAACCCCGGCGACAGGGTTTGCAACAGCTGCGTCTCCGGCCCCACGGCCAACGGAAACAGGGCGATCACGATAGCGAAGAACACCAGCGGATTGGCCAGCTCGGCGGGCCGGCGAAACAACAGTCGTGCTTCGCGCGCGACCAACAGACTGAACACATCGCTCATAGAATACGCTGTCCCAGATCAAGCTCGCGGTAACCGGCGGGCTTGACCGTCAGCGTGTGATGAGTGGTCAGCAGCACCAGGCCGCCCATTTCGCAGTGCCAGGCCAGATGGTTTTCCAGTTGTGCCACGGCGAGCTTGTCGAGGGCGGTAAAGGGTTCGTCGAGTATCCATAACGGCGGCCCGTCCAGATACAACCGCGCCAGCGCGACGCGACGCTGCTGGCCGGCCGACAGGGTATGGCAGGGCACATCCTCGAAACCGCGCAGCCCAACTGCCTCCAGCGCCTGCCAGATCGCCGTGCGTTCAGCCGGACGATGCAGCGCGCATAACCAGGCCAGGTTCTCTTCGGCAGTGAGCAGGCCCTTGATCCCGGCGGCGTGACCTATCCACAATAAATTACGCGCCAGTTCGCTGCGCTGCGAAGCCAGCGGCTGACCGTTCAGGCGAATCTCCCCGGCCGTTGGCTGCATCAGTCCGGCGAGCAAACGCAGCAGGCTGGTCTTACCGCTGCCGTTGGGACCGGAAATCTGCAACATCTCGCCGCCCGCCAAACGCAGTTCAAGCCGTTCGAAAAGCATGCGCCAATCCCGCTCACAAGCGAGCGCCACGGCTTCGAGAAGAGGGCTTGTCACGGTATATCCACCTAAAAAGCGGTTCAAGTCGGCAGTGTCCCGGCCGCTATACTGACGCAAGTTGAATACGCAGCCGACCCAGACGGGGCGCGATTATACATGCTATGCCCTACTCGCCGCAGTGGGCATTTTCGACAGGGTGTTACCCGCCAATGAGCGAAATCAGCAGTTCCCGCCCGCTAGCGCCAGCGCCGCCGAACAACCGTGCCAGCGCGCCAGGCAGCGATCTGGCGCTTAAGCTGCTGCAGCCGCTACAAGGCTTGCTGGCCAATGGCGAAACCGCCAAGGCCGAGGTGGTCGCCCTCAAGGAAATGGCGCACAGCTTTCAGCTTTTGCTCAAGCTGACACTGGACAATGGTCGTCAGGCAACCCTGCAGGCCAGCAGCCCACGCCCCCTTGCCCAAGGCGCCCCACTGATGGTCACGGCGCTGTCGCAAAGCCGCCTGACAGTAGCCCTGCTAGCCGGCGGCGAGAAAGCCCTGACCAGCCTGGATCTCGAGCAACTGCCGATCGGCACCTTGCTGCAAGGCAAGGTCGTGGCCCGCGAACAGTTGGTCCAGGCGAAAGCACAGCAGGCGCTCTACAAGGTGATAGTGAACCTGCTCAACAGCCCGCTGGCGGGCAGCAAGCTGTCGCTGGAAACGCCTTTGGCGCTGCCCCTCGGCAGCCTGCTCAGCGCGCAGGTGCAAGGCAGTCAGGCGCTGAATTTCCTGCCCCTCAGCGGGCGTCTCGACCAGCTCGAATTGAGCCAGCAACTGGCCAGCCAACAGAACCGTCAGGGCTCGCTGGAGGGCTTGTTCAAGGCCCTGCAAGGCACAGTGGGCAAGGACGCACTGCCGGAAGGCCTGCGTAGCAGCATCGACAAACTGTTCAATGCCCTGCCCGATGTCGCCCAATTGAGTACCGGCAAAGGGCTGAGCCAGGCCATGGAAAACAGCGGCTTGTTCCTCGAAAGCAAACTGCTCGGTGGCCAGGGTCATGCCCTGCCCACCGACATGAAAGCCAACCTGCTGCGCCTGATCAGCCAACTGCTGCCCACCCTGGCGTCCGGCACGCCACTGGCCACGGCCAACGCCAGCGCCGCCATGGCCCAGGCGCTGCCGGCGCTCGCCCGCGACATCCTCGGCTCCCTCGGCCAAGCCAACGCACGCCAAACGGCCTTGCGTTTTCCCCTGCCGTCACGCCTGCTGCAGGCGATGGAGGGTGACGCCGATCTGCAGACCCTGCTGAAACTGGCCGCCGCCGCCGTCTCGCGCCTGCAGACCCACCAACTGTCCAGCCTGGCGCAGAGCCAGGTCGGCCCGGACGGCAACCTGCTGACCACCTGGCAACTGGAATTGCCCATGCGCGATCAGCGCGACCTAGTGCCCCTGCAGGTGAAAATCCAGCACGAAGAACCACAGAAATCGCCGGGCAAGCAGCCCAAGGAGGCGCGGTGGAAAGTCGAACTGGCCTTCGACCTGGAACCGCTGGGGCCGCTGCAAGTCCAGGCACAGCTGGCCCGCGGCAGCCTGTCCAGCCAGCTATGGGCCGAGCGCCCGCGCACCGCCAACCTGATCGACGCCGAGCTGAATACGCTGCGTGAACGCCTGACCGCCGCCGGCCTGACCGTCGGCGAACTGGCGTGCACTCAGGGCACGCCCCCCCAAGGCCCAAAGACCGGCCTGGAACAACGCTGGGTAGACGAAACCGCATGAAAAAACCAGTCCCGCGCCAAGCCATCGCCCTGACCTATGACGGCCAGAATGCGCCCAGCCTCAGCGCCAAGGGTGATGACGAGCTGGCCGAAGCGATCCTGGCAATCGCCCGCGAGCATGAGGTGCCGATCTACGAGAATGCCGATCTGGTGCGCCTGCTGGCACGCCTGGAACTGGGCGAGGCGATCCCCGAGCAACTGTATCGCTGCATTGCCGAGATCATCGCCTTCGCCTGGCACTTGAAGGGCAAGTGCCCGCCGGGCTTCCAGCGCGATAACGACATCACCCCGCCGCTGCCGCTGCTCGACGGACCGCCCCGCTAGCAGGCAGCGCCTGTAGCTCGGATGCAATCCGGGGAGCACACGGCCAGCCCTGATTGCATCCGGACTACAGCGCGTAGCGACAAATTGACAATTAACGATTTTTCGGCTGATTGAGCTTGCTGATCAGCTCCGCCTCGGCCTTGCTCAGTCCGCAGGACTGGGTCAGGTCATCGACACTGGCGCCCAGGCCGACCAGGCGCGCGGCCTGGGTGAACGACAGGCTGCTGGGGTCGCGCTGCTCGATCTGGCTGAGCTTGTCCGGCAACGGAGCTACGACCTGCCGCAGTTCGTGCAGCTCTTCGCCCATGCGCACGCTACCGGCCAGATAGATGTCCAGGCGTTTACCCAGCTCCTTGATCCGCAGATCGCGCGCCGCATCCCGCTCGGCCTGCAGCGACGCCAGGTGGCGCTGTTGCATGATCAGCCAGACGCAGGTGCCGACCAACCCCAGGCACACCAGCCCGAGCAGGATCAGCGCGATCTCGAGCATGGTCTAGATACTCTCCAGCTCGGACCACTCTTCCTCGCTCATCATCTTGTCCAACTCGACCAGAATCAGCAGCTCGCCATTCTTGTTGCACACGCCCTGGATGAACTTGGCCGACTCGTCGTTGCCGACATTCGGCGCGGTTTCCACCTCGGACTGGCGCAGATAGACCACCTCGGCCACGCTGTCGACCATGATGCCGACCACTTGCTTGTCCGCCTCGATGATCACGATGCGGGTATTGTCACTCACCGCCGCCGAGTCCAGACCGAAGCGCTGGCGGGTGTCGATCACCGTCACCACATTGCCGCGCAGATTGATGATACCCAGCACATAGCTCGGTGCGCCCGGCACCGGGGCGATCTCGGTGTGGCGCAGCACTTCCTGAACCTGCATCACATTGATGCCGTAGGTTTCGTTGTCCAGGCGGAAGGTCACCCATTGCAGGATGGGATCTTCAGCGCCCTGTGCAGAATTCTTCTTCATAGCCCTAGCCTCGTCGTAAGCCGCACTGTGCGGCGTGCGCGGTTCAAACCGCGGGTCATCATCCGTAGGCCCGCCGCCAGGGCGAGCCTGTCATGTCTCAATCAGTGAATCTGGCCATTGACCATGCGCTTGGCCGCGCCGCTGGCGATCAGTTCAGCCAGGGCCGCCACATCCAGCAAGGCACACATGTGTTCGATCACCGTACCCGCCAGCCAGGGTCGCTGGGTGCGCTGGCTGCGCCACTTGATCTCGCTCGGGTCCAGGCGAATCGAACGGCTGACCTGGTGCACGGCCAAACCCCATTCATAGCCCTGCACTGAAATCACATACTGCAGCCCCTGGCGAAAATCATCGCGATAGCGGTCAGGCATCACCCAGCGCGCGGTATCCAGGACCTTCAGGTTACCGGCCTGGCACGGCAGTATGCCGAGAAACCAGTCCGGCTGGCCAAATAATGGCGTCAATTCCTGTCCCGCCAGCGCAAAGATCGAACCCAGGCACACCAGCGGCACCGCCAGGGTCAGGCCGGCGACGTCGAACAACAGGCACTCGAACGGCTCCTGCGCCCACTCCGGCCGCTCTCCCGACTGCAAGCCGGGCACCTGGTTCAGCGTTATAGCGGGTAGATGAACGTCGATCACCGGCTCAACCGACACCGGCCGGGCGACCACAGCAGGCGCGGGCTCGATCACCGGCACGACAACCGGCAGCGGCTCGGCCAGCACCTGTACGGGCGCAGCGGACAGCAGGCCGGCATCGCGCGCCTGCTCTTCCAGCACCGCGGCCTCGAACTCGTCGAGGCTGCTTTCGGCCAATTCGACTGCAGCCTCCTGCAGCAAGCTGTCCAGATAGGACTGCAAGGCCAACTGGGGACGCGTGGCGATGGCGACGGGACGACTCATAGATGGAATCCGCAAAAATAGCCTGTACAACCTATCGGCCGCAGTGGCGGCATACTTGAACGCTTCGGCTCGACATAGACCCTCATCTCAAGCCACCTGCGCCGCCAACTGCTGCGCCAGCAGGTGTTTGAGCAGCGCCCGATAGGCCAGCACACCGCGGCTGTTGGGGTCGAACTGCGAGGGCGTGCGCCCCGCCCGGCTGGCATCGCGCAGGCGCGTGTCGATCGGAATATAGGCCGGCCACAGGTGCTCCGGATAGCTGTCGCGCAGCAGGCGCAAGGTGCTCAGCGAGGCCTGCGTACGCCGGTCGAACAGGGTCGGCACGATGCTGTAGGGCAATGCCTGTTTGCGCGACCGGTTGATCATCGCCAGGGTGCTGACCATGCGTTCCAGGCCCTTGACCGCGAGAAACTCGGTCTGCACCGGGATCACCAGCTGCTGGCTGGCCGCCAGCGCATTGACCATCAGCACGCCGAGCAGCGGCGGGCTGTCGATAACCGCATGGTCGTAGCCCTGCCACAGCTGCGCCAGGCTCTTGGCGATGACCAGGCCCAGACCGCTCTGCCCGGGCGATTGACGCTCGAGCGTGGCCAGGGCGGTGCTCGACGGCAACAGGGCGATGCGCTCGTGGCTGGTGGGCAACAGCAGTTGTTCCGGCAGCCCCTGAGGTACCACGCCCTGATGCAGGAACAGGTCGAAGCAGCTGTGCTCCAGCGCATCCGGATCGTGGCCGAAATAACTGGTCATCGAGCCATGGGGATCGAGATCGACCACGACCACGCGCTTGCCGGCATCGGCCAGCAGGCCGGCCAGGGCGATGGCGGTGGTGGTCTTGCCCACACCACCCTTTTGATTGGCTACTGCCCAGACTCTCATCTTGTTGGTCCTCCCGGCATGATCCAGACCCTACCGAGAACAGGCGTCGCCCTAGGGGGCAAACGACGGAGGATTGACGGCACCCGCTGGCGGGGCCTGCACTGCAGGCGCTGGTGCAGGTTGCGTGCCAGCCCGCTGCAAGGCGCTATCGGGGCGCGCATTGGAACTGCCCACACCACTCACGCTGCGGCGCACATCGAGGTTACGCGACACCACCAACACCACCCGCCGGTTGCGTGCCCGGCCATCGGCCGTGGCGTTATCCGCCACCGGCTGAAACTCACCATAACCCACCGACGCCAAGCGTCCGGGGTTGACCCCATCCATCGCGAGCATGCGCACGATGCTGGCCGCCCGGGCCGCCGACAACTCCCAATTGGTCGGGTACTGCGCGGTCTTGATCGGCAGATTGTCGGTAAAACCCTCGACATGCACCGGATTCTCGTAAGGCGCCAGAATCTTGGCAATTTTCTCGACAAGGTCGAATGCCGCATTGTTCGGCAAGGCATCGCCACTGGGGAACAGCAGGCTGGAACTGAGTTCGATCTCGATCCACAACTCGTTGCCACTCACTTTCAGTTGCTTGGCGTCGATCAGCCCGGCAAACGCCTGGCGCATGCTCTCGGCAATGCCCTGCAGGGAGTCTGCCGCCTGACCGGCCTGCTCGTCCTCATCGACCAGCGCACGATCCGGCTCGGTGGTGCGCGGCCGCTCATCGCCCACAGGAATCGGCTTGATCGCCCGGTCGGGCTGATTGAACACCCCGGTCAGACTGTCCGAGAGAATCTTGTACTTGCCCTCATTGACCGAGGACATCGAGTACATCACCACAAAGAAGGCAAACAACAGGGTAATGAAGTCCGCGTAGGAGACCAGCCAGCGCTCGTGGTTTTCGTGCTCTTCGTGGTGCCTGCGACGCGCCATGGCTACTCCATGAAGCCTTGCAGCTTCAATTCGATGGAGCGCGGGTTTTCACCCTCGGCGATCGACAGAATGCCTTCCAGCAACATCTCGCGGTAGCGCGACTGTCGCTGGGCAACGGCCTTGAGCTTGTTGCCGATGGGCAGCAACAGCAGGTTGGCAAACCCGACCCCGTAGATGGTGGCGACGAAGGCCACGGCAATCCCGCTGCCGAGCTTGCTCGGATCGGCCAGATTGCCCATCACATGGATCAGGCCCATCACCGCACCGAGGATGCCGATGGTCGGCGCGTAACCGCCCATGCTCTCGTAGACCTTGGCGGCCTGGATATCGCGGCCCTCCTGGGTGTACAGATCGACCTCGAGGATGCTGCGAATGGCTTCCGGCTCGGCGCCATCGACCAACAACTGCAAGCCCTTGCGCGCATAGGGATCGGTCTCGCTATCGGCCACCGCCTCGAGGCCGAGCAGGCCTTCCTTGCGCGCGGTCATGCTCCAGCCGACGACATGTTCGATGCCGCCGACCAGATCGATGTGCGGCGGGAAGAAAATCCAGCGCAGGATCACCAGGGCCCGCTTGAACACGCTGACCGGCGCCTGCAGGAAGGCCGCGCCCAGGGTGCCGCCAAGCACGATCAACGCCGCCGGTCCATTGAGCAGCGCCGCGACATGGCCACCCTCCAGATAGTTGCCACCCAGAATGGCGACGAACGCCAGGATGACCCCGATCAGGCTCAGCACATCCATTACACGCACGCCTCGGCCAGATGCCGACCGATATCGTCGAGGCTGTAAATGGCGTCCGCCAGATTGGCTTTGACCACCGCCATCGGCATGCCGTAGATCACGCAACTGGCCTCGTCCTGCGCCCACACCTGGCTGCCGCCCTGCTTGAGCAGGCGCGCGCCCTCGCGCCCATCGGCACCCATGCCGGTCAAGACCACCGCCAGCACCTTGTCGTGGAAGGACTTGGCCGCCGAACCGAAGGTGATGTCGACACAGGGTTTGTAGTTCAGGCGCTCATCGCCCGGCAGAATCCTCACGGCGCCGCGGCCATCGATCATCATCTGCTTGCCGCCCGGGGCCAGCAGCGCCAGTCCAGGGCGCAACAGGTCGCCGTCCTCGGCCTCCTTGACGCTGATCCGGCACAACTTGTCCAGACGCTCGGCAAATGCCTTGGTAAAAGCCGCGGGCATGTGCTGGATCAGCACCAGCGGCGCCGGAAAGTTGCCCGGCAACTGGGTCAACACGCGCTGCAGCGCCACCGGCCCGCCGGTCGAAGTACCGATGGCCACCAGCCGGTAGGACTTGCGCTTGGGCGCACTCGCGCGCGCAGTAACCGTCGCGGGGGTTGGCGCAGGCACGGCGATGCCGGGACGACCGAGGCTACTGAGCGCTGTCGGCTTTCCCAATGCGCTGGCACTCACTACTGGCGCAGCAACAAGGCCGCGGCGATTGCTGCGGGCGATGCTGTGCACCTTCTCGCAGAGCAGTTGCTTGACCTTTTCCGGGTTGCGCGAGATGTCTTCGAAATTCTTCGGCAGGAAATCCACCGCCCCGGCATCCAGCGCATCCAGGGTGACACGCGCGCCTTCGTGGGTCAGCGAGGAAAACATCAACACCGGGGTCGGGCAGCGCTGCATGATGTTTCGCACGGCCGTGATGCCGTCCATCATTGGCATCTCGTAGTCCATGGTGATCACATCGGGCTTGAGCGCCAGCGCCTGGTCGATGGCTTCGCGGCCATTGGTCGCCGTACCCACCACCTGAATATTCGGATCGCTCGAGAGAATTTCCGAAACGCGCCGGCGAAAAAAGCCGGAATCGTCCACCACCAACACCTTGACCACCATAAACACTCCTAAACGGCGCCGCCCCTGGCGGCGCCGCGAACAATCAGATGCGCCGCGCGTAGCGCTTGAGCATGCTCGGCACATCGAGAATCAAGGCGATACGCCCATCGCCGGTGATGGTCGCGCCGGACATGCCCGGAGTGCCCTGGAGCATCTTGCCCAGTGGTTTGATCACCACTTCCTCCTGACCGACCAGCTGGTCGACGACGAAGCCAATGCGCTGGCTACCGACAGTGAGAATCACCACATGGCCCTCGCCCTGCTCCTCATGGGCGGCGCTGCGTACCAGCCAGCGCTTGAGGTAGAACAGCGGCAATGCCTTGTCGCGCACGATCACCACTTCCTGGCCGTCGACCACGTTGGTACGCGAGAGGTCGAGGTGGAAAATCTCGTTGACGTTGACCAGCGGGAAGGCGAACGCCTGGTTGCCCAGCATCACCATCAGGGTCGGCATGATCGCCAGGGTCAGCGGTACCTTGATGACGATCTTCGAGCCCTGGCCCTTGACCGAGAACACGTTGACCGTGCCGTTGAGTTGGGAAATCTTGGTCTTCACCACGTCCATGCCGACGCCGCGGCCGGACACATCGGATATCTCGGTCTTGGTCGAGAAACCCGGGGCGAAGATCAGGTTGTAGCACTCGAACTCGTTGAGCCGGTCGGCCGCGTCCTTGTCCAGCAGGCCCTTCTCCACGGCCTTGGCGCGCAGCACGTCGGCGTCCATGCCTTTGCCGTCATCGGAGATCGACAGCAGGATATGATCGCCTTCCTGCTCGGCCGACAGCACCACCTTGCCGCCGCGCGACTTGCCCGCGGCCTCGCGCTCTTGCGGGGTTTCGATGCCATGGTCGACGGCGTTGCGCACCAGGTGCACCAGCGGATCGGCCAGCGCCTCGACCAGGTTCTTGTCGAGGTCGGTTTCCTCACCGACCAGTTCCAGATTGATCTCTTTCTTCAGGCTGCGCGCCAGATCGCGGACCAGGCGCGGGAAGCGGCCGAAGACCTTCTTGATCGGCTGCATGCGCGTCTTCATCACCGCCGTCTGCAGATCCGCGGTGACCACGTCGAGGTTGGAGACGGCCTTGGCCATGGCCTCATCGGCGCTGTTGGAGCCCAGGCGCACCAGGCGGTTACGCACCAGCACCAGCTCGCCGACCATGTTCATGATCTCGTCCAGGCGCGCGGTATCCACCCGCACGGTGGTTTCCGCTTCGCTGGGCGCTGACGCCTTGTCGGCGACTGCGGCGGCCGGCGCCGACGCTTTCGACGGGGCAACCTTGGCTGCGGGTTTGGCCACAGACTGAGCGGCTGCCGCAGGTTTAGCCGGAGTTAGCGCGGCGGGCACCTTGGCGATCGCGGCCGGCTCGACGAACTTGCCCTTGCCGTGCAGCTGATCGAGCAATGCCTCGAATTCGTCGTCGCTGATTTCATCGCTTGCCGCGGGCGCCGCGACCTGAGGCGGCGCAACGGCCGCTGCCGGGGCGGCGAACTGACCCTTGCCATGCAACTGGTCGAGCAGCGCCTCGAATTCGTCGTCGCTGATCTCGTCACTGACGGCGGCAGGTGCGGGTTGCAGCGCGACATTGGCGACCACTGGCGGCGGGGCGAACTGGCCCTTGCCATGCAACTCGTCGAGCAGCGACTCGAACTCGTCATCGCTGATTTCGTCGCTGCCAACGCTGGTGCTCGCCGCCTGGCCGGGCGCTTGGGTCAGCGCATCGAGCAACTGCTCGAACTCGCTGTCGGTGATATCGCCAGCGGCTAACGCTGGCGCCTCGACAACAGCCTCGGTAACGGGCTGCGCCAGCGCAACGGCAGCCGCCGGTTCGGCCAGACGCGCCAGGGCCGCCAGCAATTCGCGCGTGGCCGGCGTCGGCGTGACGCGCTCGCGCACTTCGCTGAACATGCCGTTGACCGCATCCAGCGCTTCCAGCACTACATCCATCAATTCGGAGTCGACGCGCCGCTCACCCTTGCGCAGGATGTCGAAGACGTTTTCTGCGATATGGCAGCATTCCACCAACTCATTGAGCTGGAGAAAACCGGCACCACCTTTGACGGTATGGAACCCGCGAAAAATAGCGTTGAGCAGATTCATGTCGTCCGGGCGACTCTCCAGCTCTACAAGCTGTTCGGACAGTAGTTCAAGAATCTCGCCGGCCTCCACCAGGAAGTCCTGGAGGATTTCTTCATCGGCGCCGAAGCTCATAGACGTGCTCCTAAAATCCCAGGCTGGAAAGCAGATCGTCGACATCATCCTGATTGGATGCGACGTCTTCACGCTTATCGGCATGAATCTGCGGACCTTCACCGTGGGAAGGCTTTTTTTGTTGTTCTTGTTCGGCACGCAGCACGGCGTGGTCATGCTCGATACCGGCAAAGCGGTCGACCTGGCTGGCCATCAGCACCAGTTTGAGCAGGTTGCTTTCCACTTCGGTGACCAGCTGGGTCACCCGCTTGATCACCTGACCGGTCAGGTCCTGATAGTCCTGGGCGAGCAAAATATCGTTGAGATGGGCCGACACCTGGACGCTGTCGCGCTCGCTGCTGGCGAGGAACAGTTCGATGCGCTTGGCCAGGTCACGAAAGCCGTCAGCGCCCAGTTCCCGACGCATGAAGCGGCCCCAGTCGGCACTCAGGCGCTGCGCTTCGCTGCCGATGCCATTGACCAGCGGTGAACTCTGTTCGACCAGGTCCATGGTGCGATTGGCCGCATTCTCGGTCATCGTCACCACATAGTTCAGGCGTTCGGTGGCGTCGGCGATTTGCGACACTTCCTTGGCATGCGGCACCCGTGGATCGAGCTGGAAATTGACGATGGCGTTATGCAGCTCGCGCGTCAGTTTGCCGACCTCGTGATACAGACCACGGTCGCGCACCTTGTTGATATCGTTGATCAGTTGTACCGCTTCGCCAAAATCGCCGTGTTCCAGGCTGTCCACCAATTGGCGCGCGTGAATTTTCAGGGTCGACTCGACGTCACCCTGAGCGCAGTCATCGTATTCCATAGTGCCCTCGCGGCAGACATCAGCCGTTGACCCGCTCGAAGATTTTTTCAATCTTTTCTTTCAGCACCTGGGCCGTGAACGGTTTGACCACATAGCCATTCACCCCGGCTTGTGCGGCCTCGATGATCTGATCGCGTTTCGCTTCGGCGGTCACCATCAACACCGGCAGGTGCTTCAGGCGCTCGTCGGCGCGCACCGCACGCAACAAGTCGATCCCGGTCATGCCTGGCATATTCCAGTCAGTCACCAGAAAATCGAAACTGCCGCTGTGCAGCATCGGCAATGCAGTGGTGCCGTCATCGGCCTCTGCGGTATTGGTAAACCCCAAATCGCGCAGGAGGTTCTTGATGATCCGGCGCATCGTTGAAAAGTCGTCAACGATGAGGATTTTCATGTTTTTGTCCAAGTCGACCTCCGTACAGTCCCAAACGAACCCAGCACCTGGGCACGCTTTTAATCGTGAAACCGGCCCGACAGGCCGCTGCGAAACTACCCCACTCGCCAGATTTCCAACGGACTGCTATCTCGCTCGCCATTCCCCCAGCCGCGCCCGCAGACGTGCGGCACACTGGCTATGCAACTGGCTGACGCGCGATTCGCTAACCCCCAGAACCTCACCAATTTCCTTGAGATTCAGTTCCTCATCGTAATACAGCGCCAACACCAGCCGCTCCCGCTCGGGCAAGTGACCGATGGCATCGGCCAATGCGCCCTGGAAGCGCTCGTCTTCCAGCTCTCGCGAAGGTTCGGAATGGGTGGAACTGGCGTCTTCGTGCAGCCCGCCATGTTCGCCGTCCTGCAGCAGGTCGTCGAAACTGAACAGGCGGCTGCCCAAAGTGTCGCCAAGAATGCCGTAGTAATCCTCGAGACTCAATTGGAGTTCGGCCGCAACCTCTTGATCTTTAGCATCTCGACCGGTTCTGGCTTCAATTACCCGTATTGCGTCGCTGACCATGCGGCTGTTGCGGTGCACCGAACGCGGCGCCCAATCGCCTTTGCGCACCTCATCGAGCATCGAACCGCGAATACGGATGCCGGCAAAGGTTTCGAAACTGGCACCCTTACTGGAGTCGTATTTCTTCGAGGCTTCGAGCAGGCCGATCATCCCGGCCTGGATCAAGTCATCCACCTGCACATTGGCCGGCAGGCGCGCCAGCAAGTGATAGGCAATCCGCTTGACCAGGGGCGCATGGCGCTCGATCAACTGGTGCTGGGCGTCCTGGGTCTGAGCCTTGCTGTACATACGAAGTCCAGAAGCTGCTGTCATATGGCCGTATCCGCGGCCGGTTGCTGCACCAGACGCTCGACGAAGAACTCCAGATGGCCGCGCGGATTGGCCGGTAGCGGCCAGGCATCGACTTTCTGGGCAATCGCCTTGAACGCCAGGGAACACTTCGAACGCGGGAATGCTTCGTAGACCGCGCGCTGCTTCTGCACGGCCTTGCGTACCGATTCATCGTAAGGCACCGCGCCGACGTACTGCAGCGCGACATCGAGGAAGCGGTCGGTAACCTTGGTCAGCTTGGCAAACAGGTTGCGGCCTTCCTGCGGGCTGTGCGCCATATTCGCCAGGACGCGGAAACGGCTCATGCCATGGTCGCGATTGAGCAGCTTGATCAGGGCATAGGCATCGGTGATCGAGGTCGGCTCGTCACACACCACCACCAGCACTTCCTGGGCGGCGCGGACGAAGCTGACCACCGAGTCGCCAATACCGGCGGCGGTATCGACGATCAACACATCGAGGTTGTCGCTGATATCGCTGAAGGCCTGGATCAGGCCGGCATGCTGCATCGGCGAGAGCTGCACCATGCTCTGCGTGCCGGAGGCCGCGGGCACGATACGAATGCCACCGGGGCCTTGCAGCACCACATCGCGCAGTTCGCACTCGCCACTGATCACATCGGCCAGTGTGCGCTTGGCCGTCAAGCCCAGCAGCACGTCTATGTTGGCCAGGCCCAGGTCGGCGTCCATCACCATCACCCGCCGACCGAGGTCAGCCAGCGCCAGCGCCAGATTCACCGACACATTGGTCTTGCCGACGCCGCCCTTGCCGCCGGTCACCGCAATCACCTGTACGGGATGCATACCCATGTTATCTACACACCTTGTCTGACTTCGCCTGAAACCATGTGGCTGTTTGTACTCCGTCAAGCCACTGGCGGATACCACGCTTCGCCGCATATCGCTGAATCACTGCCGCAGCGGCCATCAACCGGCGCGCCGCGCCGGATGTTGATAAAGCCCGGCAAACATCTCGGCCATCGTATCTTCGCTGGGGTCCTCGGCATTCTGCAGCCCCACCGCACGACTCACCAACTGGTGGCTGCGCGGCACCTGCAAATCATCCGGAATCCGCGGTCCATCGGTCAGATAGGCTACCGGTAGACGCTGGCCAATAGCCAGACCTAAAACCTCGCCCAGACTGGTGGCCTCATCCAGCTTGGTCAGGATGCAGCCGGAAAGACCGCAGCGCTTGTAGCTGTGGTAGGCGGCCTTGAGCACCTGGCTCTGGCTGGTGGCGGCCAGGACCAGGTAATTCCTGGCCTTGATGCCGCGACTGGCCAGGGTCTCGAGCTGCATGTGCAGGGCGGGGTCGCTGGCCGGCAGGCCGGCGCTGTCGATCAAGACCACGCGTTTGCGCGCCAGGGGCGCCAGGGCCTGGGTCAACGACTGTCCCGGATCGACCAGGGTCACCGGCACATTGAGAATACGGCCCAGGGTCTTCAGTTGTTCCTGGGCGCCGATCCGATAGCTGTCCAGACTGACCAGGGCGACATGCTGGGCGCCGTACTTGAGCACGTAACGCGCGGCCAGCTTGGCCAGGGTCGTGGTTTTACCCATGCCGGCCGGGCCGACCAGGGCAATCACCCCGCCCTCCTCCAGCGGCTCCTGCTGCGGCGTTTCAATCGCACGCGCCAGGTGAGCGAGCAACATACCCCAGGCCTGGCGCGGCTCGGCGACAGTCGCCACGCGCTCGAGCAACACCCGCGACAACTCGGCGGGCAGGCCCATGCGTTGCAGGCGCCGCCACAGGTTGGCCTGTTGCGGCCGGCGCGCTTGCATCTGCCCCCAGGCCATGGAGCCCAGCTGGCCTTCGAGCAACTCGCGCAAGCCGTGCAACTCGGAGCGCATGGCCTCCAGCGCACCCTGGTCGCTGGCCGTCATGGGCGCCGGCGCGGCCATGTGCAGCGCGCTATCCAGGCTGTCGAGCGGCGCCGCCGGCTGTTCGACGAACAGCTGGCGATCCTTGCCGGCATCGGCCTGCGTACGGGTCACCAGTTCGGCCTGAGCCGAGGCGATACGCGCCTGGGTCTGGCGCAACTCGGCTTCCAGTGCCGGGTTCGGCTGGCGGGCGGGGGCGGCGGGAATCTGGTAGTCCAGTGCGGCAGTCAACTCGACGCCGCCGGCAACCCGGCGGTTGCCGATGATCGAGGCGTCCGCGCCCAGCTCGTCGCGGACCAGCTTCATGGCTTGGCGCATATCGGCAGCGAAAAAGCGTTTGACCTGCATGGCCTGTTACCTCGGTTAATTCTGCCCCACCGTTGCGACGATGGTGACCTGCTTGTTGTCCGGGATTTCCTGGTAGGCCAGCACGTGCACACTCGGTACCGCCAACCGTGCAAAACGCGAGAGCATCGCCCGAACCGGTCCGGCCACCAGCAGAATCACCGGTTTGCCGAGCATTTCCTGGCGCTGCGCCGCTTCCACCAGGGAACGCTGCAGCTTCTCGGCCATGCCCGGTTCCAGGAGGATGCCCTCCTCGGAGCCTTGACCGGCCTTCTGTAGACTGTTTAGCAATATCTGTTCCAACCTCGGCTCAAGGGTGATCACAGGCAGCTCCAGCTCTAGTCCCACGATGCTTTGCACGATGGCGCGGGCCAGGGCGACGCGCACTGCCGCGACCATCGCGGCGGGATCTTGACTCTTCGGCGCCACGTTGGCGATGGCTTCGGCGATGGTACGGATGTCGCGCACCGGCACCTGTTCCTGCAGCAGCGCCTGCAGCACCTTGAGCAGGGTCGACAGCGACACCAGGCCCGGCACCAGCTCTTCGGCCAGCTTCGGCGAGCTCTTGGCCAGCAACTGCATGAGCTGCTGCACCTCTTCGTGCCCCAGCAGTTCGTGCGCATGCTTGTGCAGGACCTGATTGAGGTGGGTGGCGACCACGGTGCTGGCATCGACCACGGTGTAGCCCAGCGATTGCGCCTGATCGCGCTGACTCGGGTCGATCCATACCGCCTCCAGGCCGAACGCCGGATCTTTGGCGGCAAGCCCGTTGAGGCTGCCGAATACCTGGCCCGGATTGATCGCCAGCTCGCGATCCGGGTAGACCTCGGCCTCGGCCACGCTGACCCCCATCAGGGTCAAGCGGTAGGCACTGGGCTGCAGGTCGAGGTTGTCGCGGATATGCACCGAGGGCATGAGAAAGCCCATCTCCTGGGAGAGCTTCTTGCGCACCCCCTTGATCCGCGCGAGCAACTGGCCACCCTGGTTGCGGTCGACCAGCGGAATCAGCCGGTAGCCGACCTCCAGGCCGACCATGTCCACCGGCATGACGTCGTCCCAGCCGAGCTCCTTGACCTCCTGGGCCCGCTGCGCCGGCAGCAGCTCCTGCTGACGCTGCACCTCGTGCACTTCCTCTTCCTTGACCTTGCGCTGCTTATTGGCGATCCAGTAGGCGCCGCCGGCGGCGACCAGGCCCAGGCTGATAAAGGAAAAGTGCGGCATGCCGGGCACCAGGCCCATGGCGATCATGATCGCCGCCGACACGGCCAGGGCACGCGGCGAGGCGAACATCTGCCGGTTGACCTGGGCACCCATGTCTTCCGAGCTGGAGACCCGGGTGACCATGATCGCCGCCGCGGTCGACAGCAGCAGCGAGGGGATCTGCGCGACCAGGCCGTCGCCGATGGTCAGCAGGGTATAGACCTTGCCCGCATCGGCGAAGCTCAGGTCGTGCTGGAAGATGCCAATGGCGATGCCACCGATCAGGTTGATGAACAGGATCAGCAGACCGGCGATGGCGTCGCCACGGACGAACTTGCTGGCACCGTCCATCGAGCCGTAGAAGTCGGCCTCCTGGGAGACTTCCGAGCGGCGCTTCTTGGCTTCCGCCTGGTCGATCAGGCCGGCGTTCAGGTCGGCGTCGATGGCCATCTGCTTGCCGGGCATGGCGTCCAGGGTAAAGCGTGCGCTGACCTCGGAAATGCGCCCGGCGCCCTTGGTCACCACCACGAAGTTGATGATCATGAGGATGGCGAACACCACGATACCGACCACGTAGTTGCCGCCGATCACCACCTCGCCGAAGGCCTGGATCACCTGTCCCGCCGCGCCATGACCGTCATGGCCGTTGAGCAGCACCACGCGGGTGGAGGCGACGTTCAGCGCCAGACGCAGCAAGGTCGCCGCCAGCAGGATGGTCGGAAACACCGCGAAATCCAGCGGACGCAAGGCATAAATGCCGACCAGCAGCACCACGATCGACAGGGCGATGCTGAAGGTGAACAACACGTCGAGCAGGAACGGTGGAATCGGCAGCATGACCATGCCGAGCATGACCAGCAGCATCAAGGGGATGCCCAGATTGCCCTCGCGCAACCCGGACAGGTTGCTGCGCACGTTGCCGACCATTTGCGAGCGATCTACTGCCACATCCCTACCCCAGCCAATTCAATCTTTTGACGCTAATCGCGCCTTTGCCAAGGGGTCTGCAAGAAGCTGTCCAACTTTGCCTGGGCGGGATGGGGGATGAGCCCGTAGGATGGGTTAGCCGCTCATATGAAGCTCGATCAGGACAGCGTATTGCGCGCGGCGTAACCCATCATTGCGGCATGGCGGCTGACGCTCGTTGGGTTACGCGGCACTCGAAGGGCTTTGTTGCCTGTACCCATACGCTATGCGCCGCCAACCCAACCTACTCGCGGCGTAAATCCGGCGGAATAGGCAAATCCGGCAGTGGCGCCGGGCGCTTGCCCTTGCCGGCCTGGTACTGGCGGATCTGATAGACGTAGGCCAGCACCTGGGCCACGGCCAGGTACAGGCCGGCGGGGATTTCCTGGTCCAGATCGGTGGAATAGAACACCGCCCGCGCCAGGGCCGGCGATTCCAGCAGCATGACCTGGTGCTCCTGGGCGATCTCGCGAATCTTCAAGGCGGTGAAATCGCCGCCCTTGGCCAGCAACACCGGCGCATTGCCTTTGCTCGGGTCGTATTTCAGGGCCACGGCGAAGTGGGTCGGGTTGGTGATCACCACGTCCGCCTCGGGCACGGCCTGCATCATGCGCCGCTCGGCCATCTCGCGCTGCAGCTGGCGGATGCGCTGCTTGACCTCGGGCTTGCCCTCGCTGTCCTTGTATTCGTCGCGCACTTCCTGCTTGGTCATCATCAGCTTCTGCTTGTTGTCCCAGAGCTGGAACGGCACATCCACCGCCGCAATCAGCGCCAGCCCGCAAGCCATCCACAGGGCGCTCCAGCCGACCAACTGGGCGGCATGCAGGATCGCCATCTGCAGCGGCTCATGGGCCATGGCCAGCAGGTCGTCGACGTCGGCCGCCAGCACCGCCAGCGCCACGGCAAGCACCAGGATGAACTTGGCCAGCGCCTTGAGCAACTCGACCAGTGCCTTGGCCGAGAACATCCGCTTGAGCCCCGCCAACGGATTCATCCGGCTCATCTTCGGCGCCATCGCCTTGGCCGAGAACAGCCAGCCGCCCAGGGCGATCGGGCCGACGATGGAGGCGATCAGCAAGGCCAGAAACAGGGGCAGCACGGCATCCACGGCGACCTTGCCGGAGGCCAGCAGCCAGATCACCATGGAGCGCTCGTCCATGATCACCTCGCGCGACAGCGAGAAGTTGCCGCTCATGATCGACAGCAGGGCGCTGCCCAGGCTGCCGCCAAAGGCCAGTAGGCCACCGGTCCCGGCCAACATGATCGCCAGGGTGTTGAGCTCGCGGGAGCGGGCGATCTGGCCCTTCTCACGGGATTCGCGCAGGCGTTTCTCCGTGGGTTCCTCGCTCTTATCGGCACCGCTTTCCGATTCGGCCATGGCCTAACCCGCCCGCGCCATTTCGCGCAGCAGTTGCAGGGCTTCGCTGGCGAACACCTGGTACTGCGCGAGAATATCGGCCATGCCAATCCAGAAGATCACCAAGCCGATGACCAGGGTCAGCGGAAAGCCGATGGAGAAAATATTCAGCTGCGGCGCGGCGCGGGTCATCACCCCGAAGGCCAGGTTGACCACCAGCAGCGCGGTGATCGCCGGCAGCACCAGAATCAGCGCCGCGCCTATCACCCAACCCAGCTTATTGGCCAGTTGCCAGTAATGCTCGACCAGAAAGCCGCCGCCAACCGGCAGGGTGACGAAGCTCTCGGCCAGTACCTCG
This sequence comes from Pseudomonas borbori, assembly GCF_900115555.1. Lineage (GTDB taxonomy): Bacteria > Pseudomonadota > Gammaproteobacteria > Pseudomonadales > Pseudomonadaceae > Aquipseudomonas > Aquipseudomonas borbori. Next base: position 30,513 of record NZ_FOWX01000002.1, read on the forward strand.
AAGACCACCAGATGGCCGTTCATGGCGAGAAACAGCAGGGTCACCAGCATCAGCAGAAACTGCCCGATCACCGCCACCGAGATGCCGTTGGCCGGATCGACCATGGAGGCAAAGCCCAGACCCATCTGCGTCGCCACTATCTGCCCGGCGATGACGAACGCATGGAAGAACAACTGCAGGATAAAGCCCAGCATCACCCCGATCAGCACTTCCTGGGCGATCAGGATAAAGGTCGGCAGGCTCAGCGCATCGATCTGCGGCATCGCTGGCAGGTTGGGCAGCAACACCAGGCAAATCGCCAGCGCCAGATACAGGCGCACGCGCAGCGGCACCAGCTGGGTGCCGATGATCGGCATCACCATCAACAACGCGGCGATGCGAAACAGCGGCAGGAGGAAGGAGCCCACCCAGCCGCCGATCTGCGCATCGCTCAGTTCCAGCATGTCAAAACCCAACCCTGCTATTGGGACGCGCGCTAGCTTTATGCATGGACGTTCAGCCGATCAACAGGGGGATGTTCATGATCAGATTCTGCGTGTACTCGATCATGCGCTGGGCCAGCCAGGGTCCGGCGACGATCAGGGTGACCAGGATCACCAGCAGGCGCGGTAGAAAGCTCAGGGTCTGTTCGTTGATCTGGGTCGCGGCCTGGAACATGGCGACCAGCAGGCCGACCAGCAGGCTGGGCACGACTATGATCGCGACTATGGTCGCGGTCAGCCACAGCGCCTCGCGGAACAGGTCGACGGCTACCTCGGGGGTCATGCTCAGGTTCCTCCGAAGCTGGCGGCGAGGGTGCCCATGATCAGCGCCCAGCCATCGATGAGGACGAACAGCATGATCTTGAACGGCAGGGAAATGATCAGCGGCGAGAGCATCATCATGCCCATGGCCATGAGAATACTGGCCACCACCAGATCGATCACCAGGAACGGGATGAAGATCATGAAGCCGATCTGGAACGCCGTCTTCAGCTCGGAAGTCACGAATGCCGGCACCAGGATCACCAGCGGCGCCTCTTCCGGGCTGGCGATGTCGTTACGCTTGGACAGGCGCATGAACAGCTCCAGATCGCTTTCGCGGGTCTGCGCCAGCATGAAGTTCTTCAGCGGCACCTCGGCCTTGGCAAGCGCCTCCTGAGCGGGCAATTGCTCGTTGAGATAGGGCTGCAGGGCATCGCGGTTAATCTGCTCGAACACCGGCGCCATGATGAACAGGGTGAGAAACAGCGCCAGGCCGACGAGGATCTGGTTGGACGGCGTCTGCTGCAAACCCAGGGCCTGACGCAGGATGGAGAAGACAATGATGATCCGGGTGAAACTGGTCATCAGCATGACGAAGGCTGGAATGAAACTCAGCGCCGTCATGATCAACAGGATCTGCAGGCTGACCGAGTACTCCTGCTGGCCTTCGGCGTCGGTGCTCAGGGTGATCGCCGGGACCGACAACGGATTGTCGGCGGCAAACACCTCGCCAGCAAACACCAGAGGCGCGAGCAGGGTAAACAGCAGAACCAGCAGCAGGCGCAACGCACTCATCAAGACTTGTCCTTCTGATCCTTGCCCAACTGATCCCTGCCCAGCAGCTCCATCAGGCGCTGGGCGAACTCGGTCGAGGCCGGCTCGCCATCGGGCAGGTGCACCGGCTCCTTCAGCACATGCAGGGGGGCGATGCGCCCCGGCGTCAGACCGAGGAGAATCTGCTCGCCGCCGACCTGCACCAGCACCAGCCGATCGCGCGGCCCCAGGGCCTGGCTGGCGACTATCTTGATCACCTGGCCGCCGCGCGGACCTAGTTGCTGCACGCGGCGCATCAACCAGGCCAGCAGGAAAATCAGGCCGATCACCAGCAACAGGCCGAGCAGCAGTTGCAGCAACTGCCCAGCGATGCCGCTGCCGGCCATGGGCGTGAGCGTTTGCGCGGCCGGCTCGGCGGCCAGGGCGGTGAACGGCAGGAGCAGGGTGACGCCGAAAAGTCTGTGCATTAACGTAGTTTCTTGATCCGCTCGCTGGGACTGATCACGTCGGTCAGGCGGATGCCGAACTTCTCGTTGACCACCACCACTTCGCCGTGGGCGATCAGGGTGCCGTTGACCAGCACATCGAGCGGCTCGCCGGCGAGACGATCGAGTTCGATCACCGAACCCTGGTTGAGCTGCAGCAGGTTGCGGATGGTGATATCGGTGTTGCCGACTTCCATGGAGATCGACACGGGGATATCGAGGATCACATCGAGATTCGGCCCTTCCAGGCTGACCGGCAGATTGCCCCTGGGCCCGCTGCCGAACTCCTCCATGGGCGCGCGTGGCGCAGCCGGCGCAGCCGCCCCACCGACGGCGAGCATGGCATCGATATCATCCTGATTAGCGCTGTCGCCGGATTCGGACAGGGCCGCAGCCCACTCATCGGCCAGCGCCTGCTCCTCGGGAGAGGTGTGTTCATTGTCGTCTGCCATCGTCTGTCCTCGGCTGGCTGGTAAGGGATTGGGCGAGCGTTGCGCTGTGCAATGACAGCCGTCAGCGCTGGCGGTCGATGGGTTCCAGCACTTGCAGCGCCAGGTTGCCCTTGTGCGCGCCGAGCTTGACCTTGAAGGCCGGTACGCCATTGGCACGCATGATTACGTTCTCGGGTATGTCCACCGGAATCACATCGCCGGGCTGCATATGGAGGATGTCGCGTAGTTTCAGCTGGCGCTTGGCCACAGTGGCGCCGAGCGGCACGCTGACCTCGAGGATGTCTTCGCGCAGGGACTTGATCCAGCGCTCGTCCTGATCGTCGACGTCGGACTGGAAACCGGCATCGAGCATCTCGCGGATCGGTTCGATCATCGAATAGGGCATGGTGATGTGCAGGTCGCCGCCACCGCCGTCCAGCTCGATATGAAAGGTCGACACCACTATCACTTCGCTGGGGCTGACGATGTTGGCCAGGGCCGGATTGACTTCCGAGTTGACGTACTCGAAGTTGATGTCCAGCACCGCGTTCCAGGCTTCCTTGAGGTCGATGAACGCCTGATCGAGCACCATGCGCACGACGCGCAGTTCGGTGGGGGTGAATTCACGACCTTCGATCTTGGCGTGACGACCGTCGCCACCGAAAAAGTTGTCGACCAGCTTGAACACCAGCTTGGCATCCAGGATGAACAGTCCGGTGCCGCGCAGCGGCTTCATCTTGACCAGATTGAGGCTGGTCGGCACATACAGCGAATGCACGTACTCGCCGAACTTCATCACCTGCACACCGCCGACGGCCACATCCGCCGAGCGCCGCAGCAGGTTGAACATGCTGATGCGGGTGTAGCGGGCGAAGCGCTCGTTGATCATTTCCAGGGTCGGCATGCGCCCACGGACGATGCGGTCCTGACTGGTCAGGTCATATTGCTTGACGCTTCCCGGTTCGGCCTCGTCCTCGGTCTCGACCAGGCCGTCATCGACGCCGTGCAGCAGCGCATCGATTTCATCCTGGGAAAGCAGGTCTTGCACAGCCATGTAGAGCTCCCCTCTAGGGTCTTGGACGACGGTTCACGCAGGCGCCGAACACGCCCTATTGCAACACCAGGTTGGTGAACAGCACCTGCTCGACAGTCAGTTTGCCCGTCTCCTGCTGCGCCAGTTCCTGCACGCTGGCCGTGGCCTGCTGGCGCAGCATTTCCTTGCCCACCGGGGTGATCAATGCCTCGAAATCCTGGCCGGAGAACAGCATCACCAGACGGTTGCGCAGCACCGGCATATGCACCTTGAGCGCATCGAGCGCCACCTGGTCACGCACCAGCAAGGCCACGCTGACCTGCATGTAGCGCGCCCGACCGTTGTGGGTGAAGTTGACCACGAACGCCGGCGCCAACTCTTCGTAGATCGCCGCTTGCTTGACGGGCAGCGCAGGGTCCACGGGTTCCGCCGCGACTTCACTCTTCGCCGCGTCCTTGCTGAGGAAGAACCAGGTACCGCCCACCGACAACCCCACAGCCAGGAGCAAGGCCACGACAATCAAGATGATGAGCTTCAACTTACCGGCCGGTTTCGCCTCGGCGCTTGCCGGGGCCTGCGCCGCGTCTTTCTTAGCCATGCCAATTATCCGTCACTAATCGGAGTTCAATCCGTGTTCAAAGGGTTGAGAGCAAGTGTTATGCCAGCTTGCGAATATCTGCAGTTCGGCGGGCACCCGGCGCGGGAAGCATCAAGCCAGTAGCGCGCCAACCTGGGTAATTGCGTTTCGACTCAACGATGGCCAGCGGGTATACCAGTCTCGCCCCTTGCTGTCACCCGAAAACGCCACGTCCGCCCCCATTGCGGGGGCGGACGGCGATCCGTTCGGAGAGGGGGGGGGGTTGTAGAATGCGGCGGGCCGCGTAGGCTTGAGCGCAGCGATACCCAGCGACGATCGACGGATCACCGCCCGACCGCCTGCCTGCAGTCGTTGCAACCTAAATTCTTGTGTCGGCTGGCGCCCAGTTGTGATGGGTATCGCCACGCTCAACGCCACGGCATGGGTATCGCTTCGCTCAACACCATCCTACGGGTTGGCGACCGCAGCGTTTTTGTAGGATGCGGTTGAGCGCAGCGATACCCATCGGCCAGTTGTTCGGGCGCGACGCTTGCCGCGCACCTGGTCAAGCGTAATAGTCGACCATGCCGCGCCCGCTGCCGGACCGGTTGCCCTTGAGTTCCACAGCGAGCGGCGCAAGCTCCTCGTCAACCCCGCCCAGCAACTCAGCGCCCGTATCGCCACGCCCCTTGCCATCGCCGCCCTGCCCCTGCCAGCCACGGTTGAGCGACTGATCGGAAACATTCACATCGAGCAGATTCATGCCCTGCTGGGTGAACATCTCGCGCAGACGGTGCATCTGTCCCTCGAGGGCGTCACGCACCCCGGAGTTGGCGCTGGCGAAGGTCACCTGGGTCTGCTCCTGATTGACGCTGATGCGCACTTCCAGGCGCCCCAGTTCGGCCGGATCGAGCTGGATCTCGGCGGACTTGAGGTTCTGGCTGGAGAGCAGCATCACCCGATCCACCACGGCCTCGCCCCAACCGGCCTGCTGCATGGGCACCGGCTGGCCGGCCATCAGCCCGGCGCGCGGAGCTTGCGCGGTCTGCTGAGCAACGGCCTGACTCAGCGCACTGAGCTTGGCGACGAAGTTTTCCGGCCGATTGTCCGCGGCGCTTTCCTTGAGCGCCTCCAGACCCTGCGTGCTCAGCTCGAGCGCCGGCAAGTCGACCTCGGGCTCCGCCTGCTGAGCGCCCATGGCCGCGATGGCGCTGGCAAAGCTCTGCCCGGCACCCTGCGCCGTTTGCGTCACCACAGCGCCTGGCGCCCCCTGCTCGGCCACGGCGACCTTGGCTTTGGCACCCAGCTCCAGGGCCATCTGTACCGCCGGCAGCTGCGCCAGCCCATCCGACTCGGGATCGGCATTGGCCGTCGGCAACTGTGGCGGCGGCCAGGCTCCCGGCAGTGCGGTCGTCATCGGCGGCTGCGCCTCGCCGGCGAGCGCCAGATCGAGGTCTGCCGCCTCGCCGTTGAATGGCTGCTGAGCGAGCAGGCCCAAGGCCAGCAACGGATCGAGGGCCGGATCGTCGGCATCGCTCGGCAAAAGCTTGCCGCTATCGGCAAACTCCGGCGGCTGCGCGACAGTCGCAGGCTCTGGCGCTTGCGCGCTCTGCGCATCCCGGGTCGCGGATTTCGCTTCGCGATTGGGCTTGGCAGATGCATCGCTGCGCTCCGCTGCTTTCGCCTGACGCTCCTTGGCATACACCTGGGCAAAACTGGAAGCCTCGTTCTTGTGGGGCTCGGCCGGTCTTTCCGGTGCTTTGCCGGCAGCGGTTTGCGGCTTTATTTGCGGTGCCGACCGGAGGAGCGGATCGGAGGCGACGGCCATGGGCATTCTCCATTCAAATGGGGTTGTGCCATGGATTTAGCAAAGGCCGGGCCAAGTTGCTGGCAAGCCAGGGGAATGGGGATCGTGCACCGCCAATCAGGCCAGCACCGCCGCCAACCCTGACCGATCCAGCTCCCTTTCATCGCCGATAACGCTGGCGCTCGGCTTTGAACAGAATGCGCACGATGGCGAATTCGCGTTCGATCCGCTCGATCAGCTCGGGCGCCTCGGCCAGCGACTCGCGTCGACCGACTTCTTCCAGTTGCTTGCACAAGGCAGTGAGCATGGGCGCGCCCATGTTGCTGCAACTGCCTTTGAAGCTGTGCGCCGCCAGGCGCAGGCTCTGCGCGTCGGCCTCGTGCAGGGCCTGGCGCAACAGGCGCAGGCGCTCTTCGGAATCCGCCAGGTAGGTATCCAGCAACAGCGGATACTCATCCCCCATGACATCCTGCAACGCGGCCAGTACGGCGCTATCGAGATGAATAGCTGACATCGGCTCGCTCCCTGATCATCAGGCGCGGAATTATGCCCCAGCCGACCAGGAAAACTCCACGCTGACCCCCTGCCCATCCTCCGGCCAGGTACAGCGCTCGCTCAACTGCCGAACCAGCGCCAGGCCGCGGCCACACAGGCGGTCAACGCGCAGTTGTTGCTCTACAATCGCCTGCCCATCGAAACCCGAGCCGCTGTCTTCGACCCGCACGATCAAGCGCCCGCCGGCAGCCTCGGGAACCAGGTGCAGATGAAAACGCACATAACCCTCGCGTAACTCGGCCAGGCGGGTGCTGCGCTGCAGGTAATACTCGGCGAAACCTTCGGCATCGCGTTTCAAACTCGAATCCAGGCCCAACACCCCGTGCTCCAGGGCATTCGAGTAAAGCTCGGCGAGCACGCTGTAGAGCGCGCCGCCCTGGGGACGCAAGCCCTCGACCTCGAGCAGCAACTGCAACAGGAACGGCAGCGGATTGAAGCGGCGCAGGGTTTCGCCGCGAAACTCGAAACTCGCCGACCAATCCAGCGGGCTGTTCTGGCCGCTGCCGGTGAAGACCAATGGCCCACGATTCAGGCTGCCCTCCTCGACCATGCTGACTTCGACCAGGCTGACATCGTCTTGCAGTTCGCCGCGAAAGTTCAGCAGCGCCTGCTGGATCTCCGCGAACAACTGCGCCGGCTGTCGATTGGCGGAAAACACCCGCTGCAGGCGCCTCTCGCCGAACAGCTCACCCTGCTGGTTGCAGGCTTCCAGTACGCCATCGGACAGCAGGAAAACCCGGTCGCCCAACTGCAGCGGGAAGACCTCGTAGCGGTCGTTGAATGCTGCCGGCTCCAATACCCCCAACGGCAGATGCCGCGACACCAGGGGCACCCGCTCGGCGCCGTCGGCGCGTAACAGATAACCATCCGGCAAACCGCCGTTCCACACTTCCACGACCCGGCGCTGGAAGCTGAAATTGAGCAGGGCGGCACAACAGAACACGCCCAGCGGCAGGATACGTTTGAGCTTGGCGTTGATCTCGCGCAGGATCTCGGTCAGGCAATAGCCCTTGGCGGTCATGCCATAGAACACCTCGGCCAGCGGCATGGCGCCGATCGCCGCCGGCAGGCCATGGCCGGTAAAGTCGCCGAGCAGCACATGCATGCCGCCGGACGGCTTGAACGCCGCGAGCAGCAGGTCGCCGTTGAACAAGGCATAGGGAGATTGCAGGTAGCGGATATTCGGCGCGGCGAGGCAACCGGAATGCGCCACCTTGTCGAACACCGCCTTGGCCACGCGCTGTTCGTTGAGCAGGTACTCGTTGTGCTGGGCGATCAGGTCGCGCTGCTGCAACACGGTATCCTGCAGGCGGCGCAGACGATCCATGGCATTGATCTTGGCTTCAAGGATCACCCGGTTGTAGGGTTTGGCGAGAAAGTCGTCGCCGCCCGCCTCCAGGCAACGTACCAGCGCCTCGCCTTCGGTCAGCGAGGTCAGGAAGATGATCGGCACCAGCTCCTCGCCGGCCATCCGCTTGATCCGCCGCGCCGCCTCGAAGCCATCCATGAGCGGCATCAGCGCATCCATCAAGACCAGTTGCGGACGCTCCTGCTCGAACAGGGCAACCGCCTCCAGACCATTGCTGGCGGTCAGGCTGCGATGGCCCTGACGGCTGACGATGGTCGACAACAGCATGCGGTCGGCCGCGTTGTCCTCGGCGATCAGAATCGACAGGCGCGCAGGCATGACTCGGACCTAGGTGATCTGGAACAACTGTTCGAAGTTGGAGATGGCGAGGATCTTGCGCACGTCCGGGTTGCAGTTGAGCAAGCGGATTTGCGCGTGATCGCCGCCGGCGTGATCGCGCAACAACAGCAACATGCCCAGCGCCGAACTGTCGAGATAGGTGGTGCCCTTGAGGTCCACTACATAGCGCTTGGGGCTGCAATTGACGCGCTCGTAGGCGTCGCGAAATTCCTGGTGCGCGCCGAAGTCGAAACGTCCCTGAATCACAATGGTCAACTCTTGCCCATCAGGCGAAGGCAGCGAGGTGATGGCCATACAGAACTCCTTACTCGAGCAGGACAGTCGATCACACCCCAGACCAGGCTTATCGCAGCCGAACCAATCTGGAGGCACAATCCGTGTGATCAAGATGTAGCACTCGCCGGCGTAAGCGGCAACAGGCAATCAAGCGGAATCGCCCCGGTGTATGCGTTGTGCCAACTCGTCGAGGAGTTTTTGCTCGCGTTTGTCCGCGCTCAGGCGGGCCTCCTCCCGATAGCGCTGCACCAGCTTGCGCAGGCCTTCCAGGCGCGCGTAGCGCTGCTGCCAGATCCCGCGCACCTTGTCCAGGTTGTGGCCATGCCAGGCCACGGTCTGGCGCTGTTGGCCAATGGCGGTTTCCAACTGGGAAAGAAAACGCTGGTAGTTCATCAGCCATTGCCCGGAAACCCCGCGTTGGCCTTCGCTGATCCACTGCTGCTGATAATCGCCGCGGTATTGTTCCAGCTCACCCAGCTTGACCCGCGCCTGGTTCAGCAAGCCCTGGCAGTGGCCGAGCTGCATGACGGCCTCGCGTTCGGCGCGCTCGGCCATCTCGATAACCGGCGCCAGGCGTGCGGCGCGACTGCTCGACACTTAGCCCCCCGGCGCGGCGCTGGGGGTGAAGGTCGCCATCAGCTGCGCACGGCTGCGTTCCAGGCTTTCACTCTCGCCCAGGCTCTGGCGCAGGTATTCGACCATCGCCGGCTGCCGTGCGATAGCCAGGTCGGTGTCGGCATCGCCACCGGGCACATAGGCGCCGACGCTGATCAGGTCGCGGCTCTGCTGATAACGGGCCCACAGCTGCTTGAAGCGTTGCGCGCTGCGCTGGTGCTCGCGCGTTACCACTTGCGGCATGACCCGGCTGATCGAGGCTTCGATGTCGATGGCCGGGTAGTGGCCCTCCTCGGCCAGGCGCCGCGACAGCACTATATGGCCGTCGAGCACGCCGCGTGCGGCGTCGGCAATCGGATCCTGCTGATCGTCGCCTTCGCTCAAGACCGTGTAGAACGCCGTGATCGAGCCACCGCCCTCCTCGGCATTACCGGCGCGCTCGACCAGTTTGGGCAGCTTGGCGAACACCGACGGCGGATAACCCTTGGTCGCCGGCGGCTCGCCGATGGCCAGGGCGATCTCGCGCTGGGCCTGGGCGAAGCGGGTCAGCGAGTCCATCAGCAACAGGACGTTCTTGCCCTTGTCGCGAAAGTATTCGGCGATGCGCGTGCAATACATCGCCGCGCGCAGACGCATCAGCGGCGCATCGTCCGCCGGCGAGGCGACCACCACCGAACGCTTGATGCCTTCGGCGCCGAGGATCTCGTCGATGAATTCCTTGACCTCACGGCCCCGCTCGCCGATCAGGCCGACCACGATGATGTCGGCCTCGGTAAAGCGCGTCATCATGCCCAGCAGCACGCTCTTGCCGACCCCGGTGCCGGCGAACAGACCGATGCGCTGGCCGCGCCCGACCGTGAGCAGGCCGTTGATGCTGCGGATGCCAACATCCAGCGGCTGACTGATCGGGTGGCGTTTCAGCGGATTGATCGTCGGCCCATCCATCGGCACCCAGTCTTCGGCCTTCATCCCACCCTTGCCGTCCAGCGCCCGCCCGGTGCCGTCCAGCACCCGACCGAGCATCGACTTGCCCATCGGCAAACGCCCGCTGTCAGGGATCGGCACCACCCGCGCCCCTGGCGCGATGCCGGCCAGGCTGCCGACCGGCATCAGGTAGCTCTTGCCGTTGGAAAAGCCCATCACCTCGGCCTCGACCTGCACCGGGTGATAGCTGTCGTCGTTGATCACCAGGCAGCGACTGCCAAGGGCGGCACGCAAGCCTTCGGCTTCCAGGGTCAGGCCGACCATGCGCTGCAGACGCCCCTCGACCACCGGCTGGCTGGGCACCTGCAGCACATCGCGGTAACCGGCCAGACGCTTGGCGAAGCTGGTGCGTTCAAGACGCATGCGGCGGCTCCCCCACGTCCAGATCGAGGCGAATATCCGCCGCAAGCGGGTGCGTGGCCTGCTCGCGCTGTTGCTCGAACAGCTGCTTGAGCGCCTGGGCGAGACGGGTTTCGATACTCGCATCGATGCGGCTGTGCTCCGTCTCGACCCGGCAACCGCCGGGCAGCAGTGCGTCGTCTTCGACGATCCGCCAGCTTTCCTCATGCCGCTCGCGCAGGGCCTTGACCATCTCGAAGTCTTGCGGGTTGAGCTGGATACGCACGTTGCCGGCGCCCATCGGCAGCAACTTGAGGGCTTCGCGCAAGACCTGACGAATCTGGCTGGAGTCGCTGCTCAGTTCGCGCTGGATCACCTCGCGGGCCATGTGGCTGACCAGATTGACCAGCGCCACCTCCAGCTGCTGGTCCTGCTCGGCAATCGGCTCGAACAGCTGCTGCATCAACCGCTCGACGGCGAGCAGCTTGCTGGCCAGCGCGGCATCGGCTTCCTGCCTGGCTTTCAGCTGACCGCTGTGATAGCCGTCCTTCTCGCCGGTGCTGAAGCCTTCGTTGTAGGCGTCCTGGCGAATCGCCTCAAGCTCGTCCAGCGTCAAGGGCTTGACGTCCTCCAGGGCCACTTCCTCGGATTCGGCCGGCCCCGCCTCGGCGCACTCGGCTTCGGCGGCGTCGGCCGCGCTTGCCGGATCAGGATCGGCACCCTCGACCTGCGGGTCGAAGTTGGGCAATGCCCAGCGGTCGATGACGCTGATGTCCTGGGCGCGAATCAACTCGCTGGGCGCTTCCTTGGGGGCCATGCCGATCCTCTCCGGTTAAACCATCTCTTCGCCACCCTTGCCACCGAGGACGATTTCCCCGGCTTCGGCCATGCGCCGGGCAATGGTGAGAATTTCCTTCTGCGCCGTTTCCACGTCGCTGACCCGCACCGGCCCCTTGGCTTCCAGGTCGTCGCGCAGCAACTCGGCCGCGCGCTTGGACATGTTCTTGAACACCTTCTCCTTGATCGCCTCGTCCGCGCCCTTGAGCGCCAGCACCAGCACATCGGAGGAGACCTCGCGCAGCAGCGCCTGGATCCCGCGGTCGTCGACCTCGGCGAGGTTGTCGAAAACGAACATCAGGTCTTCGATCTGCGACGACAGATCTTCGTCGACCTCGCGGATCGAGTCCATCAGTTGGCCCTCGATCGAGCTGTCGAGGAAGTTCATGATGTCGGCCGCCCGCTTGACCCCGCCCATGCTGGCGCGGGTGCTGTTGGAGCTGCCGGAGAATTGCTTCTCGAGAATCTGGTTGAGCTCCTTGAGCGCCGCCGGCTGCACGGTATTCAACGAGGATACGCGCAGGACGATATCCAGGCGCACCTTGTGATCGAAATGGCCGAGCACTTCACCGGCCTGGTCGGGGTCGAGGTAGGCCACCACGATCGCCTGGATCTGCGGATGCTCGTAGCGGATCACGTCGGCCACCGCGCGCGGCTCCATCCACTTCAGGCTGTCCAGGCCGCTGGTGCTGCCGCCGAGCAGGATGCGGTCGATCAGGTTGCCGGCCTTGTCCTCGCCCAGGGCCTGGGTCAGCATCTTGCGGATATAGCCGTCGGCGCCCACGCCCAGGCTGGTCTGGTCGCCGACGATGTCGACGAATTCGCCCATCACCTGTTCGACCTTCTCGCGGTGTACGTTGCGCATGCCGGCCATGGCCACCCCGACCCGCTGCACTTCCTTCGGCCCGAGGTGGCGCAGCACCTGCGCGGCATCGGTTTCACCGAGCGACAGCAGGAGGATCGCGGCCTTCTCGACCTTGCTCAACTTCGCGTCTGTACGGTTCTCACTCATCGGCGTTGATCCACTCTTTCACCACCTGGGCGACGCGGCCCGGATCTTCCGCCACCAGGCTCTTGATTGCATTGAGCTGCGCATCATACCCCTCGCTAGGGCTCGGCAGGAGGATGCTTTGCGGGCCGCCGATGCTGACCCGGTCATCGGACAGCTCGCCATTCAGGCCACCCATCTCACCCAGCTCGACATCGCCATGGCGGCCGCCAGCCGTCAGTCCCCGGCCTTTACCGCCGCCGGTGATGTTGTTCAGCACCGGGCGCAGTACGCCGAACACCAACACCAGAATGAACAGCACACCGAGCACCTGCTTGACCACATCCCAGAACCAGGGCTGGGTGTAGAAGGGAATCTCGATGATTTCTTCGCCCAGAACCGCGGAGAACGGCGTATTGATCACGCTGACGCTGTCGCCGCGGCTGGCGTCGAAGCCAACCGAGTCCTGCACCAGGCGGGTGAAGCGCGCCAGTTCGTCAGTGGTCCATGGCACGCGGCTGGTTTCGCCGGTGGCCGCATCGACCTTGAACTGATCGTCGACCACCACCGCCACCGACAGCCGGCGCAGACGGCCCTGCTGCTGCTTGGTGTAGCTGATCGAGCGATCCAGTTCGAAATTGCGCGTCGATTGCTCGCGCTTGTCCGCCGGGAACGGCGCCAGCATCGGCTGGCCGGTGACGGGGTCCATGACCTGCTGACCGTTGACGTCCACCAGCGGCTGACCCGCGGCAATCGCCCCGCCCGCGGCGGCTCCACCAGCGGCCTGCTCGGGTGCGCCGGCGGCGCCCGGCGGCTGATTGCTCAGGGCGCCCGGGATGCCCAGCGGTGCCTGGCCGCCGCTGCTGCGTTGTTCGTTGACCTGTTGTTCGCTGCGCAACGCCGGCTGATCCGGGTTGAACATTTCCGAGGTGGACTCGACCGCGCTGAAGTCGACATCGGCCGACACTTCGGCCTTGTAGCGCCCGGCACCGAGCACCGGCTGCAGAATATTGTGCACGCGCTGGGTGAGCATGCTCTCCATGCGCCGGCTGTAGTCGAACTGCTTGCCGGCCATGCTCAGCTCGGACATTTCCTGCTGGTCGGACAACAGGTTGCCTTTCTGGTCGACCACCGTGACCTGCGACTTGTCCAGCTCGGGCACGCTGGTGGCCACCAGATTGATGATGGCCATCACCTGACTCGGCTCCAGGGCGCGCCCCGAATACAACTCGACCAGCACCGAGGCGCTGGGCTTGCGCTCGTCACGCACGAACACCGAGCTCTTCGGAATGGCCAGGTGCACCCGCGCGGCCTTGACGTTGTTGAGGCTGGACACGGTGCGCGCCAACTCGCCTTCCAGGCCCCGACGATAGCGGGTGGCTTCCATGAACTGGCTGGTGCCGAGGCCTTGTTCCTTGTCGAGAATCTCGAAGCCTATGCTGTTATCGCTCGGCGCCACGCCAGCGGCGGCCAGGCGCATGCGGGCCCGCGCCAGGTCATCGGCCTTGACCAACAGGGCACCCGAATTCGGTTCGACGGTATAGCTGATGTCGGCAGCCGCCAGGGTTTGCATGACCTGGGAAGCGTCCATCCCCTCCAGGCTGCCATACAACGGACGGTAATCCGGCTGCTGCGACCAGAGCACCACGGCAAAACCAATCGCCACGCTGGCGGCCAGGCCGACCAGCAGGCCGATCTGGCGCAGCATCGACATATCCGAGAGATTTTCCAGAAACGCCAGGCCGAACAGCGGCTTGCCCGAGTCATTGCCGGCAGTGGTGGCAGGAATGTTGCTGGCGAGTGCGTCGGCCATGATCTAGAACCTTCCCTTAAACCGGCATCTGCATGATGTCTTGATACGCCTGAACCAGCTTGTTGCGCACCTGGGTCATGGCCTGCATGGAGACGCTGGCTTTCTGCGAGGCGATCATCACATCGCTCAAGTCCACCCCGCTCTTGCCCATTTCAAAGGCAGTGGCCAGTTGATTGGAGGCCTGCTGGGTTTCGTTGACCTTGTTCACCGCCTGGCCGAGCATGTCCGAGAAGCTCGGCGCACCGACTTCCGGAGCACTGGCGACCGGTTTCTGCCGCGCCATCGCCTCGGTCTGCATGGAACGCATTTCCAGCATCAAGCGATTGAATTGAATACCCTGGCTCATGACCTTCCTCCACTGGCCGCGGTTTTTTGACACTACGCGGCTCGTAGCAGAAGTATTGCAACAAGGGTGCCAGGTAGAGGCAGCTAGAAGATGCAACTCCAAGCGGTAAGCTAAAAGCTGCCAACATCGGGTCAGACCGTAGGGCGTACTCGCGAAGCAATACGCCGTTGTGGTGTCGCTGGCTGGGATGGTGGGGCGGGATGATAGTGGACTGTTCGCTGCGCTCCTGAGTCCACCCTGGCGAGCTGGCTACGGGCCGGCTTTGGCTCTTGCTTACCACTTGCCGCTGCCAGCGCTAGTGTCGCGTCACAGATCATTTGTCGTGGACGCCGTTAGCCATCGAGTTGTAGGAGCCGGCCATGCCGGCGATTCGCACGCATGGCGTGCTCCTACAGGTTTGCGACATTTGGACCCTGTCGTGACACTAGCTGGCAAACAGATAAGCCTCCACATCCATGCCGGCATCGCGCATCTGCGCCAGCTTGTAGCGCAGGGTGCGCGGGCTGATGCCCAGGCGCTCGGCGGCTTCCTTGCGCCGCCCGCGCTCGGCGCGCAGGATATCGATGATCATCTGAAACTCATGCCGGCGCAGGTCTTCGCCCAAGGCACCCGCCTCGACCGGAACGGCTTCCGGCGCCACCGGGGCACTCGCCGGCACCATCGTCAGGTACGGTTTTGCCGCAGCCGCGAGACTGCCAGCAGCGGCCGTCAGGCACAGATCCTGCGGCTGGATCAGGCCACCCTGCTGCAGGATCAACGCACGCTGAATGGCGTTATCCAGCTCACGCACGTTACCCGGCCAGGCATGCGTCACCAGGCTCTGTTGCGCCTGCGGCGACAGACGAACAGGCGCGTGATTCATTTTTTTGACGTGCTTGGCCAGCAGTCGCTCGGCCAACGGCAGGATGTCGGCCGGGCGCTCGCGCAACGGCTGCCAGGCCAGCGGGAAGACCGACAGGCGATAGTAGAGGTCCTCGCGAAAGCGCCCCGCCGCCACTTCGCCGGCCAGGTCACGGTTACTGGTGGCCAGCACGCGAATGTCCAGGCTGATCGGCTTGCGCCCCCCCACCCGCTCCACCTCACGCTCCTGCAGCACGCGCAACAGCTTGGCCTGCAAGCCTTGCGGCATTTCGGAAATTTCATCGAGCAGAATGGTGCCGCCCTCGGCCAGCTCGAACTTGCCCGGCGCGCTGGCGATGGCACCGGTGAAGGAGCCCTTCTCATGGCCGAACAGCGTGGCTTCGAGCATGTTGTCGGGAATCGCCGCGCAGTTGATCGCGATGAAGGGCTTCGCCGCCCGTGGCGACTGCTGGTGAATGAAACGCGCCAGCACCTCCTTACCGGTGCCGGACTCGCCGGTGATCAACACCGTCGAATCGCTCTGCGCCACCCGCGTGGCCAGCTCGAGCAGTTGCACACTGACCGGTTCCAGCGCCACCGGGCCGTCCTGCTCGGTCGCCGGCATGCGCCCGAGGGCATGGCGATCGACCAGCGCCAGCAGGGTTTTCGGCTCGAACGGCTTGACCAGATAATCCGCCGCCCCCTGGCGTATCGCATCCACCGCACGCTCGACCGCGGCAAAGGCGGTCATCAGCAACACCGGCAGTTGCGGCTGGCGCTGGCGGATCAGGGCCAACAGCTGGTGGCCATCCATGCCTGGCATGTTCACGTCACTGATCACCAGGCCGAAGGGTTCCTGCGCCAAAGCCGCGAGTGCCGCCTCGGCGCAATCCACCACCCGGTAGTCGTGACCGCCGAGCGCCAGGGTATCGGCCAGGGCTTCGCGCAGGGCGCGGTCGTCTTCGACCAGCAGAACTTTGGCAGCCATGGGGATTACTCCTGAATCAAGGGTTGTGCCGCGGGAAGCAACGGCAAAGTCAATAGGGCGCAGGTACCGCGCGCAATCCGCGAACGCACCTGCAATTCGCCCTGATGGGCGCGCGCCACGGCCTTGACCACGGCCAGGCCGAGGCCGGTACCTGTGGTCTTGGTGGTAAAGAAGGGTTCGCCCAGGCGCGCCAGGGTGACGCTGTCGATACCCGGACCGCTGTCGCTGATACACAGGCGCAGGCTGTTGCCACGCTGATACAGATGAATCTTCAGGCGCGCCTCGCGCCCGGCGGCCTGGATCGCGTTCTCGATCAGGTTGAGCACGCTGCCGACCAGGGTGTCGCGGTTGCACAGCAACTCGCCGTCACGGCTGTCGCATTGCCAGCGCACACTCATGCCACGCACATGGGGCTCGGCCGCCGCCTGCAGGGCCTCGAACACCGCCTTGGGCGTCAGCCGATCCGGCAGCGGCAGGTCGCCACGGGCGAAGACCAGCATGTCGCGCACCTGGTGCTCCAGCTCATGCAGACGCTCCTTCAAGCGCCCGGCGAAGCGCTGCTGCTGCTCGACCGGCAACACCTGCTCGGTCAGATGGCTGGCATAGAGCAACGCGGCCGACAGCGGAGTGCGAATCTGATGAGCCAGGGAGGCGACCATGCGGCCCAGCGCGGACAAGCGCTCATGCCGCGCCAGCTGATCCTGCAGGCGCCGGGTTTCCGTCAGGTCGGTGAGCAACACCAGCTGGCCCGGCTCGCCTTGCAACGAGCGGGTGGCAATCGACAGGCGCCGACCGTCTTTCAGGGAAATTTCGTGACCATCGTCCTCACGCGGGGCGAAGTTGCGCGCAATGATCTGCCGCCAGAGCATGCCGAGCAGCGGCAGACCGAGCAGATTGCACGCCACCGGATTGGCCTCACGCACCACGCCCTGCCCGTCGATGACGATCACCCCACCCGGCAGCAGATCCAGCAGACTCTGCAGACGCTGGGCCAGGCGCTCCTTCTCGGCCAGTTCCTGCATGCGCTGGGCGCTGATCAGGGCCAACTGCCCCTTCAACTCGGCGACCCTGTCCTCCAGCATGCTGTAGGACTCACTGAACTGAGTCGACATCTGGCTGAAGCGGGCAAAGGCCTGCTCCAGGCTGGCGCGGCTGGTCAGCTCCTGAGGAACCGCAGGTTCGAGTTCAGCACTTTGGGCAGGTTGGGCGTTGGGCTTCATCATTCTCTCTCGCCTGGCGAGCCGTCATAAGACAGTCAGTTAGCAGAGAGTTAGCAATACCCGTGCCTAAAAATAATTTCTTGTTTTTCAATGGCTTGAAAAACAAGACAGGCAAATACGTCAAAGCCCCGGCTGAATGGAATGCAGTGGCGCCAAGACCCTGACTCGGCGACCGTCGGCGAGTGTCGCTACAACCTTGGAATGTCGGTTCAGCGCCAGACTCTAGTGTCGCGTCACAGATCATTTGTTGTGGAGTCCCATGCATCGGCTTGTAGGAGCCGGCCATGCCGGCGATTCGCACGCATGGCGTGCTCCTACAGGTTTGCGACATTTGAAGCCTGTCGTGACACTAGTGGGAGGGGCTTTGGCCGCGATTGGCCTTGAAGGCGCTGAAAACAGCGCGGCTGTAACAGACCCGTAGGATGGGTTAGCCGCCACGGCGCTTCGATCAAGACAGCGTTTTGAATGCGGCGTAACCCATCAGATGCGACATGCCGGCTGCCCCATGTTGGGTTACGCGGCGGTTCAAGGCTGCATTTGATTCATGATAGGTGCCCGCCGCTAACCCAACCTACGGACGGCGCTTGATCGGCGCGACAGCAAGACTCGTAACGGCTGACGCCCTACGGCATCAGTCTTCCAGCACCTCGTCGTCGCGCCGGCTCATGCCGTACTTGCGCATTTTCTCGACCAGGGTGGTGCGACGAATGCGCAAGCGCTCTGCCGCCCGGGCCACCACGCCGCTGGCGTCATCGAGCGCCTGCTGGATCAAGCCCTGCTCGAGGCTGCCCAGATAATCTTTCAGATCCAGGCCTTCGGCCGGCAGCATGGCTGGCGTATTGACCCCCGGCAGCCCGGCGATGATGGCCGAGCGTTCCTCCAGCTCTTCGCGCAGGCTGGTGGTCAACTCTTCGTCCTCATCGTCGACGTGGCGGAACTTCTTCGGCAGCTCACCCACGCCGATCACTCCATAGGGGTGCATGATCGCCATGCGCTCGACCAGATTGGCCAGCTCACGCACATTGCCCGCCCAGTCGTGGCGGCACAACGACATGATCGCCGCCGAGTTGAAACGGATCGAGCCACGCTTCTCGTGCTCCATGCGCGAGATCAGTTCGTTCATCAACAGGGGAATATCTTCGATACGCTCGCGCAGCGGCGCCATTTCGATGGGGAATACATTGAGCCGGTAGTAGAGATCCTCGCGAAAGCTGCCCGCCTCGATCATTTCTTCCAGATTCTTGTGGGTCGCCGCGATGATGCGCACGTCGGCACTCTGCGTCTTGTTGCTGCCGACCCGCTCGTAGGTGCGCTCTTGCAGCACCCGCAGCAGTTTGACCTGCATCGACAGCGGCATGTCGCCGATTTCATCGAGAAACAAGGTACCGCCGTTGGCCAACTCGAAACGCCCGGCGCGGCTGGTGATCGCGCCGGTAAAGGCGCCCTTCTCATGGCCGAACAGTTCGCTTTCCAGCAACTCCGCGGGAATCGCGCCACAGTTGATCGGCACGAAAGGCGCCTCGCGCCGCTTGGAGTGATAGTGCAGATTGCGCGCCACCACCTCTTTACCGGTGCCCGACTCGCCGAGGATCAGCACGCTGGCCTCGGTATCGGCCACCTGCTGCATCATCTGCCGCACCTGCTGAATGGCGCGGCTGGTACCGACCAGGCTGCGGAACAGATTCGGCTCGCGCTGGCGACCGCGCTCGCGCGCCTGGTCGTACATCTCGCGGTAGACCTGGGCGCGGTGCAGGGAATCGAGCAGCTTGTTGTAGCTGAGCGGCATTTCCAGGGTCGCCAGCACGCGGCGGCGCAACTCTTCCGGCCACTCCGCAGCCGCATGCTCGTCGATCAGCAGAATCGGCAGAAACTCGTCCCAGGCAGCAACCTGCTTGAGGATCTCCAGGACCCCGCCCCTGGCCTGCACATCACCGAGCAATACGCTGAGCACATCGCGACTGGAAGCCAATTGGGCGACCGCATCCCGCCAGTCATGACTACCACACGCGAGGTGATCTTCGCCCAGGAAATTCAGGATCACCGTCAAATCACGACGTCGCTCACTGTCATCGTCAATCAGCAGAATTTTCGTTTCACGCCACATATGTTTGATCTGATCCTGGGAGCGAACGGAAGCGCACTTCGTCGAACACGACAACTGCGCTGGCAATTGGCCGCTAGTAAAGTCAATTTTCCGAGCATAGTCAATTTTATGGCGTGCTTTTTTTGATTTTCACGACCAATTGCCTAAGCGATTGTTTGCAAGAAGGGGAAAACAAGAACAGTCGTGATAAGGAAAAGAAGCGTACACGCAGCGTGACAACACAATCGGTCGGACGGTCCGGACGGCGATCCGGTAGGGCGGCCTCGGAGCGAAGCGACAGCCCGCCGGATTTTGTGCCGCGCCGATGAGCCATGGTGCACTGCCTGCGGCGAGTGACACCCTACGGATTGTGGGTTGCTGCAGATCGGCTAACCGCTAACCCATCAACCGAACAACTGATAGACCTTGGCCCCTTGCTGGGCCTGGTTCAACTGCATCAGCTCGCCGGCCAGGCGCCGCTGCTCCGACTGACAGACATCGACCAGCTCGCGATACAGATCCAGCAACTCCTGCATGCGCGCGCGCAGCACGTCTTCGTCCTGCACGGACTCGACCATGGCTTCGTCAACCGCCTGGCGACACTGCAGATCCAGTTCGCCGATGGCCGCCCAATCCTGTGCGGCCAGGGCATCGCGCAAGGCGCTTCCGGTCCTTTCCAGACGCTGGACAGATGAACTCATGAACGTGCTCCTTAAAACGTCAGACAGCATCACTGGCCGATCGCGTCCCAGCCGGACTTCACATTACGCAACAGCCCTGCCACTTCATCGAGCGGCGCGGCGTCATTCTTCACATTGGCTTCGAGCAGACGGGAAACCATGTACTGGTACAGGCTATCGAGGTTGGCCGCCAACTCGCCCCCCCGCTGCAGATCCAGGCCTTCACGCAGACCTCCGATGATGCCGATGGCCTTGCCGATCAGTTCGCCCTTCATCGCCGTCTGCTGACGCTCCATGGCGCCACGCGCCTGGGCGATACGGGTCAGACCGCCTTCCATCAACATCTGGATCAACCGATGAGGGCTGGCATCCACGGCCTGGGCCTGGGTATTGACGCTTTGATACTGCCGCATTGCTGCCATCGCGTTCATGCTGAATGTACTCCAATGTAGTGCGGGAATACTTCATGTATCGGCAGTGCCGGCGGCAGCTTTAGGAGCTCTGTGGAGATAATGCAACTGATTGATTTAAATAACGAATAGCAAGATGCAAGGAGCCGCAGGATAGGTGGGGCTGCTATAAAGCGCCCCTGACCTCAGGATGCTACTGGCTCGACCTCAGGGCCGATGGCGACCCAGGCATCACGTATCTGCTCCAGCAAACCCTGCACCTCTTCCAGGCTCTGCGGCGTCTTGTCCAGCGCCACGCCGGCCAGGCGACGGGTCATGTAGTCGTACAACGAATCCAGATTTTCCGCCAACTCGCCACCCAGCTGCTTGTCCAGGCTGCCCTGGAGAATGCCGATGATGGACAGGGTGCTGCCCACGGCTTCGCCCCGCACATCGGGACTACCTTGTTGCTGGGCGTGTAACGCCAGAGAAATACGCTCCAGCGCGCCATCGAGCAACAATTGCACGGCGCGGTAAGGGCTGACTTCCTGGCTGACTTTAACGGCTTTGTACGTGTCGATTGGCTTGTTCACTATCTATTTATCCTTTCTCACTACACCGGGCAGATTCTCAAGGGCACTCGTCAACCAACTACTGGTGTTGGACAATTGGGCTACCAAGGAGTCCATTGCGTTGAACTGGGAATATAAACGGGTCTGCATCTGCTCAACGCGGCGCGTGAGGTTTTCCCTCTGCTTATCAATATCCGTAATTGTCGATTGCAAACCCGCCATACGCGACTCAAGCACGCCGCCGGTTTGAATATAACCATCGACACGCTTATCAACACGGCTCATCAAGCCGTTATCGCCAGTGAAAAAAGTACCAACAGCGTCAAAGTTCTCTTCAAGTGCCTTGCTAAGCTTGCCACTGTCGACTTTCAGGGTGCCGTCTTTTTGGGTCGTGATACCCAAATCAGTCAATGCACGAACACCATCCTGATCCGAGGGGTTCACCAACTCGTTGCGCACACCGGCAAGCAAAGCACGCACGGTAGCGTCACCCACCAATCCCCCAGCAATTGGCGCATTGCCATCACCGACCGAAGTAACCTTGGTCAACTCGTTAGTGGTAGCGATCAGTTTGTTGTAGGCACTGACAAACTTATTGATATTGGCCGTCACGCCACCGGCGTCCTGTCCAACGGACAAAGTCAGGGTCTTGCCCGGCTCGCTCTCACTCAACAAGCTGAACGTTACGCCCGGGATGACACCCGCAACACTGTTGCTGGCACTGGTTTGCGTCAGACCATCGATAGTGAACTCCGCATCCTGAGCCGGGGAACCCAGATAGCCAGCACCACCAAGAGTGGTCGCAGCGACGCTGCCATCGACGGCCAATTCCGTCAAAGTATCACTGCTGATCATGATGTCTTTGTCAGCACCCGTTTCCTTGGCGCTCAACACCAAACGTGAAGTGCCGCCATCAGCCGGGTTATTGACGATATTGGCACTAATGCCTTTTTCTTTGAGGGCGGTATTGAGCTTGTCGCGCACCTGCTCGAGGGTGTCGCCGGCAGCGATTTCCACGTCGACACCGGCGGTATCAGCGGCCCCCAGCTTGACCGTCAGCACGCCATCTTCCGCAGCCGAGTAGGCAGAGGGAACGGCAGCGGTCGCGACGCGACTGCTGGTAGCCAACGCCTGCACAGCAAGCTGGTAGGTGCCGGCCAATGCCGTTTTTTCGGCGGATGCGCTGAGCACGCTGGTATTGGATGAAGTGGCTGTGCGTTTCTCGAATAGCGCCAGGCTGTTGAGATCCTTCATGGCGGTCCGGAATTCGCTCAAGGCCCCCTTGAGCTGCCCCAAGGCAGAAAACTTGGTCGTCGTGGCCTTTTCCAGGCGTGCCAGTTGCGCCTCTTTTGGGGCCTTTTCCGCACTGACCATAGCACCGACGACGCTGTCGATATTCATTCCAGAGCCAATACCCGTTATACCCGCCATGCTGATCACCTCGTCATGGAGTTGACGCTTGCTACCAAAGACCGAAACTCAATCAAGAAACATGCCGCAACGCGGAAAAATCATGCCTCGGCCTTGAACAACAAACTGCGTACCTCATCCAGGCTTTCGGCCAGCCGCAGCGCTTCTTCAGTCGGCATCTGACGAATGACATCCCCGGAAGCGCTGTCCGTCACCTTGATCACAACTCGACCACTGGAGTCATCCAGGCTGAAATTCAGATCACGGCGAATGGTTTGCACAAAATCCTTGATGCTCGACACTGCCTGCTCCAGCGATTCACGATCCGCCTGGCCTTCGGCTTCAACGGGTGTCGTTACTGACGCCGGTTCCTGCCCTGCTGTCGCCTGCTCTGTAACTGGCGGCAAAGACTCCAGACGCCCTTTAGTAGGCGCGGCAACCGGCAATGCATTACCAAGTGCAATATCCATCTCATCACCTCTCAACGGCAAAGCGGGGGAAAGTGCCAAGCACTTTCCCCCGCAGCCTATTGCAGACCTTGCCGGTCAGTTTAACCGAGGAGGCTGAGAACCGCCTGCGGCAACTGATTGGCTTGGGCCAGGATCGCGGTGCCGGCCTGTTGCAGAATCTGGTTCTTGCTCAGATTCGCGGTTTCAGCGGCGTAGTCGGTGTCCTGGATACGGCCACGGGCGGCGGAGACGTTTTCCTGAACGCTCTGCAGGTTGCTGATGGTGTTGTCGAAGCGGTTTTGCGCAGCACCCAGACCGGAGCGTACTTCGTCGATCTGCGCCAGGGCGCCGTCGATGACCGAAATCGCATCCTGTGCACCATCAACAGTGGAAATATCGATTGCGCTGACGGCAGATTGCTTGGAGTTGACATCGGCAGCATCAATATAAGTAGTAGCCGAGCCCGTTACACTGAAACCGCCGAGGGCCGACATGCTGAAGTTGCCGACTACGGTTGTAGAGTCAAAAGCAGTGGTACCACCAGCCTCATTCAGAGTTATGGCGTTAGCAGTATCAGCAGCACCCGTTTCATCAAAAGCAGTGACCGTTACGATGTCATCAGTCGTATTTTCACCAGCACCATCGTTATCGACCAGGAAGTTGCCAATCTCAATGTTGTAGCCATCCTTGCTGGTCAGAGTCAGCTTGCCATCACCCTTGCTTGCATCAGCCGTGATGCCGGTCGCAGAGGACTGCGCATTGATCACATTAGCCAAGGAGGTAAGGTCAGTCGCATCGGAAATGGTGGCTTCAATATTGACTGCCGTCGCATTCGACCCCTTAAGAGTGAAGCCGACCACGCCGGTCTCTGCCAACCCGCTCAACTCAGTTTTGGTTGTCGCGGTTGCACTGACACCCGTATCGGTAGTAACCCCATTGATGGCGGCTGCAATATCCCGAGCAGATCCGTTAACAGCAACGGCTGTAGCGGTGCCTTTTTGCCCTTCTGGACCGGTGATCACCAAAGCGCCTGCGGCAATAGCTGGCAAACCTGACACTGGCGGGGCAGCTGCCGCTGCGACAGCGCTGCCAGTGACAGTACCGGACGACTTGATGGTATAGGAGCCGATATCCTTGGCGCTCGAAGCCTTGATCGATACACCAATGGTTTCACGCGCATTGGCGCCCACCTGGAAGTCCACGTTGGCCATGGAGCCGTCCAGTACCTTACGGCCACCGAAGGTGGTGGTATCGGCGATACGGTTGAGTTCGGACTGCAGGGTGCTGACTTCTTTTTGCAGCGCCTTGCGGTCGGTAGCATCGTTGGTGCCGTTGGCCGATTGCAGGGACAGGTCACGCATGCGCTGGAGGATGTTGGTCGACTGCTGCAGAGCACCTTCCGCGGTTTGCGCCAGGGAGATGCCGTCGTTGGCGTTGCGCACCGCGACGCCCAGGCCGTTGATCTGGCTGGTCATGCGGTTGGAAATCTGCAGGCCAGCGGCGTCGTCCTTGGCGCTGTTGATGCGCGAACCAGTGGACAGGCGCTGCATGGTGGTAGCCAACGCATTGGAAGAGCCGTTCAGGTTGCGCTGGGTGTTGAGCGACGCAATGTTGGTATTGACGGTAAGGGCCATGGTGTTTGCCTCCAATGGGCTGGTACTTAAAGGTAGCTGGGCGTTGCGAGCGCTTGGGCGGTTGCCTGGCTCAGGCACCCCAGTTACTTCGCATTCGTAATCTTTATCGGCGCTAAGCCGGGATGCTTTAGGGGCTTTTTGCCATATTCAGCGAAAGTTTTTTCTTGATGGGCAACAAGCGCTTAGCTCAAGCAGGGGTGCTATCTGGATATTTTGCCGGGTTTTCGGCGGTTTTAGACCCGTAGGTTGGGTTAGCGGCGGACGCTTATCCTGAACCAAGCCCAGCCCTCAACCGCCGCGTAACCCAACATGGCGTCAGCCGTTACGCCGCAGATGATGGGTTACGCCGCACGCACAACGCTGGCTTGATCGGAGGGCTGTGGCGGCTAACCCATCCTACGGGTCTGCTACGGTCGCGATGCTTTCAGCGCCTTCAAGGCCCATCGCGGCTAAAACGGAACGCCGCCCGCCCTCCCACGGCAGTCCGATAAATCATGGGCACAGCCTACGGCGAGCACTTGCACAAGTCCCAGCACGGGACTAAAGTTCACCCATGAGAATTATCGCCATCAGCCATCTGAAAGCCTTCTGGGAGCAATACCCGGACGCTGAACAGCCCTTGCTGGCGTGGATAGATGAGGCCAGGAAGGCCAACTGGTCCAGCCCGACTGAAATAAAGGAGCAGTTCCGTAGCGCGAGCATTCTCAAAAGCCGCAGGGTCGTTTTCAACATCAAGGGTAACGACTATCGGCTGGTGACTGCTGTCGCCTACCGTTTCGGCGCCATTTACATCAAGTTCGTCGGAACACATCGGCAGTACGACGCCATTGATGCCAACACAGTAGAAATGGAGTAACCGCCATGAATATTCGCCCGATTCGTACAAACAACGACTACCGGGAAGCCCTCAAGGACGTGTCCGCTCTATTTGATAACCAGCCAGAGCCAGGCACCGCCGAAGGCGACAGCTTCGAGGTGATGATCACCCTCATCGAAGCCTATGAAGCCAGGCACTTCCCCGTTGACCTGCCAAACCCCATCGATGCGATCAAATTTCGCATGGAGCAATCCGGCCTGACAGCAGCCGACCTGGCCCCTGCCATCGGCAGAACCAATCGTGTTTACGAGGTGCTGAACGGCAAGCGCGCGCTCACGCTACCGATGATCTGGAAGCTGCACGCCATGTTCGGCATTCCAGCGGAAAGCCTTATCAAGCCCGCCACTCACGCCTGAGCGCAGCGATAGGTGGGCACAGCGATACGAATCGTCAGCGCAACTGGCTGAACAGGTTGAGACTGCTGATCTTCACATAACTCTGCTGCGCTGCTTCCAGAACAATGGACTGAAAGGACAGCCGCGACAGCGCTTCGGCGTAGTCCAGTTCGCGCAAGTCGGCCTGCACGGAATTGTTGACCAGCGCGACGTCTTCGTTATCAGTCTGGGTCGAGTCGATGATATTCAGGCGTGCGCCGATTTCGCCGCGCACGCTGTCGACCGTGCTCATGCCGTGATCGAGGTTGGTCAAGGCCACAGCCACCGCATCACGCACCTGCGAGCCCGCTGCCGGGCTTTCCAGGCTGGTGCGTAGATTGGCGATGGTGTCGAGGATGCCCTGCTTCTGCCGAGTAGGATCGGCGGTGATCTGGATGCTTTCACCACCCACGGGCACACCGTCGAATTGCATGGCCACACCGCGAAAAACCAACTGGTCGCTGGTTGCAACGTCAGCGTCCATACGCCCACTGGCGAGCACGGCGGCAGCAGGAATGCCGTAGACCTCGTAGCGGTGCGGATCTGTCGGATCGAAGCGGATTTCGACGCCCGTATCGGGGAATACCGGACTACCGGAGAAGGCCACTTCGTCCTGCACCAGCAGTGCGGACACACCGAGGGTGGAACCGGGCGCCAGTGAAGCGTCGAGCACCGCATCCAGACGCCCGGCATTGGTGACGCTCTGGAAGATCTTCTTGCCGCTGTCGCTGATCGCCAGATCCAGCGAACTGGCCACCTGTAATTTGCGCTGGCCCTCATCGCCCTGATAGCTGTAGCTGCCATCGCCCTCGCGCACGAAGGGCTGGGTCTTGCCCTGAAACCCGGCGAACAGGTATTCGCCGCGGGCATTGCGGGTGTTCATCAGGCCGAACAGTTCGTTTTCTCGTTCGCCCAATTCCGCGGCGATGGACTGGCGATCGGCGGTGCTGAGCACACCATTACCGGCCTGCACCGCCAGTTCGCGCACGCGCTGCAACACGGTGTTGACCGAGTTGAGGGTGACTTCTTCCTGACTCAGGCTGTTCTTCGCCGCAGTGAGGTTGTCCTTGTACTGGGTCAGCACATTCTGTTGCTGCTCCAGTTGCAGCAGGCGCACCGAGGCGACCGGGTCGTCCGCCGGGGTGAGGATGCGGTTGCCGGTGCTGATCTGCTCCTGGGTACGGGTGGCATTGGCGTAGTTGCGCTGAATGCCCTGTACGCCGTTGTTGAACGTCTGGATGGTGGAGATGCGCATACTGGAGCCTCTTGTTGCAACCGGCGAGTTCTGTAGGGTGCGCCTTGCGCACCGGCTGGTTCATCGGTGCGCGCGGCCTAGGCGGCCTCGCGCACCCCACGACTTATCTGAAGGCACTGATCAGGGTATCGAACAAAGAACGGGCAACTTGAATGACCTGGGCCGAGGCGTTGTAGTACTGCTCGAACTTGATCAGGTTGGCGGCTTCTTCGTCGAGATTGACCGCCGACAGCGAGTCGCGGTTGTTGCTCGCCTGTTTGAGAATGGCGCCGGTGGCGTCGCTGTCCTGCCTGGCCTGCGCCGTCAGGGTGCCGACCCGCTCGACCAGGTCGCCATAGCCGTCGGTGAAGCTGACGCCGGTGCCGATGCCCACCGACGGGTCCACGCCCACGCTCTGCTTGTTCTGCAGATCGACCAATTTCAGGGCGTTGCGGTTGTCGGAGACGCCGTTTTGATTGAAGCCCAGGGTGAAACTATCGCCATTTTCCGGGCGACCGCTGAACGCTTGCTCGATGCTGTAGTTCTCGGTGACTGCCGGAACACCGGAAGTAACTGCAATGGTGTAACTCAGCGTATTGGCCTGACCCGGGTTGACGGACAACGATGCAGGAGAAATAACCACTCCTGCTGGTGCGGGGCTGGGCAAACTCAGGTCAAGCTGTTGGGTGGTGGCGTTGTAGGTCATGGTGACCGGCGAGAAACCACTCAACACTGACGGCAGTAGGGGGTCATGGGTAGAGGTGAGCTGCGGCTGACCTATCACCGCATTCCCCCGATTCTGCAGATCGGCCTCGGAACGCACCGGCGCGGCAAACGCCAACTGATCGGGCTGATCCAACTGGGCGCTGATGGCGGTGGCGCCGCGCCGGGTCGGCTGCAGGAGAAACCGGTCATCCGCCGCCGGCGCGGAGTCGATGGCCAGTTCGAAACCCTGGTCGCGGCCGCTCGCATCGGTAAAGGTCAGGGTCGCCGGATAGCTGCCGGGCGAGCTGGGGTTGATCGTCATGGTCGCGCCATCGCTCAAGCGCCGTGCGCTGTAGTTGCTGCCATCGTAATCCAGGCGGTAGTCGCTGGTGGTCAGGATGCTGCTGTCGGTGATATTCAGCGCCGGCTGGACGTTGCTGGTGTTGGTCGAATAAGCCCGCACCCGCAGCTGGGCCAGCGCCGTGTCGTTGTAATCGCCGAACAGCGCCGTGCCCACCTGGCCTTTCAGGTCCAGACCCTGGCCGAGCTGGCTGTTGACCTGGTCACTGACCGCCAGGGCCAGTCGCCCCAGGGAGTTGAGGGTCGGATCCAGGGTCTCGCTGCGATAGCGGATCAGCCCGCCCAGCTCGCCACCGCTGAGCAGGGAGGTGATGCCCTGGCGCGAGCCGCCGCTGACGAAGCTCACCTCGAAACGCGTCGGGTCGCCCTGCCCCGGCCCGACTTCCAGGCGGCTGGTGCTGCTGCCCACCACCAGCGGCTGGCCGGAGCCAACGAACAGGTTGAGCGAGTTGTCGTCCTGCGCCACCACGGTCACGCCGACGAAGGTGGACAGCTGGCGGATCGCCTCTTCGCGGGCATCGAGCAGGTCGTTGGGTTGCTGACCGTTGGCCGCGGCCTTGGCGATGGAATCGTTGTAGCTGGCAATCGAGGTGGCCAGGCGATTGACCTGGTCGCTGACGGCCACCATCTGCTTGTTGATGAACTCGTTCTGCTCGCCGATCCGGTCGGCAACCGTATTGAAGCGCCTGGCCAGGCCTTCCGCCTCGGACAGCACCAGTTGCCGCGCCGGAATGTTGGCCGGGTCTTCGGCGGCCGTCTGCAGGGAAGAGAAGAACTTCTGCACCGAGGGCGTGATGCCGGTGGTGGTGCCTGCCAGCAGCGAATCGAGCTGTTCGATCTGGCTTCTGTAGGCTTCCACGTCGCTGCTCAGCGCGGTGCTGCTGCGCACCTGGGCACTCAGGAACTCGCTGTAGGTGCGGCGGACATCCACCAGGGTGGTGCCCGAGCCGATATAGCCGGCACCGCTGAACTGCGGATTGCGCGTGGCCTGCACCGTGTCCTGACGGCTAAACCCGGGGGTGTTGACGTTAGTGATGTTATGCCCGGTGACGGCCAGCGAGGTCTTGTTCGCCGACAAGCCGGACAGGCCGATACTCAGTAGGTCAGCCATGGCTCAGTTCATCCCCGGGTCGGCGCCGTGTCGCTGGACGCGATGGTTTGGTAGGTCGACATCTGCCGGGCGATCTGTGACACCTTGCGCGCGTACTGCGGATCGGTGGCGTAACCGGCCTTCTGCAACTCGCGAGCGAACTGCTCGGGGTTCTGCGTGGCATCGAGGGCTTTTTCGTAGCGACCGTTGCTCTGCAAGAAGCTGACGAAGTCTTCGAAGCTGTGGGCGTAGGAATCATAGGCACGGAACGTGGCCGCCTCCTTGACCGCCTTGCCACCCTTGTACTCGGTGGTCAGCACCCGTGCCGACTCGCCGTCCCAGCTGTTGTGGCTCTTGATGCCGAACAGGTTGTGGCTGCTGCTGCCGTCCTGCTGGCGGATGATCGACTTGCCCCAACCGGTTTCCAGCGCGGCCTGGGCCACCAGGTAGCGGGCATCGACGCCGATCTTCTCGGCGGCCTGTTCGGCCATCGGCAGCATGGCGGCGATGAACTCGTCTTTCGAGGCGAAGACGGTCTTGCCCGCTGCCTGCGCCAGACGCCGGCCGCTGATGGCATCCGCGCCATTCAGGTCCAGGGCCTTGTCGGCGGGAGCGGCAAACGCCTTGGCCGGGATCCAGTCGTTTTGCGCCAGCGGCTGTGCATCCAGCGTGTCGGCCGCAGGCACGATGCCCGCCATCAACCGGTCACTCGATTTACCCGGCAGCGACAGGCGCCGCTGATTGAGCAGGGACGAGTCGTCGCGGCTGCTGTCGACCCTGGCCAAGGGCTTGCTCGGCGCACTCGGTAGCGGCTGGTCGACCTGAGCGAAGGGGTTGGGCCGGCTGCCGGCGTCCTTGATTTTTGACATCTGCCGCACCAGCACGTCGGCCAGACCGATACCGTTCTGGTTGTTCGACAGGGTCACCGACAGCTGCTGGTCGTGCATGTCCTGGTAGGTCTTGCTCTCGTTGCTGTTCATGAAGTTGCCTTCGGCGAACACTTCGTTGGCCGAGCGCATGGCCTTGAGCATTTCATTGAGAAACAGCGACTCGAACTCTTGCGCCACCTTGCGAATGTTCTGCTCGCTGTCGCCACCGACCTTGAACTGGTTGAGCCGGTTCAGGTCGGTGAAGGCGCCGCTGTCCAGCGGGCTGTTGCCGTTGATGCTGCCGGGCATACCGGCCGAGAGTCGAGAATCCATCGCCGCTGCCTCCTTAAATCACGATCAGGTCGGCCTGCAGGGCGCCGGCTTGCTTGAGCGCCTCCAGGATGGCCATCAGGTCGGAGGGCGATGCGCCCACCTGGTTCACCGCCCGAACGATTTCATCCAGGGTGGTACCGGGGCCGAACTTGAACATCGGTTTAGCCTCTTCCTGGGCCCCCACCCGCGAGCGTGGCACCACCACGGTCTGGCCACCGGAGAGGGCTTCCGGCTGACTGACGATGGGGTCTTCGGTGATGGTTACCGTGAGGCTGCCGTGGGTCACGGCCGCCGGTTGCACGCGCACGTTCTGGCCGATGACGATAGTGCCGGTACGGGCGTTGATGATGATCTTGGCCACCGCCTGGCCGACTTCGACTTCGAGGTTTTCCAGAATCGACAGGTAATCCACCCGCTGATTCGGATCGAGCGGCGCGCTGACGCGGATCGAGCCACCGTCGAGCGCCTGGGCGACACCTGGGCCGAGCAGGTCGTTGATCTGGTCGACGATATTCTTCGCCGTGGTGAAGTCCGGACGATTGAGGTTGAGGGTCAGGGTATTGCCCTGATCGAAACCGCTGGGCACCGAACGCTCGACCGTCGCACCGCCAGGAATGCGCCCCGCCGAAGGCACGTTGACGGTGATGCGCGAACCATCGCCGCCTTCGGCATCGAAACCACCGACCACCAGATTGCCCTGGGCGACGGCGTAGACATTGCCGTCGATGCCCTTAAGCGGTGCCATCAGCAGGCTACCGCCGCGCAGGCTCTTGGCGTTGCCGATGGAGGAAACGGTGATGTCGATGGTCTGCCCCGGCCTGGCGAACGCCGGCAGATCGGCATGGATGGACACCGCCGCGACGTTCTTCAGCTGCACGTTGCCGCCTGGCGGCACCTTGATGCCGAACTGCGCCAGCATGTTGTTGAAGGTCTGCACGGTGAACGGCGTCTGGGTGGTCTGGTCGCCGCTGCCATTGAGGCCGACCACCAGGCCGTAGCCGATCAACTGGTTGCTGCGCACGCCCTGGATACTGGCCAGATCCTTGAGCCGCTCGGCCTGGGCCGGCAGGCACAGCAGAGCGCATAGCAATAAGAGGTAGGAGCGGGCCATGCCCGCGATCCTGCTACCGACCCTGTGAATGCTTTCGCGGGCATGGCCCGCTCCTACGATCATCATCTGCGTCACCCTTAGAACGGCCACAGCGGGCTGATGAAGAAACGATCGAGCCAACCCGGCTGACTGGCGTCGGCGAAGGCGCCGGTGCCCGAGTAGGTGATGCGCGCATCGGCGATGCGGGTCGAGGCCACGGTGTTGTCCGTGGCAATATCGTCGGCTCTGACCAGCCCGGCGATGCGCACCAGTTCGTCACCGGTATTGAGGGTCATCCACTTCTCGCCGCGGATCGCCAGAATACCGTTGGGCAATACCTCGGCCACGGTCACGGTGATCGAGCCGCTCAGGCTGTTGCCTTGGGCCGCCTTGCTATCGCCCTTGGTGTCGCGGTTGGCGCTGTACTCGGCGCTCAGCGACAGCTGATTGTCGGAGAACGGGTTAGCTGCCGTCACCGCGCCGCCGAACAGCGAGGTCAGGCCGATGTCGGCGCTGCTGTCCTTCTGGATCTGCGAGCCGGCATTCTTGCTGGCCTGGGTGCGCTCGTTGAGGGTGATGGTGATGATGTCGCCGACGCGGAAGGCCTTGCGATCGTCGAACAGGTTGTTCTCGAAGCCGGCCTGATAGATCGAGCCGTTGTTCTGCTCCGCCGGCAACGGCGTGCGCGGCAGTACCGGCGCGTAATAGGGGTCGTTGGGCTTCGCCGGCGGCGCGACGCAGCCACCCAGGACAACCAGACCCAGCATCGAGAGCACTATTACCAGCCGGTTCATAACCACTACCTCACGGCGTTTGTATCGAGTCAGGGCCGGGCAACCGCCCGACCTCAACGATTAAAGATTCTGCGAAACGAAGGCCAGCATCTGGTCGGCGGTGGAGATGACTTTCGAGTTCATCTCGTAGGCGCGCTGGGTGGTGATCATGTTGACCAGCTCCTCGACCACGCTGACGTTGGAGTTTTCCAGGGTGTGCTGCAGGGTGGTGCCCAAGCCGTTGAGGCCCGGGGTGCCGACCTGCGGCGCGCCGCTGGCGGCGGTTTCCAGGAACAGGTTGTTGCCGATCGCTTCCAGACCGGCCGGGTTGATGAAGTCGGCGGTCTGCAGGTTGCCGACGATCTGCGGCTGCGGATTGCCGTCGGTGGTCACCGACACCGTACCGTCTTCGCCGACGGTGAAGGTGCGTACTTCGTTGGGCAGGACGATCGCCGGCTCCAGGGCATAACCGTTGGAGGTGACGACCTGGCCGTCCGAGTTCAGGTGAAAGCTGCCATCACGGGTATAGGACACCGTGCCATCGGGCATCAGCACCTGGAAGAAACCGCGGCCGTTGACCGCCAGATCCAGGGGTTGTTCGGTGGTTTGCAGACTGCCGGCGGTGAAGATCTTCTGCGTGCCGACCACCCGCACCCCGGTACCCAATTGCAAACCGGACGGCAGCTGGCTGTCCTGGCTGGACTGGCCGCCGGGCTGGCGGCGGATCTGGTACAGCAGATCCTCGAACTCGGCCCGATCGCGCTTGAAGCCCGTGGTCGAGACGTTGGCCAGGTTGTTGGAAATGGTAGTCAGGTTCATGTCCTGGGCGGACAGACCGGTCTTGCTGACCCACAGTGCCGGAAGCATATCGATTCTCCTCGAGCGCCATTTTCAAGGCGCCGCGTGCTGGTGATTAGCTAATTTGCAAAACCCGCGCCACAGCGGCCGCATTGTCTTCGGCAGTGCGCATCATCTTCACTTGCAGCTCGAACTGGCGGGACAGGGAGAGGATGGCAGTCATCTCCTCCACCGCATTGACGTTGCTCGACTCGAGAAAGCCGGAGGTCACCTGCACGCTGGCATCGGCCTGCACCGGCTCGCCACCCTTGTAGCGAATCAGGCCGTCGCTGCCCTTCTCCATCTGCTTCAGGTCGGGATTGACCAGCTTCAGCCGATCGACTTCTGCCAGCACGCTAGGCCCTTCGCCGAGGGCGCGAATGCTGATGGTGCCATCCTGGCCGATCTCGACCTTCTGCTCCGGCGGCACGGCAATCGGTCCGCCATTGCCCATCACCGGCAAACCGTTGCCAGTACGCAAGACCCCAAGAGCGTCAATATTCAGGCTAGCGGTGCGCACATAGGCCTCGCTGCCGTCGGCCGCCTGTACGGCCAGCCAACCGCGCCCGCCGATCGCCACATCCAGATCGCGACCGGTTTCCTGCAGAGCACCTGGGGTGAAGTCGGTTCCGGGGCGCTCGGTCATGGCGTAGACCCGTGCCGGGAAACTGTCGCCAAAGACCTGCATCGAACGCGCCTGCTCGAAGTCGCGGCGAAAGCCATTGGTCGAGATGTTCGCCAGGTTATTGGCGTGGGCACTCTGCGCCAGGCTGTTGTTGTGGGCTCCAGTCATAGAGACGTACAGCATCTTGTCCATGGTCATCCTCCGAGGTGGGCGTATTACCCGCTGCTCTATGAAAGGGAATAGAGCAAAGGTCGTGCCAGCCTCGAACAGAAATCATAAGACGTTGAAAATATTAATTTTTTAAATAAATAAAAGGCCCCATGAGGAGCCTTTCGAGACGAGATCGGCGAGTTATTGCCGCCGACGGCAAAGCCAGAGCCTGCCGCCCAAGGACGCTGCCGCGCCAATCGGGCGGATTGAGTGGCGGTCGATACCCATCAATCGCTTGCCCCTACTGCCGCGCCTTATCAACGCAGGTTGATGATGGTCTGGGTAATCGAACTTTCGGTCTCGATGGTCTTGGCGTTGGCCTGGTAGTTGCGCTGGGCGACGATCAGGTTGACCAACTGGTCGGACAGCTCGACGTTGGAGTCTTCCAGGGCGCCGGATTGCAAGGCGCCAAGGGTGCCGCTGCGCGGCGTACCGACCACCGGTTCGCCGGAGGAGAAGGATTGCACCCAGGCGGTTTTACCCACCGGGGTCAGGCCCTGCACGTTGGCGAAGCTGGCCAGGATCACCTGCCCCTGCACATTGGATTGACCGTTGGTGTAACGGGCGAAAATCACCCCGGTGTCATCGATCTCCAGGCCCGCGAGCTGGCCGGTGGTGTAGCCATCCTGACTGACGGCGTTGACCGCGAAGGAGCTGGAGAACTGGGTGGAGTTACGCATGTCGACCAGAATGCCGGTAGGACTGGCATCCGCGCCATTGCTCGACCATACCGGCGGCTCGCCGCCATCCGAGGCTGCGGGCACCCAGTCATTCAAGGTGAAACGCCCGCTGGTGTCGACGGTGAAAGCCGCACTGGAGGTCAGGCTGCTGGTATTCAGCTGACCATTGGCATCGAAGCGTACGCCCATCGAGTAGGGCGTAGTCGATGTCGGGGTAGCCGGATTGCGCCCATCGACCAGCACATTCATCTGCCACTCGTTGGCCCCGGTCTTGACGAAATATTGGCTGAGCACATGGGCATTGCCCTGGGTATCGTAGACGTTGGTCGAGGTGGAGGAGTTGTAGGTGGTCGGGTCGGCCGGATCGAAGGTGGCGTTACCTGTCGCTTCGGCAGCGGTGACCTCCGCAGCAGTCGGATTAAGCGGATCCACGGCACCGGCAATCGACGCGTCATAAGCACCCTGCCAGGATGTCGGCACGGCATTGGTCGAGTTCAGATTGAACGTCTGACTCAGCTCGGTGGTCGAGCGCGGCGCCTGGCTCGCGGTTTCGATGCGCAGATCGCTGATCACGCCATTCTGCAGGTTGCCATTGCCATCGACGGCGTAGCCCTGCAGCTTGTAACCGAAGTTGTTGACCATGAAACCCTCACGGTCGGTACCGAAATAGCCGGCACGGGTGTAGCTGACCTCACCGTTGTTGCTGGTCTGGAAGAAGCCGTTGCCGTTGATCGCCAGGTCCAGGGAGTTCTGCGTGTAGTTGACGTTGCCCTGGTTGAACAGCTGCGACACGTTGCTCAGAAGCACACCGCTACCCAGCGCATTCTTGCCGGATCCGTTCACCGAGGCCGCATAGACATCGGAAAATTCCGCTCGCGACTGCTTGAAGCCGGCCGTACCGGCGTTGGCGATGTTGTTGCCGGTCACGTTGAGATCGCTGGTCGCCGCGCGCAGGCCGCTAAGACCGATATTGAACGCCATGGAAGTCTCCTTTGCCGGGATGGCCGGCGATTAAAACCCTGAAATTACTGACCGATGACCTGCACCTGGGAAAGCGGCACACTGCCAAGCCCCGCCAGATTGAGCATCAACTCGCTGCCGCCCAGCACCACGCTGTCGACGTTGGCCGGAAGCATGGTGTAGAGCCCCTCGGTCTCGCCTTCGTAGGTAGCCTGCGCCTCGAACTTGTAGGTACCGGGCGGCAATACTTTGCCGTTGGCGTCTTTGCCGTCCCAGATAAAGCTGACATTGCCGGCGGCCTGCTCACCCATGTTGACCCGACTGACCACAGTCCCCGCGTTGTCGTAGACGTTGACGTAGACGTTGCTGCTGCTGGTCGGCAGCACCAGGCTGGCCTTGAAGCTCTCGCTGGTATCGACCACCGCCTTGTCGGTCGGCACTATCACCTTGCGCCCGACCAGGGATGAGGCCTGCAGCGCCTGGGAGGACTGATAACCGGACAGCAGCGAACCCATGCTGGAGTTGAGTTTCTCGATGCCTTCGACCTGACTGAACTGCGCCAGCTGGGCAATGAACTCGCCATTACCCTGCGGCTCCAGGGGGTTCTGGTTATTCAGTTGGGCCACCAACAAGTTGAGAAACTCGTTCTTGCCCAACTCCTTGTTGGCCGTGGTATCGCTCTTGATCTGGTATTGATCGAGTGCCGAACTGACGCCATTTACCGTGCTCATGTCCTGTCTCCCTCGTGCGGCTTACTGACCCAGGGTCAGTACGCGCTGCAACATTTGCTTGGCCGTGTTCATCATCTCGACGTTGGTCTGGAATGCCCGACTGGCGGAGATCATGTCGGCCATTTCCTCGACCACATTGACGTTGGGGTAATACACATAACCGCCTTCATCGGCCGCCGGATGGTTCGGCTCGTAGCGCGGCACCAGATTGCTCTGATCCTCGACGATACCCAGCACCTGCACGCCGCTGCCGGCCTGACCCTGCTCGGCGAACAGCGAACCGCTGCCATCGCCCAGGGATTGCTGGAACACGGTGGCGAATACCGGATGGCGTGCGCGGTAAGTCTGGTCGACGCTCGACGACACCGTCTCGGCGTTGGCGATGTTGCTGGATATGGTGTTCAGGCGAGTGCTCTGGGCACTCATGCCGGTTCCGGCGATATTGAAAACACTGGCGAGTGACATGGCTTCAGGCTCCTTTATTCGCCGCGCAGGGCGCTGACCAGCCCTTTGAATTTGCTGTTGAGGAAGGTGAAGCTGGCTTGGAAGTTCACCGCGTTTTCCGCATAGGTGGACTGCTCGACCTGCACGTCGACGGTGTTCTGATCGATCGAGGCATGCGCGGGAATGCGGTAAGCCAGGCTGGCACTGCCCATGGCCACGCCCTCGGCGGCGATATGCTGGCTATTGGTGCGGGCCAAGCCAGCCGAACTCTGCTGGTTCCTGGCGCTCTGCTCGGCCAGCACCGAAGCGAAATCCAGATCGCGCGCCTTGTAGTTGGGCGTATCGGCGTTGGCTATGTTGTTGGCCAATACCTCGGCACGCTGGGCGCGAAAGCCGAGTGCCTTTTCATGGATGCCGAGTGCACTGTCGAAGCTGATGCTCATGGTCAGGAACCTTTGCCGTTGGGCTTGCCTGTTTTGCGTACAAGACAAAAAGCAAAGGTCGTGCCATTTAAATTATTCGTTATTTTTCAACAGCTTGATAAATACTCATGGCGTTTCGAACGATCAAGCGGCAAGACTTTTCCGCCTTATGGCAAGCAACCCGGCCAGGGTTTTGCCGCTGCGCATGGCCACTGCAGGGTGCGTCGCATGCCTCGTTTCAATGCGGGGGCGCCAGGCGGCGTTCCGCCCCCGCGGCGATGACGGACAACGTCCGCCCAAGTAGCGCCAAGGTGGATGGGTGAAGCGTCATCCACCGCTGCGCAGGCAGGACTACCTGGTGCGCACGGCGCACCCTACAGGCTTAGCCCAGGCGCTCCAGCTCTGCGAGAAACTGCGCTTCGTCCAGCACCCGCACGCCCAGCTCGCTGGCCTTGGCCAGCTTGGAGCCGGCGCCGGGGCCGGCGACCACGCAGCTGGTCTTGGCCGATACCGAACCGGCCACCTTGGCGCCCAGGCTTTCCAGTTTGTCCTTGGCGATGTCGCGGCTCATGACTTCCAGGCTGCCGGTCAGCACCCAGGTCTGGCCGGCCAGGGGCAGGCCTTCGACGGCTTTCTTCTCACTCTGCCAATGCATGCCGAACTCGCGCAACTGCGCCTCGATGGCACGAGCATGTTCGACATTGGCCGGCTCGGCGAAGAACTCGCGCAGCGCCTGCTTGCCTTTCTCATTGAGGCCCTTCATCACGCTCAGTTCCAGCCAGTCCTGACTGAGTTCGATCACCCGCTCGAGGCTACCGGCCTTGTCCGCCAGGTTCTTCGCCCCGGTGACGGCGATGCCGGCGATGTTCAACTTGTCGAGCAGGCCCGCCAGGGTCGCGCAGCCGGCGAACTCCGGGTGCACCTCGCCCTCCTCCTGCAGCTCGATGCCGCGCTCGAGCAATTGGGCGATCACCTTGCGGTTGTGTTCGTCGCGGAAGAAGCTGTGAATCTCATAGGCGACTTCCAGACCGACATCCGGCAGGTAGGTCAGCACCTCCGGCAGCGCCTGCTCGATGCGCCGCAGCGAAGCCAGCGCACGGGCCAGCACCTTGGCGGTTTCCTCGCCGACATCGGGGATGCCCAGGGCATAGATGAAGCGCGCCAGGCTCGGTTTGCGGCTGGCGGCGATGGCCGCCAGCAGGTTGTTGCTCGACAGCTCGGCAAAGCCCTCCAGGCCGACGATCTGCTCGAACCTGAGGGTGTAGAGGTCCGCCGGCGAGCCGACCAGGCCTTCATCGACCAGTTGCTCGACGCTCTTCTCGCCCAGGCCTTCGATGTCCATGGCGCGCCGCGAGACGAAATGGATGATCGCCTGCTTGAGCTGGGCCGCGCAGGCCAGGCGGCCGACGCAGCGGTAGATCGAGCCGGCGCTGAACGACTCCTTGCCCTTGCTGCGCTTGACCAGCTGGGTGCGCTCGACGTGGGAGCCGCATACCGGGCAGCTCTCGGGGATCTGCACCGCTCGCGCATCGGCCGGGCGCCGCTCGGCTACCACCTGCACCACCTGCGGAATCACGTCGCCGGCGCGGCGGATAATTACTGTGTCGCCGATCATCAACCCCAGTCGCGCCACTTCGTCCATGTTGTGCAGGGTCGCATTGGATACCGTGACGCCCGCCACCTTGACCGGCTTCAGGCGCGCCACCGGGGTGACGGCGCCGGTGCGGCCGACCTGAAACTCGACATCCAGCAGCTCGGTCAGCTCCTCCAGCGCCGGGAACTTGTGGGCGATGGCCCAGCGCGGCTCGCGGGCGCGGAAGCCCAGCTCGCGTTGATAGGCCAGGTTGTTGACTTTGAACACCACGCCGTCGATCTCATAAGGCAGGGCATCGCGCTTGTCGCCGATGGCGCGGTAATAAGCCAGACACTCCTGCACGCCCTTGGCCAGCTGCAGCTCGGGGCTGATCGGCAGGCCCCAGCCCTTGAGCGCCTGGAGGATGCCGATATGGCTGTCCGGCAACTCGCCCTGGACTTGGCCGATGCCGTAGCTGCATAACTGCAAGGGACGGCTGGCAGTGATCTTCGGGTCGAGCTGGCGCAGGCTGCCGGCCGCGGCGTTGCGCGGGTTGGCGAAAGTCTTGCCGCCGCTTTCCAGTTGTCGGGCGTTCAACGCCTCGAAACCGGCCCGGGAGATGAACACCTCGCCGCGCACTTCCAGCACGCGCGGCCAGCCGCTGCCCTGCAGCTTGAGCGGGATATTGCGGATGGTCCGTACATTGACGCTGATGTCCTCACCGGTGCTGCCGTCGCCACGGGTGGCACCGCGCACCAGCAAGCCATCGCGATACAGCAGGCTGACGGCCAGGCCATCGAGCTTGGGTTCGCAGCTGTATTCCACCTCGGCGCCACCGCCGAACAGGTCGCCGGACGGCAGGTCCAGGCCCTCGCGCACGCGGCGGTCGAAGTCCAGCAGATCGGCCTCCTCGAAGGCGTTGCCGAGGCTGAGCATCGGCACCTCATGCCTGATCTCGCCGAAGGCGCTCAAGGCGCTACCGCCGACGCGCTGGGTCGGCGACTCCGGCGTCACCAGTTGCGGATGCTCGGTCTCCAGCGCCTTGAGTTCATTGAACAGACGGTCGTACTCGACGTCCGGCACGCTCGGCTCGTCGAGCACGTAATAGCGGTAGTTGTGCGCATCGAGTTCGCTGCGCAACTGGGCGATGCGTTCGGCGGCGGTTGGGGTGACGGACATAATTCACAAGCCGTAGCTGCAGGCGTGAAGCTGGAGACGGCTGCCGGATAATTCCGGCCCTGGCGTCCAGTTCAACCTTTGGTTGATATTCAGGCGCAGGATTCTAGCGGTTTGCAGGCGGGCGTGCCTTGGCTATGTGGGTGCGGAGCCTATGCCGCTGAACAAGGCTGGTCAGCGCGAGCCGAAACGCCAAAGCACCGCGCCAGGGTCACCCCCCACAAAAGCAGCAGACACCGCACCCCCTGTAGGAGGCCCGACCTCGGGGCGATGGCGGACAGGGTCCGCCCAACAGGCAAAAGCATCGCGCCGGAGCACGGAACGCCGCCCGGATCCTCCTGCACGTTGGTGCATCGGGCGGCAGAAAAGACCAAGCCTCAAACCAAGCGCGCGGCTTGTAGCTTGAGGCTTGTCGTTTGCAGCCGGTTCAGCGTTTCTGGGTCAACTGCTTGCGCTCATATTCGACGATGCGCTGACGGTAATGTTCGATGGTTTGCGCGGTCATCACACTACGCTGGTCGTCCTTGAGTTCGCCGTTGAGTTCGTGGGCCAGCTTGCGCGCGGCGGCGACCATCACGTCGAACGCCTGCTTGGGATGGCGCGGCCCCGGCAGGCCGAGGAAGAAGCTCACCGCGCGGGTATTGAAGCCCTCTATATCGTCCAGGTCGAAGGTACCCGGCTTGAGCGCATTGGCCATGGAGAACAGTACTTCGCCGTTACCGGCCATGCTTTCGTGACGATGGAAGATGTCCATCTCGCCGAAACGCAGGCCGCTCTCCAGAATATTCTGCAGCAACGCCGGGCCCTTGAAGCCGCCGTCGTCGCGGGCGACCACATTGATCACCAGCACTTCCTCGACCGGTGGCAGCTCTTGGCTGCCGTTGTGCCCCTTTTCCTTGCGCGACTCGGCCGCATCGTCCACCGGATTGAGCAGAGTCGGCACCGGCTCGTCCAGGCCCAGGTTGAGGTCACCCTGTTGTGGCTCGCCACCGCGGCGACGATTCAACTCGCGGGCGCTCATCGAGGGCAGGTCATGCTCATCCAGGGAAGGCTCGTGATTGCGGTCAACAACCCGTGGCGGGCTGAGCAAACCGGGGTCGCCATCGACCTCCGGAAGATCGGCAAAACTGCGGTCGAGTTTGAACTTCAATTTACCCTTGCCACCGCGCATGCGCCGCCAGCCATCGAACAAGATGCCAGCGATCACAATGATGCCGATGACGATCAGCCATTCGCGCAGACCGAATTCCATGAAATACCTTGACCCCTAATTGAAAATCTTATGAAAAAAGGCGTCCCGCCCCTGCTGCGTCATCTCTATACGTGGTGCCAACTCCATGTTCTGACAGGCGTTTCCCACGTGTGACAAAAGTGGACGATAAGCTAGCACGACGAAAGGTAACTTTACACAGCCAACAAGCCGTTAAAAAACGCCATGCGTCATTTTGTTGCAGGTCATCGCCAGGCCCGCATCGCCAGCAAGCTCCCGCTCACGCCTCCACCATGGCCAGGGCCTCCTCCACATCCACGGCCACCAGCCGCGAACAGCCCGGTTCATGCATGGTCACGCCCATCAGTTGCTCGGCCATTTCCATGGCGATCTTGTTGTGGGTGATATAGATGAACTGCACTTTTTCCGACATTTCCTTGACCAACCGGGCATAACGTCCAACGTTGGCGTCGTCCAATGGCGCATCGACCTCGTCGAGCATGC
Source organism: Pseudomonas borbori (assembly GCF_900115555.1). Taxonomy (GTDB): domain Bacteria; phylum Pseudomonadota; class Gammaproteobacteria; order Pseudomonadales; family Pseudomonadaceae; genus Aquipseudomonas; species Aquipseudomonas borbori. The sequence goes on from NZ_FOWX01000002.1 coordinate 72,166, forward strand.
AGAACGGCGCCGGATTGAGCTGGAAGATGGCGAACACCAGGGCCAGCGCGGTCAGCGCCTTCTCACCGCCCGAGAGCAGATGGATGGTGCTGTTCTTCTTGCCCGGCGGCCGGGCCATGATGGTCACCCCGGTATCGAGTAGATCTTCGCCGGTGAGTTCCAAATAGGCGTTGCCGCCGCCGAAAACCTTGGGGAACAAGGCCTGCAGCCCGCCGTTGATCTGATCGAAGGTCTCCTTGAAGCGGTTGCGGGTTTCCTTGTCGATCTTGCGAATGACGTTTTCCAGGGTATCCAGCGCCTCGACCAGGTCGGCGTCCTGCGCATCCAGGTAGCGTTTGCGCTCGGATTGCTGCTGGTATTCGTCGATGGCCGCCAGGTTGATCGGGCCGAGACGCTGGATGCGCGCGGCCAGGCGCTCCAGTTGCTCTTCCCAGGCTTGCTCGCCGGCCTCGGCCGGCAGCGTGGCAAGCACGCCGTGCAGGTCGTAATTGTCTTCCAGCAGCTGATCCTGCAGGGCCTTGCGTCGTACCGTCAGCGCTTGCCAGTCCATGCGCTGCTGCTCCAGCTGGCCGCGCAACAGCTGGGATTGCTGCTCGGCCTGGGTCCGGCGCTTCTCCGCATCGCGCAGTTCGCGGTCGGCATCTTCCAGGGCCAGGCGCGCCAGCCTGAGTTCGTCGTCCACCGCCATGCGCTTGTCGAGCAGCTCTTCGAGTTTCAGGCGTAGCTCTTCCAGCGGCGCTTCGCCCTCTTCCAGGTTGAGGCTGAGCTGTTCGCGCTTCTCGTGCAGGCGCTCGGCCTGGGACTCGAGACGCTCCAGGGCCTGGCGGGTGGAATCGTGCTGGGCCTTGAGCGAGCCCAGGCGCACGGCCAATTGGTGGGCGTGATCCTTGTGCTGGCGGGCCTCCTGGCGTACCCGGTCGAGTTTTTCACGCAGGGCATCGCGGCTGGCCAGCAGGCTCTCGCGCTGCTGGTTGTCGCTGGCCATGGCGTCGAGAGCGGCCTGCAGCTGCAGGCGCAATTCGCCCAGTTGTTCCTGCTCCAGCTCACGCTGTTCGGCCAACTCCAGCAGTTCGCTGTCGAGACGCCGGCGGCGCAGGGTCAACTGCTCGACCTTGGCTTGCCCGGCGGACAGTTGCGCCTTCAGCTCGCCCAGGGTGCGGGCCTGATCCTGCAACTGGCGGCGCTGCTGTTCGCGCACTTGCTCCTGCTGGCCCTGGCTTTCGCGCAAATGCAGCAGGCGCTCGTCGAGCAACGCCAGCGCCGCCTCGAATTCATCGCGCTGCAAACCCAGGCGTTCCAGTTCCTGGCCACGCGCCAGCACGCCGCTCTCCGCCTCGCTGGCGCGGCGCACCCGCAGGAAATGCCGGCCGACCCAGTAGCCGTCGCGGCTGATCAGGCTTTCGCCTTCGCCCAGGCTGGTGCGCGCCGCCAAGGCATCGTCCAGCGAATCCACCGGCTTGACGCTGGCCAGCCAGGGCGCCAGGTCGACGCTGGCCTCGACCTTGTCCAACAGGCTGCCGGCGACCCGCGCGCCGCCTTTATCCGGGCTGGCCAGGCGCAGATCGCCCTGGGCCAGGCCGCTGAAGTCCAGACCATTGAAATCGTCCAGCAGTACCGCTTGCAGGTCGGCGCCGAGCACGGTTTCCACCGCCAACTCCCAGCCGGCCTCGACCCGCAGGCCTTCGGCCAGGCGCGGGCGCTCGCTCAGGTGCTGCTCGCGCAGCCAGTCGCCGACGCCCTTGCCGGGATCGAGCGCCGCCTGCTGCAGGGCTTCCAGCGAGGCCAGGCGGCCGTTCAGGCGTTGCAGTTCGCCTTGCGCCTGCTGCTGAGCCTGACCGGCTTGCTGCAGGTCGTTGCGCAGTTGTTGCAGGCGCTCGGCTTGCTGCTCTTCGGCGAGCTGCAAATCTTCCAGGCCCAGTTCGCTGGCAGCGATCTGCTCGCCCAGTTCGGCGATGGCGACGTCTTCCGGGTCGGCGGCCAGTTGCTGCAACTCGTCCGCCAGCCGGCGTTGACGCTCGGCCAGGCGCTCCAGGCTCTGCTCCAGTTGCTGAATGCGCGATTGCTCCACCTCGGCCTGGCGGCGCGGCTCGGCGCTACGCTGGTTGAAGCCGTCCCACTGCTCCTGCCAGCCGTGCATGGCGCTCTCGGACTCTTCCAGCGCGGCGGCGGCTTCCTCGGCGGCAGCGGCGGTCAGTTCCTGCTCGGGTGCGAGCATGGCCAGCTCTTCGCCGAGGGTGGCCAGCAGGGTACGGTCGTGCCCCAGGTGCGCTTCGGTTTCCAGGCGCGCGCGCTCCGACTCGCGCAGGTCGTCCTGCAACTGACGCAAACGCTGCTGGCCGTGCTGGATGCTCTGTTCGACCCGGGCGATATCGCCGCCGACCGAATAGAAGCGCCCCTGCACCAGATTGAAGCGCTCGCTCAACTCGTGGTGACCGTCGCGTAGGCGCTCGATGCTGGCATCGGCATTGCGCTGCTCGGCGACCAGCGCCTCGAAGCTGACTTCCTGATTACCGATCACCGCCTCGCGCTGACCGACCTGCTCGTTCAGCGCCTGCCAGCGCAGGGCCGTCAGCTGAGCCTTGAGCTGGCGTTCTTCGGCTTTGTATTCCTGGTATTTCTCCGCGGCCTGGGCCTGGCGGTGCAGGCGTTCGAGCTGGCGCTCCAGCTCCTCGCGCAGGTCGCTCAGGCGCGCCAGGTTCTCGTGGGTGCGGCGGATACGGTTCTCGGTCTCGCGGCGGCGTTCCTTGTACTTGGAGATGCCGGCGGCTTCCTCGATAAAGTTGCGCAGATCCTCGGGCTTGGCCTCGATCAGCTTGCTGATCATGCCCTGCTCGATGATCGAGTAGCTGCGCGGGCCCAGACCGGTGCCGAGGAAGATGTCGGTGATATCGCGCCGGCGGCACTTGGTGCCGTTGAGGAAGTAAGTGTTCTGCGAATCGCGGGTGACCCGGCGGCGGATGGATATCTCGTTGTAACCGGCGTATTCGCCGGTCAGGGTGCCGTCGGAGTTGTCGAAGACCAGTTCGATGCTGGCCTGGGTCACCGGCTTGCGCGTGTTGGAGCCGTTGAAGATGACGTCGGTCATCGACTCGCCACGGAGGTTCTTCGCCGAACTCTCGCCCATCACCCAGCGCACGGCGTCGATGATGTTCGATTTGCCGCAGCCGTTGGGCCCGACCACCGCTGCCATGTTGCTCGGAAAACTCACCGTGGTCGGGTCGACGAAGGACTTGAAGCCGGCCAGCTTGATGCATTTAAGCCGCATGTACTGCCATCCTTGGCGCGCCAGCGGTAGCTGGCAATGGCGGGGTCAGTTCGGCCACTCGGGCTCCACGAAGGATGCGCTCAGCAAGGTGATGAGCAATCTGCTCAGCGAAGCTGCCGGGAGCCTGGAAGGTCATGATTTTCCTTCGGAATCGTGGAGAGCGCGGGGCGCGAGTGTAACACAGGGTATTGGCCGACCAAGATACGCCGGCAGGGCTTTGCGCCGCGCCATACCTCCCATCACGCAAGCGCTACGCACAGGCGGCGAAGTTTGCATAGAAAGCCGCTACCTTTTAACCACGCCTTTGCTGTTTTTTGCGCTCATAACCGAATCGCATGGCAACCGCCTGACCATAGGGTCAAATATTTGTTGACCCAAAAGTCAGAAAACTCTAGATTTGCCCCATGCCAAGCCGTGCCAAAACGTCGCACTCACCTGCAAAGTCGTTTTAGCAGAGCCTGATACGAGCCATTCGTAAAGAACAATAAAGTGCCTGGAGGTCGTCCTTGATCCAGTTTTTACTCAACCGGGAGCTGCGCACCGAGCACGCCCTGGACCCCAACGTCACCGTGCTCCAGTACCTGCGTGAGCATGTCGGCAAGCCCGGTACCAAAGAAGGCTGTGCCTCGGGCGACTGCGGTGCCTGCACCGTGGTGGTCGGCGAACTGGATGGCGAGCGCGTGCGCTACCGCACACTGAATTCCTGCCTGACCTTCGTCTCCTCCCTGCACGGCAAGCAGCTGATCAGCGTCGAAGACCTCAAACACCAGGGCAGGCTGCACAGCGTGCAGCAGGCCATGGTCGATTGCCACGGCTCGCAATGCGGCTTCTGCACCCCGGGCTTCGTCATGTCGCTGTTCGCTTTGCAAAAAAACAGCACGAGCTTCGACAAGGCCGAAACCATGGAAGCGCTGGCCGGCAACCTGTGCCGCTGCACCGGCTACCGGCCGATCATCGATGCCGCCGAGCAAGCCTGCTGCCAGCAGCAGCCGGACCAGTTCGACGCTGTCGAAGCGCAAACCGTGGCCCAGCTGAAGGCCATCGCCCCGCGCGATACCGCCGAACTCAATAGCGGCGACAAACGCTGCCTGTTGCCGCTGACCGTGGCCGACCTGGCCGAGCTCTATGCCGCCAACCCGGAAGCGCGCCTGCTCGCCGGCGGTACCGACCTGGCCTTGGAAGTCACCCAGTTCCACCGCGAGCTGCCGGTGATGATCTATGTCGGCCATATAGAATCGATGAAGCGTGTGGAAGTCACCGCCGAGCATATCGAGATCGGCGCCGCCACCGCGCTGTCCGACTGCTACACCGCGCTAGCCGCGGAGTACCCGGACTTCGGCGAGCTGCTGCACCGTTTCGCCTCCCTGCAGATCCGCAACCAGGGCACCCTGGGCGGCAATATCGGCAACGCCTCGCCAATCGGCGATGCCCCGCCGCTGCTGATCGCCCTCGGTGCGCAGATCGTCCTGCGCAAAGGCAACGACACGCGCAGCCTGCCGATCGAGGATTACTTCCTCGACTACAAGGTCACCGCCCGCCAGGAGGCCGAGTTCATCGAGAAGATTCTGGTGCCGCGCGCGCAGGCCAATCAGGCGTTCCGCGCCTACAAGGTGTCCAAGCGCCTGGACGACGACATTTCCGCGGTGTGTGCCGCCTTCAACCTGCGTATCGAAGACGGCGTGGTGCAGGATGTGCGTATTGCCTTCGGCGGCATGGCCGCCATCCCCAAGCGCGCGGCCGCCTGCGAAGCTGCCCTGCTCGGTGGCGTCTGCTATCCGGCCGAGATCGAACGTGCCTGCGCGGCGCTGGCGGAGGACTTCACCCCGCTGAGCGATTTTCGCGCCAGCAAGGAATACCGCCTGCTCACCGCGCAGAACCTGCTGCGTAAATTCTTCCTCGAGCTCAACGCTCCCGAAGTCGAAACCCGGGTGACCGCCTATGTCTAGCCATCACAAAACCAGCAAAACCCAGGAACAGCTGGCCGCCCTGTTCCGCGCCGACATCACCACCGGCGTCGGCAAAAGCGTCAAACACGAGAGCGCGGACAAGCACGTGTCCGGTGAAGCCGTGTATGTCGACGACCGCCTGGAATTCCCCAACCAGCTGCACGTCTATGCCCGCATGAGCGACCGCGCCCACGCGCGCATCGTCAAGATCGACACCGCGCCCTGCTATGCGATTCCCGGCGTGGCCATCGCCATCACCAGCAAGGATGTGCCCGGCCAGTTGGATATCGGTCCGGTGGTCGCCGGCGATCCGCTGCTGGCCGACGGCAAGGTCGAATACGTTGGCCAAGTGGTGCTCGCGGTCGGCGCCGACAGCCTGGAAACCGCACGCAAGGCGGCCATGGCGGCGATCATCGAATACGAAGACCTGGAACCGGTGCTCGACGTGGTCGATGCGCTGCGCAACAAGCACTTCGTCCTCGACAGCCATCAGCACAAGATCGGCGACTCCGCGGCCGAATTGGCCACCGCGCCGCAGCGTCTGCAAGGCAGCCTGCATATCGGCGGCCAGGAACATTTCTACCTGGAAACCCAGATTTCCTCGGTGATGCCCAGCGAAGACGGCGGCATGCTGGTCTACACCTCGACGCAGAACGCCACCGAAGTGCAGAAGCTGGTGGCTGAAGTACTGGGCGTGCCGATGCACAAGATCGTCATCGACATGCGCCGCATGGGCGGCGGTTTCGGCGGCAAGGAAACCCAGGCCGCCGGCCCGGCGTGCCTCTGCGCGGTGATCGCGCACCTGACCGGGCGGCCGACCAAGATGCGTCTGCCGCGCATGGAAGACATGAGCATCACCGGCAAACGCCACCCCTTCTATGTCGAATACGACGTCGGCTTCGACGACGACGGTCTGCTGCATGGCATCCAGATCGAGCTGGCCGGTAACTGCGGTTATTCCCCTGACCTGTCCGGCTCCATCGTCGACCGCGCGATGTTCCACGCCGACAACGCCTACTTCCTCGGCAACGCCACCATCAACGGTCATCGTTGCAAGACCAACACCGCCTCGAACACCGCCTACCGCGGCTTCGGCGGCCCGCAGGGGATGGTCGCCATCGAAGAAATCATGGACGCGGTGGCGCGCAAGCTGGGCAAGGACCCGCTTGAGGTGCGCAAGCTCAACTACTACGGCAAGACTGAGCGCAACGTCACCCACTACCACCAGACCGTCGAGCACAACGTCATCCATGAGATGACCGCCGAGCTGGAGGAAAGCAGCGAGTACGCCAAGCGCCGTCGTGAAATTGTTGAGTTCAACAAGAAAAGCCCGGTATTGAAGAAAGGCCTGGCGTTGACCCCGGTTAAATTCGGCATCAGCTTTACCGCCACCTTCCTCAACCAGGCCGGCGCACTGATCCATATCTACACCGACGGCTCGATCCACCTGAACCACGGCGGCACCGAGATGGGCCAGGGCCTCAACACCAAGGTTGCGCAGATAGTCGCCGAGGTGCTGCAGGTGGATATCTCTCGCATCCAGATCACCGCGACCAACACCGACAAGGTGCCGAACACCTCGCCGACCGCCGCCTCTTCGGGGGCCGACCTGAACGGCAAGGCTGCGCAAAACGCCGCCGAAACGCTCAAGCAGCGTCTAGTGGATTTCCTGGTGCGCGAATACAAGGTCACCCCGGAAGACGTCGAGTTCCGCAACGGCCAGGTGCGCGTGCGTGATCTGTTCCTGAGCTTCGAGGAAGTGATCCAGAAGGCCTACTTCGCCCAGGTGTCGCTGTCCTCCACCGGCTTCTACCGCACGCCGAAGATCTACTACGACCGCGACAAGGCTGCGGGTCGACCGTTCTACTACTTCGCCTACGGCGCGGCCTGCGCCGAGGTGATAGTCGATACCCTGACCGGCGAATACAAGATGCTGCGCACCGATATCCTGCACGACGTCGGCGCCTCGCTGAACCCGGCCATTGATATCGGCCAGGTCGAAGGTGCGTTCGTCCAGGGCATGGGTTGGCTGACCATGGAAGAGCTGGTGTGGAACGGCAAAGGCAAGCTGATGACCAATGGCCCGGCCAGCTACAAGATCCCCGCCATCGCCGATATGCCGCTGGACCTGCGGGTCAAGCTGGTGGAGAACCGCAAGAACCCGGAAGACACGGTGTTCCATTCCAAGGCCGTGGGCGAGCCGCCCTTCATGCTCGGCATCGCCGTGTGGTGCGCGATCAAGGATGCGGTGGCCAGCCTGGGCGACTACCGGGTGCAACCGAACATCGACGCCCCGGCTACCCCCGAGCGCGTGCTCTGGGGCGTGGAGCAGATGAAGAAACTGCAGCAGACGGCCAAAGCCGTGAGTGCAGAAGTCGAACCGGCCTAAACCTGTAGGAGCGGGCCATGCCCGCGATGCTTCTGCATCGCAGGCCTTCGCGGGCATGGCCCGCTCCTACACAAGCACAACGGTGAACAACAATGACAAAACACACCGAACCGAATAGCCAACCGACCCGGCCGGTGCCGGTTCCGATACTGGACCCGTCGCCGAGCAACTGGCGCCTGCCGCGCCCGGGACAACTGCCGCCAACCTGGAGGCTGAGCAAATGAGCTGGATCAGCGCCCTCGCCGAACTGCAGCAGCAAGGCACGCCCTGCGTGCTGGTGACCATCATCGAAGAGCGCGGCTCGACCCCGCGCAATGCCGGCTCGAAGATGGTGGTCACCGTTGATCGCATCTTCGAAACCATCGGCGGCGGCCATCTGGAATACAAGGCGATGGAACTGGCCCGCGCAATGCTCGCCTCACGCAGCCAGGACACCCGCCTGGAGCGCTTCAACCTCGGCGCCAGCCTCGGCCAGTGTTGCGGCGGCGCCACCGTGCTGCTGTTCGAGCCCATGGGCCAACCCCAGGCGCAGATCGCCGTGTTCGGCGCCGGCCATGTCGGCCGCGCCCTGGTGCCGCTGCTCGCCAGTTTGCCGTGCAAGGTGCGCTGGATCGACTCACGGGAAAACGAGTTTCCCGAACAGATCCCCGCCGGGGTGGACAAGGTGGTCGAGGAAGACGTGGTCGACGAGGTCGAGCGCATGCCGGCCGGCAGCTACTTCATCGTCATGACCCACAATCACCAGCTCGACCTGGAGCTGACCGCCGCCATCCTCAAGCGCAACGATTTCGCCTACTACGGGCTGATCGGCTCGAAAAGCAAGCGCGCCAAGTTCGAACACCGCCTGCGCGAGCGCGGCGTGGCCGCCGAGATGATGCAGCGGATGCGCTGCCCGCTGGGTTTGCCCGAAGTGAAAGGCAAGCTGCCGATCGAGATCGCCGTGTCCATCGCCGGCGAGGTGATCGCCACCTACAACGCCGCATTTGGCCAGGACGTGAAAAAGGGCGAGAGCAGCGTTGCCAAGCTTCTACCGGCCTCGCGCCGAACTTCCTCGTAGGTTGGTGTTGAGCGAAGCGATACCCAACATCCGGTTCGCAGAACCGGCCAGGTCGTAGGGTGCGCGGGGCCGCCTAGGCTGTGCGCACCACCCCATCCTCCTCGGTGCGCACGGCGCACCCTACGCATGAACGAGATGCACTAGATGACTAGCACCCTCAAAGCCTACCGCGCCGCCATCCTGCACAGCATCGCCGACCCCGCAGTGGTCGGCGTCGAGCAGTCCTATGAATATTTCGAGGACGGCGTGCTGCTGGTCGAGGACGACCGGATCGCCCGGGTCGGCCACGCCGCCGATCTGCTACCGATGCTCAAGGGTGTCGAGCTTACCGAGTATCAGGATGCCCTGATCACCCCCGGCTTTATCGACACCCATATCCACTACCCGCAGACCGGGATGATCGCCTCCTACGGCGAGCAGTTGCTCGACTGGCTGAACACTTACACCTTCCCCACCGAAAAACAGTTCGCCGACAAGGCCCACGCGGCGGATGTGGCCGGCATCTTCCTCAAGGAGCTGCTGCGCAACGGCACCACCACCGCCCTGGTGTTCGGCAGCGTGCACAAGCAATCGGTGGACGCCTTCTTCGAGGTGGCCTGCGCGCTGAACCTGCGCATGATCGCCGGCAAGGTGCTGATGGACCGCAACGCGCCGGACTACCTGACCGACACCGCCGAGTCGGGCTACGCCGAGAGCAAGGAGCTGATCGAGCGCTGGCATGGCAAGGGCCGCCTGCATTACGCGGTGACCCCGCGCTTCGCCCCGACCAGTACGCCGGAACAGCTGAGTCTGGCCGGCAAGCTGCTCGGCGAATACCCGGACCTGTATATGCACACCCACCTGTCGGAGAACCGTCAGGAGATCGAATGGGTCAAGGCGCTGTTCCCCGAGCGCAAGGGCTACCTGGATGTGTACGACCACTACCAGCTGATCGGCCCGCGCGCGGTCTTCGCCCACGGTGTGCACCTGTGCGACGAGGAATGCCAGCGTCTGGCGGAGACCGGCTCGGCGGTGGCCTTCTGTCCGACCTCCAACCTGTTCCTCGGCAGCGGCCTGTTCGACCTGAACAAGCTGGAGCAGCACCGCGTGCGCGTCGGCCTGGGCACCGATGTCGGCGCCGGCACCAGCTTCAGCCAGCTGCAGTCGCTGAACGAGGCATACAAGATCATGCAGTTGCAGGGCAAGAAGCTCGATCCATTCAAGTCGCTATACCTGGCCACATTGGGCGGCGCCGAAGCGCTGTACCTGGACGACAAGATCGGTAACTTCGTCAGCGGTAAAGACGCGGATTTCGTGGTGCTCGACTACAAGGCCACACCGCTGATCGACTACCGCATGCAACAGGCCAGGAGCCTGGCCGAGAAGCTGTTCGCCCTGTGCATGCTCGGCGACGACCGCGCGATCAAGCAAACCTTCGCCGCCGGCCAGTCGGTCCACGTACGCGATTGAGGCAGACCGTGGGAGGCGCTTTCGGCTCGGGCATCCTGCTTCGCTCTACCTCCTGCATCCATGCAGTCGCAGCGGCGACTGTCGCGGCTAAAGCGGAGCGCCGCCCGGCCCCGCCCACGGTCCCGTATCAGACACCGCGATCGTGGCGCGCCGCATTCTACAGGTCGATTGCCAATCAACGACCGGCCGGAGTACGCCCCGGCTTCTTCTTGGCGGTCTGCAGCAAGTGCGAGAACACCGCGTGCAGGTCGTCGGAGGCGCTCTCCTCGTCGAGGTTGAGCTTGCTGTCGATATGGTCCATGTGATGCATCATCAGGCTCACGGCCTTGCTCGCATCGCGGGCCTCGATGGCATCGATCAGCTGGTTGTGTTCGTCATAGGAGCAGTGCGAACGGCTGCCGCTCTCGTACTGGGCAATGATCAACGAGGTCTGCGACACCAGGCTGCGCTGGAAGCTGATCAGCGGCGCATTCTTCGCCGCCTCGGCCAGCTTCAGGTGGAACTCGCCTGACAGGCGGATACCCGCCCCACGGTCGCCACGGGAGAAGCAGGCTTGCTCGTCCCTGACCATCTGCCGCAATTCGGCCAGTTGCTCGGCCGTGGCATGCTCGACCGCCAGCTCGGTAATCGCGCGCTCGACCATGCGCCGCGCATAGAAAATCTGCCGGGCCTCTTCCACGCTGGGGCTGGCGACCACGGCACCACGATTGGGTCGTAACAACACGACGCTTTCGTGGCCCAGACGCGACAAGGCGCGGCGGATGATGGTGCGGCTAACGCCGAAGATTTCGCCCAGGGCTTCTTCGCTCAGCTTGGTGCCAGGCGCCAGGCGCTGTTCGAGGATGGCGTCGAAGATATGTGCGTAGACGACATCGTCCTGAGTCCCGCTGTGGCTGCTTTTGCCGGTACCCGGCTGCTTCTTGAGGGGCTGCAATTGCTCGTTCATTCTGGCTCGCGTCAAAGAGGTTCGGCCTGTACCGAGACTCTACTGCTATTCACCCAGTGACTGGCAAGCAGTATGTGGTGAAAAACAACAGGAAAAATACTGGCGTATTGTACACAATTCGACCAATTCACACAGGCTCCGTAGACCCATTGCGCCACCGCCCGATCGAAACGCAGCGCCCCGGCTGCGTCTGCCACTCTCGCCAGCCGCCTGATGCGCCTAAATCAATTTCTTATAAGAAGCGGGGCTGTTGCCAAAAAATCAACTCAAGACCCCATCGACGGCGTTAATGCCAGCGCCAGGAGCGCACACGACGAATGCCGAAAAGCCCCTGTTTTATCCTCTTATCTATCTGATTCAAATAGATTTTAAATGATATACGGCTGACCGTTTCCGCGTTGAAAACGGTGCGGACCGGCTAACGATAATCAGCCGACATCCGTCGTGCAAAACATAAAACATTAATTGCTTTTTTTGTATACAACAGCATAATCGCCTCAGTGTAGCTTTCTGACCTACCGGTCAACAATTGACCCAGTGAGCACACCCGAACGCACCACCTACCTCAGAGAGTCGAGCGTGCGCAGTACAGGCTCTGGGTGGTACACAACAAGAGAGATGAGGAGTTCCCACTGTGGAAAGCGCCAAACAAGAACAACATGCAACTCACGTCCAAGGGCTGATCAAACCTGGCCTGCTCGATCGTTTCTTCAAGCTGACCGAACACCGTACCAGCATCAAAACCGAACTGCTGGCCGGCCTGACGACCTTCGTCACCATGGCCTACATCATCTTCGTCAACCCCAGCATCATGGCCAGTGCGGGCGTCGATCACGGCGCGGCCTTCGTTGCCACCTGCATAGGCGCGGCGCTGGGTTGCTTCCTCATGGGTCTATACGCCAACTGGCCGGTCGGCCTGGCGCCGGGCATGGGTCTGAACGCCTTCTTCACCTATACGGTGGTCGGCGAGATGGGCTATAGCTGGCAGATTGCCCTGGGTGCGGTGTTCATCTCCGGTGTGCTGTTCATGATCATGAGCCTGTCACGCATCCGCGAATGGCTGCTCAACAGCATCCCCATGAGCCTGCGTTTCGCCATGGGCGCCGGGGTCGGTCTGTTCCTCGGCCTGATCGGCCTGAAAACCGCGGGCATCGTCGTCGACAGCCCGGCCACCCTGCTGACCATGGGCTCGTTCGGCGAACCCAGCGCGCTGCTGGCCGCCCTGTGCTTTCTGCTGATCGCGGTACTCAGCCACCGCAATGTGTTCGGCGCCATCCTGTTCAGCATGCTCGGCGTTACCGCCCTGGGCTGGGCCATGGGTCTGGTCGAGTACAATGGCCTGGTGTCGATGCCGCCGAGCCTGGCGCCAACCTTCCTGGCCATGGATATCGCCGGTGCCTTCAACGTGGCGATGATCAGCGTGATTCTGGCCTTCCTCTTCGTCAACATGTTCGACACCGCCGGCACCCTGATGGGCGTGGCGCACCGGGCCAATCTGGTCGATGAAGACGGCAAGATCCAGAACCTGTCCAGGGCGCTCAAGGCCGACAGCACCTCCAGCGTGGTTGGTGCCCTGGTCGGTTGCCCGCCGGTGACCAGCTACGTGGAAAGTGCCTCGGGCGTTGCCGCCGGTGGCCGCACCGGTCTCACCGCGGTCACCGTTGGCCTGCTGTTCCTCGCGGCGATGTTCTTCGCCCCCCTGGCCGGAATGATTCCCGCCTTCGCCACCGCCGGCGCGCTGATCTATGTGGCGATGCTGATGATGAGCGGCATGGCGCATATCGACTGGAAGGACCAGACCGATACCATCCCGGCGATCGTCACCGTGGTGATGATGCCGCTGACCTTCTCCATCGCCAACGGTATCGCCCTGGGCTTCCTGACCTACGCCACGCTGAAGCTGCTGACCGGCCAGCGCGACAAGGTTTCGGTCAGCCTGTATGTGTTGTGCATCATCTTTATCGCCAAGTTCGCCTTCCTGTAAGGTTCACCCGAGCGATACCCGAGCCCTGGCGCATGGCGCCGGGGCTTTTCCATATCAGGAGAGAATGAATGAGTCTGGAAACCTGGCTGCTGTTCAGCAGCGCCGCGCTGGTCGTGATCCTGATCCCCGGGCCGCTGTCGCTGCTGATGGTCAGCAACAGCCTGAACTATGGCCTGCGCCGCTCATTGCCGGCGTTTCTCGGCGGGGTATCGGCTTCGATCTGCCTGCTCAGCACCTCGGCCCTGGGCCTGGGCGCCCTGCTGCTGGCCTCGGAGTCGCTGTTCCGCGCCCTGAAGATCGTCGGCGCACTCTACCTGTTCTACCTCGCCTGGCAGAGCTGGCAAGCCTCGCGCCAGGCGGCCAAGCCGGCCAGCGCCGAAGAACAGCCGGTCAATCCGGGCTTTCGCGCCATGTTCTGGCAGGCTTTCGGCCTGGGCGCCAGCAACCCCAAGGACATCCTGTTCTTCGCCGCCTTCCTGCCGCAGTTCATCAGCGCGGACAAGCCGATGCTGAGCCAGCTGCTGGTGCTGATCGCCAGCTGGGCGGTGCTCGACCTGGGCTGCAAGCTGTTCTACGGCCTCAGCGCCCACGGTGCGGCGCGCTACCTGCGTTCGGGCAAGGGCCAGGTGTGGTTCAACCGGGTCAGCGCGGCCCTGTTTGGCGGTGCTGGCGCGGCCTCGCTGCTGAGCCGCTGATTAACCATAGAGCGGTTGCCCCACCCCCATCAACCGTTCAGACGCTGGCGAAACAGCGCCTGATGCTCGCGGCACTGCTGGGCCGCCAGCAGGAATACGCCATGGCCGCCGCGCTCGAACTCCAGCCAGGTGAAGTCGACTTCCGGGTACAGGGCGCTGACATGCACCTGGCTGTTGCCGACTTCGACGATCAGCAGGCCCTTGTCAGTCAGATGATCGGCAGCTTCGGCCAGCATACGCCGCACCAGATCCAGACCATCCTCGCCGCACGCCAGGCCCAGGGCCGGCTCGTGCTGGTATTCGGCCGGCATGTCGGCGAAATCCTCGGCATCGACGTAGGGCGGGTTGGATACGATCAAATCGAAGCGCTGCCCCGGCAACCCGTCGAAGCCATCGCCCTGCACGCTGTAGACGCGATCATCCAGCTGGTGCCGCTCGATATTCTGGTTGGCCACCTCCAGCGCCTGATACGACAGGTCGGCCAATACCACCTCGGCCTCGGGGAATTCGTAGGCGCAGGCGATGCCGATGCAGCCGGAGCCCGCACAGAGGTCGAGAATCCGCGTAGGTTCCTCGGGTAGCCAGGGCTGGAAATGTTGCTCGATCAACTCGCCAATCGGTGAGCGGGGAATCAGCACGCGCTCGTCGACGATAAAGGGCAGGCCACAGAACCAGGCCTCGCCCAGCAGGTAGGCGGTCGGTACGCGTTCCTCGATGCGCCGCTTGAGCAAGGCTTGCAGATGTGCGTGCTCGTCATCCTCCAGACGGCAGTCGAGGTAGCTGTCGGCGATCTGCCAAGGCAGATGCACAGCCCCCAGCACCAACTGGCGGGCCTCGTCCCAGGCATTGTCGCTGCCATGACCGAAGAACAGCTCTTCGCGATTGAAACAGCTGACAGCCCAGCGGATGTAATCACGCAGGGTCCGTAAACGGGTAGGCACTGCAGTCACAAGAGTCTCTCCTGGCAAAAGTCGGCGCAGTTTAGCCGAAGCGCCCGAGCATGGCGTATGGCCGCAATTAAATAGCGTGCGGCCCATGCGACCCCGTGTCGCAGCGCCAGGCGTTCCGATATAATTTGTAACGAATTCTCAACCCCTCCCTACCCCTTCCTTTCGAGACCCACCACAAATGGTCATAGAACCCTTCTCGCTCACGGGCTTGCTCGTGCTGGCGATATTCCTGCTTGGCATGACGCTTATCGTTTTTGAAGCACAATTGGAGATGGATAAATTCAAGCCGGCCATGTTCATGATGTCCGGTTTGATCGTCATCGGCGTCCACTACGCCATCAACGACCCCAACGGCGTGCAGTACTTCCTCCACGCGCAGAGCGAGACCAAGGAAGAACTGTTCGGCCTGATCGCCTTCATGGCGTTCATGTGGATGGTGGTCGAGCTGCTCAACGAGCGGAACGTGTTCACCGCGCTCAACGGCTACCTGATGCGCAGGGGCCTGGGCGCCAAAGGCATGTTCTGGGCCACCGGCGCCCTGTCGGCACTGCTCTCGCCGTTTCTCAACAACATCACCACCGCGATGATCTTCGGCAAGACGGTGAAAAGCATCTCCACCCACCAGCGCTACACCCATGTGGCGCTGTGCAACATCGTCGTGGCGTCCAACAGCGGGGTGTGGTTTCTCGGCACCTCGACCAGTCTGATGGTGGTGCTGGCCGGCAAGATCAGCATCGCCGGGCTGTTGCTGCTAATTCCCTCGGCCCTGATCGGCTGGCTGCTGTTCGCCGCCACCCTGCACTTCTTCTATTTGCGCAAGCTCGACGGCCAGGACCTGATCCACCTGGCCGACGCTTCGGAAACCGGGCTCAAGCCCGGTGGCGCGGGGCTGGCCATCGTCGGTTTCTGCGCCGTGGTCGGTGCGGTGCTGTGCAACATCCTGCTCAAGGTCAGCATCGAATTCGCCATCGGCATCGGCCTGGGTCTGGTCGCCCTCTACGCCTGGTTGCTGATGCGCCGCGGCATCGAACTGCCCTGGCAGGATCAGCTGCAGAAGGTCGAATGGAACGCCCTGCTGTTCTTTATCGGCATCATCACCTCGGTTGCCTGCCTCAACCACGTCGGCTGGCTGACCTATATCTCGCAACTGTTCGAGATGATGAGTCCCACCGGGGTCAACGTGATTCTCGGCATCGCCTCCGGGGTCATGGATAACGTGCCGGTCGAGGCCGCCGCGCTGATGTCCAACCCGCAACTGGGCCTCGATCAGTGGGCACTCAACGCCTTGATGGTCGGGATCGGCGGCTCGTTGACCGTGGTCGGCTCTGCCGCCGGGGTCATGGCCATGTCGCTGGACAAGAGCTACAGCTTCGGCGTGCACCTGAAGTTCCTGCCGGCCATTCTGGTCAACTTCTTCGGCTCGCTGGGCATCTGGTACCTGCAGTTCCAGGTTCTCGGCCTCCATTGACCGAGCGGCGCCCGGCGATCGGCCGGGCGCTCGCTCTGAGGCGCTCACTCGGTTTTCTTGCGCCGCGGTGCGCGCAAGGACGGCTCACCCGGCGCGCGCCTGAGTTCGCGCAACACCGCGATGGAAACCGCCAGGGCGAACAACAACCAGAAATGTGCGGAAAATACTGATAGCAGATCCATAAGCAACTCCTTTTGCGTACGACTCCAGACCCTCTGGATAGGTTCGATTCTGTTCGTCGCCGCGCTCGCGCGTCGAAGAGGTTCACAGCAGCGTCACACAAGCGGACAATGAGTGCTGTCGTCCGCGCCAGCGAGGAGTTAGGTCATGTCTCATCCGCAAACACTGTTTCAGCTCACAGGGCGCAGCCATGCCCCCGCCACCCTGGGCAATGCGACCCTGCTGATCATCGACGTCCAGGAGGAGTACCGCAGCGGCGTGCTGCAGCTGCCAGGGCTCGACTCGGCACTCGCGGAGATCGCCAAACTGCTGACCGCCGCACGCAACACCGGCGCTTCCATCGTCCACGTCAAGCATCTGGGAATTCCCGACGGCCTGCTCGACCCCCGCGGCCCCCGCGGCCACCACCTGCCCGAGGTCGCACCCTTGCCGGGCGAAATCGTGGTGGAAAAACGCATGCCCAACGCCTTCTCCGGGACCGAGTTACATGACCAGCTGCAAGCGCTTGGCCACCTCGACCTGATCGTCTGCGGCTTCATGACCCACTCGAGCATCAGCACCACGGTGCGCGCGGCCAAGGACTATGGCTACCGCTGCACGGTGGTCGACACCGCCTGCGCTACCCGCGACCTGCCGACACTGGACGGCAAGGTCATCAGCGCCGCCGACATGCACCGCGCGGAGATCATCGCCCTGGCCGACAACTTCGCGGCGGTGGTGCCGCAAGCCAGCGCCCTGATCTGACCCCCAGACCAGGTCACATCCTGCGGCCAAGCTTGGCATGCCACCGGAACCACCATAATGTATGCCGGCCAAACCGCCGATACCCACTAAGGAAGTCGGAATGAAGTTATCCGATGGTTTCGATGCTCGTCGCCTGCGCCCGCGCGGGCCGGGCAGCTGGCGCATGCGCCTCGCAGCCATGCTGGCAGCCCTGCTTGCCGCCTTCGGCGTGTTGCTGGCGATGGCCGGCGCAGCCAGCCTGCTCGGCCGGGCCCCGGCGCTTGGTGCGCTGAACGATTCGACCGGCGCAGCCGCGGTATTGCTGGGACTCGGTTTATTCCTGCTGTGGGCCGGCATCGCGGTGTGGCGCCTGTGCCGACGCCGCCTGCGTCGTCCCAGCGATTTGAGCATGGCTCCGCACCTGATGAAGAAACGCGACTGACGGTCGCCTCATCGATCGAGGCGACACCAAAGCCTCAGAGTTTGTGAAACTATCGAGCGCCGTCACAGTAGGCGAGAGTTTTTTCACAAGTTCTCAGCCTTGGTTACACTAGCGGCCTTCGCGGAGGCCCAGATGCAAGACGACAGCAGAGAAGACAACGACAGCGCCCTGTTCAAAGCCGAGTTGCGTGGCGTCAAGCCGCTCAAGCACGACCGCGCCGACACCGGCAAAGCCAAGCCCGACCGTAAACACCTGGCCAGCCTGCGCCAGGCGGCAAGCGTGCGCGTGGATACGGTAAAAGTCGACGGCCTGTCCGACCAGTTCGTCATCGACGTCGGCGCGGAAGACCCGCTGTACTGGGCCGCCAATGGCGTGCAGGAAGGCCAGATGCGCAAGCTCAAACTCGGCCAGATCGGCTTCGATGGCAGCCTCGACCTGCACGGCATGAGCGTGGAGAAGGCCCGCGACACCCTGTGGGAGTTCCTCGCCGAAGCCAGCAAGCTGGAAGTACGCTGCGTGCGCATCACCCACGGCAAGGCCGTGCGCATGGACGGACGCAAGCCGATGATCAAGAGCCACGTCAACACCTGGCTGCGCCAGCATCCCCAGGTGCTGGGCTTCACCTCCTGCCTGGCCAAGCATGGCGGCACCGGAGCGGTGTACGTGATGCTCAAACGCACCATGCTCGATGGCCGCGACGAATAGGCGGCGAAGATCTTTATAAGGCTCTGCCCCCTTAAGCTACTGAGCCAAAGGCCGGCCCACCGCTGAGGCAGTCTGTCGCGCGCCGCTCTTGCCAGCGGGGCGGCCGCACCCTACCCTGCGCCCCCTGTTCTCATCCTTTATGAAGGTCCACAGGAAGATCCATGTCCCTGGAACAAAACTACACGGCAATCCTCGGCCAGATCGGCGAAGACGCGTCCCGCGAAGGCCTGCTCGACACCCCCAAGCGCGCCGCCAAGGCCATGCAATACCTCTGCCGCGGCTACCAGCAGACCCTGGAAGAGGTCACCAACGGCGCGCTGTTCAGCTCCGACAACAGCGAAATGGTGCTGGTCAAGCACATCGAGCTGTATTCGCTGTGCGAGCACCACCTGCTGCCGTTCATCGGCAAGGCCCACGTCGCCTACATCCCCAATGGCAAGGTGCTCGGCCTGTCCAAGGTCGCGCGGATCGTCGACATGTTCGCCCGCCGCCTGCAGATCCAGGAAAACCTCAGCCGGCAGATCGCCGAAGCCGTCCAGGAGGTCACCGGCGCCCTCGGCGTCGCCGTGGTGATCGAAGCCCAGCACATGTGCATGATGATGCGCGGGGTGGAAAAGCAGAACTCCTCGATGGTCACCTCGGTGATGCTCGGCGAGTTCCGCGACAATGCCGCCACCCGCAGCGAATTTCTCAGCCTGATCAATAACTGATCGATTCCACAGCATGAGCAAACCGGGCTAACGACAATCTGCAGCCTGATGCCGACGACCCGGCTTTTGCAGCCGGGTCCGACGCGGCCTGCTAGTGCGCGGCTTCGCCCTGAAAATCCCCCACAAGCAGCGGCGCATCCTCGGCGAACAAATGCGGATAGACCGCCGCCAAATGGCCGAAGAACAGCTCCAGCGGCACGTCGGCGAAACGGCCATGGTCGAGCAGATATTCCATGTAACGCTGTCCCTCCCGGTTGAACGGATGGAACACGCTGTCGCCAAGCCCATCGAACTCCAGCGGCGCCACCTCGAATAGCCGGCACAGCTGCAGATTGAACGCCGGCGTGGCCTTGACCCAGCGCCCCCGCAGATACAACTCGGTATAGCCATGCATGGCGAACACCTCGCTGCGCAGCAGTTCCAGCAGCCGCGGGGTGGCCAGGTGGTTACGCACATCGGCCAGACCGATGCGCGCCGGAATCCCACAATGCCGCGCACAGGCCGCCAGCAGTGTGGCCTTCGGCACGCAGTAGCTCTCGCCATTGAGAAGCGCATGGCTGCCTTTCAGCGTTTGCGGATCACGACTGAATGTATAAGGGTTGTAGCGAATACCATCGCGCACCGCGTAATACAGCCCGACCGCCTGCTCCACCGGATCGCGACTGCTGCCGCGCGACTTTTCCGCGAATTCGACCAACGCCGGGTGGTCACTATCGATGCAGCGGCCGGGCTCCAGGTATTCACGCATTGGGGGTTCTCCGTGATAGAGCACCCAGTCTAACGACGCCGTGCGGGTGCGTGTCACGACACTCCGGCCAAGCTCGGCGCCCTTGCCGCCATCTTTGTATGGATGCCGACTAGACTCATCCTTGGTTCTTTCCTACTCGTCGTCATGGAGGATTTTGCATGCTCGTTGTCTGGTTGCTCGTCCTGCTGGTTGGCACGGCCTACCTGGCCCACCGCCGCACCGCAGCGCTGCCCGCTCTCGGCGTGGTTGCCGGGTACCTGGTCCTCATGGGGCTGTTCAGCAATGCACCCACCTGGCTGCTGGCTGTCTTCTGGCTATTGCTGCTGGCGGTGGCGCTGCCGCTGGCGTTGCCGGAGCAACGGCGAAAACTGCTCAGCACCCCGATGTTCGCCTGGTTTCAACGGGTGCTGCCGCCCATGTCGGATACCGAACGCGACGCCATCGAAGCCGGCACAGTCTGGTGGGACGGCGAACTGTTCAGTGGCCGCCCGGACTGGAACAAGCTGCTGGCCTATCCCAGGGCGCAACTGAGCGAGGAGGAACAGGCCTTTCTCGACGGCCCCACCGAAGAACTCTGCGCCATGGTCAGCGACTGGCAGATCGGCCAGCAGCTGGACTTGCCGGCCAAGGCCTGGCAGCACATCAAGCAGCACGGTTTTTTCGCCCTGATCATCCCCAGGGAATACGGCGGCAAGGGCTTTTCCGCCTATGCCCACTCCCAGGTGGCGATGAAACTGGCCACTCGCAGCGGTGACCTGGCCTCCACTGTGATGGTGCCCAACTCCCTCGGCCCGGCCGAACTGCTGCTGCACTACGGCACCGACGAGCAGCGCCAGCATTACCTGCCGCGCCTGGCCCGCGGCGACGACATCCCCTGCTTCGCCCTCACCGGCCCACTGGCCGGCTCGGACGCCGGGGCCATGCCGGACAGCGGGATCGTCTGCAAGGGTCAGTGGCAAGGCGAGGAGGTACTCGGTCTGCGTCTGACCTGGGAAAAGCGCTACATCACCCTGGGCCCAGTCGCGACCCTGCTCGGCCTGGCCTTCAAGGCCTACGACCCGGATCATCTGCTCGGTGAGCAGGAAGACCTCGGCATCAGCCTGGCCCTGGTGCCAACCGACACGCCCGGGGTGGAAATCGGCCGGCGCCATCTGCCACTCGGCGCCGCCTTCATGAACGGCCCCAACTCGGGAAAAGACGTGTTCATCCCGCTCAACTACCTGATCGGCGGCCAGGACATGCTCGGCAAAGGCTGGATGATGCTGATGAACTGCCTATCGGTCGGCCGTTCCATCTCCCTGCCGGCCGGAGCCACCGGTTCGGCCAAGTTCAGCAGCCTGGTCAGCGGCCAGTACTGTCAGATACGCGAGCAATTCAATGTCCCGCTGGCCGCCTTCGAGGGCATCCAGGAGGCCCTGGCCCGCATCGGCGGCAATACCTGGCTGATGGACAGCGCCCGCATCCTCACCGCCGGCGCGGTGGATCTGGGCGAAAAACCCTCGGTGCTCTCGGCGATTCTCAAGTACCACCTGACCGAGCGCGGCCGCGAATGCGTCAGCCACGCCATGGACGTGCACGGCGGCAAGGGCATCATCATGGGCCCCAACAACTACCTGGCGCGAGCCTGGCAAGGCGCGCCCATCGCCATCACCGTGGAAGGCGCCAACATCCTCTCGCGCAACCTGATGATCTTCGGCCAGGGCGCGATCCGCTGCCATCCCTACGTGCTCAAGGAAATGGCCCTGGCCGGTCGTGAAGACAAGAAACAAGCCCTGCTGGAATTCGACGCCCTGTTGTTGCAGCACATCGGCTTCGCCGTGAGCAACGCGGCCAGCAGCCTGATCCTCAGCCTCGGCCTGGGCGGATTCAGCGAGGTGCCGGGCGATAACCTCTGTCGCCCCTACTTCCGCGCCCTCAATCGCCTGGCCGCGGCCTTCGCCCTGCTTGCCGACCTGAGCATGCTGCTGCTGGGCGGCGAACTGAAACGCCGCGAGCGCCTGTCCGCACGCCTGGGCGATGCGCTCAGCCACCTGTACCTGGCCTCGGCGGCGCTCAAGCGCTACCACGACCTGGATTACCCGGCGCATTCGCGCCCACTGCTGTGCTGGGCCATGGAAGAAAGCCTGGGCCACGCCGAACAGGCGCTGGATGAACTGCTCGGCAACTTCCCGAACAAACTGCTCGGCTGCGCCCTGCGCGTACTGATCTTCCCCTTCGGCCGCCGGCACAAAGGCCCAAGCGACGCACAGGATACCCAGGTCGCCGAGATCCTCGGACGCAACAGCGGCGATCCGGCCCTGGAAGAGTTGCTCGTCGGCTGCTACCGCCCGCAGGCGGAAAACGACCCGGTGGCCGCCCTGCAGCAAGCGGTGGACCTGCTGCAAGGCGCGCAACCCCTGCAGAAGAAACTGGACGAGGCTCTCAGGAAAGGCCGGGTGCAGGAAGTGCCGGGGCAAAGCCCGCTTGACGCCGCAGTCGGCGCCGGCGTTCTCAGTGCGGAAGAAGCGCAGAGCCTGCACCAGGCCGAAACGGCGCGACGCGTGGTGATCGACGTCGACGACTTCGCCAAGGAAGAACTGAAGCTCGGCCGCGGCAAGGTGCGCTAGTGCAGGAGTTGTTCACGGCCTGGGACAGTGGCCACCCAGAGCCTTATACTGGCGCGCCCGTTTTACCTACAGGATTCTTCTCATGGCCAACGCCCACCTCGATCATCACCTCGCCCTGCTCGCCCATCTGCGCACCATTCTGGTCGCCTTGGGCGAAGCCGAGCAGATCCTCGATGACAGCCACGCCATGTACCTGGAACGCTACGACGAACTGCTCGCCGATCTGCCAAACGATCCGGAAGCCAGCCTCTACCTCGGCCAGGATCTGATCAGCCAGATCTTCCAGCGCTACCCGCAAATCGCCCACCTGGTCCCGCGCGACCTGTTGTGGTTCTTCGGCGGCGACTGCCTGCACTTCATGCCCGACGAAGAAATCGAGATATACCAGATCCTGGAAGAACGCCGCTTCCATGCCCTGGAAAACGACGAGCCGTTCGACTGGATCCAGGAAAAGCAGTTGCTGACCATGCCCGCGCAAGGCAGCAAGCACTAGGAGCGCAGCAGTTAAACGAAAAAGCCCGCACGGCATCACCGGCGGGCTTTTTCTTGAGTGGGAAAATCAAGCAGATACGAAAACGCCGCTCAATGAACGGCGTTTTCGTTGCTTTACCTTGAAATTTGGAGCGGGAAACGAGACTCGAACTCGCGACCCCGACCTTGGCAAGGTCGTGCTCTACCAACTGAGCTATTCCCGCAGATACAACAGACAGCTACAACAAAAATGGCGTCCCCTAGGGGACTCGAACCCCTGTTACCGCCGTGAAAGGGCGGTGTCCTAGGCCACTAGACGAAGGGGACCTGGAACTTACTGCTTCAGCCGACTGATTACCGGCTGACCCGGGCAGCGCTCTACAAGCACTGCCGGAAAATCTGGAGCGGGAAACGAGACTCGAACTCGCGACCCCGACCTTGGCAAGGTCGTGCTCTACCAACTGAGCTATTCCCGCAAATACAACAGACAGCCACAACAATAATGGCGTCCCCTAGGGGACTCGAACCCCTGTTACCGCCGTGAAAGGGCGGTGTCCTAGGCCACTAGACGAAGGGGACGCAACCCGGAACCTGCAATACACTTCCGGCTTCCTGCTCACTGCAACAATGCATTGCGCTGGAAGTGGCGCGCATTCTATGGATCCTCTGCACGGTCGTCAACCTCTCTGTAAATTTTTTTTAAAATCAATGACTTCAATCCAGATTATAAGGCTGCTCTATCAGCCCTGCGGCTAAGGCACTACACTCCAACGCAAACCAGCATTCGCGAGGCGGTACCGATGTCCCCACTGGTCATTACCCTGCTGATTGTCGGCGGCATCGCCCTGTTGATCGCCATTGCCTTGGTCAATCACATGGTCGAGAACAACAAGCTGGAAAAAGCCCGCCTCAGGACCGAGCTCAATGAGCGTATCCGCCGTTGCGCCACTGTATCCGAGTCCCTGCCCGGACAGCTGATGACGCCCCAGCTGAAACTCATGCTCAGCCGCCTGCAGATGCATTTCGCCCAGCGTCTGGTGCAATTGCAGCCAAGCAATGCTGACAGCAAAGCGCAACTGGAAGCACTGCACCAGCTGATTGCCCAGGGCGAGGCGATCCCGGTACAGAATCCGCTGCAGCAGATCGTCAGCGAAGTCAAAGCCAAGGAAGTTCGCTTTCAACTGGAAAACCTGCACGGACAAATCACCCGCTGCACCCAGGATGGCATCCTGCCTGCCAATGAAGCCAAGCACTGGGTCAATGAAATTCGCCACATGCTGGTGCAACTGCATATCGAGCTATTCGGCAACCTCGGCCATCAGGCTCTGCAACAGAACCAACCCGGTCAGGCGCGCCTGGCGTTCGAGCGCGGCGTGCAGTACCTGCGCAAGCAAACCGACAACGCGCGCTACCAAGCACCGCTGCAGAAATTCGAAGCCCAACTCGCCCGCGCCAATGCCATGGTGGTGGACATGGGCAAGCCTGCAGCCGACGATGCCAGTGAGCTGACCGCGGGCCTGAAAAGCCTGGAAAGCGAAGAAGACTGGAAGAAGAAGAATATTTACGACTGAGCCCGACCGCCCCCCCTTACCCACAGCAGACAAGGACATTCGATGAGCCTGACAGTCTATGGCGCGCCGCTCTCGCCCTTCGTACGCAAAGTACGCCTGTGCCTGGCGGAGAAAGACCTCGAGTACAGCCTGGAAATCATTCTGCCCTTCGGCCAGCCCGCCTGGTATCGCGAACTCAACCCGCTGGGCCGTATCCCGGCACTGCAGGACGGCGATTTCAGCCTGGCCGACTCCAGCGTGATCTGCCAGTACCTCGAAGACAACTACCCGGAACGCACAGCCCTGCTGGGCCGCAATGCCGAGCAGCGCGCCCGTGTGCGCTGGCTGGAGAAATACAGCGACTACGAGCTGGGGCCACTCTGTACCTTCGGCGTATTCCGCAACCGCGTTCTGAAACAGTCCATGGGCCAGCCCTGCGATGAGGCAGCAGTGCAGCGCGCTCTGACGGAAAAGCTGCCGGCGCACTTCGACTACCTGGAGCAGACACTGGGCAGCGCCGAGTACTTCGTCGGAGACAGCCTGACCCTGGCCGACCTGGCATTTGCCTGCCAGTTAATCAACATGGAACATGGCGATGAGCACCTGGATGCCCAGCGCTGGCCGAACCTGGCCGCACTCCATCGGCGCGTGAAAGCGCGCCCCTCGGTGCAGGCGCTATTGGCCGGCGAGCAAAAGGTACTGGCCAAGATGGCCAGCAAAACCTGAGCCAAAAGGAGCGCCAGCCCGGCTCTCTTCCCGCAGCGTCAACAATCGCTGAGCTGCAAGAAAATCTCGACCAGGCGCTCGATCCCGGCCTGGTCCGCTGCAGTAAAGCGGGCCAACTGCGGACTGTCCAGATCCAGCACGCCGATCAGCCTCCCAGCCTTCAGCAACGGCACCACCAGCTCGCTGCGCGAGGCGCTGTCGCAAGCGATATGCCCGGCAAAGCTGTGCACATCCTCCACCCGTTGCGTTTGCCGAGTGGCTGCCGCCACCCCGCACACGCCGCGGCCCAGAGGTATCCGCACACAGGCCACCCGCCCCTGGAATGGTCCCAGTACCAGTTCGTCACCGCGCAGCAGGTAGAAGCCCGTCCAATTGAGGTCGACCAGCTCCTGGTACAGCAAGGCGCAGAACTGTGCGGCGTTGGCAACGAAATCCCGCTCATGCGCCAAGAGTGCCTGCAGTTGCGCGGCCAGCAGCGAATAGCCTGCGGACTCGGAGTCAGCCTGCGTAAGGTCGATCATGACTGGCTTTCCAGGAGTTGTAACCCAACCCAGTGCCGGGCGAATTGATAGGCACAGCGACCATTGCGATTACCGCGACCCAGGGCCCAGCGAATCGCTGCCTTTTCCAGCGCCTCGCTCCACTGCCAGCTCAAGCCGGCCTGCGCCGCCTGCACCTCGATCCAATGCCGCACCACAGCGAGGAAATGATCCTGGGTGAATGGGTAAAAGGACAGCCACAAGCCGAAACGGTCAGACAGCGCGATTTTGTCCTCCACCGCCTCGCTGGGGTGCAGTTCGCCGTCGACCATCTGCGAGGCCTGGTTGTCGCTGTGCTTCTCCGGCAACAGATGGCGACGATTGGACGTGGCGTAGAGCAGCACATTGTCCGGCGAGCGCTCCAGCGAGCCATCCAGCACGCTTTTCAGCACCCGGTAATCACCCTCGCCGGCCTCGAAGGACAGGTCGTCGCAAAACAGCACGAAGCGCTGCGGCAACCGACTCAGCTGCTCGACCACTCGCGGCAGGTCCGCCAGATGATCGCGCTCGATCTCGATCAGGCGCAGCCCGGCGGCGGCATGCTCGGCCAATAACGCGCGCACCAGCGATGATTTTCCCGTGCCACGCGCGCCCCAAAGCAAAGCATGGTTGGCCGGCAGCCCCTGGATGAAT
This sequence comes from Pseudomonas borbori, assembly GCF_900115555.1. Lineage (GTDB taxonomy): Bacteria > Pseudomonadota > Gammaproteobacteria > Pseudomonadales > Pseudomonadaceae > Aquipseudomonas > Aquipseudomonas borbori. Next base: position 98,348 of record NZ_FOWX01000002.1, read on the forward strand.
TGCCGGGTGTTGCGCGCCAACTGCTCACGCTGAGCGTCGACACCGATCAGGTCGCTCAGACTCAGATCGAGGTCGATGCTCAACGGCTGCAAGTAACCGCTGCGCCCCTCACGGTGCCAGCGCGCGGCCAGGCTGTGCTGCCAGTCGATAGCGCCACGCTGGGCCGGCAATAGCGGTTCGAGTCGCGCCAGCACGCTCTCGGCGCGTTGCAGAAAAGCATTCAAACGGGAATCCACGATTCACTCCTTGGTGTACGCCTCGATGTTACAGCCTGAGTGCCAACTGCTCCTGCCGAAAGGCAGAACGGATGGGCTATGCTTGGCAAGCGCACGGACCCGAGATTATTGCCATCCATGGATATATCGCTCACCCAACGCCTGTCGTTCAAACAGGCCAGTTTGACCGTACTGGTGGCGTTTATCCTCGGCACTGCGCTCAGCTTGATTCAAGTGGGCATCGATTATGCCAGCGAGAATGCCTCCATCAACCGCGAGATTAGCGCACTGATGGAGATCAGCCACAATCCCGCCGCACGCATCGCCTACAATATCGACGCCGAATTGGCCCAGGAACTGGTGCTGGGCCTGTTGCGCTCACCGGCGGTGATTCGCGCCGAGATCATAGACAACAGCGACATGACCCTGGCCAGGGTCAGCCGCCCGCCCAGCACCAACCGCTACCGGCTGTTCAGCGATTTCCTGTTCGGCGAACGGCGCCAGTTTGAAACCCCCCTGTTCGTCAGCCACGCGCCCGAGGAGGCCCTCGGCCTGCTGCGCCTGGAGGTCGACACCTATGCGTTCGGCAGTCACTTCCTGCGGCGCGCCATGCTCACCTTGCTGACCGGCTTCGCCCGCAGCCTGTTGCTCTCGCTGATCCTGCTGGTGCTGTTCTATTTCATGCTGACCAAGCCGCTGATCGAGGTGATCCGCGCACTCAGCGGTCGCGACCTGCACGCGCCCAACCGCAACCGCCTGCCCTGCCCGCGCGGCCACGAGCGCGACGAAATCGGCATTCTGGTCGACGCCACCAACCAGCAACTGTCCAGCATCGCCATGGAGATCGAACAGCGCCGCGACGCAGAAGATCGCCTCACTCAATACCTGAGCGAACTGGAGAATATCGTCTCTGCCCGCACTGCCGAGCTGGAGGCCGCCAACGCACGCCTGCTCGAGTCCAATCAGGAACTGGAACAGGCAAGACGCACCGCGTTGGACATGGCTCAGGCCCGCTCGGCGTTTCTCGCCAACATGAGCCACGAGATCCGCACCCCGCTCAACGGCCTGCTCGGCATGCTCGCACTGTCTCTCGACGGCCCACTGAACAACGAACAACGCCAGCAGCTATCGATCGCCCACGGCTCCGGCAAGGTGTTGGTCGAACTGCTCAATGACATCCTCGACCTGTCAAAATTCGAAGCCGGTCAACTCGAGCTGGAAAGCCTGCCCTTCGACCTCGGCACGCTGGCCGAAGACACCGCCAGCTTGCTGTCGCAGAACGCCTTGCCGAGCGTCGAACTGACCTGCCTGATCGACCCCCGACTGCCCGCACAAGTGCTCGGCGACCCGACACGGGTGCGCCAGATCATCAGCAACCTGTTGTCGAACGCCCTGAAATTCACCCGTTCCGGCCGCGTGGATCTGCACGTCGACAGCACCCAGACCGGCATACGGATCACGGTGCGGGACACCGGCATCGGCATCGCCGAAGAGGCACGCGCGCGCATCTATCAGCCCTTCGCCCAGGCGGGGGTCGGCATTACCCGCCAGTTCGGCGGCACCGGCCTGGGCCTGGCACTCACCCGCCGCCTGTGCGAAGCCATGCAGGGCCGACTCGAACTGGAGTCCAAAGAGGGCTTCGGCAGCCGGTTCTGCGCGGAACTGCCACTGCCCAGTCACCTCCCCGCGCCCGCCTTGCCGGCATTGACCGGGCGGGTCGTGGCCCTCAGCTCGGCCAGTTCAGGCCTCAACGAACTGCTTGGCAAGCTGCTGCCGGCATGGGGGCTGGAGTATCGACGCCTGGATCCCGACAGCAACCTGGACGAGGTCGCAGCCGACCTGTTGATCAGCGACTGCCCCGAATGCCTGCCGGGCATGCGCCCGACGTGCCAGATAGCGATCCTGCTGGTTACCGCCTACGGCAGCTTCCTGCCCAGCGAACAGGTGCACGCCCTGGCGCCGTTCGAGCAGATCGCCCGGCCGCTGTCGCGGCAAACCCTGCTCCAGGCATTGCGCCGCAGCCTCCGCCAGCAGATGGAAAGCGCGCCTGCGCCAAGCCTCGTCGAGCAACAGAGCGGACACCGGGCACGGGTGCTGCTGGTGGAGGACAATCCGGTCAACCAACTGGTGGCAAAGGGCATGCTGGGTAAACTCGGCTGCGAAGTCGTGCTGGCCAACCATGGCGCCGAAGCCCTGAGCCAACTGGCCCAGCACGACATCGACTTGATCCTGATGGACTGCAACATGCCGATCATGGATGGCTATGAGGCCAGTCGCAGAATTCGCCAGGGCGGGCACCATCCCGAACTGCCGATCATCGCCCTGACCGCCAATGCCCTGCCCGATGAACGCGAGCGCTGTCGCGCCGCCGGCATGAACGACTACCTGGCCAAACCTTTCCGCCGCGAAGAGCTGGATGCCCTGCTCGAGCGCTGGTTGCCGGCGTCGAGAGCTCCTAGCGCGACGCCATGAAGCGATCGAGCAACTGGCCAACACGACTGCGCAACTCGGCCAGTTCATCCACCTCGACACCCTGCTCGCACAGCAACTGCCGGCGCAACGGCAGTACCCGTTGACGCAAGGCGCGGCCCGCCTCGGTCAACGCCAGGTGCACCTCGCGTTCGTCCTCAGCCGAGCGCTGGCGCAGCAATAAACCAAGCTGCTGCAACCTCTTGAGCAACGGCGTCAGGGTGCCCGAATCGAGCAGCAAACGCTCGCCCAAGGCCTTGACCGTCGGCTGTGGCGGCGGGACCAACTGCCATTCCCAGAGCACCAGCATCGCCAGGTATTGCGGGTAGGTAAGGTTCAACTGATCGAGCATCGGCTTGTAGGCACGGATCACCGCCCGCGAAGCCGCATAGAGCTTGAAGCACAGCTGGTTATCCAGCTGCAGGGCGTCTTCGTGCTCGAAGGGCTTCATTTGAGCAGGGCTTCGATCTCGGCAGTCAGATCTTCCGGCTTGGTGGCCGGCGCAAAACGCTTGACCTGCTTGCCATCGGCACTGACCAGAAACTTGGTGAAGTTCCATTTCACGCCCTGGCTGCCGAGCAGGCCCGGAGCCTTCTTCTTCAGTTGGACGAACAAGGGGTGGGCATCGCTGCCATTGACATCGACCTTCTTGAACAAGGGAAAGCTGACACCGAAGTTCAGCTCGCAAAACTCGGAAATCGCCCCCTCATTGCCCGGCTCCTGCTTGCCGAACTGGTTGCAGGGAAAACCCAACACCATCAGCCCCTTGTCCTTGTACTGCTGCCAGAGGTTTTCCAGGCCCTTGTACTGCGGGGTGAAGCCACATTTACTGGCGGTATTGACCACCAGCACGGCCTTGCCAGCGAAATCGGCCAGGGTTTTCTGCTCGCCCTTGATAGTGGTGACGGGAATATCGAACAGTTCGTTGCTCATGGGGGATCACGCCTGTGCTCGGGGGAAAGTGCAAACACCATAGCGAGCAATTAGATTGCACGCAATTTAGTTACCGCAAAATAAGACCCGCCTATAACGAGCCACAGCACTATCGCAGATACCGTCTTGCCCGATGAGAGACGAGACGGTATCTAAGTTCGCCGATCCACGACAGGCTAGCAACCGGCGTCATGCCTCGCGGGGCACCAGCTTCAGCGCCACCGAATTGATGCAGTAGCGCAAACCGGTCGGCGCCGGCCCGTCGGGAAAGACGTGGCCCAGGTGGGCATCGCATTTACCACATTTCACCTCGATGCGGTGCATGCCGTGGCTGAAGTCATCCAGGCTGGTAATCGCGTCCTTGCTCAGCGGCTGGAAGTAGCTGGGCCAGCCGCTGCCGGAGTCGAACTTGGCGTGCGAGTCGAACAGTGCCGTACCGCAACAGGCACAGTGATAGATGCCCGGCGTCTTGCTGTCATGGTATTCGCCGGAAAAGGCGCGCTCCGTGCCACCCAGCCGGCAGACATGGAACTGGGTCTCCGACAGTTCTTCGCGCCAGGCTTCCAGGGGTTTCTCGAGCTTGTCCACAGGCAGGTCTCCGTAACTGAAAGGCTGTGAAAAAAGCCCGACCAGTACCTTTGCCAAGGTCGGGCTGCAACGTATCATTCGACCTCAGTCTGGCAGCCGCGTTACACGCTGCCAAGGCTCGCCTGATCGAGTCTTTTACACGGTAATTCAACGACGTTTCTCCACTCGGGATCACTTACATGCAGTTCAGCAAATCGAACAAGCTGGCCAATGTCTGCTACGACATTCGCGGGCCCGTGCTCAAGCACGCCAAGCGCCTGGAAGAGGAAGGTCATCGCATCCTCAAGCTGAACATCGGCAACCCGGCGTCGTTCGGTTTCGAAGCCCCGGAAGAAATCCTTCAGGACGTGATCCGCAACCTGCCGACCGCCCAGGGCTACAGCGACTCCAAGGGGCTGTTCAGTGCACGCAAGGCGGTGATGCAGTACTACCAGCAGAAGCAGGTGGAAGGCGTCGGCATCGAGGACATCTACCTGGGCAACGGCGTGTCCGAGCTGATCGTCATGGCCATGCAGGCGCTGCTCAACAACGGCGACGAGGTGCTGATCCCGGCCCCCGATTACCCGCTATGGACCGCCGCCGTGGCCCTGTCCGGCGGCAAGCCGGTGCATTACCTGTGCGACGAACAGGCCGGCTGGTTCCCCGACGTGGCCGACATGCGCGCCAAGATCACCCCCAACACCAAGGCGCTGGTGCTGATCAACCCGAACAACCCGACCGGCGCGGTCTACTCCAAAGAAGTGCTGGAAGACATCGTAGAACTGGCGCGTCAGCACAACCTGGTGCTGTTCTCCGACGAGATCTACGACAAAATCCTCTACGACGAGGCCCAGCACATCGCCACCGCCTCCCTGGCGCCGGACGTGCTCTGCCTGACCTTCAACGGCCTGTCCAAGTCCTACCGGGTGGCCGGTTTCCGTTCCGGCTGGGTGGCCATCTCCGGGCCGAAACACCGCGCGCAGAGCTATATCGAGGGCATCGACATCCTCGCCAACATGCGCCTGTGCGCCAACGTGCCGAGCCAGCACGCGATCCAGACCGCGCTGGGCGGCTACCAGAGCATCAACGACCTGGTGCTGCCCAACGGCCGCCTGCTGGAGCAGCGCAACCGCACCTGGGAGCTGCTCAACGACATTCCCGGGGTCAGCTGCGTCAAGCCGATGGGCGCGCTCTATGCCTTCCCGAAAATCGACCCCAAGGTCTGCCCGATCCACAACGACGAGAAATTCGTCCTCGACCTGCTGCTCTCCGAGAAGCTGCTGATCGTCCAGGGCACGGCCTTCAACTGGCCCTGGCCGGATCACTTCCGGGTGGTCACCCTGCCGCGGGTCGACGATCTGGAACAGGCCATCGGGCGGATCGGCAGCTTCCTCAAGGGCTACAGCCAGTAAGCCCATGGACCTACAAATCGACGATTTCTACAAGGATGCGGCAGCTGGCATGCTGCAGCTCTATCAGGTTTTCCCGCGCAAGATGGCGCTCTATGTCGAAGACCTGATCGGCCGCGAGGAACCGGATGAATTCGGTCTACCGAGCAAACGCCATGAAAGCTGCCTGGGCGCACTGCTGTGGCTGGCCGAGGAAGGCTACCTGCGCTTCGACTCGACCATCGCCTACGACGCCCTGGATCAGGCGGTGCTCAGCGAAAAAGGCTTTCTGCGCCTGAGCCGCAGCGTGCCCCATGCCCTGCGCGAAGGCGCAACGCTGCCCCCCAGCGTGCGCCGGGTGCACGCCACCCTGGCCTTTCAACTGCGCGAAGCGCTGAGCCAAACCCACGGCGAACGCCTCGCCCGCCTCACCCGTTTACTCTTCGAAAGCAGCCTGAGCGTCACAGGCGACACAGTTTGAAATAGTCCCCCGGTTGAAGAGCCGGGGGGCGCGCCCTTATATAGCCGGCATATAAAGCAAGTCTTATCCCGTGAGGAGTCGTTTCACACCATGATGCGCATTTTGCTGTTCCTGGCTACCAACCTGGCGGTGTTGATCATCGCCAGTATCACTCTCAAGCTACTGGGGGTAGACCGCTATACCGGCCAGAACTACAGCAGCCTGCTGATCTTCTGCGCGGTATTCGGCTTTGCCGGCTCGCTGATTTCGCTGCTGCTGTCCAAGTGGATGGCGAAGATGAGTACCGGCACCGAGATCATCACCCAGCCACGCACCCGCCACGAGCAGTGGCTGCTGCAGACCGTCGAAGAGCTGTCGCGCAACGCCGGTATCAAGATGCCGGAAGTGGGGATTTTTCCCGCCTACGAATCCAATGCCTTCGCCACCGGCTGGAACAAGAACGATGCCCTGGTGGCCGTTAGCCAGGGCTTGCTGGAGCGCTTCTCGCCGGACGAGGTGAAAGCCGTCCTGGCCCACGAAATCGGCCACGTGGCCAACGGCGACATGGTTACCCTGGCGCTGATCCAGGGCGTGGTGAACACCTTCGTGATGTTCTTTGCGCGGATCTTCGGCAACTTCGTCGACAAGGCCATCCTGAAAAACGAAGGCAGCCATGGCATCGGTTACTTCGTCGCGACCATCTTCGCCGAGCTGGTACTGGGCATCCTGGCCAGCATCATCGTCATGTGGTTCTCGCGCAAACGCGAGTTCAAGGCCGACGAAGCCGGCGCGCGCCTGGCCGGCACCGGCGCCATGATCGCCGCCCTGCAGCGCCTGCGCGCCGAACAGGGGGTGCCGGTGAACATGCCCGACAGCCTCACCGCCTTCGGCATCAACGGCGGCCTGAAGCACGGCCTCGCCGGCCTGCTGATGACCCACCCGCCGCTGGAAGACCGTATCGAAGCCCTGCGCCAGCTGCGCTAAACCAGCAACCATGAAAAAGGGCGGCCCTCGGGTCGCCCTTTTTCATTGCATTATTGCAGCCGCGACCACACTCAGCCCGCGCCCGCCTCAGCGCCTGACCAGCCGATACACCACCTCATCCAGCGCTTGCAGGTTGTGCTTGATGAATTTCCAGTTGCCCTGCAGCACATCCAGCCGCTCCAGCGTCTCGATCTGCCAGAGCGCGCCGAACAACTCATGCACTTCGGCATCGCTCACGGCGAAGGGCGGGCCGTCCATCTGCGCCTGCGCATAGTCGAGGGTAATTAGCAGGCCCCGGCAGCCCGCTGGCAGAATGGCCTGCAGATGGGCCACATAACGCTTGCGCATCGCGGCCGGCAAGGCGATCAATGCCGCTCTATCGTAGAGGCCCTGGCAATCGCCGAGCTGCTCTGCCGTCAGGGCAAAGAAATCTCCGCACCAGAGTTCCAGCGCGCCGGCGCGATAGACCTTGAACGCGCCCTCCTGGCTGATCTCGGCGTTCAGGCCATGTTCCGCGAAGAATTCCTCGACCGCCTTCTGCGCCAGCTCGACGCCCAGCACCCGATAGCCCTGCCCCGCCAGCCAGGCCAGATCCAGACTCTTGCCGCACAGCGGCACCAGCACCCGCGCGCCCGGCTGCAGCTCTAGCGCCGAGCAGTGGCGCTGCAAATAAGGGTTGACCCGATCCAGATGAAAACCGATCTGATCGCGTGCCCAGCGCGCCTGCCAGAATGCCTCGTCCACTCTTACCCCCAAGAAATCCGATCAAATAGCTCAAGAATTTATACTGGAATTCGATAATACCAGCCGCGAAGATAGCAGCATCCTACTGCAGGAACCTAGCCCATGCTGCCTTCACTCTTTATCTCCCACGGCTCGCCCATGCTCGCCCTGGAGCCCGGCGCCAGCGGTCCGGCCCTGGCCCGCCTGGCCGCGGCGCGGCCCAGACCAAGGGCCATCCTGGTAGTCTCCGCCCACTGGGAAAGCACCACGTTGCGCGTCACCAGCGCCGCCCAACCGGAAACCTGGCATGACTTTGGCGGCTTCCCCCCGCAGCTGTATCAGCTGCAATACCCGGCGCCCGGCCATCCGCAGTTCGCCGCGGATATCGTGCAACTGCTCGGTGCTGCCGGCTTCCCCGCCCAGCTCGACCCCACACGCCCCTTCGATCACGGCGCCTGGGTACCGTTGTCGCTGATGTACCCGGCCGCCGACATCCCGCTCGTGCAGCTCTCGCTACCCAGCCGCCAGGGTCCTGAATTACAGACCCGCATCGGTCGCGCCCTGGCCGGCCTGCGCCAGCAGGGCGTGCTGCTGATCGGCTCCGGCAGCATCACCCACAACCTCGGCGAACTCGACTGGCACGCCGGCCCCGAGGTGATCGAGCCCTGGGCACAGGACTTCCGCGACTGGATGGTCGCCAAGCTCGCCGAGGACGACGAGGCGGCCCTGCACGACTATCGCCAGCGGGCTCCGGCAGCCGCACGCAACCACCCCAGCGACGAACATCTCCTGCCGCTGTTCTTCGCCCGTGGCGCCGGTGGCCGCTTCAGAGTCGAGCACAGCGGCTTCACCCTCGGCGCATTGGGCATGGATATCTACAGCTTCAGCTGAATCGCAACCCTGCAATCGAGCGACAACCTATAAGCAACAAAAAAGCCCCGCATCTCACCAATGCGGGGCTTCTTGTTTAACGCTTAACGCGAATCAATCTTCGCGATAACGACGCAGCTTGAGCGGCTTGCCGCCGACGCGGGTGTCTTTCAGCTTGCTGAGCAAACGCTCCAGACCGTCTTCCGGCAGCTCGACCAGGCTGAAGCTCTCGCGCACCTGGATGCGGCCGATGGCTTCACGGACCAGGCCGCCCTCATTGAGGATCGCGCCCAGCAGGTTCTTCGCCGCAATACCGTCACGCGCACCCAGCGCGGTACGGCAACGGGCACGACCTTCGGCCAACGGCACCGGCGCACGACGCTCACGGCTGTCGCCACGGTCCGAACGCTCGCTGCGCTCACGCGGCGCACTGCTCGGCACCAGCGGCTGCTCGCGCTCGACTTCGGCCAGGGTCAGGGCCTGACCGTTGGTGGCCTTGCGCAGCAGCGCGGCGGCCAGGGCACGCGGGCTGCAGCCGATTTGCGCGGTCAGACGGTCGAGCAGTTCGCCATGGCTGGCTTCGGCGTCGGCTACCAGCGGTGCCAGACTCGAGGTCAGCTTCTTGATCCGCGCGTCCAGCACTTGCTGGGCGTCAGGCAGGCGTACTTCGCTGACTTTCTGCCCGGTAACCCGCTCGATCACCTGCAGCATGCGACGCTCGCGCGGGGTCACCAGCAACAGCGCACGACCGGTACGCCCGGCACGACCGGTACGACCGATACGGTGCACGTAGGATTCCGGATCGTAGGGCATGTCGACGTTCATCACGTGGGTGATGCGCGGCACGTCCAGACCACGGGCGGCGACGTCGGTGGCGACGACGATGTCCAGGCGGCCATCCTTGAGCGAGTCGATCACCCGCTCGCGCTGGTTCTGGGCGATGTCGCCGTTCAGGGCGGCGGCCTTGTAACCCCGCGCCTCGAGCACGGCGGCCAGATCCAGAGTGGCTTGCTTGGTACGCACGAAGGCGATCAGCGCATCGAACTCCTCGACTTCCAGCAGACGCAATACCGCGGCGTGCTTCTGGTCGGCGTGGACCAGCAAGTGCGCCTGTTCGATGGCGGTCACGGTCTGGGTTTTGGTTTCGATCTTGACGTGCTTCGGCTCACGCAGGTGCTTTTCGGCGATGGCGCGGATCGAATGCGGCAAGGTGGCCGAGAACAATACGGTCTGGCGGGTTTCCGGCATGGCCTTGAAGATCACTTCCAGGTCATCCATGAAGCCCAGCTTGAGCATTTCGTCCGCCTCATCGAGCACCAGGTGCTGGACGGTGGACAATACCTTCTCGTCGCGACGCAGGTGATCGACCAGACGACCCGGGGTGGCGACCACAATCTGCGCACCATTGCGGATGGCTTTCAGTTGCGGGCCCATGGGCGCACCGCCGTAAACGGCGATCACGTTCACGCCGGGCATTTGCTTGGCGTAGGTTTCGAAGGCGGTCGCGACCTGCAGGGCCAGCTCGCGGGTCGGTGCGAGAATCAGCGCCTGCGGCTGGCGCTTGGCCGGATCGATGCGACTGAGGATCGGCAGGGCGAAGGCAGCGGTTTTACCGGTGCCGGTCTGCGCCTGACCGATCATGTCGTGGCCGGCGAGAATCACCGGGATGGACTGCAGCTGAATTGCCGAAGGCTCTTCGTAGCCAGTCGCGATCACTGCGGCGAGGATATTGGGATGAAGATCGAGTGCGGCGAAGCCGCCGAGTACTTGGGTCATGGGTCTGCCTCTAGTGCATCCGCAAAGACCCATGCTCCAAAGCTGCGCATGCCGTGTAAGACTCTGAGAGTCACCCTGGCAGCCGTGTCGGCGGGGATTTGCGAAAACGTGGTTGTAAATGAATCGTCAAGGATAGTCCGCTACGCAGACTGACTGCCGGAGGTGACCTCCGGGCGAGTTGTGTAACCTGAACGTGGCCATGAATTGACCGGCGCGCACTATACCGGAAAAGCTGGCAGTTGTGCTGGTTTTCCCACAATTAAAACAACTGCACCGCCAAACGGTCGCCCGCCGCAGGTCATTCGCCGCTCGGGACGCAGGATCCTATACCGGCCAACGAGATCCCGGCGCCGCATTAATAGGCGTTTGGCCGCCGCCAATACGCCCCGTCATGTGCGCTTTGCAACTGCCCTGCTATACCCTGTTGCACGACATTCTCCGTGCAAGGATTTCTGCCATGACTCAAAGCACCAGCGGTCGCGTCAGCCGCGAACAACGCGGCCGGATCATGCTGATCGGCCTGGATCGACCGGCCAAGCGCAATGCCGTCGACCTGGACATGCTCAATGACCTGTGCCTGGCCTATGGCGAATTCGAGCGCGACGGCGAGGCGCGCGTGGCCCTGGTATTCGCCCATGGCGAGCACTTCACCGCCGGGCTGGACCTGGCCAGTGTGTCCGCCAGCTTTGCCGCCGGCTGGCAGGTCCCCGCCGGTGGCTGCGACCCCCTGGGGGTGTTCGGCGGCCCACGGGTGAGCAAGCCGGTGATAGTGGCGGCCCAGGGTTATTGCTTCACCCTTGGCATCGAACTGATGCTCGCCTCGGACATCAACCTGTGCGCCAGCAACACCCGCTTCGCCCAGATGGAAGTGCAGCGCGGTATCTTTCCGTTCGGCGGCGCCACCCTGCGCATGCACCAGAGCGCCGGCTGGGGCAATGCCATGCGCTGGCTGCTCACCGGCGATGAGTTCGACGCCCATGAAGCCTACCGTCTGGGCCTGGTGCAGGAAGTACTGGCCAGCGAAGAGCTGCTGCCCCGTGCGCTCAAACTGGCCGAACGGATCGCCGCCCAGGCACCGCTCGGCGTGCGGGCCACCCTGGCCTCGGCGCGCCAGGCCGTGGGCGAAGGCGAAGCCGCGGCGACGGCCAATCTGCACCCGACCCTGGCCCGCCTGCTGGCCAGCGAAGACGCCCGGGAAGGCGTGCGCGCCATGCTCGAACGCCGCCCCGGCGACTTCAAGGGCCGCTGAGTACAGTCAACTGGCCGGGCGCAGCGCCTCGATCAGCGGCTGTAGGGAGTAGCCCAGCTGCGGCGCCAGGGCTGCCGCCCTGGCCTGCAGATCGCCCAGCTCGAGCTGCTGCTCGAGATCGGCCGGCACCAGCAGAATGACATTGCCCTCTTTCACCGGACACTCCCAGTAATGCCGATGGTAGAGCCCGCGCAGCAGCGGCGCACCGAGCGGCTTGCCGTCGTTGCCGGCCCACTGGTTGATGATCAGCCAGCCACCCGGGTTGAGCTGCTTCTGGCAGTTCTCCAGGAAACGCCAGGCCAGGTGGCCGACGCCGGGACCATGGTCGGTGTAGAGGTCGACGAAGATCAGGTCGGCGCTTTCCGCGGTTTCCAGCAGCTCGAGGGCATCGCCGATGCGGATGGTCAGGCGCGGGTCGTCCTCCAGACCGAGGTACTGCATGGCCAGGCGCGGCACCTCGGGGCGCAGCTCGATGGTTTCGACATCGTCCAACGCCAGGAACCTGAGGCAGGCCTGGGTCAGGTTGCCGGCACCCAGGCCGAGAAACAGCGCGCTCTCCGGCGCGACATGACACAGAGCACCGAGCAGCATGGCGCGGGTGTAGTCGTACTCCAGCCAGCTCGGGTCGGCGGTGAACACGCAGCTCTGCTCGATCGAGTCGCCGAATTCGAGAAAGCGGTACTCGCCGATCTCGATCACCCGGATCACGCCGAACGCGTCCTGCACTTCGGCGAGCAGGACCTCTTCTTTCATATCTTCCACCGGGGGTAAACCTGGCATGCATCGCTCTCCAGCCTGACAGCCCCGACCAGTCGCACCAGGGTAAAGATAACAATTGTCAGTGAAGCAGCCACACCGGGTCACGCGATAATTCATCGCGGCGCAGTTGGCCAGTGCCTGAGGCAGGTCCTGGCCCTCTTCGCTGTCGTCATGCAGCGCCTCTATCACGGCTATCGGCTTGAAGGCGCAGGCTGATCGGTTACCATGCCTGTCTGCCTAATAAACCGCCTGAAGCCGAGAATCATCATGTCGCAAGCCTGGAGTCCCGAAAGCTGGAGAAGCAAGCCGATCCAGCAGCAACCGCACTACCCCGACGCCGCCCACCTGGCCAAGGTCGAGCAGATCCTGGCCGGTTACCCGCCGCTGGTATTTGCCGGCGAAACCCGCGAGCTGCGCCGCCAGTTCAGCGAGGTGACCCAGGGCCGTGCCTTCCTGCTGCAGGGCGGCGACTGCGCCGAGAGCTTTGCCGAATTCAGCGCGGCGAAGATCCGCGACACCTTCAAGGTGCTGCTGCAGATGGCCATCGTCATGACCTTCGCCGCCGGCTGTCCGGTGGTGAAAGTCGGGCGCATGGCCGGCCAGTTCGCCAAACCGCGCTCGGCCAATGACGAGACCATCGGCGGGGTCACCCTGCCGGCCTATCGCGGCGATATCGTCAACGGCATAGGTTTCGACGCCACGAGCCGGGTACCGGACCCGGAGCGCCTGCTGCAGGCCTACCACCAGTCCACCGCTTCGCTGAACCTGCTGCGCGCCTTCGCCCAGGGCGGCTTCGCCGACCTGCACCAGGTGCACCAGTGGAACCTCGACTTCATCGCCAACTCGGCCCTGGCCGAGAAGTACAGCCACCTGGCCGACCGCATCGACGAGACCCTGGCGTTCATGCGCGCCTGCGGCATGGACGCTTCGCCGCAACTGCGCGAAACCAGCTTTTTCACCGCCCATGAAGCGCTGCTGCTCAACTACGAAGAAGCCTTCGTCCGTCGCGACAGCCTCACCGGCGGCGACTACGCCTGCTCGGCGCACATGCTCTGGATCGGCGACCGCACCCGCCAGCTGGATGGCGCCCATGTCGAATTCCTGCGCGGCGTCGGCAACCCGATCGGGGTCAAGGTCGGCCCGAGCATGGACCCGGACGAACTGATCCGCCTGATCGACATCCTCAACCCGGACAACGACCCGGGCCGGCTCAACCTGATCGTGCGCATGGGCGCGGACAAGGTCGAAGCCCATATGCCGCGCCTGGTGCGCAAGGTGCAGGGTGAAGGCAGGCAGGTGCTGTGGAGTTCCGACCCCATGCACGGCAACACCATCAAGGCCAGCAGCGGCTACAAGACCCGCGACTTCGCGCAGATCCTCGCCGAAGTGAAGCAGTTCTTCGCCGTGCACCAGGCCGAGGGCAGCTACGCCGGCGGCATCCATATCGAGATGACCGGGCAGAACGTCACCGAATGCATCGGCGGCGCCCGACCGATCACCGAGGACGGCCTGTCGGACCGCTACCACACCCACTGCGACCCGCGGATGAACGCCGACCAGTCGCTGGAACTGGCCTTCCTGATCGCCGAGACGCTGAAGCAGGTAAGACGTTAACCTGCTGTCTCAACCATTTCTGCGGCTCGTAGGGTGCGCTGCGCGCACCAGGCACCCGGTTGCCATTGGTGCGCACGGCCTGGGCGGCCCCGCGCACCCTATGCCAACCTTCTACGCCGTCAAACGCTCGCGCAAACGTCCGAGCATGCCCATCAAGCTCCCCACCTTCTCGCGTTCGCGCTCCTCGCGCGGCACCTGCGCCAGGCGCGTGACCACCTGTGCCGGCTGGGCACGCCACAGCAAGGCCTGCTCGGCGGCGGCCTGCAGGCCTTTTTCGAACAGGCCACGGCGGATCGGCTTGGGCAGGTAGCGGAAAATCTGCGCCTCGTTGATCAGCTTGAGCAGCGCCTGGGTGTCGCAGAACGGCGTCACCACCAGGGTCAGCAAGCGCGGATGCGCCTGGGCCAGGGTTTTCAGCAAGGGCGCGACCTCCTCACCGGCCAGTTTCAGGTCGCTGACCAGCAGATCCACCGACTGCCCATTGAGCACGCCCAGCGCCTCAGCCTGGTTGCTCACGCGCGCCAGGCGATGGCCGCCGGCCATGCAGAAATCGCCGACCACGGCCAGGGTTTGCGGGTCCTCGTCGAGCAGCAGCACAGTGAGCGGTGCGGCCAGCAGGCTGGCGCTCGGTAACACCACCGCCTGCGCCTGGCGCGCGGCGATCTCCGCAGCCTGGCGCAGGGTGAAGGCCATTTCCTGCGGGTCCCAGGGTTTGGTCAGGTAGCGGAAGATACCGCCACTGTTCAGCGCCGCCACCGCCGCATCCAGATCGGAATAGCCGGTGAGCAGGATGCGCAGGGTGTCCGGGGCGATCTCGCGGGCCTGGGCCAGCAGTTCGGCGCCGCTCATCTGCGGCATGCGCTGGTCACTGACCAGGATATGCACCGTCTCACTTTGCAGGCGCTGCAGGGCGCGGCGCGGATCGCTCTCGGTGAGCACCTCGTATTGGCGGCGGAACTGCAGGGCCAGGCTGCGCAGGATGCGCTCTTCATCGTCGACGAACAGGATGCGGATCGGTGCTGCTGTCATGTCAGGCGCTCCGTTGCAGTGCGGCGGCCTGGGGGCGCGGCAGGCGGATCAGGAAGCGCGTACCGCGTCCCGGTTCGGAAGCCACGCGGATCAGGCCGCCATGATCCTGGATGATCTTGAAGCTGATCGACAGGCCCAGGCCGGTACCCTGGCCGACCGGTTTGGTGGTGAAGAAGGGGTCGAAAATCCGCGCCAGCACCGCCGCCTGCATGCCGCGGCCGCTGTCCTGTACCGAGATGAACACCGCCGCGTCTTCGGCCCAGGTCTTCACCCGGATCTGGCCAAAGCCCTCGATGGCCTGGGCGGCGTTGGTCAGCAGGTTGAGCAGTACCTGATTGATCTGCGACGGCGCGCAGGGAATGCGCGGCAATTCGCCGAGCTGCAGAATGGCCTCGGCCTTGTCCTTGATGCTGTTGCGGGCGATCACCAGGGCGCTGCGAATGCAGTCGTTCAGATCCACCTCCTCGCTCATGGCGCGATCCAGGCGGGCGAAGTCCTTGAGCCCGACCACCAGTTCGGCGATCTGCTGCAGGCCATAGAGGGTGTCGTCGAACAGTTGCGTGAGATCCTCGACCAGCAGCTCCGGCGCGGCCTGCTCGCGGGCCTTGGCCGCGTTGTCCAGGGCCATGGCCAGGCGCGCTTCGGCGCAGTCCGGGTCGGCCAGGCAATCGGCCAGGGCGGCCTGGGCCTCGGCCAGTTCGAACAGCGGCGCGCTCAGCTCACGCAACAGCTGTACGTTGTTCTTCACGTAGCCCAGGGGGGTGTTCAGCTCGTGGGCGACGCCGGCAACCATCTGCCCGAGCGAGGCCATCTTTTCCGACTGCACCAGTTGCACCTGGGACTCCTTGAGGTCGACCAGGGCCCTGCGCAGCACCGCATTGCGCTGGGCGATGCGCGCCTCCATGGCCTTGAGCAGATCGAGCACGGTGCCCAGGCCGCGGTACTGGCCCTGCGCATCGATCAGGATGAAGTCTTCGGTGATCGGGTATTGCAACTGTCCGGTGATCTGCTTGGCCGCCTGTTCCAGACTGGTGTCCAGACTGACGATCAAGGGCGCCGGGTTCATCACCTCGTGCACCGGATGGCGGCCACGCAGATCGCGGCCGAAGCGCTGCATGAAGATGTCCTGCAAGGCGCTGCGACTGACCAGCCCCAGTGGATAGCCGGCCGCATCGACGATCGGCAGGGAGAGGAAGGCCTTGTGTTCTGGGGTCAACAAGCGATCCGCGACATCTGCGATGCTCATCTCCGGCGCCAGCGGCAGGACCGGTTTGAGCAGGCGCGCCAGAGCGCTGGTGGTGGTCATTGGCAGAGGCTCGCGGCAGATGGAAAGCCGCCATTCAATCAGCGTCAGGTTGCCGTCTTGTGACATTTGCCACGCGACCCAGCAATAACAGGCCGTTGAAAAACGTAGGCGAGGCAGGCAAGACAAGGCAAAAACGGCCGAGGAAGCGGAGTTTACTGGCTGTAAATGAGCATTCCGAGGCCGTTTTTAACGCAGTATTGCCAACGCAGGTAGTTTTTCAACGGCCTGATAACCCCAACAGCCTCATCAGCGGCTCGTCCCAGCACCGGCCGGGGGCACCGAAACAGCGCTAGCAGGCGCCTCTGCGGGCTGGCAGCCCTTGTTCCAAAGCACTACCCAGTCAGACATAAAGCGGCATATAGCGCCCCGACTCATATGGTTATCCTTGGAGACAATTTTTGACCTGGAGGCGTCCGGAAATCCGCTGCTCTGTGGGTTGGCGCGCCCCGGATCAGACAGTCACCTGGTCATGCCAGCACCGCCACCCACCGGGGAAGTACTGAACATCAATCTCCAAAGACACCCGAGGTAGCTGCACCATGGCTTTTCGTTCGCTGCAAACACGCATTTGCTCTACGGCCGGCCTGTGCCTGCTGCTGTCCTCCGCCTCGCTGGTGCTCTATGGTCTCTACTCCTCCTACGCGACTGCCACTTTCGTCAAGCAAGAAATTTCGACACTGATCGAGGACGCGACAGTGCGCGAGGTGCAGAACCTCGCGCAGTCCAGGGCGACAGTCATCCAGGCCAAGCTGCAGAGCGCCCTCGATGCCGCACGCACCATGGCCAACACCTTTGCCGCGGCCATACCCTACGACAGCCCGCTGGAACTGGGGCGCGAGCAAATCAATGCGATCCTGCTCGGCGTACTGCGCGACAACCCCGACTTCAACGGCACCTACTCCTGCTGGGAACCCGACGCGCTCGATGGCGAAGATGCGATCCATCGCACCGGCCTGGAGGGCAATAACGGCACCACCGGACGCTTTACCCCCTACTGGACCCGCGGCAGCAACGGCAATATCGCGGTTCAGCCACTGGTCGAATACGACAGCCAGGAACGTCACCCCAACGGTGTGCCCAAGGGCGGCTGGTACACCGGCCCGCGCGATACGCTCAGGGAAAGCGTGCTCGACCCCATCCCCTATAAAGTGCAAGGCCAGTCGGTATGGCTGGCGACGCTGTCGGTACCCATCGTGGTCGACGGCACCTTCCATGGCGTTGTCGGCGCCGATTACGACCTGACGTTCATCCAGAAACTCAGCGAACAGATGGCGAGCGAGCTGTACGAGGGCCAGGGCTCGGTTTCCATCCTGAGCAACCTGGGCCTGGTGGTTGCAGACAGCCAGCGCACCGAGCTGATCGGTCAAAGCCTGAAGAACCTGCTACCGGATACCTGGGAACAGACCCTCGACGACATTCAGCGAGGCCAGGGCGAGGCCCACCTGAACGAGGCCACCCAGAACCTCGAAGTGCTGATGCCGATCCCGCTCGGTCGCACGGGCAAACCCTGGGCCATCCTGATCCGCGTGCCCAAGGCCGTGGTCATGAGTCAAGCCATCGCCCTCGACAGCGAGCTCAAGTCGCGCAGCCAGATGAACGGCATCTGGCAGATCCTGGTCGGTGCCAGCATCTTCCTCCTGGCATTGGCCGTGCTCTGGTATGTAGCCGGCAAGCTGGCCGCGCCGATCCGTAACGCGGCCGCCCTGGCACAGAACATTCGCCTTGGCGATTTCTCCCAACATCTCAAACACCAGTCCAGCGATGAAGTGGGCGAACTGGCGCAGGCCTTGAACGATATGTCCGACAGTCTGCAACGCCAGGTTCGCGTGGCCGAGCGGATCTCCACCGGCGACCTCGACCTGGAGGTGACCCTGTCTTCGGAGCGCGACCAGCTCGGCAAGGCGCTGCAGCAGATGGTCAACAACCTCAATGAGCTGATCACTGAAGTGCAGAGCGGTGCGACCCACATCACCGCCAGCTCGCTGCAGGTCTCCGAGCTCAGCCATTCGCTGTCCCAGGGCGCGGCCAACTCGGCGTCTTCGATCACCGAAATCAGCGCGGTGATGACCCAGATGGCCGCGCAGACCAACGAGAACGCCGACAACGCCCACAAGGCCGATGCGCAATCCCGGGCCTCGCGCGAAGACGCCGGGCAAAGCAACCAATTGATGGACGAGCTGATCACCGCCATGAGCGAGATCGACAACGCGAGCCAGGACATCACCGGCATCATCGCCACCATTGACAACATCGCCGCACAAACCAACCTGCTCGCGCTCAACGCCGCGATCGAGGCGGCACGTGCCGGGGAGCTGGGACGTGGTTTCGCCGTGGTCGCCGACGAGGTGCGCAGCCTTGCGGCGCGCAGTGCCGAAGCGGCACAGAAAACCTCGTCCCTGATCGCCGACTCATCGATCAAGACCCAGCGCGGCATGGTCATCGCCAGCCGCACCGCGCAATCGCTCAAGGGCATCGTCAGCGCCACCGAGGAAGTCTCCAACCTGGTTTCTCTGATCTCCCAGGCTTCCGGCGAACAGGCCGCGGGGCTGGGACAGGCGAGTACCGGCCTGGAGCAGATCGATGATGTCACCCAGCAGAACAACATCAGCTCCCAGGAATGCGCGCAGGCCGCCGGGCAACTGTCCGAACGCGCAGCCGCCATGCAACAGGCACTGAGCCGCTTCAAAGTCAGGCAGCGTTGAGGATCAGCGGGCCTTCGCCATGCTCTGCCACCTGACAACCCCGGCCAGGCGCGCTAAGGTGAGGACTCCACTGCGCCCCTCAAGGAGCTGCCCATGCCCTGGTATGCCTGGCTACTGATTCTCCTCGTTCTGGGCTCCATCGTCGGCGGCTTGCTGGTGCTGTTGCGCACCGCCAAACCCCTGCCCCTGGACGAAGAACAACTGCAGAGGATCCGTGAACGTAAAATCGAGATGGAAGCCCAAGACGCCAAGGACTCTCGCCAGCGTTAGCCTGCTGGCCGGGCTGTTGACGGGCTGTGCGTATTGGCAGTCGGCACCGACTGACGACTGTGCGGCGCTGTTCGGCCAATTGCCGGCGGTCATCCGGGCCCATCGGGATGCGCAGTACCATCGCCTGCCCGGCTTTATCGGCCTGCGCAGCGATAGAGTCCTCGCTGCCCTTGGCCCCAGCGCCTACAGCCCGCAGCAACGCCGCCAGTGGCTGCGCTACCTGGCCGAGCGCGACGCCGAAGCCAGCCGGATCGAAATCGCCCAACTGCCCACCCGCCAGCGCCGTGACTGGAACAGCCCGACCCGGCAAGCGGCGCTTGGCGCCTGCCGCACCCGCCAGGTCGAACGCCTGAGCAGCGATCCCGAGGCGTTTGCCCACGCAGTCGAGGCCGCGCAGGTGCCCGACGACTATCGCGATTGGGCACGCATCCTGGGCCTCTACCCGCTGTTCAAGCCGATCCTGCGCCAGGGCATCGCCGCCTGGCAGCAGGCCGCCGCCGCGGCCACTGCACCCGCGGACGGCGCACACTGGTTGAGCTACCGGCCGATTGCGCAGCAAGCGCAGCCGCTGCCGCTGAGCCTGGCTGAAGATGGCCTGGGCCTGCCGCAAGCGGATCCAGAGCAACTCGATGCGCTGTTCGCCCGCCACGCTCCCTGGCTGAAGATTGCCCAAGCCGGCCGCAGCGACCGCATCGGCAGCCCGTACTACCGGCCTGACGGCGGCCGGGATTTCAATTCGCTGCACACGCGCCTCTACCAGCACAGCAGCTGGAGCCAATTGAACGGCCGCTGGCACCTGCAGCTGATCTACCAGCTCTGGTTCAGCCAGCGGCCCAAGCCCCATGCCCTGGATCTGTATGGCGGCGAGCTGGACGGTTTGCTCTGGCGCGTCACCCTCGACCGCCAGGGCAAGGCCCTGCTCTACGACAGCATCCACCCCTGTGGCTGCTGGCACAGTTTTTACCTGCCGGCCGACTCGCCGCTGCAAGTGCGCCAGAACGTCGATGAAGAAGCGCGCCTGAGCCAGCGCCTGGCGTTCGCTGGCGATACACCGCCGACCCTGTGGTTGAGCACCGGCGAGCATCGCCTGCACTGGGTCGATGCCCGCCGCTCGGCCTATCCGGCGCTGAGCTATCAACGCGTGGCGCTCGACCAGCTACGCGGGCTGCCCCACCCGCAAGGCCGACGCAGCCTGTACGCCAGCGATGGCCTGGTGCCCGGCAGCGAGCGCCTGGAACGCTGGCTGCTGTGGCCATCCGGCGTCGTGTCCCCAGGCGCCATGCGCCAGTGGGGTCGGCATGCCACGGCCTTTATCGGCCGCGCCCACTTCGACGACCCGCACTTGCTCGGGCGCTATTTCCAGTAACCCCGCACGGCGCTTCACCGCTAAACTGCCGCCCCTTACGAGGAGCTGTCGTGCCGTTACATCTGCGTCTTTTACTGCCTATTCTCGGCCTGGGGCTGGGCGTTGGCCTGGGCTTCATCCAGGCTGTCGGGCTGGCTGCCGGCCTGCTCTACATTGCCCTCATCCTTGGTGCCGACCAGGCACTGCCCGCACGCCTGTGGTGGAGCCTCGGCCTGCTCGCCAGTCTTGCCCTCGCCGCCCACCTGGTACCGGGGTTCGCGCCCTGGCCGTTGTCGCCGCCACGGCAGATCAGCAGCGATGCGGCGGCGTACGCCGTGCGCCTGTCATGGGACAAGCTGCTGGTCGGCTTGACCTTGCTGGCCTGGTGGCTGGGCCAGTCCCGCCCGCGCGCCGCTCGAGCGCAACGGGCCTGGGCGGTGGCGTTGCTGACCTTGGCCGGCATACCCCTGCTGGCCTTGGCTCTGGGTCTGGTCGGCTGGCAGCCGAAATGGCCGGAGGAATTGTGGCTGTGGCTGGCGGTCAACCTGGGCGTGGCGGCCCTGGCCGAAGAGCTGCTGTTTCGTGGCCTGCTGCAGACGCGCCTGATCGGCTGGTTGGGGATCTGGCCGGGGGTGCTGCTGACCGCCCTGCTGTTCGGCGCCGTGCATGCGCCCTTCAGTCCACTATTTGCCGTGGTCGCAGGTATAGCCGGCCTGGGTTACGGCCTGATTTTTCATTACAGTGGCCGCCTGAGCCTGGCCGTCGCCCTGCACGGCGCGGTCAATCTGATGCACCTGCTGTTACTGAGCTATCCGCTGCGCCTGACCTGACCTCGATCCGATACGGCGCGAAGATCGCAGCCAGTTGGCCATTGCGGCGCAACTGCTCGAACAGCCGGCCAAGTTGCGCCGCACTGATCGGCGCCGCGGGACGCAGCAGCACCTGATGCCGGTAGCGCTGGTCAACCCGCTCTGAAATCAGCAACTGCCCGGCGTATTGCCGGTGACGCTCGAGAAAATCGCTGACATAGGAACGCGTGGCCAGGGCGATATCTGCCCGCCCATGCAGCACCATGAGCAGGTTGCTGTCGTGGGAGTAGGACAGGGTCGCATCGAAGTTCCTGGCGAGGAATTGCGGCTCGGCATTGAAGTCGGCGAAACCATAATGGTAGCCATTGAACAGCGCCAGACGCTTGCCCCTGAGCCGCTTGAAATAACCCTGTCCGCGCCCCGGCTCGGCCCGCGCGACGAACACTTCGGCATCTTCCAGCCCCATGTCGACCACGCTGTGTGCGATCTCTTGCCAACCCCAGGCCGGATTTTCGAACATCGACATGTCAATCCGCCCCTGCTCGAGATCGCGAAAACGCCGGGGAATCGAAGTAGGCCGCACGATAAAACGGAAATCGCTCTGCGCCCGGTTAAGCGCATCGAGCAGGTTTGGCAGCAGGCCGGCATGTTGCGACTGCTCCGCCTTGACCACATAAGGCGGGAAAAACGCGCCCCCGACATGCACCACTTGCTGGGCGGCGAGCGGCCCCGCAGCCAGCATCGCCACGAACAGAGCACAACCCCTGATCCCCCTGCCCAACAACTGTGACATAGGCTCCCCCGACATCCATCATTTGCGCCTGGAAAACAGCCTAGCCCAGGGAAAGCTGACCGAACAGAGCGATTTCAGTCACTCGGCACCACCAGGTGATAACGCTGGAGCAAGGCATCCAACCGCCCATCACGGTTCAGCGCCAGCAGCAATGCGGCGAAGACCTCTGGCGTCAGCGGGGATTGCCTACGGAACAGCGCATGATGCTGGTAATACTGATCGACCCGCTGCGAAACCAGCAAAGCCTTGCTGCGCTCGGGATGACGCCTCTGGTAGCCCTGCAGATAGGAGCGGGTGATCACGGCGATATCCGCCCGATGGCGCATCAGCATCAGCAGGTTGCTGTCATGCGAATAGGTCAGCACCGCGGCAAATTTTTCCCGGAGAAATTGCTGATCTGCATTGAAACCGGCGAAGCCGTAGTGATAACCACTGTATAGCGCCAGGCGCTTGCCCTCGAGTTGGTCGAAATAGTCCTGGTCGCGTCCCGGCTCGACGAGCGCGACATAGACTTCGGCATCTTCGATATGCAGTTCCAGCGCGGTATGCGCCGTATTCTGCCAACCCCACCCTGGCGACTCGAACAGGATCAGATCGAAACGGCCACTCTCCAGGTCACGGTAACGGCGGGTCACCGAGGTCGGCACCAGAGTGAAGCGATAGTCGCTCTGCAAGGCATTCAGGGCCGCCAGCAACTCCGGCAGCACGCCCCCGGGCGCGGCGCTTTCCGGTTTAACCGCATAGGGAGGGAAATGATAGGCGCCGACCCGCACCTGCTCAGCCGCCATCGCCGGCAGAGCAATCGACAGACCCAGCGTAATCAGCAGTCCCCTGAATAGCGCGCGCAAATCACCCACCTCGAAAGCGACACCTGACCGCAAGGCGGCTCCTTGTGTTGGCTGGGCGGGCAATCCCTAACCGCGGCAGTACTGCCAAAAGGCCATGAATGGGTATTGAACGCTCAAATATCCTTGAGCACCAGCGAAAGCGCCTCTTCGGCCAGTTGATCCAGGTTCATCGGCCCTTCGGGGCGGAACCAGGTGTTGGTCCAGCTCAAGGCCCCGGTGAGGAAACGTCGCAGGATGAATGGATCGGCCTTGAAATACCCCGCCGCCCTGGCCTCGCTCAGCACGTCCAGCCACAGCTGCTCATAAGTGTCGCGCAAGCCGAGGATAAATTGCTGGCTGGGCTGCGACAGTGAACGCCATTCGTAGACCAGTACCGCCATGGCCTCGCCGGTGCCGCCCATGATCGATTGCAGCTCGCAGCGGATCAGTGCCAGCACCCGTTCGCGCAAGCTGCTCGCCTCGGCCAGGGAAGCCTGCATCAAGGCGGTGTTGTAACGGATGGTCTCCTCCATCACCGAGCGCAGGATCTCGTCCTTGCTCTTGAAGTGGTGAAAGATACTGCCCGACTGAATGCCCACCGCGCTGGCCAGGTCGCGCACCGTGGTGCGCTCGTAGCCCTTGCTGCGAAACAGGTGCGCCGCGGTTTGCAGCAGTTTGCCGCGGGCGCTATCCGGGTCGGTCACCTGTCCACTGGCCACCAGTTCGCGCATTACCGCCTGGGCTTGTTGATCATCCACGTTCAATCTCCAACTCTCTTTTTGCTCGAACTCGACGCGCAAGCCAGCGATTACCCACCGACGCCCGGCAATTTTGCCCAAGTGTTTGTGGTTATTGTGAAATTTATGCCGCACAGGCCAACCAAGCAAGCGCTCGGGCATGCCCCCCGCAGGAAATATTCTCCCGACGACTTTAAAACCAAGCGCTTGCTTGGTAGTCTTTAGCCACTCAATCCAGCGCAACGGACTTTCTAAATGAGCAAAACCGTACGCATCGGCTGCGCTTGCGCCTTCTGGGGCGATACCGGCACCGCCGCCGCTCAACTGGTGCGCGGCACCAAGCTGGATTACCTGGTGTTCGACTACCTGGCCGAAATAACCATGTCGATCATGGCCGGGGCGCGGCTGAAGCAACCCGACGCCGGCTATGCCAGCGACTTCGTGGAAACCCTCGCTCCGCTGCTAGCGGACATCGCGCAGAAGAACATCCGCGTGATCAGCAACGCCGGCGGGGTCAACCCCAGTGCCTGCGCCGCGGCTTTGGCGGCGGCCTGCGAACAGGCCGGTGTGCAATTGAAGATCGCCGTACTGCACGGCGACAACCTGCAACCCCAGCTCGGCGAATTGGCCAAGGCCGGCGCGGTGGAGATGTTCAGCGGCGCCGCCCTGCCGCCATTCTGCGTCTCGGTGAACGCCTACCTGGGCGCGCCGGGAATAGTCGAAGCCCTGAAGCTCGGCGCGGATATCGTGATCACCGGGCGGGTGGTCGACAGCGCAGTGGTCAGCGCCGCCCTGGTGCACGAGTTCGCCTGGGCCTGGAGCGATTACGACCGCTTGGCCCAGGCCGCCCTGGCCGGGCATATCATCGAATGCGGCGCGCAGTGCACCGGCGGCAACTTCACCGACTGGGACAGCGTGCCGGACTACGAACATATCGGCTTCCCGGTGGTGGAAGTCGCCGCCGACGGCGCCTTCGTGGTGAGCAAGCCGGAGGGCTCCGGCGGCTTGGTCACGCCCTTTACCGTCGGCGAGCAGATGCTCTACGAGATCGGCGATCCACGGGCCTATCTTCTGCCCGATGTGGTCTGCGACTTCACCCGGGTCGAGCTGCGCCAGGTCGGCGCCAACCGCGTCTCCTTGACCGGTGCCCGCGGCCTGCCGCCCACCGCGCAGTACAAGGTCAGCGCCACCTACCCCGATGGTTTTCGTTGCACCGCCAGTTGCCTGATGGCCGGTATCGACGCGCACAAGAAGGCACAGCGGGCCAGCCAGGCGATCATCGGCAAGACCGAGGAGCTGTTCGCCGAGCGTGGCTGGGGGCCCTATACAGAAGTGAACATCGAGCTACTCGGCGCCGAGGCGACCTACGGTCCCCATGGCCTGCGCGCCGATACCCGCGAAGTGGTGATCAAGATCGCCGTGCGTCATGCGAAGAAAGAAGCCTTGGTGTTGTTCTCCCGCGAGATCGCCCAGGCCGCCACCGGCATGGCGCCGGGCCTGACCGGCATCATCGGCGGTCGGCCGACGGTGTACCCGGTGATTCGCCTGTTCTCGTTCCTCGCCGATAAAAGTCATTGCAGACTGGAAGTGGAACTGCACGGCCAGCGCAGCCCGGTAAGCCTGCCGACACTCGATGCCTTCGAGCCGAGCCAGGTCACGGCCGACCTGCCCGTGCCGGGCGTCGAGGGGCAAGCCGACGCAGTGGTGCCGCTGATCGAACTGGCCGTGGCCCGTTCCGGCGACAAGGGCAACCACAGCAATATCGGCGTCATGGCCAGAAAGCCCGAATATTTGGCCTGGATCGCCGCTGCGCTGAGCGAAGAGGCGGTGGCCGAATGGATGCGGCACTGCCTCGACCCGCAGACCGGCAAGGTCAGTCGCTGGTACCTGCCGGGCAGCCACAGTTTGAATTTTTTGCTGGAAAACGCCTTGGGCGGTGGCGGCGTCGCCAGCCTGCGTATCGACCCGCAGGGCAAGGCCTTCGCTCAACAGTTGCTGGAATTCCCGGTGCCAATACCCAAGGCACTGGCAGCGACGTTGTAGGGTGCGCCGCGCGCACCAAAACCAGTCAGGACAAACAATGACATACGACTCGATCTTCCAACCCGACCTGTTTACCGGCCAGATCATTATGGTCACCGGCGGCGGCAGCGGCATCGGTCGCTGCACCGCCCATGAGCTGGCCGCCCTGGGCGCCCATGTGGTGCTGGTCGGGCGCAAGCGGGAGAAACTCCAGGCCACCTGCGAGGAGATCCGCGAGGACGGCGGCAGCGCCAGCCTGCAGGTCTGCGATATCCGCGACGAGGAGTCGGTCAAGGCCATGGTCAAGGCGGTAGTCGAGGAGCATGGACAGATCCACCATCTGGTCAACAATGCCGGCGGTCAGTACCCCTCACCGCTCGCCTCGATCAACCAGAAAGGCTTCGAGACCGTGGTGCGCACCAATCTGGTCGGCGGCTTTCTGGTCGCCCGCGAAGTGTTCAACCAGAGCATGAGCAAGACCGGTGGCAGCATCGTCAATATGCTCGCCGACATGTGGGGCGGCATGCCCGGCATGGGCCACTCCGGGGCGGCGCGCGCCGGCATGGAGAACCTCACCAAGACCGCCGCCGTCGAGTGGGGCCATGCCGGGGTGCGAGTCAACGCCGTGGCGCCGGGCTGGATCGCCTCCAGCGGCATGGACACCTATGAAGGCGCGTTCAAGGCGGTAATCCCGACCCTGCGCGAGCATGTGCCGCTCAAACGCATCGGCAGCGAGTCGGAAGTCTCGGCCGCCATCGTCTTCCTGCTGTCGCCGGGCGCCGCCTTCATCAGCGGCACCACGGTGCGCATCGACGGCGCCGCCAGCCAGGGCAGCCGCGCCTTCCCGCTGGCCAAGGGCAAACCGGGGCAGAGCCGGGCCTATAACGGCTTCCATCGGGCCTACCTGCCCGATGTGCTGAAAGAAGACCAGGGGGAATAACGCCATGCCGGTGATTCAGTCGGAGATCGACGTGCACGGCGAAGACTTCGCCAGCAACCGCGCCGCCATGCTTGCCGCGGTGGCGAGCTTTCGCCAGATCGAGCAGAACTGCCTGAACAAGGCGCAGGCGGCCAAGGCGCGGTTCGAGAAGCGCGGCCAGTTGCTGCCGCGCGAACGCCTGAACCTGCTGCTCGACCCCGGTGCGCCCTTTCTCGAACTCTGTTCCCTGGCCGGCTACAAGCTGCACGACGACAAGGACGGCAGCCAGGCCGGCGGCGGCATCATCTCCGGCATCGGCTATATCGCCGGGGTGCGTTGCCTGGTCAGCGCCAGCAACAGCGCGATCAAGGGCGGCACCATCTCCCCGACCGGTTTGAAAAAGACCCTGCGCCTGCAGCAGATCGCCGTCGAGAACAAACTACCGCTGGTGGCCCTGACCGAGAGCGGCGGCGCCAACCTCAACTACGCCGCCGATATCTTCGTCGAAGGCGCGCGCGGCTTCGCCAACCAGGCGCGCATGTCGGCCATGGGCCTGCCGCAGATCACCGTGGTGCACGGCTCTTCCACTGCCGGCGGCGCTTATCAGCCGGGGCTGTCGGACTATGTGGTGGTGGTGCGCGGCAAGGCCAAGCTGTTCCTCGCTGGGCCGCCGCTGCTGAAAGCCGCCACCGGCGAGATCGCCACCGATGAGCAATTGGGCGGCGCCGAAATGCACGCCCAGGTCGCCGGCACCGCCGAATACCTGGCAGAAAACGACGCCGATGGCCTGCGCATCGCCCGCGAAATTCTCGCCATGTTGCCGTGGAATGCCCAGTTGCCGGCACGGCCGCAGAAGAGCTGGCGCGAACCGCTGTACCCGGTCGAAGAACTGCTCGGCCTGGTCCCGGCCGATGCCAAGAAACCCTACGACGTGCGCGAGATCATCGCCCGCATCGCCGACGGCTCGCTGTTCCTCGACTTCAAGCACGAGTTCGACAACCAGACGGTCTGCGGCCACTTGCAGATCGAAGGCCAGCCCTGCGGCTTTATCGGCAACAACGGCCCGATCACCCCGCAGGGCGCGGCCAAGGCGGCGCAATTTATCCAGCTGTGCGAGCAGAGCAACACGCCGATCCTGTTCCTGCACAACACCACCGGCTTTATGGTCGGCACCGAATCGGAACAGCTCGGCGTGATCAAGCACGGCTCGAAGATGATCCAGGCGGTGGCCAACGCCACGGTGCCGAAGCTGACCATAGTGGTCGGCGGTTCCTACGGCGCCGGCAATTACGCCATGTGCGGCCGCGGCCTCGACCCGCGCTTCATCTTCGCCTGGCCCAACAGCAAGACCGCGGTCATGGGCGGCGCCCAGGCCGGCAAGGTGCTGCGCATCGTCACCGAGGAAAAACACCTGAAGGAAGGCAAGGAAGCAGACCCTGCGATGCTCGATCTGCTGGAAAGCGTCACCGCGCAGAAACTCGACAGCCAGTCCACCGCACTCTACGGCACCGCCAGCCTGTGGGACGACGGCCTGATTGACCCGCGCGACACGCGCAAGCTGCTCGGCTACCTGCTGGATATCTGCGCCGAAGCCGCTGTGCGACCGCTTAAATCAAGCACCTTTGGCGTGGCTCGTTTCTAACCCGTAGGGTGTGCGGGGCCGCCTAGGCTGTGCGCACCATCCAAGATCTCGGTGCGCACAGCGCACCCTACCGGAGAACAACAATGATCTTCACCCAGGAACACGAAGAGCTGCGCCGCACCGTGCGCAATTTTGTCGACCGGGAAATCAACCCGCATGTCGAGCAGTGGGAAAAGGACGGCCGCTTCCCCATCCACGAGATTTTCAAGAAGGCCGGCGAGCTGGGTCTGCTGGGCATCTCCAAGCCGGAAAAGTTCGGCGGCATGGGCCTGGACTACAGCTATTCGATAGTCGCCGCCGAAGAGTTCGGCACCATCCATTGCGGCGGCATCCCCATGTCGATCGGCGTGCAGACCGACATGTGCACCCCGGCCCTGGCGCGCTTCGGCTCCGATGAGCTGCGCGAGGAGTTCCTCCGCCCGGCGATCAGCGGCGAGAGGGTCGGCTGTATCGGCGTCTCCGAAGTCGGCGCCGGCTCCGATGTGGCCGGGTTGAAGACCAGCGCGCGCAAGGACGGCGACGACTATCTGATCAACGGCAGCAAGATGTGGATCACCAACTCGCCGAGCGCCGACTTCATGTGCCTGCTGGCCAATACCTCGGACGACAAGCCCCACGTCAACAAATCGCTGATCATGCTGCCGATGAACACGCCCGGCATCAGCATCAGCCCGCACCTGGACAAGCTCGGCATGCGCAGCTCGGAAACCGCCCAGGTGTTCTTCGACGATGTGCGCGTGCCGCAGCGCTACCGCATCGGCCACGAAGGCGCCGGTTTCATGATGCAGATGCTGCAGTTCCAGGAAGAACGCCTATTCGGCGCAGCCAATATGATCAAGGGCCTGGAGCACTGCATCGAGGCCACCATCGCCTACTGCAAGGAGCGCAAGACCTTCGGCAACGCGCTGATCGACAACCAGGTCATCCACTTCCGCATGGCCGAGCTGCAGACCGAAGTCGAATGCCTGCGCGCCCTGGTCTACCAGGCCACCGAGCAGTACGTGCTTGGTCGCGATGTGACCAACCTGGCCTCCATGGCCAAGCTCAAGGCCGGCCGCCTCGGTCGCGAAGTCACCGACAGCTGCCTGCAGTACTGGGGCGGCATGGGCTACATGTGGGACAACCCAGTGGCCCGCGCCTACCGTGATGTGCGCCTGGTGTCGATCGGCGGCGGCGCCGACGAAATCATGCTCGGCATCATCTGCAAGCTGATGGGCATTCTGCCGGGCAAGCATAAGGGCTAGAGCCAAGCGTCCGTAGGATGGGTTGAGCGTAGCGATACCCATCAACCCGGTCACGATGGGTATCGGCGCTGCGCGCCTCAACCCATCCTACGATCACCTTGCATCGGGACACGTACATGCCATTACCGAACTGCGAAACCCTGCTGCTCAACCTCGAAGCCGGCGTGCTGCAGGTCACCCTCAGCCGCCCGGACAACCGCAACGCCATGAGCCTGGCCATGGTCGACGAACTGCGTGCAGTGCTGGCAGCGGTGCATGGCGACCTGAGCGTGCGCGCCATAGTGTTGCGCGGCGCCGGCGGGCACTTCTGTGCCGGCGGCGACATCAAGGACATGGCCAGTGCCAGGGCTAGCGGAGCCGACGCCTACCGCACGCTCAACCGCGCCTTCGGCAGCCTGCTGGAACAAGCACAGCACACGCCCCAGGTGCTGATCGCCGTACTCGAAGGCGCGGTGCTCGGCGGCGGTCTCGGCCTGGCCTGCGTCTGCGATATCGCCATCGCCCGCCAGGACGCCAGGTTCGGCCTGCCGGAAACCAGCCTGGGGATTCTGCCGGCGCAGATCGCGCCCTTCGTGGTGGCGCGCATCGGCCTGACCCAGACCCGCCGCCTGGCCCTCACCGCCGCGCGTTTCGATGGCAGCGAGGCCGAGCGCCTGGGGCTGGTGCATTTCAGCGAGCCGGACGATGCGGCCCTCGAAGCGCGCTTGCAGCAGGTGCTCAGCCAGGTCCGCCAGTGCGCGCCCCAGGCCAATGCCGCGACCAAGGCGCTGCTGCTGGCAAGCGAGAACGCAGCACTAGGCCCACTGTTGGATAGCGCCGCCGAACAGTTCGCCGCGGCGGTGACGGGAGCCGAAGGCGTCGAGGGCACCCTGGCCTTTATGCAGAAGCGCGCGCCGAAGTGGGCCGAATGAATAACCGTAGCCCGGATGCAATCCGGAGCCGCTCGC
Organism: Pseudomonas borbori; assembly: GCF_900115555.1. GTDB lineage: Bacteria > Pseudomonadota > Gammaproteobacteria > Pseudomonadales > Pseudomonadaceae > Aquipseudomonas > Aquipseudomonas borbori. Next base: position 128,947 of record NZ_FOWX01000002.1, read on the forward strand.
AAAGATGATTCCCCGGATTGCATCCGGGCTACGCAAAGCAGGAGCACCGCATGCCCGCCTTTAACAAAATCCTGATCGCCAACCGCGGCGAGATCGCCTGCCGGGTGATGCGCAGCGCGCACAGCCTTGGCTACCGCAGCGTGGCGGTGTACTCCGAGGCCGATGCCGACGCGCGTCATGTGCAACTGGCCGACCAGGCCGTGTGCATAGGCCCGGCCCAGGCCAACCAGTCCTACCTGCGGATCGACGCCATCATCGCCGCCGCGCAGAAAACCGGCGCCGACGCCATCCACCCCGGCTATGGCTTCCTTTCGGAGAACGCCGACTTCGCCCGCGCCTGCGCAGCCGCCGGCATCGTGTTTATCGGCCCGACAGTTGCAGCCATCCAGCTGATGGGCAGCAAGCGTCTGTCGAAGATCGCCATGCTCGAGGCCGGCGTGCCTTGCATTCCCGGCTACGAGGGCGCGGCGCAGGACGATCAGACCCTCGGCCGCGAAGCTCAGCGCATCGGCTACCCGCTGATGATCAAGGCCAGTGCCGGCGGTGGTGGCCGGGGCATGCGCCTGGTGCATGATGGGTCGGAACTGCTGGCGCAGATCCGCACCGCCCGCTCGGAGGCGCAGAACGCCTTCGGCTGCGGCGAGCTGATTCTGGAACGGGCGGTGATCCAGCCACGCCATGTGGAAATCCAGGTGTTCGGCGACCAGCACGGCAACATCGTTTACCTCGGCGAGCGCGACTGCTCGGTGCAGCGTCGCCACCAGAAAGTGGTCGAGGAAGCGCCCTGCCCGCTGATGACGCCCGAGCTGCGCCTGGCCATGGGCGAAGCGGCGGTCAAGGCGGCTGCCTCGGTCGACTATGTCGGCGCCGGTACCGTGGAGTTCCTGCTGGACCGCAACGGCGAGTTCTTCTTCCTGGAAATGAACACCCGTCTGCAGGTCGAGCACCCGGTCACCGAACTGATCACCGGCCAGGATCTGGTGGCCTGGCAGATTCGCACAGCCTCCGGCCAACCGTTGCCGCTCAAGCAGGAGGAAATCCGTCTGACCGGCCACGCCATGGAAGTGCGCCTGTATGCCGAGGATACGGCGCACAACTTCCTGCCGCAGACCGGTCGCGTTTTGCGTTGGGAGCCGGAGCTGCTCGAGGGCATCCGCATCGACCACGGCCTGCTCGAAGGCCAGGCCATCGGCCCGTTCTACGATCCCATGCTGGCCAAGGTCATCGCCTACGGCGCCACCCGCGAGGAAGCCCGGCGCAAGCTGGTGCGCGCGGTCGAGGATTGCGTGCTGCTGGGGGTCAATGGCAACCAGCGCTTTCTCGCCAACCTGCTGAGGCACCCCGAGTTCGCCGCCGGTAACGCCACCACCGCCTTTATCGTCGAGCATTTCGCCGACGACCCGAGCCTCAGCCCGCAGCCGCCGGCAGCCGGCGAACTGGCGCTGGCCGCCGCCCTGCTCTACCAGCAATCGGCCAACGCTCGCGCCCACCAACCGGGCCTCTCCGGCTGGCGCAATGCCGGCAGCGCACCCTGGCGCTTCGTTCTGGAACAAGGCGAGCAGCAGCATAGCGTCGAACTGGATGTGTTGGCGGACGGTGCACAACCCAGCCTGCTGGCCAAGGTCGGCGAACAGTCGATCAGCCTCAAGCTGCTGACCTGTGACGGCCGCTGGGCCAGCCTGGAGCTGGACGGCATTCGCCAGCGCCTGGCCTATCACTTGGAAGGTGACAAGCTCTGGCTGTACGGCCACAACGGCAATCTGCAGTTCAGCGACATCACCCACCTGCCGGTCGGCAGCGCCGCGGGCGCCGGCTGCGGCAGCGTCAAGGCACCGATGGACGGTGCCATAGTCGAAGTGCTGGTCGAGCAAGGCAGCCAGGTCAGCAAGGGCCAACTGCTGCTGGTGCTGGAAGCGATGAAGATGGAACACCCGCTCAAGGCCAGCATCGACGGCGTGGTCCGCCGGGTTGGCGTAAGCCGCGGCGATCAGGTGAAAAACCGCCAACTATTGGTCGAGATCGAAGCCTGACTCCGTAGGGTGCGCCGTGCGCACCAGAATCCCCGCGGTGCGCACGGCGCACCCTACGCCACAAGGAGCCTCACCATGTCACTGCAAGGCAAAACCCTGTTCATTACCGGCGCCAGCCGTGGCATCGGCCGCGAAATCGCCCTGCGCGCGGCCCGCGACGGCGCCAACATCGTCATCGCGGCGAAAAGCGCCGAGCCCCACGCCAAGCTGCCGGGCACCATCCATTCGGTGGCGGCCGAGGTCGAGCAAGTCGGTGGCAAGGCCCTGGCCCTGCAGCTGGATGTGCGCGACGAGGCCGCGGTACAGGCCGCCATGCTCCGGGCCGCCGAGCACTTCGGCGGCATCGATGGGCTGGTCAATAACGCCGGCGCGATCAAGCTTATGGGAGTGGAAAAACTCGAACCCAAGCGTTTCGACCTGATGTTCCAGATCAACACCCGCGCGGTGATGGTCTGCAGCCAGGCCGCGCTGCCGTACTTGAAAAGCAGCTCCGCTGCGGGCAAGCAAAGCGGCGGACATATCCTCAACCTGTCGCCGCCGCTGAATATGCACAGCAAATGGTTCGCCCAGCACGGCCCCTACAGCGTGACCAAATACGGCATGAGCATGCTGACCCTGGGCATGAGCGAGGAATTCAAGAAATACGCCATCAGCGTCAACTCGCTATGGCCCAAGACCATGATCGCCACCGCCGCTATCGAGTTCGAGCTGGGCAGCCGCGATGCCTTCAAGCGCGCACGCACCCCGGCGATCATGGCCGACGCCGCCCACGCCATCCTGTCCAGCAGCGGGCGCAGTATCAGCGGCCGTCTGCTGATCGACGAGGAGATCCTGCGCGAACAGGGCCAGAGCGAATTCGAGCACTACCGTTTCGACCCGGACGGCGGCGCGCTGCTGGCCGATCTTTTCGTCGACTAGCGTGTCGCCGCTGGGTAAGCCCAACAAACAGCGCCCCTGAAAACAACCAGGCTAGCGTTTGAACTCGAATTGCAACTCGGCGCCTTCCAGCGACTCCCAGTAGTCCTGATCGCCGCGCTCGTTGGTGATCAGTTTGCCCTGTAGCTGAAAGGGGCTGACCGCAGGATTCTGCTCGTCGAACAACGGCGGCAATAGCGTCGAAGGCAGTTCGCTGAAGGACTCGACCGACTCGCTCGGCTCCAGCAACTCGGTCGGCAGGCTCAGATCCAGCTCCAACCTGGGCGCCGGTACCGGCGCCTTGGGCTCGTTGGCCTTAGGCGCCTCTTTGACTACGGGTTTGCTGGCAACGGTCTTGGGCAGCGGGTCCGGTTTGGCCGGCTCGTTCGCTTGCTTGGCTGGTGGCGCGGCTGGTGGCTTGACAGCAGGCGCAACCACTGGCGCCGGGGCAACCGGAACGGCCGGGGCCGGCACCCGCGGCTTAGGCGGTTCGACCGGCACGATAGGCGGCGCCGGGTCGTTATCGCAAGCAGCGAGCGCCAGCAGGGGTAAACACACAAAAAAACAACGGAAACTGATCATCAACGACACAAATGCGCCTGGGGAAAGCTTGCATGCTCCCCTCTCATCCGCGATCTAGCAAGCCTGCTCTGCATTGCGCCTGTTCCAGTCGCTACAAAACCCCTGGCTTGATTGAGCCTGTACAGGCTTCATAGCGCCCCGCTAGCGGTTGTTTTCGAGGCGCTGCAGCTGCGCTTCTATATCCAGCTGCGGGTAGTCGCGCTGCAAACGCTGCTGCAAGGCTTTCGCCTCATCCACCTTGCCGACGCGGCGTAGCTCCAGCAATTGCGCCAACAGTTGTTCCGGCTGCGACTGAACCGCCTTGCTCGCCTGCGGCGCGGCCCCCGCCGCCATCGACGGTGCGCCCTCTGGCGCCAAGGCATCCGATAAAGCCTCGCTGGCGCTCGGCGCCTGTTTACGCATTGCCTCCGGCGCCGACTCTTTCTTCTCGGCCTTTTGCCGCGTCTGCGAATAGCTCTGCATGGCCGGCGCCTGTTCGCGCAGCAGATCTTGCGGCGCCTCGGCTTCGGCCACAGGTGCCGCTGGTGCCGGCGCCATCACCGCACGCGGCATGGGCGCGTCATAAGTCTCCGGGGCTTGCTCCAGGGTGCGCCAGGTCAGGCTCACGCCGATGCCGACGCAAGCCAGCCCGGCCACCGCCAGCGACCAGCGCTGGCGCCCACCCTGACCGAACAGCCAGGCATGCAGGCGCTGGCTCCAGCTGGGCCTGCTCGATACCTGCGCGGCGCGTGCCGCGGCGAGGATGCGTGCATCCAGCTCGGCGGAAGGCTCGGCCCGGCTATGGGCGCGAAAGTGCTCGAGCAACGCCTGCTCATGCGGATCATGTTGGTCGCGGTTCATGCGGATAACTCCTCGGCGGCCGGGTCAGCCAGCAGCCGACGTAATTTCTGCAACGCATAGCGCAAGCGGCTTTTCACCGTTTCCGCCGGCGTGCGGGTCAGCTCGGCGATCTCGTGCAACTCCAGGTCGCCGTGGGCGCGCAGCAGGAAGACTTCCCGTTGTTCGGCCGGCAGATCGGCCAACGCGGCCTGCAGGCGCTGCTGATCGCGACTCAAACTGAGCTGCTGCTCGGGATTGCTCGCGCTGCACGGCTGGTCATGCAGCTGCTCGTCGAACGCCTCATGCCTGCCCTGCTGGCGGCCGCTTTTGCGCCAGTGATCGATCAGCCGATTGCGCGCGATCTGGTACAGCCAGGTCTTGAACAGCACCGCCTCGCGTTGCAGCGACTGGCTGCGGATCAGGCTCATCCAGGTGTCCTGGAACACCTCCTCGACCAGTGTCGGGTCGCCGCACAGACCACAGAGAAAACGGAACAGGCCGAGGCGATGGCGCTGATAGAGCAGCGCAAAGGCCTCGGCATCGCCCTGGCGATAACGCCGCAACAAGGCGGCATCGTCGGGCGGCGGAGCAACAGGATGGGCAGTCACGCTAATCGACCTTGGCAGCGCTGGGGGCGGGAAATGAAGACGGAGTTTGCAGGCTTTGCGCCAGTTCGACCAGTTGCACGAACTCGCCGCGCAGGCCGAAGCGATCCTCGCCCTTGCCGCTGCGCGCCAATTCGGCGCTGGCGGCCAGGTCGAAGTCGCCGGTGTAGCGCGCACCTTTCAGTTGCTGGGCAAAGGCGGCGACGGCGGCAGCGAAGCGCAGATCCTCGCTGGCCTGGGCAATCGCCGGGGTGTTGCGCTGCGCCTCGATGGGGATTTCCAGCAACTTACTGCTGCTCTGCTGCGGCGCCTTGTAACGGATGCGCAGCAGCGCCAGTTCGCCCTGCTTGCCGGCGGCTTGTTCCGCCTGCCGATAGCGCAGCGGCTCCAGCCAGCCCTGATTGCCGGCCGGGACTATTTCATAGAGCGCGGTGACCGTATGACCCGCGCCGATCTCGCCGGCGTCGACCTTGTCGTTGCTGAAGTCCTCACGCCTCAAGGCGCGGTTCTCATAGCCGAGCAGGCGGTATTCGCTGACTTGGGCCGGATTGAATTCGACCTGGATCTTCACGTCCTTGGCCACAGTCGCAAGGGTCGAGCCGAGTTGGTCGACCAGCACCTTGCGCGCCTCGCGCAGGTTGTCGATATAGGCGTAATTGCCATCGCCGGCGTCGGCCAGTTGCTCCATCAGCTGCTCGTTGTAGTTGTCGGTGCCGAAGCCCAGGGTGGTCAGGGAAATCCCGCTCTTGCGCTTGTCGGCCGCCAGTTGTTTGAGCGTTTCGAAGTCGCTGATGCCGACATTGAAGTCGCCATCGGTGGCCAGCAGGATGCGGTTGATGCCGCCCTCGACAAAGCCCTGCTGCGCCTGCCGATAGGCCAACTGAATACCCGACTCGCCGGCAGTGGAACCGCCGGCACGCAACTGATCGATGGCCGCGCGGATCCTGGCCTTGTCGCTGCCGGCGGTCGGCTCCAGCACCACGCGGGAGGAGCCGGCATAGACCACCAGGGACACCTTGTCCTCGGCGCGCAGCTGCTCGACCAGCAACTTCAGGGTGCTCTGCACCAGCGGCAAGCCTTCGCGCCTGTCCATCGAGCCGGAGACATCCAGCAGAAACACCAGATTGGCCGGCGGCATGGCCGCCACCGACAGATCCGCTGCCTTGATCGCGATACGCAGCAGCCGGCTCTGCGGGTTCCACGGCGTCACCGCCAACTCGGTGCCGACGCCAAAGGGCGTATCGCCGCTCGGCAGCGGGTAGGCATAGGGGAAGTAATTGACCAGCTCCTCCAAGCGCACCGCCTCAGCCGGCGGCAACTGGCCCTGGTTGAGGAAACGCCGGACGTTGGCATAGCTGCCGGTATCGACATCGATACTGAAGGTCGACACCGGGGTTTCGGCCACGGCATGCACCGGGTTGTCGGCGAGCTTCTGGTACTGCTCGCGGTACTGCTCGCGGTACGCCGGCGGCAGATGGTCCGCCACAGGCGCGCCAGGCCGTACCATTGCCGGCGGCGAAGCAACGGCGATCTGGCGCTGCAACTCGGCTTTTTTCGTCCGCGACGGCGCCCGGGATTGCTCGACGGCCGCGACTGCCTCTTGCTGATCGGCAACATGCGCCTGCGGCGGCTCCGGTTGAGTGGCATTGCAGGCAGCCAGGGTCAGCAGCAGGCTACCGGCAAATCCTTGCAGCAATGACTGCGGCTGTAACACAGAAATCTTCGACATGACGTCTCTCCTTGGGACGAAAAACCTCTTCGCCCCAGTAGACGCAATGCCTGAGCTATTCGGGTTAACCGAGCAAAGGCCTGTTCACCCAGTGCTCGCCGCCTCCTGACACAGCTGGCCGGCCAACATGCCCAGGGTCATCAGCGCCCGCTCCGCCTCGCGGTTCCAGGGGATGCCGCAATTGAGGCGCACGCAGTGGTTGAACTGTTCGGTGTTGCTGAAGATCAGCCCCGGCGCGATGCTGATGCCCTGCTGCAGGGCGCGTACGTGCAGGTCCTTGGTGTTGACCCGCACCGGCAGGCTGATCCAGAGGATGAAGCCGCCGTTGGGCCGGGTCATCTGCGTGCCTTCGGGGAAGTACTGCTGGATCGCCAGCTGGAAGGCACTGAGATTCTTGCGGTACTCCTGGCGGATATAGCGCAGGTGGCGGTCGTAGCCGCCGTTCTCCAGGTAGGCGGCCACCGCCATCTGCGTGACGCTGCACGCCGAGTGGGTGCTGAAGGTCTGCAGGCGCTGGATTTCCTCCTGGTATTTGCCGGCGATGATCCAACCGATGCGCACCCCGGGCGACAGGGTCTTGGAGAAGCTCGAGCAATACACCACCCGTCCTTCCCGGTCATGCGCCTTGAGTGCCTTGATCGGGCCTTGCTCGAACATCAGTTCGCCGTAGATGTCGTCCTCGACGATCTGCATATCGAAGTCCCCGGCCAGGCGCAGCAACTGCTTCTGCCGCGCCTCGGGGATGCTGCCGCCCAGCGGATTGCTCAGGCGTGCGGTCAGAACCAGTGCCTTGATCGGCCACTGGCTGGCCGCCAGTTGCAACGCCTCCAGGCTGATCCCCGTGGTTGGATCGCTGGGAATCTCGATGACTTTCAGGCCCAGCAGATCGGCCAATTGCAGCAGGCCGTAATAGGTCGGCGACTCGGTGGCGATCAGGTCCCCCGGTTTGGTCAGCACCCGCAACGACATCTGCAAGGCATCGACGCAGCCATGGGTAATCACCACTTCTGCCGGATCGACCAACACACCGGCATCGCGCATGCGGATCGCTACCTGACGGCGCAGTGGCTCGAAACCGGGGCTGAACATATAGCTGAAGGCGCGCGGACTCTGAAAGCGGGTGACCTTGGCCAACTGCTGATGCAAGGCGCGCACCGGCAGGTAGTCGACATGCGGCACCGCCGCGCCCAACGGAAATACGCCCTCGCGGCGCGACTCGGTGAGGATCTGATTGATGATGCTGCTGCGCGTCACCAGGCTGGGCCGCTCGACCCGGGCGATATCCGGGGTCGGCGCGGTCAGGGCCGGGGTCTGGTGCACGTAGAAACCGGATTGCGGGCGGGCGCGGATCAGCCCCTGGTCCTCCAGGTTGGCATAGGCCTGCAATACCGTGGCATGGCTGACGTTGAGCTGCGAGCTCATCTTGCGCACCGAAGGCACCCGCTCCCCTGGCTGATAGACGCCGCGGCGGATGTCTTCCGCCAATTGCTGGGCGATACGCTGATAGAGCAACAGACTGGTCATGGTCGCCTTCCCGCTTCATTGAAACCATACAGTAACCCGGCACCCTGCAAGTGCACCGGTACAGTTCCATGAATTGTGGACGAAACAGCGGCGACCCGCCAGCGGCTGTATGGGAACAATTCGCCGACCAGTCAACTGTTACTGGAGAGCTTCGCATCCCCCAGGCAGCCTCGATCGAGGCCACGGGCTGCGATATACCGAGCGGAGCATGAAGCCCCGGCGCGCCGCCCGGATCAGCGGGTAGCGCCCAGACGCCCCTGCGCATCGGAGAACACGATCTCGACCCGGCGGTTCTGCGCCCGCCCCCTGGCCGAAGCGTTCTCGGCCACCGGGAAACTTTCACCGTGGCCCTGCGCCTCAATGCGCTTGCTATCGATACCCAGGTCGATCAAGACATCGGCGACGGTCTGCGCCCGTGCGCGGGACAGCTCAAGGTTCTCCAGCTTGTCGCCACGGCTGTCGGTGTAGCCTTCGATGCGCACGACACGGCGCGGGTTCAGTTGCAGGAACTGCACCAGTTTCAATACCGTACGATTGGCCGAGGCTTTCAGATTGGCCTGTCCGGCATCGAACAACACATCGCCCAGGGTCATTACCAGACCACGCTCGGTCTCGCTGGTTGCCAGGCTGACTATCTGCTCTTCCAGCCAGTTACTCTGCTCCTGCACGCTGAGCAGCTTGGCCTCACGCAGGGCGAGTTGCAGACGCTGGCGCTCCAGCTCGAGCTTGGCCGCCCGCTCCTGATTCAGGCTCAAGGCACTGTTTTGCCCAGCGATTTCGCTGTAACGCTGACTGAGGTAGGCGTAATGGCTAACGTCATCGGTACTGCCCCAATAGCTCGACAAGCGGTCTGCGCGGGCCAGGGATTCGCCAGCACGGATCACATCCTTGGGTGCGCTGCGCAGCACATCGGAGTTCTCCTTTACCGCCTGAAAACTCTTGTGGGCCATCTCTAGCGCCTCACTACTGCTCAGTTGCCGCGAACCCGCGCAACCGCTCAGCAGCAACGCCAACAGAGCACCTCCCAACAGCCGGACCCGAGCATTCATCACAACGCCCCCAGCTGCTTGCGCAGGCGATTGATCCGGTTATTCAGTTCGTTCAGCTGATCCTGACTTTTCTGCGTCAACACCCGGGCTTCCGCCAGACGGGCATCCAGCTCGGCCTGTTCGGCAAGTATACGCGCCTCCTTGAAGGCATCCCGTTGCATGGCAGATTGGGCCTGCTGCAGCTTGGCTTCGGCCATCGCCAGTTCAACTATTTGCTCATCGGCACCAACAGCCTTGGCTTGCGTCACAGCTTGCTCGGTGAGGCGCAATTGCTCGGTAGGCGCCGGATCGCTGGCGCAACCGGTCAAACTCAGCGCCAGCATTGCGGCGCATGAAAATCGATTAATCACAAAAACTTCCTACGGATTCGGGGTGCTTGCGGGTTGCAACTGCTGCTCTTCCCAGCGCAATAGATTGTGCTGCAGCAAGGTTTCCGGCAGGCCGGCGGCGATCGATTCTGTCATTTTTTTCGCCAGTTGTCCGCGCAGCCAAGGGTCGTTGCATGCCGAGTTGTGCGACAGGGTCAGGTACAAGCCCTCGCTGGAAACAGGCGGATCCAGCACCAGCAACTCGTCCTCGATGCCCTGCGCTTCGGCCAGCGCCAGACCGGGGAAACGCTCATAGAGCACGTAATCGCTACGTCCCAGCAACAGCTTCTGGAATGCCTGAGTCAGGCTGGACACACCTTCCAGGGTCAGGTTGGCCTTGGCATAGGCGTCGAACTGCTGACCGAAGCTGTTATTCACCAACGTGCCGCCAGTGCGGCCATGCAGGTCGGCCCAACTGGCATAGGGAAACTCCGCACCTTTACGCACCCAGACCACGCTAGGGGTGAAAAAAAACGCCGGGTGCACATAGTCCATGCGCTCCAGACGCGGCAAGGTCAGAAAAGCACCGGCGAGCAAATCGACCCGCCCCGTGCGCACTTCGTCCTGGGCGCGCGACCAGGGTCCGGTGTAGATCACATCGATCACCAGATCCAACTCTTTGGCCAGATGCTTGAGCAAGTCGGCATTGGCCCCGATCAACTGCTGCGGATTCTGCGGGTCACGCCACAAATACGGCGGATACTCGGGATTACCGGTGGCAACCAGGCGCTCACACCTGCCGGCGGCAGCACTCAACCCTGGCAACAGAGCCACGCCAAGCAGCAGCACTATGGATTTCAACAAACCACCTTCGAGCATGGCAATTTCTCGGCTGAACTTTTGATGGAGATTCAATGCATGCGAACACTGGTAAATGCCGACTGCATGTTAGCTTACAACCGGCTCAATAATAATTCGCGATAAGGGCGCGCCATGAAAAAACTGCTTCTCGGCTTGATACTGTTGCTCGGCGGCTCGGCAGTGACGCTCTATCTATGCCCCGCAGCGCTGCTGGCCACTGTGCAACTGGTCGCACTGCAACAGGCAGAGCTCGGTACCGAGCGCTCGACTGTCGGCGATCTTAGCATTCATTACTACCAGGGCGGCCCGAGGGACGGCGAAACCATTCTGATGGTTCACGGCTTCGGCGCGAGCAAGGACAACTGGCTGCGTCTTGCCCGCCACTTTACCCAGGACTACCAGGTGATCGCCCTCGACCTGCCCGGCTTTGGCGACAGCAGCAAGCCCTACGCCAGTTACGATGTCGGCACCCAGGTCGAGCGCCTCGCCGCTTTCACTCAAGCCCTGCAGATCAAGAAACTGCACCTGATCGGCAGCTCGATGGGTGGCCATATCAGCGCCCTGTATGCCGCACGCTATCCCGAGCAGATCCTGTCGCTGGCGCTGCTCGCCAATGCCGGCATCGACTCGCCACAGAAAAGCGAGCTGATCGAGCGCCTCGAACGCGGCGAAGCCAATCCGCTGATCGTGAAAACTGCGCAACAGTTCGAGCAGTTGCTGGCGCTGATTTTCGTCGAAGTGCCGAGCATGCCCGAGCGCCTGCAGCAGGCGCTGGCGCAAAGAAGCATCGCCAACAGTGCGCATAACGAGCGGGTCTTCGCCCAACTGGTCAGTCGCTATATCCCGCTCGAACCCGTACTGCCGAAGATCCAGGCGCCGACGCTGCTGCTGTGGGGCGCCCAGGACAGGGTGCTGCATGTTTCCAGTATCGAGGTCATGCAGCCACTCCTGCAGCGACCCAGCGTAGTGATCATGCAGGATTGCGGACATGCACCCATGCTCGAACGCCCCGAGGAAACCGCCGAGCATTACCAGGCATTCCTCGACAGCGTCGCGGCGGAAGCTGAATAACACCAAATAGCCTGCAAGAAAAAACCCGCACAAGGCGGGTTTTTCATGGAGCAAGGCAACCGGCTTACACCAGCTTCTCGAACTCCGGAATAGCTTCGAACAGATCCGCCACCAGGCCGTAATCGGCCACCTGGAAGATCGGCGCTTCTTCGTCCTTGTTGATCGCCACGATCACCTTGGAATCTTTCATGCCCGCCAGGTGCTGGATCGCACCGCTGATACCGACGGCGATGTACAGCTGCGGCGCAACGATTTTGCCGGTCTGGCCGACCTGCATGTCGTTGGGCACGAAACCGGCGTCGACCGCGGCGCGCGAGGCACCGACCGCTGCGCCGAGCTTGTCGGCCAGGGCGTAGAGGTGCTTGAAGTTGTCGCCGTTCTGCATGCCGCGGCCGCCGGAGACGACGATCTTGGCAGCGGTAAGCTCCGGACGATCGGACTTGGCCAGCTCTTCGCCGACGAATGCCGACTTGCCGGCATCAAAGCCAACAGCCACGGCTTCAACGGCAGCACTGCCGCCTTCGGCTGCGACCGGGTCGAAACCGGTGGCACGCACGGTGATCACCTTCACGGCAGCGCTGGACTGCACGGTGGCGATGGCGTTACCGGCATAGATCGGCCGCTTGAAGGTGTCGGCGCTTTCCACGGCGATGATCTCGGAGATCTGATCGACGTCCAGTTGAGCGGCGACCCGCGGCAGGATGTTCTTGCCGTTGCTGGTGGCGGCAGCCAGGATGTGGCTGTAGTTACCACCAAGCTCGGCTACCAGCGGTGCGACGTTTTCCGGCAGTTGATAGGCGAAGGCGGCGTTGTCGGCCACCAGCACCTTGGCCACGCCGGCGATCTTGGCCGCGGCTTCGGCAGCTGCGCCGCAGGCGGCACCGGCAACCAGGACGTGAATGTCGCCACCGATCTTCGCGGCAGCCGCCACGGTGTTCAGGGTGGCAGGCGCCAGGGCGGCATTGGTGTGTTCAGCGATAACCAGGATAGTCATTTAGATTACCTTCGCTTCGTTCTTCAGTTTCTCGACCAGTTCAGCCACCGACTTGACCTTGATCCCGGCGCTACGGGCAGCCGGCGCCTCGACTTTCAGGGTCTTCACGGTGGACGCGGTGGCAACACCCAGTGCATCCGGGGTGAGCACTTCCAGCGGCTTCTTCTTGGCCTTCATGATGTTCGGCAAGGAGGCGTAGCGCGGCTCGTTCAGGCGCAGGTCGGTGGTGACGATCGCCGGCAGGTTCAACGCCACGGTCTGCAGACCGCCGTCGACTTCGCGAGTGACGTTGACCTTGTCGCCTGCCACTTCCACCTTGGAGGCGAAGGTGCCTTGGGCGTAGCCACTCAGGGCGGCGAGCATCTGCCCGGTCTGGTTGTTGTCGCTGTCAATCGCCTGTTTGCCGAGGATCACCAGCTGCGGCTGCTCCTTGTCGACTACTGCCTTGAGCAGCTTGGCCACGGCCAGGGAGTTCAGCTCATCGCTGGACTCGACCAGAATGGCGCGATCGGCCCCCAGCGCCAGCGCGGTACGCAGCTGCTCTTGAGCAGCAGTCGGACCGATCGACACCACGACGATTTCGCTCGCCACGCCCTTTTCTTTCAGGCGTACCGCTTCCTCCACGGCGATTTCGCAGAAGGGATTCATCGACATCTTGACGTTGGCAAGATCAACGCCGCTGTTGTCCGCCTTGACGCGAACCTTGACGTTGTAGTCGACCACTCGTTTGACAGCTACAAGAACCTTCATGGATTCCTCGTTACTCTCCGGTGAATAGGGATGTCGCCAGGGCGGGTGATGCAGATCGACCGAAACCGACCTTCGACCCAGACGGCGAACGCAAAACCGCCCGTATCTTGACCGCACGACCCGACCGGGTCAATACAATGAACCGGCCAGTCATCCGCGATGTAGCAGCATTCTAGCAGGGCTACAGAAAATTCAAACAAACGTTTGTATTGGCCAGCCAGGAGGGTGCAGATATAATGCGCCAGCATCGCCCAGGGAACGAGCCTGATCGTCAAATAAAATTAGAGAGCCTTGAGTAGGAGATAGCCTGTGGAACGCGAGTTTATGGAATTCGACGTCGTCATCGTCGGCGCCGGCCCAGCCGGCTTGTCCGCCGCCTGCCGACTGAAGCAGAAAGCCGCCGAAGCGGGCAAGGAAATCAGCGTCTGCGTGGTCGAAAAAGGCTCCGAAGTCGGTGCACACATTCTCTCTGGAGCGGTGTTCGAACCGCGTGCCCTGACCGAATTGTTCCCCGACTGGAAGGAACTCGGCGCACCGCTGAACACGCAGGTTGTGCGCGATGACATCTATCTGCTGAATAACGCGACCAAGGCCAGCCGAATCCCCGACCTGTTCGTGCCCAAGACCATGCACAACCAGGGCAACTACATCATCTCCCTGGGCAATCTGTGCCGCTGGCTGGCGCAGCAGGCCGAGAATCTGGGTGTGGAAATCTACCCCGGCTTCGCCGCTCAGGAAGCACTGATCGATGAGAAGGGCTCGGTCTACGGCATCCTCACCGGCGACCTCGGCGTCGACCGCGAAGGTAACCCGAAAGAGGGTTACTACACCCCAGGCATGGAACTGCGCGCCAAGTACACCCTGTTCGCCGAAGGCTGCCGCGGCCATATCGGCAAGCAGCTGATCAAGAAGTACAACCTCGACAGCGAAGCCGATGCCCAGCACTACGGCATCGGCATCAAGGAAATCTGGGACGTCGACCCGGCCAAACACGAGCAAGGCCTGGTGGTGCACACCGCCGGCTGGCCACTGTCACTGGTCGACAGCGAAAACACCGGCGGCTCCTTCCTCTATCACCTGGAGAACAACCAGGTGGTGGTCGGCCTGATCGTCGACCTGTCCTACAGCAACCCGCACCTGTCGCCGTTCGACGAGTTCCAGCGCTACAAGCACCACCCGGTGATCGCCCAGTACCTGGAGGGTGGCAAACGCGTGGCCTATGGCGCACGCGCCATCAGCAAGGGCGGCCTCAACTCGCTGCCGAAGATGGTATTCAACGGCGGCGCGCTGATCGGCTGCGACCTCGGCACCCTCAACTTCGCCAAGATCAAGGGCAGCCACACCGCCATGAAGTCCGGCATGCTCGCCGCCGAAGCGGTGGCCGATGCGCTGTTTGCCGGCCGTGAAGGCGGCGACCAGTTGACCGGCTACGTCGAGGCGTTCAAAGCCAGCTGGCTGTACGACGAACTGTTCCGCAGCCGCAACTTCGGCGCGGCGATTCACAAGTTCGGCGTGCTCGGCGGCGGCGCGTTCAACTACGTCGACCAGAACCTGTTCGGCGGCAAGATCCCCTTCACCCTGCACGACACCAAGCCGGACCATGCCTGCCTGAAGACAGCCGCCCAGGCGAAGAAGATCAGCTATCCGAAACCGGACGGTAAGCTCAGTTTCGACAAACTCAGCTCGGTATTCCTCTCCAACACCAACCACGAAGAGGAACAACCCTGCCACCTGAAGCTCATCGACCCGAGCATTCCGCTGACCAAGAACTTGCCGCTGTACGACGAACCGGCGCAGCGCTACTGCCCGGCCGGCGTTTACGAAATCGTCACCCAGGAAGACGGCGAGAAGAAGTTCCAGATCAACGCGCAGAACTGCGTGCACTGCAAGACCTGCGACATCAAGGATCCGGCTCAGAACATCAACTGGGTGGCACCGGAAGGTGCCGGTGGGCCCAACTACCCCAATATGTAAGCTGCAAAAAGGCTCCTTCGGGAGCCTTTTTCTTTGGCCCGCATGGTGCGCACAGCGCATCCTACGATCTCGCCCTTGCAGCCGAGCCTTACGGCTGCGGCCCGATCGGGAAAAACTGCCCGTTGCTCCACACCCCCAGCCATATCTGGCCGTCGATTTCGCGCGGCACCACCAGTTCCACCAGTTGATAGAACACGTTGCGGTGAATCAGCGCCTCCAGGTTGCTGCGCACATGCACGTAAGGCGCCGGCTCCTGGGTCTGCTCATCAAGTGCCACGCGCAGCGGATGCTCGGCGCCCGCGACGGCCTCTTCCTCGACATTGGTGGTGAACCGCAGCACCTGGGCCTCGCCCTCGCCCTCCACATGCAGACTGACGGCGACAAAAGGCGCATCGTCGACCTTGATGCCGACCTTCTCCACCGGGGTGACCAGGAAGTAGTCGTCGCCATCGCGGCGGATGATGGTGGAGAACAACTTGACCATCGGCTTGCGCCCGATCGGCGTACCCAGGTAATACCAGGTGCCGTCGCGGGCGATGCGCATGTCGATGTCGCCGCAAAAATCGGGGTTCCACAGGTGCACGGGCGGCAAGCCCTTCTGCTCCCCCTTGGGAATTTGCGCCAGCAGGTCGCCGGCTTTGCTTGAGTCGGTCATGCGAGTGTCCTTAGCGGCTCAGGCCAATCAGGCTGCGGGCATAATCGCGCAGCGGCGGACCGAGCAAGTCTTCTGGCTTGGCATCATAGAACGTCAGGAAGCCGCCGCGGCTACGAATTCGCGCGCTATCGACCAGGTAAGTGGTGCTGGTCTCGATCAGCATCAGCTGAATGACACTACGGTCGGTGCCGAGCCGATCCAGCGCCTGCTGATCCGCCCACTCATCGCCGGTACCGATGCGGTCATCGGCGTAGGCGAAGCGGCTGTAGAGCAGATAATGCGCACCGGCCCCACGCGCCTGCGCCATGGCCTCCTCCAGCCCGGCCGGGCTACGCGCCCGACGGACCAGCGGAAAATATTCGACGAACCCCTTGAACGCCTCCTCCGCCACCACATTCGGTCGCGGATAGGCCGCGCCGGACGGAACGAAGTGCCCCTGGGCGATGTAGATGAACGAGTCCTGCTGCAGGCGCCGCGAGGCCAGGCGCTCGGTTTGCCCGTGATCGAGAAAACCGGCATCGCGCAATTGATAGGCGGCGCCATCGGCCAGGTCGCTGACCTTCATGCAGCCACCCAAGGCTAACAGCGCCAGGATCAACATCAGACTGCGCATCACTCTCCTCCCGTTGCCGGTGACGGAATACCGGCGGACAGGACAGCAATGCAGGTTTCACGCCATCACAGAGTGTGCGGGGAATGGGGAATGGGGAATGGGGAATGGGGAATGGGGAATGGGGAATGGGGAATGGGGAATGGGGAATGCTGCGACTCATGGCTCACTCAAGGCAAGCTCTTGCGCCGTTACCGTTGCTTTTCCTCATCCCCCATCCCTTTTCACCCGCCTGCCACCCCTCTATCCGCCAATGATCTTCATCACCGTCACCCCACCTGAGAAGGCCACCTCCTGCTTGTCGCCAAGGGCCTTGACCAGCAACCCTTGTAAGGCCGGTAGCGCCTGATGCCGCGGCTTATCCAGCAGATCGCCGACATAGTGGCGATTGCTCGACGACAGGCAGCCATGCAGCCAGCCGGTCGACGACAGGCGCAAGCGCGAACAAGTCCGGCAGAACGGCACACTTTCGTTGGCGATCACCCCAAAGAAGCCCTGACCGGGGATCTCGTAGCGCAGTGCGGTGGCATCCACCGGTGCATCGGCCTGGGCATAGTCGTAGTGCTCGCCGATCATGGCCAACAGCTCGGGCATGCCGACGAACTGGCGCTGGAAACCGTTGCCGTCGCGCGCCAGATGACCCATGCGCATCAGCTCGATAAAGCGCAACTCGAAGCCGTGCTCCAGACAGTAATCCAGCAACGGCAGGACTTGATCGAGGTTCTGCCCGCGCAACGGCACCATATTGAGCTTGATCCGCATGCCGGCCGCCTGCGCTTCGTCCAAACCAGCCAACACGGTGGGCAGATCACCACCGCGGGCGATGCTGCGGAAAGCCACGGGATCGAGGGTATCCAGGGATACGTTGAGGCGGCGAATGCCGCTTTCCAGCAGCAACGGCAGCTTGCGCGAGAGCAGTTGACCGTTGCTGGTCAGGCTGATATCGGCCAAGCCCAGGGGGCTGACGCCGCGCAGAAACGCCTCCAATTTCGGACTGACCAGGGGCTCGCCACCGGTAATACGCAAACGCTCGATACCCGCCGCCTCGATCAGGTAACCGACACCGCGCACCATGGCCTCGGCGGACAGCTCGTCCTGCGCTGCGACCAGGCGCTTGCCGTCGGGCACGCAGTAGGTACAGGCGTAATTGCAGGCGGCGGTCAGACTGACTCGCAGGTTGCGAAAGCGTCTACCTTGGCGATCAACGATCATGGAGGACTCCGATTGACATTACTCGGAGTATATCGCCGCAATCAGCGCCGGCACACGCACTGCATGCGCTATCAAGCAGCCGAATACCGTCAACTGGCCGGAGTCTCGGTGTCGCGTTTGCGCTTGTTGCCCATGCGTACACCGATATCCATGAGGAACTGGAAGAAGCCCTCCTGGTCTTCCAGCACGTTGCTCCAGAACGGCGAGTGATAAAGCGCCACGGCACCATGCACCAGCGCCCAGGCTGCGCAATAATGAAAATACGGCGGCACGTCTTCCAGCTTGCCTTCGGCGATGCGGCCCTTGATCAGCTGAGTCAGACGCTCGAAGTTGGAGGCGCGGATCCTGTGCAACTGCTCGACCAGTTCCGGCACCTGGTTACCCTTGACCACCTTCTCTTCCAGGCGGTCGAACAAGCGGTAGCGTTGCGGATCGCGCATACGGAACTCGAAGTAGGCACGCGACAGCGCTTCCTTGTCACGGTCGATGTCGGCCGAATGCAGCAACTCGTTCAAGTCGCGTTCGTAGTCGAGCATCAGGCGCAGATAGATCTCCGCCTTGGACTTGAAGTGCTTGTAGATGGTGCCTTTGCCGATACCGACGGCGTCGGCGATCATCTCGACAGTAACGCTGTCTTCACCCTGCTCGAGGAACAGTTTCAGCGCGGTGTCGAGAATTTCCTGCTCGCGGCGGCGAAACTCACGGACCTTACGGGGTTCATTCTGCATAAGAAGGACTAAGAGGTCGAAAATCGAAGCCGAGTATTATGCCTAACTAGCGCAAAATTGCACGGATCATCCGACCATGTACGGCATTCATGACGAGTTTCCGCAACTTCCCGGTCTGCGTTACCTGAACCATGCCGCAGTCGCGCCCTGGCCACGGCGCGCCGTGCTGGCGGTCAAGCGCTTTGCCGAACAGAACGCCCGGGTCGGCGCCCGCGACTACGCGGATTGGCTGCTGGTCGAACACCGCCTGCGCGAACGCCTGACGCGACTGCTCAATGCCCCCTCGTGCGACGATATCGCGCTGGTCAAAAGCACCTCGCAGGCGCTGTCCTTCGTGGCGTTCGGCCTGGATTGGCACGCGGGCGATCAGGTGGTGATCAGCAACGAGGAGTTCCCGTCCAACCGGGTGGTCTGGGAGGCGCTCGAACCGCAAGGGGTCGAGGTGATCAAGGTCGACCTTAGCTACGCCCCGGAAGCCAGCCTGCTCAACGCCTGCGGCCCGCGCACCCGGCTGCTGTCGATCAGCGCCGTGCAATACGCCAGCGGCCTGCGCCTGGACCTGCAGCGCCTCGGCCATGGCTGCCAACAACGCGGCGTACTGTTTTGCGTCGATGCGATCCAGCAACTCGGCGCCCTGCCCTTCGACGCCCAGGCCTGCCAGTGCGCCTTCGCCATGGCCGATGGGCATAAATGGCTGCTCGGCCCGGAAGGACTCGGCGTCTTCTATTGCCGCAGCGACCTGCGCGCCCAGCTTGAATTGCATGAATACGGCTGGCATATGCTCGAACACCACAGCGACTACCTGCGCCAGGATTGGCAGCCTGCGCACTCGGCCAGACGCTTCGAGTGCGGCAGCCCGAACATGCTCGGGGCCATGGCGCTGGAAGCCAGCCTGTCACTGCTCGAGGAAGTCGGCATGATCGAGGTCGGCAAGGCCGTGCAGGCACGCGTGCAATGGCTGTTCGACGGCCTGGCCACTGTCCCTGGCGTAACGCTGCATAGCCCGATTGACCCGGCGCGCCGTGCCGGCATCGTCACCTTCAGCCTCGCCGGCTGGAATAATCAGGCACTGTTCCAACGCCTCAGGTCTGAACAGGTGATTTGTGCGCAGCGTGGCGCCGGCATCCGCCTGTCCCCACATTTCTACAGCGAGGCAGGGGTAATAGAGGAAACCCTGAGCCTGCTACACCAGTTGGCAACAGGGTGAGGACTCAACAGCCGGCCAGGTATTCCAAATCTGTTTAAAAAATGAGCTTAATGAGCCTGGACGTTCGGCAAACTTCGCCAATACTCATAGGTACTGGTGTGCGGCATCTCCCCCCAAGTGCCCCACCAGGCAAGGTACCGTGGACCGCGTGCCTTGATTTACTCCTAATGGTCTTGACCCGGATTCCCCCCCAGAACCCGGGTTTTTTTTGCCTCCCTTAGGCATACCGCCTGCGGCGAGCAACGCTCCATGAAGCACGGACTGCATCAGACGGGTGGCATTGCGCCCGCTCGCAATCGTCAGGCAACCCGCGCCAACGGGAACAGGCGCTTGAAGTTGGCGCCGGTCTGATTGGCCAACTGCTCGAAGCTCACGCCCCGCAACTGCGCCAGATACTCGGCCACCTCGCGTACGTATTCAGGCAGATTCGGCTTGCCGCGGTGCGGTACCGGCGCCAGGTAAGGCGAGTCGGTTTCCACCAGCAAGCGATCGGCCGGCACCTGGCGAGCGACTTCGCGCAGCGCCTCGGCATTGCGGAAGGTGACGATGCCCGACAGGGAAATATAAAAGCCGAGATCCAGCGCGGCCTTGGCCATTGCCCAGTCCTCGGTGAAACAATGCAGCACCCCCGCCTGGGGCAAGGCAGCCTCGCGCAGCAAGGCCAGGGTATCGGCACGGGCTTCCCGGGTGTGCACGATCACCGGCTTGCCGGTGATCCGGGCGGCCTGCAGGTGCAGGCGGAAAGCCTGCTGCTGCAAGGCTGCGGCTTGCGGTTCATAGTGGTAGTCCAGCCCGGTCTCACCGATGGCCACCACCCGTGGATGCTTCAGCTCGGCCAGCAGCCAGTCCAGGCCTGGCGCAACGCCTGGTTCGAGATCCAGCGGATGAACCCCGATCGAGCAATCGACATCGGCATAGCGTTCGGCCAGGCCTTTGACCGCCGCCGCATTGTCGGCGCTGACGCCGATACAGAGGAAATGCCCGACGCCGCGCGCCCGCGCCGCATCCAGCGCGGCATCGAGGGAACCGCCATGGGCGGCCAGATCGAGGCGATCGAGGTGACAGTGGGAATCGATAAGCATGGAGTGAAGCCTCAAGCCGTAAGCTTCAAGCGCCAAGTCACAAACTCGTTTCTAGCTTGCAGCTTATGGCTTGCGGCTTGTCGCTCACGATTATTACATCGTATGGGTTGGCCGATCCGACTTCAGCGCACCCGCCAGGTAGGTCTCGATTTTGTTGCGCGCGGAGTTGTCACCGTCATTGAACTGCACACCGACACCCGCCGCGCGGTTGCCTTGCGCGCCCTTGGGGGTGATCCACACCACCTTGCCGGCAACCGGGATCTTCTCCGGCTCGTCCATCAAGTTGAGCAACATGAACACCTCATCGCCAAGCTTGTAGCTCTTGTTGGTCGGGATAAACAGCCCGCCATTCTTGATAAAGGGCATGTAAGCGGCATAGAGCACGGACTTGTCTTTGATGGTCAGAGACAGGATTCCGTTACGCGGACCCAAATTAGGTGGCAAGCTCATGCGGCGTTCCTGGTTTCCATTACTTGTTGGCCGATTCTAGCCCGGTCCGGGCAAGCTTGCCCACTGCACCAGCAGGGCTTCGAGAAGCAGGACACGATTGAGGTTGGCTTTGCCCATGACCTTCTGCCGCTGCGCCAGCAACCAATCCTGCATCTGCAGGACTTTCGGCTGGGGCGTTTTCTCCGCCAGGTACTGTACGACCTTGCGCATATCGGCCTGCCCCAGCCCGGTCTCGTCACGGGTCAGCTGATAACGCAGGATCAACTGCGCCCAATCACAGAACCAGTCGAACAACAGCTGCAAGGCTACCGCGTTCCAGCTTTCCGCCAGCGGACTCGGCGCGATCTGCTGCTTGAGCAGCTTCTTGACCCCCTCGACCACCAGGGCACGCTGCTGACGCACGCCCTGAGCGTGCATGCGCGCGGCGACCAAGGGCGAGCCAGCCGCCAGACAGAGCAGCTCGGCGCGCTCCTCCTCGGCGCACTCCGGCAACGCCTGGGCCAACCAGTCCTGGCTCAGCGCCTGGCTCGGCAATGGGCAGGCCTGCTGCACGCAGCGACTCCTCACCGTCGGCAGCAAGCGACTGGGCTGATGGCTGATCAACAGCAGAACCGTATCGCCGGAAGGCTCTTCCAGGCTTTTCAGCAGGGCGTTGGCGGCGTTGAGGTTCATCGCTTCGGCCGGCTCGACCAGCACCACCTTGCGTCCGGCGAGTTGGGCGGTCTGCACCACGAAATTGACCAAATCACGCACCTGGTCGACCTTGATCGCCTTGTCGACTTCTTCCGGCTGCAGAATGTAGTTGTCCGGATGGCTGCCGGCAGCCAGCAGGTGGCAGGACTTGCACTGACCGCAGGCATCCAGCTCTACAGGCCGCTGACAGAGCAAACGGGCCATCAGACGTTCGGCAAGCGCACGCTTACCGATACCGGCCGGCCCATGCAGCAGATAGGCATGGGCATGCTGGCTGCGCCCGGCCAGTTGCTGCCAGAGTGTGGCCTGCCAGGGATAGCCTTCAGCCACGGCACAGCTCCACGATATGCCCCAACATGGCGTCCAGATCCTGCTGCACCTGACTCAGCGACTGCGCGGCATTCAAGATCCGATAACGCCGCGGCTCTTCACTGGCACGGCGCAAATAGGTCTGGCGCACCGCTTCGAAAAAACCCCGCCCCTCCTGCTCGAACCGATCCAGGCGGCCGCGCGCCGCAGCACGGGCCAGGCCGACCTCTACCGGCAAATCGAACACCAGGGTCAAATCCGGACGCAGATCGCCCTGCACGAAGTTTTCCAACACGGCAATACGTGCCTGCGACAGACCGCGACCGCCACCCTGATAGGCATAGGTCGCATCGGTAAAGCGGTCGCAGAGCACCACGCAACCACGGGCCAGCGCGGGGCGAATCACCTGGGTCAGATGCTGGGCACGGGCCGCGAACACCAAGAGCAACTCGGTATCGGCCGCCATCGGTTCATCGCTCGGCGTCAACAACAGCTCACGGATGCGCTCGGCCAGTGGTGTACCGCCTGGCTCACGAGTCAACAGCACCTCTATACCTTGCGCGCGCAGACGCTCGGCGAGGAACTCGCGGTTGGTGCTTTTGCCAGCGCCTTCAGGGCCTTCCAGCGTGATAAACAAACCGCTCACAGGCTGTCCTTTATTGATTGTTCGACTGCACCGGGGCAGGAGTTGAACGGTAATCCTCGCGGCGCGTGAGCTGGTACTCGCGCACTGCACGGTTGTGCGCCTCGAGGCTGTCGGAGAATACATGGCTGCCATCGCCGCGGGCGACGAAATACAGGCTCTTGCCCGCCACCGGATGCAGCGCGGCATTGATCGCCTCGCGTCCGACCATGGCGATCGGCGTCGGCGGCATGCCATCGATCACATAAGTGTTATAGGCCGTCGGCTCACGCAGGTGCGCGCGCGTCAACTTGCCGTTGTAGCGCTCACCCAGGCCATAAATCACCGTCGGGTCGGTCTGCAGGCGCATGCCGATGCGCAGACGCCGGACAAACACACCGGCAATCTCGCCACGCTCCTCAGGCACCCCGGTCTCCTTTTCGATGATCGAGGCCATGATCAAGGCGTCATAAGGACTCTTATAAGGCAGCCCATCGGCGCGCCCTTGCCACTCATCGGCCAAGACCTGCTCCAGGCGGGTGTAGGCTTGCTTGAGTAAATCAAGGTCGCTCATGCCGCGCACGAAACGGTAGGTATCGGGAAAGAAGCGCCCTTCCGGATTGACGTCCGGGTAGCCCAGGCGCGCCATCAACTGGGCGTCGCTAAGTTCGCTCAAGGTCAGTTCAAGCTTGCTTTGGCGCTCCAGGGCCGCACGAACCTGACGAAAACTCCAACCTTCCACCAGCGTCAGGCTGTATTGCACCACCTCGCCACGTCGCCACAGCCCGAGCAAATCGCGTACGCTGAGTTCCGGAGTGAGGCGATACTCGCCACTATGCAGAGGCTGCCCCTTGAGATTGAAGCGCCAGTAGAGTCGCAGCCAGAACGCATCATGCAAAACACCATCAGCCTGCAGGCGATTGAGCACGCCACCCGGCGTGGCGCCTGCAGGCACTTCAAGCATCAACTCCTCGGTCAGATTCAACGGTTGCTCGAGCGCAGAGTGCTGCTGCCAGGCAACAAAGACCAACAGCAGACCAGCCACTAATACACCGCCCTCAAGCAGCAACAACAATTTACGTATCACAAATCAGCTGTCCAGTAGATCGCGGGCTATGACCTGCAGTTTACGGGTCAGCGGGCCAACCGACCACTGATGCCGTTGCAAGGCACGGACAGGCCAGACGCCATAGAGACTGTTGCAGAGAAAGACCTCATCGGCCTGCAGCAACGCCTCAAGTGCGATGTCGCCCACCTGGCAGGGCAAACCTTGCCGCTCAGCTTGTGCCAGCAGTTCGGCACGCATCACCCCAGCCACGCCACAACGAGCAAGATCAGGCGTGAGCAAGACGCCACCCTTCAACAGAAACAGATTGCTGTAGACACCCTCGATCACCCGCCCCGAGGCATCCAGCATCAAGCCTTCGGCATGCTCGGCGTCCTGCCACTCGGCACGCGCCAGCACCTGCTCGAGCCGATTCAAATGCTTGATCCCGGCCAACAGCGGTTGCTCGGCCAGGCGCGTCGCACAGGGGAACAAACGTACGCCCAGCGCTGCATTACCGGCCGGATAAGCGGGTTTCGCGCCGCCCTGCAGAATCCGTCGCGGCACCGCTGGCTGCGGCGGAGCGTAACCGCGCAAACCGTCGCCACGGGTCACGATCAACTTGGCCACGCCATCGCCCAATTCACGACTGAAGGCCAGCAGCTCCGCACGCACCAGCGCCAGATCGAGATCGATCAGCAGGCGCGCACAGCCTTCGCCAAGCCGCGCCAGGTGCCGGTCCAGCAGTACGGGGCTGCCTGCTCTGACGGCGACGGTCTCGAACAACCCATCGCCGTAGGCCAGACCACGATCCTTGACGGAGAGCCACTCCAGCGGCTGACCGTCGATCCAGCTCGGCATCAACCGACGTACCGGCGGAACACCAGCGAGCCGTTGGTGCCGCCAAAACCGAAGGAATTGGACAGCACCACATCGATCGGCATGGCTTTGGCCTGGTGCGCAACGAAGTCGAGGTCGCAGCCCTCACCAGGTTCGTCCAGGTTGATGGTTGGCGGCGCCACCTGCTCACGAATCGCCAGGATGCTGAAGATCGCCTCAACCGCGCCAGCAGCGCCCAGCAGGTGGCCGGTCATCGATTTGGTCGAGCTGACGGCAAGCCGGTAGGCATGTTCGCCGAACACCGACTTGATGGCCGCGACCTCGGCCTTGTCGCCCGCTGAAGTCGAGGTGCCGTGGGCGTTGATGTACTGCACCTGATCAGCATTCAAGCCGGCGTCGCGCATGGCATTGGCAATGCAGCGGGCGGCGCCGGCACCATCCTCCGGTGGCGACGTCATGTGATAGGCGTCGCCACTCATGCCAAAGCCGATCAATTCGGCATAGATGGTCGCACCACGCGCCTTGGCGTGCTCCAACTCTTCCAGCACCAGCGCACCGGCACCATCGGCCAGCACGAAGCCGTCACGATCCTTATCCCACGGACGGCTGGCACTGGCCGGATCGTCGTTGCGCGTGGACAGCGCCCGCGCCGCAGCAAAACCACCGATGCCCAAACCACACGCGGCCATCTCGGCGCCACCGGCGACCATTACATCGGCTTCGCCGTAGGCAATATTGCGCGCGGCCATGCCGATGCAATGAGTACCTGTGGTACAGGCCGTGGCGATCGCATAATTCGGCCCCTGCAGCCCCAGATGGATCGACAGGAACCCGGAAATCATGTTGATAATCGAGCCCGGCACGAAAAACGGCGAAATGCGCCGCGGGCCGAGTTCATGCAACAACTTGCAGTTGTTCTCGATATTGGTCAGACCGCCAATACCCGAGCCAAGCGCCACACCGATACGCTCACGGTTGGCGTCGGTCACTTCCAACCCGGAATCGCGCACAGCCTGAAAGCTCGCGGCCAAGCCGTATTGAATAAATAGATCGAGCTTGCGCGCCTCTTTGGCGGACAAATACTCCTCGACATTGAACCCCTTGACCGAACCACCAAAACGGGTGGTGTAAGCGGAAAGATCCATGTGTTCGATGGGGGCGATGCCACTGCGTCCGGCCAAAATCCCCTGCCAGCTGCTCGGCACATCGTTACCCAGCGGCGACAGCATGCCCATACCGGTAACCACGACGCGTCTACGCGACACAGCAATCTCCTCTTATTCGGTTATTCAACGCCTAACAGCTCCCTTATCCTGACCGCAGATAACGAGCGAAGAAAAGGCAAGACACTACGCCACGCTACGCAGCAACAGCCAAAGCGGACCCGCAGGGCAAACGTAGCAAGTCATCCAGCCAAGCATACGCAAGCGGGCCGCATGGCCGTTTTCAACACCCCGTCAAAGAAAAACCGCACGCCCGATAAGGGCTGTGCGGCTTTTCCAGGTCGGGAATCGACGATCAGCTTATTGCGCGTGCGCAGTCACGTAATCGATAGCTTCCTGAACGGTGGTGATTTTCTCGGCTTGTTCATCCGGGATTTCCGTCTCGAATTCTTCCTCGAGAGCCATCACCAGCTCAACAGTGTCAAGGGAGTCGGCACCCAAGTCTTCAACGAAGGAAGCGCTGTTGGTTACTTCGTCTTCTTTGACGCCAAGTTGCTCGGCAACGATTTTCTTGACGCGTTCTTCGATGGTGCTCATACCGTGTTTTCACTCCTATTGGACAAATCCGGGCAGCTGGTCTGCGGCCAAGTGTATAGAAAGGGTTTTCAGCATTTCAAGCAGAATGCGAGGTTGCCCCAGAACACTTGAAAGATCCACCTATAATCCGATGCAGCTTTTATAGCGGATTCTAGGCAGCATCCATGACAGTTTCCGAAGGCACGACCACATTCAGCTCATGTACATTCCGCCGTTCACAGGGATAGTAGCGCCTGTGACGTAGGCTGCGCCATCGGAAGCAAGGAAAGCGACCACTTTCGCGATCTCTTCGGCCTGCCCCAAACGACCCAGAGGAATCTGTGTCAGCAACGCATCACGCTGCGCCTCCGGCAGTTCACGGGTCATATCGGTATCGATAAAACCAGGCGCCACCGCATTTACGGTGATCGACCGCGAACCTACTTCACGCGCCAGGGCACGACCGAAACCTTCCAGCCCGGCCTTGGACGCAGCATAGTTCACTTGCCCGGCGTTGCCCATGGCACCGACAACCGAACCGATATTGATGATGCGCCCGAAGCGCGCCTTGGTCATACCGCGCAGCACTGCCTTGGACAACCGATAGAGGCTGTTCAGGTTGGTGTTGATGACATCGAACCACTCGTCATCTTTCATGCGCAACATCAGGTTATCGCGGGTGATACCCGCGTTGTTGACCAGGATCAGCGGCTGGCCAAGGTGTTGCTGAATGTGCTGCAGAGTCGTGGCGACCGATTCGTCGCTGCCGACATCCAGCACCAGACCCGCCCCTTCGACGCCATGTTCTTTCAGGTATTCGGCGATCCGCTCGGCACCAGACGGCGAAGTCGCCGTGCCGATCACAACGGCGCCCTGCCGGCCCAACTCCAGAGCAATGGCTTGACCAATGCCGCGACTCGCGCCAGTGACCAATGCAACCTTACCTTGCAGGCTCATAACAACCTCTCCTAATTCAGGCCAAGGCCGCGCGTGCGGCGGCGAAGGCGTCCGGGGTGTCCAGATTATAAGTATTGATTCCTTTGACGCAGCGCTTGTTCAGCCCCGACAGGACCCGGCCCGGGCCGCACTCGAGCAGATCGGTCACGCCTTGCTCAGCCATACAGACGATAGACTCGACCCAGCGCACCGGGCTGTACAACTGCGCCAGTAGATCGGCCCTGAGCGTAGCGAGATCGGCAACCACGCTCGCGCTGACATTCTGCACCAACGGGATCTGCGGTGCTTGCCAGGCAACAGCCGCAACCGCCTCGGCGAAGCGCTCGGCAGCCGGGCGCATCAACGCGCAATGCGACGGCACACTGACCGGTAACGGCATGGCCCGCTTGGCGCCACGCGCCTTGCACGCCTCGACGGCGCGCGTCACAGCAGCAGCCGAACCGGCGATCACCACCTGACCAGGCGCATTGAAATTCACCGCGCTCACCACCTCGTCCTGCGCCGCCTCGGCGCAGGACGCCAGCACCTCGGCATCGTCCAGTCCGAGGATAGCCGCCATGCCGCCCTGACCGGCCGGGACCGCCTGCTGCATCAACTGGCCGCGCAGCTCCACCAGCTTGACTGCCTCAGCGAACGCCAGGCTGCCCGCAGCAACCAGCGCCGAGTATTCACCCAGGCTATGGCCGGCAACGAACGCCGGCTGCCTCCCCCCCTCAGCGCACCACAGACGCCACAAGGCAATGGATGCGGCAAGGATCGCCGGCTGGGTCTTGTCGGTTTGATTGAGCAGCTCTTCCGGTCCCTGCTGGGTCAAGGCCCAGAGGTCGTAGCCAAGCGCTTCGGAAGCCTCGGCAAAAGTATCGATAACGACTTGCTGCGCGCCGTGCCCGGCCAACATCGCCAGCGACTGCGAGCCTTGTCCTGGAAAGACGAATGCGAGGGATGCAGACATGTAAACGAGCCTCTATGGTCTTATCGTCGAATAAATTCACGCCTGGCAGAGTCAAGCGCAACAAACTGACAGTTGGATGACAGGCCACCCGCCGCGGTCACATCGGCAGGCAACCGCCAGCCCTGCACCGGAAAACCTGAAGAGCCGATCGACAGCCGCCTCAGAGCAACCTGCCCTCGAGGCGACCATGCAAGCGCTGCGGCAAATTGTCCCCAATTTCCCTCAGCGCGCGACGAATGGCGCTCTTGAAACCGTCCGCGCCGGCCGAGCCATGACTCTTCACCACAATACCCTGCAGGCCGAGCAAGCTCGCACCATTGTGCTGCGCGGGCGCCAGCTCGGTGCGCAAGCGACGCAACACCGGCATCGCCAGCAGACCTGCCAACCGCGAAACCAGGTTGCGCCTGAACAACAGCTCGATACGCGCCGCGATCATCGTCGCCAGGCCTTCGCTGGACTTGAGCAGAATATTGCCCACAAAACCGTCGCACACCACCACATCGGCGTCGCCACGATAGAGCCCGTCGCCCTCGACGAAGCCGATGTAATTCAAGCCGGAGGCTTGTTGCAAGAGACTCGCGGCAAGCTTGACCTGCTGATTGCCCTTGACCTCTTCGGTGCCGACATTGAGCAACGCCACCCGCGGCCGCACCACCCCCAGCGCCTCGGCGGCCACCGCGCCCATCACGGCGAACTGGTAGAGCTGCTCGGCACTGCAGTCGACATTGGCCCCCAGGTCGAGCAAGTGACAGCAGCCGGTCCGAGTTGGCACAGCCGTCACCATGGCCGGACGATCTATCCCCGGCAAGGTTTTCAGCACATAACGCGACAACGCCATCAAGGCCCCGGTATTGCCGGCACTGACGCAGGCCTGGGCCCGCCCGTCACGCAGCAACTCCAGCGCCACCCGCATCGACGAATCCGCCTTGCCACGCAACGCCTGCGCCGGACGCTCGTCCATGGCGATCACTTCGCCAGCATGCTCGACATGCAGACGTGCACGATCGACGCCCGGGCTGTGGGCAATCAAATCTTCGATAAGAGGGGCTTGGCCGACTAGGACCAGGTGCAACGAGGGGTACTCGGCCAGGCAGGCAATGCTGGCCTGAACAATGCTGTGGGGACCGAAGTCCCCACCCATTGCATCAATCGCGATGATCGGAGCGGACAAGATTTACTCGTCAGCGCCCTTGTCGATCACTTTGCGACCACGGTAAACACCTTCCGGCGATACGTGGTGGCGCAGATGGATTTCGCCGGTGCTTTTCTCGACGGACAGCGTGCTGGCATCGAGCGCATCGTGCGAACGACGCATGTCACGGGCGGAACGGGATTTTTTGTTCTGCTGAACAGCCATAACTGATTAACTCCTAAACGTTTGGGTCACGCTTTAACTGCGCCAATACACTGAACGGGTTGGACCGCGTTACCTCGTCCTCGCTCGGCTCGGGCTCTTCGAGGCCGACCGGCTGCTGGCAATCTTTAGGGTCATGAACCGGGACAATGGGCAAGGCGAGCAACAGCTCCTCCTCAACCAGCGCCAGCAGATCCAATGGATCTTCACCCAACTCCAGCGCGTCATAGCCCTTCGGCACGGACTGGGTATGCGCACCTTCTTTCACCACAGCGTAATCACAGGTGCTGTGGATCGGCAGGGCAACCAGTTCCAGACAACGCTGGCAAACCATCTTGACCTCAACCTCGAGCTCACTATGGAAAACCACAGCATTACGCTCATCACGCTCGAAGAAAAACT
This sequence comes from Pseudomonas borbori, assembly GCF_900115555.1. GTDB lineage: Bacteria > Pseudomonadota > Gammaproteobacteria > Pseudomonadales > Pseudomonadaceae > Aquipseudomonas > Aquipseudomonas borbori. The sequence continues at coordinate 159,015 of NZ_FOWX01000002.1, forward strand.
TCGCACGTACCATGCCTTGGTTATCGGCAAGTGGCTCGCAGAGTCGCGCCAAATCGGCCAGCGGCACCTCGCCTTCAAGCGTGGCACCACGATCAGCCAACTTGCGCGGATCAACATGAGGTGGAATCGGTGCATTTAACATAGGCGCCGCATTCTATGGATGCACCCTGCCCCTGTCAAAGGATATTCGGCCTGTCCAGCGCGAAGAGCGCCGACTAGAATTGCCCGACCCATATAAAAGGAGATGCACGAACATGCTACCCCTGGTGCTCGCTTCCAGCTCGCCCTACCGCCGAGAACTATTGGCCCGCCTGCGCCTACCCTTTACCTGGAGCGCGCCGGCGATCGATGAAACCGCTAGACCCGATGAAGACGCCAGCTCACTGGTGCGCCGCCTGGCGGAAGAAAAAGCCCGTGCACTATCGCTCCAGCATCCGCAGCACCTGATCATCGGCTCGGACCAGGTCGCCGTACTGGGCAAGCAGATCCTCGGCAAACCCCGCACACACGAACGCGCCCACGCACAATTGCTCGCCGCAAGCGGCAACAGCATCACCTTCCTCACCGGCCTGGCCCTGCTCGACAGCCAAAGCGGCCACTGCCAGATCGACTGCATCCCCTTCACCGTGCACTTTCGCCAGCTGAGCAATGCGCAAATCACCCGCTACCTGGAGGCCGAGCAGCCCTACGACTGCGCCGGCAGCTTCAAGGCCGAGGGACTGGGCGTCAGCCTGTTTCGCAGCACCGAAGGCACTGACGCCACCAGCCTGATCGGGCTACCCCTGATCCGCCTGGTGGACATGCTCCAGCTAGCCGGCATCGACATCCCATAACGCAACAAGCCCGATCAATGACCGGGCCTGCATGCAACGCAAAATCGACTAGCGCAGGCTTGGTCCCTGAAAGCCCATCCACATGACCAGATCCTCGGCGACACTGGCACCCAGGCGCTTGGCAAAGCGATCGAACGGCGACTCCTTGACCGTGAAGTCAACCAACTCCTTCTCGCCGATCACTTCACGCGCGACATAGCTGGCATTGCCCAGGGCATCGATCAAGCCAAGCTGCAGCGCCTGCTCACCCGACCACACCAGCCCCGAAAACAGCTCGGGATGCTCCGCCGATTTCAACCGATCGCCACGCCCCTGCTTGACGCTGTCGATGAACTGGCGATGGGTAGTCTCCAGCACGCCCTGCCAAAACCGCGCCTCATCGTCTCTAGGCGGCTGAAAGGGATCGAGAAACGCCTTGTGCTCGCCGGCGGTATACACGCGGCGATCGACACCCAGCTTCTCCATCACCCCGACGAAGCCGAACCCGGCCGCCGTCACGCCGATCGAGCCGACCAGACTGGCCTTGTCAGCATAGATCTGATCCGCGGCACTGGCGATGTAATAGGCCCCGGAGGCCCCGAGATCGGTGATCACCGCATATAGCTTGATCGCCGGGTACTCGGCGCGCAGACGCCGAATCTCGTCATAGATGTAACCCGACTGCACCGGACTGCCGCCCGGACTGTTGATCCGCAGAATCACACCCTTGGTCTTGCTGTCCTCGAAGGCTGCGCGCAGGCTGCCGACTATGTTGTCGGCGCTGGCCATCTCCTTGTCGGCGATCATCCCGCGCACCTCGATCAATGCGGTATGACTCGCACCGCCCTTGACCCCTTCCTGCAGATCGAGCAGCGGCGCAAACAGCGCCAGCGCAGCAAACAGATAAATAAAAGTCAGCGACTTGAAGAAGATCCCCCAGCGCCGCGACCGGCGCTGCTCCTGGACGCCGGCCAACAGGGTTTTTTCCAGCAACTTCCAGCTTTTATCATCGCTTTCGCCGACAGCCGATGCTTTCCATTCATCCGACATGTTCACCCACCTCAATTGGTTGCCCATCTGCACGCCGATCGAGCCAGGCATGCAATTCCACGAAATTGTCTATCGCCAGTGCCGGACCATACTCACGTAACGCGGCCAGGGACTGGGCTCCATAGCCTACCGCTACGGAGTCCACCCCGGCATACCGAGCCATCTGCAAATCGAACGACGAATCACCCACCATCAAGGCCCGCTCCGCGGGAATGCCGCAATGCCCGAGGATCTGTTCCAGCATCAGCGGATTCGGCTTGCTCGCCGTTTCGTCGGCGCAGCGGGTGACATCGAAGTAATCCAGCCAGCCACGCCCTGCCAGCACGCGCTGCAAACCATGACGACTCTTGCCCGTGGCCACGGCCAAACGATAGCCCTGCGCACGGAACATCTCCAGCGCCTCGGCCACCCCCGGGAACAACGCAGAAGGCTGAGCCTCCAGCGCCAGGTAACGCTCGCTGTAACAGCGACGGAAGCGCTCGACCAACCCTGGCTCGACCAGCTCGGGATGCAGACTGGCGATCGCCTCCGGCAGGCCAAGCCCGATAATGCCCTTGACCTGCGCATCGCCACGCCGAGCCAGCCCGCAAGAATCCGCCGCCCAGTGCATCGACTCGACGATACGGCCAATGGAGTCGACCAGCGTGCCGTCCCAATCGAAGATCAACAGCTCATAGTCAGACACTCAGGCGCTCCAGCGTATGCGCCCAGACAGCATCGACCGGCGCCTCCAGCCTGAGCTCGCCACCATCGGGCAGCGGCACGACCAGCGCATAGGCATGCAGGAACAGACGCTTGCCGCCCAGCTCGCGGATCTCGCGACTGAAGTCGTCATCGCCGTACTTGCTGTCACCGGCGATGCAATGCCCGGCATACTGGCTGTGCACGCGAATCTGGTGGGTGCGACCGGTCACCGGCTTGGCCTCGACCAGGGTGGCAAACTCACCGAAACGGCGCAGCACGCGAAACAGCGTCAGCGCCTCCTTGCCCTCGTCATCGACCTCGACCATGCGCTCGCCGGAGCGCAGATTACTCTTCTGCAAAGGTGCACTGACCCGCTTCCTGGCGGTCGCCCAATGCCCCCGAACCAGCGCCATATAGCGCTTGTCCACACCGTCGCCGCGCAAAGCCTCATGCAGATGGCGCAGCATGCTGCGCTTCTTGGCGATCATCAACAGCCCGGAAGTATCGCGATCGAGGCGATGCACCAGCTCCAGCTCCTTGGCGTCCGGGCGCAGCTGACGGAAGGCCTCTATCACCCCGTAGCTGAGGCCGCTGCCACCATGCACGGCGATACCGGCCGGCTTGTTCAGCACGATCAAGGCTTTGTCTTCATAAACGATGGCCGCCTCGAGACGCTCGAGCAGACCCTGCGCCAAGGGCACCGGCTCATCGCGCTCAGCCAGACGCAGCGGCGGAACGCGGATGATGTCACCCGCCTGCAGCTTGTATTCCGGCTTGATACGGCCCTTGTTCACCCGCACCTCACCTTTACGCAAAATGCGGTAAATCAATGTCTTGGGCACACCCTTTAACTGGGTGCGGAGGAAATTATCGATGCGCTGGCCGGCGAGTTCCGGCGCAACCTCGAGCAGCTGAACGCCGGAGGTTGTAGGAGTAGGAATTGTCATCGCGCAATCATAACAATTTTTATGGACATATTTTATAAAATTGAAGCACTTAATCATTACTGTTATAGTCGCGAACGCCGCCAAAAGCGGTCTGGTCTGCGGATGATCGCCAAAACTGCCATCCCCAACCGACGCAACCCATTTGGGACGTAAGGCCGTCCAACGGGTTATTCAGACGATAGAAAGCCGCAAAGGCCGCGAATAACTCGGAAATAAAGCCTTAAGCCATGATGCGCAGCCGCCCCATTGGGCGTTTGCGGTAACTGCCAACCCGCTGCGGATGTTATGCGAGCGGCACCCGATTTTCAGTGATACGTGTAGGTGGAGATGCACAACCGTCGGTCTGCGTAGCAATTAGCTTTATCGAAGACGCTTCATCTCGTCCGCTACCGACAGTTGATTCCTCCTCCTGACCATTGCTTTCTGTCACAACAGCGAGCAGGAGATGTCCGTCGCGACCCAGCCCAACTGGCTGACTGTCGCTTGACAATGAAACGATTTACGCCCGTTTCTGACGCGCCTGACACCGACCCTGAGAGTCGTGTGTGCCGAACGCCGCTTCCGCCAGCACCGGAAACCGACGGTACAACATGAAAAGAATGCTGATTAACGCCACTCAACCCGAAGAGTTGCGTGTTGCTCTGGTCGACGGCCAACGCCTGTACGACCTGGACATCGAATCGGGCGCCCGCGAGCAGAAGAAGGCCAACATCTATAAAGGCCGCATTACCCGCGTCGAACCCAGTCTCGAAGCCGCCTTTGTCGACTTCGGCTCGGAACGCCACGGCTTTCTCCCGCTCAAGGAGATCTCCCGCGAATACTTCAGCAAGTCTCCCGAAGGCCGCGTCAACATCAAGGACGTGCTCAAGGAAGGCCAGGAAGTCATCGTCCAGGTCGAGAAAGAAGAGCGTGGCAACAAGGGCGCAGCCCTGACCACCTTCATCAGCCTGGCCGGTCGTTACCTGGTGCTGATGCCGAACAACCCGCGCGCCGGCGGCATCTCGCGGCGCATCGAAGGCGAAGAGCGTAACGAATTGCGCGAAGCGCTCAACGGCCTGGTCGCCCCGAGCGACATGGGCCTGATCGTGCGCACCGCCGGCCTCGGTCGTTCCAGCGAAGAAATGCAGTGGGACCTCGATTACCTGCTGCAACTCTGGACCGCCATTAAAGAAGCCTCGCTCGATCGCGCCGCACCTTTCCTGATCTACCAGGAAAGCAACGTGATCATCCGCGCCATCCGCGACTACCTGCGCCAGGACATCGGCGAAGTACTGGTCGACAGCGTCGAGGCGCAGCAGGAAGCCCTGAGCTTCATCAACCAGGTGATGCCGCAGTACGCCAGCAAGATCAAGCTGTACGAGGACAGCGTGCCGCTGTTCAACCGCTTCCAGATCGAAAGCCAGATCGAAACCGCCTTCCAGCGCGAAGTGAAGCTGCCCTCGGGCGGCTCCATCGTCATCGACCCGACCGAAGCCCTGGTGTCCATCGACATCAACTCGGCGCGCGCAACCAAAGGCAGCGACATCGAAGAAACCGCCCTGCAGACCAACCTGGAAGCGGCCGAAGAAATCGCCCGCCAGCTGCGTCTGCGCGACATCGGCGGCCTGATCGTCATCGACTTCATCGACATGACCCCAGCGAAGAACCAGCGCGCCGTGGAAGAGAAAGTCCGCGAAAGCCTGGAAGCCGACCGCGCTCGCGTTCAGGTCGGGCGCATCTCGCGCTTCGGCCTGCTGGAAATGTCCCGTCAGCGCCTGCGTCCATCGCTTGGCGAAAGCAGCGGCATCGTCTGCCCGCGCTGCAATGGCCAAGGCATCATCCGTGACGTCGAATCGCTGTCGCTGGCGATCCTGCGCCTGATCGAGGAAGAAGCCCTGAAGGACCGCACCGCCGAAGTGCGCGCCCAAGTGCCGATCCCGGTGGCCGCCTTCCTGCTCAACGAGAAGCGCAACTCGATCACCAAGATCGAACTGCGCAGCCGCGCCCGCATCGTCATCCTGCCCAACGATCACCTGGAAACGCCGCACTTCGAAGTGCAGCGCATCCGTGACGACAGCCCGGAAGCGCAATCCACCCAGTCCAGCTATGAAATGGCTGCCGCCGAAGTGGAAGAAGTGCAACCGGCCGCCGCCACCCGCACCCTGGTTCGCCAGGAAGCAGCGATCAAGGCCGCACCACAACGCACCGCACCAACACCGGCAGCGACGACCGAAGTCAGCCCGCCGGTTGTCAGCCAGCCAGGGTTGTTCAAGGGCCTGGTGAAATCGCTGGTCAGCCTGTTTGCCAGCAAGGAAGAGGAAGCCAAACCTGCGGTAATCGAGAAGAAAGCCAGCGAACGTCCGCAGCGCAGCGATGAGCGCCGCGGTGGCCGTCAGCAGAACCGCAGCCGTAGCGGTCGCCGCGACGAAGAGCGCAAACCCCGTGAAGAGCGCGCCCCGCGCGAAGAACGGGCACCTCGCGAAGAACGCCAGCCGCGTGTGGCACGCGAAGAGGCGCAACCGCGTGAAGAACGCCAACCACGCGAAGTCGTCGAGGTTCGCGAGCCGCAGGAAGTCCGCCAATCGCGCCCACCGCGCGAAGGCCAGGAGAATCGCCGCGAGCGCAAGCCACGCGAAGAGCGTCCAACCCGCGAACTGCGCGAGCCACTCGATGCACCGCAAAGCACTGACAGCAGCAGCGACAGCAGCGCCGCAGAAGTTCGTGCCGAGCGCCCGCAACGCGAGCCACGCCAGCCGCGCACTCCCCGCGAAGAGCGCCAACCACGCCCCGAAACGGCTGCAGTCATCGACGACGAAGTACTGAGCAACGAACAGCCGCAGCAAGACGATGAGCCGGAAGGCGCGGAAGGTGAGCGCCCGCGCCGCCGCTCGCGCGGCCAGCGTCGTCGCAGCAATCGCCGCGAGCGTCAAGGCGACGCCAGCGGCAATGCGATCGAAGGCACTGAAGAAAGCAGCGCAAGCCAGGCTGAGGCCACTGCCCCACTGGCAGTAGCCGCAGCGGCTGCCGCCGAGATGGGCGCCGAACTGGTCAGCGCCGAGCCCGCGGCGATCGAGCAAGCTGCCGAGGAAACTCCGGCTCAGCCTGCAGAACCAGAGTTGCCAGTGGCCGAGCAACTCGGCGAAGCAGGCACTGAGACGGCTGAAGCTGCAGAGGAAGTCAGTGCACCACAGATCGCTGAAGCAACCCCTGAGGCCAGCACAGAAGCCGTCACTCCCGCCCCAAGCGAAGAGCCGGCCGAAGTGACTGCCGAAATCGCTGCCAGCGAGCCGGCCGCACCAGCCATCACTGCGACCGAAACCGCGAGCGAAGAGCCTGCAGAGATCGAGGGCATCGCACCGAGCGCCACCGGTCGCGCGCCGAACGATCCCCGCGAAGTACGTCGCCGCCAACGCGAAGCCGAGCGCCTGGCGCGCGAAGCCACCGAGGCCGCAGCCAGCCAGCCAACCGAAGTGGTAGAAGAAAGCAGCCCAGCCGAACCCGAAGCTGCAGTCAACGACGAAGCCACCGAAGCAGCTAACGTAGCACCAGCGGCCGAGAGCGACGAACCGGAGCACACACCAGTCAGCGTGATGGATGCCGACGCTGAAACTGAAACTGAAAAGCAGCAGGATGAGCACGCGGACAAACCGCACGCCTGAGACTATTCAGCGCAATAAAAAAGGGGATGCTTCGGCATCCCCTTTTTTATGCTTCTGCCAGCCCAATGGAATCATGGCCTGCGGGCCTCGTAACGCCGAATACGACTCAAAGCACGTTAGGTTCGATTTCCAGCTCAACCGCAAAGCGTCGGAAAATATCCGCCTGGATCCGCTGCGCCAACGCCAACAGCTGCTGCCCGGTGGCCTGACCATAATTGACCAGCACCAGCGCCTGCAGCCGATGCACCCCGGCATCGCCCTCGCGAAAGCCTTTCCAACCGGCGCGCTCGATCAGCCAGCCAGCGGCCAGCTTGACCCGACCATCGGCCTGCGGATAGGCCACCAGATCGGCATGTTCGGCATTCAGGCGCTGCGCCAGCTCAACCGAGACCATAGGGTTCTTGAAAAAGCTGCCGGCGTTGCCCAGCACCGCCGGATCCGGCAATTTCTCGCGGCGAATCGCACAGATGGCCTGGCTGACATCGGCAGCCGTCGGCGCCATCACCCCCTGCTCCGCCAGGCGCTGACGCAGCGGACCGTACTCGAGGTGCAGCGCGGCCGTGCGGCTCAAGGCGAAGCGTACGCGCAGGATCACCCAACGCCCCGCATCCTGCTTGAACAGGCTGTCGCGATAGGCGAAGCCACAGTCGTCCAGGGAAAATTCGCGCAGCTCGCCGCTGCGACGATCCAGGGCGGTCAAGCCGACGAACAGGTCTTTCAGTTCGACGCCATAGGCGCCGATATTCTGCATCGGTGCGGCGCCGACCGTACCGGGTATCAGGCTGAGATTTTCCAGACCCACCAGTCCCTGCCGCAGGGCCCACTGCACGAAGGGGTGCCAGGGTTCGCCGGCCTCGGCCTCGACCAGCACCCGCTCGCCATCATCCTGCAACACGCGAATGCCGCGACTGGCCATGCGCAGCACCAGCGCCTCGACATCGGCGGTCAGCAGCATATTGCTGCCGCCGCCGAGCAGCAGCACGGGCAACTGCTGCCGTTGCGCATAAGCCAACGCCTCACGCACCTGATCGTCGTCATGCGCCTCGGCGAACCAGCGCGCCGCAACATCCACGGCGAAGCTGTTATAGGCCTTGAGCGAAACCCGCGACTGAACACCAAAGCTCATAGTCGCCCCCGCAGCTCGCGGAGCAAGCCATCGCAGGCCTGCTCGAGCAGATCCAGTACCTGCTGGAAACCTTCCTCGCCACCGTAATAGGGGTCCGGCACCTCAACCGGCGCCAGATCATAGCGGCGCAGGAACAGATCCAGCTCGGCCATGGCGTCGCCGGGGCGCATGCGGCGCAGCTGTTCCAGATTGCTGTTATCCATGGCCAGAATCAGATCGAAACGCCTGAAATCACTGACGCAGACCTGACGCCCGCGCAGGGCGGAAAGATCATAACCGCGCAACTGCGCCGCTTGCCGAGTGCGGCTATCCGGCGGCTTGCCCACATGCCAATCGCCGGTGCCGGCGGAATCGACCTCGACGCCCTCCAGCCCCAGCTCACGCAACTTGTGCCGCAGCACCGCCTCGGCGGTAGGCGAGCGGCAGATATTGCCCAGACAGACAAACAAGATCCGCATCAAGCCCCCAGCAGTCGGCGCACACGCTCTAGATCTTCCGCCGTATCGACCCCGGCTGGCGGCGCCTGCCGGGCATCGGCGACATGGATGCGCACACCGTGCCAGAGCGCGCGCAACTGCTCCAGGCACTCGGCGTCCTCCAGCCAGCAAGGGCCCCAGGCGACGAAATCGTGAAGGAACTGCGCGCGGTAGGCATAGATGCCGATATGCCGGCGGTAGGGCACGTTAGCCGGCAACTGCTGGCGACTGACGGCAAAGGCATCGCGCGCCCAGGGCAGCGCTGCGCGACTGAAGGTCAGCGCCAGGCCATGGCGATCGCTGACCACCTTGACCACGTTAGGATTGAACAGCGCCGCCACATCGTCGATCGGTTCGGCCAGAGTAGCGATTGCCGCCTGCGGGTTGGCCGCCAGGTTGGCCGCCACCTGATCGATGATCGCCGGCGGAATCAGCGGCTCGTCGCCCTGCACGTTGACCACTATGGCGTCGGGCGCCAGCCCCAGCACGGCGGCCACTTCGGCCAGGCGATCGGTGCCGGAGTTATGGTCGCTGCGGGTCAACAGCACTTCGGCGCCGAAACCGTTGCAGGCCTCGACGATACGCGCATCGTCGGTCGCCACCAGCACCTGGCGGGCGCTGCTTTTACCCGCCTGCTCCCAGACATGCTGGATCATCGGTTTGCCGGCAATGTCCTGCAGCGGCTTGCCGGGCAGACGGCTGGAGGCGTAACGCGCCGGGATCACAACGGTAAATGCGTCGTTCATCTACTTGTCCAGACGCTCGTCGACGTTGAGGGTACGGGCTTCGCTTTCCAGCATCACCGGGATCCCGTCACGCACCGGGAAAGCCAGACCATCGGTCTTGCAGATCAGCTCGGACTTGTCGGCGGCGAGCTTGAGCGGGCCCTTGCACAGTGGGCAGGCCAAGATATCGAGTAGTTTCGGGTCCATGGGAGATCCTTGCTGTAGAGCGGCTGCAATGAATGGAACGGCGCTCGCCATAGCCGCTGACTTAGCGAGCGAGAGGCAGCAACGCGGTCAACTGCGCATCGAACCAGGCGATGAAGGCCGCTGAGGGCTCGGCATCCACCACCAGGTACCACCAGTCGTCGGCGGCAAAAGCCCGGCATTTGACCGCATCCTTTTCCGTCATGACCACAGGCAACGCCGGGCTGAACTTCAGCAGCTCGGCGCCGTACTGCGCATGGTCGGCAAAAGCATGCGGAATAGGCCGCCAGTGTAGCGTTTCGAGCGTATTGAAGAAACGCTGGGGGTTGCCGATGCCGGCGACTGCATGCAGGCGCTGCTGCGGCGGAAAATGTGTCAGCGGGCGCTGCTCGCCGCTGCGCAGGTTGACCAGCACGCGCGGGCGCAAGCCGAAGGCGTAACCACCCTGCGGATCGCTGCTGGCGCCGTTGTAAAGCAGTGCATCGACACTCGACAGGCGCTCGACCGGTTCGCGCAACGGCCCGGCAGGCAGGCAACGGCCATTGCCCAGGCCACGCGCCGCATCGATCAACACCAGCTCCAGATCACGGGCCAGACGATAATGCTGCAAACCATCGTCACTGAGAATCAGATCCAGCGGCTGCGCTGCCAGCAGGGCCGCCACCGCACGCCCGCGATCGGGGTCGATCATCAAGGGCACGCCACTGCGCTGGACGATCAGCAGCGGCTCGTCGCCGGCAACGCCGGGGCTTTGCTCGGGCTGCACACGCCAGGGCAATTGCGGCGGCTTGGCGCCATAGCCACGGCTGACCACGCCGACCCTGAGACCACGCCGACGGCAATGTTCGATCAGCCAGAGAATCAGCGGGGTCTTGCCGGTGCCGCCGACGGTGATATTACCCACCACCACGACCGGCACCGCAGCGCGGTAAATCTCGCCCCCGCCCGCGAGGAAGCGGTCACGCTTACGTTTGACCAGCGCACGATAGAGGCTTTCGAGTGGTCGCAGCAGGGCCAACGCCGGATGTCCGGCATACCAGGCCGCAAGCAGGCGGTCGGACAGGCTCATGGGCAAACGACCCTCAAGGCGCGGCCTGCGCCTCGACCGTGGTGATGCGCAGGTGGGCAAAGCCCAGCTTGCCGGCGGCGTCCATGGCCGTGATCACCGCCTGATGAGGGGTCTTGCCATCGGCACTGATGGTCAGCGGCAGGCTGTTGTCACCCGCCGATTCCTTTTGCAGCGCCGCCATCAGGCCATCCAGGTCACTTTTCAGCAGTTGCTTGCCATTCAGCGAATAACTGCCGTCGACCGCGATCAGCACCTCCAGCTGCTTCAGCTCGGTCTGCTCCGGCGGCGTGCCACTGGCGGCTTCGGGCAGATCGACCTTGAGCTGGGTCTCACGGGTGAAGGTGGTGGTGACCACAAAGAACAAGAGCAGGATGAACACCACGTCGATCAGCGAAGCCAGGTTGATCTCGACATTCTCCCGCGGTTTGCGCCGGAATTTCACGCCTTGCCCTCGGCCAGATCGACGTCACGATCACCCTGCACCACTTCCACCAGCTTGATCGCTTCCTGCTCCATGCCGACCACCAGTTCATCGACCCGGCGCTGCAGATAGCGGTGAAAGAACAATGCTGGAATGGCCACCATCAAACCGGCTGCGGTGGTGATCAGGGCCTTGGAGATACCCGCGGCGAGCAGCGCCGCATTGGTCATGCCCGAGCCCATGAAGGAGCTGAATATCTCGATCATGCCCAGCACGGTACCGAGCAGACCGAGCAACGGGGCGATACCGGCGATGGTGCCCAGGGCATTGAGGTAGCGCTCCAGATCGTGGATAACCCGCGCGGCCGCCTCTTCGATGCACTCTTTCATGATCTCGCGACCATGCTTGGAGTTGGCCAGGCCGGCTGCCAGAATCTGCCCCAGGGGCGAGTTGGCACGCAGCTCCTTGAGCTTCTGGTTGTTCAGCTTCTTATCCTTGATCCAGCGCCACACCTGACCGAGCAGATGCGGCGGCGTGATGCGGCTGGGTCGCAGCGTCCACAGACGCTCGGCAATGATGCCGAGCGCAACGACAGAGCAGAGCATGATCGGCAGCATGATCCAGCCGCCAGCTTTAACCAGTTCCCACACGGTGGCACATCCCCTTTGGAAAAGTGGCGCCACTCTAGCATAGGGGCGGCATGGCGCCGACCGCCGCGGTTCTCATTTTTCTCGCCAAAACCGTGCGTGCTCGCGCCAGCCTTGCCCCCGGGCAAAGGCGCCCAGGCGAATGCGCACGGCGCCGTGCTCGACCGTGTCATAGAGCTGCGCGGACAGCGCTTCATAGCGTGCGACCACAGCGGCATGCGGGTGACCGAAGGCGTTGTGGCGGCCACGGGAAATCAGCGCAGCGCGCGGCGCCACGGCATCCAGCAAGGCCTGCGAGGACGAGCTGCGGCTGCCATGGTGCGGCGCCAACAGCCAGTGCGCGCGAACGTCCAGACCACTGCCGAGCAGCGCGCGCTCGGCCGCGCTGTCGATATCGCCGGTCAGCAGCAGGCGCTCGCCAGCCGCCTCGATCAGCAACACGCAGGAGGCCTGATTGCCATCCGTCGCCGCCGCCCAGTGCCAGGTCGTGAAATGCACGCCATCCCACTGCCAGCTGCGCCCCGACTCGCAGCTCTCGGCCCCGAGCAGCCCGGGCAGTGCCGCGGCCTCGCCGCTGACCACCTGCCCGACTGCCATGTCCCGCCGAATCGCCAGCGCACCACCGGCGTGATCGTTGTCGGCATGGCTGATCAGCAGCATATCCAGCTGCGCCACCCCCAATCCGCGCAACGACGGCAGCACCACGCGCTCACCCATGTCGAAGTCACCGAAGCGCGGCCCGGCGTCATACAGCAGCGCGTGCTCGCGGGTGCGCAGCAAGACCGCCAGGCCCTGGCCAACGTCCAGCATCCACACCTCGGCCTGGCCATGGGCCGGCCGCTGCGCCTCGGTAAAGAACAGTGGCAGCAGCAGAATCCAGCCCAGGCTGCGCAATGGCACACTCGCCGGCAGGAGCAACAGCAGGGTACCGAGTGCCACCAGCAACCAGGCCCAAAGCGCTAATGTCTCGGGCAACCAGGCCGGTAGCCAGGCAGCCATCTGCGTCAGCAGCATGAACAACAGCTTGAGCAAGCCACCGGCCAGCCATAGCAGCGCCTCCCCCAGCCAGGGCAGTGGCAAAAGCAAGGTGCCCAACAATGCCAACGGCACCACCGCCAGACCGACCCAGGGCACGGCCAGCAGATTGGCCAGCGGGCCGCTGGCACTGACCGGCAAACCCAGCGCCAGCAACAGCGGCAGCAGACCTATGGCCATCGCCCACTGCGCTCGCCCCAGCGTCTGCCACCACGACCAGGCGCCCAGCCGGCCACCGAAAATAAAAATCAGCAACAGCACCGCGCCGAAGGACAGCCAGAAGCCCGGCTGCAGGCTGGCCAGGGGTTCCAGCAACAAGACCACGACCAGCGCCATCAGCAGCGGCAGGAATACCCCGAGATGGCGAAAGCGCCAACGCCACAACAGCACCAGACCGACCATCACGCAGGCGCGCCGCACCGGCACCTCGAAACCTGCCAGCAGGCCGTAGCCGAGCGCACCGGCGAAGGCCAGACCGCAGGCCCAGGGCAGCCACGGCCATTGCCGCGGCCACCAGCCCAGCCGGGCCAAGCCGGCAATCAAGCCATACAACAGCCCGGCCAGCAGGCCGATATGCTGACCGGAAATCACCAGCAAGTGCACCGTGCCGGTGTCTTGCAGCACGCGCCAATCAGCCACCGACAGACCTGAGCCATCACCCAGCACCAGCGCCGCCAAGGCTCCCTCGCGACCATTGGCATCGACTGCGAGCAGGCGCTCGCGCAAACCATCGCGCCAACTGCCCGGCCCGCTGGCGGCGCTCAGCAACTGGCCGCTCTTGACCGTGCCGGTGGCGCCAATGCGTTGCGCCAGCAGCCAGGACTCGTAATCGAAAGACTGAGGATTGACCAGGCCATGTGGCCGTTTGAGACGCACCGCCAGGCGCCAGACCTCGCCGGCCCGTAGCGCGGGGCCACCATGCCAGGCCAGACGCAGCCGCGCTGGCAACTCGGCGCGCCGCGACTCGGCCTGCTGCAGCTGAAACCTGACCACACCATCGCGCCTATCGGGCAGGCCGACCACCCTCCCCTGCAGCCACAGAGTACGGCCATCGAGCTGCGGCGCCAGCCTGTCGTCCAGCGCCGACTGCGCCGAGATGCCGGCCCAGCTGAGGCCAAACAGGAAAAATGCCAACGGATAACTGCGAAATGGCAGCAACATCAGCCCCAGTATCGGCAGCAGCCATAATAGCCAGACCGGCGGTAGAGCCGGCAAGAATCGCAGCAGAAGCAAACCCGCCACCAACGCTGACATCCCTGTGCGCATAATCTCTCACTCCTTGAGATCCGCTTCCGTGGATCCAACCCAACTGCCGACCTTCACTTATTTGCTGTGACAAAGTGAGAAAGCGGCTCGTCTTGAATCGGTGCATAATATCGGCGCTTTTAGCCTGCCAGAGAGCCCCGATGCCGCGTCGTTTTTTCAAGCGCTACATGCCTCACCCGGACCGCATCAAGGCCAACAAGTCCCTGCGCTTTCTCGGCGCTCTGATTCACGACCCCAATCTCTGGCACCTCAACCGCCACTCGGTGGCGCGCGCCGTGGCCATCGGCCTGTTCTGGGCGATGATCCCCATGCCCATGCAAATGGTCGCCGCCGCACTGGTCGCCATTCCCGCACGCGCCAACCTGCCCATTTCCGTTGGACTGGTCTGGCTGACCAACCCGATCACCATGCCGCCGGTGTTCTATTGCAGCTATAAATTCGGCGCTTGGATGACCAACACCCCCACCCTGCGCATGCCCGACGAGATCACCCTGAGCTGGGTCGGCCATATGCTGCAGACCCACTGGCAGCCTCTACTCCTCGGCTCCTTCGTGCTCGGTTTGCTCTTTGCTGTACTGGGCTACCTGGCCACCAACAGCTACTGGCACTGGTGGGTACGGCGCAGCTGGCGCAAACGCCAAGAACAACGCCGCAACAACAAGCCGGATAACTGAAACAAAAAAGCCGTTACTCGAATAACGACTTTTTGCTTGCAGAGACTAGCTCATTCGTAGCGCAAGGCTTCCGCCGGCTGGATCCCGGCGGCCCGCCAGGATGGATAGAGGGTCGCGAGAAAACTCAGGGCGAAGGCCGCACCGCAGATCAGCAGCACATCGGCGAGCAGCAATTCGGACGGCAGATTGCTGATGAAGTAGACATCCGAGCTGAGTACCTGCTGACCGCTGAGACGTTCGATCCAGCCGACCAACTGGCTGACATTCAGCGCCGCGACTATGCCCAGCGCGGCGCCGATCAGCGTGCCGACCACCCCGATCACCGTGCCCTGGACCATGAAGATGCCCATGATCTGGCCCGGGGTCGCGCCCAGGGTACGCAGGATGGCGATATCCCCCCCCTTGTCGGCCACCACCATGATCAGGGTGGCAATGATATTGAACGCAGCCACCGCCACGATCAGCAGCAACAGCAAGCCGATCATGGTCTTTTCCATCTTCATGGCGCTGAACAGGCTGCCCTGGGTCTGCGTCCAGTCGCTGGCTCGATAGCCCTCGCCCAACTCGCTGACGATGGCGGCCGACACCTGCGGCGCCTGATACAGATCTTGCAGCTTCAAACGCACACCAGGCACCTGGCCCGGCTGCAAGCGCTGGATCTGCGCGGCATCGGCGACATGCAGCAAGGCCAGCGAGCTGTCCAGCTCGGCACCGACCTTGAACACCCCGACCACATTGACCGCCTGCATCCGCGGCGTGATGCCACCGGGTACCGAACTGGCCTCGGGCACGATCAGCGCCAGGCGATCGCCGACCTTCAACTGAAAGCGCCGGGCGGTGATTTCGCCGATCACCACGCCGAACTCGCCGGCCTGCAGATCGCTCAGACGCCCCTGGATCATGTGCTCGGCAATGATCGACACCTGCGGCTCCAGCTCGGGATCGATGCCCTGCAACTGAATCGGCTGCATCGCGCCGCGGTAGGACAGCATGCCTTCCAGCTCGGCAAAGGGCACGGCGGCCAACACCTGCGGATTGCGCTTGGCGGCCGCGGCCACCGCCTGCCAATCATCCATCGGCTGGACCCCGGCGATCGCCGCATGCGGCACCATGCCGAGGATCCGCGAGCTCATTTCCTTCTGAAACCCATTCATCACCGACAGCACCACGATCATCGCCAACACACCCAGGGCGAGACCGATCATCGAGGTCAGGGAAATAAAGGAAATGAAATGGTTGCGCCGCTTGGCCCGGGTGTAGCGGGTACCTATGTACAGGCTCAGAGGGCGGAACATCAGGCGGCCACCAACTTGCCGTCTTCCAGGCGCAGGATGCGATCCATCTGCCGCGCCAGCTCCATGTCGTGGGTCACCACCAGGAAAGCGGTGCGCGATGCGCTACTCAACTCCCGCATCAGCTCCTGAATGCCCTGGGCGGTGTGATGGTCGAGGTTGCCGGTGGGCTCGTCGAGCAGCACCAGCCCCGGCCGGTTGACCAGGGCCCGGGCAATAGCCACGCGCTGGCGCTCGCCACCGGACAGCTCCGCCGGCTTGTGCGTCAAGCGATGGCCGAGCCCGACCCGTTCGAGCAACGCGGTCGCCCGCTGACGCGCCTCGGCAATCGGCGTGCGCCCGATCAGCAGTGGCATGCAGACGTTTTCCAGGGCCGTGAACTCCGGCAGCAGGTGATGGAACTGATAGACGAAACCCAGCGAGCGGTTGCGCAGCAGACCACGCGCCTTCTCGCTCAGCGCCGACAGCTCCTCGCCCGCCAGCCAGACGCTACCGCTGCTGGGCGTATCCAGGCCGCCGAGCATGTTCAGCAAGGTGCTCTTGCCCGAGCCTGAACTGCCGACGATCGCCACCCGCTCGCCGGGATGTAGCTCCAGCTGCAAGCCGTCCAGCACCACCACCGACTGCGGGCCTTCCTCGTAGCTTTTGCCGAGGTTGCGGCAACTCAACACAGCACGCTCTTGCATAACCTGATCACTCATAACGCAGTGCCTCCGCGGGCTGGGTACGCGCCGCGCGCCAGGCCGGATAAAGGGTGGCGAGAAAACTCAGAACCAGCGCAGCGGCGCAGACCAGCAGTACATCCGCGAGCATCAGTTGCGATGGCAGGTAGTCGATGAAATAGACGTCGGCATCGAGAAAGCGCATGCCCAGTGCACGCTCCAGCGCAGCGATACCGGCACTGACATTGAGTGCCGCGAAGATCCCCAGCAACGCGCCGATAAGGGTGCCAACCACGCCGATCACCGTGCCCTGGACCATGAAGATCGCCATGATTTGCCCGGGCGTGGCGCCGAGGGTGCGCAGAATGGCGATGTCGCCCTTCTTGTCCGTCACCACCATGACCAGGGTGGAGATGATGTTGAACGCGGCGACCGCGACTATCAGCAGCAGCAGCAGGCCGATCATGGCCTTCTCCATGCGGATCGCCTGATACAGGTTGCCGTGGGTGCGGGTCCAGTCGCGGGCGTAATAGTCACGCTCGCCCAGGGTTTGCGCCAACGTCCAGGCCGTACGCGGCGCCTGGAACAGATCGGCGACCTTCAGGCGGATGCCCTGCACCTGATCCGCCCGGCGGCGCTGCAAGCGCGCCAGATCCTGCACATGGGTCATCGCCACGTGGCCATCGATCTCTCCGGCGCCGACATGAAAGATGCCGACCACGGTGAAACGCTTGAGCCGCGGAAACATGCCCGCCGGCGTTACCGTGACTTCGGGTGCGACGAAGGTGATCTTGTCGCCCAGGCCCACGCCCAGCTTGGCGGCGGCCTTGTCGCCGATGACGATGCCGAAGGCACCGGCTTCGAGGTCTTGCAAGCGGCCCTGCCGAAAGAAATCGCCGATGATCGAAACCTTCGCCTCCTCGAGCGGATCGACGGCATTGATCAATACCTTCTGCACCTTGCCCTCATTCGTGAGCAAGCCCTGCATCTGGCTGAATGGCGCAACGGCCAGCACCTGCGGGTTCTCCAGCGCGGTGTCGGCGAGGCTGCGCCAATCATCGATGGCCGTCGCCGACTCGACGGTGGCATGCGGCACCATACCGAGCACGCGGGTGCGCATCTCATGGTCGAAGCCGTTCATCACCGACAGCACCACGATCATCACGAGCACACCGAGTGCCAGCCCGATCATCGAAGTCAGGGAAATAAAGGAGACGAAGTGGTTGCGGCGTTTGGCACGGGTGTAACGCGTACCTATATAGACGAACAGGGGTCTGAACATGTCGGGGGCTGATTCGCGGGAAAGAGGAACGTCCTTGTGGCGGGGCCTGGCAAGCGGCCTTACACTCAGACCACTACTGCTGCCATGGGTTCGCCATGTCGATTCAAGATGAAGATGACCGCCGCGAATACTATCGTATCGACGATACGATCGCACTGGAATTCACCCCGCTGTCGGGCGCCGAGGCGCTGGCCAGCGACGAACTTCACGACAGCTCGCCGCTGTTCAACCTGCTCAGTGAATTGCACCTGCTGGACTTCGAGTCACAGCACCTGTTGCGCCATATCAGCGAGCGCGACCGCACCCTGGCCAACTACCTCAAGGTAATCAACAAGCGCATCGACCTGCTCGGCCAGGCCGTCGCCCAGAGTCTTTTGCGCGACATCGGCACACCGCGGCGGGTGTGCCTGTCCGAGGGTGGCGTGAGTTTCACCAGCAGCCAAAACCTCGCCATCGACAGCCATCTGGCGATCAAGATAGTGCTGATGCCGCAGGCTCTGGGCCTGCTGTTGCGGGCCAAGGTGATTCACTGCCAGGCACTCGCCGAGCAGCAGTTCGAGATCGGCACCGAGTTCGAAGCCTTGACCGATGCACAGCGCCAGTTGCTGGCCCGGCATATCCTCCAGCGCCAAGCCCTGGAGCGCCGCCAGGCCCGTGAACAACCCAAGTGACGAGAAGAGCATGCCACGTCTGTTGCTGGCACTGATCCTGTGCCTGCCATTTTGCGCCAACGCCGAAACCCTGCGGATTCCCCTCGGCCAGCAAGGCGCCGCCGCCGCCCAACTGCCCCAGCGCGGCGAATCGCAGCGCGCGGTGCTGGAGCGCTTCGGCCTGGCCGATGAAGAACACCCTGCGGTCGGCAGCCCGCCGATTAGCCGCTGGGACTACCGCGAGTTCAGCGTGTACTTCGAATACGATCATGTGATCAACAGCGTGCGCCACCATCGGCCGCGCACCAGCGACCCTGCGAAGGAGCAACCGTGACCCTGATCTATGGCCACCGCGGCGCCAAAGGCGAAGCACCGGAAAACACCCTGGCCAGCTTCCAGCAGTGCCTGGAACATGGCGTGCGCCGTTGCGAACTGGACCTGCACCAGTCACGCGACGGCGAGCTGATGGTGATCCATGACCCGACCCTGAAACGCACCACCGGCCATCGCGGCAAGGTGGTCGAACACGACGCCGCTGAACTGGTGCGCTATGACGCGCGCAAAGGAGGACCCGGCTGGAAAACCCCCTGCCCGATTCCCCGCCTGGCCGAGCTGTTCGAGCAATGTCCCTTCGAGCACTGGCAACTGGAGGTCAAAAGCGCCTCCAAGGCCCGCGCCGCGCAGATGGCCGAGGCGATTGCCGAGCTGACCGCGCGCCATGGCCTGACCGATAAAGTCACGGTCACCTCGAGCTCACGGGAAGTACTCAGTGCCCTCAAGCGCCTGACGCCGCAACTGGCCCGCGGCCTGGTGGCCGAATACGCCTGGCTCGACCCGCTGAAAGTGGCCCAGCACTATGGCTGCAGCCTGCTGGCCCTGAACTGGACCCTGTGCACCCCGGAACGCCTGCTGAAAGCGCAGAAAGCCGGCTTGCATGTCTCGGTCTGGACGGTCAACGAGCCGGCACTGATGCGCCGCCTCGCCGATTTCGGCGTGGACAGCCTGATTACCGACTTTCCCGGCCTGGCGGTGCAGACCCTGGGTGACGCATAGCTTGGGTCGGGACGCGCAGCGATGAAGCCCACCCTTGTACTCGGCTACCTCCGCCTACCAAGCAGGCAATAAAAAACCGGCCACACAAGGCCGGTTTTTTATTGCTGCCTGGTCAGAAACTCTCCCGGTTCGGCCAGCGCCACGCCGGGGAGTCACTGAACGGATCTTCCCCGACCGGCTCAGGCCACCGGTCGGAGCCGTTCAAAAAAGCCGGTTGAGACCGTCGAACGCCGCCACCCGATAGGCTTCGGCCATGGTCGGGTAGTTGAAGGTGGTGTTGACGAAGTACTTGATGCTGTTGGCTGCACCCTTCTGGTTCATGATCGCCTGGCCGATGTGCACGATCTCCGAGGCCTGGTAGCCAAAGCAGTGCACGCCGAGCACTTCGAGCGTTTCGCGGTGAAACAGGATCTTCAGCATGCCCACCGGCTCGGCGGCGATCTGCGCTCGCGCCATGCTCTTGAAGAATGCCTTGCCCACCTCGTAGGGAATCTTGGCCTGGGTCAGCTCACGCTCGTTCTTGCCGATCGAGCTGATCTCCGGGATGGTGTAGATACCGGTCGGCACATCGTCGACGAAACGCCAGCTGTCATTCTCGACGATATTGCCCGCGGCCGAGCGACCCTGGTCGTAGGCAGCGCTGGCCAGGCTCGGCCAACCGATCACGTCGCCGGCGGCGAAGATATTCGACACTTCGGTGCGGTAATGCTGGTCGACCTCGATCTGCCCGCGGCTGTTGACCTTGATGCCGATGTTTTCCAGGCCCAACTGGTCGGTGTTGCCGGTACGACCGTTGCACCAGAGCAAGGCATCGGCCTTGATCTTCTTGCCCGACTTGAGATGCAGCACCACCCCGTTATCCACACCTTCGATGCTCTCGTACTCTTCGTTGTGGCGGATCAGTACGTTGCTGTTGCGCAGGTGATAGCTGAGCGCATCGGAAATTTCCGAATCCAGGAAGCTGAGCAATTGATCACGGTTGTCGATCAGGTCGACCAGCACACCGAGACCGCTGAAGATCGACGCATATTCGCAACCGATGACCCCGGCCCCATAGATGATCAGCCGGCGCGGCGTATGGCTGAGGGTGAGGATAGTGTCACTGTCATACACCCGCGGATGATGGAAGTCGACGTCCGCCGGACGATAAGGACGCGAGCCGGTGGCGATGACGATCTGCTTGGCCACCAGTTTTTCCACCACGCCATTGGCGCAGACCACCTCGATGGTCTGCTCATCGGCGAAGCTGCCCGTGCCGAAGAACAGGTCGATGCGATTGCGCGCGTAGTAACCCGTGCGTGAGGTCACCTGCTTGGCGATCACCCGCTCGGCGCTTTTCAGCACATCGGGGAAGGAAAACCAGCGCGGCTCGCCGATCTGACGAAACATCGGGTTGGTGTTGAACTGCATGATCTGGCGCACCGAATGGCGCAACGCCTTGGACGGGATGGTGCCCAGGTGGGTGCAGTTGCCACCGACCTCGCGACGGCTATCGACCACCGCCACCTTGCGCCCCGCCTTGGCGGCGTTCATTGCCGCACCCTCACCCGCCGGGCCCGAGCCCAACACCACTACGTCGTAGTTGTAGACCGCCATGTTTACTCCTTCAGATCACACCGGAGCGCTTATGCCGCGCACTCGGCAGGGCCAGCACTGCATCAGGGCAGCCTGGCAATCGATACGTGATTCGCCAGCCTGACATGCAGGCCGGCGAATGGCGATTAGCGCTTGGTCGCGTCGTAGGCCAGTGCGCTGGTGCCGGCCTGCGGCGCGCTGTTGACCTCTTCGCACTTCTCGCGGCTACCGCCGCAAATCGAGCACTCTTTCTCGATGCCCAGATTGGCAATACCGCCACAGGAACCGGCAATCGGTTTACGCCCCATGATCACGCCAACGGCCATCAATGCCACCACTAACAGCATGGTGAAAAATACGATCAACCAAGTCATTGCTCTTCTCCTGCAGCGAATAGCTGCTCGAAAGCCGTGGTACCCCGTGTGACGAAGCCTTCGCCTTCGCGGGTCACGAAAAACGCTGCGATGCCGGCTTGCTCGGCGTAGGCCAAACCTCGCTCCGGCCCCAGCACCATCAACACTGTAGACAAGCCATCGGCGCGCAAGGTCGATGGATCGGCGACCGTCACCGCCGCCAGCGTGTGAGTGATGGGCGCGCCGGTTTGCGGATCGAGCGTATGCGAGTAGCGCACGCCGTTTTCCTCGAAATAATTACGGTAATCCCCTGAGGTGGAAATACCGTAACCATCCAGTTGCAGAATCCTCTGGGCCACCCGCTGATCGTCGCGTGGCGCCTCGATGGCGATGCGCCAGGATTGCCCATCCGGCTTCTTGCCCGCACCCTTGAGCTCCCCGGTGACATCCACCAGATAGCTGCCGACACCCAACTCGGTCAGGCGGCTGACGATTCTTTCGACCGTATAACCGGCGGCAATACTGTTGAGATCCAGCTGCAGATCGACGTCCTTGCACAACTGCCGCCCGTCTATACGCAGGTGCCGATAACCGCTGCGCAGCCGCGCCTCGGCCAGTTGCTCGGCGCTCGGCACACGCTCGACCCGCGCCTGCGGACCGAAGCCCCACAGATTGAGCAAGGGTTCGAGGGTCGGATCGAAAGCACCGCCGCTTTCCTGAGCCAGTTGCAGACCCATGCGCACTACTTCAAGCATCCCGGCGGGAACCGCCATGCAGCTGCCTGCCGGCGCCCGGTTGAACGCCGAGATCACCGAGTCCTCGCGGTAGGTGGACATCTGCCGATCGATTTCGCCCAGAATTGCCTCGGTCTCGGCCTTGAGGGTCAGCGCATCGGCGACACCCTCAGCGGTGACATATTTGACCGAGTAGGTGCTGCCCATGGTCGGGCCGCCGAACTCTTCGACCTTCCCGGAATGCAAACAGCCCGTTAGGGCTGTCGCAAAGGCGACAGCGATAACGGGCTGGAATACCGCTAATTTCATGCTTAGCCGCCGAAGTCGTCGAGCAGGATATTCTCCTCCTCCACACCCAGGTCGACCAGCATCTTGATCACGGCGGCGTTCATCATCGGCGGGCCGCACATGTAGAACTCGCAATCTTCCGGAGCCGGATGGTCCTTCAGGTAGTTCTCGTACAGCACGTTGTGGATGAAGCCCTTCATGCCGGTCCAGTTGTCTTCCGGCAACGGATCGGACAACGCCAGGTGCCACTTGAAGTTGGGGTTTTCCGCCTGCAACTGGTCGTACTCTTCGACGTAGAAGGCTTCACGCATGGAGCGTGCGCCGTACCAGAAGCTGATCTTGCGCGTCGACTTGAGGCGCTTGAGCTGGTCGAAGATGTGCGAACGCATCGGCGCCATACCGGCACCGCCACCGATGAAGACCATCTCGGCATCGGTGTCCTTGGCGAAGAACTCGCCGAAGGGACCGTACACGGCGATCTTGTCGCCCGGCTTGAGGCTGAACACATAGGAGCTCATCTTGCCCGGCGGCAGATCGTCCTTGCCCGGTGGCGGCGAGGCGATACGGATATTGAACTTCACCAGGCCACGCTCTTCCGGGTAGTTGGCCATGGAGTAGGCGCGAATGGTGGTTTCTTCGACCTTGGACACGTACTTCCACTGGTTGAACTTGTCCCAGTCGCCGCGATATTCCTCCTGGATATCGAAGTCCTTGTAACGCACTTCGTGCGGCGGGCATTCGAGCTGTACATAGCCACCGGCGCGGAAGTCGACGTTCTCGCCTTCCGGCAGTTTCAGCGTCAGCTCCTTGATGAAAGTGGCCACGTTCGGATTGGACACCACCGTACATTCCCACTTCTTCACGCCGAAGACTTCTTCCGGCACCTCGATCTTCATGTCCTGCTTGACCGGGGTCTGGCAGGACAGACGCCAGCCAGCCTTGGCTTCGCGACGGGTGAAGGCAGCCTCTTCGGTCGGCAGCATTTCGCCGCCGCCATGCTCGACCACGCACTTGCACTGGGCGCAGGTACCGCCGCCACCGCAGGCCGACGAGAGGAAGATATTGTTGGACGCCAGGGTCTGCAGCAACTTGCCGCCGGCCGGCACCACAATGGTTTTTTCGCCATTGATCTCGATGCTCACGTCACCACTGGAAACCAGTTTGGCGCGCGCAGCGAGAATGATCAGCACCAGCGCCAGCACAATGCCGGTGAACATGCCGATTGCGAGAAAGATTTCGAAATTGATCATCTATTCATCCCTTCCTTACAACTGCACGCCGGAAAAGGACATAAAGCCCAGAGACATCAGACCGATGGTGATAAAGGTGATGCCCAGCCCCTGCAAACCTGCCGGCACGTCACTGTACTTGAGCTTCTCGCGAATCCCCGCCAAAGCGGCAATCGCCAGCGCCCAGGACAGCCCCGAGCCGAAGCCGTACACGGTACTTTCCGCCAGGTTGTAGTCACGCTCGACCATGAACAGGGTGCCGCCCATGATCGCGCAGTTCACCGTGATCAACGGCAGGAATACGCCGAGGGCGTTGTACAGCGAGGGCACGTACTTATCCAGAAGCATCTCGAGAATCTGCACGATCGCTGCGATCACACCAATGTAGCTGAGCAGACCGAGGAAGCTCAGGTCGACTTCCGGCATACCGGCCCAGGCCAGCGCACCGTCTTTCAACAAATAGGTGTAGATCAGGTTGTTCGCCGGTACGGTAATCACCTGCACCACGACCACCGCGATACCCAGACCAATCGCGGTCTCGACTTTCTTCGAGATGGCGATGAAGGTGCACATGCCGAGGAAGAAGGCCAGCGCCATGTTCTCAACGAACACCGCCTTGGCCAGCAAACTGATGTAGTGCTCCATTAGTAGGCCTCCTTGTTCGAGACTTGCGGCGCCATCTTGAAGCTCGGTTTCTCGACCTGCTCTCTTTTCCAGCTACGCAGGGCCCAGATGAACAGGCCGATCAGGAAGAACGCCGAAGGTGGCAGCAACAACAAGCCGTTAGGCTGATACCAGCCGCCGTCGTTGATCACCGGAATGATCTCGTAACCCATCAGCTTGCCCGCACCGAACAGCTCGCGAACTATACCCAGAACGATCAGCATGGCGCTGTAGCCCAAGCCGTTACCGATACCGTCGAAGAACGACAACACCGGCGGATTCTGCATGGCAAAGGCTTCGGCACGGCCCATCACGATGCAGTTGGTGATGATCAGACCGACGAACACCGACAACTGCTTGGACAGGCTGAAGGCATAGGCCTTGAGCACCTGATCGACCACGATAACCAAGGATGCGATGATCACCATCTGCACGATCATGCGGATCGAACTGGGGATCTGACTGCGAACCATCGAGATGAACAGGTTGGAAAACCCGGTCACCAGGGTCAGCGCGACCGACATCACCAAGGCGGTTTTCAGGTTCGAGGTCACCGCCAATGCGGAACAGATACCGAGAATCTGCAGGCCAATGGGGTTGTTGTTGAAGATCGGATTGAGCAGGACTTCTTTAATAGTCGGTTGCGACATGATCAAGCCTCCCCTGCACGCAGGTTAGCGATAAACGGACCGAAGCCATTCTGGCCGAGCCAGAACTTCAGCAGGTTGTCCACGCCCTTGCTGGTAAGGGTGGCGCCTGCCAGGCCATCAACCTGATGCACGGCCTTGGGGCTCTGTGCATCGATGCCGCCCTTGACGATTTCCACGGCCAGCTTGCCGTCCTCGTCGAACAGGGTCTTGCCTGGCCATTGGCCTTTCCACTTCGGATTGTCGACTTCACCACCCAGCCCCGGGGTCTCGCCATGCTGATAGAAGCCCATGCCGACCACGGTATTCAGATCGCCTTTGACCGCGATGAAACCATACAGGGTCGACCACAGGCCGTAGCCACGCACCGGCAGGATCAGAGTGTCGACCTGACCCTCTTTTTCCACCACATAAACAGTGCTGAAACGTTCCTGGCGCTTGATCCCCGCGATGTCGTCACTGCCCTTGAGCACGGAAGACAGTTTAGGATCCTTGGAGGCCTTCAACGGATCGAAGGTGACCGGATCCTTGGCATCGGAGAATTTGCCGCTTTGCAGATCCACCAGCTTGGCGCTGATGGTGCCTTTGAACATGTCTTTGACTTGCGCACTCGACATGCTCGGATCGCCCAGCCCGGCAATCGCCAGGATGCTGCGCTGTTTATCCAGCAGACGGTTGTCGACCTGGGTCGGTTTGAGTGCCACAGCGGCACCAGCGACGAACACCGAGCACACCAGGCAGACCAACAGGGCCACCGTCAGGGTGCGAGCGGTGGATTCTTTTTGACTAGACATTGCGTGCCAGCCTCCGCTTGATATTGGCTTGAACGACGAAGTGGTCGATCAGCGGTGCGAACAGGTTGGCGAACAGGATCGCCAGCATCATGCCTTCCGGGAACGCAGGGTTGACCACACGGATCAACACCACCATGACCCCGATCAAGGCACCGAAAACCCACTTGCCGGTATTGGTCATGGACGCCGATACCGGATCGGTGGCCATAAAGAACATACCGAAGGCGAAACCGCCGACCACCAGATGCCAGTACCAGGGCATGGCGAACATCGGGTTGGTGGTCGAGCCGAGCAGATTGAACAGCATGCTGAGGCCGATCATGCCCAGCATCACCCCGGCGACGATGCGCCAGGAGGCGATCTTGGTGATCAGCAGCGCCAGGCCACCAACCGCGATCGCCAGGGTGCTGGTTTCGCCCAGGGAACCGTGAATGGTGCCGACGAAGGCGTCCATCCAGGTGATGCCCTGACCGATCACGTTCTCGATACCGCCGGAAGCGGCCAGGCTCAATGCAGTGGCGCCAGCGAAACCGTCGACCGTGGTCCATACCGCGTCGCCGGACATTTGTGCCGGATAAGCGAAGAACAGGAAGGCACGGCCGGTCAGGGCCGGGTTGAGGAAGTTCTTGCCGGTACCACCAAACACTTCCTTGCCGATTACCACACCGAAGCTGATGCCCAGCGCGACCTGCCACAGCGGAATGCTCGGAGGCAGAATCAGGGCGAACAGCACCGAGGTGACGAAGAAACCTTCGTTGACTTCATGCTTGCGGATCGAGGCGAACAATACCTCCCAGAAGCCGCCGACGATAAAGATCACCCCATAGACCGGCAGGAACCAGGCAGCGCCCTGGACGAAGTTGTCCCAGAGGCTGTTCGGATCGAACCCGGCAAGGGCGCTGATCAACGTGAAGTGCAAGCCTTCTTGAGTCGCCAGCAACTCGGGGTTCTGGGCGAAAATCAGGTTGGCCTGGTAACCGGTGTTCCACATGCCGAAGAACATCGCCGGAAAAGTGCAAACCCAGACGGTGATCATCATGCGCTTGAGGTCGATGCCGTCACGCACATGGGCGGTGGTTTTGGTCACGCTGGAGGGGCGATAGAAGAAAGTGTCGAAAGCCTCGTACAAGGCATACCACTTCTCGTACCTGCCGCCTTTCTCGAAGTTGTGCTCGATTTTATCGAGGAATGCGCGCATACCCATGATCAACCCTCCTTCTCGATGCGGGCGAGGTTATCGCGCAAGATCGGGCCATATTCGTATTTGCCGGCACAGACATAACTGCACAGCGCCAGGTCTTCTTCGTCGAGCTCGAGACAGCCAAGCTTCTGCGCCATCTCGGTATCGCCGACGATCAAGTAGCGCAGCAGTTGCGTCGGCAGCATGTCCAGCGGCATCACTTCTTCGTAGTTGCCCACCGGCACCATGGCGCGCGGGCTGCCATTGGTGGTGGTGGAAAATGCGAATTTCTTTGCCGCCGCCAGCTTGGAGACGAAAATGTTCAGCACCGAATGCTTGTTCACCCCGGCGCGCAGGTAATGCAGCATCTCACGGTCATTACCTTCTGCCAGGCAAGACACCTGCAGGTGATAACGACCCAGGTAGGCGAAGGCACCGTGGGCAGTACGCCCACCCAGCACCGAACCGGAAACCACGCGGTTATAGCCGGACTGCAATTGACCGACCGTCAACTCGTTCAGGTTGGCCCCCAGGCGGGTACGCAGCAAGCGCGGCTGCTCCACCACGGGGCCGCCCAGAGCGACCACGCGCTCGACCCACAGCTGCCCGGTAGTGAACAACTTGCCGATGGCGATGACGTCCTGATAATTGATCGACCAGACACTCTTGCTGGCACTGACCGGATCGAGGAAGTGGATGTGGGTGCCCGCCAGACCAGCCGGATGCGGACCGGCAAAGGTCTCTGTCTGTACTTTGTTCAGTTGCTCACCCGGCAGGCTGCTGCCATCGGCCTTGCACAGGAAGACCTTGGCCAGATTGCTCAGCACCTTGAGACCGTTTTCGAAATCAGCGGCATATGCGCCGATGACCACAGCCGGATCAGCCGCCAACGGCTGGGTGTCCATGGCTGCGACGAAAATAGAGCTGGGCACTGCATCAACCGCAGGCACCTTGCTGAACGGACGAGTACGCAGTGCGGTCCAGAGACCGGAGCGCTGCAGGTTTTCGCGAACCTGCGCGCCACTCAAACCGCCCAACTGCGTTAGCGGATAGCTGGCGAAGGTCACCTGCTCATCGCCGTCCAGGTCGATCACCAGCGACTGCAACACGCGCTTCTCGCCGCGATGTATCGCACTGACCACCCCGGCGCCAGGCGCAGTGTAATCAACCCCTGGCGACCTCTTATCGGTGAACAGCACCTGACCGAGCTTGACTCGATCGCCGACCTGCACCTGCATCGTGGGCTTCATGCCGTGATAATCGAAGCCAACGATGGCGACACTGCGTACCGGCCTCGCGGCCTCTATACGCTGCGCCGGCGCGCCTGTTATGGGCAAATCAAGCCCATGTTTCAATTTGATCATAGGTTTGCCTAACCACTGATTTATAAGCTTTTTTTAGAATACGGGCGGCATCTGGATGTTTAATAGCCATATCCACATCAATAATGTTATTGACATGGGTAATGATGCCGAGCGCGGGTAAAAAATCCGCTTGATTATAAAGATGTACTCCCCAACTAACCACCCGAGCGCTTGCTTTTTTTAGGCATTGCGCACGACGCACAACAGACCAAACTTGACTGGAATCATTGCGCGGGTGAAATGACAGTCACCCCCGCCGCCCGGAGTCACAGCATGCGCAAACTACTGGCGCTTACCAGCCTGCTTCTGCTCAGCCCCGCACTGTTCGCCAACCCTGACGAGCGCTTGCGCGAGGCAAATTTCGCCGCGCAGACGACCCTGGAGCGAGCCAGCCTGGAGCGCAAGAACCAAAGCGTGCTGCGCTACCTGTGGGTCGACGTCTATGCCGCCGCCCTCTATGCGGAACCCAACGTCAGCGCCGTCCAGGCCCTTGACCCCCAACGCAGCAAGCGCCTGGAACTCTATTACTTCCGAAAAATCCAGCGCGACGACGTGATCGAGGCCGCCTGGACCACACTGAGTAGGCAACACGACACCGCCACGCTCGCGCGCCTGCGCAGCGACCTGGATGCCTTGCACGCGAGCTTCCTGGACATCAATCCAGGCGACCGTTACGCCCTCAACTACAACGCGAATAGCGGCCTGAGCCTGGAGCGTAACGGCAAAACCGCCTTCGCCAGCAACAACCCGGAACTGGCCAGCGCCTACCTGGGCATCTGGCTGGCACCCAACGGGCTGTCGGACAGCCTGCGCAGCAGTCTGCTCAACGATTGACCAACAAGCCTGGATAAAAAAACGGGAGCCAAGGCTCCCGTTTTTCAATTTCTGCTAGCGCTTAGCGCGGAAAAGCCGGCGGATTGACCCCGACCATGTCCTCCATCACGCGCACCACCTGACAGCTGTAGCCGAACTCGTTGTCGTACCACACATAGAGTACGACACGATTGTCATTGGCGATGGTCGCTTCGGCATCCACCACACCGGCATGACGCGAACCGACGAAGTCGGTGGAGACCACTTCCTGGGAGTTGACGAAATCGATCTGCTTGTGCAAATCCGAGTGCAGCGCCATGTAGCGCAGGTACTCGTTGATCTCTTCGCGGGTCGTGGCCTGCTCCAGGTTCAGGTTGAGGATGGCCATGGACACGTTCGGCGTCGGCACGCGAATGGCGTTGCCGGTCAACTTACCCTTGAGCACCGGCAGCGCCTTGGCGGCGGCAGTGGCGGCCCCCGTCTCGGTGATCACCATGTTCAGCGCGGCACTACGACCACGACGACTGCCCTTGTGGAAGTTGTCGATCAGGTTCTGGTCGTTGGTGTACGAGTGCACGGTTTCGACGTGGCCATTGATGATGCCGTACTTGTCATTCACCGCCTTGAGCACCGGCACGATGGCGTTGGTGGTGCAGGAGGCCGCGGAAACGATCTTGTCGTCGGCGCTGATGTCGCCATGGTTGATGCCATGCACGATGTTCTTCAGCGCGCCCTTGCCGGGAGCCGTCAGCACCACGCGAGCGATGCCCGGGCAGGCCAGGTGCTGGCTCAAGCCCTCGGCGTCACGCCACACACCGGTGTTGTCCACCAGCAGCGCGTTATCGATACCGTACTGGGTGTAATCGACTTCGCTGGGCGACTTGGCATAAATCACCTGGATCAGGTTGCCATTGGCGGTGATGGTGTTGTTTTCCTCGTCGACGACGATGGTGCCGTCGAACGGACCGTGCACCGAGTCGCGGCGCAACAGACTGGCACGCTTGTCCAGATCGTTCTCTGCACCCTTGCGCACGACGATCGCGCGCAGGCGCAGGCCATCACCACCACCGGTCTTCTCGATCAGGATACGCGCCAGCAGACGACCGATACGGCCGAAACCATAGAGCACCACATCGGTGCCCTTGCGTGCCACGACATTCTGCTGGCCGGCTACCGGCTCCAGCTCGTCGCGCACGAACTGCTCGATGCTGCGGCCATTGGCCTCTGCCAGGTACTTGGCCATCATCCGCCCCAAATCCACGGAAGCGGCACCCAGTTTGAGCTCGCTCATGGTCTTGAGCATCGGGAAAGTATCATGCACCGACAGTTCGGCATCGCCATCCAGACGGTGACGCGCATAACGATGGGCCTTGAGAATCTGAATGACCGAACGGTTGATCAGGCTACGACCGTAGATCGAGGTGACTACGTTGTTGTTGCGGTAGAGCTGGCCAATCAAGGGAATCATCGCTTCTGCGAGGGCTTCTCGATCGATCCACTCACCGAGACACTGGTCGGGCTTCTGATTCACGGGCAGTACCTTCCATATGTAGGGGCTGAAAAAAGGGGCTACATTATGACGGCGTAGGCAATCGCCGGCAATCTGCAACGGACGAAACACTGACAACAACCAGCGCGGATAGTTACAATCGCGGGCCATGTCGTCATGCCCGTGAGCCGCCCGTGCCTGTACCGCCCGTATCCGTACTGCGCCTACCGCCCCTGCCCGCCAGCGCCGGGAAACAGCACTGGGGCAACCTGCCCGGTGCCGCACTGAGCCTGGCGATTGCCGAAGCTGCCAGCGCGGCCAAGCGCTTTACCCTGCTGCTGACGGAAGGCAGCGAGAACGCCGAGCGCCTGGAGCAGGAGCTGAGCTTCTTCGCACCGGAGCTGCCGGTGCTGCATTTTCCCGACTGGGAAACCCTGCCCTACGACCTGTTTTCACCGCACCAGGACATCATCTCGCAACGCATTGCCGCGCTCTATCGCCTGCCGGAGCTGAAACATGGCGTCCTGGTCGTACCGATCACCACCGCCCTGCATCGCCTGCCCCCCAGGCGCTTCCTGCTCGGCAGCAGCCTGGTGCTGGATGCCGGCCAGAAGCTCGACGTCAACGACATGCGCACGCGCCTGGAAGCGACGGGCTATCGCTGCGTCGACACGGTCTACGAACACGGCGAGTTCGCCGTGCGCGGCGCCCTGATCGACCTGTTCCCGATGGGCAGCGAGCAGCCGTTTCGCATCGACCTGTTCGACGACGAGATCGAAACCCTGCGCACCTTCGACCCGGAAACCCAACGCTCGATCGACAAGGTCGACTCGATCAAGCTGCTGCCGGCCCGCGAGTTTCCGCTGGAGAAAAAGGCCGTCAGCGATTTTCGCGGACGCTTTCGCGAGCGTTTCGACGTCGACTTCCGCCGCTGCCCGATCTACCAGGATCTGTCCACCGGCATCACCCCGGCCGGCATCGAGTACTACCTGCCGCTGTTCTTCGAAGAAACCGCGACCCTGTTCGACTACCTGCCGCAGGACACCCAGGTATTTTCCCTGCCGGGCGTGGAGAAGGCCGCCGAGCACTTCTGGAACGACGCGCGCAATCGCTATGAAGAACGCCGGGTCGACCCCGAGCGCCCACTGCTGCCGCCGGCCGATATCTTCCTGCCGGTGGAAGACTGCTTCGCCCGTCTGAAGAACTGGCCACGAGTCGTCATCAGCCAGGAAGATATCGAACCAGGCGTCGGCCGCCAGCGCTTCAACGCCCAGCCCCTGCCCGACCTGGCGATCCAGGCCAAGGCCAGCGAGCCCCTGGCTTCTTTGCGCCGCTTCATCGAAGAGTATCCGGGCCGCGTGCTGTTCTGCGCCGAGTCCGCCGGGCGCCGCGAAGTGCTGCTGGAGCTGCTCGCCCGCCTCAAGCTCAAGCCCAGGGAAGTGACCAGTTGGCCGGAATTCACCGCCAGCGAGGAGCGCCTGGGCATCTGTATCGCCCCGCTCGATGACGGCCTGCTGCTCGACGACCTAGCCCTGATCGCCGAGAGCCCGCTGTTCGGCCAACGGGTGATGCAACGTCGACGCCGCGAGAAAGCGCGCGACGCCGGCGACAACATGATCAAGAACCTCGCCGAGCTACGCGAAGGTGCACCCGTGGTGCATATCGATCACGGCGTCGGTCGCTACCTGGGCCTGGTCACCCTGGAAATCGACGGTCAAGCCGCCGAGTTCCTCGCTCTGATGTACGCCGAGGACGCCAAGCTGTATGTGCCGGTTGCCAGCCTGCACCTGATCGCCCGCTACACCGGCAGCGACGACGCACTGGCCCCACTGCACCGCCTCGGCTCGGAAGCCTGGCAGAAAGCCAAGCGCAAGGCCGCCGAACAGGTGCGTGACGTGGCGGCCGAGCTGCTCGACATCTATGCCCGCCGCGCCGCCCGCGAAGGCTATGCCTTCGCCGACCCGCAGCTCGACTACGCGACCTTCAGCGCCGGCTTCCCCTTCGAGGAAACCCCGGACCAGCAGACCGCCATCGACGCGGTGCGCGACGACATGCTCTCGGCCAAGCCGATGGATCGCCTGATCTGCGGCGACGTCGGCTTCGGCAAGACCGAAGTGGCCATGCGCGCCGCCTTCATCGCCGTGCACAGCGGTCGCCAGGTGGCCGTGCTGGTGCCGACCACCCTGCTCGCCCAACAGCACTACAACAGCTTTCGCGACCGCTTCGCCGACTGGCCGGTGAATGTCGAGGTAATGAGCCGCTTCAAGAGCGCCAAGGAAGTCGCCAGTGCCATGCAGCAATTGAGCGAGGGCAAGGTCGACATCGTCATCGGCACCCACAAGCTGCTGCAGGGCGACATCCAGTTCAACAACCTGGGCCTGGTGATCATCGACGAGGAACACCGTTTCGGCGTGCGCCAGAAGGAACAGCTCAAGGCCTTGCGCAGCGAAGTCGACATCCTCACCCTCACCGCCACACCGATCCCTCGCACCCTGAACATGGCCGTGGCGGGCATGCGCGACCTGTCGATCATTGCCACCCCACCGGCGCGCCGGCTGTCGGTGCGCACCTTCGTCATGGAGCAGAACAACCCGACCATCAAGGAAGCGCTGCTGCGCGAGCTGCTGCGCGGCGGCCAGGTGTATTACCTGCACAACGACGTGAAGAGCATCGAGAAATGCGCCGCCGACCTGGCCGAACTGGTGCCGGAAGCGCGCATCGGCATCGGCCACGGGCAGATGCACGAGCGCGAACTGGAACAGGTGATGGGCGACTTCTACCACAAGCGCTTCAACGTGCTGATCGCCTCGACCATCATCGAGACCGGCATCGACGTGCCCAGCGCCAACACCATCATCATCGAGCGCGCCGACAAGTTCGGCCTGGCCCAGCTGCACCAGCTGCGCGGCCGGGTCGGCCGCAGCCACCACCAGGCCTACGCCTACCTGCTGACGCCGCCGCGCAAGCAGATGACCGACGATGCACAGAAGCGTCTCGAGGCGATCTCCGGCGCTCAGGATCTCGGCGCCGGCTTCCTCCTGGCCACCCACGACCTGGAAATCCGCGGCGCCGGCGAACTGCTCGGCGACGGCCAGAGCGGGCAGATCCAGGCGGTCGGTTTCACCCTCTACATGGAAATGCTCGAGCGCGCGGTGAAAGCCATCCGCAAGGGCGAGCAACCCAACCTCGAGCAACCCCTGGGCGGCGGTCCGGAAATCAACCTGCGGGTGCCGGCGCTGATCCCGGAGGACTACCTGCCGGACGTGCATGCCCGACTGATCCTGTACAAGCGCATCACTTCGGCCGCCGACGAAGACGGCCTGAAAGAACTGCAGGTAGAGATGATCGACCGCTTCGGCCTGCTACCGGAACCGAGCAAGAACCTGGTTCGCCTGACCCTGCTGAAATTGCAGGCGGAAAAGCTCGGCATCAAGAAGGTCGACGCCGGCCCACAAGGCGGCCGCATCGAATTCGCCGCCGATACCTGTGTCGATCCACTGACCCTGATCAAACTGATCCAGGGCCAACCGAATCGTTATAGGTTCGAAGGCGCCACAGTGTTCAAATTCCAGGCGCCCATGGAGCGCCCGGAGCATCGATTCGACACCCTGCATGCGCTGTTCGAGCGCCTGACTCCCTCTGTTTAAAGGACTGACCCATGCGCGCACGCCAGCCCCTGGCCCTGCTCTCACTAATCCTGCTGTCGCTACTGAGCAGCAGCGCCGCCTTGGCCGAGACCATGTTCCAGGTAGAAGTGATCGTCTTCCGCCAAACAACCGAGCAATTACCCGCCGCCCGCCCCGCCCCCGACGACTGGGCACAAGGCGCATGGCCGATCGACCCCAGCCAGGAACGCGTCACCACGCTGAACATTGAGGCGAGCAAACTCACCCCGGCCAACGGCTACAGCGTGCTGCTGCACAAAGCCTGGGCGCAGAGCATCGGCGCCAGCCCCAGCAGCGTGGCACTGAGCAGCGGCAGCGAACAGTCCGGTCATTTCCCGGTCGAAGGTACCCTTGAGCTGCAACAGAACCGCCTCATCGACCTGGACGTTAACCTGTGGATCAATAGGTTCGATGACAACGGCTGGCTCAGCAGCAGCGAACTGATCAAGCACAGCACGCACCTGCAAAGCGGCGAACTGACCTACCTCGACCACGGCAGCCTCGGCCTGCTGGTGCGCATCAGCCCGTTGTAAGGAGCCGGGAAGCGGGAAGCGGAAGTTTGCTAGCCGCCGCCCAATGCTCATCAAGGCTTTTCGCTGTTACTTGCAGCTTAAAGCTTGCCGCATATTTTCCATCAGCCCGCCAGCACACGGGCCAGTACGGCCTTGACCCGGCCCATACCCTCATCCAGGGCACGCTCGATGGCGGCCATGGTGATCAGTACATTGGACTTACCCGCCGCCGGATTCACCACCAAGGCCAGACAGGCATAGGGCAACGCCAACTCACGCGCCAGTACCGCCTCAGGCATGCCGGTCATGCCGACGATATCGCAGCCGTCACGCTCCATCCTGGCGATCTCGGCAACCGTCTCCAGACGCGGCCCCTGGGTGCAGCCATAGACGCCCTGTGCGCTAAATGCGCAGCCTTCGGCAACCAGCGCACCGGCCAGCTTTTCCCGCAGTTCGGCATCGTAGGGGTGGCTGAAATCCACGTGAGTGACATGCTCCAACTCGCCCTCATAGAAGGTGTGCGCACGTCCCGAGGTATAGTCGATGATCTGGTGCGGCAGACAGAAATGCCCGGTGCCCATGGCAGCCTGGATACCGCCGACCGCATTCACCGCGATAATCGCTTTGGCACCCGACTCCCTCAGCGCCCAGAGAT
The DNA here is from genome assembly GCF_900115555.1 of Pseudomonas borbori. Classification (GTDB taxonomy): domain Bacteria; phylum Pseudomonadota; class Gammaproteobacteria; order Pseudomonadales; family Pseudomonadaceae; genus Aquipseudomonas; species Aquipseudomonas borbori. The sequence continues at coordinate 194,689 of NZ_FOWX01000002.1, forward strand.
TGGCACGGTAGTTCACCTGGTGCGGCGGAATTCGATGCGGATGGCCGTGGCGAGCCAGGAACAGCACTTCGCGCCCCGCGTACTCACCACGCAGCACCGGCGCCGAAGGCGCCCCATAGGGAGTATCCAGGTGCAACGCCGCAGTAATGGTCAAACCATCCAACTGGGTCAAGCCGGTACCGCCGATAATGGCGTAGACAGTCATCAATAGCTCCTCAATCGATTAATTGCGCGGCACGTAATGCACCGACCGCTTCCAGCCATCGCGGACTCTGCCGGTACTCCGTACCCGGAAAAGCCTGGCGACGCATAGCTGCCAAACCTGGCGGCGTAACAACCTGCAAACGCTGCAATGCCACAAGCGCCGACTCGGCGGCTGCGCGATCATTGCATACCAGCCCCATGTCACAACCTGCCGTCAGCGCCGCCTCGATGCGACAAGCCGCATCGCCCACCACATGGGCGCCAGCCATCGACAAATCATCGCTGAAAATCACCCCGGCGAACTGCAACTCGCCTCGCAGAATGCCCTGCAGCCAGCGCCGCGAAAAGCCGGCAGGCTGGTCATCGACCTGCGGGTAGATAACATGCGCCGGCATCACCGCCGCCAACCGCCGACTCAACCGAGCGAACGGCTGCAAGTCAGTGGCGCGGATCTGCTCGAGACTGCGTTCATCCACGGGAATCGCCACATGGGAGTCGGCCTCGGCCCAGCCATGCCCGGGAAAATGTTTGCCGGTCGCAGCCATACCCGCCGCGCTCATGCCGCGAATAAACGCCCCCGCCAGCAGGGTAGCGCGCTGCGCATCCCCCTCGAAAGCCCGACTGCCGACCACGGCACTGCGTTGATGATCCAGATCCAGCACCGGCGCAAAGCTCAGATCCAGGCCGACCGCCAACACCTCGATGGCCATCAACCAGCCACAATGCTCGGCCAGCACCTCCGCATTGGCGTTGTCGGCAATCGCACGCATCGCCGGCAGACGCACAAAACCCTGACGCAGACGCTGCACACGACCACCCTCCTGATCGACCGCGAGGAGCAGATCCGGGCGTAGCGCACGAATGGCGGCCGACAGCTCACGGACTTGCCGCGGGTGCTCGATATTGCGCCCGAACAGGATCAGGCCAGCCACTTCGGGCTGACGCAGAAGCTGCCGGTCCTCGGCGGTCAGCCAGGTGCCGGCGATATCCAGCATCAACGAGCCGTGCATGGGTGAACTCACAAATAATCCTCAACTAAAGTGACGCCGCCGCCCAGAGCGGACACGCCGCCTCGTCGATCTGCACGGCACAGTGAACAGGGACGCAGGGGAACAGCGCCAGCAGATCGGCATTGCGCAGACGCACACAACCATGCGAACGCGGCACGCCCATGGGTTCGGTGTCCGGCGTGCCATGCAGATAGATGTAACGGCGGAAGGTATCGACCTCGCCCAGCAGATTGCGCCCCGGCTCACAGCCGCTGAGCCAGATGATCCGCGTGAGGATCCAGTCACGATCGGGGAACTGCTCGGCCAGGACCGGCGACCAGACCTCACCGGTCCAGCGCCGGCCGCGCAATACCGCCCCCGTGGGCAAACCTTCGCCGATTTTCGCTCGCACTCGATGCAAACCACGCGGGGTGCAGCCGGAGCCATTCAGCTCGCCCGGACCATTGCGGGCGGTGGAGACCGGCAGGCGCAACAACAACTGCCCGTCGGCGAAGCCGTACAGGCGCTGATCGGCGAGAGAAATATGCAGAAAGTCGAGTGTACGCATGGGCGAGTAGCTTAGCGGATCGGGCTCGCCAAGCCCACTGGCATGGCATCAAACCTTGGCGGCGACGCCCGTGGGTTTGGCGCGCAGCTTGAGCTGAGCGCTGGCCAGAACCTCATCGGTCACACCGCTGTCCGAACGCATGCCAGCGGCCAGAAATGGCACCATCATGCGCATGACCTGCTCGATCGAAGTACTCACCCCGAAATCGGTCTCGGCCATGGCGCGCAGCGCTTTGATTCCGGACATGCTGAATGCCGCGGCGCCAAGCATGAAATGCACACGCCAGAACAGCTCAAGCGGCGGGATACGCGGTGCCGCCTCATGCACTAGAAGCATGTAACGACGAAAGACCTTGCCGTACACCTCTTCAAGGTACTTGCGCAGGTGCCCCTGACTCTGGCTGAAAGCCAAACCCAGCAGACGCATGAATATCGACAAATCGTTGCCACTACGCGGCTTCACGGCCAACGCCTGGTCGACCAGCAACTCGAGCAATTCCTCAAGGCTGGCTTTTGCCTCCTGCTTGGCCTGACGGCGATCCAGCTCGCGATCGAGGCTGCTGCAAAAAGGACCGAGAAAACGAGAAAAAACCGCCTGAATCAGTGCTTTTTTAGAACCAAAATGATAATTCACCGCTGCCAGATTGACCCCAGCCTTACTGGTAATCAAGCGCAATGAAGTTTCCGCAAAACCTTTCTCTGCGAACAACTGCTCCGCCGCATCGAGAATGCGCTCAACGGTTTCCGACTGGGCCATGACAACTCACCTGACAAACACTTGTTTGAAACATACGTTTCGCCCCACCTTCTTGTCAAGTCGCACCGGCCACTTTCTGGCTGAACAGTCACGCATTCACACCCAAAAAGCCGGAGCCTGTCGGTTAGACACACTTGTCATTGGTCAAGTAACACGCAGTAGGGATCAAACCGCAAGCAGCGAATTTAACCAGGAAGAAAAAAGGAAGATTGCCAACTCAGAATCACTGTATATAATCACAGTCACTGTATAAAAAGACAGAGCCAGACATGCTGAAACTGACGTCACGCCAAGCTGAAATCCTTACCTTCATCAAGCACTGTCTTGACGATAACGGCTACCCGCCAACCCGTGCTGAAATCGCCCAGGCACTTGGCTTCAAGTCACCCAACGCCGCAGAAGAACATCTCAAAGCCCTGGCTCGCAAAGGGGCCATCGAAATGACTCCCGGCGCTTCACGGGGCATTCGCATTCCAGGCTATGAACCGAACAACACAGAAGAGGGCTTACCCGTGATCGGCCGCGTCGCCGCCGGCGCGCCCATTTTAGCGCAACAGAACGTTGAAGACTCATGCCGGATCAACCCCGAATTCTTCCACCCCAAAGCCGACTATCTGCTGCGCGTACGCGGCATGAGCATGAAGGACATCGGCATCGTCGACGGCGACCTGCTTGCAGTCCACACCACCCGTGAGGCACGCAATGGCCAGATAGTGGTAGCCCGCATCGATGACGAAGTAACGGTCAAGCGCTTCAAGCGCGAAGGCAACAAAGTCTGGCTTATCGCGGAAAATCCCGAATTCGCCCCCATCGAAGTGAATCTGGAAGAGCAAGAACTGATTATTGAAGGCCTGAGTGTCGGCGTTATCCGCCGCTAGCGACTCGCTTGCTGAAACCATGGCTAAGCCGGGCAAGACGCGGGCGACCACAGCGCCAGACCGGCCAACATGGCCATAAAACAATAGTGGCAGGCAAGTCCGCAGGGCGCGCGTAGCCGATGCAAGTGACATTTACCACGGTAAACAAGCACTTTCCCTGCCCGTCAGGCTTGCACTCAAGCGTGCCATGCCAAGGCGGCGAGCCGTCCAAGTGGACAAGTGCAGGCAGCCTTCAACAGCCTGCCAGAGGAGGTTGTATGCAGTTCCCGCAGTCACTAAACCGCACACAGCTGTCGCTGTTCGAAGGGCTAATGGCCTCTGCAGTAACGCCGCTCCTAAACCAGGCCGCGGAACCGCCCTGGCAGGAAGGCCCCGAAGCCTTCAGTGAAATTTCGCTACGTGGCGCTGCCGGTCACTGCCTGAACCTGCTTGCACCGATGCTCCGCGAACTGAGTGAGCACAACGACGCACGCTGGCTGAGCCTGATCGCCCCGCCCGGCAGCCTGACGCAAACCTGGCTACGCGAGGCCGGCCTCAACCGCGAGCGTATTCTGCTACTCCATCCACGAGGCAAACAAAGCGCATTGCAACTGGCTCAGGAAGCATTGAAGCTGGGTCGTAGCCATACCGTCGTCAGCTGGCTGCACCCTCTGCCGCAGCACGCCCGAGAGCAACTGGAACAGGCCGCACGACAAGGTAAGGCACAGAGCCTCAACATAAGCCTGGGATAGCATGCACAAGCAATGGCACAGGGACTGTGCGTGAGACGACACCGACAATCCGGCATGCGGGCCAGCCACCACAACCAAGTCCAGCTGCTGCCGATATTGGCGCCGCTACGGGCAATCGGCAATCAATGCAGCACGCGCGGGCCTTGTGCGTGATCAAAGTCACCTTCAGCCAACTTCCCGGCCATTTGCACGCCGACATTGAGCATAGCCTTGGCTACCTCGATGTGTTGGCCCTGCAAAAAAGCCTTGGCATCAGCGGAAAAGTCCAACACCACCAGGCTTTCTTCGTCTTCTGCGCGACGCAGTGCAATGCGCCCATCAGGCAGCTCGACGATCTCTAGGTAGGATGTAGGCATAAGGCTGATTCTCCACGAAAGGCCGGCATTGTAGCAGCCGAGCAAGGCTCACCCTAGCCCGCTTATCCAAACTCAGAGGCGGGAAAAATATCGAAGGCCGTCGCGAGAGCGCTGGCGGGCGAGCGAAGCAAGGCGCGCTACGTGAAAACGCGGGAGTTGGCGAGGCAAACAATCGACGAGCCAAATGACCGAAGTTTTGACTCGCGTCGCTCGCCCGGCCTCAGTTACTCCGCGGCGTAGCGCAATGCAGTTGCAGCCGCCCGGCGACGGTCGCAGCAGGCAAGCGACTGTTCTCAGCCTCCTAGCTCACCACTCACTCAAGGACTCGCGAAAGCGCTTGGCCAATCCCTTCAACTCCTGCCGCCAAACCTCCAGGGTTTCACGCGCCAGTGGCGGCTCCTCCTGATCCAGACTGATCGCCTCGATCAAGGGAGTACGCGGGTCGACCTTGACCTTTTTCGCCGCCTGCGGTGGTTGAAACAGCTCGTCATAGGCCTTCAGCAATTGAGCCAGCCAGGTTTCCGGCTGTTGCACCAGCTCGATAAGCTCGGCCAACTCCGGACTGGGTGCAGCATCCAGCAATGCCTTATCCAACAACTGCTCGGCGCGCGCTGCGTTGCTTTCAGGCAGGCGGTAGTAACCGGCAATCTCGTGACACAGCCCCAGCAGCGCCCCATAGAGGTGGAATAGCGCAGCCTCACGCTCGGCCTGTATCAGAGCCAAAGAGTTGACTGCTCGCCCCTCCTGCGCGGCGCGCCAGGACTCCAGCGACAGACCGGCATAGAAGAGCTTCTGGTTGGTACGGGTGTACAACTCATGGGCCATCGAGGCGCCCTCCATTACAGACCGATCAGGGGCTGGGAAAATATCGAAGGCAATCGGGCGGGCGCAACACCGTTGCAGCCGCCCAGCGACGGGCAAGCGATTGCTTCTCAGCTTCTCAGCCTCACAGGCCACTATACGCGCGCCCGCTGCCTACGGGCGCGCACCTGGTCCGATCAGCGCTTGTCTTCGACCTTCCACTTGCCGCCGTCGTAGAACGCGCGCCAACCGGTGGGCTTGCCATCGACTTCGGTCTGCACATACTGCTCTTTGGTCTTGCGGCTGAAACGGATAACCGCCGCGCGGCCTTCAGGGTCTTTCTTCGGCGCATCGCAGAGGAAGTGATACTTGGGATCGATCTCGTCTTTGTGCGGAATCAGCTCCAGCACCAGCGGCGCACGGGTTTCACGGTTTTTCGGGAACTGACTGGCTGCCAGGAACAAACCTGATGCACCGTCGCGCAGGATATAGGTGTCGTTGACCTTCTCGCACTTGAGCTCCGGCATCTTCACCGGGTCCATCTTCGGCGGAGCGGCCTCACCGCTTTTCAGCAGCTTGCGGGTGTTCTTGCACTCAGTGTTGGTACAACCGAAAAACTTGCCGAAACGCCCGGTCTTCAGCTGCATCTGGCTGCCGCACTTGTCGCACTCCAGGCTCGGGCCTTCATAACCCTTGATCCGGTATTGACCCTGTTCGATCTCGTAGCCCGTGCAATCCGGGTTGTTGCCGCAGATATGCAGCTTGCGCGTCTCGTCGAGCAGGTAGGCATCCATGGCGGTGCCGCACTTCTGGCAGCGATGCTTGCCCAGCAGCACCAGCGATTCCGATTCGCCTTCATCGTCCGCGGCGATTTCATCGCCCGGCACCAGGTTGATGGTCGATTTGCAGCGCTCTTTCGGCGGTAGCGCATAGCCGGAACAACCGAGGAACACCCCGGTGGAGGCGGTACGAATCATCATCGGCCGACCGCATTCGCGACAGGGAATGTCGGTCGGCGTCGGCAGGTTGGCGCGCATGCCGTTGTCGCTGGCCTCGGCCACCTCGAGCTTGTTCTTGAAGTCGCCGTAGAACTCGTCGAGCACATGCTTCCACTCGCGCTCGCCCTGGGCCACATCGTCCAGGTGCTCTTCCATGCCGGCGGTAAAGCCGTAGTCCATCAGATTGGAGAAGCTTTCAGCGAGACGCCCGGTAACGATGTCGCCCATCTTCTCGGAATAGAACCGACGGTTATGCAGCGCCACGTAGCCGCGATCCTGGATGGTCGAGATGATCGCCGCATAGGTCGACGGACGACCGATACCGCGCTTCTCCATCTCCTTGACCAGGCTGGCTTCCGAATAGCGCGCCGGCGGTTTGGTGAAGTGCTGGCTCGGATCGAGCTTGATCAGCTTGAGCACATCGCCCTGGGCCATGTCCGGCAACACATCGTCATCACCCGGCTTGCTCATTTGCGGCAATACCCGGGTGTAACCATCGAACTTGAGAATCCGGCCCTTGGCGCGCAACTCGAACTGCGCGGCGGTGACGGTCACAGTGGTCGACAGGTATTCGGCAGGCGGCATCTGGCACGCCACGAACTGGCGCCAGATCAGCTCATACAGGCGTTCGGCGTCGCGTTCCATGCCGGTAAGCTGGGTCGGTTTGAGGTTGACATCGGACGGACGAATCGCCTCGTGCGCCTCCTGGGCCCCTTCCTTGCTGCTGTAGGCTATCGGGCTGGCCGGCAGGTATTTCTTGCCGAACTCGCCTTCGATGAAATCGCGCACCATGCTCACCGCATCGGCCGACAGGTTGGTCGAATCGGTACGCATGTAGGTGATGTAACCGGCTTCATACAGACGCTGGGCCATCATCATGGTCTTCTTCACCCCGAAGCCGAGGCGGTTGCTCGCCGCCTGCTGCAGGGTGGAGGTAATGAACGGTGCCGACGGCTTGCTGCTGGTCGGCTTGTCTTCGCGCTTGGTGATGCTGTAGGCGGAGGCTTTGAGTACGTCCAGGGCGGCCATGGCCTGGGCTTCGTTCAGCGGCTTGAACGCGGCGCCATTCTCGCGCGCCACCTCGAAGCGCACATTGGCGCCCTTGGCCGTGCCGAGATCGGCATGCACTTGCCAATACTCTTCAGGCACGAAGGCGCGGATCTCTTTCTCGCGCTCGACCACCAATTTCACCGCCACCGACTGCACCCGGCCAGCCGACAGACCACGGGCGATCTTGGCCCATAGCAATGGCGAGACCATGTAGCCCACTACACGGTCGAGAAAGCGCCGCGCCTGCTGGGCGTTGACCCGGTTGATGTCCAGCTCGCCCGGCTTGGAGAACGCCTCCTGAATGGCCTTCTTGGTGATCTCGTTGAACACCACGCGCTTGTAGCGGCTGTCGTCGCCACCAATGGATTCGCGCAGGTGCCAGGCAATGGCTTCCCCCTCGCGATCCAAGTCGGTTGCGAGATAGATGGTGTCGGCATCCTTGGCCAACCGCCGCAGCTCTTCGACTACCTTTTCCTTGCCCGGGAGGATTTCGTACTTGGCCTTCCAGCCATGTTCGGGATCGACCCCCATGCGCGCCACCAGTTGGCGCTTGGCCTTTTCCTTGGGCGACAGCGCCGGCACTTCACCAGCGGCCTTGCCCCGTTTTACGGGTTCCTTGGCAGCACTTGCCGAGCCGCTGGTAGGCAGGTCACGGATGTGGCCGATGCTCGACTTCACCACGTACTCGTTGCCCAAGTACTTGTTGATGGTCTTGGCCTTGGCCGGGGATTCCACGATGACCAGCGATTTGCCCATGGATTGGAAAATTCCTGAAATTCGATAAATGAAAGGCTGAGGCGCCTGACGCGGCACCGCTATATATAGTGGCGGTTAAGCTGAGGTCAAGCGCAGCAATAGCGCGACCTGAGTTCAGGGCCGGTTGAAAACGCTGGTTTCGGCCTGGATCAAAGCAAAACGTGGAACCATCTCGCCGTCCACTTCGACGTTTTCGCAAAACATTTCCAACGGGCGCACCCACAAGCCGTAATCGCCGTATAGCGCCTGATAGACCACGACCTGCTGCTCTGTCTCGGAATGTTTGGCCATGCCGAGTACGCGGTACTCGGGCCCCTTGTAGTGGCGATAAAGACCAGGCTGTAATTGCATCGCTGAATTCCTTGAATTTTTCCCATCGACAAAAAATTCCGGGAGAAATTTTTCACGTCGCGTAGCGACGGCCCAAAGTGTGGCCGCCATGGATAACATGGCCAAAAAAAAAAAACCGGGGCACTAGGCCCCGGTTTTTAAGTCTTGGAGCGCTTAAAGGCGTTCGAAGACAGTGCTGATGCCCTGACCCAGGCCGATGCACATGGTCGACACACCAAAAGTGCCAGCATTCTGCTTCATCACGTTCAGCAGGGTACCGGAGATACGCGCACCGGAACAACCGAATGGGTGACCCAGGGCAATGGCACCGCCGTGCAAGTTGACCTTCTCGTCCATCTTGTCGAGCACCTTCAGATCCTTCAGCACCGGCAGAGCCTGAGCGGCGAAGGCTTCGTTGAGCTCGAAGAAGTCGATGTCATTGATGGTCAGACCAGCACGCTTGAGGGCCTTCTGGGTGGCCGGCACCGGGCCGTAACCCATGATCGCCGGATCGACACCAGCGACCGCCATGGCGCGTATCACGGCCATCGGCTGAATGCCCAGGTCGTTGGCGCGCTGGGCGGACATGACGATCATGCAGGAAGCGCCATCGGTGATCTGCGAGGACGTACCCGCGGTCACGGTACCGCCTTTCGGGTTGAACGCCGGCTTGAGCGCCGCCAAGCTTTCCAGGGTGGTCTCCGGACGAATGGTTTCGTCGAAGTCAAACATCTTCAGGAAACCGTTTTCGTCGTAGCCTTGCATCGGGATGATTTCATCCTTGAACTTGCCTTCGACGGTGGCCTTGTGCGCCAGACGGTGCGAACGCTCACCGAAGGCGTCCTGCTGTTCGCGGCCGATGCCGTGCATCTTGCCGAGCATTTCCGCAGTCAGCCCCATCATGCCCGAGGCCTTGGCGGCATACAGCGACAGGTGCGGGTTCGGATCGACGCCATGCATCATGCCGACGTGGCCCATGTGCTCGACGCCGCCAACGACGAACACGTCGCCGTTACCGGTCTGGATCGCCTGCACGGCGGTATGCAGGGCACTCATGGACGAACCACACAGGCGGCTGACCGTTTGCGCAGCACTGGTGTGCGGGATCTGGGTCATCAGCGATGCCATGCGCGCGATGTTCCAGCCCTGCTCCAGGGTCTGGTTGACGCAGCCCCAGATCACGTCTTCCACCTCGGCCGGATCGACCTTGGTGTTGCGCGTCAGCAGGCCGCTGATCAGGTTGGCCGACAGGGTCTCGGCACGGGTGTTGCGATGCATGCCGCCCTTGGAACGCCCCATCGGGGTGCGACCGAAGTCAACGACCACTGCATCTCTAGGATTCAGGCTCATAAATTCACTCTCGCTCTAATCTGTGCGCATTAACCGAAGAACTTCTGGTCGCTGGCGGCCATTTCGCGAAGTTTTGCGGTCGGCTGGTACAGCGCACCCAGGTCGGCGTACTTGTCGGCCTGGGCAACGAATTCGGCCACACCGAGGGTATCGATGTATCGCAGCGCACCACCGCGGAACGGCGGGAAGCCAATACCGTAGACCAGGCCCATATCGGCCTCGGCGGCGGTAGCGACGATGCCGTCTTCCAGGCAACGCACGGTTTCCAGGCACAGCGGGATCATCATGAAATTGATGATGTCTTCATCGCTCACTTCACGCTGCTCGGTCACGATCGACTGGAGCAGCTCGTAAGCCACAGGATCGGTGACCTTCTTCGGCTTGCCGCGTTTGTCCGTTTCATACGAGTAGAAACCCTTGCCATTCTTCTGGCCCAGGCGACCCGCTTCATACATGACGTCGACCGCGGTACGGCCTTCGACCGCCATGCGATCAGGGAAACCTTCGGCCATCACGTCACGGCCATGGTGACCGGTATCGATACCAACCACGTCGGACAGGTACGCCGGGCCCATGGGCCAGCCGAACTTCTCCATCACCTTGTCGATGCGCACGAAGTCCACGCCGAACCCCAGCAACTTGGAGAAGCCGCCGAAGTACGGGAACAGCACGCGGTTGACCAGGAAGCCCGGGCAGTCGTTGACCACGACCGGGGTCTTGCCCATCTTCTTGGCGTAGGCCACGGTGGTGGCAACCGCCACTTCGCTGGATTTCTCGCCACGGATGACTTCGACCAGCGGCATCATGTGCACCGGATTGAAGAAGTGCATGCCGACGAAGTTTTCCGGACGCTTGAGGGCCTTGGCCAGCAGGCTGATGGAGATGGTCGAGGTATTGGAGGCGAGAATCGCATCTTCCTTGACCATGCCTTCCACTTCGGCCAGTACCGCTTGCTTGACCTTGGGGTTCTCGACCACGGCCTCGACGACGATGTCGACGTTGCCGAAATCGCCATAGGACATGGTCGGACGAATGGCGTTGAGCGCCTCGGCCATCTTCGCGGCAGTCAGACGGCCCTTGGCGACGCGGTTGCCGAGCAGCTTGGAAGCCTCGGCCAGGCCCATCTGGATACCTTCTTCGCGGATATCCTTCATCAGGATAGGCGTGCCCTTGACCGCCGACTGGTAGGCGATACCGCCGCCCATGATGCCGGCGCCGAGAACGGCGGCCAGTTTCACGTCTTTGGCGATCTCGTCGTGGTGCTTGGCCTTCTTCTTCAGCTCCTGATCGTTGAGGAACAGGCCGATCAGGCTGGCGGCAACCGGGGTCTTGGCCAGTTTGACGAAGCCGGCGGCCTCCACTTCCAGCGCCTTGTCACGTCCGAAGTTGGCAGCTTTCTGGATGGTCTTGATGGCTTCGACCGGGGCCGGATAATTCGGGCCGGCCTGGCCGGCAACGAAGCCCTTGGCAGTTTCGAAGCACATCATCTGTTCGATGGCGTTAAGCTTGAGCTTTTCCAGCTTGGGCTGACGCTTGGCCTTGTAGTCCAGCTCGCCGGAGATGGCGCGTTTGACCAGATCCAGCGCTGCGGCCTGCAACTTGTCGGCAGCCACTACCGCATCGACGGCACCCACTTTCAGGGCGTCGTCTGCACGATTTTCCTTGCCCGAGGCAATCCACTCGACCGCATTATCGGTACCGATAACCCGCGGCAGGCGCACGGTGCCGCCGAAGCCCGGGTAGATGCCCAGTTTGACTTCCGGCAGGCCGACCTTGGCGCCGTCGGCCATGACGCGGTAATCCGCAGCCAGGCACATTTCAAAACCACCGCCCAGGGCGATGCCATTGATCGCGGCCACGGTCGGAACATTGAGGTCTTCAAAATCACTGAAGATCTTGTTGGCTTCGAGGTTGCCAGCCACCAACTCCGCATCCGGCAGCTTGAAGCTGTCGACGAACTCGGTGATGTCGGCTCCGACGATAAATACGTCTTTGCCACTGGTGACAATCACGCCCTTGATCGAACCATCGGCCTTGATCGCATCAACCGACTGACGCAGTTCGTTGAGGGTATGACGGTTGAATTTGTTGACGGACTCACCCTTGAGGTCGAATTTCAATTCGACGATGCCGCTCTCAAGAGCCTTAACCGTGATGGCTTTACCTTCGTAAATCATCAACTGATCTCCACGGTATGGAAGCTGAACAGTACACATCGGAGCCAACCAGCTAGCTACCCCACGGCACAGCCGTTTCAGAGTAGCCCCTATGAGCCTGGCACACCCGCCGACGCGATAATCGGACCGGATTGACGCTGCTATTTTAAGCAAACGCTCAATTCATACGCCCGTTTGATTTGGGTGTGCCCACCTTCAAGGAAAAGCGGCCGATTGTCAATTGGTCGCTTGCCGCTTGATCCGCCTGCGATTGCCCGAGCCAAGAATTCTGCTAACGAACAACCTTATGTTGAGGCGATCAGGTGACCATCAGCACCGATAAACGAAAAACTCAACATCTAGCCGACAACCGCAACTCCTGCCAGCGAGCCCTCCAGCAGCCCGATGGGACCGCTTCAGCTGCGCCCAGGCGCACAAAAAAGCCTCAGCGACTTTTAGCTACAGCCGCACGGAAGGGCATCAGCGCACTGAAACCAGGAATCCACTAAGAATAGGCAGATAGATGCCGCGCCGACCCAGTAAAGCCGCGAGCAAAGCCTGCTGACGCAAGCAATTGCGCTCGACTAAGCTGCGCTAGACGCGACTTTCAGTGGTGGCGGGAAAACCTGACCACTGGAACAGGTGGTCAGCGAACTGTCGGCAAATCGAGCAAACGCTGAACAGGGTCAGCAGTAAGCGCAATGCTGTTCACTTAAGCGATATCACTGGGCGCGCATCGTACGCCATGCCCCCCCCCGTAGCCCGGATGCAATCCGGGAGCGATTTTTCAGGTACCAGACTTCCCCGGATTTCATCCGGGCTACAAAAAACGCTGCTCAGTTGGCTTAAGTGAACAGCATTGCAGCAGCAAGTGGGGCTTGATGCATAATCGCGGACATGCAGCACAGGGTCAGGCCGCACTCGCGCATGGCTCATTCGACCGCTCCGGCCTGCCTGGCCACATTTATAGCCCGGCGCCTGCATCGGGCTTTGTTTCTCGATGACCTGACGACCACTCACGCACGCGCCAGCAAGAAACTGGCGATCTTCTGCAGCGAGTCGGGCTCATCCCGTTCCCCCCAGTACAGCGCAATCATCTGCGCCGTCGCCTCGACCTTGTACACATCGACCGGCAGGCTGGCCAATTGCTCGGCCAATGGCGCATCGCCGCACGGCTCACGCCATTGATTCAGCCACTGGCCCGGCGCGGCCTGCCAGTAACACCAGCAATCCTCATGCCCACGGCGCCGTGCCCGGTGATATTGCGGACACTGGCCTGGCGGCTCAATAGCCAGCCAGTGCGGCCACTGCTCGCGCGACAATTGCATCGCCAACCCCATGCGCCGGGCTTGCAAACGCACATCCATCCGCCCACGCTGTCGCCGCGATGGCATCAGCATGGCCAGCGGGCTGAGCACAAACGCCAGAAGCAGCAATATGATCCATACCGACATAAATTCATCTCGCAGGCAAAAGCCTGTCACAAGCGTTCAATACGGCCATACTTATCACCATAAGCAAACCTTAGAGCCACCATCGGTAACCCTTAGAAGGAGCCACCCATGCCCTACCAGCATATTCTGGTCGCTGTCGACCTAACCGAAGAGTGCGATCCAGTCATGCAGCGCGCACAGAAGCTGGCTTCGAGCAGCAACGCCAAATTATCCGTGGTGCATATAGTCGAACCCATGGCCATGGCGTTTGGCGGCGACGTGCCCATGGACTTGTCGATGCTGCAACAGCAGCAATTCGAACAAGCCCGCGAACGCCTGGACAGCTTTGCCGGAAAATATCCCGACCTGGGTGCGGATCGACGCCACCTGGCCTACGGCCAACCACGCCAGGAAATCCACCGCCTGGCCGAGGAGCAAGGCTGCGACCTGATCATCGTCGGCAGCCATGGCCGCCACGGCCTGGCCTTGCTGCTCGGTTCCACCGCCAATGACGTATTGCATGGCGCCCCCTGCGACGTACTGGCCGTCCGCCTGAAGAAACCCGAGTAGCGCGCACCCGGCGAATGAGGCGGCATGCCTCATTCCCCTCGGAATCACTCGAAATTGTCGCCCGCGCTCATCACCAACGGACGGATCTTCTGCAACTGGGTTTCCAGTGAGTAGGTCATGCTCGACGACATGGAAAAGAAGGTCAGAAAGGCTTTGAGGTTCGAGTCGCCCTCGCAGGTGTCGTGAATCCGCTGCCAGAACGCCTGATTGACCAACTGCAATTGCTGGAACATGCGCACCAAGCCTTTCAACTCCCAATCCGCCAGACGCCCTTCGCGGAAATTGAAATACTGGCGCGCCAGGTACAGCGACACCGCGCGCAGGATGAATTCCTGATTGTTGGCGAACGGCAGATGATTCTGCGCCATCGGCTTGAGCTTGCCCAACACCGGACAGGCACTGGTCGCCATGATCACCCCGAGCAGGGCACGCAGGCCCTCTTCCAGCCCGACCTGCTTGCTGTACTCACGTTCTGGCGTGCGCACCCAGACCACGGCCTTCTTGAAGGCCGGCAGGCCTTGAAAATCCTCAACAACCCGGTGCAGGTCAACTGCTGCCGGGCAGTGACTGAAGTCGCTCCTGCTCAGCGGACAATTGCTGCACCGCTGGTAGTCCAGGCGCGTCCAGTTGGGCGCGGCCTGAGCCTGGGCGGGGTCGTACACACGGTCCAGTTCGATCCTGTAACTGAACTCGTGATCATCGTCGAGACTAATCCGGTACTCGATGGCCATGCGTGTCTCCGCCAGACGTTTGAGGTTCTGTGTGGGAATAATCGGCTATTGCGGCGACGGGCTCAGCCTTCCAGTTCGGCCCAACGCTCCAGCAGCTTATCCAGTTCATGCTGCTGATGTTGCAAACGGGCCAACACCTCGGCACTTTTCTCCGCGCTTTGCTGGTAAAACGCCGGTGCGCCGATCTGCGCCTCCAGTGCGGCTATCTGCACCTCCAGCGCGTCGATCTGCGCGGGAAGCGCCTCCAGCTCGCGCTGCACCTTGTAACTGAGCTTCTTCTTGGCAGCAGGCGCATTGGCAACCGGCGCCGCCTCAGGTGCAGGCGCGGCCTCGACTACCGCGGACGTCAGTTCGGCCTTGCCGGCCTTGGTTTCGCCAACCCCGAGCAAGCGCGGCGAACCGCCCTGGCGCAGCCAGTCCTGATAACCGCCGACATATTCACGCACCTTGCCCTCGCCTTCGAAGACCAGGGTGCTGGTCACCACGTTGTCGAGGAAGGCCCGGTCGTGGCTGACCATCAGCACGGTACCCTTGAACGTCAGCAAAACCTCTTCGAGCAGCTCGAGGGTTTCCACGTCGAGGTCGTTGGTCGGCTCGTCCAGCACCAGCAGGTTGGCCGGCTTGCTGAACAGCTTGGCCAGCAACAGGCGCGCACGCTCGCCGCCCGACAGCGCCTTGACCGGCGTGCGGGCGCGTTGCGGGCTGAACAGGAAGTCGCCCAGGTAGCTCAGCACATGCCGGCTTTGCCCATCGATCTCGATAAAGTCGCGGCCTTCGGCGACGTTGTCGATCACGGTTTTTTCCAGGTCGAGCTGATGGCGCAGCTGATCGAAGTAAGCCACGTCGATGCGCGTGCCTTCCTTGACGCTGCCGCTGCTCGCCTGCAGGCCACCGAGCATCAGCTTGAGCAAGGTGGTCTTGCCGGTGCCGTTGGCGCCGAGCAGGCCGATACGGTCCTCGCGCTGCAGGACCATGGAGAAGTCCTTGATCAGCAACGGTCCGCCCGGATGAGCGAAACTGACGTTCTCCAGCACCATTACCTGCTTGCCGGACTTATCGGCGGTATCCAGCTGGATATTGGCCTTGCCGGTACGTTCACGGCGCTCGCTGCGCTCGACCCGCAAGGCCTTCAACGCCCGCACGCGCCCTTCATTACGGGTGCGCCGGGCCTTGATGCCCTGGCGAATCCACACCTCTTCCTGGGCCAGGCGTTTGTCGAACAGGGCATTGGCCACCTCTTCGGCAGCCAGGGTGGCTTCCTTGTGCACCAGGAAGCTGGCGTAGTCGCCATTCCAGTCGATCAGGCCGCCGCGATCCAGCTCGAGGATGCGCGTCGCCAGGTTTTGCAGGAAGGCGCGGTCGTGGGTAATGAACAGCACGGCACCGTTGAAGCCCAGCAGCGCCTCTTCCAGCCAGGCGATGGCGCCGATATCGAGGTGGTTGGTCGGCTCGTCGAGCAACAGCAGATCCGGCTCGGAGACCAGCGCCTGGGCCAACAGCACCCGCCGCCGCCAGCCGCCGGACAATTCGGCCAGGGTCTTGTCGGCCGGCAACTGCAAGCGACTCAGGGTGCTATCGACCAGTTGCTGCAGGCGCCAGCCGTCACGGGCCTCGAGGTCATGCTGGACATGCATGAGCTTGTCCAGATCGGCCTCGGTGACGATGTTCTGGCTCAGGTGGTGATACTGCGCCAGCAGCTCGCCGACCCCGTCCAGGCCCTGGGCAACCACATCGAAGACCGTCCGTCCGTCGGCGACCGGCAGCTCCTGCGGCAACTCGCCGATCTTCAACCCCGGCGCACGCCAGACCGCGCCGTCGTCGGGCTTCTGCTCGCCCTTGACCAGCTTCAACATGCTCGACTTGCCGGTGCCATTGCGGCCAATGATGCACGCCCGCTCGCCACGCGCAATCTGCCAAGACACCTTGTCCAGCAGCGGCATGGCGCCGTAGGCCAGGGAAACATCGGTGAACTTAAGCAGGGTCATGGCACGCCTCGATAATACAGCGACTGATAAACAGGCAGGTAACGGCTGCGAAAGCGCAAGCAATGAACGGCGATCTGCGCGCCCCAGCCCTACCCTGCGGAGATTATCACCGCAAAAAACTTGTTTGCCGACGCCCGCGGGCTCCGACAAAAACTGGGCGCGCATTCTAACCGAGATGAACCGCGAATTTGCGGGCTATTTTCATTGAGGCGCCAGTCGGCAGCCGGCTTTCACCTGCCCCCGGCAAAAGGCTAAGCTAGATGTATCAAGCGTCGGTTCCGCCGGCGCTTACTTATTTGCCTATCCGGAAGTGTCATGCGCGGCCACCTGTTTCGCCTGTTCTCCTGCTTGATCCTCTCTGCCGCGACGGCCACAGCCGCTCAGGCTGTCAGCCTGACCCAACAGCGCCAGTACTATGACGAGGCCAAGGCCGCCCTGGCCAAGGGCGACAAAGGCCCTTATCAGCGCTATGCCAGTGCCCTGCGCGATTACCCGCTGGAGCCTTACCTGGCCTATGAAGAGCTGACCGCCCGACTCAAATGGGCCAGCAATGACGAGATCGAGAAATTCCTCGCCGAACATGGCGACCTGCCGCAAGCCGGCTGGATGAAACTGCGCTGGCTGCGCTGGCTGGCCGAACGCGGCGAGTGGCAAACCTTCATCAACCATTACGACCCGGCGCTGAACTTCACCGAACTGGATTGCCTCTACGGCCAATACCAACTGAGCCACGGCATGCTGGCCGAGGGTTTTGCCAGCGCCGAGAAGCTCTGGCTGGTCGGCAAGTCGCAACCCAATGCTTGCGATCGCCTGTTCGAGCAGTGGGCAGCCAAGGGCAAACTCAGCGAAGAAATGCGCTGGAAACGCGCCAAACTCGCAGCCGAAACCCGCAACTATGGCCTGGCCAACTACCTGATCAAGGGGCTGCCGACCCTGGGCAACCACGGCAAACTGTTGCTCGAAGTGGCGCAGAAACCACAGATCCTCAGCCAAACCGCGCGCTTCAGCCGCAACGATCAGGCCATGGCCGATGTCGTGGGTCTCGGCCTGCGCCGCCTGGCCCGGCAAGACCCGGAAAAAGCACTGGCGCTGCTGGATGGCTACGCCCAGCGCATGAAGTTTTCCAGCGAGGAAAAAGTCGCCATCGCCCGTGAAATCGGCCTGACCCTGGCGAAACGCTTCGACGCCCGCGCCCTCAAGGTAATGGCCCAGTACGACCCGCAACTGCGCGACAACACCGTCAGCGAATGGCGTGCACGCCTGCTGCTACGCCTCGGCCGCTGGGACGACGCACACCAGCTGACTCGCCAGATGCCTGCAGAACTGGGCCAGACCAACCGCTGGCGTTACTGGCAGGCACGCAGCCTGCAATTGGCCCAACCCAACAGCCAGGAAGCGCAAGCGCTCTACCAGGGCCTGGCCAAGGAGCGTGATTTCTACGGCTTCATGGCCGCCGATCAGGTCAAGGCGTCTTACCAACTGAACAACAAGCCGTTGCAACTTTCGGCCAAGACCCTGCAGAAGGTGCGCAACGCCGCCGGCATTCGCCGCGCCATGGAATTCCACGCGCGCGGCCAGATCGTCGATGGCCGCCGCGAGTGGTACCACGTCAGCCGCCTGTTCAGTCGCGACGAACTGGTTGCCCAGGCCCGCCTGGCATACGACATGGGCTGGTACTTCCCGGCGATTCGCACCATCAGCCAGGCACAGTACTGGGACGATCTGGATGTGCGCTTCCCCATGGCCCACCGCGAACCGCTGACCATCGAGTCGAAGAAACGCGGCCTGCACTCCAGCTGGGTATTTGCCATCACCCGCCAGGAAAGCGCCTTCATGGCCGACGCCAAGTCCCCGGTCGGCGCCATGGGCCTGATGCAGTTAATGCCGGCGACCGCCAGGGAGACCGCACGCAAGTTCGGCATTCCCTTGAGCAACCCGAACAATGCCCTGCTGCCGAATGTGAACATCCAGCTCGGCGCCGCCTACCTGAGCCAGGTCTACGGGCAATTCAACGGCAACCGAGTGCTCGCCTCCGCCGCCTACAACGCCGGCCCTGGCCGGGTACGGCAGTGGTTGCGTGGCGCCGACCACCTGGCCTACGACGTCTGGATCGAGAACATTCCGTTCGACGAAACCCGCCAGTACGTACAGAACGTGCTGTCTTATTCGGTGATCTACGGACAGAAGCTCAACGCCCCGCAACCGCTAATTGCCTGGCACGAGCGTTATTTCGACGATCAGTAGATGTTAGCTGCAAGCCAATCAGGATGGGGTGCGCAGGCAACCCATCGCGATTGCAGCTTATGACCTAAAGCGTGCGGATTACTCCAACACCTCGACCGCCATGCCGAGCTTCAGCTCGCCGCCGCCCTGATTGATCAGGTTCTGACCGAAGTACAGTTCGCCATCACGGGCGCGGTAGGTCTTCAGCGTAGCCAGCGGTTCACGGTCGGCGCTGCGCTCGCCGGTCAGCGGGTCAATGGTTGTGAGGATGCAACGGGTGCAGCCCTTGGCCACGCGAAATTCGACGTCGCCGATGCGAATCCGCCGCCAGCTATCTTCGGCATAGGCGGCCCCGCCCTCGACCACCAGATTCGGCCGGAAACGCAGCATTTCCAGTGGCCGACCGACCCGCGCCGACAAATCATCCAGCGAAGCCTGACCGATCAACAGCAGGGGAAAACCGTCGGCGAAGCCGACTTTCTGTTCCGCGCTGAGATTGCCTGCGATATAACGCGCCCGCTCGGCGGGCACATGCACCAGGCGGCAGGGCTTGCCGATAAAGCGGCTCAACCACTCGGCCGCTTCATCGCCGGCGTCCGGGACATAGAGGCTGTCGCTCCAGATAAACACCCCGCGCAACATGGCATCGGGGTCCGGCAAGGGGACGTCGAGCGCTGGAAAACCGGGCGCACTCAGGGTCAGGCCACCCGTGGCAGTGTGCCGCGCCAGCAATTGGCTCATATGCGGCAAGGCCCGCTGGGTAAGAAAGCGCCCGTTCTGTGCATCGACTACCATCCAGCGACGGTCACCGACCACACCCAGGGCATCCAGCTGAATGTCAGTCAGCGGTTCGGCGATGGCGGACTTCAGTGGATAACGGTACAACCCGGAGAGACGTAACATGAGCCAGCTTCCCGTTTGGCAAAAAGCCCTTATACGAGTAACCCGGCGTACTCACAAGCCCGCGCTGGTTTTCGCCCTGGCGATCCTGCTGAGTGCCTGCAGCGGCAACCCACCTGGAAATCTGGGGGTGATCGACGGGCGTCTGGCACCCTGCCCGCAGTCGCCCAACTGCGTCAGCAGCCAGGCCAGTGATGAGGCGCAGCGGATCGAGCCGCTGCCGCTCAAGGGCAGTCCGAGCCAGACCCAGGCACTGTTGGCCAGACTATTGGCCGACGAACCGCGGGCACGCCTGATCGAGCAGGACGCGAATTACCTGCGCGCCGAATTCAGCAGCCGGGTGCTGCGCTTCGTCGATGATGTGGAGTTCCTGATCGGCGAACAGGCCGTCGATGTGCGCTCGGCCTCACGCCTGGGCTACTCGGATCTGGGGGTCAACCGCAAGCGCATCGAGCACCTGCGCCAACGCCTCGGCGAGTAGCAGTAGCGGCTGCCTGGCCGCAATCGGCGCAACGCAAAAAATGGCGGGCTGTCGCGGCGCTCCGAACGGATCACCGCTCGCCCTTACTCGCTCGGCTCATCCCGCATCAGGCGCTCGCGGATCACGTCGACCAGCTTGTCCGGCTGGAACTTGGAGAGGAAGTTGTCGCAACCGACCTTTTTCACCATGGCTTCGTTGAAGCTGCCGGACAGCGAGGTATGCAGCACCACGTAGAGATCCTTCAGGCGCGGATCCTGACGGATCTCGGTGGTCAGGCGGTAGCCGTCCATCTCCGGCATTTCCGCATCGGTGAACACCATCAACAACTTGTCGGTCAGCACCGCGCCGGCATCGGCCCATTTCTTCAGCATCTGCAGGCCTTTCAGGCCATCGGTGGCCACATGCATCTTCAGGCCCAGCTGCGACAGGGTATCGCGCAGCTGCGCCAGGGCCACACTGGAGTCGTCCACCAGCAGCACCTCACGCCCGCGCGCCCGCTCCAGCACGGGATCGGCCAGGCGGTCACCGGAAATTTTGGCGTTGTAGGGCACGATCTCGGCCAACACCTTTTCCACGTCGATGATCTCCACCAACTGCTCTTCGACCTTGGTGATCGCCGTCAGGTAATGCTGACGCCCGGCGCCACCCGGTGGTGGCAGGATGGATTCCCAGTTGAGGTTGAGAATGCGATCGACGCCGCCCACCAGGAAAGCCTGCACCGAGCGGTTGTACTCGGTGACGATGATGGTGCTGCGCTCATCCGGCACTATCGGGCGCATGCCGATGGCTTGCGACAGATCGATGACCGGCAGGGTCTGGCCGCGCAGACTGACCACCCCGCAGACGAAGCGATGGCGGTGCGGCATCAGCGTCAGCTTGGGCATCTGCAGGACTTCCTGCACCTTGAACACGTTGATCGCGAACAACTGCCGCCCAGCCAGGCGAAACATCAGGATTTCCAGGCGATTCTCGCCCACCAGTTGGGTGCGTTGATCCACCGAGTCGAGAATGCCAGCCATTGCGCGCTCCAAATTGTTTATCGAATCCAGTTACAGCAAGGGTATCGGCCAGGAGCGACAGCGCTGAAGCCGACCAGGCGCCATCTTGCACGAGCCGGCGCACCGGTGCCAGCCAAGTGCCATCGCCGTCACTCGCGCAGTAGCGGCGAATCCGTCGGCAAATGCACCCGCAACGCATTGCGCCGCGCGGAAAACCGCAGTTGCCGACTTTCCAGCGGTTCGCCATCCAGATTCACATCCAGACCTTCCGGCGCCTCGATCTCCACCCAGGGCAAGCGCGCGCTGAGTGCAACGCTTTGCAAGCCATTGATCCCGCCGGACAACAAGGTACCCAGGGTGCCGACCACATCCTCCGCGGCAGGGACGATGCAGACATCCAGCAAGCCGTCATTCACCCGTGCCTGCGGACACAGCAGATGTCCGCCGCCAGCCTGGCGCCCATTACCGATGCCCATGGCAATGAACTCGCCCTCCCAGAGGAAATCCGGCCCGCTGAAGCGGCCAAAGGCCGAGCGTACCTCGGCAAAGCGGGTCAGGCCGGTGAGAAAATAGGCCGCGCCGCCAAGCAGGCGCTTGAGGTCTTCGGAGGTGTTGGCGGTGACATTGGAACCGAAGCCGCCCGTGGCCATATTGAGGAAAAGCTGACCATCGACCTCACCCAGATCGATCGGCTGCGCCGGCGCATCGAGCAACGCCAGAGCCTCGAGCGGAGTCAGTGGCAGCCCTGCGGCATTGGCGAAGTCGTTGGCGGTACCGAGCGGCAGCAGCACCAGGCTGGCTCCGGTTTGCGCCAGCGCCATCGCTTCGGCCACCTCACGCAACAGGCCGTCGCCACCCCCGGCGATCAGGATCGGATAGCCGGCCTGCAGGGCCTCGCCGACCAGCCGACGGGCGTCACCCGCCTCCCAGGTGACCCGCACATCGAGCTGCCAGCCATCCTCACGGCGCGTCTGCACCGCGGAGCGCACCTCCTGGTTGCCGGCTTGCTTGCCGTGCAGGATCAATAATGCCTTGCGTTCGCTCATAGCCAGCGCCTTGGAAGCCAATCGGGTCGAAACGGTATGGACAACGAAACGTCCGCAAAGGTGCGCCAGCGCTCAAACGCAAAATAGCGCCCGCCTGGCGCAGCACGCATCACTCGCCGGCAGGCAGATCGACCGCGTCCTCGCCTTGCGGCGGCTGCCTGCGGGGCAGCCAGACGGTGAAAGCAGCGCCTTGGCCCAGTTCGCTCTCGACTTCCAGGCGGCCATGGTGCTTGGTCACGATACTGTAAGACACCGACAGGCCGAGGCCGGTGCCCTGCCCGACCGGCTTGGTGGTGAAGAAGGGGTCGAACAAGCGGGTCAGATTCTCCGGGGCAATGCCGCTGCCACTGTCGCGCACCCGCACGAACACCCAGTCATCCTCGGCGCCGGTTTCCAGCCAGATAGTGCCTTGCCCCTCGATGGCATGGGCGGCATTGATGATCAGGTTCATGAACACCTGGTTGAGCTGCGAGCCGAGACACTGCACCGGCGGCAACTCACCATAGCTCTTGACCACCTCGGCCTTGAACTTGATCTCGTTCCAGATCACGTTGAGCGTGCTGTCGAGGCCCTTGTGCAAATCGGCCTCCTGCCAGTCGCCCGAGTCGATATGGGAGAAGTCGCGCAGATCCTGGACGATCTGCTTGACTCGCTCCAGGCCCTGGCGTGACTCACGCACCAGGTCGGCCATGTCGCTGCGCAGGAAATCGTAGTCCAGCGCCTGATTGGCCTGCTCCAGTTGTGCGCGCAAGGCCGCATCCTGATGTTCGGCGGCCAGCGCCTGGTAGCTCTCGATCAGGCGGAACAGGTCACCGACATAACGCTCCAGACTGCTGAAGTTGGAATAGACGTAACCCACCGGGTTATTGATCTCGTGGGCAACGCCTGCGGCCAGCTGGCCGATCGCCGCCATTTTCTCCGACTGCAGCAGTTGCGCCTGGGTGTCTTCGAGCTTGCGAATCAGACGTGCCTGCTCGCTCTGTTCGGCACGCAGCAGTTGATTGAGCTGCTCCAGTTGCAGGTGCTGGGCCGCGGTTTCGGTGGCATCGGAGATGGTCAGGCAAACATATTTGACGGTGCCTGCGGCCTCCATCATCGGCGAGAAGGTGCAATTCTGGTACATCATGTCGGTCGAGCCGGTGATCGGCCGGCTGCCGGAGAAACTGAACAGGTGCGGGCGTTGCTGCCAGGAAGTGAACGCCAGATTGTGCAAGGCGAACACCCCGTCGACTTTCTTCTGCACCCACAGCCGCGGCAATTCCGGAAACAGCTCGAACAGCGACCGCCCCCTGACCTCGTCGCAATCCTTGCCGCTGTGGATCGCCATGAAATCGTTCCAGAACGCTACCCGGTACTGGCTATCGAGCAACAAGACGCCGAGATTGATGCTCTGCAGCACCGCCACCAACTCCGCAGGCAATACCTCTCCTGGTGCAAACGTCATCTCGTATCCTTATTCCGATGATCTGAGCTAGATATCGTTCAGCAACTGATCGATCACCTCGATAACGGTGGCCACCGTGTCTTCGGTGATGCATACCAGCAGGTCGCAATAGAAACTGTGGGTCGCGACTTCGAAGTGGATCTCCAGCACCAGCGCCTGGTGGCCACGCAACTCCTCGGCACCGAGTACCTCCTGCAGCGAACGCCCGCGCGACAGCAGCGAGGGCGAACCGTAACTCACCTTGATATCGACCTGCTGCGCCAGACTATTGATACAGGCCCCGGTGAGGATATTGGTGACGTCCAGCATCAGCTCATCCTGAATGCTGTGTTTTTCCACGCCTTCATAGCCCATCAGGTCGGCCAACTGATCGGCGCCATTGTCACCAAAGCAGACCATCACCTCGCCGCGCAGGCGGCCGAGAAAGGACTGGCGGGTGATGATGGCCGGTTGGCTGGCGATCATCAGTTGGCTCAACAGACTGGTATTGGTCACGTCGACGGCATGGATGCGCGGCACTGACAGAGTGACGAAGGTTTCGGTCAAGCGGGCCAGGCGGTCAGCGCCCTGGCCCATGGCCACGTTCATCAGTTCCTGCAGGGCATCGCGCTGTTCTTCACTCAGGTTCGCCAGTTGGCTGCTCATCTAGATCAGCCCTACTTCATACAGCGCCGCCTGCATGGCCTCGGGGGTAATGGGTTTCTTGACGAAGGCCGCCGCCCCCAGATCGCGCACGCGCTGCTGGGCTTGCGGCTGGATATCGGCACTGATGACGATGACCACGGCATTGGCATCTTCGCGTTTGAGTTGCTCCAGGGTACGGAAGCCGTCCATCACCGGCATGGTCAGATCGAGAAAGATCACCTCGGCATGGCCGGCATGGTAAGCCGCCAAAGCTTCCTCACCGTTAGTGGCCTGGGTCACGACCGCCTGCAACTCCGCCGGCAGGGCTTTGAGCACCAGTTTTCGCGACATGGCCGAATCATCGACTATCAGTATTTTCAAACGAACGGTCCTCTGCTTCCTGTAATTCTTGTACGCATGACAGCCAGTTGCATGCAACCGAAGCGGCCTGGATACCCTATCACGGTTGCCAGTTCAACCTTAGCCGAGCCTCTGTCTTTTGCCATGCAGGAGCATCATGCGCACAGCGGGTCTACGCCGGATATCCGGTGATGGCCCGGATGCGCAGATACAGCGGCTTGAGCCGCCGGTACATGCCCAGGTAGACCTCGCGATACAGCTGCTGGTAGATGCGCTGCGCCGCCGGATCGGGCTGGAATACCCGGCCGACCCGGGTCATGGCCGCGACGGCACTGGGAAAATCCGGGTGCAGGCCGAGGCCCACCGCACAATCGATGGCCGCTCCCAGGCCGGAGGTTTCGTAGACATGCGGGCGCTCGGCCGGCAGGCCGAAGATATCGGCGGTCAGCTGCATGGCCGCATCGCTCTGCGAGCCACCACCGGAGACGCGCAGGCGGGTGATTTTCGTCCCCGAGCGCTTCTCGATCCGCTCCTTGCCCTGGCGCAGGGCATAGGCCAGGCCTTCGAGAATGGCGCGGTAGATATGCGCGCGGGTATGCACATCGCCGAAGCCGATGATCGAGCCCTTGGCCTCCAGCCCAGGCTCGCGTACGCCCGGCGACCAGTAGGGTTGCAGCATCAGGCCCATGGAGCCGGCCGGCACGGCGTTGACCAGTTCGTCGAACAGCGCCTCGGGCTCGACGCCAAGCTCCCTGGCCCGTTGCATTTCGCGCTGACCGAACTGCTGCTTGAACCAGCTGACCATCCAGAAGCCACGATAGATCATCACCTCGGTGTTGAAGTGCGCGGGCAGCGCCGCCGGGTAGGGCGGGATCAAGCGGATGGTTTCCAGGTAGCTGCGCCGCGTGGTGTTGATGGTCGCGGTGGTGCCGTAGGACAGGCAGGCGATATGCGGCTCCAGCGCACCCGCGCCGAGCACTTCGCAGGCCTTGTCGGCACCGGCGGCGATCAACGGCAAGCCCTCGGGAATACCGGTATGGCGGCTGGCCGCGGCGCTGATGTTGCCGAGCCGCTCGCCCGGCTTGCGCAGTTCCGGCAACTGCTCGCGGCGCAGCGCTATGGCCTGCCACTTCCAGTCACGCGGCGCGGCCCATTGCAGGCGCTTGTAGTCGAACGGCAGGTAGCCGACGCAGCAGGCCAACGAATCGACGAAGCGCCCGCACAGGCGATGGCTGAGAAACCCGGAGAGCAGCAGGACTTTATCGGTTTGCGCGCAGATCTCCGGCTGGTTCTGCGCGACCCAGTTGACCTCGGCCTGGGCGCGAAAATGATCGACCGCCGCTTGCGCGCCGA
The DNA here is from genome assembly GCF_900115555.1 of Pseudomonas borbori. Taxonomy (GTDB): domain Bacteria; phylum Pseudomonadota; class Gammaproteobacteria; order Pseudomonadales; family Pseudomonadaceae; genus Aquipseudomonas; species Aquipseudomonas borbori. The sequence goes on from NZ_FOWX01000002.1 coordinate 220,760, forward strand.
GCAGCTTGAACAACCAGCCCCAGGGTCCCTTGATCCTGCCGCGGACCTCGGCACGGCGCTGATCGAGCCAGAGGATCGCCGGGCGCAGCGGCTGGCCCAGCGCATCGACATGGATCAGGGTGCCGCGCTGGGTGGTCAGCGCCACGCCCTTGATCAGGCGGCGGTCGATATCCACCGCCGCCCACAACCGCTGGCAGGCCTCGCCGAGGCTGGCCCAGTAATACTCCGGGTCCTGCTCGGCCCAGCCGGGCTGGGTGGAGTAATAGGCCTCGAGCTCCACCTTGCCCTTGCCAAGCAGGTTGCCCTGCAGGTCGAACAACAGCGCGCGTACGCTCTGGGTGCCGTTATCGATGGCCAGCAGGTAGCTTTTTTCGCTCAAGGCACAGTCCTTACCGTTAGTCGAACTCGCGTCGGGTGCGCGGGGCCGCCGAGGCCGTGCGCACCGACAGTCAGATGGTGTGCGCGGCGCACCCTACTTGGCTGGCGGGCTGTAACAGCATCGCCAGAGTTCAAGGTAATCCCGCTCTTCGCTGTCCCAGCGCCCGTCGTCCCAGCCCAGGCGAGCCTGGCACAGCGCACGAATCTGCGGCAACTCGGCCTTTGCGCCTTCAGCCAGGAGCAAACCGAGGCGGGTGCGGCGCAGCAGCAGATCGTCCAGGTGCAGCACCAGCTCGTTCTGAGCCGCCCAGGCCAGCTCCACCCACAGCGTATCGCTGCCGGCCACCCGCTCGCTGCCCACCTCATCGAGCAACGCCAGCAAGCCAGGCAGCTCGCGGCCATGCCGGCCGGCCAGACGCCGCTGCTGGGCGGGGCTGAGGGTGGGCATCGGCGGGAGCACGCCGGGGCGAAAAATCTCACCGCCCTGGTCGTCCAGCGTCTGTCCGAGCATCTCGGCGCAGGCCCGCAGCACCTCCAGGGCCAGCAGACGGAAGGTGGTCAGCTTGCCACCGGCCAGGGTCACGCAACCGGGCTCGCTCCACAGCGCATGCTCACGCGTCTCGTCCGAGGGTTTGCGCCCGGCTGCGCCATCTCTGACCACCGGCCGTACCCCGGCCCAGGTCGACAACAGGTCGCGGGCCGTGATCGCCGCAGCGGGAAATTGCTGGGCGCAGGCCGCCAGCAGGTAATCCACTTCCTCTACGCTAATTCGTGCCTCCCGATCCAGCGGCTCTGAATGATCGAGATCGGTGGTACCGACCACGGTCGCGCCTTCCCAGGGGAAGACGAACACCGGCCTTCCATCCTGCTCGTGCATGAAGCTGAAGGCATGGGCCACCGGCAGGCGCCAGGCCGGCAGCAGCAGATGACTGCCGCGCAGCGGACGGATATGCTCGCTGGATGTCGCCCGCAACCGGTCCGTCCAGGCGCCGGTGGCCTGGGCCACGACCCGGCTGCGAAAATTGAAGCGCCGGCCGCTTTCGCGATCCTCGCCGAGCAGGCCGACCACCCGGCCGTTGTCGCGCAGCAACTCGAGCACCTTGACCCCGTTGAGCGCCTCGCCACCGTCGCCACGGGCCTCGCCCAGCACGCGCATGACCAGGCGGGCGTCATCGGTCAGCGCATCGAAGAAGCGCGTGCCGCCGAACAGGCCGTCTTGTTTGAGGCCGGGGGCGAGATAACACAACTGCTGCAGCGGGTAGTACAGATGGTTGCGCTTGCCGGCCAGGGCGTCGTACAGCGCCAACAGCCCGCCGAACACTTTCGGCCCGGGAAACTGCCCCCGGTAATGCGCCATCATGAAGCTCAGCGGATCGACCAGGCCGGGAGCCTCCTGCAGCAGGCGCTGACGCTCGCGCACCGAGTCACGGGTCAGCTTGAGCTGGCCCTTGGCGATATAGCGCAGGCCGCCGTGGACCATCTTCGACGAGCGACTGGAGGTGCCCCAGGCGAAATCGCGCTGTTCCAGCAGCAGGCAGGTCCAGCCGCGCCGCGCCGCCTCGCGCAGAATACCGGCGCCGCTGATGCCGCCACCGATGACGATCAAGTCCCAGTCGCGCGCGGCCAGCTCGGCCAGCGCACCCTCGCGCCAGGCGGCGTTCCAGGCGGGCATGCTCATTGCTCGAGCAACACGCCTGGAGCCAGGCGCTGCTCCGGGTCGAAGTGGGCGGACAAGGCCTTGAGCGCCGCCATGCCCAGCTCGCCCTTTTCCACGGCCAGATAAGGCGCGTGGTCGCGGCCGACGCCATGCTGATGACTGATGGTGCCGCCGTTGGCGACGATGGTCTGGCTGGCGGCGTGCTTGAGCCTTTGCCAGCGCGCCAGGGCCTGCTCGTAGCTGTTGCCGGGGCGGAACACATAGGTGGTGTAGATGCTCGATCCCTCACCGTAGACATGGGACAGGTGGGTGAACACATGCACCCGCTCGCCCTCCTCACCCAGGCCGTCGCGCAGGCTGACCTCGACCTTGTTCAGCAGGCTGTCGACATTGCTCCAGTCGGTGGCGGTTTCCAGGGTGTCCACCGCGTAGCCGGCACTCCACAGGCCATGGCGCAGGTAGGGGAAGCGAAAGCGGTTCTCCACCCACTTCTTGCCCAGCAGGGTGCCGCTGAACACGCCGCCAAAGCCTTTCAACAAAGCCTTGGCCTGCTTCAGCGAAGCGCCATTCTGCGTGCGGCTGCCGGTGACGCCGAAGGTCAGCATGCACTTGCCCTCGCGGGCGCCACGCAGGGCCAGGTATTTCTCCAGCCAGGCGATCTGTTGCGGATGACCAGCCAGAGCCAGCTGGGTACGGGTTTCGCCAGCATTGGACAGGCGCAGCATCGACAGCGGCACGCGCGCCTGGGCCAGGCGGCGAATGCCCGCCAATGCCTGCTGCCAATCGGGCATGAATACCGCGTAGAAATTTTCCTGTTCGGCCAGGCGGCTGATGCGTACCTTGACCTCGGAGATGATGCCGAAGCGCCCTTCCGAGCCCAGCAGCAGCTCACGCAGGTCGGGACCGGCAGCGGAAGCTGGAAAGCTCGGAATCTCCAGGGTGCCGGCGAAGGTCTCGACCTTGCCGCCGGCAAACAACTGCTCGATGCGCCCGTAACGCAGCGACTGCTGACCACTGGAACGACTGGCGACCCAGCCGCCAAGGGTCGACAGCTCCCAGGACTGCGGGTAATGGCCGAGGGTGTAACCACGGGCGCGCAACTGGCTTTCCACCTGCGGGCCATTGGCGCCGGGACCGAAGGTGGCGATCAGGCTGTCGTCGTCGATCTCGATCAGCTTGCCCATGCGCTCCAGCGACAAGGTCAGCACCGGCTTGTCACTGGCTTGCGGATTGATATGCCCGGCCACCGAGGTGCCGCCGCCATAGGCAATCACGATCAGATCCTGCTGGCTGGCCCAGGCCAGCAACTGGCGAATCTGCGCGGCACTTTCCGGGAAGGCGACCCCGTCGGGAAACACGCCGAACTCGCCGGAGCGCATCGCCAACCAGTCCGCCAGGCTCTGGCCGCGGGCATGCCGCAGCCGCGCCTCGGCGTCCAGGCTGACCAGCGGGTGGGCCGATAGACGCGAAGCCGGCACCTTGGCCAGCACCTGCTCCAGACTGGCATCGGCCAGCGCCTGACCGGGGCCGATCAGCTCGGCAAGAAAGGCCTCGCCATGGCTCGGCAATTCCACCACTGTTGTCTCATCGCCCCAGCCGTTCCAACGTCGCATCAGCCTCTCCCCTGGATATTTCGGTCGCCATCATTGACTGCCTATACTAGCCAGCCGCCGCCCGGCGTCACTGTCGGATCGGGACAGGCACTGTCGCCAATCGAGCCATTGCGAATAAGGAGTCTATGCACAATCTCGGCTATACCTCGGTTCCTGCCCTGCTCAAGTACCTGCGCCACGCCGAACAGCTGGGTCTGGATATCGATCAGGCGCTGGCGGCGGCGGGCGTGGCGGCCGACGAGCTTGCGGACAACGGCAAGCGCCTTCCCGGCGCGACCCACCAACGCCTGCTCCAGCACCTGATCGAGGCCTCCGGCGATCCGCTGTTCGGCCTGCATTGCGCGCGCTTCGTGCAGCCCGGCTCCTGGAGCGTGCTCGGTTATATCGCCATGAATTGCGCCACCCTGGGCGAGGCCATGAGCCGGATCGTGCCCTATGAAAAACTGGTGGGCGACATGGGCGTCAGCCGGATCGAGGCGAGCGCCGATCCGGTCAAGCTGATCTGGAGCTGCCGTCATGAGACCGCGCTGGTCCGCCGGCACATGGTCGAGGACGTGCTGGCGTCCTGGCTGCTCTATGCGCGCTGGATCGCCGACATGCAGCGCTCGCCGCAGGAAGTCTGGTTCGAGCATGCCCTGCCTGTGGGCGTGGACAGCGCCGAGTACGGCACGGTGTTCGGTTGCCCGGTGCGCTTCGAGCAAGCCTGCAACGCCCTGATCGTGCCGCAGGCATACCTCGGCATGCCGCTACGCCAGGCCGACGCCAACCTGCTGCGCACCCTGGAAGAACATGCCCTGGCCCTGATGGCCGGCCTGGATGACGACCAAGCGTTGCCGCAGCGGGTCAAGAACGCCTTGCGCCTGCTGCTCAAGGACGGCCTGCCGCGCAAGGAACGCGTGGCGGAGAAATTCAACATGACGCTGCGCACCCTGCAGCGTCACCTGCAGCAGGCCGACACCAGCTACCAGCAAATTCTCGATCAGCTGCGCCAGGAACTGGCCAAGCACTACCTGCTGCGCAGCGACCTGGCGATCCAGGACATCGCCAGCTACCTGGGCTTCACCGAGGCGCGCTCCTTCCACCGCAGTTTCAAGAGCTGGACCGGGCAGACCCCGGGGCAGTTTCGCGAGAACCAGCGCCAAGTGCAGAACCCGTAGGATGGGTCGGGCCGCGTAGGTTGAGCTTGCGATAACCATGCTGTTGATTTAACGACGCCAGGCAATGATGGGTATCGCTGCGCTCAACCCACGCGGCCCGACCTACGCGGCCCGCCCCATCCTACATAGCCACCTACCCGAGGATCTCGCTCAGCGGGATAAAGCGCAGGCTGTCGCCCTCGGCCAGGGTCGTGCCTTCCAGTACCTCGGCCAGCCCCTCGGCCCAGGCGGCGCTGCGCAATACGCCGGAACTCTGGTTGGGGTGGAGCACCACCCGCCCATTCTGCAGACGCGCGCGCAGGTACTCGCGGCGCTTGCCCGGCTTGTTCCAGGTGAAACCGGCCGGCAGCGCAAACCCCAGCGGCTCGACCCGCTGTACTCCCATGCGGCGCAGCAGATAGGGCCGCGCCAACAGACCGAAGGTCACCAGGGTCGAGGCCGGATTGCCCGGCAGGCCGATCACCGGCACGCCACGGAACTGCCCGCAGGTCAGCGGCTTGCCCGGCTTGATCGCCAGCTTCCAGAGGGCCAGCTCGCCCTCTTCGCGTAGCGCCACACCGAGAAAATCCGCCTCGCCCACCGATACCCCGCCGGTGGACAGGATCAGGTCGACATCGCTCAGGGCCGCCAAGGCCGCGCGGGTCAGCTGCAGATCGTCGGCGAGGATGCCGCCATCCACCACCGCGCAGCCGAGGCGCCGCAGCCAGGCGATCAGCAGGCGGCGATTGCTGTTGTAGATCTGCCCCGGCCCCAGCGGCAGGCCCGGCTCGACCAGTTCGTCGCCGGTGGACAGCACCGCCACCCGCAGACGCCGGCGTACGCTCAGCTCGGCGATCCCCAACGAGGCCGCCAGGCCCAGTTCGATCGGGCCCAGGCGCGTTCCCGCCGGCAACAGGTGGTCGCCGACCCGGGTTTCCTGGCCCTGCTGGCGGACGTTCTGGCCGAGTCGCAGCGGCTCGCTGAAACGCACCCGGCCATCGGCCTCGACCACGACGTTTTCCTGCATTTCCACCGTATCGGCACCCGCCGGCAGCGGCGCACCGGTAAAGATCCGCGCGCAGCTGCCAGGTTGCAGCGGCGGCGGCGCACTGCCGGCCTGAATGCGCTGACTGACCGTCAGCGGCTCACCGGCCCAGTCGGCCAGGCACAGGGCGTAACCGTCCATCGCGCTATTGGCCCAGGGCGGCAAGTCCAGCCCGGCAATCAGCGGCTCGGCCAGCACCCGGCCGTCGGCGTCGGCCAGGCCGACCCGCTGGTTGTCGCCGATCGGCGCCGCCTCGGCCAGCGTCAGCAAGCGCTGCAGCGCCGCCTCGACCGGCAGCAGGCCGGATTGTTCGCCGCCGTTCATCCGCGGCTCTCGCAGGCAGCCATCTGTTTCAAGTGAGCAACGAAGTTGCAGGGGCCATGACGGGCATCCAGTTGCTCGGCGAGAATACCGTCCCAGGCGGTGCGACAGGCGTTGGTCGAACCCGGCAGACAGCACACCAGGGTGCCGTTGGCCATGCCGGCCAGGGCACGGGACTGAATGGTCGAGGTGCCGATATCGACTGCGGAAATCTGCCGGAACAGCTCGCCGAAACCGTCCACCTGCTTGTCCAGCAGGCAGGTTACGGCTTCCGGGGTACTGTCGCGGCCGGTGAAGCCGGTACCGCCGGTGATCAGCACCACTTGCACGCTGTCGTCGGCGATCCAGCTCGCGACCTGGGCGCGGATCTTGTACAGGTCGTCCTTGAGCAACACCCGCGCCGCCAGGCCATGCCCGGCCGCCTGCAGACGGTCGACGAACAGCTGGCCGGAGGTGTCGGTTTCCTGGGTACGGGTATCGCTGACGGTCAGCACGGCGATATTCAAGGGCACGAATTGCGCCTCGGCCTTGTGGTTCATGGCAGGCTTCCAGTTGTCTGTGGGGAAGCGCAATGTTATATCACAGGCCCACCTTTGGAGGCTCTACCATGCTCGCCCCCCCTGCACTGCCTAGCTGTTCCATCCTGTTGTTGTGCGGTGGGCGCGGACAACGCATGGGTGGCCGTGACAAGGGCCTGATCGAGTGGCAAGGCCGCCCGCTGATCGCCTGGTTGCATGACCTGGTACGACCGCTCAGCGATGATCTGATCATCTCCTGCAACCGCAACAGCGAACGCTACGAGGCCTTTGCCGACCGCCTGATCAGCGATGGGGACGAGCACTTCCGCGGCCCGCTGGCCGGCATCCGCGCCGGTCTGCAGGCGGCCCGTCACGACTATTTGCTGGTGCTGCCGTGCGATACGCCCCTGCTCGACCGCGCCTTGCTCGAGGCGCTACTGGGCGAGGCCGGCAGCCGACCGGTCATGGTGCGTCAGGGCGACTTCTGGGAACCCCTGTTCAGCCTGATCCCCAAAGCTCTGGCCAGTACACTCGAAGAGGCGTGGCAGGCCGGGGAACGCAGCCCGCAACGCTGGCTATGCCGGCACGATCCCGTTGCAGTCGTTTGCCCGCCCAACGATCCGCGCCTGGCCAACCTCAATACCCCTGAACTGCTCGCGCAGAACAGCGAATGATTCGCCCGCCACTGAACTTGGCCGCCCATTATCCGTCATAGGCTGAGTACATAGCCCTTACCAACAACTAGGAAACACGTCATGACTCAGCGGATCCTTCCCGCATTCCTGCTCGCCCTGGGCCTGGCCGCACTGGCAGGCTGCGCATCGCCATCGGTCATCACCCTCAACGATGGCCGTGAAATCCAGACCATCGACACACCGGCGTTCGATAACGACTCGGGCTTCTACGAATTCCAGCAGCTCGACGGCAACCGCGCCAAGGTCAACAAGGACCAGGTACGGACCATCCAGGAGCTGTAAGCACAGCCTGCGCGCAGGTGGACACTTCAACCGTTGAGTGTCCCCTGGCTGCAGGCTAAGAACCGAAAGTACTCATAGTGCGCCCTGTCGCCGGCAAAAAAATATCAGCCTAACCCCTTGTGCAACAAAACTTTTTCAGTAAAATGCGGATTATTCGGAGTGTAGCGCAGCTTGGTAGCGCGTCTCGTTCGGGACGAGAAGGTCGCAGGTTCGAATCCTGTCTCTCCGACCAATTCCCTTAAAAACCCGCCTATTCGGCGGGTTTTTTATTGCCTGCGATTTGTTCAAGACACCGCGCCGAACCCGGCAAGCGCAAATCCGGTGGCCGAGATGCCATCCGGGACGACGCAAAGCATGGGTCTGCCCCGATTGCACCCGGGAAACGCTGGCGGATTCGCAGGCTTAGTCAGGCGCGCGCCCAGAGAGTCAGTCACCGCACCGACCGTGGCCAGCACAGCCCACCCGGCTGGCACCCGAGCGATCGACGCGCCAACGCCACAACCTCTCAGCGCCACCAACCCAACCTACGCATTATCAGGCAAGGCTTTGAAAGGCGTGCAGTAGCGCCTTGCTCAGGTCCACGGTGGAAAACTTGGTGAGCACATCGTTGGCGCCTACCGAGCGGGCCTTTTCGGTGTTCATGGTGCTATCCAGCGAGGTGTGCAGCAGCACATAGGTCTGGCCGATATCACTGCGCTGACGAATTTCACGGACCAGGCTGTAGCCATCCATCTCCGGCATTTCGATATCCGAGACCAGGACTTCGATCGGCAGCCCGGCCTGATGCTGGGTGAGCAGCACGTCCAGCGCACTGGCGGCGCTTCTCACCGCCTGGCAATCCAGCTCGAGCTTGCGCAACGTGGCCAGCGTCTGCCGCAGGGCCACGTGGGAGTCGTCCACCACCAGGACACGACGACCGCGCAGCAGTTTGCGCTCGGCGTCCGTGAGCAACTGCTCATCGAGCTCCTCAGGCTGCTCGGGAGTGATTTCGTGGAGGACTTTCTCGATGTCGAGAATCTGCACGATGGCGCCATCGATCTGGGTCACACCCGTGATGAAGGCCCGCGCCCCGCTGCCGGCCGGTGGCGGACGCACATCGCGGGTGGAGCACTGGACGATGCGCTCGACACTTTGCACCTGCAACCCCTGGCGCGAACGACTCAGCTCGGTGACGATCAGGCAACCGTCCCGGCTGTCGGTTTCGCCACGCTCGCCAATTGCCCGCGCCAGGTCGACCACGATCAGGGACGCGCCGCGCAGGGTCGCCACCCCGCGCACATGAGGATGGCGATTGGGCAGCTTGGTCAATGCCGGACAAGGAATGATTTCCTGAACCTTCAACAGGTTAATGCCTAACAACCGGCCACTGTGCAAACGGAACAACAGCAGCGACAACGCATCCCCCAACACCGCACTCATCAATCACCCTCCGCGTCGAATTCAGCCCCCAACATGCTTAGAGCCTAACAGTTGAGGCTGACCCGGCCGACAAAAATTACCCGTTCAGCGAGCCGTGGCAAGCCGAACAGTGGCGCAATCGCCTTCACTCAAGCCAAACGAATCGATTATGTGCAGCCCGGATGCAATCCGGGGAAATTCGAGCACCGGCCAATTGCCCCGGCTTACCTGCGGACCACGCACGGAAAAACAGGCGTAACCAATACGAGTTGAACCATTATCGACCGGCCGCACAGGAACTGAACCCTCAGATGCGGTGAAATCGAGCGCCGTAGCGCAGCTGCACACCGGATGCTCGCGGCAAGGCGCCGGCGCTTGTCATAAGTCGGGCGTGCGCCGCAGCAGACAATCACCCCCTCTCAGCGCAAGAACGCTACAACCTGCTCGGACTCGAACGGCCAGTTGAGTTCGGCGCCGGTATCGCAGCGACGCAATACGGGGATGCGCAAGGCATAGCGTTCGACCCAGTCATCGCGTTCGACGATATCGATCAGTTCGACCAGCAAGCCATGTTCGACGAAAGGCATCAGCATCGCCTCGGCCACATCACATAAATGACAGCCAAGGGTGCCGAACAGTTGGCATTCAGGGAGCATCCACAGGCCTCCATACAGGGACTTGCAGTCTAGCACCGGGACTTGCAGGCTAGCACCGGGACTTGCAGTCTGGCACCGCGCCCTGCTGGCATCAGGTTGCGCCAGCATCAGAGCCCCGGCAGACCTTGCAGACCCTCGAGCAAGCGACTGTTAAGCAGCTCGGCCTTTTCCAGGCGTGCCCTGTCGAGACGTGGATCCAAAGCAAATCCACCCTTGAGCAGATCCTGCAGACTACCGCGACCATCCTCGAGCAGCTCATTGACGTTGCGCAACGCCTCGAACAGCCCCTTGGCATAATCAATCAGCGACGCATTAACCACACTGGCCGCCTGACCGCCCTGCTCGGCCACGGCGCTGTAGGCGTCGCTGGCCTGGCGCACGCTGCTCTGGGTCAGGCGCAGGGACATGGAGGCCAGCTGCTCGCCATCCATCTCCAGCGCCATGGCACGATCGAAAGCGCCCGTCAGGTCCCCGGCATAGAACTTGTCGGAAAGGTCCTGCACCTGAGCAAAAAGCTTGTCCAGGGCCGCACGCTCCTGTTCGTCCAACTCGCCTTCGACGTCGACCTGCCAAGCGCCTATGCGCACGCTGCCGGACTGACTGCTGGCGACCAGCGTCGCAGCACTGCCGCTGCCGGTGGCGGTAACCCCGGTTTGCGACCAGCTGGCCGAAGCCTGGGCGATGGAGATGCGCAGGCGATCGCCGGCGCGGGTGGTCACCGCCATTTCGAAGGTCTGCGCGACTGCGGCGAAGCGCTCACTGGAGGCCGCGATCCGGGTAGTGCCGGCGGCTTCCAATACGGACGGTGCGAAGCGTTGATCGAGCTCGCCCAGACCATCCTGGATGCGCTGGTAGGTATCGTCGATGTCCGCCGCCACCTTGCCTTGCAAGACGCCCATGCCATCGAGAATCTTGCGCGCCTCGGCAAAGCCTTTCTCCACCCCATCGCGCGCCTGGCTCATTAACCCTTGCAGCTTGGCCGGATCGGCGCCACCAGCCGCTTCGCTGTGCAGACGCTGCTCGATAAAGCCGAGCACCACCGAGGCAACCTTTTCCGGACTGAAAGAATCATGCTTGCCACTCAACCCACCCGGCTCCAGGCCGAGGCGCCCAGCCAGACGATTGGCCAGGGTCTGCTGCGCATCGGCGGCAATGCGCATGCCTGGCGGATTATGCGGCAGAGACGAACGTGAGGCAGGCGATGCGAGCGAGGCCAGCGAATTCATGACGAAGTACCAGGGCGGGATATCCACTCGGTTGACGGCCGCTCGCCGGCAAACTTGAGCGGGCGGCGGGTACCGGCCGACCAGCGGCGCGCAGGCCGCAAAACCCAAGCGTTCAGCCAATACCCAGCCCATGTAGAGCGCTGCCCCTGGGGCAACCCCAGCATGTCAGCGTCCTCGAACACCTGAACCAGCAGCCGATGCAGACCCGCTGGTCACACCCAAACCACTGATAAATAAAGCGTGCCGACTAAAGTCTAAAGGCCGGTCAAGCGCGCGCGTGGTTTATTCCGCAATGCCGTAACAGGTCGGTCACGAGCCGGTCCGCACACCATCATGGAGACAATAATAATGAGTAAGACGCGCCTCGCCCAAGCAGTGGCCTTCGCCACCCTGGGCGCCAGCCTCACCCTACCGTCCCTGGCTCACGCCGAGTTCATCAAAGACAGCAAAGCCGGCCTCGAACTGCGCAACTTCTACCTGAACCGCGATCTGCGCAATAGCACAGCGGCGCAGCAATCCAAACGTGAGGAGTGGGCACAGGGCTTTATCTTCAAAGCCGAGTCCGGCTTTACCGAAGGCACCGTCGGCTTCGGCCTGGACGCCTATGCCGGCCTGGGCCTGAAACTCGATTCGTCGGATGAGCGCGCTGGCACCAACCTGTTGCCCAATAGCTTTGGCAACGAAGGCCCGGACGAATATTCCGAGGCCACCGCGGCGCTCAAAGTGAAAATGTCGAAGACCGTGGCCAAGGTCGGTGGCCTGATGCCGAAATTGCCGATCGTTTCTTCCGGCGACTCGCGCTTGCTGCCCCAGGTCTTCAACGGCGGCATGATCAATTCCCAGGAAATAGATGGCCTGAGCCTCAACGGTGGCCAACTGCGCGAGGTGAACTTCCGCAACTCCACCGACAGCCAGGACATCATTGCCACCAACGTCGGCGGTCAGAGCGACCGCTACAACTTCGCTGGCGGCGACTACAAGTTCAACGGCGGCAATACCACGGTCGGCCTGTGGTACGGCGAACTTGAAGACATCTACGATCAGAAACTCTACAACCTGGTTCACATCCAGCCAATTGGCGACTGGAAGCTCGGCGCCAACCTGGCGTACTTCGACTCCCAGGACAATGGCAAGAAACTCGGCGGCACGCTCGATAACGACCTGACCTCGGTCAACCTCTGGGCCGGCCTGGGTGCGCACACCTTCCGCCTGGGTTATCAGGACGTCAGCGGCGAAAACGCCTTCCCCTTCCTCAACGAAACCGACCCTTACATCGTCAACTACCTGCAGATCCTCGACTTCACCCGCAAGGACGAGCAGTCCTGGCAGGCGCGCTACGACATCAACTTCGCCTCCTATGGCGTACCCGGCCTGGTCGCCTTCGTCCGTTATGTAACCGGTGAAGACTTCGCCGGTGCCGGCGGGCGCGATGGCAAGGAATGGGAGCGCGACCTGGATATCAGCTACACCGTGCAGGAAGGTCCCCTGAAAAACCTCGGCGTGCGCTGGCGCAATGCAATGGTCCGCAGCAATGCCGCGGCCACCGGCGGCGACCTCGACGAGAACCGCCTAATCGTCAGCTACAGCATCCCGCTGCTGTAAAGCCAGACGATCGGCATAGGGGACGGCCTTCGCAGGCCGTTCCCCTGCCACACCACCCGGCATGCGGGTCCGCACCGGGCGGTTCGAGAGATTGAGGTTAGGTCAGGCGGGGTAATCCCAGGCGGTCGAACCAAGCTATGTTCAGCACCCGATTCAGTTCCAGATAGCTGTTACGCCACCAGCGACGGGCGTTTCTCGCCACTGCCTGTGCCGTTCCTTCACTGGCACCCAGTGCTCGCAGTTCCCTGTAGGTCGTCGTGCCGCGCTTCCAGTGTTTGAGCTGGATCGCTCGCAGGCGATGACGCATCCATTCATCCAACTCGCGCCAGACTTTCGGGGTTTGCGACAGGCCAAAGTAGGCTTTCCAACCCAAGACGTAAGGCCGCAGGCCAGCGACGGTCTGCTGCAGGCTACGACCTCCCGAGCGGCGAGTGAGCCAGCGGATGCGCTGCTTGAACTGCTTACGCGCCTTGACCGCCACGGCGCGCTTGACTTCGCCACGGGAAGACCAGAAGGCATAACCCAGGAACTTGCGGCCATTGGCCCGCTCGCCCTGGTCGGCTTCGCCTTGTATCCGGTTCTTGTTCATCGGCTCGCGGCTTCGCTCCACGCTTCCTCCCCACACTCGGTCACCCTCATGCAGTTGCGCTTCACTTCGTTCGCTGTGGTCAACTCGCGGTGGGACTCTCACCCACAAGATTGCGCCCATGCTGGGCGCACCAAACAAGAAGCCCGCTCATTCGAGCGGGCTTTTTGCGTTCTGGGTCGCCTTGCTCAGTCTTCGCTGACCGAGCCGATCTTGTGGATCGACAAGTCGGCGCCGTTGAACTCGTCTTCCTGACTCAGGCGGATGCCGACCAGCGCCTTGAGCACGCCATACACCAGCAGGCCACCGAGCAACGCCACCAGCACGCCGAGCAGCGTGCCGGCCAGTTGGCTGCTCAGGCTGACGCCGCCCAGGCCGCCGAACGCCTGCTGACCGAAGATCCCGCAGGCGATGCCGCCCCACACGCCGCACAGGCCATGCAGCGGCCAGACGCCGAGCACGTCGTCGATCTTCCATTTGACCTGGGTCGCGGTGAACGCCCAGACGAACAGCGCTCCGGCGATGGCGCCGGTGACCAGGGCGCCTACCGGGTGCATCAGGTCGGAGCCGGCGCATACCGCCACCAGCCCGGCCAACGGGCCGTTGTGCAGAAAGCCCGGGTCATTGCGCCCGACCAGCAAGGCCGCCACGGTACCGCCGACCATCGCCATCAGGGTATTGACCGCCACCAGGCCGCTGACGCTGCCCAGGGTCTGCGCACTCATCACGTTGAAGCCGAACCAACCGATGATCAGGATCCACGAGCCCAGGGCGAGAAACGGAATATTCGACGGCGCGAAGGCCACCAGCTTGCCGTCGCGATAGCGCCCGTTACGCCGCCCCAGCAACAACACCGCGCCCAGGGCCAGCCAGCCGCCCATCGCATGCACCACCACCGAGCCGGCGAAGTCATGGAACGGCGCGCCGAACTGCGCCTCGAGCCAAGCCTGAACGCCGTAGTTGCCGTTCCAGATCACACCCTCGAAGAACGGGTAGACGAAGGCCACGATCAGGATGGTGGCGCACAGTTGCGGACCGAACCTGGCGCGCTCGGCGATGCCGCCGGAGATGATCGCCGGGATCGCTGCGGCGAAGGTCATCAGGAAGAAGAACTTGACCAGGGCATAGCCGTTGCCTTCGGTCAGCACGCTCGCCGGTTCGAGGAAAGTCACGCCATAGGCGATCCAATAGCCTATAAAGAAATAGGCCAGGGCCGACACGGCGAAGTCGGAGATGATCTTCGACAAGGCGTTGACCTGATTCTTCTGCCGCACCGTACCCACCTCGAGAAAGGCGAAGCCGGCGTGCATGGCCAGCACCATGACCGCACCAAGCAGGATAAACAGGGTATTGGAGCCGTGAATCAGGGTTTCCACAGCACTATTGATATCTTCCATCAGCGAAGAAAACTCCATGGTTAGAGAATTTGCACCAAAGAAGGTCGCTAATGACTACAGACGCACCATCTGGCAGCACATCGACCGACCTGCTTCATGTAATACAGCCATGCCGGGCACCGAAATGGCCCTACTTGAAACTGCACACAAGGTACTTAATCTTTATTTATTAGTGGCTTATCAATGCACCAGGGCGTCCAGGCCAACCCTTTCCAAGCCCCATAAAAGAGCACTCCGGCAAAGGCGCGCACCAGCACAATGCAAGCGTTGTACCAGCACTCGATCGATCAGCAGGCGAACCCGCCCGGCCCTATAAAAGAAGGAACCCAACTCCGGCACCACACTCGAACCTTCTACACTGAACAGAATCGCTCAAGGAGAAAGCCGATGCCCCGTAATAATGCAAACTCGACAAGCCAAGACGAACTGCTCAACGAATTTCAGGCACTGGTTACCGACACTGAAAAGCTGCTGCAGCATTCCGCCAGCCTGGTTGGCGAGCAAGCCGAAGAACTACGCGAACAGATCCGCGCCAGCCTCGGTCGCGCCCGTTCCACCTTGCACAACGCCGAAGACTCGCTGCGTGATCGCGGTAGGGCTGCAGTTCAGGCTACCGAGGGTTATGTACAGACCCATCCGTGGCAAACCCTGGGGGTGGCCGCCGCCATCGGCTTGCTGCTGGGCATGCTGATCACGCGGCGCTGATGAGAGAAGACATGGACGCCACAGCCTCCGCCACACCCAGCCGCGGCGGCGCGCCACGGCGCTTTGCCGCTGCCCTGCTGGGTTTATTACATGGCCATGTCGCGCTGTTTGGCGAAGAGCTCAAAGAACAGCAGGGCCACACGCTTCGCTTGCTGGTGCTGGCCAGCCTGAGCCTGGTGTTTGGCTTGCTCCTGGTGATTGGTCTGTCCGCCGCGCTGCTGATCAACTTCTGGGACAGCCATCGACTGACGGTGATCGTTCTCCTGTGCGCCGCTTATGGCCTGGGCCTGCTGATCTGCCTGCTGCGCTTGCTGACACTGCTGCGCAACGCCCCTCCACCATTCAGTGCCAGCCTCGAAGAACTGGCCCGCGACCGCGAGCAACTGCTGCCATGAGCCTGCCTGAACTACCCGCCAAGGCCTCGCGCAGCGAGTTGCGCAAAGCCATGCTGCGCCTGCGCCTGGAAATGCATCGCCAGGAACTGCGCCACGAAACCCTGGTGATGCTGCAACCGCTGCGGCAGGCGCAGTATCTTGGCAGCCATTGGCGTGAAGAGTTGAGCAAAAGTAACGCACCACTCTGGGTCGCCGGTGGCGCCCTGCTGCTGGCGACCCTGGGCGTACGCCGCGGCAACTGGCGACGCTGGCTGCGGATTGCCCTGATCGCCTTCCCGCTGCTCAGGCGCAACCCGCCGCGTGAGACCAAAGCCCCATAAGCGAGTGACCGGCACGCTAGGGCCTGGTTGAGCCATAACCCACTCACGGGTTACGGCGGCTTTGCCCGCTGAAACTTTTCGCCCGGTAACGGGGCACCAGCTAGTCTTGGGAGACCGAGCTGCAACCCTGGGGCGGTTCTCCATGCCTGTTCATGTCTCCCGCACGCTGGCGATTGCCCTGCTGCCGGCCCTGCTCGCAGGTCTGCCGAGCAACGCGGCGGAACCGACCTATAGCGCTATCGCAGCGATCCTGCAGAACCGTTGCGTACTCTGCCACAGCGGCCCGCAGGCACCGCTGGGCCTGTCGTTCGACAGCCTGGAGCAGCTGCTCGCGGGCAGTCAGCGCGGCCCCGTGGTGCGGCCGGGCGATCCCGCCGGCAGTGAACTGCTCAAGCGCCTCAAGGGTCTCAGCCTGCCGCGCATGCCGCTGAACGGCCCACCCTTTCTCAGTGCGGCGGAGATCGCCCTGTTCGAGCGCTGGATCGCCGTTGGCCTGCCGCCCGGGGCAGACTCTCCTGCGCAGAATACCGGGGCCAAGCGCCCGGCCACACCCTCGCCGCAACCCGGCGAAACGGTGAACTACAGCCATGTCGAGAGGATTCTCAACCAGCGCTGCGTCAAGTGTCATTCGGCATCCGGGATCATGGGAGCCGCGCCCGAGGGCTATCTGCTGTCGTCCTATGCCGCGACCCTGGCCTACGGCGAGCGCGCACGCGTGGTGCCAGGTTCGCCCGGGGCCAGCGAGCTGGTGCGGCGCATCCGTGGACAGGCACGGCCGCGCATGCCTTATGACGGCCCGCCCTTTCTCGATGAGAAGGAGATCGCCTTGATCGTCGCCTGGGTCGAGCAAGGCGCCCGCGATGCGCAGGACAAGCTGGCGCCCATGCCCAGCGGGGCGAAGCTGCGCCTGCACGGCACGCTAGACGGCAACTGGCGGCTGGACGGGCTGGCACTCAAGGTCAACGCCGCGACCCGCCTCGAGCATTCGCCCCAGGCCGGCGACTATGTGCAGGTACGCGGCCGCCTGCTGCATGACGGCAGCGTACTCGCCGAGCGGATCAGGCCACGCTGACGGCCCACGTCAGGGTGGCCCAGGCGCCTTATTTGCCGCGCCAGGCGTCGATACTGAAGGCGCCTGGGCCCTGCACGTAGAGCAGCAGAAAACCGCCGGCCATGGCGAAGTTCTTCATGAACAGGATCATCTGCATCTGTTCGTCGAAGTTGCGATGAAAGATCACCGCCGCCGCCACGCAGAACACGGCTAGCGCCAGCGCCGCCCAACGGGTGAGAAAACCGAAGATCAGCGCCAGGCCGCCGCCGACCTCCAGGACGATCACCAACGGCAGCAGCGCACCGGGTACGCCCATGCTTTCCATATAACCCTGCGTGCCGGCGTAGCCGGTGATCTTGCCGAAGCCGGCGAGCAGGAAAATATGCGCGAGAAACAACCGGGCGAGCAAGACGATTGCATTGTTCATACACCCACCTCTAAAGCGGAAACCGCTTCATTCAGTGAAGCGGAAACCGCTTCATCCAGCATCTGACATCGAGGCCACCGAACTGCGTTGGTGGTTCCATTCATAGAGTAGGGGTGCAACCGACTCCAAGATTCCCTGCGCACCCTGGTTTGACCTTAGCAACGCTATACCCGGCCCGCCAGCCGCACATGAATCGTGCCAATGCCCCAGGCGTTGCCCACCTGCCGCCGAGTTTGGACTTGCAGACAACCGCACGAACCCCGAAGCTAGGGGCCATCTGCCACTGAATGGCGAGGACCGGCCTTGGACTGGCAAGCACTGCTCAACCGCGAACGCCTCGGCAAGCCAACGCACAGCGCCGACGAACTGGGCCGCAGCCCGTTTCACAAAGACCATGACCGGATCATCTTCTCCGGCGCCTTTCGCCGCCTGGGGCGCAAGACCCAGGTGCACCCGGTGTCGAGCAACGACCATATCCACACACGCCTGACCCATTCGCTGGAAGTCAGCTGCGTCGGCCGCTCGCTGGGCATGCGCGTGGGCGAGATGATTCGCACGGAGCTGCCCGACTGGTGCGGGCCGAGCGACCTGGGCATGGTCGTGCAGTCGGCGTGCCTGGCCCATGACATCGGCAACCCGCCGTTCGGCCATTCCGGCGAGGATGCGATTCGTCACTGGTTCCAGCAGGCCGCCGGGCGTGGCTGGCTGGATGCCATGAGCGAGGCCGAGCGCAGCGACTTTCTCAGTTTCGAAGGCAACGCCCAGGGCTTTCGCGTGCTCACCCAACTGGAATACCACCAGTTCGACGGCGGCACACGGCTGACCTACGCGACCCTCGGCACCTACCTGAAATACCCCTGGACCGCGCGTCACGCCGAGGCGCTCGGCTACAAGAAACACAAGTTCGGCTGCTACCAGAGCGAACTGCCGCTGCTCGAGCAGATCGCCCACAAGCTCGGCCTGCCGCAACTGGAGGAACAGCGCTGGGCGCGCCACCCGCTGGTCTATCTGATGGAGGCGGCAGACGACATCTGCTACGGCCTGATCGACCTGGAAGACGGTCTGGAAATGGAGCTGCTCGATTACAGCGAAGTCGAGGCGCTGCTGCTCGACCTGGTCGGCGACGACCTGCCGGAAACCTACCGCCAGCTCGGCCCGCTGGACTCCAAGCGGCGCAAGCTGGCGATCCTGCGCGGCAAGGCCATCGAACACCTGACCAACGCCGCCGCCCACGCCTTCGTCGAGCAACAGGGCGCACTGCTGGCCGGTACCTTGCCGGGCGACCTGGTCGAGCACATGCACGGTCCAGCCAAGCACTGCGTGCAAAGCGCCAAGGCCATGGCGCGGGAGAAGATCTTCCAGGACAAGCGCAAGACCCTGCACGAGATCGGCGCCTACACCACCCTGGAAATACTCCTCAACGCCTTCTGTGGCGCCGCGCTGGAGCAGCATGGTGGGCGCACGCCATCATTCAAGAACCGGCGCATTCTCGACCTGCTCGGCAATAACGCGCCCGATCCGAACTGGCCGCTGTACAGATCCTTTCTGCGCATGATCGACTTTATCGCCGGCATGACCGACAGCTACGCTACTGAAATGGCCCGAGAAATGACGGGACGTTCAAGCCCGGTGTAATCCATGAAAAGCGTTGTGCAGAAAACCTTCAGCTGGCATGCCGGACCGCCGGCCTGGGGGCCAGCCATGGTCGCCGGCTTCGGCTGCGCCCTGCCCTTGCTGCTGGGCCTGTTCAGTGCCCACCCGGGGTTTCTCTGGGCCTCGGTCGGCGCCTTTCAGGCCGCCCAGGCCAACCCCCTGCACCGCCTGGGCATGCTGCGCATGTTGATGCTCATCGGCCTCGGCGCCTGCAGCGCCGGCCTGGGGTTCTGGGCGGCCAACGATCCGCTGATCAGCTTGGGCCTGTTCGGCACCTTCGGCTTCCTGCTCGCCTGGCTGCAACGCTTCGGTAGCGAGGCGGGCAAACTGGGCATCGGTTTGGCCGTCTGTCTGTGCCTGGGTCAAGGCCAGCAAGGTCTCGGCAATCTGAATAACCCCTTCGCCATCGCCATGCTGTTCATCCTCGGCGGTCTCTGGGTGATGCTCCTGGCGTTCGGCCTGCGCGGCATGCATGGCCTGCGCATGTGGCCGTACATGCCACGCTTCGTCAGCCTGCTCAAAGTGCTCAAACGCCACGCCAAGCGCCTGCCGCGGCAGCAGTGGCGCCTGCATGCACTGACTTGCACCCTGGCCTTCTCGCTTGCCGGCATGGTCGTCAACCTGGCCGGCCTGGAGCGCGGCTACTGGTTGACCCTGACCGTGGCGACCACCCTGCAGTTGGAATTCCAGGGCAGCCTGGTGCGCGCCCTGCAGTCGAGCCTGGCCAGCCTGGCTGCTGCCGGGTTATTGATTTTGCTCGGGCACAGCCTGCAGGATCCGCCGCTGATGGTCGCCACCTTGCTGCCCCTGATCGCCCTTAGCCGCGCGCTGCAAGCCAACCACTACGGTTTGTTCGTGCTGCAAACCAGCGTCTGCTTCGTGCTGCTCGCCGAGAGCCTCGCACAGGACTGGCACCTTGCCCAGGTGCGCTTGCTCAACGCCCTGTTCGGCGTGGTGCTGGCACTGGCCGTCGCCCTACTGGTGCATGGCCTGCGCCAGTTGCTGGGAAAACGAGCAAAACGCATTGCCACGCCTCACCAGACCCCTTGAATCGAGCCGACGCATATACGCACAGTCGCTCTAAGTAGAAATATTCTTATGAATAATCGCTTTTAGTCGGCAAGCCTGCAGCCCCTTCACTATGCTTGCTGGGTCCGCAGCGCACTTCACGGAGAGACGCGCTATGCCCAGTAGGCCCCGCGACCGTCGCTTTCCCCTGCACGTCCATATCAGCGTTCTATTCACCTTGCTGTTGTTGCTGACCGGCGTGGTGCTGGGGCTGTTCAACTACCGACAGAACTCCCAGATCATAGTTTCCAGCAGCGCCAAGCTGTTCGAGCGCATCCAGCAGGATGTGCAGAAGGACCTCCTCCACACCTACCAACCGATCCGCCACTTGCTCAGCCTGCTGGTGTTGGACAGCACCACCCAGGCGAACGATCTGCAGGGACGCCTGGCGCTGCTCGAACCCTTGGCTCAGGCTCTGCGCGACAATCCCAAACTGGCCTCGCTGTACCTCGGTTATGCCGACGGCGATTTCTTCATGGTGCGGCCGCTGCGCAGCGATGCCGTCAAGCAGCTGCTCGACGCCCCCGACGAGGCGGCCTATCAGGTCTGGTCGATCGAGCGCAGCGCAACCGCTGTCGAAGCCAATTACCTGTTCTTCGACGATTCGCTGAACCTGATCGAGCAACGTCGGCGCCCGCGGGAGGACTTCGATCCGCGCAGCCGCAGCTGGTACCAGAGCGCCCGCGCCGACAGCGGCCAGATCACCACCGCACCTTATGTGTTCTTCTCCACCCAGGAAGTCGGCACCACTCTGGCCAGGCGCGCAGGGCAGACCACGGTGCTGGCCGCCGACCTGACCCTGGCCGACCTCTCCGCAACCCTGGCCCAGCACCAGGTCACAGCCAACAGCGAAGTCATCCTGTTTGACGCCAGTGGCAACGCCGTGGCCTACCCCGACAGCACGCGCCTGGTGATGATGCATAACGGCGCACCACATCTGACTCCGGCACGCGACCTCAGCCCCGCACTCGCGGCCCTGCTCGCCGATGGCCTGGATGACCAGCGACAGGACGTGATGGAGCTGGGCAAGCAGCGCTGGGTAATATCGCGCAGCCAGCTGCAGGAAGGTGGACCGCAAGGCCTGCACCTGGCGCTCCTGGTGCCGGAAGACGAACTGCTGGCCGACGCCTACCGCATCCGCTGGCAAGGCGCGCTGGTCACCCTGACCACCCTGCTGCTGTGTCTGCCACTGGGCTGGCTGACCTCGCGCCTCGTGGCCAGGCCGCTCAAGGCGCTGGTGCTGGAGGCCGAGGCGATCCGTCGCTTCGACTTCGACTACCCCGCCAGCGGGCGCTCGCCGGTACTGGAAGTGGATCAACTGGCCGAGTCCATGGCGCGAATGAAGGAGACCATTTCCAGTTTCCTCGACATCGCCGCCAGCCTCTCCGCCGAAACCCGTTTCGATACCCTGCTCAAGCGCGTGCTGGAAGAAACCGTGGCCATCAGTGCGGCCCATGGCGGCCTGATCTACCTGATCGACGCCGACAACGGACGCCTGGAGCCTCATGGCCTGTTTCTCGGCGGCACCCAGCACAGCCTCGGCAAGCACGCCATACCCGGCTACGACAAGGTCACCGGCGAACTGCCCGCGTGGCTGCAACAACCGGCCAGCGGCGGCGCCAGCACGGTCAGCTCGATCGGCTTCGACCAGGCCGGCGACTACCGGAGTCTGCTGCAAACCCTCGACAGTCCGCGCGCACACCTGGTTTCCACCGGCCTGCACAACCGCCAGGGCGATACCCTCGGGGTGCTGGTGCTGTTGCACTGCGACCGAGGCGAGCCATCCGATCTGGCCATGCAGAGCCCAGAGCGCGTGGCATTCGTCGAGGCGGTTTCCGGCGTCGCTGCGCTGTGCATCGAAAGCCAGCGCCTGCTGGAACGACAGAAACAGCTGCTCAATGCCTTTATCCAACTTATTGCCGGCGCCATCGACGCCAAGAGCCCCTATACCGGCGGCCACTGCCAGCGCGTGCCGGAGATCACCCTGATGCTTGCCCGCGCAGCGGCGGACAGCGACGAAGCGGCCTTTCGCGACTATCGACCCAGCGCCGAGGAATGGGAGGCGTTGCATATCGCTGCCTGGCTGCACGATTGTGGCAAGGTCACCACCCCCGAATACGTGGTGGACAAGGCGACCAAGCTGGAGACGCTCTACGACCGCATCCATGAGGTGCGCATGCGTTTCGAAGTACTCAAGCGCGACGCCTGGATCGCCTACTGGCAAGGCTGTGCGCAGGCTGGCGATCTGGCGCAGTTGGCCGCCCTGCGCGATGAAATGCTAGCCACCCTGGACGAGGAGTTCGCCTTCGTCGCGCGCAGCAACCTGGGCGGCGAAACCATGGCTGACACGGATCTGGCGCGCCTGCAACAGATCGCCAAGCGCACCTGGACCCGTACCCTCGACGATCGCCTCGGCCTGTCCTGGGAAGAAGCCAAACGCCATGAACGGCGGCCAGCACCGAGCCTGCCAGTCGAGGAGCCGTTGCTGGCCGACAAGCCCGAGCATCTGATCGAGCGCCCTGCCGCGGAAATCATCCCGCCCGACAACCCCTGGGGCTTCAAGCTCGAGGTTCCCGAACACAAATTCAACCGTGGCGAGTTGTACAACCTGAGCATCGGCCGCGGCACCCTGACGGGCGAGGAACGCTACATCATCAACCACCACATCGTGCAGACCATCCGCATGCTCGAGCACCTGCCCTTCCCGCCCCACTTGCGCAACGTCGCGGAGATCGCCGGCGGTCATCACGAAAAAATGGATGGCAGCGGCTACCCGAAACGCCTGCGCCGCGAGCAAATGAGCCTGCCGGCACGCATGATGGCAATCGCCGATATTTTCGAGGCATTGACCGCGGTGGATCGGCCCTACAAGAAGGGCAAGCTGCTCTCGGAGTCGCTACACATCATGGCCGACATGTGCAAAAACGCGCACATCGACCCGCAACTGTTTGGCTTGTTCGTGCGTACAAAAATCTATCGGCACTACGCCGAACGCTTCATGCAAGCGCAGCAGATCGATGAGGTAGACGAGCACGCCGTGCTGACGAGAGCCGGGCTGGCTGGCTAGCAGGCAGGGCTGTGGAGATTACGAAGGGAGGTTGCAGCGAAACCGCGGGGGGGGGGGGTACAAGCGCAAAGCAACGGCCGGGCATGCAACATGCCCGGCCGGCAGACATCAGGCAGGCGTATTGATAGCGCTGTCCGGATACCAGACGTCCATCAGCGGGCTGACGGTAATGTCGACCAGCTCATCACGACCTTTCAACCAGGCTTCGACCTGGGCACGCTGCTCTTCGCTGACCGAGCCACGCTTGGCCAGACATACCAGACCATAGTCATCGCCACCGACATAACCAAGACCGTTGGCGGTCATGGCGTCACGCAGGAACTGCTCGAGGAAGGCGTCAATGGCCTCTTCGGCCAGATCGTCTTTGAAGTTCAGGTTCAGCTCAAAACCCAGCTCCTGGAATTCATCCACGCAGAGTTTTTTGCGCAGACGGCGGGAACGGTTAGTAGCCATGGAACAATCCTCAAAAGTGATAACGCGCGGCACTTTAGCAGCTTGCCGTACGAATTGCCCGCCTCTCTGCCAGCCAGGCGACAGACGCCGCGCAAATAAAGTCGCTGATTGCATCCCTACACCGGTCGCCGGGCGACGCAGGCATGACGTCCCTGATGCATAATGTGCGGCAATTCACAAAACCTCGACGGGATCAGCCGTACATGCCTCGCGCCAGCTCCACCTCTCGCCTGAAGGGTATCCGCCCATGATCAAGACCTTGCGCAATCTGGCCATTGCCGGTTTGCTCCTGCCGCTCGCCCTGCCCTTGCATGCCGCCGTCAACAGCAGCCTGCCGGTCAAGGTCCAGCAATCGCTGAAAGCCAGCAAGATCAGCAGCCAATCCTTGTCGGTGGTCACCCTGCCGCTTACCGGCCCGGGCACCAGCACCTTCTTCAATGCCGACGTGTCGGTCAATCCGGCCTCGACCATGAAGCTGGTGACCACCTTTGCCGCCCTGGAGCTGCTCGGCCCGACGCACCAGTGGAAAACCGAGTTCTACACCGACGGCCAGCTGCAAGACGGCGTGCTGCACGGCAATCTGTTTCTCAAAGGCGGCGGCGACCCCAAGCTGAACATGGAGCGGCTCTGGCTGCTACTGCGCGACCTGCGCACCAACGGCGTGCAGCAGATAAGCGGCGACCTGGTACTCGACCGCAGCCACTTCAACCAGCCCACGCTACCGACCTTCAACGATGACGGCGGCGACACCAACAAGCCTTATCTGGTCAGCCCCGACGCCTTGCTGGTCAACCTCAAGGCGCTGCGTTTCGTCGCGCGCAACGACGACGGCAAGGTGCACATCGCGGCCGAACCGCCGATTGCCGAGATTCGCATCGACAATCGGGTCAAGGCCTTGCCTGCCGGCAAATGCCCAGGCTGGCCGGATGTGCGCTACAACCCGGTGAAACAGTTCGATGGCACCACCGTGATCGTCAGCGGCAAGCTGGCAGAGGGTTGCAGCGCCCAGACCTACCTGTCCCTGCTCGACCATCCCGGCTATGCGGCCGGCACCGTGCGGGCCATCTGGCAGGAACTGGGCGGCAAGATCCTCGGCCAGGATCGCCTCGCCGACGTGCCGAAAAATGCCCGCCTGCTCGCTCGTGCCTTCTCCCCCGACCTGGTGGAGATCATCCGCGACATCAACAAATACAGTAACAACACCATGGCCCGTCAGCTGTTTCTGAGCCTCGGCGCGCAATTTCGCAACGAGAGCGACGGCGACGATGCCAAGGCCGCGCAGCGGGTGATCCGTGGTTGGCTGGCGCGCAAGGGTATCACCGCACCGCACCTGGTGATCGAGAATGGTTCCGGCCTGTCGCGTGACGAACGGGTCAGCGCGCGTGAATTGGCGCAACTGCTGCAGGCCGCCTGGAAAAGCCCCTATGCCGCCGAATTCATCAGTTCCATGCCGCTGGTGGCCATGGACGGCACCATGCGCAAGCGCCTGCAGCGCACAGCGCTTGTCGGCGAGGCGCATATCAAGACCGGCACCCTGAACAATGTCCGCGCCATCGCCGGTTACAGTCGCGACAGCAATGGCAACAGCTGGGCGGTGGTGGCGATTCTCAATGACCCGCGGCCTTGGGGCGCATCATCGATTCTCGACCAGATCCTGATCGATCTGTATCGCCAACCCAAACCCTGAACGCCTGTCCAGCATTCAGCCGCGCACGCCGCCTTCGCGCTCCCAGGCGCAGCGCACCCGCAAATCGCCGTCCTGGGGGCTGTGACAACCGTTGTCCGACTCCCAGCGAAAGGTGTGGGTGCCGCTCAGCTCGGTTTCCAGATGGACCACGGCACTGCTCCAATACAGGCGCTTGAGCAGCGTCTCGAACTGCTCGAGCCACAGGCTCCACTCATACTCCACTGCGCGGTAACTGGCGCCGAAGTGAATCACCTGGGTCTGGTACAGGCCTTCTCCGGGCTGTCGGCAAAAGGCGAACATCTCGCGCCCGAGAAATGGCCAGGCTTCGCCAGCCGGCAACTCGCCCAGCACCTGGTGGTTGACCTGACGGCGCAGACGACTCTGCGCCGGGCTGTCGGATGGCCAGTCGCGAATGCAGCCATAAACGATGGATTCGGGCTCCACGCGGGCACTCCAGCAAATCAAGGCTGCCTTCTATCACAGCGCCGCGCGGCAAGAAAGGAACTGCTGGGGAACTTGGTCATTTTGCCAATCATCAGCCCCCCATCAAGAGGAATGCCGCGGGCCGTTGCGCATGACCCAGGCCAGCGCCGTCATCAGCAGCGCCAGGCTGGTCAGCACCATGAACGGCAACTGATAGTGGCCGGCAAGATCGCGCGCCAGCCCGGTCAGCACCGGCGTCAGGCACGCCATGCAGTAGCCCATGCAGAGCATCATCGCGGTCCAGCGACTGACCGCCAGCGGCGAGCCCGCCTCGTACAACGGCAGCACCAGGGACAAGGCGAATGAGCCGCCGAGACCGAAGCCGATGGTGACCGCCCAGAATTCCGGCGCGAAGGTCGGCACCAAGGTGATCATCGCCAGGCTGACGGACGCCACCAGGCCGCAGGCGACCAACAAGGCATAGCGATTGAAACGCTGGGCCAACCAGGGCAGCAGGAACGCACTGGGCATGCCCATCAGCATCGAGATACTGAACAGCGCATTACTGTGCAGCAGGGTCAAGCCTGCCTCGTGGTAACGCGCCACCGCCCAGGTTGCCAGGGCATAGAACAGCCCGGCCTGAATCGCGAAAAAGCAGCTGATCATCCAGGCCCGCGGCTGCTTCCATGGCAAACCGCTGCCGGCTTCGGCGGCACCCGCAGACTCGGCCCGACTGGGCAGACACAACCACAACAGCAACCCCAACACCGCGGGCAAGGCCCAAACCGCCAGCCCCTGCGGCCAACTGTCGCCGAACAGTTGCGCGGCGGGCGCCGTCAGCACAGCACCAGCGGCGCCGCCAATAGCCATGCTCAGGGAATACCAGCCGACCACTGTGCCCATCTGCCCAGCGAAGTGGCGCTTGATAAAGCCAGACAGCAAGGGCCCGGCAATAGCAATGGCGGCACCGAGCAGCACCGCACTGGCAATCAGCACCACACTGGACTGAGCGGCCAGGCGCATCAGCAAGGCGGCGGATATCACCCCCATGCACAAGGCAACGGTACGCTCCAACCCCACCCGCAACGCCAAACGCGGCGCGAAAGGCGCCAGCAACCCCATGCACAGCACCGGCAAGGCCGTGGTCAGGCTGATCAGGCTCCGGCTCAATGCCAGCTCATCGGCAATCCGCTCGATCAGCGGCGCCAGAGAAGTAATGCCGGGGCGCAGATTGATCGCCGCCACCACCAGCGCCAGCAATAGCAGGGCTCTGGACGGCGCGTTCAATTCGAGGTTTCCACTAAAAAATCCAACATCCTGACAACTGCTCTACAGGGCTGGCAACCCTAGCGCCGGGGCGCCCCAAGAGCAAGCGCGACAACAGCAAAGTTGACCGAACGATCAATCGGCCAGGGCACAACCGGCATGCCGATCAACCCCGCACCAAGCGCTGCCGCGCACACGCTCAACGATCGTTGTGGCCAAGATCACGCGCCGGATCGATCAAGTCGCGCAAGCGCTGCTTGAGCACCTTGGCTTCGGGAAAACCACCGTCGGCCTTGCGTTCCCATATCTGCACGCCGTCACAGGTCACGCGAAACACCCCGCCGCTGCCAGGCTCCAGACTGACCTTGCCGAGATCATCGGCGAAGGTCGACAACAGCTCCTGAGCCAGCCAGGCAGCACGCAACAACCACTGGCACTGAGTGCAATAGGTGATGACCACTTCAACTTTGCCGCTGGACATACACAACTCTGCCTTCACGAAAAAACCATGATAGCCCCACCCGACAATCCGGGCTGCGAGGTAAGAATATTCGCTTGCCTTGTACGGCTCAGCGGGTCTTTCAGATGAAAAACCGACTGGCTAGTAACGGGCCTGAACCGGGTCTTCAGGCAATTTTCGCCAACAGCTCGCGAGCTTCCTGTTTCTGCTCGTCATCACCATCGTTGATGACTTCATTGAGAATATCGCACGCACTTTCCAGGCTACCCTGGTCGATGTAGGCCAGCGCCAGGTTGAGTTTGGCCAGGTTATCGCGGCTCCCGGCCAACTGATCGAGGTTCTCCATCAGCTCGCCGTCATCGGCAAGGGGTTGATCGAGGAAGCCCTCGGCCAGATCGTCCTGCAACCAGTCGTCTGCCGATGCCTCTTCGACCAGCATCGACTGGGCGAAGGGACTGCGCGCATCGCGATGGCCCGCCGCCTCAAATGCCTGCGGCACGTCGTCACGCGCAGAATACTCCGGCGCCGAGACCGCATTCTTCTTACGCATGCTGGTTGGAAACGGGCTGACCAGATCCCAGTCCGCATCCAGTGGCAAGTCATCCAGATTGAGCTGGAAATCATCGCCCTGCGCCTCATCTGCTGCCACGGGCGCTTGCAACTGCGCTTCATCCAGCACCAGCGCGGTATCGTCCAGGGTGTCGGCGGCCATGGGCGCATCGAGCAAACCGGGATGGCGCGCCTTGAGCTGATCGATACGTGCCGCAGTGAAACCGGAACTGCGCAACCTTGCTTCCTCCTCGGCAAAGGCCCGAGCATTGCCCTGCTGGGCCAACACTTCCAGCAGGCGAAAGCGAATATCGCTGCGCTCCGGCTGAGCTTCCAGCGCCTTGCGCAGGATGACCGCGGCCTCGCCGAAGCGGCCATAGGCGATGTAGATATTCGCGCCCTCCAAGGCGTCGGCTGGGCTGGTTACAGCTAGCGGTGCTTGAGCCACCACGGGAGCGCTGCGCAGCGGCAGCGCAACGGGCTCGGGCTCGGGCTCGGGCACAGGCACCGCAGCTACAGGTTCGGCTACCGGCTGAGCCTGTTGATTCTCCGGTGCAAGCGGGCGGCGGTTGCGCCAGAACAGTCCGAGCAGGCCGACCAGCAGCAAGACCAGCGCGGCCACGCCGGCGCTCAACCAGTTGCGGCTCGACGCCTCGTTCGACTCGTTCGACTCGCTCGGCTCAACCATCGGCGGTTCTGCCACGGCAGGCGTCGGAGACGATTGCGCGAGTGCAGGACGTTCCACCAACCGGGCCTGTAATTCAACCAACTGCCGATCCTTGTCGCCCACCTGCGCCTGCAGTTGCTGCAATTGCACCTGCAGATCGGTGATGCTCTGTTGCAGCTTGAGATTTTCCTCGGCCTGGCTGAGCAACTCCTGATCCAGGCGCCGCTGCATTTGCGCCATTTGTTCGGCCTGCGAATCGACTGGCGGCTCACCGGGCGCCAGAGGCTGCACACTGGCGGCCGCAGCAGTATCGGCGAGGGCGATCGGTACGCCCTCCGCCCTGGCCGAATCCGGTAGCAGCAGGTCGACCCCGGCCCGCAGGCTGTCGATATCGCCACCGCTGAATGCCTGCGGATTGAGCGCATGGATATCGCCCATCAGCGCCTGCTGCGATGCCTGGCTACCGGCAGTGCGCAAGCCTGCGGCGATCTTCCACAGGCTGTCGCCACTGACGACCCGGTAACGCGCCCCCGCTTCGGCTACCGGCATGACGCGCGGCGCGGCGGGCGTTGCCGAAGCCGGCGGGCGCTCGGCCGCCGCCCGCACCTCTGGTACGGCGGCGACGCTACGGTAGGCCGATGAGCCGGGCGGATCGAGGAGCAGCGTGTATTCACGCAGCAGCTGGCCATTGGGCCGCGCCACTTCGACGATGAAGTTCAAATAGGGCTCACGCACCGGCTGGCTCGACACCACACGGATCACGCTGTTGCCGCCTCGCAACATAGGGGTGAAGCGCAGATCGTTGAGAAAGAACAAGCGGTCGACGCCAGAGCGGCTGAATACCTCGGCAGACGCAAGCCGCACCAACAGATCACTGCTGGTCAGATCGGCGACTTGCAACAATTCGATTTCAGCCTCCAGCGGCTGATTCAGCGCCGAATGCAGAGTGATTTCGCCCAACCCAAGGGCCGGTACTACGCCAGAATAGAATGCCGAGCTTGAAGCAAGACCGAACAACAATTGCCGGACCCGAGACATATGAACTCTCCCGCTGACTCCGCTCCCGAGTCGTCACACCACCCCACGCCTTGGCGTGCGTCTCCATCAGTGGTGAAAACAGTGGGTGCAGCAAATTCTTACGTCGGGGAAACATTCCGTGTAGAACCCGGCTAATGAGTGAGTATGGCCATGATTTACCAGCCTGCATGCTGTAACAGACGATCTGTTAGTGCAGGCGCAGCGATAAGGCAGGTGGCCATCATACTCAAAAGCAACGG
Source organism: Pseudomonas borbori (assembly GCF_900115555.1). Lineage (GTDB taxonomy): Bacteria > Pseudomonadota > Gammaproteobacteria > Pseudomonadales > Pseudomonadaceae > Aquipseudomonas > Aquipseudomonas borbori. Next base: position 250,738 of record NZ_FOWX01000002.1, read on the forward strand.
GCAGCAGTCAATAAAATGACCTTTCCCCCCTACTGGCTGAATAGGGGTCGTCAGCGCCCTGTCGAACGCACGTGCCAAGCCGCCAGCACCGTCAGGGCAAAGACTGCCGCCATCAGCCAGAAACTCTGCTGGAAGGCCACGGCCTCGGCCGCCAGATCGCCGCCTTCACGGCCGTGGCGCCACTCGAGAAAAAAGGTCAGCAAATTGACGCCAAACGCTCCACCCAACTGGCGAACGAAGGTAATGGCGCCGGCGCCCAGAGCGAGTTCCTGCGCACTGAGGATGTCCAGCGATCCAGTGCTCAGCGCCGGCAACAGCAGCCCGAGCCCGACCCGCCCGACACAGGCCCAGAAGCACAGCACGGCGAACGAGCTGCCCTGCTCGAGCCAGCCGAAACCTGCGGCAGACAAGGCGAAGATCAGCAACCCGCTGACCAGCAGCAAGGCCGCCGACTGCCTGTCGCTGAGCCAGCCACCGACAAAGGAAGCCGCGCCCATCAGCACCCCGGTCGGCAACAGCAGCAAGCCGGCGCGGCCGGCGCTGTAGCCTTCGACCGTTTGCAGGTACAGCGGAATCAGGTAGGTCGAGCCATACAGGCCCATACCCAGGGTCAGGGCCACCCAGCTGGCATTGCGAAAGCCGGCATGCCGCCACAAATGCAGCGGCAGCAGCGGCTTGGCACTACGCCAGCTGCGGGTAAAAAAGCCGATAAATGCCAACGTACCCAGCAGAGCGGGCAACCATACCCGTGGCGTCAGCCAGGCAAAGCGCTGGGCCTCGGCCAGGGCGCCGAGCAAGGCAAACAAGCCCACGCCCAATAAAACCAACGCCCATACATCCAGCAAAGGCGTGGTTCGTTCCCGTTGACTGGGCAACAACCACTGCCCGCCCAGCAGTGCCAGGCCGCACATGGGCAAGGGCAACCAGAATACGGCGCCCCAACCAAAGTGGTCGACCAGATAGCCGCCGATGGTCGGCCCCAACGTTGGCGCAACCATCACCCCCAGGCCATAGACGCCCAGGGCCATGCCCCGGCCGCCACCAACGAATACGCGAAAGATCAGCACCATGGCCAATGGCTGGACGATCCCGGCACACAGCCCCTGGACGATGCGCAGGGCAATAAGTTGCCAGGCCTGTTGGGCGACCAGTGCCAGCAATGAACTGAGGACGAACAGCAGCAGGCCGAACTGCGCAGTGCGCCTGGCGCCAAAACGCGAATGCGCCCAGGCGGCCAATAACAGGCCGGCGGTCATGGCCGCGAGGAAACCGGTGGACAGCCACTGCGCCTGCGGCCGGCCGATCGAAAAATCCAGCATGATCGCCGGCAGGGCCACATTGATGCTGGTCGAGGCCAGCACCATGGCCATGCTGCCGATCATCAGGATGCCCAACAACCAGCGCGGATAGCGCGCGCCGAAACGCGCCTGCAAGTCCGCCAGGTCCTGCCCCATCAGCGCTTTTCCAGGTTACTCAGTATCCGTGCATGCACCTGCTGGCAACGGCGCAGCTCTTCATCGTCGATACCGGCGAAGAGTTCTTTACGCAGCTGGGTGGAAATCGCCTCGATCTTTTCGATCAACGGTTGCGCTGGCGGACTCAGGGAGATTTTCTTGGCACGGCGATCTTCCGGCACCGCCTGTCTACTGACCAGGCCCTGGGCCTCGAGACTGTCGAGCAGCCTGGCCAAGGTTGGCCCTTCGACTCCCACGCTTTGCGCCAACTCACGCTGGGTTGGCAGTTCTGCAAAGCGCGACAGGTGCAAGAGCACCAGCCAGCGCGCCTGTGACAGTCCAAGCCCGACCAGGCGACGATCGAGTTCGGCGCGCCAGGAACGGGACAACTGGGCTAATTGCATGGCGAAACGGTGTGGATCCAACTGCGACTGCGACATGGCTAAACGGCTCTTCAAATATCAAAATCTAATTATTAGCCAGCTAACCATAACCACAACCCCGAGAGCAAGCCCCCTCGGATTTCTCGATATTTCACTTCTTTACCCGCGGGCTCTCGACGAGGACCACAGACCACCGATAGACACCGGCCTTCGTCCCGAAGCACGCCAACCTCCCAGGCCGCCGAAGATCTGCTCGCAGCGCGAGCCAGAAACGCCCAAGTCGCGCGCTCAGGCGCCGAATTCGGCCTGCAACGCGGCGCGCACGCAGTACAGCACGCCGTCCTCGGCCCGCCCGACGAACAAGCCGCTGACTTCAGCCACCGGCGGCAGCTCGCCTTCGCCATCGAGAAAGGCGTCCTGGATTTCGCCGAGCAGATCTTCCGGCAGATCCAGCGCTTGCTCCAGGGATAACTGCTGACGGCCGATGGCCTCGGCCAGCAGGCTGTAAACGTTCTTCTCGCTGCACTTGAGTTGACTGGCGATCTGCAGCGGGGTCATGCCGGCACGGGCCAGGCTGACCAGTTCGTGGCGCAAATCGAGCACCACCCGTGGCGCTTCGGCATTGCCACCCAGCACTTCGAGGAAGGCCTCGCCATAGCGTTCCAGCTTGCGCGCACCGACCCCGCTGACCCGGGCCATTTCGGCCAGGCTGCCGGGTTTGCTACGGAGCATTTCCAGCAGGGTGGCGTCGGGGAAGATCACATAGGGCGGCACCGCATGCTCCTCGGCCAACTTGCGCCGCAGCGCGCGCAGGGCTTCCCATTGCTCGCGCTCGTCGCCGCGAACCAGCTGGCTGGCAGCGCTGCTGGAGGCTTTCGCCGTGTGCTGGGGTTTCAGATCGCGGCGCAATTGCAGGGTCACTTCGCCGCGCAACAAGGGCCGGCAGCTGTCGGACAGACGCAGGCCGCCATAGCCTTCGAGGTCGACATCGGCCAGGCCGCGGGCCACCAGCTGGCGAAACAACGAGCGCCACTCGCCCTCGCTGAGCGCCTTGCCGACGCCGAATACCGACAGGTGCTGATGACCCGGGCCGCGCACCTTGTCGTTGTCGCGGCCGAGCAGCAGGTCGACCAGATGGCCGACGCCATAGCGCTGGCCGCTGCGGTAGATCGCCGACAGCGCCTGGCGCGCCGGCTCGGTGGCATCCCAGGTCTGCACGCCATCGATGCAGTTGTCGCAGTGGCCACAGGGCTTGGGCATTTCCTCGTCGAAATAGGCCAACAGCGTCTGCCGCCGGCAGCGGGTTTCCTCGCAGAGCGCGAGCATGGCATCGAGCTTGTGCTGCTCGAGACGCTTGTGCCGTTCGTCACCTTCGGAGTTGTTGAGCATCTGCTTGAGCAGCAATACATCCTGCAGGCCATAGGCCATCCAGGCGTCGGCTGGCAGGCCATCACGGCCGGCGCGCCCGGTTTCCTGGTAATAGGCCTCCAGCGACTTGGGCAGATCCATGTGGGCGACGAAGCGCACGTTCGGCTTGTCGATACCCATGCCGAAGGCGATGGTCGCCACCATGATCAGACCTTCCTCGTTGAGGAAGCGCTTCTGGTGGTAGGCGCGCAGGTCGCTGGGCAGGCCGGCGTGATAAGGCAGCGCCGGAAAGCCCTGTTCGGAGAGAAAGGCCGCGACTTCATCGACCTTCTTGCGTGACAGGCAGTAGACGATGCCGGCATCGCCCTTGCGCTCGGCGAGAAAGGCCAGCAACTGCTTGCGCGGCTGATCCTTGGGCACGATGCGGTAAAAGATGTTCGGCCGGTCGAAACTGGAGAGGAAGCGCTCGGCGTCGTGCAACTGCAGGCGCTGGACGATCTCTTCACGGGTACGCATATCCGCCGTGGCGGTCAGGGCGATGCGCGGCACATTCGGGAACAGCTCGGCCAACTGGCCCAACTGCAGGTACTCCGGGCGGAAGTCATGGCCCCACTGCGACACGCAATGCGCCTCGTCGATGGCGAACAGGGCGATATCCAGACGCTGAAGGAACGCCAGCATGCGCGGCTGCACCAGGCGTTCCGGGGCCAGGTAGAGCATCTTGATTTCGCCACGGTTGATCCGCTCGGCGATCTCGCGCTGCTGTTCGGCACTCAGGGTGGAGTTCAGCGCCACCGCCGCCACCCCCAGTTCGTCGAGGGTGGCGACCTGATCGTCCATCAAGGCGATCAGGGGTGACACCACCACCGCCAAACCCTCACGCAGCAAGGCCGGCACCTGAAAACACAGCGACTTGCCGCCACCGGTCGGCATCAGCACCAGGGCATCGCCACCGCCCGCCACGCGTTCGATGATCGCCCCCTGACGACCGCGGAAGCTGTCATAACCGAAAACGTCTTTGAGGATGCGCAGTGCCTGGTCGAGCATGAAAGGTCTCCGAAACGAGCCGCGCATTATACCCATCTGCTTGCCGGGCTGAGTTTTGATCTGTTTTTCGCTGCGCATTCGCCTAGAACTATGGCTGCTGTAGCAGGTCTGGACTAGAATCCATCCTCGTTTACTTCTTCAAGGTAGCCCCACGATGTCCTTCGCCGAGCAACTGTCCCGCCTGCAAGCCTTCCTCGACGCCGATGAGCTGCACGAAGAGGCTCTGGACTATGTGGCCGCTCACGGCTACCTGACCGCCTTGTCGATCTGCCCCGACCCGGTACCGGAGCGTGAGTGGATCGATGCCCTGTTCTCCGAGCCACCGCATTACCGCAGCGACGAGGAACGCGCCGATATCGAAGCCACCCTGGTGCAACTGCAGGCCCATATCGCCCGCCAACTGGCCAGCGACGACGATCCGGAAGTGCCTTGCGAGCTCGACCTCGGCGACGACCCGGACGACTCCGATCTGCGTGGCTGGTGCATCGGTTTCATGGAAGGGGTGTTCCTGCGTGAAGCCGCCTGGTTCGACGATGCCGAAGACGAGGTCAGCGAACTGCTGCTGCCGATCATGGTCGCCTCCGGCTTGTTCGAGGAACAGCCCGAGTTCGCCGAAATCGCCAGCGACCGCGACCTGGTCGACAGCATGGTCGAGCAAATCCCCGAACTGCTGACCGCGCTGTTCCTGCTGTGCCATGCCCCGGAAGAAAAGCCAGCGTTGCTCAAACCCCGCCACCATTGAGTCTGCGCCGCTGTCATGGCGCGTGACGTAGAAGAAAACCGTAATCTGCTGATTCGCTGCGCACTGCTGACCGTCGGTTGGCTGTGCGTGGCGCTCGGGGTGATCGGGATCTTCCTTCCGGTCTTGCCGACCACGCCGTTCCTGTTGCTGGCCGCTGCCTGCTTCGTGCGCAGTTCCAGGCGCTTCTATCTGTGGCTGGTGCTGCACCCCAGGCTCGGCCCCTGGGTTCGCGATTACCTCGAAGGCCAGGGCATCCCGCTCAAGGCCAAGGTCTACAGCATCGCCCTGATGTGGTTCAGCATCGCCCTCTCCTGCTACCTGGTCCCGCTGTTCTGGGCACGCGCCTTCATGCTGACCAGCGCGCTGTTGGTGAGCATCTACATCCTCAAGCAGAAAACCCTGCCCAACCCGCGTTGACCGTACGCGCACGAACCTGACCGCCGACTCACGGCAAAGCCGCGAGATGCCGCCTAAACTCCAGCCATGATTGGCGGAGAAGCGGCAGATGCGGCCAAGGCAGCGCCTTCCAGGATGGCAACAGCGCCGGCATTGGCCGGCGCTTGCGCTGGTTCTGCTGCTTGCCGCCCTGCTCGGGCTAAGCCGGGCCTGGGCCGCCTGGGGTGACTGGAACTTCAGCCTGCTCATCGACACCGCCGAACAGCGCTACGGCAACCTGGGCGCCGCCAGAGGCCGGATCCAGGCCTGGGACACCTTGCTCAACAACGGCGTCCACCTCACGGAGCAAGACCAGTTGGACAGCGTCAATCGCTTCTTCAACCGACAGCTTCGCTTCGCCGACGATAGCCGGGTCTGGCAGCAGGTCGACTACTGGGCCACCCCCATCGAATCCCTGATCAAGGGCGCGGGCGATTGCGAGGACTACGCCATTGCCAAGTACTTCAGCCTGCGCCGCCTCGGCATCCCCAGCGACAAGCTGCGTATCACCTACGTCAAGGCCCTCAGGCTGAACCAGGCGCACATGGTACTGACCTATTACCCAAGCCCGGCGGCCGAGCCCCTGGTGCTGGACAACCTGATCAATCAGATCCACTCCGCCTCACAGCGCCAGGACCTGCTACCGGTGTACGCCTTCAATGCCGAGGGCCTGTATTTACCTGGCTCGCGCAGCAAGAAGAGCGACAGCAAGAAGCTCTCGCGCTGGCAGGATTTGCTGAAAAAAATGCACACCGAGGGCTTCGCCATCGGCGAAGGTTAGGAGAACGCCATGTCCCTGCTCAAGCAACTGTTTCTCGCCATCTGCCTGTTCCTGGTGGTGGCCTTCACCGGCAGTTTCATCGCGAGCGTAGAAAACTCCCGCGAGCAATTGATCAGCCAACTGAGCTCTCATGCCCAGGACGCCGCCACCGCCCTCGGCCTGTCGTTGACGCCCCATGTGGACGATCCGGCGATGATCGAGTTGATGGTCAGCTCGATCTTCGACAGTGGCTACTTCACCAGCATCCGCGTGCTCGGCATTCCTGACGAACGGGTGATGGTGGAGCGGCAGAGCGATATCGAAAGTGAGCAGGTGCCCCGCTGGTTCGTCCGTCTGGTCGACCTGCAGCCCCAGGGCGGCGAGGCCCTGATCATGCGCGGCTGGGAGCAGGCGGCCCGGGTCGAAGTACTGAGCCACCCGCAGTTCGCCATCGCCAAGCTGTGGGACAGCGCTATCGGCAGCCTGCTCTGGCTACTGCTCTGCGGCCTGGTCAGCGCGATTCTCGGCGGCTGGTTGCTGCGCAGCCAGTTGCGCCCGCTGGACAACATGGTGCAGCAGGCCCAGGCCATCACCCGCCGCGAATTCCTGACCCTGCCCAGGGTGCCGCGCACCCCCGAACTGAAACGCGTGGTACTGGCCATGAATCAGATGGTGGACAAGCTCAAGGCGCTGTTCGCCGAAGAAGCCGCGCGCAGCGAAAAACTGCGCGAAGAAGCCTATCAGGACAGCCTCACCGGCCTGGCCAATCGACGTCTGTTCGATATCCGCCTGACCAATCTACTGAGCGTTACCGAGCAGAGCACTGAGGGCTACCTGATCGTGCTGCGGGTCAATGACCTCGTCGGCCTCAACCAACGCTGGGGCGGCCAGCGCACCGATGCCTTGCTGGTGGCCATCGCCGAGTTGCTCAAGCGCCTGCTCGACCAGCCCAACCGCAGCCATTGGCTGGCCGCGCGCAGCCGCGGCGGTGAATTCACCGTGCTCGCACCCGGCCATGGCCGCGAGGAGGCCGAGCAGTTGGCGCGCGAACTCCACGAAGACCTGGAAAGCCTGCGGCAAACCGACGCCAGCGACTGCACACCGGTGGCGCACATCGGCATGACCGTCTTCCGGCCGGGCGAAGCCATCGGCCAGGTGCTGACCCGCGCCGACCAAGCCCTGGCCCAGGCGCAGAGCGACCCCAGCCTGCCATGGGGGCACCTGCACGACTTCTCCAGCCAGCCCGGTCAAGGGCTGCATGAATGGCGCCAGTTGATCGATGACGCCTTGCACACGGGCAAATTGCAGCTGTATTTCCAGCCGGTGGTGAAATGCGCCGAGCGCAGCCAGGTGCTGCACCAGAAAGTTCTGGCACGCCTGCTCGACCCGCGGGGAGAAACCATAGTCGCCGGACGTTTCCTGCCCTGGATCGAGCGCTTGGGCTGGTCCGCCCGCTTTGACCTGAGCATGCTCGAACACAGCCTGGCGCACCTCGCCCAGCACCCGCAGCCCCTGGCCCTGAGCCTGTCCAGCAAGACCCTGCACGAGCCGGAAAGTCTGGCGCGCCTGCTCGCGATGCTCAAACAGCACCCCGAACTGGCCGAACTACTGACCCTTGAAGTGGACGAGCATCATCTACCCAGCCCTGCCGAGTTCGAACGCCTGAGCCAGCGTATCCGCGCTACCGGTTTCCGTCTCGGCCTGCAGCATTTCGGCGGACGCTTCAGCCTGATCGGCAACCTCACCCACCTGGGCCTGGCCTACCTGAAAATCGACGGCAGCTACATTCGCAGCATCGACCGGGAGAGCGACAAACGCCTGTTCATCGAGGCCATCTTCCGCACCACCAACAGCATCGACCTGCCGCTGATCGCCGAGATGGTGGAAACCGAAGGTGAACTCGGGGTGCTGTGTGAACTGGGCATCCACGGCGCCATGGGCCGGCTGATCGGTGCGCCGGCACCGTGGCGAGGATAGGCAATCCTGTAGCTAAGAGCAGGGCCAAGGCAGGCGTGCCTGGTTCGTGCTTTGCAGATAAGCCCGCGCGGCTCGATCCCCCGGTGGCCAACCGGAAATACACTGCCCATTGGTTGCAATGGGCTTTCATAAGGCTATGTCCCAATGATGTATTGCATGGGGGCAGGTCCTTCTCGCAGAGACGACAATGGGTAGGGTGCGCCGTGCGCACCAACGCAGGCGACCAATCACTGGTGCGCACGGCGCACCCTACGGACCCAGGCCATCTCAAACTTAGTGACGGCAGCCGAACGCAACACGCTATTGGGACATAGCCTTTCATAAGGCTCCGCCAATAGCCCCCGAACGAGCGCCACACACCCGCTACCCATGAAAGGCAGCGGGCAGTGTTGTGGCGGTTCAGACGGTATCCACTTTAAGCGCACTATCATCGAGCAGATTAGTGATGATACTGGCCTCATTTGCCGTGCCATAGAAAATCGACAAATTGATGTTATCCAGCACGAGCTGCTGTTCGACCGGACCGCTGGCATCGACATTCACCGAAACAGTGGTGGTCGTTCCGGCGAATGCGAAGTCCAGGTAACTTTGCAAGCTCCCCACACTCGTATCCACCCCCGTTAGCAATTGCGACAGATCCAGCACATCCGAACCGATCCCGCTGGTGTCGATGAAAAAGCCGGTAATGTGATCGACTCCATCACCCAGATTTTCCGGCTGCCAAATATAGCTATCTTGCCCCGCACCACCGGTCATGACATCGGCGCCCAGACCGCCGATCAGCAGGTCGTCACCATCACCACCGAGCAACGTGTCGTTACCCGAACCACCGAACAAGACATCGTCGCCGCTGCCGCCGGAGATGATGTCATTGCCCTCTTGCCCATACACCAGATCGTTCCCTGCGCCGGCATCAATGCTGTCATGCCCGAGTGCACGGCCAGACTCCTGCCCGAGCTCATCCGCGTGAGTCAGTACATAATCCACCGTATCCGCACGGGTCCATGTCGCATATGCACCCGTTCCAACACCGGACTCCAATGCAGCAAACACCTGCCAACCCGCACCTGGGTTGGTGGACAGCCCAGCAGCAGCCGCCAGGACATCGGTATAGAGCACATCACCAAATATCAGGTCGTCTCCCGCGCCCCCCAGGATGCTGTCATTGCCTGCATCATAAAGCTGAGTCTCCGGATTGAAGTCGGCCAGCACACTCGCCAGTTGCTCACCGGTGGTGATGTTGCTGGCAACATCGGGGTTGACGGAAGACAGTTCGCCCTCGATCTGGTTGAGAATATCCAGCGCCGAACCGCCCACATTGATGCCGACGGCCTGAATCTGTCCGAAGGCCGCCTCGAGCAAAGCGACTTCACTTATCGCGTCGCTATTGTGTGTGCCCAAGACATGAGCAACTGCCGTACTGGTAGCGCCATTGGTCACGGTATTGTTGAGGTTGGTTGAATTTCCGGACAGCCAACTGTTCGGCGCGCCATCGGAAACGAACACAACCTGATTGATCACATTCGCGCCTGTATAAGGGGCGTCAGCCCCCACACTCGCGACCCAGTTCAAGGCCACTTGCAAGCCCGCTTCGTAGTTCGTCCAGCCGTTGGCAGACAGACCATTTACCGCATTTTGTGCGGCGATCAGCTCCCCTCCCTTGATATCGAAAACCCCAAGGCTCTGGGCCGAATTATTGAAGTCGACCAACTGGATGCGCACATTGTCCGCGGCACTGACCGCAAGTCCCGAGAGCAGGCCATTAACGGCTAACTTGAGAGCGGCCATGCGACTCATGGTCGTCCCATTGAAGCTGATATTGGTCGTCATGCTGTCGGAGGAATCGAGCGCCAGTATCATGTTGACATTTTTTCCAACGAGGTCACTGCGCCCCTCATCGCCCACCAGAATATCGTTCCCTCCTTTGCCTGTAATGCCCCCCGCTCCCGCTGGGGTCACATACAGGGCAGCACTTCCCGCCACATCGTTGGCGTTGGAACCAACCACGAACTGGCCTGCAAACTGCGGCTGAAAAACAACATCCAGAGTGGCCGATGCAGGGTCGCCATCGGCATCAATAACACCGATGTCAAAGGATGTGCTTATCGGGTCTTCTTCGATCCGGTCAACGATCGAGGAACCGCTCACCCGGAACCCGGAACCCCCGGTATCCGACAGATCGATTCGGGTTATCCCCGTCAATGTCGTAGGAATATCGGTCAGTACGCCCTCGGTAAATACCGTGGTGCCGCTCTCCGTGACGCTATTGCCCAGCGCATCCTGACCGTAAACAGTCCAGTTGACCGCATTCGTTGTATCCGAACTCTGAATATCAATGGAAAACTGCGCACTGACCACCGGACTGGCGTAGGAGAAGTAAAGTACCAGGCCACCACTTATCCACTGACTATCTGCAGCAAGCCCCTGCTGACTTGAGTTCACCGTGCCGACCGAAGAATCGACCGACATAATTACCGTCTGCCCCGCTGGAATAGAATCGCTAGGCTTATAGAGCATGCCTGTATCCGTCACCAACAGGTAATCCTGATTACCGCCAATATTCTGGTTGAAAATCGCACCGAATGTCTGGGCAGGACCGTCCAACTTACCGTTCATATCAATTACATAATTGCCCGCCACATCATAGGTCAGGGTAAATATCAGCGACTGTCCCGCACCCCCGCTATAGGGCGCTGGCGTTGCGCTGGTAAAGGCATAAAGCACGCCCATGTCGTCAGGGTTGACCGAGTAATAAACGGTGTTACCGCCTGAAGTTAGCGACGATGCAGCGTAAGTGACACTGGTGCCATTCCAGCCTGCAATATTCCCGGTCAAATCAGCGCTTCCGGGTACATCTGCGCCGATAACAGGATCAGAGCTACCTGTCGCGTAACCCGATGGACCATTGGTCAACGATGCCGGCGAAACAGTGGTGAGCGTCGGGGTGTCGTCGACGATGCGGATGACCAGCTCGTCGCTGGCCGTACTGCCGCCAACGCCCAGCACGCTGACCGTGACGCTGTCATCGAAATGGGTGCCGGTCGCACCGCTGTGGCTGTCGTTGTCGATGGTCGCGGACAGCGTGTAGCTGTAACTCACCACGCCCGTGGCCGCGTTGTAACCCGTCAACGTCAGGTTGCCTTCACCGGTATTGACCACCTGGTTGGCCGTCGACAAGGCCTGCAGTTGCGCCAGACTAAAGGTCGAACCACCCACGGTGACACTGGCAATGCCATCGCTTGCCGTGACCGTGAACGACCCGGTGACGGTCTCGCTGGTATCGCCCGCCGACGTCAGGCCATGCTCATAGACTGTCGCATCCGGCCCCTCGGCCGCCGCCGTCACCACGCTGGCGTTATCGTCCGCCCCGGTGATGGTAATCGTCAGCTTGGCCGAACTCGGGTCCCCGTCCGCATCCCGCATCGTGTAATACAGGTCGTAGCTCAGGTTGCTGCCCGACGTCAGCGCCTGCACTGCAGCCTGGCTGTTATCCAGCGTAAAGCTGTAAACACCGTCACTGCCCAACGTCAGCACGCCATAGCTACCCAGCGCGGTCAGCGCCGCGCTGTTGTCCTGGCCCTCCGCACTCCAGGCGGTAAATTCCTTCGGCGCATCCGCCCCGGCACTGTCGTTTGTCAGCACGTTGCCGCTGACAAACGATGCGCCGTCCTCGGTCACGCCCACCGGACCGTCATTCACTGCGGTCGGGGTGTCGTCGACGATGCGGATGACCAGCTCATCGCTGGCCGTACTGCCGCCAACGCCCAGCACGCTGACCGTGACGCTGTCATCAAAATGGCTGCCGGTCGCATCGGTGTGACTGTCGTTGTCGATCGTCGCGGACAGCGTGTAGCTGTAACTCACCACGCCCGTGGCCGCGTTGTAGCCCGTCAACGTCAGGTTGCCTTCGCCGGTATTGACCACCTGGTTGGCCGTCGACAAGGCCAGCAGTTGCGCCAGACTAAAGGTCGAACCACCCACGCTGACACTGGCAATGCCATCGCTTGCCGTCACCGTGAACGACCCGGTGACGGTCTCGCTGGTATCGCCCACCGACGTCAGGCCATGCTCATAGACTGTCGCATCCGGCCCCGCGGCCGCCGCCGTCACCACGCTGGCGTTATCGTCCGCCCCGGTGATGGTAATCGTCAGCTTGGCCGAACTCGGGTCCCCGTCCGCATCCCGCATCGTGTAATACAGGTCGTAGCTCAGGTTGCTGCCCGACGTCAGCGCCTGCACTGCAGCCTGGCTGTTATCCAGCGTAAAGCTGTAAACACCGTCACTGCCCAACGTCAGCACGCCATAGCTACCCAGCGCTGTCAGCGCCGCGCTGTTGTCCTGGCCCTCCGCACTCCAGGCGGTAAATTCCTTCGGCGCATCCGCCCCGGCACTGTCGTTTGTCAGCACGTTGCCGCTGACAAACGACGCACCGTCCTCGGTCACGCCCACCGGACCGTCACTCACCGCGGTCGGGGTGTCGTCGACGATGCGGATGACCAGCTCGTCGCTGGCCGTACTGCCGCCAACGCCCAGCACGCTGACCGTGACACTGTCATCGAAATGGGTGCCGGTCGCACCGCTGTGGCTGTCGTTGTCGATGGCCGCGGACAGCGTGTAGCTGTAACTCAGCGTACCTGCACTGGCCGAGCCGCTGTAATTGGTCAGGGTCAGCAACCCTTCGCCAGTGTTGATGACCTGGTTGTTTGCTGCCAAGGTCTGCAGTTGCGCCAAGCTCAGGCTCACCCCGCCGACCGTAACGCTGGCAATGCTGTCGGTGGCCGATACCGTGAAGGTGCCGCCGGTGGTTTCGCTGGTGTCCGCTGCCGAAGTCAGGCCTTTTTCGTAGACGGTTTCATCGGGCCCCTGCAACGCGGCAGTCACTACCTGGGCGCTGTCGTCGGCACCCAGGATGGTGATGGTCAGGGTCGCAGTGTCCAGGTCGCCGTCGGCGTCCTGCATCGTGTAGCTGAAGGTTTCCGTGAGACTCTGGCCGCTGTCCAGGGCCTGCACCGTCGGGTTGCTGTTGTCCAGCAGGTAGCTGTAGGTGCCGTTACCGGTGTCGCTGAAGGTGCCGTAGCTGGCGGCAGTGCTGGCCCAGCCGACAAAGCTGGTCGGTACATCCGCCCCCGGCTGGCCGTTGGCGTGCAGGTCGTTGCTGAGCACGTTGCCGCTGATCGGCATGACCGTGTCTTCGGCGATGCTGTGGCTGTCGTCGACCGCGTTCGGCACATCGTCGACGATGTTGATGTCGAGGGAAGCGAGGTCAGTGTCATGATCCACGTCCTCGGCCAGCACGGCGAAGTGCTCGGTCAACTGATTCTCACCCGCCCCAGGTGAATGCATTGCGCTACCTGACAAGGTGTAGCTGTAGCTGACGATGCCTTCATCAAGAATGTCAGAATCCACATCAAAGTCGGTAATGGTCAGGATATTGCCCTGCGGAGTCGTGATCGACTGCGGAAAACCATTTACCACGCCATTAACCACCACGTTAATGCCGCCCACGGTCAGATTAAGCAGCCCATCGGGAGCCTGCACCTTGAAGGTGCCGCTGACCGTGGTGAACTCCTTGCTCGGATCCGACCCGGCCAACAGGTCGTCCTCATCGACGCTCTGCTCGCCACCGCGGACATCCAGATACTTAATTTGTACCTTGTCGTCCAGGTTCCTGACCTGTAGCACCAGATTGGCGGTGTCGTTGTCGCCATCGGCATCGTTTAGGGTGTAAGTGAAGGTCTCGGTCGCCATCCCGCCGCCGCCCAGCGCGAGAAAATCCGGATCACTCGGACTCAACTGGTAGCTATAGGAGCCGTCGGCACTCAAGGTCAGGGTGCCGTAGGTACCTTGCAGCACCCCGGGTTGAATGGGGCCGCCAGGCAAACGGTCGGCACCCTGCACGTCGTTATTCAGCACATTACCGAGCAGGGTCAGCTGGTTTTCCGAGGCAAACATGAGGTTGCTGTCATCGACGGCACTGGGCACATCGTCGACGATCTCGATGATGATGCTCGCCGGCGCCGAACTGGTCGTGCCGTCGGAGACGCTGAGGCTGAAGCTGTCCGTCTCGACCCCCAGACCATCGCTGGTCGGGCTGGTCAGTTCATAGCTGTAGCTGGCCACGCCGGTGGCCGCGTTGTAGGCGGTCACCGTCAGGGTACCGTTGGTACCGGCGAAGGTGCTGCCGGCCAGATTGGCGATGGCCACGGTGGTGGTGCCGATGGTCACGCTCACGAGGTCGTCCAGACCGTCGGCATCGCTCAGGGTGAAAGTGCCAGTAGCAAAAACGCCGCTCCCCCCGGCAGCCGAACCACTCGCCAGACCGGCTTCGAACACCTGGTCGTTGCCGCCCTGGTTGCCCGGATCGACATTGAGTTGCGGCCCGTCATCGCTGCCGGTGATGGTGATGGTCAGGGTCGCAGTGTCCAGGTCGCCATCGGCATCCTGCATCGTGTAGCTGAAGGTCTCACTCAGGCTCTCGCCCTCGTCCAGGGCCTGCACCGCCGGGTTGCTGTTGTCCAGCAGGTAGCTGTAGGTGCCGTTGCCGGTGTCGCTGAAGCTGCCAAAACCGGCCGCAGTGCTGCCCCAGCACACGAAGCTGGTCGGCGCATCCGCGCCCGGCTGGCCGTTGGCGTGCAGGTCGTTGCTGAGCACGTTGCCGCTGATCGGCGCCAGTGTGTCTTCGGCGATGCTGTGGCTGTCGTCGACCGCGTTCGGCACATCGTCGACGATCTCGATGATGATGCTCGCCGGCGCCGAGCTGGTTGTGCCGTCGGA
>NZ_FOWX01000042.1 GCF_900115555.1 Pseudomonas borbori
TGAAGGCCAAGAAGAAGCCGCTGGACGTGCTCACCCCTGAAGCTCTGGGCGTTGCCACCACTTCCACGGTGAAGACCCTGAAAGTCGAAGCGCCTGCTACCCGCAGTGCCGGGATCAAGGTCAAGTCGGTTGCGGAACTGGTCGAGAAACTGAAGAACGAGGCGAAGGTAATCTAATGACTATCCTGGTTGTTGCAGAACACACCAACGTGGCCCTGGCACCTGCCACCCGGAACACCGTGGCGGCTGCCGCCAAGATCGGTGGCGACATTCACGTCCTGGTTGCCGGTGCCGCCTGCGGCGCAGCTGCCGAAGCCGCGGCCAAGATCGCCGGCGTGGCCAAGGTGCTGGTGGCCGACAACGCGGCCTTCGCCCACCAGCTGCCTGAGAATGTCGCCCCTTTAGTGGCAAGTCTGGTGATCGAGCAGCGCACGATTTACAGCCATGTATTGGCTGCCGCCACCAGCAACGGCAAGAACATCCTGCCGCGGGTCGCCGCTCAACTGGACGTTGATCAGATCTCCGAGATCATCGCCGTGGAAAGCGCCGATACCTTCAAGCGGCCGATCTATGCCGGTAACGCCATTGCCACCGTGCAGTCCAGCGCTGCCGTGAAGGTGATCACCGTGCGTGCCACCGGTTTCGACCCGGTCGCCGCCGAAGGCGGCAGTGCTGCCGTTGAAGCCGTGGCTACTGGCGGCGACGCCGGCATCTCGGCGTTCGTCGGTGAAGAGCTGGCCAAGTCCGATCGTCCGGAGCTGACCGCGGCCAAGATCGTCGTCTCCGGCGGCCGCGGCATGCAGAACGGCGACAACTTCAAGCACCTCTACGCCCTGGCCGACAAGCTCGGCGCGGCAGTCGGTGCTTCACGCGCCGCGGTCGACGCCGGTTTCGTGCCCAACGACATGCAGGTCGGCCAGACCGGCAAGATCGTTGCGCCGCAGCTGTACATCGCCGTCGGTATCTCCGGCGCGATCCAGCACCTGGCCGGTATGAAAGACTCCAAGGTGATCGTCGCGATCAACAAGGACGAAGAGGCGCCGATCTTCCAGGTGGCCGATTACGGCCTGGTGGCGGATCTGTTCGAAGCCGTACCTGAGCTGGAAAGAGCCCTCTAAGGGACTCCCCTGGCTAAGGGACTCCCCTGGCACCTCGCTGCTCCTGTTACCAACCCACCCTGCGGATGCCGTTCACGCATCTACCGGGTGGGTTTTGCTTAAAGATATTCACTGGAGGCTTCAAGTGCACATCGGTGTTCCTCTCGAAACCCATGCCGGCGAAACGCGGGTAGCCGCCACGCCAGAAACCATCAAGAAGCTGATCGGCCAAGGCCATCAGGTCACGGTGCAGAGCGGAGCTGGCGTCAGCGCCAGCATTCCCGACAGTGCCTTCGCCGCGGCCGGCGCGACCATCGGCAGCGCTGCCGCCGCCTTCGGTGCCGATCTGGTGCTGAAAGTGCTGGCCCCGAGCGATGCCGAACTGGCCCACATGCAGACCGGCGCGGTGCTGGTCGGCATGCTCAACCCCTTCAGCAGCGAGACCATCGCGCGGATGAATGCCCGCGGCATCACCGCCTTCGCCCTCGAAGCCGCGCCGCGCACCTCGCGCGCGCAGAGCCTCGACGTGCTGAGCTCGCAGGCCAACATCGCCGGCTACAAGGCCGTGCTGCTGGCCGCCCACCATTACCCGCGCTTCATGCCCATGCTGATGACCGCCGCCGGTACGGTGAAGGCCGCCCGTGTGCTGATTCTCGGCGCCGGCGTCGCCGGCCTGCAGGCCATCGCTACGGCCAGGCGCCTGGGCGCGGTGATCGAGGCCTCGGACGTGCGTCCGGCGGTCAAGGAGCAGATCGAGTCGCTCGGCGCCAAGTTCGTCGACGTGCCCTGCGAGACCGACGAGGAGCGTGAGTGCGCCGAGGGCGTCGGCGGCTACGCGCGGCCGATGCCGGCCTCGTGGATGGAGCGCCAGGCCAAGGCGGTGCACGAGCGCGCCAAGCAGGCCGATATCGTCATCACCACCGCGCTGATCCCGGGACGCAAGGCGCCGACGCTGCTGCATGAGAGCACAGTGGCCGAGATGAAGCCGGGCTCGGTGGTCATCGACCTGGCCGCGGCGCAAGGCGGCAACTGCCCGCTGACGGTGGCCGAACAGGTAGTCGTGCAGCACGGCGTGACCATCGTCGGCTACAGCAACCTGGCGGCCATGGTGCCGGCCGATGCTTCGGCGCTGTACGCACGCAACCTGCTGGATTTCCTCAAGCTGGTCATCGACAAGGATGCTCAGTTTCACCTCAACCTCGAAGACGACATCGTCGCCGCGTGCCTGATGTGCCGCGATGGCCAAGTCGTCCGTAACAACGGTTAATGGAGTAGGAACATGGATCTGATTTCCGATGGCATCTACAACCTGATCATCTTCGTGCTGGCCATCTACATCGGCTACCACGTGGTGTGGAACGTCACCCCGGCCCTGCACACCCCGCTGATGTCGGTGACCAACGCGATTTCCGCGATCGTCATCGTCGGCGCCATGCTCGCCGCCGCCCTGACCGTGACCCCGCTGGGCAAGACCATGGGCACCCTGGCCGTGGCCCTGGCCGCGGTCAACGTGTTCGGTGGCTTCCTGGTGACCCGGCGCATGCTGGAAATGTTCAAGAAAAAAGCGCCCAAGACGGTAGCCCCCACCGGCGCGCTGGCGGAGAAGCACTGACCATGAGCATGAATCTGATCACCGTTCTCTACCTGTTCGCCTCGGTCTGCTTCATCCAGGCCCTCAAGGGCCTGTCGCACCCGACCAGCTCGCGCCGCGGCAACCTGTTCGGCATGCTCGGCATGGGCCTGGCCATCGTCACCACGGTCGGCCTGGTGTACAAGCTCGGCGCGCAAGTCAGTACAGAGGGCGGCGCCACCCAGGGCCTCGGCTTCGTCATCGTCGGGCTGCTGGCCGGCGGCTCGGTCGGCACCCTGATGGCCAAGCGTGTGGAAATGACCAAGATGCCCGAACTGGTCGCCTTCATGCACAGCATGATCGGCCTGGCCGCGGTATTCATCGCCATCGCCGCGGTGGTCGAACCGCAGTCGCTGGGCATCGTTGCCGCCCTGGGCGATGCGATCCCGGCCGGTAATCGGCTGGAGCTGTTCCTCGGCGCCGCCATCGGTGCCATCACCTTCTCCGGTTCGGTGATCGCCTTCGGCAAACTCTCGGGCAAGTACCAGTTCCGCCTGTTCAAGAGCGCACCGGTGCAGTTCAAGGGCCAGCACAAGCTCAACCTGGTGGTCGGCCTGGCGATTCTCGGCCTCGGCCTGATCTACACCTTCACCGGCAACCTCGGCGCCTTCGCCCTGCTGGTGGCCCTGGCCTTCGTCATCGGCGTGCTGATCATCATCCCGATCGGCGGCGCCGACATGCCGGTGGTGGTGTCGATGCTCAACAGCTATTCGGGCTGGGCGGCTGCCGGCATCGGCTTCTCGCTGAACAACTCGATGCTGATCATCGCCGGCTCGCTGGTCGGCTCGAGCGGCGCGATCCTCTCGTACATCATGTGCAAGGCGATGAACCGCTCGTTCTTCAACGTCATCCTCGGCGGCTTCGGCGGCGCCACGGACGCCGGCCCGGCCGCCGGCAGCCAGGAGGCGCGCCCGGTCAAATCCGGCTCCGCCGACGACGCCGCCTTCCTCCTGAGCAACGCCGACACCGTGATCATCGTGCCCGGCTACGGCCTGGCCGTGGCCCGCGCCCAGCACGCGCTGATGGAACTGACCGAGAAGCTGACCCACCGTGGCGTCACCGTGAAATTCGGCATCCACCCGGTGGCCGGACGCATGCCCGGGCACATGAACGTGCTGCTGGCCGAGGCCGAGGTGCCCTACGACATGGTGTTCGAGATGGAGGACATCAACTCCGAGTTCGGCCAGGCCGACGTGGTGCTGGTGCTGGGCGCCAACGACGTGGTCAACCCGGCGGCGAAGAACGATCCGAAGTCGCCGATCGCCGGCATGCCGATCCTCGAGGCCTACAAGGCCAAGACCGTGATCGTCAACAAGCGCTCGATGGCCAGCGGCTACGCCGGCCTGGACAACGAACTGTTCTACCTGGACAAGACCATGATGGTCTTCGGCGACGCCAAGAAGGTCATCGAGGACATGGTCAAGGCCGTCGACTGACCGCTATTGATTGCCGCAGCTAACTGCGTCAAGGCAGGCAGTGTCTAACTGCGATCTGGAGTGTTGCGTATACAAAGGGTGCACTTTTGTATACGAAACACGGCCCAGGAGTTTTTTATCTAGGGGCTGTTGCCATTTCACATGGGCAACCATAGGAAGGCACAGGCCATGGCCACCACGCTTTCGTAATTTCTCTTGAGCTTGTCGAATCGAGATGCCACCGCCCGGTAGTGCTTCAGCCGGGCGAAGGCGTTTTCCACCAGATGCCGGTTGCGGTAAAGACCTCTGTCCAGATCCGCGTTGCCTTTCACAAACTTACGCTTTCTCGGGATCACGGCCTTGGCCCCTTGTAGCTCAACCTGCTCCCGGATTCTCTCGCTGTCGTAGCCCTTATCAGCAACGATGGTTTCTGCCGCCGGGAGCTTGGAAATTAACGCGGGTGCCTGAGTGCAGTCATTGATTTGGCCACCCGTGATTTCAAACTCGATGGGCAAGCCATGGGCGTCCACCGCCAGGTGAATCTTGCTGGTATTGCCTGCTCGACTTTTCCTATAGCCTCATCGTTGCCGCTGGCAGCACCTGCACTGTGCTGGTGAGCCTTGGCATAGCTGCCATCAATAAAAACCCACTCAATGTCAGGCTCCGCCACAAGTATCTTGAAGACCTTGAGCCATTTGCCGGCAGCGGACCATGCATTGAAGCGATTATAGACCTTATTCCGGTTCCCGAACGCCTTGGGCAGGTCTCTCCAGGGGCATCCCGTGCGCATGCGGTACAGCATGCCCTCCACGGTCATTCGTAGTTCACGCTTGTTGTAGATGTCCTTGTGCAGCAGAATTTCCCGCAGCTTCGACCAATGCTCATCGCTGAGCAGTAACCGGGGCATTGCAAGCTCGTATCGGTGTTGGGTCAGAGCTTAAACGATACGAGTTTGCTCTTATAGATCAATTGGTTAGCGCAAAACGGCAACAGGCCTAGGCAATTTCAGCAGAGAAAGTAGCGTCCCCTGATCTGAGCGTAAACAAATGTTCACCTTTTGTGCACCCGCTGGACAGCATGACATCGATCGCCGATTTGCAGGCGGGTCACCCCCAAACAGAAGTTGGCCCGCGCGGCCTGACCTCTACTTTGGGCGAGTGTTAAAAATGGGAGGATTACCCGCCGAAAGAACACGGCCTCTCGGACGAGTGAAAACAATGCGCACGCGAAATTAAATTTCGCATGCGTACATGCATGATACATGCCTGCGACAACCATAATGCGGAGCCTTGTAACAAAACATCCCCACTGGTCTCGGAACCGCACAGCTGAGTCTTTATCAGCCCAGCAGACTCATGGTTCTGGCCCTGGCAAGCGCTGCCGTTCGACTGGAAACGCCGAGCTTGCCGTAGAGGTTTTGCAAGTGCCATTTGACAGTTGTAAGCGAGATATCGGTACGGTCGGCCATTTGCTGGTTTGACAAACCGGCATCGAGGAAACCGAGCAGTTCAATCTCTCTAGGGGTCAACACGTCGAGCATTCTCGACCCCCCTTCACTTGCGGCCAGATTTGCTATCTCCACCTGACCGGCCGAATCCAGGTGACGGCATATCTGCACAAAGAACAGACGTTCTTCCTCTATCGCAAACCCCCATGCCGACGCTTTCGACTGACTCACCAGGATGTTCAGGATCTCAAGATGGTCGGTAAAGGGCCTAACAATCCGTCTAGACGATGCGATGCGCACAGCCCTGGTCACATGACGGATCCCAAGGGCGTGATCCTGCAGCCGAACCGCTATGGATGCGCTGTTGAGCTCCAGCTCAACAAGCCTGGCGCTGCATCCGCTGGCCTTGGCTTGGCGCAGTTCACCGGCTAACAAGGGCATTACCCGCTTGTAGCGACCCGCGGCAATCTGCAATTCAATCTTGGCCATAGCCATTAGTGCATCAAGATGAGCCACCCGTAGGGCTTTTTCCGTTCGTCCAGTGCCCTTGCCGGAAGCATGATTGAGTCCAATCCGCTCAGCTTCGGCAAAGGCGTCATCAATGCGTCCGAGCACGATCAGCCGACGAATAAGGTAGCAAGAAAAGGTGTAGGCAAGTCGTTGCGGGTACACCCCCACTACATTCCGAAGCATCGACAATTCAATCACGTCATCGTCTTTGCCACTCCATAGCATCAACCCGGCCTCGAGACCGCAGCCGGCCGCCTCCAGAAAACCGTGGTCGCGTGAGCTCTTGATACCCAATTCGAGCAACTGCCGCGCCTCACTATCCAAACCCATGCCAACAGCAGAACGCGCCGCGATAAGCGCCATGGTGCCGCAGATACCGGCCTCATCTCCGAGCTCGGCGCGCGTTACCGCTAACGCCTGAACAAGGTCCGCATACGCGTCGGCATAGCCGCCTTCACCAACCGCTATCAGCGCCGCATAACAGGCGACCCACCCCTGGGCATAGGTGCTTTCTGCTTGAAAGGCAATTTGCCGAGCAAACTGAGCCACCTTCCTTGCCTCGACAAAGCGGAAGTTGTTAGTGAGGTAACAACAGATAATGCAATGCGCGGCCGCAAGATCGAAGGCATCATCCTCACCATCATTTGCCTCGGCAAGCCAACGAGCAGCACCCTGATAAGAGTCCTCGATACGATCCATGAGACTATCGAGCGAGATGCGCAGGATTGCAATTCGCCGATGCAAATCACTGCTCCCGGCTCGGGATTTCCTTCGTTGCAACCGAGAAGACAGTTTGGTTATCTGTTTATGCGCGTATTCGTATCGCCTATGAAATGCCAGCGCCCACACAAACCAATACTCCGCCTCCGCGCCTGCCTGTCTGCCACGCTCGTGCAGCATTTCAAGCCAGCGGATGTACTGCGTCCCTGCGCCAAGATCGCGCACAAAAAAAGGCGCAATGTGCTCCAGAATCTGGATAGCCGTGGGCATTGATCCAGAGGTAAACGCATACTCCACAGCATCCCGCCACAGTCCATGGCGCTCGCACCAGCGAGCTGCGCGGACTAAAACCTCCTGCCGGCGAGACGCATCCAGTAGTAATTCCGACTCGCGCAGCAAATGATCCCTGAACAACCCGTGTAGTCGGAACCAGCTCCGACTAGGGTCGAGCGGGATAATGAACATATTGTGCTCGGCCAGATAAGTCAGATGTTCATGAACCGCCTGCTTCCCCCCGATTGCCTCGCTACAGAGCTCCTCGGAAAAGATGCGCAATTGCGCCAAACCGAGGAGAAACTCTCGAGTTTCATCCGAAAAAGCTGAAAGTACCTGGCTGTTCAATAACTGTCCAAATGACTCGTCAGAACCGGAGAAGCTTTCCAGCGCTGCCTTGGGCTGCGCTGAGCTGTCGAGTAGGATCTTGATCATCCTCGCTGCGGCAGGCCAGCCCTCGGTTTTTCTAACGACCTCCCGGATCCCCTGCGCACCGATTTTTTGGCACAGCTTATCACCGAGTAACTCAGCCACTTCACATTCGCCAAAACTCAGTTCAGCAGGTCCAATCTGTCGAGTCAGTCCCTCAAGCTGTGCCCGGGTAGTATCAAACGGTATTTCACGCGAGCTGGAAATGACGAAGTGGACAGACCCACGGGTGCGGAACAAAAACTGATCAAGCAACCGACCCAGGCCTGGGTCTACACAAAAATGCAGGTTGTCGATAAAAATCGTTATCGGTAACGGATAGTTGTTGAGCTGGCGTATCAAAATATCGATACGTCTCTCTGCAAGATCATATCCACGAAAAAGCGCCTGGGTGGGATGTAGACTTTTATCGTCGCGGTACAACATCTCCCCGAGTTCAAAAATGATGCTTTCAACGGTCAGATCCCGATCATCCAGGGTTAGCCAGAGGCATTGCTTGCCCGCCTGCCGCAGATCATTGAACAGCATCGACATCATTACCGTTTTTCCGTACCCCACTGGAGCAACCACCACTAGACACTTTGTCTCTGGCTGCAGGGTCTTCAGTAGCTGCGGGCGCAATGAGTTGAAAAAAAACACCGGTAGCTCGTTACGGCCGATCCTGAGTTCGGGGCGTTGGCGGCGATCCAATCGCGATGATTTACCTGTCATGCTCTGTTCTCATTTCTCTCAGAGGCGCGGCCTAAGCACGCTGCGGGCCTTGTCGAGCCCTCGTAAGTTTAAGTTTTTCAAGCCGCAGCTGCAGGCGATGGCCTTGACTTCCTCAGCACCCATCCGCTGTCGCCATCGCTATCCATGGGAAGCGGCTATGCGGGTCGCGCGCTGTCCTTTGGACGCTACACTGGCGTGTGCATCGTGGTAGTCATTGCCAGTTGTTCGGTGGTCTCTCGCTTGGCAAAAACACCATCCTTCAGCATCTCCCGTGGGGTTGGGCGCAACATGCCTGCAGTTGCTCGACCATCAGCACCAGTTGCCCAAGTTGCTGCCGCTGTTCGCCTGTTCACCCCACGATCACCTGGTTTGCCGTATCGGTCGCCAACTGCGCATTGAGCGCCAGCCGAAAACCACCGCCGGCCATCTTTATCATCACAGCCTCCGCGTCGGCGGTCGAGAGCCGGACGCTCTCCGCCGGCTTGCCTTGTGCTTTCTTGTCCTTTTCTACCCTGTGCAATTGCGTCTGTGCTGCGGCGATTTGCTGTTCGCGCTCGCGGGCCACGTGTTCCCGCGCCGCCCGCCGCTGCTGGTTGGTCGCATCCGGATCGTCGTTCACTTCCCGTTTGAACACCTCAACCTGCTGGCGCGCCCGCGCGTGGAAGTGTTGCAACTTCGCCTTGCGCCGGAACAACGCCACCCGGCATGGGGGCGTAGCAATTGGCACAGAACACTACCTCACCCACTGAACTGACTCGATCTGACCAAGGCCCCCGGACTCAGCCATTCAGGGCTCACCGCTCGAATAGTAAGAGCCGCAGGCTGGTATATGTTCAGCGCATTACTACCTAAGTAGCTGCGCACGGCTTGACCCTCAGGCACACAAGCCAAAACGGCAGTCTGTTCAAAGTTTGAGCAAGCTGCCGTGTTCATGAAATAGCTTGTTTAAATAATACAGCAGATGGGGGCAACCACCTTGCAAAACGC
The DNA here is from genome assembly GCF_900115555.1 of Pseudomonas borbori. Taxonomy (GTDB): domain Bacteria; phylum Pseudomonadota; class Gammaproteobacteria; order Pseudomonadales; family Pseudomonadaceae; genus Aquipseudomonas; species Aquipseudomonas borbori. The sequence goes on from NZ_FOWX01000042.1 coordinate 9,219, forward strand.
CGCTACGTCAGCTCTTCCAATTTCTGGATAATCCGGCCGAGATAAAGCACAACGCCGCTCGGAGACCACGGGCGAGGTAGACCACCAAGCGAGGTTGAACGAAAGGGTAAGTTACAAGGAGCTTGTCAAGCTCGGTTTCACGTTCGGGCATCTGGGTTTTCAGTGCCTGGTATTGCGCCTGGATGTCCTGATCCAGTTTGACTGGAAATACTGTACGCTAGCATTACATATGTATGCAACGCCTTAAATCGCCTGGCGCTATGCGCGAATTAAGCGCACTGGCGCAGGCCGTAGCTGGCTATCGGTTCAGCGCATCGTGCAACGCATTGGCAGCGCGCTCACCGCTGAACACTGCAGCCTCTACACCTGCCTGGGAAAAGTAGTCGCCCGCAAGAAACACCCCGAATGGCATCTCGGCATGCACCGAATCAAGCGTGCTGTAGTGCCCAGGCTTGGCAATCGTCAGGCCCCGGTCATAGCGAAACAGATGCACGAAGCTGGGTTGCGGAGCCTTGCCAAAGGCACGCGCGACCATATCCAGAGCCTCTTGCTTGATGTCCTCATCGCTCATGTCGGGGAGCGGCGGCGTATTGAAATACACGCCCGCCACTTCACCTCCGGCAGGAACGGATGAAGGGTTGCGTCGACTATGCAGCACAATAGCGCCGACATTGCGGGTTTCCCCGGCCCCCACTGGCAGCACAAGATCCACCGGATAGTCTGGCCAGGGGTTCTTTTCATAGGCAATGGCAACATGGGCATAGTTGGTATAGGGCGTCCCGTTGAGTTTGCGAGCAGTCTCTGCGGAGATGAGTTCTTTGAGCAACTCTGCGGCAACGAATGCCTCGGTGGCGACCACCAGGCCATCCGCCTCATGCACCTCACCCGCTGCATGCACACTGAACCCTGAAGCGGTTTTCTCGACCCTGACCACTGGCGCGGACAAGTGCAGCCGCAGCCCCTGGCTATGCTGCACAAACCAGCTGCTGACCTGGCCAACGCCCTCCGGCGGTACCGACAGTCGCATCTTGTGCGCCTGCTGGATTATTGCCAGCGGAAACGGGGTCGACAGCCAACTCGCCGGCACGGCGTACAAGAAATCCATCAGCGGTCGAATCATGTATTCATAAGCGCGGGTGCCGAGGTTTTTCCGTGACCAATCCTCTAGGTTTTCACCCCGATCATATCTGGCCAGATCACTGCCATCGAAGGGGTTCTTGGCACCCTGACTCAAGTGAAGCTTGATAGCGGTCATGACCACCTTGACCTTATCGGCCACCGTCATCACCGGAATGCGCAGATAGCTGCTTAGGGATACGAAACTGACCGGGTAACGGGCGTCATCCTTATCCATCAACTCGGACGCTCCGCCCCAGGGAATGGGTTGTTTGTCACAACCCATTTCCTTCAGCAGCGCCGACGTACGCGGATAGATGCCGCCCATCAAGAACAGGGCTCCGGTTGCCAGATTGAACCCATCGCGCTTGAGCTGCTTGGTTCGCCCCCCCACACAGTCGCTCGCCTCGAACAAACTGACCTGATGCCCCTCTTTACCCAGGGTATAGGCCGCAGCGCAGCCCGCAGGACCACCACCGATAACAATAAACTTCATTGCAAGCTCCAGATTGATCATGGCTACACGGCGGGCATCGGCCCGGCGCAGCAACGAGAGTTATTTGCAGACAGTTGCTGCCGTCACTCGGTTGAGCAACGCACCGCATAACGCTGCTCGCCCATGCTGGCGGCCAGCGCCCGGGCAAAGGTTGGCGAGTCCGACATAACCAGCAGACTTCGCCACGGCTCTTTAGCCATTGCTGCCCAGGATTCAAGCGCATCCATCGCCCAACCAAGCTGGCTGTCAGATGCCTGAGGCGCAAACGCACAACTGAGCCATGCACTCGTCTTGCCGAGCTGCTCCAGCTCTTCGCACAGCGGGTGCGCCATGTCGTTCGGAGTCAGGCACAAGACGCGCATTTCGCTTGCATGCCCGGCACTGATCGCCTTGCGAATGGCGCTGCGGGCAGACGAAAGCCCCGTCCCCGCTGCCACAATCGCCAGCCCCCGGTCTTTCATCATTTCGCTGTAATAGGCATCGCCCAAGGCGGTCATGATCTCCACCGCGTCACCCACTTCCAGCTCGTCACACAGATAGCCGGTTAGCGCATTGGGCGTATCCCGGTACACATCAACCTGCATGTAGGGGTCGTCGCCATGGACACTGGCGATCGGAAAGTCTCCCACCAGCCCATCGTGGTTGATCAGCGTGGTGTACTGGCCGGCCTGGTAAACGAAGTCGTGCTCCGGGTTCAACGTCAGGCGGATTAGCGTATCCGACAGTGCGCGCTTGTCCTGCACCCGGGCGACAAAGCGGGGGCGCTTGTCCTTGTCCGGACGCCGGATGGTCATGGGCGCATAGACCGCACACTGACAGCTGAGGAAGTGGTTCTCCGCGACCAGCTCATCGGCCAGGCCAATCTGGGAAAAAGGCAGGGGAATACCCTCCTCCGCCTTCAACATGCAGGAGTGACAATACCCACTGCGACAGAAGTTGGGGATCGCATGGCCGTGCTTCAGCAGGGTATTGAGCACCGAGTCAAAATCATCCACCCGATACAGCTGGTTCTCGAAATGCAATTCAGGCATCACGCCCTCCATCAATTGCAAGGGAATCGGTGCTCACGCGGCTTCGACACCGACAACCTCTTGCAGTCGCTGCAAGTCGCCGTCGATGAGCTCGTTACAAAATTCGACCAAGGCCTGGCAAGCGCTTGAATCGCTGTGCAGATTGGCTCGCATGCCGCGTGCGATGACCGACAGGTGGCGCTGAAGAAAATCGCGTTGGGCCCGCATCAGGGACTGGATTGACTCGCCTCGTGCAGTGGCCTGGTGTTCCAGGCCACACAGGAACTGCATGAACTCCAGTTCCACCGCGAGGTGATCCGGCAGCAATGCATCGGCTGCGCGCGCCAGCCCGAAGAACTGGTAAAAACGCAGCAGCTCTTCGTACACCGCCGTCGGATGCACATCGTTCATATAGGTATGCCCGCGCAGAGAGCAGGCTTTTTTGCTGACCGCGGGATCGAATGCATCGATATATTCCGCTCCGGTCAGTACGCCAACCACGCCCTCCTCAGGGTAGCGAAACACCTGGGCAAGCCTGCCATAGGTCTCGCTGCGGCTCTTGGCATCGCTCAGGTTCCCGTACAGATCCTTGTTCATGCTTTCGCCCTCGCCGGTATCTTAACGATATCAATGCGGGTGTCGCGGTCATACATGGACGCCTGGCCCATCAATACACCCGCCTTCAAATGCGGATGACCGCCGGCCAGCTCCACCGGGTTCAGCGGCGAGGGGGAAACACTGTTCATATTCCCCTTGCCGGGGAACTGATAATTTTCCCAGGCATGGAACATCAGCGATTGTCCCGGGCGCATACTCGGCGTGACCTGGGCCCGCGCATTGAACGAGCCTACGTCATTGAACACCCTGACCCAGTCGCCATCCTCAATGCCTCGACTTTTCGCATCCTGGATGGAGATCAGGATCGCCGGGTCAGGACGATGCAAGCGCAACATCAGCTCGCTGTCACGCCAGGTGGAATGGATACTCCAGCGGGTTTTGCCGCCGGTCATCATCAGCGGGTAATCGCCACCCATTTTCGGCGGCGCCTTGTAACGCGGCAGCGCTTCATCGAGTTCACGGTAGAACGGATGATCGATGTAGAACTGGATACGCCGGGTTGCCGTTGGCCACGGCACCTTGTCCCGGACGTGGTAGGTCAGCGGCACGATGGTGTCATCTTCGGGGAAGTCGCACATATTGCCGATGGAACTGGGCTCATGCGGCAGCTGCTCGAAGCGCGCGAAGCCCTTCTTCTTGGTCTCTTCCCAGGACTGTTTCTTGTGCGTCTCCGACAGGTCATAGATCGCCTTGGCGACCTTGTCGTCATCATCTTCCTTGAACTCACCCTGCATGGTCAGGTCGTCGTAAAGGGTATGCAGGTGCACATCCAGCCCCTGCGGACTCTTGACCGTGGTAATACCCCGCACCCTGGCACGCTTCTGAATGTGCTTGGCCAGCATGACCACGACGCCCCAATCACTCCTCGACTCACCCAGCGGCTTGGTCGCCGCATCGGTGGTGGTCAGGTAGGGCGACAGCGGCGTGACCCACTTGAGGCTGGTGCGCTCATACCAGGGCGCAACGGGCAAAATGTAGTCGGCGTAACGACCGGTCGAATTGATCCGCCAGTCCATCACCACGATTTTCTTCAACTTAGGCCACAACACCTCGAGCAGTTTTTCGCTACCGCGCATCCGCTTCATGACGTTACTGACCATGGAGATCATGATCCGCGGCTCATGATTGGCCGGCGGATGCAGCGGCTGCCACTTTTTATCGAGGGCCTCTTCCAGATAGGAATAAATGGGGCGTTTGAGCTTGAGATTCCACTTTTCCGCCAGTTCCGGATCCTTGGAGTGCTCGTTTATACCGCCATGCACCTGCCAGAACAGGGTTCCCGATGTCCAGACGGGCAACCTGATCAAAGGGTTACCGGGCTCGGTCATCAAGTGCCCGAGATCCAGCACAATCATTTCCATGCTGTCGCCATCAGCCAGGCGCTTGGTAATCATCGGCTCGAGGGCAGCAAAGACGTTCTTCGCCTCCTTCATGCTCGGCGTTAACTGGAATTTGTCACCGCCGTCCGGCGTCAACAGGGGGAAGCCGGCAAAACCTGCGCCCTTGCGTCCCATGTTGCCGGTCAGGGAAAAGATCATGGCCACGCTGCGCTCCATCAGGTTGCCGTGATAGAACTTGCACATGGTGGTCTGGGCGATACTGGACACGGCCTTGGCGCGGGTGATCTCATCGGTCAAGCGCTGAACCATTTTCTCGCTGACACCACAAATTTCCGCAACGGCCGCCGGCGTGTAGGCTTGCAGGCGCTCCCTCAACCGCGAGAAGGCGGTGCGCACTTCGATCTCCTGCCCATCCTTCAAACGTACTGTTTTCCGAGCGTCCAACTGGGGCTTGAGCGCCTCCAGTTTGAGCGAGCGGAAGGGGGCAATCTGCGCACTGTCGCTGACCAGATCCCAGAGTACAAAGTGGTCGTCACGCCCACCCTCCTGAAGGTCGCCCTGATGCAGAAACTCGTCCGTATCGCTACGTACCAGCAGGGGCAAATCGGTCTGTTCAATGACAAAGTCTTCCTTGACCTTGCCTTGCTCGACGATCAGATGGCAAACCCCCAGGGCCAGGGCTCCGTCGGTTCCCGGCCGCAGGGAAATCCACAAATCCGCCTTGGTTGCCGAGGGGTTCATGTCCGGGGCAATCGAGATGATCCGGGTACCCCGATACTTGGCACCGATATAAAAATGCGCCTGGGGAATCTGCGTTTGAACCGGGTTACCGCCCCAGAAAAGGATCAGATCGGAGTTGAAGTAGTCATCGGCAGAGCGCTCAAACTGAATCTTGCCGAAGGTCTCCAGGGTGCCGCGCCGGGAGTCGCCGATCTCGCCATCCATATCCAGACCGATGGACTGAGTGAGCATGCTGAAACGACCTTGCGCGGCACTCGACACCCCCAGGTCGATACCTGGCCCTAGATCCCATACCGTCCGGTCCGTACCCTCCTCTACCGTGACGTCCAGGTAGGTGTCGGCGATGTCATCCAGCGCTTCATCCCATGACACCCGTTCCCACTTGCCACTGCCACGCGGGCCAACCCGGCGCAGCGGATGGGTGATGCGGGTATCGTCGTACATGCGGTGACTGAAACAGCCGCCCTTCTGGCAGCCGCGCGGATTGAAGTCAGGCAGGGCCGCATTGACCTGCTCGTATTCACCGGCCTGCTCTTCACGAAACACCAGTCCGTCCTTGACGTACACATCCCAGGCGCAATGCGCCTGCGTCCAGCAGTTGAGATGGTGGGTGCTCCTGACCACCTTGTCCCAGGACCACTGGTTGCGATAAATGTCCTTCCAGGATTCGTACTGCGGAATGGCGCCCTCAACCAGGTTGGCAATGCTGTCTGCGGCCCGGGCAACGAAACTTGGCATTGCCAGCGAGCCGGAAACCGCGGCAAACGCCTTGAGAAAACCACGGCGGTCGAAATCAACGCTCATGACTTGCTCCTTATATCCATGATCCGCACCACATCGACCTTGGCAGTCTGGGCTGGATCAACAATACGTACCGGACTCGCGCTGACTACATCCCGTGGGTGCTTGGTAAAGGGACCGAACATATCCAGCCACTTGCGCGAGATAAGCAAATCCATCAACTCGGACTCCTCGCCACTGGCAACGCGCTGACGCTCACTTTCTATCTTGTCCAGCACCTCCTTCACCCGCGGGCCGAACAAGGACTCCAGGTACTCGAGGGGAATGCGTGATTCATCGGTGGGGTTGCCCTCGGCATCCATCTTCGGCGAGGACATGGGCGGCACATAAAACACGTTGGGCTGAGTGCCATATTCCGCATGCAGCGGCAGTGCAACCTTGTGCTCGTGAACCAGCTTGTATATCGGACCATCAGGGTCATCAAGGTAGCCGACAAAACGCACTCGCCCCGGACACTGGCGCGAACAGGCGGTAGTGACGCCCTCATCGATGCGCGGAAAGCAGAAGATGCACTTCTGCGAAACTTCCAGCGTCTCGTTGAAATAGATCTTCTTGTACGGACAGGCTTCCTGGCAAAAACGGTAGCCACTGCAACGGTCTTCATTGATCAGGACGATGCCGTCTTCCTCGCGCTTCTCAATGGCCTTGCGTGGACAGGCCTCAAGACAAGCCGGGTGCGTGCAGTGATTGCAAATGCGCGGGAGGTAAAAGTAGTAGCTGTTGGGGTACTCGCCGCCGCCAAGATCCTCGTCCCAGTTCGGGCCTTTCCAGTTCTCGCCACTGTTCCATTCACCGTAGTTGGCGTGCAGGAAAGCATCTTCATTACCACCGTGAAAAACCTCATCATGATTGAAGTCCCAGGCCGTGCCGAAATCAGCTTCACTGGGCCGGAACCCCCGCTGCGGCTCGCCATCGCGAAAACCACCGCCCATGTTTTCCCAACCATGCGGTGAACCCTCGCCCGGCTGAGTATTCACGGTGTTCCACCACATGTGTTTCATGCCTTCACGGCGGGTCCACAGGGTCTTACAGGCAATTGAACAGGTGTGGCAACCAATACACTTGTTCAGATCCATAACCATTGCGACTTGTTTCTTGCTCATATCAACCTCCCGCTAGGCGTCCACAGCAAAGGGAATCCAGTCAAGCGAGAAGGACTTCAGCCCGGCACGCTCATCGTTGATGCCGGACCACACAGCAAATCCGATCTTGGTTTCATGGCCGGGAACTACCGGCGCCACATTGGCCCCCTGCCCCAGCACCCGGGTAATAACCACCCGCCAGCGCTTGCCGTCCTCCTCGGCGCGGGATGCAATCTTCAGCTCAGGTCCCTTGTCGGACAGGCCAATGCCATTGGCCAGCAGGGAGCGCACACCCTTGCCGGCCTTCCACTGGAGGATGTGTATCGAGTCATTTTTCGACCCCATCAGCATCAGAATCGGGTTGCCCCTGACGGGAAAAGTCACCGCTACGGCATCGGGAAAGTCCCGTCCCGGCGGGGCGACCCCCTCCCAGCTCAAGGCCAGCGCCAGAGTTTCGCCATCATGCACACTGGCCACCTGTAGCTCGCTCACCTGACCATGCAGCATATTTGCCCTGGAATTGCGGATATAAGCCGTTGGCTGCATGGCCATGGGCGTTGCCGCCATCTTGACGTACTCGACCGTCTCCTGCCGCCACTCGGCTGCCAAGGGATTTCGGTATGCTTCTATGTCTTTCACTCGCCGGCTTTTCAACTAACCCCCTCCCACCAGACATATCGATACGGGCAGCAATACCCACTCAGCTCCGCACAGAAAGCAGAACTGGTCTTGTTGCATACGATGTTTACACATACGACAGGAAGATAAATTGACTCAAGTCAAGAGTTGGTGCGTTTTTGACTGGAGCCTGCAGCAAGCAGGCGAGTCTTGGGGGCTGGATGCTTTAATGGTGGCGCAGCAAAGCAATGGGGGAAATGGCGCAAACGCCAGTATCAGGAGACGAGGATTACCTGGCGGCCATTGCGGTCGAACATCACCAGCTTATCCGCCTTGCCCTGGCTGATCAGCCCTATCATCAGGTCAAAGCGTTTGTGGATATTAATGGCAGTAGGCATTACGCCAGCTTGACCCACCAACGCGGTCATACACAACACATCCCATTCGATACCCGCCAATGCAGTATCGCCGCACAAGGCCTCGAAACTGTCCAGATGCCGTGGCGACCGATCCAGGCACATAAGCGGCTTCAGGGTAATGGGACGATCCGAGCGGTAATCTTCATCCTGCAGGGAGGATCGACAAAAAACCATGCACAACTGCTGGGGCTGATTCTTCTCGTTGGCATACTGAATAAAGTGCCCAAAGGTATTTTGCGTAACCGACATACTGACTCTCTCCATGGTTTCGGAATGCTCTGCAAAGCGAGTAACTACAGGCAGCAGGTGACATGAACCACCTGATGCCTCTGCTACTGGGACTATTTACTGGGCAGTCTGCGCCTCGATACGCTCCATCGCCTGCTCATGGGAGACCTGAGGCGTATTGGAGAACTTCTCAAGGTCATTACGGCGCATGATCGGCAAGTCAGGTCTTGGGCAAGCCAGGCCGGTGTCCGGTCCGCACATGCCGCTGCCAACGGTGAAGAAGACGGGCAGGTCGTCGGGGAAGGCGTCGCCATTGGCGGTGATCAGCGGCATCGGCAGTACATAGATGGTCAGTTCGACCACCTGGCAGAAACCGATCACGGCAATGGCACGCACCATGCCTTTGAGGACGTTGGAGCGCTTGCAGATGTCGATCTTCTCGACACCACGCTCTACCCAGGTCAGGCCCTTGTCATCCTTGAAGTAGAGCAAGACCGTGCACAGGCCCCACCAGCCACCAAACAGGATCCTCTCATAGATGGGGAACTGATACCAGTGCCCGCCAAACAGACTCAGTGAGCGAATGGCACCCAGATAAGCATAAAGCCCGGTAACCCGAATCAGAAGTATCTCCAGCACAATATCAAACAGCATGGTGGCAAGGATGCCTGCAATGGCCAGCTTGACATTGGAAATGGATGGCAACCTGGCTTTGACAAAGCGCATCGCCGCAAGCCCGACCAGGCAGCCCCAGATCAGAAAGTCTGGATACCCCCCGTCCATGCAACCAAGGGTTCCAGCAGCAAATGCGCCCGCGGACTTAGCCAACCGGGAATCTCAGCAGACAGGAAGCCCATGCTGACGGCGCAGGGGTTATAAACGCAGCCCTGCTGAATCCAGCTCATCGCTGGATCCCAAAAAATCGCAAAGAAAAAGCCGATACCCAGCAGCCCAAGGGTATTAGGCTGGCCTGTCTGGCGGATTGGCTTGATGATCTGCGTGTAGTTGAAGTACATCCACACAAGCGACATACCAACTTCGACCGCCCGGACGCCGATCTTGAACTGCAAGGGAATTTCAATATCTGCCGGCAGTGTTGTCGGTCCGAAATAGGGTGCAGTGACCCAGCTGTATACAACCCAGGCAATGAATATCAAAAAGCCTCAGCCGATAAAGAACCAGGTCTTGACTACCCAGATGGGTATTTTCCGCTGATATCAACGCCCCTCCCTGACGATCTGATAGCACTAGTAGTATCCTCCGAACGCCCCCTTGTTAATTGATTTCAATTACAACGCGAGCCAATCCCCACGAGCACCCGAGAAGAACGCCTCTGGCGTGCTTTCAGCCGCTATCGGGCAGTTGCAGGCCATTCTCTTCACATCGCTTACGGTATGCCTAAATACTATTAAATTTAAAAACTGATTGTCCACCACCCGCCGCGTGACCCAGAGCTAAAGTGCTGAAATCATCATGGCAGACAGGTCACCCGGTGGGCAGGCCATTGACCAAAATCAATTAAGCTGAACTAAATATGCTCCAACATGGTATTGGTGAACAATGACATTGCGCACGGTTCGTCTGCTCTGTCTTGAGGGAAGGCCGCGAAATACATCCGAGAGAACACGCCATGCACCAGACACTCGCCCCGCATAACCGCGCCGAAGCCGACCAACCGTATTATCTGCCCACCGCAAACGAGACAGCGGTTTTTACCGCGGCCTACCGGCGCAAATTACCGCTGATGCTCAAGGGCCCCACGGGCTGCGGCAAGACTCGCTTTGTCGAACACATGGCAAGCACCCTCGGGCTGCCACTGATCAGCATTGCATGCCATGATGACATCACCGCTGCTGATCTGGTCGGACGTTATCTGCTCACCGGAGGTGAAATGGTTTGGGTAGCCGGCCCCCTGACCCGTGCCGTACGCGCAGGCGGCATCTGCTATCTGGATGAGGCCGTTGAGGCTCGAGCGGATTCAACGGTGGTCATTCATCCCCTGGACGATCATCGTCGGGTGCTGAATATCGGGCGTACTGGCGAGTCGATCAAGGCACCGCCAAGCTTCATGCTGGTCCTGTCTCACAACCCGGGTTACCAGAGCATCCTGAAAGACCTGAAACAGTCCACTCGGCAGCGCATGGTCGCGATCGAAATGGGCTACCCGGCGGCCGACAATGAAATTGCCATTGTCATGCGTGAAAACGGAGCGGGCAATGCCTGCGCTGCCGGCCTGGTGAAACTGGCCAATGCCATTCGCAAACTGGACACCAGCCTGTTGTCGGAAGTTTCATCCACTCGCACGCTGGTCAATACCGCCTGCCTGATCAACTAAGGACTTGCCCTAGCCGAAGCGGACAAGGCCGCCATGATGCTGCCCCTGACCGATGACAGGGAAATCAGCCGGGGGCTGAAGGAAATCATCAAGACCTATCTCGGCTGACCCTGGTTACTGCACCTCTGCGTAGAGCAAAGAAGGAATCACATGGGCAAAGCGCTCGCTGAAACTCACCCGCTGCGCCTGCTTGCTGCGGCCGTCGTCGGGTGGCCGGTAGCCATTGCTTATCTGCTCGAGGAGGGCGCGCGCAGCTACACCGACGGCGAACGCATTTATCTGGCGGCACAGGATGCGGTTGCAGAGCTGCGTCTGGAGTTTCTGGTTCAGGGTTCACTGATATGGGGCGGCTCACTGGGCAGCAGCCTGATGCGCAGCATCGTTGGCCGCTACGACTTGCGCCAGCGTTATCTGGTTCTTGAGGTAGAACGCAGCTGCACGCTGATTGCCTATCGGTTGCCTTCCGGCCTGCTGACGCGGATGCAGCGCTATGCGACGGGATGCAAGCCAGACACTTGCCATCGCCAGGAGCAATCAACGACTATCCAGCCCGCCAGCCTGGTACGGGTCCCTACAACCTTGGCTAACCTTGCGCCGCGACACTCAGGGCGCTGCTGGCGGAGCCCTGTCGGAGCAGCGCCTCACGCAACTGGAGTCGGCCCTGAAGAAACTCGAAGAGGATGGCGAGGAAGACGACGATCAGCTGAATCGCAGCTCCTTCTGGCGCCTGCTGTCCTCGCCATTTGGCAAAGATGGCTTCTTTTCCCGCTTCATGCACGATGTCCTCGACGTGAAAAACTCTCCGGACAAGGATGCCGCCAACTCGGGCGCCGAAGGCTCCTCAGAAATCGTCAGCGGGAGCCTCTCCAAGCGGATGCGGAATATTACCCAGGCCATGCGCTCGACCCTCTCCGTGGCCATTCTCAGTGCGTTTGTGCAGGCAGAGGCTGGCGCCCACTGCTATCCCGAATGGAACCAGGCCTGCAACAGTTACCGAGCGGACTGGGTCAGAGTCGAGGAAGTGGATGCCCACGCCGCGGAACCGCAGTTCGCGGCCGGCATGCTCGGGGCTGGCGGGGATCGGGCCTATCAACGTTCCCTGCCAGCCTGTGCCTGGGTTTTGCCCGCCACCGCGACCAGCCCCAGGGTGACGAGTTGGCGTTAGACCAGATGATTCGCCTGGCTGTCGACCTGCGCAGCGGACACAGCGGTGATCCGCGCGTTTACCTGGCCAGCTTAAAAACACGTCGTGACCTGGGGGTACAGATCCTGCTTGATGACTCCAGTTCCACACTGGAGCGCAACATCGACGGCTCCAGTGTGTTCGACCTGCAAGCACAGGCCGCATGGAAGCTGTGCCGGGCGCTTGCCCTGCTCGGTGACCGGGTTGCGCTGCATGGATTCAACTCCTGGGGGCGCACACTGGTGCGCTTCCAGCCTCTGAAAAGCTTTGACGAACCCCTCGGCTCCTACCTGGATAATCGTCTTCGCCATCTCGCGGTAGCAGGCTACACCCGCTGCGGCGCGGCTATTCGGCATGCCACAGAGCAAATCGACAAACATTCGGGAACACCCTTCAAATTGCTGGCTTTGATTTCTGAGGGCTACCCCTATGACGTCCAGTACGAAGGTGACTATGCGATCGCCGATACATGCAAGGTCATAGAAGAGGCGCGAGCACGCGGCATAGCCTGTATCTGCCTCAGCGTCGGCAGTGATGCCCATGCCGAGCAACTGCAAAGGGTCTACTGGGCCAGCAACTACCTGGCAATCAATCGCAGCGAAGAACTCCCGTCACGCCTGCGTCGTCTGATGGAAAGCGCGATTACCAGCGTTGCCCATCCTCGGCGCGCCAAAGCCCAACCTCAGAGCAAAGGCAACGATCGATGAACAGCGAGCACAAACCCTTACCTCCCGGTCAATTCGAGTACCCCAGCCTCGAGCGCTTCGGGCTTGGCCTGTTTGCCCAGCGCTTCCCCTATCGCGCTGACAGTGTGAGCGTGGACATAGCAGGTGACGTCGAGCACCCGCTGAGCGTGGCCGCAGAGTTTGCCGAATTACCGCGTCACCAGCAGGTCTCCGATTTTCACTGCGTCACGACCTGGTCATGCCGTGATGTACGTTGGAGCGGTGTGCGCTTCAGCGATTTCTACCAGCAGATCGTACTACCCATGGCCAGGCCTGAGGAAGGCGCTGGCTTTGTCGTGTTCCGCGGCCAGGATGGTTACGCCTGCAGCATGCAGCTAGAAGATTTGCTGGCGGCGGATGTATTGCTTGCCGAAAGGGTCAACGGCCACGACCTGGGCATAGAGCACGGCGCGCCCCTGCGACTGGTAGCCCCAGCCCATTACGGCTACAAGAATGTCAAACATATTGCCGCGATCGAATTTTGGCGTGACCGCCGCCATTACCGCTTTCCCTTTCCCTACCCCGACCTGATGGATCACCCGCGTGCGCGCGTAGCCTTCGAGGAGCGCGCACGCTACCTGCCGACCTGGCTAACCCGGCTCATATACCGGGCGCTGATGCCCTTTGCCCGCCGAAAAATGCGCAAAGGAGCAAACATCTATAACGCCAGAAATACCGGAAAATAACGGCTATTGGCCGCAGACAGGTTCGCCTGCGGCGAAACGGGACATCACTCCAACAGCAGGCTTTGCAATAGCACCTGCTGATCGACTGAAAAGCCAAGGCCCTTGCGCAGATACTCGGCATCGCCGCCCCAGGTTCCATCAATCGCCGCGAAGGCAGCGGCAAGATACTGAGGCTCTGCAGCCTGTACCGCCTTGACCACCTCCGGATCGGCGCCCTCACCCAGCATGAAGGTCAGATCACGCCGGAACTGGTTGGTCAGCGTATAATCCGCCATGATCGTCTCACGCCCGACTCCCAGCGCCAGCATGACCACGGCCACGGCAAAACCGGTTCTATCCTTGCCACTGGTGCAATGAATCAACGCAGGCAAGGCATCGGGGGTAATCAGCTGTTGCAGCAGCTGTGCATAATTGCCGGCCTGATCGACGGGGAGGCGGCCATACATGAGCTTGAATATCTGGCTGACCGCCTGACATGAAATATCCCGGCTTTTAACCCGCTCCATCAGAAGTTGCGCACCATGTGGATAAAAACCTAGCGCATGGGTTTTTACCAACCAGTGGGCGCCAAGTCGATTCGGCTTTTCGCTACGCTCATGCTGATGGCGGAAGTCAAAAATACTGCGCAACTTCAATGGCTCAATACGAAAGAGGTCGTCATCCGACAGTTCCGCCAATGAGTCCGAACGGAATAACTGCCCCCACTTTATCTTTCGCCCATCCGCACTGCTGTAGCCACCCAGATCACGAAAATTGACCGCACCACTCAGCTCAAGCCGGCGAAGGGGCTGCAACATCGGCATGTCGGCATTGTTTTCAGTGGATCGCATTGGGTTTCCTCCACCTATCTATCAATCGTAAATATTGAGCAGACGGCTCATGTTTACCGGGTGTGGCCTGAGTAGACTCGCTCAAAACAGTTTCACCAGACGCATATTCACACGCTGACTTTCTAAAGCATTTTTTTCGACCTTGATACTTTCCCCATATTGCAAAAGCAGCTGTGCACCTGGCGCAAGGCTGGCGGATGCTGAAACAAACCACCGATAGCCGTTTAACTCACCCTTGGGATGGCCTGAAGTAGTCATATGGTTCCGGCTAACGTCAAACCATCTTTAAAGGACAGACAAACAGTCTGTTTATACTTTTTTAATACCTTCGATCAGCAGCCGTGGCGGTTCATCGAGATGAAAACCATTGAACGGGATGGACTTGTTGTGTTCTTCAATATCCATGTAACAGATACGCGCGTTTGGTGCGGCGCCATCCACCCTGATACATGATCCGCTAATAAAAGCGGCGGCTGGTGACAGCAGGAATGTAATAGCCGCAGAGATTTCCGAAACCGTACCGTAACGTTGGGCAGGAATCCGCTTGGGAAACATTAGAATTTCCTTCTGGGCTTCCGCAGTATAGGTATCAAAGCCGCTGCTGGCAACACCACCTACACCTACCGCATTGACTCTGACGCCAGATGGCGCCCATTCGGAAGAGGCACTTTCAGTCAGGCTCCACATCCCCGCACGTGACGCGCCGGAATGGGCATAATTTGGCCAACCGTTCCAGATATCCGCGATTATATTGACGATCTCGCCGCCATTATCGCGCATCCAGCGGTTGTAGACTTCACGCATGAAAATAAAACCACCGGTGAGATTATTGCGTACCACCGCCTCAAAACCTTTGGTACTGATATCCTTTAGCGGCTGCCGGTACTGACCACCGGCGTTGTTGACCAGACCGCTGATCTTGCCATGCTGCGCCAGCACCGCATTGATGGTTTCAATTACTTGTGCTTCTTCACGAATATCGCAGACATGCCAACTGACCTTTCCGCCCTCAGCAATAATTTCTTCGGCGACTTTTTCAAGTTTCTCGCTACTGCGGCCAATAATTGCCACCGCCGCACCGAGTGCACTCATTTCATGAGCTGTACAGCGGCCAATGCCACTGCCACCGCCAGTTATAACAACCACATAGCCATCAAACAGGCTGTCTTTGAATACGGAATTGTAACCCATGAAACCACTCCTCAAATATCGGCGACCAGCCGCACGCAACTGGTCGCATTGACACATGCCAATTTAACGCACACCTTCCAATCGCAGGGATCCGGGAGAGTAATCATTAACCGACGTATTTTCGCCGAAAATCGGCCCGTGCGCCTCCTTGTTACTGAAGCCCACGGCCAGATAACGACGGTTCTTCAGGTTATATAGCGTTTCGTCCGCATAGAGGGGTACCTGCTTGTCATAAAACCGCATGATATGCCCCACCCGCCACAGGTTGCCGCGACTATCAAACATGTCCTGCGCTGCAATCTGCCAGGTGTCCTCGTCTACATAAAAACGACGCTCGCGATATACGTGCCACTGACCTGGCTTGAGCGTGGCAACCACTTCCCAAACCCGGTGCAGCTCATAACGGGTAAGATCCTGATCAATGTGCCCGACCTTGAAGATGTCACTGTATTCTAGTTCAGGTGAGGCAAGCTTGTAGCTGCTGTAGGGGATATACACTTCCTTCTTGCCGACAAGCTTCCAGTCGTAGCGATCCGACGAACCGTTATACAGATCAAGGTTATCCGCCAACCGCTGGCCATCAGCCGCCTGACCAGGGCCGTCATAGACTACTTGTGGAGCCCGGCGAACACGGCGCTGGCCAGCGATGTAAAGCCACACACGGCGCGAATCCTTGACTTGGTCGATGGTTTCATGGGCAAGCAAAACGCCACTGGCCAAACATGACGGACTCAGCACTTTCTGCTTATAGAAGAACAGCACGGTTTGCATGTGCTCATGCATTAGCCCCTCGACCGTTTCGGTGTAGGAGAACATATCGTTGAACTTGACCAGCGAATAGTTGCCGTTCTGGCAGGAAGACACCTGCACCATGTCGCGCTTCAGACTACCGCCCTTATAATGGGTCATATGGTTCCAGATTACTTCCACGCCCTGCGGAGGAATTGGAAAAGCGTAGTAATGACTCGCCTCAAAACCACTGATACCATTGCAATTATTCACAGCAGACACATTGTGGACACTGTTCTTGGTCGCTTCATTGACATGATCAGGTACAACAGCAGTACGACGAGACTCATAAACCTGGATGCGGAAAGTCACGGGATAGGTCTTCAACAGCGCAACCTGACCAGCGGACAAACTGGCCTGGTATTATTCATAGTTGGCTGAGGTAATGACAAAAGCGGCTTGTCATCGGCAATCGGATTGCTCATGAAGCCCCGCTCCACCGCCCCTGCATTAACAGCAAGACCACCGATCCAGGCTGGAATGGTACCGCTGGCATTACCTTCCTTCTGCGCCCCTTGAGGTGTCAGTTCTGCTCCCAGGCGATCAGCTTCTGCTTGAGGAAGAGCGGCCATGACACTGCTGGCGATCAAGCTGAAACCCAGCACGATGAACTTAACTGGAATATTGTTCTTGTTCATTATTGCTCCCTCAGAAATTCACGCCGAAATTGACGAACAGGAAGTCACGGTCACTGGCTGTATTGAAATCACCACCGAAGAAGTCGGTGTAACTGATGCCAGCCGAATAGGTATTCTTGTAACTGGCGTCCAGACCGACGCTGACTGCCTTGTTGCCTTCGGTAAAGGTCGGGCCATAGCCCTTCACGTCATGCGAAAAGACCAGGCTAGAGGGCAGCGCAACGCCCATGAAGACATTGGAGTACTCCAGGTTGCCACGCACACGGTAGCCCCCAGGAGTTACTGGTGTAGCAGCCATCCGAGGTGCATTTGGTTGTCTGAGTCGGCGGGCATGCGCCAGTAGCTGCAGAAGGGCCACTACCGAATACCGTATCCCGGCCAAAACGAATGTCCCCACCCTTGCTGCTACCCAGTTGGTCGATGTGGCTGTAGCCCACCTCACCCAGCACCTGCGGGAGATGTGCACGGCTGTCATCTGCGCCTGGGTAAAGGGCTTGCGCACATAACCGGTCACTTCGCCGCCCGCAATGAGCGAGCCGTGTCCGGTCCAATACAGTGGATTGGTCGGCGCTGGACGAGCAGCCGCAGGCACCATGGCGGAACCGACCAGATCGTTGCCGTTGATCTGCATCGGCATGTTCGGTCGATAACTAATCTCACCACCCAATGAAGTCCCAGTCGCCGTAATGTTGGTCTGGAAACTTAGGCCATACAAACGAACATCTTCGGGATAGTCGACAAAATATCTTGAGCTGACAGCCAACCCAGGATTGCCTGGCACAGGAGCAGAGCCATCCACACTGATGACCGTCAGATTAGGTCCTCGGCTATGGTAGCTCATGACGTACGCACCGAACTCAGTACTGTTGAACTCTTCGGCATACCATTTAAGCGCCAGACCGAACTGACCACTATCAAGTGGATCACGGTCATCGACTCGGGGAATGAAGACCTGAGTTGAGAGATCGAGATCTCTGCCGCCAGTAATTACTGCACGATTACAGCCTTTGGCAACCAAGTATGAACTGGAGAAGAAGGTTCCGCAGTTATCTACAACCACTTCGCTCCAGCCTAATTGATAAAAGGCCTCGACAGAGATAGCGTCATTAAATGTGTGGGATAGGAAGGCCATGTTTTTAGTAATCAACGCTTCCTTGATTTCGGCGCCAGGTCTGCGCAAAGCAGCCAAGTTAACCGGATTGGTGGCATTCATCGAGCTTGGGATAAATGTACTCTCGCCCTAACTTACTACCTGCTTACACTGCTTACACAGTCGGGCGCTACCCGGCATATCATTCACCTGGTAGTTGTGGTAGACGAAAGCATCGAGAGTTTTGACCTCCTGACGCCTTGGCTGCCTGAAGCCGACCGCTATTGTCGATGCCGCACAACTCACGACTCCAGTCCATCAACTCGAAGTCATATTAGTAGTTACCGCGAACGAAAGCACCGCTATTGCCTCAGGTTAGCTGGAGGTCATGCACGCCCCTGAAGCTATTGGAAACCAGATCGCCCTTCTTGAAGTTGAGCCGACCATCGTCACTCACAGCAGCCCCGCTGCCACCGATCATTATCGGGAGACGCCATTGACCAAGTTGCGCCGATCGAGAGTGACGAATCGAACTGGCCACTGACTTCACCCAAATTGAATTCGACAGCCAGCACCAGGGCAGACAGTCCGGTCACTGACAAGGTTTAAGAGTTTTATTGTTCTCATTGCACCACCCTCTCTTTTATTAGTATTGCCCACAGCAACCCACGCCACGAATTACGAATTACGAATTACGAATTACGAGTACGGTATCGTAGCGTACATTGTTCAGTCAATCACTTTTTCGGCATGCGTCAGGGCTTGAAATCTTCCTCAAAAAACTCGTTATTAGCACGAATACCGATAATTCTGAGCCTATCTGTTGCCGCTGACCGAAAACTGACCCAGTAGAGGCTGTTCTGCCGACCGAAAACTGACCCAGGTGTTCAACTGCTCCTGCTCAATTTTTGAGCAGGAGAACACAGGGTGATCAGTATGGAAATGATGGGCAAAATTCGCCGGATGTATTTCCGCGACAAGCTGTCGTTGCATGAGATAGCCAAGCGCACCGGGTTGGCGCGCAACACGATCCGCAAGTGGATCAGGGCACCGGAGGTCAAGCAGCCGGTGTACCTGCGCAGGGCGATCTTCAACAAGCTGAGTGCTTTTCACGCCACGCTGGAGCAGGCGCTGAAGGCCGACTCGTTGCGTCCCGGCAACAGCGGCGTAGTGCCAAGGCGCTGTTGGCGCAAATCAAGGCCGAGGGTTACGACGGTGGCTACAGCCAGCTCACCGCGTTTATCCGTGCTTGGCGCGGGCAGCAGGGCAAGACGCTGCATGTCTTCGTGCCGCTGACCTTTGCCCTTGGCGAGGCGTTTCAGTTCCCCGACTGGAGCGAGGAAGGCTTGCTGATCGGCGGCATCTACTGGCGCATGCAGGTGGCGCACCTGAACTCAAGGATGCCAGCGATGAACAGCGCTACCGGGGCCGCCAGCAGCACGGCCTGCCGTTGCTCGCCCAGCTCAAAGCCTGGCTGGAGAAAACCCAGCTGCAGGTCACGGCGCAGAACGCCCTGGGCAAAGCAGTGAACTACCTGGCGAGCAACTGGAGCCGACTCGAACGCTACATCGAGGCCGGCCACCTGCCGATCGACAACAATGCAGCCGAGCGGGCCATCCGGCCCTTCGTCATCGGCCGCAAAAACTGGCTGTTCAGCGACACGCCCAAAGGTGCAACCGCCAGCGCCCAACTCTACAGCCTGATCGAAACCGCCAAGGCCAACGGCTGGGAGCCTTATGCCTGGCTGCGTCATGTCCTCGAGCGCCTGCCGCTGATCAACAGCGTTGAAGGCTACGAAGCGCTGCTGCCGTGGAGCAGCAAGCCAACGACGTCACTGTAAAACGCAAAACCCCACCAGTGGGAGGTGGGGTTTATGGAGCGCTTAC
>NZ_FOWX01000059.1 GCF_900115555.1 Pseudomonas borbori
CCCTAAACTTGGCTCAGCAATCGACAAAAAACTCTCAAATTAACGAGTGTTACTTGTGATGCTGATAATCTTGCGACTAGCAGTCTTACCTCACAAGCACCCACACGAATTGCTTGATTCAGTTGTTAAAGAGCAGCGGCTGAGTCTTTCGTCTCAACCGAGGCGCGCATTCTACAGCACCTCATCTTTCCGTCAAGTTGTTTTTCGAAGTTCTTTTCCGAAGAAAACTTTTCTACTCAACCGCTTGCGCCTCCGATCAGCTTCTGGCATCTCGTCAGCGGGAGGCGAATTCTACAGCGTTTCAAACCGCTGTCAACCACCTCTTTTACCGCTTCCGATCACCTCGACCGAATCACCGACAAGCCCAAACCACCACCTTGTCAGCCCGGCGCATTCTACACAGCTTACACTGTTTTGCAACCCCTCTTTTTACGCTAACTTCTTGTTTTACAAGAGTTTTGCAGAGAGGCGTGCGCCTGAAGAGGTGCGGATTATAGGCTCAATAGAAACTGCGTCAAGCCTTTATTCTTATTCAGTTTTTTGGGCGGTATCCATTTTTCTGATCGGCGGGCACGGGGTTCACCGGTTTTTGTGCACCTCGATGGCGGTGGATTTGAGTGACACGTGCTCGATCACGGCGTCACTCTGCTGACTTGCTAACCAGCGCTTCGTGCACGCACATTGCCGCAAGCCGAGAATGCTTGCGACATCCTGTATCGTGCCAACAGCCGCTTAAGTCCCAATCAGAATGATGCACTGCAAGAGTCCGGGTTGTCTTTGATGGAAAATGCTTCACGGTTTCCGACCCGACTTGGGGTTCAAAATTATATAAAGTGATCAGGACCTTTTGTGCCACCTGCTTGACCTCCCACTGTGGCCCCACTGTAGGAACCCCGGCACCATTGAACGATCACAGCCGTGAGCAGAAAACACGGTGACAACAGTTGTCTGTCCTGATGACACAGCGACTCAGCAACTGCTTCAAGCCATTGCCCAGCCCCCAACGGAAATTCAAATGACTCGTCAGAAATCCATTATTCCGCTGCTTTCAATCATTGCCATTGCTTGTTTCGCCATGCTTGGCGGTGCCTTGCTCATGCAGCATCTGTTCGCCTGGGAGCCTTGCACACTGTGCGTGCAGATTCGCTTGTGGCTGTTGCTGGGTGGGGTGCTCAGCCTGTTTATAGTCGCCGCGGAGGCAGTCGGGCAACGCTGGTTGACCCTGATACTCTGGCCGCTGTTGCTGGCGGCGGGGTTTATGGCTGTGTTCGACAATAGTCATCTGGTGCTGATCGAGACCGGCATCATGGAAAGTTTCAGCTGCTCGCCCTTCCCCTTCTATGCCTTCTATCTCCCCTTGCATGAGTACCTGCCCGGTATATTCATGAGTGCTGGCGTTTGTGGGCAAAACGACTATGCCATCCTCGGTGTCTCCTTCACCAGTTGGACGCTGCTGAGCGTCACCCTGCTGTTCGCCTTCATCCTGTTTGTGGCGTGGCGCGCCGTCGGCAAAACCAGGGGATAGTAGCTGCTCGGCTAGACGATGCCGCCGTTGACCCGCAGCGTCTGGCCGTTGACCCAGCCCCCCTGCTCGCTGACCAGAAAGGCCACAACATTGGCGATATCCTCGGGTGTACCCAGGCGCTCCAGCGGCGGTTGCCTGGCCAGGCGCTCGACCTGCTCGCTGGTTTTTCCGCCGAGGAACAGCTCGGTCGCGGTGGGCCCGGGAGCTATCGCGTTGACGCAGATATTACGACCACGCAGCTCCTTGGCGAAGATCGCGGTGAAGCTCTCCACCGCGGCCTTGGACGCGGCATACACGGAATAACCCGGCAGCGCCAGGCCCACCACGCTGGTGGAGAAATTGACGATGCGCCCACCGTCGCGCAGGTGTCTGGCCGCCAGGCGCAGGGTATTGAAGGTGCCCTTGGTGTTGATCGCGAAGATTTTCTGGTACAGCGCATCGTCGCTGTCGGCCAGGTTGACCATGCCGGGCTGGATGACCCCGGCGTTGTTGATCAGGATATCGATACCGCCGAACTTCACCTCGGCCTGGTCGAACAGGGCTTCGACCGCCACCGAGTCGCTGATGTCGGCCAGCACGGCATAGGCCTGGCCGCCCGCGTCAATGATATCGCGCACCACCCGCTCGGCATCCGCTGGCCGTGCGGTGTAGTTGACCACCACGCTGATGCCGTCGGCGGCCAGGCGTTTGGCGATACTGGCGCCAATACCCCGTGAGGCGCCGGTAACAATGGCGACTTTTGACATGCTGACTCCTGCGATGAGGGCAACTCGCGCTGCACCGGTTGTAACAACTGGTATAGCTGCCATCGGCGCAGGATGTTCGACCGGTGGTCACGTGAGAGGCGCTGAAGGCGCACTCATTTACGGCGAAACTGGCGAATAGCCGCTCATCCGCACGCCGAAAAGGCGGAAAACCGCCAGCTCATGCGAACTGGATCACAGGCTCGCGCCGACGATGCCAGTGCTGAGCTCCAGCCGCACGGTTGGCACAGGCATTGCGATACAGGGCGGCACACCAAGCGTCGCTCTAGCCACGGATGCCTCGCTGGCAGGCGTCTGTAAGGTGCAGGCCGATCAATAACAAGAAGGGACAGTCCGATGTTCAAGTCGATTCTCGCCATGGCCGCCTGCGCCCTGGTGCTCAGTTCTGCCAGCGCCCACGGCGCGCAAACGCAAAGCCCCATCCTGATCAAGTTCGCCCATGTGGTCGCCGAGACTACGCCCAAGGGCCAGGGCGCCCTGCTGTTCAAACGACTGGTCGAAGAACGCCTGGGCGGCCAGGTCAAGGTCGAGGTTTACCCTAACTCCTCGCTGTATGGCGACGCCGACGAACTGCAAGCACTACGCAACGGCGAGGTACAACTGCTGGCGCCCTCATTGGCCAAATTCGAGAAATACACCAAGCAACTGCAGATCTTCGATCTGCCCTTCCTGTTCGACGACCTGGACGCGGTCAACCGTTTTCAGAAACGTGCCAAGGGCCGCCAACTGTTGCGCGCCATGGAGGATCACGACATCGTCGGCCTGGCCTATTGGCACAACGGCATGAAGCAGTTGTCGGCGAGCAAGGCGCTGCTGATGCCAGGCGATGCGGCGGGCTTGAGCTTCCGTATTCAGCCCTCCAGCGTGCTCGAGGCGCAGTTCCAGCAGCTGCATGCCAGCGCGCAGGTTCTACCGTTCGCCGAGGTTTTCGACGCGCTGAAGAACGCCAAGGTGCAGGGCGCGGAAAACCCCTGGTCGAACATCTACAGCAAGCAATTGCACAGCGTTCAACCATTTATCACCGAGACCAATCACGGCGTGCTCGACTACATGCTGGTGAGCAACCCACGCTTCTGGTACGCCATCCCCCATCGGATCCGCAGCGAACTGGAAGGCATCATCGACGAGGTGACCTATGAGGTGAATCGTCAGGCCGAGGCCGCCAACCAGGCGGATCGGCAGCGGATCGAAGCCTCGGGCCGCAGCCGGCTGATCACCCTCGATGAACAACAACGTGAGGCCTGGCGCCAAGCCATGCGCCCGGTGTGGCAGCAGTTCGAGGTCCAGATCGGCAGTGATGTGCTGAAAGCCGCGCAGACCGTCAACCGCAAGCAGCGCAATTGACCCGCGGCCTGGCTCGTCGCCACAGGGTCAGGTGCGAGCCTGATGACTCACTGCATAGCCGTGCAGTAACGCTCAAACGCTCGCGAGCCCCAGCACTTGCTGGTGCAGCCGCTGGTTCTCCTGCTCCAGATGGCGCTGGCGGAAGGCTTCGCGCAACTGGCCGCGCAGATCGTCGGCCGACCAGGGCTTGGTGAGGAAACGATAAATCACCCCCTCATTGACCGCCTTAAGGATGCTGTTGACCTCGCTGGAGCCGCTCAACACCATGCGGATGATATCCGGGTAGAGGCCCTTGATCCGCCGCAGAAAATCCAGACCGTTGATGTCGGCCAGGCGCATATCGGTCAGCACCACATCCACCGCATGGATCGCCAGCAGCGGCAGTGCCTCGGCGCAACTGCCGGCGGTCAGTATCAGGTAGTTCTCCAGACGCAACTCGCGCTGCAAGGCCTTGAGGATACCGGGGTCGTCGTCGATCAGCAGCAGGCACTGCTCACGGCCATCGAGGATATCGCCGGGTAAGCGCAAGACCGAGTCCGCTTGGAGAAACGCCAGACAGGCCGCCGGGGGCAGCGGCGGCGAATAGTAGTAGCCCTGCAATTCATCGCAGCCGGCGTGACGCAGGAAACCGAGCTGCTCTGGCGTCTCCACGCCCTCGGCGATCACCTTGAGGCCCAGGTTATGGCCGATGGAAATCATCGAGCGGGCCAGCGAGGCGCTGTCCGGATCCAGATGAACATCGCTGACGAAGCTGCGATCGATCTTCAGTTCGCTGAAGGGAAAGCGCTTCAAATAACCGAGCGACGAGTAACCTGTGCCGAAATCATCGATCGAAAAACGAATCCCCAGGGCGCTGAGCGCCTGCATTTTGGCCAGCACCGCGTCGGTATTGGTCATCAGCATCGACTCGGTCACTTCCAGCTTGAGTCGCTCGGGGGCTACGCCGTGCCGGTCGATGATCTGCTGCACCCGCTCGATGAAGTCGTGCGCCATGAAGCTGATGGCAGAGAAGTTAACCGACATGCTCGGACCCTGCAGTGCATCTTTCCAGGCATACAGCTGGCGGCAGGCGGCGTCGAAGACATGGAAGTCGATGCCGACGATCTGTCCGGTTTCTTCGGCCAGTGGAATGAACTCGTCGGGCGCCACCAGCCTGTCCTTGCGCTGCCAACGCACCAACGCCTCGAAACCACAGAGACGCCCACTCTGCAGGTCCAGCTGCGGCTGGAAGACCAGGCGGAACTCGTCGTGGTGCAGGGCATGGCGAATTTCCTGCTCCAGCAACAGGCGGCGCTGCATTTGCTCGTTCATCTGCGGGGTGAAGGCGCAGATGCGATTACGCCCCTGATGCTTGGCCTGGTACATGGCGGTGTCGGCGTTGCGCAGCAGGGTACCGACATCCCTGCCATCGTCGGGGAAGCAGCAGAAGCCAATGCTGCAACTGACCACCAGCTCCTGACCGTCCAGCATCAGCGGGGTGGCAATCTGTTCCTTGAGCCGTTCCAACCAGCCGATACGCCCGGCAAACGAGCCGCTGTCGGCCAGCAGGATGACGAACTCGTCGCCGCCCAGGCGCGCCACTGTGTCGATTTCCCGGGCAACGCCCTGCAGGCGCGTGGCCATCTGCACCAGCAACCGGTCGCCGGCGTTGTGCCCGAGGCTGTCGTTGACCACCTTGAAGTGATCCAGGTCCATGAAGACCAGGGAAAACTGGCTCTGGTTGCGACTGGCGAGGGCGATAGCCTGGTGAATCCGGTCGTTGAGCAGGTTGCGGTTGGGCAATCCGGTGAGGCTGTCGTGGTTGGCCTGGTGTTCCAGTTCCTCCTGATAGCGCTTGGCCTCGGTGATGTCGTGGAGGATGCCGACGAAGTGGCTGACCTTGCCGCGGTCGTTGACCACCGGCGCCACCTTGAGGTCGTTCCAGAAGGCCGAGCCGTCCTTGCGATAGTTGCGCAGGATCGCCGCGCCCTCCTCCTGGCCGCGTAGCGCCCGGCGGATAGTGTTCAGTGCCGGCTGACCCTGCTGTTCGCCCTGCAGGAAGCGGCAATTACGTCCCAGCACTTCCTCGCTGCGGTAGCCGGTGATGCGCTCGAATGCCGGATTGACGTAGACGATCGGCTGATCCGCCTGCTCGTTGTCGGTGATGATGATGGCGTTGACGCTGGCCTCCACCGCACGGGTACGAATGCGGATTTCAAGGTCGCGGCGGCGCTGCTCGCTGACGTCCTGGATCACCGCAATGGCGCCCTGCAACAGACCCTGGTCATCGAGGAAGGGCACCGCCGAATTGAGGATGGTCTTGCTCGCGCCATCGAAGCTCTGGATGTCGATCACCCGGTTGCGCGAGGCCTTGCCCTGCTGCACCGCATACGCCAGCGGCCAGTCATCGTCCTGCACCGGCTCGCCGTTTTCTGCCCAGAAGCCCTGATACCGACCGCGCTCGACCAGCTCGCCCGGCAGCGTACCGCCCCAGATCAGGCTGCTCTCGGGATTGCTCATGATCAGCCGGCCACTGGGGTCGGCGACCAACACGCCGACCGGCAGGCTGTCGAGAATCTTGCGCAACAGTGCCTCGCTCTGCGCCAGCGCCAGTGTGCGCTGTTCCACCAGTTGCTCCATGCTCTCGAACAGGCGGGCGCGGCCCACGGCCATGGCCAGCTGTCGGCCGATCGAAGCCAGGGCGGTGAGCCATTCGTCTGGCCAGCTTTGGCCATGCCGACGGACCACGTTGAGCATGCCGATGGTCTCGCTGCCGAGCAGCAGCGGGATGCTGGCATGGGCGCACTCGCCGGCCTGTTCGGCCAGCGCGGGACAGCCTGCGATGTTGCTCGGGGTGCTCAGGCGGTCGCTGAACCAGGCGTGCAGGCACGGGCAGTTGACCACACAGGGTTGCAGATGCTCGATGCTGTATAGCGCGCCACGTCCACGTGCCCCGGCAAGCCGCACCGGCTCGTCGGCAGTGCGCGTATCGGCCAGCAACAACCAGGCACCGACCGCCTCGGGGAACTCGAGGATACGGTTGAGCGCCTCGTCGATCACATGCCGTTCGGTCTTGGCGTCGGTCAGGCCGCTGGTGAAGTGAAACAGGCAGTTGAGCAGCGAGTTGCTGCGCGCCAGTTCGTCATGCTTGCTCTGCAACTCGTGATTGAGGCGCACACCCTGCTCGTAGGTGGAAATCAGCAGGTCGAGAATCTGCTGGCGGCTGGCGGTGATGAAGTGCCGCTCGCCCTCGAGCATCACCTCCACGCCGATCTGCACCCGTTCATGGCTGCGCAGTTCGAGATTGACCAGGAAGTAGCGGATTCGCGACAGCAGGTACTTCTCGTCATAGGGCTTGACGATGAAGTTGTCCGCACCACAGGCCAGGCCACGCACCACATCCCGCGCATCGGCCAGGCGGGTGACCAGGATCACCGGAATGCCCGCAGTCTGCTCCTCGCTCTTCAGTTGCCGACAGAGTTCATAGCCGTCCATTTCCGGCATGACGATATCGCTGATGACGATGGTCGGCTGACGCTCGGCGACCATCGCCAGCGCTACGACGCCGTTGCGCGCCACACGCACCTTGCAGCCTGCCGCTTCGAGCAGATATTGCAGCTCGGTGGCCTGGGTCGGGCTGTCCTCGACGATCAGGATTTCGGCGGTGTCGTACATGGCTCGTTCCCTCTTCTCACGACGTTCTGTGTAGCCATCTGCTGCGCAATCGAGTTAAGCACGGCGGCGATACCTTCCGGTGACAGTACCAGGCAGGCGGCCTGCAAATCGATGGCGGCCCGTGGCATCGAATCGATCACCGCGCTGGTCGGCTCCTGCACCAGGGTAAGGCCGCCCTTGCGGTACAGCTCGGCCAGCCCCTCGGCACCGTCGCGGCCCATGCCGGAAAGCTGGATGCCGATGGCCTGCTTGCCGAACGCACAGGCGACCGAGCGGAACAGATGATCGGCCGAGGGGCATAAGGCCTGTTCCGTCCGAGCGGCCTCCAGACGCACGCGCAAGGCCGCGCTCACCCCCGTCTGCACGCCGTCCGGCGCCAGGTAGAGCCTGCCGGGTAGCAGCGCCTGCGCGTCCTCGGCGATCTGTACCGGCAGTGCGGTCGTACTCGCCAGCCAGTGGCAGAAACTCGGCAGAAAGCCTGCGGCTATGTGCTGCACCAGAATCAGCGCCCAGGGCTGCGCCGGCTGGAGATTCTGCAGCAGGGTCTTGAGTGCCGCCGGACCACCGGCCGAGGCACCGATGGCCACCAACCGCGGCGCATCGGCGATCGTCTGGGCGACCCGACTCGGCGCTTCCGGCGGGGTTGCCGTGGCACCGGCGGCGCTCGGCTTGTAGCGTCGCACTATCTTCACCTGCGCCATGTTGCGCAGGGTGCGCAGCAGTTCATCGATGCGCTCGTCGAAATCCGTGGCATCCAGCCCCCTGGGCTTTTCCAGCACCGCCAGCGCACCGGCTGCCAGGGCGCGCATGGCGGTTGTAGAGTCGCGCACATTGGCACTGGCAGTCAGTACCACCACCGGCAAGGCGTAGTGTTCGAGGATCCGCGCTGTGGTCTCATAGCCGTCGAGGCCCGGCATGTGCACATCCATGGTCACTATGTCCGGGGTGTAGGTCTTCAACATAGCCAGGGCCTGCTCGCCATTGTCGGCGGTGCGTACCTCGAAACCCGTGCTCTCGAGCACCGCACGCAGCAGCACGCGCAGCACCGGTGAATCGTCGACGATCAATACCCGCATGGCCGTAGAACCTCTCTCAGATCAAGCGTCGAATGGCGTCGAGCAGGCTGTCCTGCTCGAAACCGCTTTTCACCAGGTAGGCGTTGGCGCCCGCCTCCAGGCCGCGGGCGCGGTCTTCGGCCGAATGCAGCGCCGTCACCAGCACCACCGGTAGCTGCGCCAACTCGCGGTCGGCGCGAATCCGGCTGGTGAGGCTGAAACCATCCATGCGCGGCATTTCCACATCGGACACCAGCAGATCGAAAGGCCCCTGTTTCAAGGCATTCCAGGCTTCCAGCCCGTCGTTCGCCGTGGCCACCCGATAGCCGGCGCCTTCGAGAATGGCCTTGAGCAGGCCGCGCGAAGTGAAGGAATCCTCGGCGATCAGCAGCCGTTGGCTGCGCACGTCGGCGCTCTCCGCCGGCTGAACCAGGGTGCTGGCGGTAGTGGCCAGGGCGCTGCGGTAGAGATCGCCCGGATGCAGGATAGGCACCAACTGGCCATCGCCGAGCACGGTCGCGCCGAGCAGGTTACGCACCCGCAGCAACTGGCGACCGAGGTTCTTCACGGTGATCTCCTGATCGCCGAGCAGTTCCTCGACCAGCAGGGCGAAACGCTCGCCGCGCACCTTGAGCAACAACAGGGTCAGATAACCGTCGTCACGCGCCAGGGGCGTGAGGCCAAGTACATCGGCGAGCGACCAGACGGGCAGTACCTCTCCCTCGAAAACCAGGGTCGGGCGGTTTTCCTGGTTCTTCACCGCGGTGGCCGGCAGACGCAAACAGCGCTCCACCGCCAGCGCCGGCACGGCAAAGGTACGCTCGGCATTGCGCACTATGACCGCGCGAAAGGTCGATAGGTTGAGCGGTAGATGCAGGTGGAAGCAGGCGCCCCGGCCGGGCTCGGACTCCAGCTCGATGCGCCCGCCGATGCGCTCGACCGACTCCTGCACGATGGCCATGCCCAAACCGCGGCCGGACAGGTCGGTGAGCAGCGCACTGGTCGACAACCCGGAGGCGAAAATCAGCTTGCCGGCCTCCGCCGCGCTCAGGGCCTGGGCCTGCTCCTCGCTCAACAAGCCAGCAGCCACGGCCTTGGCCTTGAGTTGCGCCAGAGCGAGGCCACGGCCATCGTCCTGCACCCGCAGCTCGAAACGGTCCGCCGACTCCTGGATCAGCTCCAGCTGGATCAGGCCAACCTCGGGCTTGCCGCAGGCTGCGCGCTGCCCCGGGGTTTCCAGGCCATGATCGACGGCATTGCGCAACAGGTGGGTGAGCGGTGTGCGCAGCTCGTCGAGAATGCGTTTGTCGACTTGCAGGCTGGCACCACGCACCTGCAGCGTCACCCGCTTGCCGGCCTGGCTGGCCAGGTCCTGGACCATCGCCGGCAATCCTTCCACCAGGCTGCTGCCGGCCAGCAGAAGCACGCTCTGCAGCTCCTCGGCGAGGGACTCGGAGAGCTGGGCCAGGCTCTGCGAAAGGTGCTTGCCGGCCTTTTCCAGCTGGATCGCCTCGAAGTGCAGGCGATCCAGCTGCGCCTGACTCCAATCCAGATGCTCGAGCAGCGCCTTGAGCGCATCCTGGCTCGCCGTGGGCAGCGCTTGGGCACTTTCGCGCAGCCGTTGCAGAGTTCCACCGGCGAGTAGTCGGTGACCGCGCTGCGGTTCACAGGCTGCGCGATGTTCGCCGAGCAGACGCGCATGGGCGCGGGCCTCGAGTTTGTGCTGCAACAGGCTCTCGCTGTGGAACAGCAGTGCATCCAGGCGCCCGGCCGAGACGCGCAATGTACCAGGCTCGGCGGGCAGCGCAGGAATGGCCACCAGACTCTCGGGCAGACTGACCGCGGCACCCTGGGCGGCAGCCTCCAGATCCTCGATCAGTTGGGCCTGCTCTTCAGTGTTCGCCGGCTGCCCGGCGTGCAGCGCCTGCACCCCCCGCAGGGCATAGCGGCACAGCTCGACCCGCGCCGGGGTCAGCTCCAGGGTGCCGCCACGCACCGCGCCGAGCAGGCTCTCCCAGGCATGGCAGATCTGCTCGATCGGCAGCAGGCCAACCGCCCGCGCGGCGCCCTTGAGGCTGTGCACCTCACGGAACAGCGACTCGATCGACTCGCCGCTGGCGCCCTCCTCGCGCCAGTTGGCCAGGCCATCGGCGAGCACGCCGAGGCGCTCCTGCGCCTCCACGCGAAAACTGGCCAGCAGTTGTTGTTGCAATGCTTTGCGATCCAGACTCATGGCGCACTCACAGCTTGAAGCGGGCGGCCAGGCCCTTGAGTTTGAGGCCCAGTTGATGCAGGTTGCGCGCCGCCAGATCGACCTGGCGGGTACCGCCGACATTGTCCTGGCTGGCCTGGCGGATATTGGCCATGGCGCTGGCGACCTGGTCCATGCCGATCAGCTGTTGCTGACTGGTGGCGGCGATCTGCAGGGCCATCTCGCTGGACGTCTCGATGCTGCCGCTGAGGCTGCGGATCGCCTCGCCGCTGGTCTGCGCACGCTGGTAGCCGGCTGCCACCGTCTTGCCGCCCTGCTCGGCCAGCAGCACCGCCCGGGTCATGGCTTTCTGGATCTCGCCGAGGATCCCGCGCACCTGCGCGGTGGCCTGTTTCGACTGCTCGGCCAGGGCCTTGACCTCCTGCGCCACCACCGAGAAACCCTTGCCGGTTTCACCGGCCTTGACCGCCTCGATCGAGGCGTTGACCCCGAGCAGGTTGGA
>NZ_FOWX01000043.1 GCF_900115555.1 Pseudomonas borbori
AAGCACGAGGACTTTCACTCGCCCTGGGCCAGCAGCAATGGCTGGCGCGCCGGGCTGCCGGTCGAAATCGACCTGCACCTGAGCTGCAACGGCGTCACGCACAAGGTGCGCGCCAGCGGCGGCGCCCGATTGCAGGGCGACACGCTGCTCTGCAGCAACCCGCTAGACGCCGAGGTTCAGCCAGACGCACTGCAACACCGCCGGCACGCCATCCGCCAGGGCGATACCCTCTATCTGGAATGGCAGGGCGACCTGCACGCCGTCAGCCAGCTCGACCCGATCGCCGCCGTCGAAGCCAGCCACAGCCATCACGGTGGCCTGACCGCGCCGATGAATGGCAGTATCGTCCGTGTACTGGTCGAAGCCGGCCAGCAGGTCGAGGCCGGCACGGCCCTGGTGGTGCTGGAAGCGATGAAGATGGAACACAGCATCCGCGCGCCCCATGCAGGCACAGTCAAGGCACTGTACTACGGCGAAGGCGATATGGTCGGCGAAGGCGCCGTACTGGTGGAGCTGGAAGAGGCATGACAGTGATATTCGATGCGCATAGCGCACCCTACGCTAACCCATGACAGTGTGCGCATCGCCGCAAATCGTAGGGTGCGCCGTGCGCACCGTTACCCCGAAAGGAGACGCCACATGAACCTGCCCAAACAGGTGCGCCTGGTCGAAGTCGGCCCGCGCGACGGCCTGCAAAATGAGCAACAGCCGATCAGCGTGGCCGACAAGGTGCGCCTGGTCGACGACCTCAGCGCCGCCGGCTTGAGTTATATCGAGGTCGGCAGCTTCGTCGCGCCCAAGTGGGTGCCGCAGATGGCCGGCAGCGCCGAGGTGTTCGCCCGAATCCAGCAACGCCCGGGCGTCACCTACGCCGCGCTGACGCCGAACATGAAGGGCTTCGAGGCCGCGCTGGAAAGCGGCGTGAAAGAGGTGGCGGTGTTCGCCGCCGCCTCCGAGGCCTTCTCGCAGAAAAACATCAACTGCTCGATTGCCGAGAGCCTGCAGCGTTTCGTACCGCTGATGGAGGCGGCCCAGCAGCACGGTGTGCGCGTGCGCGGCTACGTGTCCTGCGTGCTCGGCTGTCCTTATGACGGTGAGGTGGCACCCGAACAGGTCGCCTGGGTAGCCAAGGAGCTGTACGCCATGGGCTGCTACGAGGTATCGCTGGGCGACACCATCGGCACCGGCAGCGCCGGCAAGGTCCGGCACCTGTTCAACGTGGTCGGTCGCGATGTCCCGCGCCACCAGTTGGCCGGACACTTCCACGACACCTATGGCCAGGCCCTGGCCAATATCTACGCCAGCCTGCTGGAAGGCATCGGCGTGTTCGACAGCTCGGTCGCCGGCCTGGGCGGCTGCCCCTACGCCAAGGGCGCCACCGGCAACGTCGCGACCGAGGATGTGCTCTATCTGCTCAATGGCCTGGGCATCGAAACCGCTATCGACCTGGACAAGCTGATCGCCGCCGGCCAGCGCATCTGCACGGTGCTCGGCAAGGACAATGGCTCGCGGGTGGCGCGGGCCTTGCTCCAGGGAGCGACCGGCTGACAACCGGCTGAATAGGCACGAGCGTTTCCCCTCCTTGGCCGCGCGGCACAGCAGCGCGGCCTTTTTTATGGCTCAGCCCCAATCAACTGGCGCGTGAGTCGCCCCTGCCTGCGGGATCAGGCGGCAGCCCGCGCCTGGGTAGCCGCGCGCACCCGCGCAGCCGGCGGCTCTTGGTGCGCACGGCGCACCCTACCGAGTGGTCGCAACAGGCAATTGCGACTCAGCCTTTTATCCTGCGCCAAGCTACCAGTGCCGGCCCTACGCTTGCCCGACCGGGGCATGACCAAGAAAAACGCCGGCGCCTGCAATCGTTGCGGGGCCGGCGTTTTCAGTAGGGTGCGCTGCGCGCACCGCAGGCTTAGCGCTCGATCGCCAATGCCACGCCCTGGCCGCCGCCGATGCACAGGGTGGCCAGGCCCTTGTGGGCGTCGCGCTTGATCATCTCGTGCAGCAGGGTCACCAGAATCCGGCAGCCGGAACCGCCAATCGGGTGGCCGATGGCGATGGCGCCACCATTGACGTTGACCTTGCTCGCATCCCACTGCAGTTCCTTGCCGACGGCCAGGGCCTGGGCGGCGAAGGCTTCGTTGGCCTCGATCAGGTCCAGTTGCTCCAGGCTCCAGCCGGCCTTGGCCAGGCAGCGCCGGGTGGCGCTGACCGGGCCGATACCCATGATCGCCGGATCGACGCCGGCATTGGCGTAGCCGGCGATCCTGGCCAGCACCGGCAGGCCGAGGGCCTCGGCCTTGGCCGCGCTCATCAGCAATACGGCGGCGGCGCCGTCGTTGAGGCTGGAGGCGTTGCCGGCGGTGACGCTGCCGTCCTTCTTGAACGCCGGCTTGAGCTTGCCCAGGGCCTCGGCGCTGGTTCCGGCACGCGGCTGCTCGTCGGTGGCGAAGGCCAGGGGCTCGCCCTTGCGCTGGGGAATCAGGATCGGGGTGATTTCATCCTTGAAACGACCCGCCTCGATGGCGGCGCAGGCTTTTTGCTGCGACGCAGCGGCGAAGGCGTCCTGTTCCTCGCGGCTGATGGCGTACTTGTCCACCAGGTTCTCGGCGGTGATGCCCATGTGGTAGTCGTTGAAGGCGTCCCACAGGCCGTCCACGATCATCGTATCGAGCAGCTGCGCATGGCCCATGCGCAGGCCGGTGCGGGCGCCGGGCATGACATAGGGCGCCAGGCTCATGTTCTCCATGCCGCCGGCGATCATCACCTCGGCATCGCCGCAGCGGATCGCCTGGGCGCCCAGATGCAGGGCCTTGAGGCCCGAACCGCAGACCTTGTTCAGGGTCAGCGCCGGCACCGCGTGGGGCAGGCCGGCGAGGATCGCCGCCTGGCGCGCCGGGTTCTGCCCGGAGCCTGCGGTGAGCACCTGGCCGAGGATCACTTCGTCGACCTCGGCGCCGTTCAGGCCGGTCTGCTCCAGCAGGCGGCGGATCACCGCGGCGCCCAGTTCGGGGGCGGCGATGTTCGCCAGCGATCCCTGGAAACTGCCGACGGCGGTGCGGGTGGCGGCGACTATGACGACTTCTTGCATGATAAGACTCCTGCGAGTTGCGGCGGTGCCGCTCGGGGCAGCGACAAGGGATGGGTATCGCTGCACTCGCGGAGCGCCGCCCGACCCATCCACAAATGAAAAAACCGCCCCGCAGGCTGCCATGCGTGGTGGCGACCTGCGGAGCGGGGAGGTACTCAGAAGGTCATTTCGATGACATCGTCCGGCACGATCAACGGGCCGGCGGTCTTGCTGACGATCTCCTCGATGCTTACGCCTGGCGCACGCTCACGCAGGATAAAGCTGCCGTTGTCGATTTCCAGGTAAGCCAGGTCGGTCAGCACCTTGCGGATGCAACCGCAGCCGGTGAGCGGCAGGCTGCAGTGCTTGAGCAGCTTGGACTCGCCGTCCTTGGAGGCGTGGGTCATGGTGACGATGATGTTGTCGGCGCCGGCGACCAGGTCCATCGCGCCGCCCATGCCCTTGACCAACTTGCCGGGGATCATCCAGGAGGCGATGTTGCCGTTGGCATCCACCTCGAAGGCGCCGAGCACGGTGAGGTCGACGTGGCCACCGCGGATCATGGCGAAGGATTCGGCCGAGGAGAAGATCGACGCCCCTTTACGGGCGGTGACCGTCTGCTTGCCGGCGTTGATCATGTCGGCGTCCAGCTCATCCTCGGCAGGGAAAGCGCCCATGCCGAGCAGGCCGTTTTCCGACTGCAGCATCACGTCGATGCCTTCCGGCACGTAGTTGGCCACCAGGGTCGGAATGCCGATGCCCAGGTTCACGTAGTAACCATCTTTCAATTCGCGCGCCACACGCTGAGCCATCTGTTCGCGGGTAAGTGCCATTGCTGCTTCCTCATTTGTTCTGTGGTGGAAGAACCTGATCAGGGGCGAGCGAGCTAGAGACCGGCAAGGCGAAATTGGACGAGGACGCGGAGTTTACAAGCGGTAAATGAGCAGTCCGAGTCCAATTTCAACGCAGCCGGGCCGACGCGCAGCCGTTCCTGGCAGGTTCTCAGGCGCGCAGGGTGCGCTTCTCGATACGCTTCTCGAAACTGCCCTGGATGATGCGATCGACGTAGATGCCCGGGGTGTGAATGTGGGCCGGATCGAGCTCGCCGGGTTCGACGATTTCCTCCACCTCGACCACGGTGATGCGCCCGGCGGTGGCCACCAGCGGGTTGAAGTTCTGCGCGGTGTGGCGATAGATCACGTTGCCGAAGTGGTCGGCCTTCCAGCCTTTGACGATGGCGAAGTCGCCGGTGATGGCCGGTTCCAAGATGTAATGGCGGCCATTGATTTCACGCGCCTCCTTGCCTTCGGCGACCGGGGTGCCGTAGCCGGTCGCGGTGAAGAAGGCCGGGATACCGGCGCCGCCGGCGCGCAGCTTCTCCGCCAGGGTGCCCTGCGGGGTCAGTTCGACCTCCAGTTCGCCGCTGAGCAACTGCCGCTCGAACAGGGCGTTCTCGCCGACATAGGAGGCGATCATCTTGCGGATCTGCCGGTCCTCCAGCAGCACGCCCAGACCAAAGCCGTCGACCCCACAATTATTGGAGACCACGGTCAGCCCGCTGACGCCGCGACGGCGGATCTCGGCGATGAGGTTTTCCGGGATGCCGCACAGGCCGAAGCCGCCGGCCAGCACGGTCATGTTGTCGGTCAGGCCGGCCAGGGCCTCCTCGTAGCTGCCTACCCGCTTGTCGAGTCCACTCATATCGCTGCGCCTCTTGTCGTTGTCGGTTCGGCAACCCGGTTGCCGATAGCGATTGAGAGCTTCTCCCGCACAGACTAATTTGTTAAGTTTGTTTTTCTTCTCAATTGATCAGCAAAACAAATCAATGACCGTCAAGCAACTGCGCGCCTTCCTCGCCGTGGCCCAGAGCCTGAGCTTCGCCCAGGCGTGCGAGCGCCTGCACCTGTCCCAGCCGGCCCTGAGCCTGGCGATCAAGAGCCTGGAGGAATCCCTCGGCGGCCCATTGCTGACCCGCACCACGCGCAGTGTCAGGCTGACCCCGGAGGGCGAAACCCTGCTGCCCATGGCCCGTCGCCTGCTGGCCGACTGGGACAACGCCGAGGAACTGCTGCGCCAGCACTTCACCCTGCAACTGGGCAGGATCACCATCGCCGCCATGCCGTCGTTTGCCGGCAACCTGCTGCCGGCGGTGCTCAAGGTCTTCCGCATGCGCTATCCGAAGGTCAACGTGGCGGTGCATGACGTGATCAACGAGCAGGTGTTGGACATGCTGCGCAACCGCCGGGTCGAACTGGGCATCGCCTTCGAGCCGGACGCCCTGGATGGCCTGGAGTTCACACCCTTCTACAACGATCGTTTCGTCGCGGTGGTGCCCGCCGATTGCGCGCTCGCCAGCCGCCAGGAGGTGAGCTGGGCGGAGCTGTTGCGGGAGAACTTCATCGCCCTGCAGCGGCCCTCCGCGGTGCGCCTGCTGCTGGAGCAAAGCATCGCCGCGCAGCACGGCAAGCTGGCGGTGGCCTTCGAGAGCCACCAGCTGGCAACCGTCGGCCGCATGGTCGCCCAGGGGCTCGGCGTCAGCGCCGTGCCGCGCCTGTGCCTGCAGCAGATGGAGGAGCTGGGCGCCCGCTGCATCGCCCTGCATGGGCCGCACGTGGAGCGGCAGATCGGTCTGCTGCGGCTGCGCGAGCACAAGCTGTCGAGCGCGGCTCAGGCCTTGTGCGATGTGCTGCTCAACACGACCGACTGGAGCCGCCTGGAACTGGCCTGACGGCAAGGCCGGCCGGCCCGTGCCATTATAAAAGTATCCGCCCGAGCCAATGGACGCACAGATGAACCAGCCCCTCTGGACACCCAGCCCGGCGCGCATCGCCGCCACCCGGATGGACGCCTTTCGCCACTTCGTC
Source organism: Pseudomonas borbori (assembly GCF_900115555.1). Lineage (GTDB taxonomy): Bacteria > Pseudomonadota > Gammaproteobacteria > Pseudomonadales > Pseudomonadaceae > Aquipseudomonas > Aquipseudomonas borbori. The sequence goes on from NZ_FOWX01000043.1 coordinate 5,929, forward strand.
AACCAGCGCCATGGCCTGCAGCTGGCCGACTACCCGGCCCTGCACGCCTGGAGCGTAACCCAGCGCGAAGCCTTCTGGCAGGCCATCGTCGAATTCTTCGAGATTCGCTTTAGCGCGCAACCGCAGCGCGTACTCGACGAAGGTCCGGCCATGCCCAGCGCCCACTGGTTCCCCGGCGCCACCCTGAATTTCGCCGAACACCTGCTGCGCCGTCGCGACCAGCACCCGGCGCTGGTCGCCATCGGCGAAGACGGCAGCCGCGAGCGACTGACTTACGCCGAACTGGCGGCCCATGTCGCCGGCCTGCAACGTCAACTGCAAGCCGTCGGTGTCGGCCCCGGCGACCGCGTCGCCGCCTTCATGCCCAACACCTGGCAGACCGTGGTCGGCATGCTCGCCGCCAGCAGCCTCGGCGCCACCTGGTCGAGCTGCTCGCCGGACTTCGGTACTCAGGGGGTGATCGACCGCTTCGGTCAGATCGAACCCAAGGTGCTGATCGCCGCCGCCGGCTACCGCTACGCCGGCAAGAACCTCGATCTGACCGGCAAGCTCAACGAGATCCTCGAGCGCCTGCCGTCGCTCGAGCAACTGGTCGTGGTGCCCTACTCCAACCCGGATACCACACCGAGCGACTTCCAGACCTCAGCCAAGGTCGCCCTGTGGCAGGACTTCTACCAGCCCGGTGGCGAGCCTGCATTCACCCCGGTGCCGTTCGATCAGCCGCTGTACATCCTCTATTCCAGCGGCACCACCGGCGTGCCCAAGTGCATCGTCCACGGCAGCGGCGGCGTGCTGCTGCAACACGTCAAGGAACTCGGTCTGCACACCGACCTGCACCCCGATGACACGCTGTTCTACTACACCACCTGCGGCTGGATGATGTGGAACTGGCTGGTTTCCGGCCTGGCCCTGGGCGCGACCCTGGTGCTGTTCGACGGTTCGCCCTTCCACCCGGGGGCCGAACGCCTGATCGACCTGATCGACGCGGAAAACATCAGCATCTTCGGCACCAGCGCCAAGTACCTGGCCGCCCTGCAGAAGGCCGGCGCCAAGCCGGGCAGCAGCCACAAGCTGCAGCGTCTCAAAACCATCCTCTCGACCGGCTCGCCGCTGGCCCATGAGAGCTTCGACTACGTCTACCGCGAGATCAAAAGCGAGCTGTGCCTATCGTCGATTTCCGGCGGCACCGACATCGTCTCCTGCTTCGCCCTCGGCAACCCGCTGCTGCCGGTCTGGCGCGGCGAACTGCAGTGCAAGGGCCTGGGCATGGACGTGCAGGTGTGGAACGACGCCGGCCAAGCCGTTACAGGCGAGAAAGGCGAACTGGTCTGCGTCAAGCACTTCCCATCGATGCCGGTCGGTTTCTGGAACGACCCGCAGGGCGAGAAGTTCAAGTCTGCCTACTTCGACACCTTCCCCGGCGTCTGGGCGCACGGCGACTACGCCGAGGAAACCGTGCACGACGGCCTGGTGATCCACGGTCGCTCCGACGCCGTATTGAATCCGGGCGGCGTGCGCATCGGCACCGCCGAGATCTACCGCCAGGTGGAAAAGGTCGAGGAGGTGCTGGAATCCATCGCCATCGGCCAGGAGTGGCACAACGACGTGCGCGTGGTGCTGTTCGTGCGTCTGCGCGAGGGCGTCAGCCTCACCGATGAACTGCAAGAGCGCATCCGCCAGGTGATCGAGAGCAACACCAGCACGCGCCACGTGCCGGCCAGGATCATCGCGGTGGCCGACATCCCGCGCACCATCAGCGGCAAAATCGTCGAACTGGCGGTGCGCAACGTGGTGCATGGCAAGCCGGTGAAGAACACCGACGCCCTGGCCAATCCCCAGGCACTGGAGCTGTACAAGGACCTGCCCGAGCTGCAGCGCTGAGGCCGGCTGCGCAGTCTTCGAGCGCCAACTGGTGCGCACAGCGCACCCTACGCAGCTCGCCGGCCCATGGACAGCGCGGCCAGGATCGCCTAGCGTCTGGTTCCCGACTGCCTCGTGGAGCAGTCGCAGGTCAACCGGCTAGCGGCCAAGGAGAACACATGCAACTGATCGGAATGCTCGACTCACCCTACGTGCGCCGGGTCGCGGTGTCGCTGCAACTGCTCGAGCTGCCGTTCGAGCACCGGGCGATCTCGGTGTTCAGCACCTTCGAGCAATTCCGCCAGCTCAACTCGGTGGTCAAGGCGCCCTCGCTGATCTGCGCCGACGGCAGCGTGCTGATGGACTCGAGCCTGATCCTCGATTACGCCGAGCATCTCGCCGGCCCCGATAAGTCGCTGATGCCGCGAGCCCTTGATCGGCGCCTGCGGGCGCTGCGCGTCATCGGCCTGGCACTGGCCGCCTGCGAGAAGAGCGTGCAGATCGTCTACGAACGCGAGCTGCGTCCGGCGGATAAACAGCACCAGCCCTGGCTATCGCGAGTCACCGGGCAACTGCTGGCGGCCTACACCGCCCTGGAGACCGAGCTGGTCCGCGAGCCGCTGGCGCCGGAACGCGACAGTATCGACCAGGCCGGCATCAGCACCGCGGTGGCCTGGTACTTCACTCAGGCAATGCTGCCGGATGTCGTCTCGGCCACGCAGTTTCCCGCCTTGCAGCGGTTCTCCGCCGCCGCCGAAGCCCTGCCGGCATTCGCCGCCGCAGCCCATGGGCTGGGCACCTACCGGCCAGCGCACCTAGCCTAAAGGTAGGCACTAGCAGCGCCCTCTCCCGCCAGATTGCCAATCATCCGGGCGCTGGAGCTGTTCCACGACCTTGGGCAACTGCAGAATTGAGTATGTAGGAACGAAGGGGACGCCTAGTTTTTATTCGCGAAATGCATCGGCGAACGCCCGGCAACTATCCGCTAAATCCCGGGACGGCCTGGATCTTCGGGCAACTCCGGCTCCTCGATATCCTCCAGGGTCAGCTCCAGTCCCCAGTCAGCAGGTTTGGCTGTCATTGCCGGTGCCAGCTGAGCCACTGGAACCACCGGTGCCGCAACCACCGGACTGTCACGATAGAGTTTGAGCTTCAAGCGCACGTTGTTCGCCGAGTCGGCATTCTTCACCGCTTCCTCTTCGTCGATGGCGTTTTCATTGACCAGATCGATCAATGCCTGGTCGAAGGTCTGCATGCCGAGGTTCTTCGACTTCTCCATGATCTCCTTGATCTCGGAAAACTCGTTGCGCTTGATCAGGTCACGCACGGTCGGAGTGCCCAGCAACACCTCTACCGCGGCGCGGCGTTTGCCATCGACGGTCTTGACCAGGCGCTGAGAGACGAAGGCCTTGAGGTTGTTGCCCAGGTCGTTGAGCAACTGCGGGCGGCGGTCCTCCGGGAAGAAGTTGATGATGCGGTCCAGCGCCTGGTTGGCGTTGTTGGCGTGCAGGGTGGAAATCGCCAGGTGGCCGGTGTCGGCGAAGGCAAGGGCGTGCTCCATGGTCTCGCGGTCGCGGATCTCGCCGATCAGAATCACGTCCGGGGCCTGGCGCAGGGTGTTCTTCAGCGCGGCATGGAAACTGCGCGTATCCACGCCGACTTCGCGTTGGTTGATGATCGACTTCTTGTGCCGATGGACATACTCGACCGGGTCCTCGATGGTGATGATATGCCCGCCGCTATTGCGGTTACGGTAGTCGATCAGCGCCGCCAGGGAGGTGGACTTGCCCGAGCCGGTGCCGCCGACGAACAACACCAGACCGCGTTTCTCCATCACGGTGCTGAGCAACACCTCGGGCAACTTGAGGTCTTCGAACCTGGGAATATCCAGTTTGATGTTGCGCGCGACTATCGATACTTCGTTGCGCTGCTTGAAGATATTGATGCGAAAACGGCCGACGCCGGCCAGGGAAATCGCCAGGTTCATCTCCAGCTCGCGCTCGAACTCTTCACGCTGAGCGACATCCATCACCGCATCGGCGATGGCGGCCACCTCGCCGGCCTTCAAGGGCTCCTGGCTGAGCGCCTTGAGTACGCCATTGAACTTGGCGCAGGGCGGCGCGCCGGTGGACAGATAGAGGTCGGAACCATCCTGGCTGGCCAGGATTTTCAGCATCGAGTGGATATCCATGAGCAGCGCTTCCGTCGAGTGGATTTAATATGTCAGGCCGGGATTCGCCCATCTCCCCGGCGAATCAGAAAACCTGAAAAGTGACGTCATTCTGATGGCGCAGCAAACACTGGCACAATACGTACCCGGCAAAAATGAGGAACTCGTCATGGCAAAGGCAATGGCCCGCCACATTCTGGTGAAAACCGAAGCGCAAGCCACCGCATTGAAGAAGCGCATCGCCGCCGGCGAGGCCTTCGACCTGCTCGCGCGCCAGTATTCCACCTGCCCGTCCGGCAAGCGCGGCGGCGACCTGGGCGAGGTGCGCCCCGGGCAGATGGTGCGGGCGATCGACCAGGTCATCTTCAAGAAAGCCCTGCGCGAGGTGCACGGCCCGGTGAAGAGCCAGTTCGGCTATCACCTGGTGCAGGTGTTCTACCGCGACTGATCGCCTGGAAAAACCACCCCATCCGTCCTCCCGGCTGCCTTGCCGGATCAGAAACCTGTACAATCCCGCCCCTTTCGCGCTCGCGCGCTCGCTTTCTGGACAACGATTCGTGATCTCCACCGCTAACATCACCATGCAATTCGGGGCCAAACCCCTGTTCGAGAACGTTTCCGTCAAGTTTGGCGGCGGCAACCGTTACGGCCTGATCGGGGCGAATGGCTGCGGCAAGTCGACCTTCATGAAAATTCTTGGCGACGACCTGGAGCCGAGCGGCGGTCAAGTGATGCTGGAGCCGAACGTGCGCCTGGGCAAACTGCGCCAGGATCAGTTCGCCTACGAAGAGTTCAGCGTGATCGATACCGTGATCATGGGTCATGAAGAACTCTGGACGGTCAAAGCCGAGCGCGACCGCATCTATTCGCTGGCGGAGATGAGCGAAGACGACGGCATGAAGGTCGGCGAGCTGGAAGGCGAGTTCGCCGAAATGGACGGTTACACCGCCGAATCCCGCGCCGGTGAGCTGCTGCTCGGCCTGGGTATTCCGCTGGCCCAGCATTTCGGCCCGATGAGCGAAGTCGCCCCCGGCTGGAAGCTGCGCGTGCTGCTGGCCCAGGCGCTGTTCTCCGATCCGGAAGTGCTGCTGCTCGACGAGCCGACCAACCACCTGGACATCAACACCATCCGTTGGCTGGAAAACATTCTCACGGCGCGCAACAGCACCATGATCATCATTTCCCACGACCGCCACTTCCTCAACAGCGTGTGCACCCACATGGCGGACCTGGACTACGGCGAGCTGCGCCTGTTCCCGGGCAACTACGACGAGTACATGACCGCGGCCACCCAGTCGCGCGAGCAGCTGCTGTCGGATAACGCCAAGAAGAAGGCCCAGATCAACGAGCTGCAGTCCTTCGTCAGCCGCTTCTCGGCCAACGCCTCGAAAGCCAAGCAGGCCACTTCGCGCGCCAAGCAGATCGACAAGATCCAGCTGGCCGAGGTCAAGCCGTCGAGCCGGATCAGCCCGTTCATCCGCTTCGAGCAGACCAAGAAGCTGCACCGCCAGGCCGTGATCGTCGACAACATGGCCAAGGGCTTCGACGGCAAGCCGCTGTTCAAGAACTTCAGCTTCACCGTCGAGGCCGGCGAGCGCGTGGCCATCATCGGCCCCAACGGCATCGGCAAGACCACCCTGCTGCGCACCCTGGTCGGCGAGCTGTACCCGGACGCAGGCACCGTCAAATGGACCGAAAGCGCCGAACTGGGCTACTACGCCCAGGACCACGCTTCCGACTTCGAGGACGAGAGCAGTCTGTTCGACTGGATGGGCCGCTGGACCCAGGGCGGCGAGCAACTGGTGCGCGGCACCCTCGGGCGCATGCTGTTCTCCAACGACGAGATTCTCAAGTCGGTGAAGGTGATTTCCGGTGGCGAGCAAGGGCGCATGCTGTTCGGCAAGCTGATCCTGCAGAAGCCCAACGTGCTGGTGATGGACGAACCGACCAACCACCTCGACATGGAATCGATCGAGGCACTCAACCTGGCGCTGGAGAACTACCCGGGCACGCTGATCTTCGTCAGTCACGACCGCGAGTTCGTCGGCTCCCTGGCCACACGCATCATCGAACTGTCGGACAGCGGCGTGACCGATTTCAGCGGCAGCTACGACGACTACCTGCGCAGCCAGGGCGTGATCGTCTGATCCAGCGCTAAGTCATCATGCAAAAGCCCGCTCAAGTGAGCGGGCTTTTTCGTTCCAACCGCTGTTCAGGCAACGGCAAACAACTCAACGACCTGCTGCTCGGCCGCTTGCATGGCAATAGCACGCGGCTCTTCGCCGTAGGCCAGGCCTTCGGCACGCACCACCTGAATGTCGCTGATGCCGACAAAGCCGAGGACGAACTTCAAGTAGTCCTCATGGGCAGCCGCACTCGGCTGGCCGGAGTGGATGCCACCCGCGGTGGAGACGATAACGACCCGCTTGCCACCGGCCAGGCCCTGCGGACCATTTTCGCCATAGCTGAAGGTCTTGCCGGCCACGGTGATCCGGTCGATCCAGGCTTTCAGCTGGCTCGGCAGGGCAAAGTTGTACATGGGCGCGCCGATCACGATGGCATCGGCATCGAGAAACTCTTCCAGGGTGCTTTCCGACAGCGCGGCCTCGTAGCGCTGTGCAGCATTGCGCAGCTCATCAGGCGTGCCAACGGCAACCAGACTGAGCGCAGAAAAGTGGCTCAATGCGTCGCCGGCCAGGTCGCGGTAAATCACCTGGACACTCGGCTCGGCGGCCTGCCAGGCCGCGACCACGGCGCTGCTGAGCTGGCGGGAAGCAGACGAGTCGCCGAGAATGCTGGAATCGAGGTGCAGTAGTTTCATGACGGTCTCCAAAGTGAGATCGCCCCGTGGCGATCAAGATGCTGGAGATGCTACCCATGAAAGCAATAGTCGATAAGCCGGCATAAATGCGATAGTTCGTCCTACACATAGGACGATTAAGCCATGCATGACCTCAACGATCTGTTCTACTTCGCCAAGGTGGTGGAAGCCGGCGGTTTCGCTGCCGCCGGCCGCGCCCTGGGTATCCCCAAGTCTCGCCTGTCGCGGCGCATCGCCGAGCTGGAAAACCGTCTGGGCGCGCGTCTGCTGCAACGTACCACGCGCAAGCTGGTACTGACCGACCTCGGTGAACGCTACTTGCGCCATTGCCAGGCGATGTTGCTGGAGGCCGAGCAGGCCGAGGAAGCCGTCGCCAGTCTGACCAGCGAACCACGCGGTCGCTTGCGCGTCTCCACCCCCGGCGGCATTGCCCTGTTGCCGGAGCTGGTCGTCAGTTTCCTCGCGGCCTATCCCAAGGTGCAACTGGAAGTGCTGCAGACCAACCGCCGCGTGGACCTGCTCAACGAGGGCGTGGACGTGGCGCTGCGCGTGCGCAGTGCCGAAGATGAAGACCCGGCGCTGATCAGCCGCCGCCTGCAACCGGCCCAGGCATATATGGTGGCGGCCCCCGAACTGCTCCAAGGCGTCAGCATCGATACACCGGCCGACCTGGCCAAACTGCCGGCGCTCGGCGCACTGGAGGCGGATCGCAAGATTCACCTGCGCTTCCAGCATGACAACGGGAGCGTACAAGACATCAGTCTGGAGGCGCGCCTGGCGATCGAGGACTTCGCCGTGCGCAAGCGTGCCGTGCTGGCCGGCTTGGGGCTGACCATGCTGCCCCAGCCTTTCTGTCATGAGGAGCTGGCCGATGGCCGGCTGGTCCGCCTGTTGCCCGACTGGACGCTACCTGGCGGCCACCTGCAGGCGGTCTACACCCACAGGCGCGGCATGCTGCCGGCAGTGCGCGCCTGGATCGAACACCTGAGCCAGGCGTTTCGCACCTGGGAGCAGCCGCTTTAGGCGATCTTGCGCGGCTCAAGGCCGACCGAGGAAATCCATCTTGCCGATGTCCAGACCGTTGTGACGCAAGATCGCGTAGGCCGTGGTCAGGTGGAAATAGAAGTTCGGCAGGACGAAATGCAGCAAGTACTCCTGCCCCGTGAACTTCAATTCCATACCCGGAAAGTTCAGGCTGATCGACTTGCCTTCGCTGCCATCGAGCTGCTCGGCGGCGATGTTGTGGAGAAACGCCTGGGTCTTGGCGATACGTTCCTGCAACTCGGCAAAACTGCTTTCGCTGTCGGCATAGCTGGGAATGTCGATGCCGGCCAAGCGTGCGGCACAGCCCTTGACCGTGTCGCTGGCGATCTGCACCTGGCGTAGCAGCGGATACATATCCGGCGCCAGGCGCGCATTGAGCAGCGTGCCGGGCTCGATCTTGCGCTCGGCGGTGTAAGCCTCGGCCTTATGCAGGATGGCCGACAGGTTGCCGAGCATGCGAATGAAAAGCGGAAGCGAGACGTCATACATGGACAGTGACATAAGGAAATCCCCATCAAGACTGAAAGTTGTGCCCGCAGTCTGCTAGCTTAGCTGGAGAACCCGTAGCAAGACCCGACGCCCATGAAACAACAGGAAATAGCCGCTTTTTGCCTGCAACTGCCCGGCGCCCGTGAGGATTTCAAGTGGGGCAACAACCAGGTGTTTTCCGTGGCGGGCAACAAGATGTTCGCCATCCTCAACTTTCTCGGCCATGAGCTGGCCTTCAAGGTCGACAGCGATCTGTTCCTCGGTTACGTCGACCGCCCCGGCATCCGCCCAGCGCCCTATCTGGCGCGGGCGCACTGGATCAGCATGAGTTGTGCGCATCCGCCCATCGGCGACGACGAACTCTGGCAACTGCTGACCCGCTCCCACCAACTGGTGGTGCACCGGCTGCCCAAACGTCTGCAAGTAGGTCTGCTGCTCGATCCTTGATGATCTCACCCATGAGCCGGCATCACTATGACAAAGGCGCGCCAAGCGGCGCGCCTTCTATCCGTCCGCCGAATACGTCCTCTCAGCCCTGGGCGGTACTCCAGTCGATCAGATGCAGTTGCCAGGTCGCCAGAATCAGCAAACCAAACCCGATGCGATACCAGGCGAACAGTGCATAACTGTGGTTGCCGATGAACTTGAGCAGGGCGCGCACGGCGATCATGGCGAAGATGAACGAAGTCACGAAGCCGATGGCGAATACCGGCAGATCCGCCGGCAGGAACAACTCGCGATACTTGTAGCCGGAGTAGACTGCGGCACCAACCATGGTCGGCATCGCCAGAAAGAAGGAAAACTCGGTCGCGGCTTTGCGTGACAAGCCGAACAGCAGGCCGCCGATTATGGTCGCTCCCGAGCGCGAGGTGCCTGGAACCATCGCCAGGCACTGGGCACAGCCGACTTTCAGCGCATCCTTCCAGGTCATATCGTCAACGCTTTGGGCATGAATGACATGCTCACGCCGCTCGGCCCAGAGCATGATCACGCCCCCCACTATCAGCGCAGCGGCAACGGTAATCGGGTTGAACAGGTATTGATGTATCAGGTCGGCAAAGCTCACGCCGAGAATCACCGCGGGCAGGAAGGCGATGAGCAGATTACTGGTGAAACGCTGCGCCTCGGCGACCCGCGGCAAGCCGACCACCACCTCGATGATCTTGCGCCTGAACTCCCAAACCACCGCCAGGATCGCGCCCAACTGGATAATGATGTTGAAAGCCATGGCCCGCTCACCGGAAAAATCGATGAGATCGGCGACTATGATTTGATGACCCGTACTGGAAATCGGCAAAAACTCGGTAATACCTTCGACAATACCCAAGATCAACGACTGCATGGCGATCCAAAGATCCATTAACGCTCCTTAAGCGCGCGGCATTTACCGCCCGAACAACATAAATGTGTGAACAACCAACAACACTTCCGCGCCTGTCGGACTCAAGCTCTAGACAGAGGTTCCAATAAGCAGAAAAAAGCGGGAAAACCTCAGGTTTTCTCCCTGGGGGCCGAAATGCTATCAGAGACCCGGGCTCAATTGCTGTATTAGAGCCAACTCATGCGTATTCGCGTGAATCTCGACGTCAGCCAGCCCGCCTCAACTCAATTGGCGAATGGTCTAACAGGCCGTTGAAAAACGTAGGCGAGGCAGCCAAGACAAGGCAAAAATGGCCGAAAAAGCGCAGTTTACGTGCTGTAAATGAGCATTTTGAGGCCATTTTTAACGCAGTATTGGCAACACAGGTAGTTTTTCAACGGCCTGTTAGAGCAACAGGTGGCACATTCCGTGTACAAGGGACACGCCCTGAATCCCAGAACAAGAACCGAGAGAGCCTTTCTATGAACAGCCTACGCAGCCTGCCCATCAGCCGTCGCTTGTGGCTTATTCTCGTTGTCGCCGTCCTCATGCTGTTCATCCTCGGCGCATTGATGCTGCAACAGAGCCAGCGCGACCTGTATGCCGCCAAAGAGGAGAAGACCCAGCATGTGGTACAGAGCGCGGCAGGCATCCTCGCCCATTACCACAGCCTCGAGACAGCCACTACGCTCAGCCGCGACGAGGCGCAGAAGCAGGCCATTGAGCTGATCCGCGGCCTGCGCTACGACGGCCAGGAGTATTTCTGGATCAATGACCAGACCCCAACCATGGTCATGCACCCAACCAACCCCAAGCTCGACGGGCAGAATCTTTCCGGACTCAAGGATGCGGACGGCAAGGAACTGTTCAATGAAATGGTGCAGATCAGCAAAACCAAGGGCGCCGGTCTGATTAATTACCGCTGGCCCAAGCCGGGTTCGAGCGACCCGGTAGCCAAGGTCTCCTACGTCAAGCTGTTCCAGCCCTGGGGCTGGATCATCGGCTCTGGCGTATACGTCGATGACGTACAGGAGGAGTTCCAGGCACAAGTCCTGCGTGCACTCGGGATAGGCAGCGCAATCGCCCTGCTGATGACCCTGCTGGTAACCCTGATCTCGCGCAGCATTGCCCGGCCGCTACAGGAGGCCGTCGATGCCATGGCCAACATCGCCAGCGGCGACGGCGACCTTACCAAGACCCTGGATACCCAAGGCAATGATGAACTGACCGCCCTCGCAGGACACTTCAATGTCTTTACCGAAAAATTGCGCCATGTGATCCGCCAGTCGCTCGACTCTGCCGGCGCACTCGATCAAGCCGCACGCTCGCTCGGCGACATCGCTCGCGAGGCCCAGCAGCACGGTCAGCAGCAATCCCAGCAGATGGAACTCGTGGCTACCGCGATCAACCAGGTAACCTATGGCGTACAAGATGTCGCGAAGAATGCCGAGCATGCATCGAGCGAAGTACATGCCGCCGAAGCCCAGGCGAGCCAAGGTCAGCGGAACATCGATGCCAGTCTGCAGCAGATCGGCCAACTGTCTGGCACTATCGACCAGGCGGTGGAGGTGATTCAAAAGCTGGCCCTGGAAAGCACGCAGATAGGCAGTGTTCTGGAGGTGATTCGCTCGATCGCCGAACAGACCAACCTGCTCGCCCTCAATGCGGCAATTGAAGCCGCGCGCGCGGGTGAACAAGGCCGCGGGTTTGCCGTGGTCGCCGACGAAGTACGCTTGCTGGCTCAACGCACTCAGCAATCCACCGCTGAAATCCAGGGTATGATCGAGCGCTTGCAAGGCAACTCCGAAGCCGCAGTGAAGGTCATCAACGACAGTAGCCGCGCGTCGCAACTCACCGTCGAGCAAGCCAGTCAGGCCGGTGAGAGCCTGGGCCAAATCGCTCAATCGCTGCGCAACCTGACCGGTTTGAATACCTCGATCGCCAGTGCCACACTGCAACAGTCGCAGGTGGTCGAAGATATCAACCAGAATGTCACCCAGGCGGCCGGTTTAGCGCACAGCAATGCGCTGGCAGCCGAACAGTCCAGCGAGGCCAGCCAACGCCTTGGCCAACTGGCTGAGCAACTCAATCGATTACTGGGCCAGTTTCGCGTATGAGGCATGAATGAGCGGCATGGAACATCAGGAAGTCGACCTCGACCGGCCACAGAACCAGGATCTGATCTGGGATCTGGACAGCATGGCCCGTCGCGAGTTGGCTGAGCGCTTCATCAAGCTGTTCGAGAACCGGCTATGCGTCTATTCCGACTCGGTGCGTCAGCTCTACACCAATTACAACCTGCACTTCCCCCATGACCTGGGACGCAAGATGGTGGTGCTACCCAACCCCTATGCGTTCCATGACACGCTGCACGGCATCGAGGCGCACGCCGTGCGTAAAACCGGACTCTGCGTACTGCCGGGCGTGGTGCTGGGGAAACCGGGCCTGCTGTTGAGCACACAGATAAAGGATGGTGGCCCCGCACCGAAAACCATGCCGTTCAAACGGGCACTGGCGCAGATCATCAGTAATCAGAAGAAAGCCGGCGACGTCTTTCTGCCGATCATGATGAAGGGCGATCTGCGCGAGTTCGACCAGCAGATGCCTTATATCCACCTGCACCGCCTGCAAGTAAACCGTCTCACCCGATTGTCCACATTCGAGCGCGACGACATTCAGCAGACCATCACCCGCAAACTGCTGATGCTCTATCGCCAGGCCGATAGCCTGGCGTGCTAGCACCAGTTGCGCGGACACCTGCTAGGACTCATTGAGCGCCAGGCAACACGTATCACACCGGGAGATCTGGGTCACCGAATGCACTCAAGCGATCAACACACTGGCCCAGGCCAATAACAGACTCAGCGAGACAACCACCGTTAGCGGCAGACGCAGGCTCGAATACCAACGCGGAGCCAGCCCCAACTTGACCGCATGCACATCCGCAAAATGGAGGCCTACGAACGCGACCAGAAGTGTCGGCAACGCCAACCCCATCGGCAGCCCGGCAGAAATAGCCAGCCAGCCGAGCAATGGCGGAATCACCGACAAGCCCAACTGAATCTGCGCCTGCTCATCGTTCGCCTCGGCTCGCATCGCCAGTCCCCAATGGATCGCCCCCATAAACGCCAGGATCAAGGCCGCAAAATCCAGTAAGGCCTCTAGCACGAAGGGCCGCCAGCCCAATGGAATCACCCAGATTCCCAGCGCCCCGCTGACAAAGGGCAGCAACCCGGCATAACCGAGCAAATTGGCCAGCTGCGGCGGCTTTTCGGCCTCAAAGGGGTGCATTGCCTACTCCTTGCTCTCGGTTTAAAACCACAACAGTCTGCAACTAATGCATATATTGAGCAAAGGTAATGAATTGGCAATGAAACAGACCCTCCCCGCCTGGGACCAGCACGACTCATGAAGAAAACCCGAATGGCGTCCATGCCGATCCGTATGCTGATGAGCACAAGTGCGAGTAACAGCGTGTTCGTCGCTTTCCCTATCCAGAATGTCAACGCCTACTCCAGTCGACTCAAGCGCCGGATGGTCCGCTTGCATAGTATGGCAACCAAATACCCGATCAACTACCTCGGCTGAGGCCGCATGTTTGAGCGTTATCGCACTGCGCACTGCTTGCAAGAGGCGGTTGGCCGCCCGATGCGGCACGCAACTGGGGGCACGCATTAAACAGCCAATACCCGGAACACTGGCGAACCCTGCGGCGGCCTCAGGGCGCCAGCTTGCGCTTGAGTGCGCTGGCCACCGACTGCGGCAGGTTGGGCATGGCGCGCAGCAGCCAGGGCAGGATCTTGCGCTTGGCGCCGCTGAGCGATTCGGGCACCACCGCTTCGATCAGGTGCGGGCCGGGGTGGGCCAGGGCGTATTGCATTGCCGTCACCAGGTCTTCGGCGCTGCTCACGCGCACCGAATGCACGCCCATGCCTTGGGCCAGCTGGGCGAAATTCAGCACCGGGCCGTGCAGATCGAGTTGCGACTTGGCCTTGGGTCCGGCCTCCTGCGCGCCCACCCGCTCCAGCTCCACATTGAGCACCGAGTAGGACGCGTTGTTGAAGATGATCGAAGTGACGTTGAGCTGCTCGCGCGCCATGGTCCACAGTGACTGGATGGTGTACATCGCGGTGCCGTCGCCGATCAGCGCCAGCACCGGCCGATCCGGACAGGCGATGGCCGCGCCGATGGCGTTGGGCAGACCCTGGCCGATGGCGCCGCCGGTCAGGGTGATGAGGTCGTGGCGGGGCGCACCGGCGGTCATGGCCGCTAGCATCAGTCCGGAGGTGATGGCCTCATCGACCAGGATGGAATTGTCCGGCAGCAGGTGGCCGACGGCCTTGCACACCTTGGCGGCGGTCAGCTTGCCACGCGGACGGCCCGGGCGCTGCGCGCTCTGCAACTGCGGCTGGGCCTGACCGGCACCGAGGGCGGCGACCAGTTTTTCCAGGCTGGCGGTAGTGTCCTGTGCCGGGGAGGCAAGGGTCAGTACGTTGCAGCCATCGGGCACCAGATAGCTCTGCTTGCCCGGGTAGGCGAAGAACGATACCGGCGCCTTGGAATCGACCAGAATCAGCTCTTCGATTTCCGCCAGTTGCACGCCGGCCATCTCGGCCATGTAGGCGATGCGCTCGACCGCCGGCAAGCCAGCGCCGCGCTGCATGCGGGTAGGGAATACGTCGGCCAGCAGCTTGACGCCACTGTGTGCGGCGATGCGCGCGGCGGCCAGCAAGTCGGTCTCGCGCAGGGCACGCCCACCCAGCAGCAGCGCGACCTTGCGCCCCGAACGCACGGCAGCAACAGCCGCAGCGACGGCGGCATCATCGGCGACGGCCGGGTTCGGTGCGGGCAGCGCTGTGCAGGCTACCGCGCCCTCGCCCCAGGACACATCGGCCGGCAGGATCAGCGTCGCCACCTGGCCGGGATAACCGCGGGCGGCAGCGATGGCATCGACCGCGTCGCGGCACAGTTCGGCGGTGCTGGTCGAGGTACGCACGAAGCCCGGCGAGACATTTCGCGCCACGGTCTCGATGTCCGACTGCAACTGGGCGTCGTACTGGGTGTGGTAAGTGGCGTGATCGCCGACGATATTGACCACCGGCACCTTGCCCTTGCGTGCGTTGTGCAGGTTGGCCAAGCCGTTGCCCAGGCCGCAGCCCAGGTGCAGCAAGGTGGCGGCCGGCTTGTCGGCCATGCGTGCATAGCCATCGGCGGCCCCCGTGGCCACACCTTCGAACAGGGCGAGTACGGCGCGCATGCGCGGCTCGCTGTCGAGGGCGGCGACAAAGTGCATTTCACTGGTGCCGGGATTGGAGAAGCAAACTTCGACTCCGGCATCGACCAGCGTTTTCATCAGAGCTTGGGCGCCATTGGGCATGTAATTCTCCTGGGTGGATGGCTCAGAGCGTAGCGCCTGCAGCTACGCGGTCGGGATGGGAGGGGCCGATATCTGCTACTTGAGCGACGCTGGCGAAAGTCATGGCCAGTGGCAGTCATACGCGCTGGCGGGATAGGTATATCTGCTCATGCTGGGCTCCCGGCGTTCAACCGCCATGGTGGATGTTGCGGGCTGCTGCCCGGGCGGTAAGGATGCAGCCGGGCAGAAAGGTGCCTTCCAGCGAACGCTTGCCGCTGGCGCCACCGCCACCGAAACCGGCGGCCTCACCAACGCTGTAGAGCCCGCTGATGGGCTGGCCGGCGGCGTCGAGCACGCGGCTGTGCAGGTCGGTCCGCAAGCCGCCGAGACTCTTGCGTGTGATCAGCCGCATATGGATGGCGATGTACGGGCCGGCACCGGGCATCTGTAGTGGAGCCGGCTTGCAGGTACGCAGGCGGTCCGGCGCCCACTGCCGGGCGTGCAGGATGCGGCGGATCTGGTCGTCGTTGTGCAGCCGGGAACCGCCGGCAAAGTTGGCGTCGAAGGCATCGGCGGTGGCCTGTAACGCGGCATGCTCGATGTCCAGCGAGCAGGTCAGCGCGTTCATCTTCGCCGCCAGGCCGGCCAACGTGTCGTCCACCAGAAAGTGCGTGCTTTCGCGCTGCATCTGCCGGATCAGGCGATGGTTGCCAAGCAGGGTTTCCTTGAGGAAGGCCGGGAGCTGCTTGTCGCGGATACGCTGGTTGTGCTCGGCGCCGGAGATGGCGAATTCCTTGACCGCGATGCGCCAGTTGAGCAGGTGCCAGGTCCAGGGTTTTTCCTGCTCGGCCACGCGCTGGCACAGCCAGTGGGTGTCGAAGCCGGTGACCAGCGGCTCGGGGCCGATGCGTCGGCCGCGGTGGTCGAGCCACAGCGCCGACTTGCAGGGAATGGTCGACAGGCCATGGCCCTCGAAATGCGGATAGGGATGGGGGAAGCCGGCCGCGTAGTTCCACATCTCGCCGGCATGGGTGATCTGCCCGCCCAGTTCATCCGCCACAAGGTGATGCAGCTTGCCGTCGGCGAAGGGATGCGCGCCATTGAGCATGGTCGCGGGGATCGGCCGGTGTTTCGGCCAGTTGGCACGCACCTGCGCATGGCTGCCATTGATGCCGCCCATGGCCAGCACCACCACCGGCGCTTGCAGGCGCACCTCGACGCCGCTCGCTTCGCAGACGGCCATGGCGCCGTTGAGCTGCCCCGCCTGATGATCCAGCGCGCTGATGCGGTGGCGGTGCAGCAGCGTCAGCCGGCCACCCGTGCCGGCGGCGCGCAGAGCGGCGATCAAGCGGCGCGTCAAATCGCGCGAAGTGCCCCAGACGACGTGGTAGCGCGGCAGGCTGTTGCCCTCGCCCTGCATGCCACGCTCGACCCAGTTCACCGCTGGCATGAACTTAATGCCCTCGCCCAGCAGCCAGTCATAGACCTCGGTGCGCGAGTGCTCGACGTAGTACCGCGCCCACTGCTGCGGGTACTGGTCATCCGGCGCCAGTTCCCCGAAACGCAGCCAGTCGCGCAGGGCCACTTCCGGGGTGTCCGGAATCTTCATCCGGGCCTGCAGCGGCGTACCCACCAGGGCCATGCCGCCAAAGGCCCACAAGGCCAGCCCGCCAAATCGCTCGGGGCTGTCGCGGTCGACCAGGGTCACGTGCTTGCCCGCGCGCAGGGCTTGGAGCGCGGTGACGATGCCGGCCAGCCCGCCGCCCGCAACCAGTACATCGGATTGCACTGTCATCGTTGTCACCATGGGTTTCCTTGTATACGCGCTGCGCCACGGTGCGCAGTCATTGTCGAATGCAACGATAGCCGCATATCATCCGCACACACTTGACTTCACAGGCCAGCAAATTGACCTCACAGGCCAGCGTCTCCATGAGCTGGGTCAACACCGTCCTTGTCGCCGCACAGCGTCTGGGGGTGGCGCGCGATGCGCTGCTCGCTGCAGCCGGGATAGCCGCCACGGAACTGCAGGACGAGCGCTGGCCCATCGACCACATCACTCGGCTGTGGCGGGCGGCCGCGCAGTTGACTGGCGACCCGGGTTTCGGCCTCAAGGCCGGCGCACTGGTCGGGCCGGCCAGCTTCAATGTGGTCAGCTACCTGCTGCAGTCGGCACCGACACTGCGCGCGTCGATCGCGGTGGTGCAAAAGTACCAGCGCTTGATCAGCGATGGCGGACGTTTGCAGATGATCGCGGGCGCGCAGTCGAGCTGGCTGGTGTATCACCCGCGCCAAGGGAAGCTGCCTTTCAGCCCGCAGCAGATCGAGGCGGTGCTGGCGGCCATGGTGACTTTTATCCAGTGGGTGTCGGGCAGCGTCCAGCAACCGCTGAAAGTACAGTTCAGCCAGTCGCCGATCAGCCCGCCGGGTGGCTACCACGCGGTGTTCCAGTGCCCGGTCGAGTTCGATCAGGGGTTCAGCGGCATGCTGCTGAGCAACGCACTGCTCGACGCGCCCCTGCCGCAGGCCGACGCGCAACTGGCGCAGGTGCACCAGCAGTATGCCGCGACGCGGCTGGCGGCGCTGTCCCCGCCCGAGACCCTGGTGCAGGACCTGCGACGCTGGATCGACAGCCAACTGCACGGCCAGGTGCCCGGCAGAGATCGTGCCGCCCAGGCACTGGGGCTGAGTCCGCGCACCCTGGCGCGGCGCATGCAGGCGCAGCAACTGGACTTCTCCAGCCTGGTCGATCAGGCGCGCCGTGACGCAGCCCTGCATGCCGTGGCCAATACGCAGCGGGCGCTGTCCGAGATCGGCCAGAGCCTGAGCTTTGCCGAACCCAGCACCTTCTGGCGCGCGTTCAAGCGCTGGACCGGACAAACCCCGGCGCAGTGGCGACGGCAAAGCGCGGCTGACGGGGCACACCGTCCTGACTTGGCACCGCAGCGCCGTGCTTCACTTTGCTGACGCAAGTTGGGTTGCGCTGCGCACTACCAGAGATCGAACAACAGGAGGCCGGCAACCGCATCGGGTGAGCCTGCAGTGCCAGGACAGAAGGACGCGGCAAGATGGCAGGACGTTCTTTCAACGTTTCTCCGTCCCGCGATGTGGGTGGCACGTCGCTGTGCCGAAGGGTGGATAATGCCGGCTTTGTTGGCACCCCCCCCTGTTTCAGGCGGCAAAGTACATGCCCCCGGTTTTCGGGGGTAAACCAGGGCACCTAATGGATAAGAATGGTATCAAAACGCCTCCTCCGCAGGAGGGATCAGCATGAACACAGCCTTCCTGCTGATGGCCCAGTACAACGGCCTAGCCATCATCCCGCTCGAGCGCATCTGCGCGGACTATTTCAGCCACCTGACGCCGCAGAAAATGAAGCTCAAGATCGCTGCCGGCCAGATTGATCTGACGCTTGTGCCGATAGCGAGCAGCCAGAAGTCAGCGCGAGGCGTTCATCTGTCCGACCTAGCTGCTTATCTGGACGTGCAGCACAGCAAAGCCAAGGCTGAGCACGAGAAATTGATGGGGCGAAACGTACGTCGAGCGCCCTAACGAGACATGCTCCCAGCCAGAGGGCCAGTTATCGCCCTCTCCAACCACGGCCACTCCTTGTAAGGGTCGCCATTACCCCGCAGGTGCGTATAGCGCCGCATCGAGTTCCAATCCCGATGACCCGACACACTAGCCGCTTTCGGAATATCCCAGCCCATTTCAAACAGTCGGCTCACGCCGTCGTGGCGTAGGTCATGAAAATGCAGATCGTCAATTTCCAGAAATTTACAGGCGCGTGTAAACGATGCAGATACCGATTTGGCGTTATAGGGGAATACCTCGCCGGCAACCCGGGGCATTGACTGCAGAACGCGCCATGCCTCATCCGGCACCAGACACCAGACGTCATTGCCGTGCTTCTGACCTGGATTCTTCATGTCTGTGATCAGTACCCGCTGACCGGGCTCATCGATGGCGTCCCAGCGAATGCGCGTAATTTCCTCCTGACGCCGTGTCGAGAACAGGGCAAAGACCGTTACCCGAACCATATCGATCTGCTGCTTACGACGGTCGCGCATTTCGGAGAAGTAGGTCAGCAGCTTGTCCAGCTCAGCTAGCGTTGGCCGGCGCGTCCTTTCCTTGCTTTTGCTCACGGCTCCCATCTTGCGTAGCACACGGCGGGCGTCAGGCATTGCCATCGGGTCGATGTCGTAACCCCATGCCGGCCTTGCTACAGAGAACACGGTGCCCAAGTGGGCCAGATCATTGCCGAGCGTCTGAGCCTGAATGCCGTCCTCCTGCATTCGGCGATTGCCGTATTCGACCAGCTCTTGGCTGGTGATTTGCGAATCTTCAAGCTCACCAAGCCATGTCTGGCTGATAGCCCTTAGCGTGGCACGCTTGGTCTTGCCCAACGGCCTGATTTTTTCGTACTCATCCAGGTAGCGCTCGATCATTTCCTTGACCGTCACACCCTCGCGATTTGCCTTGGCAATGGCGCCAGGCTCGGCCAGCTCTGTCTCTCGCCGCTTGATCCAGGCCTGCGCCGTGGCCTTGCGATCGAATGTCTGGCTTTCCTGATAGACTGTCGCGCCCTGTTGCATGATCCGGATTTGCGCGGTGTACCGTGCTGACCCGTCCTTGCGCTTGCGGATAGTGATAGAGCCCATAATTTTGCTACACGACTGATGCGATTTGCTACATTGCAGCAACGCGCCATCAGAAACAAGCAAAAACGAGTAAAAACGGTAGCAAATGAACCGAGCAGAAAACCCTAAAAATCAAGCCGAAACGCCCGCCGCATCAGGGTTTGAGCCAAGTAGGAGATTTTCTGTCGCGCCGATGATGGATTGGACGGATCAAATTCTCTAAGGACTGAAAATTCTGGGCTATAGGCCCATCCGCTGCGGACTCGTACCACTTGTGTACCACCGAGTCGGGATCCCTCCTCCTTTGACCGCTATTGGCTCCAGCGAAGTATCTTTCTGTGGCATCCCCTGGCCTGTCCCATAGCGCACTAGCTAGTTCTGACCTGCAAGCATTCTCGGAAAATATATGACTGCAAATCCGGCAGTCAGCGCGAAACCCTTGGCACGATACCAACCTGCATACCGAATGGATTGAACACGCTATTCAACGTCTGAACCGTGGGATTACTTTCGTCATGCTCCAACTGCCGCAGGGCGCGCAGCGACAGCTTACACATCTGGGCGAACCTGGCCTGCTGCAACCCAGTCACGTCCTTGCGTAACCGCCGAACTGCCGCCCCGATCGTAATTTCCCCAGAAGCCAGCTGCTCCTGTAACTCGCTGAGAATCCGATTGCGCTCGAGGATGTCCATTAGATGAGCCCCCATTTATTGAGCCGCTGGGGGAGATCCCGCAGCGCTACGCGAGGGTGGTTCATTGTCGCAGCGGGCAATCCATCTGCACTCAGCAAGTCAGGCAAGGCCAGGAAAGTTTGAGCCGCAGCCCTGAGCCGCTGGAATAGCTCATCAGGGTTGGCCCACTGCGCAGCCTCATCGCAGGCAACCCTCCAGGCGACCTCACCCGCCACCTCAATGTGCTTTGGCCATTTTGTTGTGCGCGTTACGCCTTCATCATCCATGACCATGGGGGCGAGATCATAGATCGGGGCCAGCCTCACGCCCTGCTCACTCCTAATGATGGAGGTGTTTCGGCCATGATTGTCTGAATTACCAAGAATCTGATTCAGCAGATCACGCTCCATGTACTCGAATACCAAATCACCAACCTGCTCAGTCTGCCCAACGCTTTGCCATAACGCGACCAGGTTTCGTAGCACCTCCGAATGCGACATATAGCTGCCAGCCTCAGCAACACCAGACAGTGAGTACATCGACTCAACGGCAACTCGACCCACGCCTGCAGCGCTGACTTTGCGATCAAAGCGATGCATCCACAGGCTGGGCTTATTGCCCTCTTCCAAAGCCAGCCCTTCTGCGGCAACTGTATCGAGGCCCAACTGCGGATTCCACGCCATCCGGCCACCCAGTCCACGCTTATCCGGCCGGGCATTCCACGCACATCCGGCCATCTGTTCCACGGCCATCCGGCCGGGCAGTCGGAGCGCAGCGACGCAGGTTTTGCATTGTTAGTCTGAGGCGCCCGGCGCCGTCAATTTCTTCGTCCGCTTGCGCATCGATTCGCCCTTGAGGTTGATTCGATAAGCGTTGTGCACCAGACGGTCGAGGATGGCGTCGGCCAGGGTCGGGTCGCCGATCAGTTCGTGCCAGTTGTCCACCGGCATCTGGCTGGTCACCAGGGTCGAGCGCTGGCCGTAGCGGTCGTCCAGTAGCT
>NZ_FOWX01000066.1 GCF_900115555.1 Pseudomonas borbori
GCTGCAGGTCACGGCGCAGAACGCCCTGGGCAAAGCAGTGAACTACCTGGCGAGCAACTGGAGCCGACTCGAACGCTACATCGAGGCCGGCCACCTGCCGATCGACAACAATGCAGCCGAGCGGGCCATCCGGCCCTTCGTCATCGGCCGCAAAAACTGGCTGTTCAGCGACACGCCCAAAGGTGCAACCGCCAGCGCCCAACTCTACAGCCTGATCGAAACCGCCAAGGCCAACGGCTGGGAGCCTTATGCCTGGCTGCGTCATGTCCTCGAGCGCCTGCCGCTGATCAACAGCGTTGAAGGCTACGAAGCGCTGCTGCCGTGGAGCAGCAAGCCAACGACGTCACTGTAAAACGCAAAACCCCACCAGTGGGAGGTGGGGTTTATGGA
Organism: Pseudomonas borbori; assembly: GCF_900115555.1. Taxonomy (GTDB): domain Bacteria; phylum Pseudomonadota; class Gammaproteobacteria; order Pseudomonadales; family Pseudomonadaceae; genus Aquipseudomonas; species Aquipseudomonas borbori. Next base: position 391 of record NZ_FOWX01000066.1, read on the forward strand.
GCGCTTACAATGAAACCGCTATGCTAGCGGTCTCAGTACATCATGCGGCCCCTCCCGGGACGACATTTTCTCCGCGCTATACCTTGAAGCGGTCCACCGTAACCCTAAGAGCATTTGCAGCTCGGTCCAGGTCATTTGATATGCTCGCGCTCAAACTGCCTGCATTGCAGTTCTCTTCACTCATACGAGCAACTGCGTCTACACGTTCTGAAATATGGCTGGTAGCCCTATTTTGTTCTGCGATGGTCCCAGAGACCTGCTCGATGAACTGGGCGGCCAGGGTTGTGTAGTCCTGAATCTCGTCAATATGCCGAGCGGCTTCCTCTGATAGCCTGCGCCCCCCTTCAGCACTGGTCATAACCGCTTGCATCTTTTCCACCGCTAGGGTGGTTGAACGTTGCATGGAAGCAACTTTGTCATCGATTTCCTGTGCAGAAATGGACGTACGTTGAGCCAATGAACGGACTTCGTCCGCGACTACGGCAAAGCCCCTGCCTTGGTCACCTGCGCGCGCGGCTTCAATGGCTGCATTGAGAGCAAGCAGGTTGGTCTGGTCAGCGATGGCCTGGATGACCTGGACGATGCTGGAGATATTACTGGACTCCTCGTCGAGGGCTGTCACGGTGTCACCGGCAATTTCAATCTCCTGAGCGATACGTTGCATTTCCTTGGCGCTGCGGCCAATGACATCGGCGCCTGCAATAGCTGCGGAGTTGGCTAGTTTTGACCGTCCAAGCGCATCACGCGCGCCCTCATGGGTCTGAACGATATTGCCCAGCATTTGATCAATAGCCGTGGCCATTGACTGGGCTGTTTCACTTTGCAACTGGGAGGATGAGGCAACACGGGACGCGATATTGGCGGCCTGGTGGGATGAGTCATCGATAACAATCGCGGAGTCGCGCACTTCACGTAATGAACTATGTACGCGCTCAACCAAGGTGTTCAGCGAGCTGGCCGTTTTCGCAAGCTCATCCTTGCCCGAAACAGGTACGCGAATTGAAAAGTCATTCTCATCGGCAATCCTGCTAATTACAGCACGCATTGAATCCAAGGGTGTGAGAATGCTTCGGGCAATGGTCACGCCAATGATACATAGCAGAATAGCGGCGATAACCACCGCAGCAATGGTCACCTGTGTTGCGGTTCGCACCGCCAGCTTGGCATCGGCTTGAGAAGTTTCGGCATCCTGAACACTGACGCCGGCAAGTTGGCTCAACGGTATATCGAGGTTGGCATACGAAATGGCCCAGCGTGACGCGTAGACTTCATACTCCTTGAACAAGATGCGAAATTCTGGCCACTGATTGGCATTGCTGAGCGCCCGGGTAACCTCGATCTGGCGCTCATCATCATTGAGGGAGAAATCCTCCCACATGGGCTTGATTGAGTCCCATAGCTCAGCCTGGGCTGCAGTTTTGGGCAACTGATCATATTGCTGGTAGGCGAGGGCTGCGGCATTGCTTGATTCTGTAAAGCGCTCAAGTATGTTTTGGAAAACCGCGCGACCTTCAGAAATCAGTTCCTCTTCATCATCAAAGAGTGATTCGAATTGATTGATTTTCCATGCTGCCCCTTCCTGTACGGAGACGATTGACTCCAGCCGGCCGCTACGAATGAGTCCAATCAGCCTGACTGCTGCCAGGTTCTGGTCGCTGATGGAATGCATGGCCGTCACCACGCGCTGAAGCCCAACCCAACCAGACAGGCTGACGAAACCAATAGAGAGAATGGAGATAATTATCAGGGAGATCAGTTTTGCTCTAACGGACAAATGATTCATGCCGGCATCCTGATACGGTTTGATTGGGAACAAATAACCTGACAGTCCCAGAGTGATGCTTTTGCGCGTGCAGACTCTGCCTAAAAGGCATGTCAGTACGGAAAAGACCCCGCCTGCATATTATGTTGCGCGTGCAGGCGGGAGGACGGCGGGTCAGAGTGTCAGAACAGGCTTGATGGCCTTGCCGGTCTCTGCAGCTTCCATGGCTTCGTTGATGCTTTCGAAAGGGAAGGTGGTAATCAGCTTTTCGAACGGGAATTTACCTTCGCGATAAAGCGCCAGCATCTGCGGAATGAATTCCTGCGGATTGGCATCGCCTTCGGTAATGGGCTTGAGGGTGACATTCTTGCTCAACAGGTCGAGCAGGGTCGCCGGAATGGCTGCCTCAGGGTTGGCCATGCCGAGCAGGCCGAGTTTCCCGCCGGACATGATGCAGTCGATGGCGTTGGCGATGACCTTGGGCAGGCCCGTGGTATCCAGCGCATGGTTGGTGCCACCCGGCAGGACTGCACGAATGCTGGCGACCAGGTCCGCTGTGTTGAACGGATCAAATACATGGGTAGCCCCCAGTTCCTTGGCCAGCTCACGCCGGGACTCATTGGGCTCTACCACAATCAGGGGGCTGACACCCAGGGCATTCGCCGCCATGACCGCACTGAGCCCTACGGCCCCACCGCCGAATACGATAAACGATTGGCCGGATTGCAGGCCCAGCGAGTTGATGGCTGCCCCTGCGCCTGTCTGAATGCCGCAACCCAAGGGGCCGAGCAGCTCAAGGGGCAGGTCCTTGTCGACCTTGACCGCATTGATCTCGCGGGCAATCGCAAAGGAGCCGAAAGAGGATTGGCCAAAGAACATGCCACGTACATTGCCACCTTCGCTATCCAGAATGGTGCCGTCTCCGACGCGCTCTGCACCACCGAAGTTCAGCGGCAACATTTGCACGCAACTGGCTGGCTCATCATGGTCGCAGTTATAGCAATGGCCGCAAGAGTTGAAGGAAAGGACTACATGATCGCCGGGCTTAAGGTTCTTCACTTGGTCGCCAACGGCTTCTACGACGCCCGAACCTTCGTGGCCGAGAATAATAGGCAGAGGAACGGGGAAGCCGTCACGGCAAACAACATCGGTGTGGCAGACACCCACGCCGACAACTCTGATCAGCACTTCATCACCTATAGGGGCGCTGATGCTGACCGGTTCAATTTTAAAGGGCCCGCCAACAGAACGGAGTACTGCGGCATTAGCTCGGGTAGGTTGCAAGCTGTTTATTGTCATTATGATTGAGCCTCGATGAAAGTCGTCATGCTGCTACACGGGCGGGTTGCCAGACCAGGCAACCCGCCGCCATGCACTGGAGCCGAAATTGCGGATCAGTCGAGCAATGCACAGACGGCTTTGGTTTCCGTGTAGGCGTAGAGACCTTCTGCTGATACTTCACGGCCCCAACCGGATTGCTTGAAGCCACCGAAGGGGGCTGCAGCATCGATAATGCCGTGGCAGTTGATCCACACTGAGCCAGCCTCAAGACGGGCGGCCATCTTGTGGGCCTTGTTGATGTCCTTGGTCCAGACGTTGGCTGCCAGACCGTAAACGCTGTCGTTTGCCAACTTCAGGGCATCATCCATGTCTTTGAACGGCATAATGCTGACAACCGGGCCGAAAATTTCTTCCTGGACAATCTTCATGGATGGGTTGGTACTGGCGAACACGGTGGGCTCAACAAAGTAACCTTTGTCACCGTGGCGCTTGCCGCCGGTTACCAGCTCCGCACCCTGCTCGACGCCCGAGGCACAATAGCCGAGTACACGCTCTTGTTGCTTGCGCGAGACCAGCGGCCCGAGCATGGTGTCGGCATCGCGGCCATTGCCCAGCTTGAAGCTCTTGGCTACTTCGGCAACGGCTTCTACTACCTTGTCGTAGACCTTTTCCTGCACCAGCAGGCGTGATGCGGCAAAGCAGATCTGGCCCGAGTTGAAGAATACGGCCAGTGCGGCGCCCAGGCCTACACGCTCAAGGTCGGCATCTTCGAACACGACGCTGGGAGATTTGCCGCCCAATTCCAGGGTGACACGCTTCATATTGCCCAAGGAGTATTCGGCAATCTGCTTGCCCACCGCCGTGGAGCCGGTGAAGGCAATCTTGTTGACGCCGGGGTGCAGGGCCAGGGCCTTGCCCACTTCATGTCCATAGCCCGTCACCACGTTGAGCACACCTTCCGGCAAGCCCGCTTCCAGGCACAACTCAGCCAAACGCAGAGTGCTGAGTGAAGTCAGCTCGGCCGGTTTCATGACTACGGTACAACCGGCAGCGAGTGCGGACGCGATCTTCCAGGCGCCAATGGCGAGCGGATAGTTCCATGGGGTAATAGTCCCCACAACACCTACTGGATCGCGTCTTGTGTAGGCATGGTATTCGCGGCCATCAAAGGATACTGGCAGGGTTTCACCGTGCATTTTGCTGCACCAACCACCCATGTAGCGGAACACTTCGATGGTTGAAGGGATGTCCAGCATCTTGGCATGTGCCAGTGGCTTGCCGGTATCAATAGATTCCAGCATAGCGAGCTCATCGGCATGGTCTTCTATTTTGCGGGCAATGGTCTCAAGCAGTCGGCCGCGGTCAATTGGGCGCATGCGCGACCACGTGGCTGATTCAAATGCCAGGCGAGCAACACGTACAGCCTCGTTGACTTCTTCCACACCGCAACGGGGGATGCTGGTTATGATCTCTTCCGTGGCCGGGTCTTCAACATCGATGGTTTCCCCGGAGTAGGCGTTTATCCATTTGCCGCCGATAAGCGATTGTGTCTTACAGCCTTGGTAAATAAATTCTGACATGGAAAACTCCTAGTTCTTATTCAATGTTTATCGCGGAGCTGCGGTGCTCTGATCGGTAAATTTGTCGTAATGAATTTGTTCAAGACCGAGGCCGTGCTGAGTAGCTACCTCAATGGCGCGGTCGATCATGCCGGGGGGGCCGCACATATACATTTCGGCCTTGTCGTGCGGCTCTCTGTTCAGGCTTGGGATGATGGACTCGGTCACCAAGCCGCGCGCGCCAGCCCAAGGACTGTCTTCGGGTTCATGTGAAAGTATGGGAATGAAATTGAAGTGGCCTTTCCAGCCTTGGCCGATGGTTGCAATCTGGTCAAGTGCGTAGAGGTCTGCCGTGGTACGGGCACCAAACAGTACGGTACAGGAACGTTCGACCCGTTTCTTCCTGGCGTCTTCAAGAATGCTCAGCAGGGGAGCGAGGCCACTACCGCCGGCTATGCAGATCATCGGGGCGGTACTGGTTCGCAAATAGAAATCGCCGTGAGGTGATTCGATATCAAAGGACAGGTCGGTGAGGCTGCCAGCGAACAAAGCCTCGGTGAATTCTCCACCGGGAACCTTACGGATCATGAAAGTGATCTTATCCGAGCCTTTCTGTTCCGGGGCATCTGCGAAAGAGTAACTTCTGCTGCGCTCCACTGCGGCATGCTTGATGTTTGCATATTGGCCGGCGACAAATTGTAAGGGGCGGTCTAGCTTGAGTTCGACCCGCATAATGTCATGCGTAAGGGCTTCAGTACGTGAGATCTTGCCAGTGAAAGTTTCTGGGGGCGGTGCATTGATGCCGCTGCTGACAATCTCGATGGTGGTCTCTTCATCGAGTGGAACCGCTTGGCAGGCAAGGATATATCCAGCCTCTATCTCTTGCTTGGAGAGGGTATAGCCAAAATCGGTAATGGCCTTGACTCTCCCGGAAACTAGCCGGCATTTGCAGGCTCCGCAGGTGCCAACTGTGCAATTGTGCGGGAAGGGCACCTGGTTGTTCAGGGCGGACTCAAGGATGGTTTCGCTGCCCCGAATATCAAAGTGGCGGCCAAAAGGTTGCACCGAAACGGTTCTGGCGAGCTTTGGCCGGAAAAGGGATTTGATGAAAGCAACCATGTTGTGCCTCGCGGTCTAGGGGAATGGTGCCCTTCTTTAATTTCTATTCAGATACATACTATACGCTAGGCTACAAAATAAATTGTGATATGTAAAGCGCTACCAGGGATCCCAGTCGTACCCGGTGTCCAGACCACGACAGGACCATGGCAGTGGGCACCAAAAAAGGAAGGCTCTGTTCGCGTTCGTCGTGGGTTACCCCACCGCATGCCGAATCCACGCCTCTGGGCCGATGTCTTTGCCTGCACGCTCCAGCAATCGCCGCCAACCCAGGTAATTTGGCAAATATCGGGTGGCGACGCCGTTGAAGCGGCGCATCCACTGCTTCAAGCGCGAGTCGTAGGCATTCACATGTTGGAGATGAAAGACGCGTTGCTTGACCCTCGTGCCCTGCGCCAGGTTCAACGATTCATGCGGGATGGCTTCGGCCTTGGTGACGGCGCGATAGACGCCTGCACCATCGGTGCATAACACCGACTCGGGGGTCAACAGTTGCGAGAGCAGGCTCCCGAGCGTCTGCTTATCCACCTTGGGCAGGACAGCATCGTAATGCTTGCCTTGCCGATCCTGGGCGACAAGTACCGGTCTTTGCTCGGCCGACAGGCCACGCTTTCGGGCTTTCCCGCCACGATGTCGAGCCGGGCGTGGCAGCTTGCGCTTGCCCTTGAATGACTCCAGGAAGTAGGTCTCGTCAGCTTCGACGATATTCGACAGCTCGGTGTCGTTTTCGCTAGCGGGAAGCGCCAGCATCCGGTGGCGCCAGCGAAAGGCCGTGGTGCGATGCACGCCAGCCTCCTGAGCGGCCTTGCGCACACTGAGGCCATTGACCATCGCTTGAGCGTAAACCAGCCAAGCATCGCTACGCTTGAGTCGGGCCAACGGCGTTCCGGTCGCCGCATTGAATGTCTTATGGCAACTCGTGCAGCGATAGCGCTGCAGACCAGCTTCCTTGCCCCACCCGTGGATATGCCCGGAGTGGCAATGCGGGCAGGCCAACACCTCGGAGGCGCGCTGATTCACAACTTCGACAGCCAGGGATGTGCGGGGCGGCTGATTCAGCGCCTGCCGAACCTGAGCGCGCTGCTTTACGGTCAGACTGGCGACTTGAGAAAACCATGACTGGAATGCCTTGCTCTCCATCATGCACCCCTCCCGCTGGCTGTATTGATTTCAGTCTAGCCAACCCACGATGAACGCGAACAGAGCCAAAGTTAATCGCCCCGGCATTTGTGGAGGCCGTTTCGTTTAAGTCAGGCCGCCATGGCCTGACCGGCTTGTTGCTGGTGGAAGTTTGCCTCAGCCTCCGCAGGCGGGATATATCAGATTGAGCTCAGCAGCGACTGCTGACTCGAAGATGTTGGCCGTGAAACCAGTGGCGGAGAATAGAGGCAAGAGGACACCGGGAGTTGTCGGCAAGATCTGGTCAACTCCCGCGGCCAAATCGAAGGGAGTACAGGCGTTATAGCAGCGGGGCTATCGGCCCCAACCACTGCGACGCATCTACATACCCAAAAGCAATGGCAGAAAACGCTCCATAAACCCCATCTACCCAGTTCAGGCAGTTTGGTTTTAAATCGCCTTCAGGTTCCAGGGCAGTAGCGCTTCATAGTCCTCAACG
>NZ_FOWX01000044.1 GCF_900115555.1 Pseudomonas borbori
ATCACTCGGCAGCATCCGCCACGAGCAACCCGTGCGCACAACGTAGCAGCAGGCATCCACCATCAAACGCCGGCTATGTGTCGGTGGCACACCCTGAGTGTCAGGTCGATCGAACAGATCACTCACCATGGCCCATTCAGCATCGGTCAGGCAACTTGGGTAGCGCTGTTCGGGCTCATGCCGCCGATGCGCCGCAGTGTAGCCGTAGCGACGGCTCGTCGATACTGTGTCACGCTCGATCGCGGGCTTCTGTCGAGTGACCCCGGCAGCCCTGAGCGCCTGGCGCACCGTCGTTTTATTCAGCGACGTCCCGATCTGCTTCTCCACCGCGGCGGTGACCTCATCCAGCGTAGCCGTCGGCCGAGCAGCCACCACTTCGCGCAACATCGGATAGTCATTTTCCGTCAGCTTCGGCGGACGCCCACGCTTGTTCATTCATAGCCCCTGCGCTCTGATCACCAGTAGGCTGCGATTATATATTTTTTTGTCTACACCCTCTCAGAGGCTGTGAAAAAACCGAAGGCCGTCGCGAGGACGCCGTCGGGCGAGCGAAACAAGGCGCGCTACGTAAAAACGAGGGAGTTTGGCGAGCCAAATGACCGAAGTTTTCGCGTAGCGCAACGCAGTTGCAGCCGCCCGACGGTGGTCGCAGCAGGCAAGCGATTTTTTCACAACCTCTCAGAGGCTGTGAAATTTTCGATAATTTCGTGAGTTAGAGAGGCAGTTACGCCATTGCCTGCTTCATTCGGGGGCTTGGGTGCATAGAACGGCAAATTGCATTATTCGACCGCCCTGCATCATGCGGGATGCAGGCATAGCCGCAGGGGGAGCTCGTCACAGCCCCTTTATGGTGCTTTTAGCTCAGCCCCCCGACCAAACCTGGCGCCAGCTCGACCATCCGCATCAGGTTGTGGACCAGTGCATACCACAACAGCACACTGCGGGCCTTGTCTAGGCCTCGCACGCTGAAGCGCTGCAAGCCGCGGTTGCGGGCGATGGCGTTGACGCATTCGGCGGTGGCCGCACGCTCCTTGTAGATTGTCTTGGCCTCCTCGGTACCCATCCGCTGTCGCCAGGCGGCCACCGCCTCGCTATCCGTGGGCAGCGGCTCATGCGGGTCGCGCGTGCTGTTCTTGGGCTGTTGCACCGGCGCGTACACCGTGGTGCTCGTGGCCAGTTTTTCGATGGCCTCGCGCTTGGCAAAGCCACCATCGACCAGCATCTCTTGTGGGGTTTGCTTATAACGCTCCCGCAACTGCTCGACCATCGGCACCAGTTGCCCCAGGTCGCTGCCGCTGTTCGTCAGTTCGACACCCACGATCACCTGGCTTGCCGTATCGGTCGCCAGCTGCGCATTGAGCGCCGGCCAGAAGCCGCCGTCGGCCATCTTCATCACCGCCGCCTCGGCGTCGGTGGTCGATACCCGGGCGCTCTCCGCCGGCTTGCCTTGCGCTTTCTTGACCTTTTCTACCCTGGGCAACTGCGCCAGCGCTGCAGCGATCCGCTGCTCGCGCTCGCGGGCCGCGCGTTCACGCGCCGCCTGCTGCCGACGATTGGTCGCGTCCGGATCATCATTCACTTCCCGCTTGAGCACCTCAACCTGCTGGCGCGACTGCGCTGATAGCGGGCGCCAGCGGACCGCTGCGACGCCGCACGCGCCACCTGCGCGCACGCCGGAGCGCAGTAGCGCTGGCCGCGATCGCAGGCGGAGCAGATCAGGCACTGGCGCCGGCAACCGGCGCAATTGAACAGGCGGGCAGTGGTTTCCATCGACGATCCTGGCCGATGTCACTGGACCCACCCACGGGGTAGCGAGATACTTACACGCAACCGCGCCCAGCGCGGGGTGGGGCGCGGCACTGGGAAAGACTTGGCGGTTGGCCCCGGTGTCGCGTCGCTTTTGATCGGCACCCACTATCTACGTCGAAACGCCGTGACTGTCAGCAGTCGATACGGTGCCCGCCCCCTATCCGTCCCTCATTCCGATCAGTTCGACGCGAAGAATCGTCGTAATCACAGCGTGCTCGCCGCCTAGGGCGCTAATTCGCCGGATAGATGCGGTTTTTGATAGCCATCTACACTCCTTGGTCGATCTTGTTTATCAAGATTGGAGTAGCTGTGAACGCGAAACTCGATTTTGACGCAACGAAGCTTTCTGAAGCCCTGAAGTACCAGATTCACGTAGCGATCGACTATTGCCATACACTCGAAAAACATGACGTGCTGTGGATAGAGGTGTTCGGTGACGTGACCGTCGAGGGGCGTGACCAAGTAGAGGTCAAGGATTACAGTGATAACTTGACCGACGGCCACGAAAATTTTTGGAACACGCTCAATAATTGGCTGAAACCTGTTTTTAACCATCAGCAATACGCAAATCTGATCCTTCTGACCACTCAGGCATATGGCGAGCGCGCGTCCCTAAAAAACTGGGCTCAGCTAGATGCTGAGCAGCGTTTAGGTGCACTGGAGGCCATTCACGAGGCTGCCGAGGCACGGTTTGAAAAGGCAAAGCAGTCCAAGGACGATGGCGAAAATGAGCCAGACGATGAGGGCGCTGACGACGGGGGATCTGAGCGTAAAAGTGCTAAGCCATCGAAGGTACTGAAGCTTCAGCGCAAGGTGCTGGCAACGGACATTCGAGAGTCACTGCTGGAAGCCTTGCCCAAGGTCAAGATCGTCACGGAACAACCCGATCTGCTGGGGCTGATTTCCACATACAAGATGCACTACCTCAAGGGTATCCAGCCACACCGGATGGACTCCTTTCTGGATGACCTCTTTGGCTTTATGACCAGCGCCATCAAAATCACCGGAGGCTGGAGATTTACCACCGCCGAGTTCGACAAAAAATTCGCAGAGCTCACTGCTCGGTACCTTGTCGGTACGTTGAAATTCCCTCGTCTTAACAGTGATGACGTGGAAATGGAAGCTGCCGGCATAGATGTGCGCGATCGCCCCTTCGCCATGAAATTGGATGAAATTGGTGGTGATGAAGAGCTCATCCTTCAAGCAACTGCCGACCTGCTCCATGCACAACAATACATCGCTGAGCTGGTCAAGGATTGCACCACGTCCCAAGAAGACATAGAGGACTACAGCAAAAACCAGTTGCGAATGCACCGCTCCAGTCGGTCGAGCGTCATGCGCAAATGCGATTCCACGTTGACCCATGCCCAGCTACAGAAGGCATCCTGTGCCTTCTATGACGATCGTTGCGCCGAAGCTGCTGACCGCTTCAGCACTTACGATTTTACCCCCATTGAATTCCGCAATGGCATTTACCATATGCTGGCTGATGAGAAGCCTGCTAGCCCGCTCAGGGAGTTTCACTGGAGGCTCTGGAAATGACGGCCAGCCCTATCGAACACCTGTTCACGCTCCAACGCTCTCCCATTGCGCTGGCTCCAGTTATCCATAAGTTCTTCGCCAGTTCCCAACCGCGCGAACGAGACCTGTTGCTCAGCTATCTGGTGCTTCCGATGGTGCTGTACCCCGCCATGCAGGAGTACCTCCTTACCGTTATCAAAACGAGCAACCTTCGTACCCTTTGCAAAGATCAGTCGAGGCTTGTAGGGCTGACCCGAAATGTCCAGCAGTTCAAGCCCTTGACCCATGCAGCCCTACTTGTCCTTAAGGCAGAACAAAGCATTGAGATCACTGATGATTTGACCGTGAAGTCCATAGACGACGTCAGGGCGGCCAATGCGAATCCCAAACAACTCGAAGCCGCTCGCCGGCTGTCCATGGTCTGCGCAGAGGCAGACGTCGTTTCCATCTACAGGACGTTAGGATTCAAGTCACTATGAAATGCTTTCTGCGGTATATCGGCGTTGTAGACACCCAGGACAAGCTTCACAACGTGCGCCTGGAGCAAGGACTCAATATCATCACCGGTAAATCCTCTACCGGTAAAAGTGCGATCCTCGAAATCTTCGATTACTGCCTCGGCAGCACCGAAGATACCATTCCGGTGGGCACAATCACCGAGCGTGCTGAGACCTTCTTCATCGCGCTGCAATTCCCGAGCTACTTTCTCGTGGCCGCCCGGAAGAAAAAGTCTGATCGCTGCTTCCTGCTTGAGGTGCAAGGTACTGATCCGGATCGGTTGTTGAAGCTCATCGAGCAACCCAAAGCGTTTTTTGATCCCAAACATTACATGCCGCTTCGGGACTTCAAGAAAAGCCTTGGGCGCTATTTTGCGATCACGCTGGATAACATCGACGAAGACCCTTACCTCAAAGCGGCCGGGCGCAATAAATCTGCTACCCCATCGGTGCGCAGCTTCTCTTCCTTCATGCTTCAGCATCAGAACCTCGTGGCCAACAAACACGCGATTTTCTACCGCTTCGATGAGAAGGAAAAACGCGACCAGGCGATCAATCATTTCAAGATTCTCATGGGCCTGGTGGACGAAGCCTATTTCGACCTGTACCGGGAGCACGAGGTCGCCAAACACGAACTCAAAAAGATCCAGGCGCAGATCCCCAAACAGGCACAGCGCAAAGAAGCTGCGATCGCTCGTTACAACCGCTACCTGGCCGAGTTCAAGACCTTGGCGGGCCTTGCGCTTGTAGATGCCACCGCTGAGGACATCTACAACAAGCCTGCGATGATGCTGAAAATGATCTCCGGGCGCTCCGTCAAAATCGACGTGCTTTCGGATCAGGTCGAAGTGCGCCGGGCAGAGCTTCAAGCACAGCGAATTGTCGCGCTCACACAGAAGCGCAAGCTTCAGGGCCAGATGAGGTTGGTCAACGACTCCCTCACTTCGGCCACGCAGTTCGGTCTGGACATGACGGCGGACAGTCTACCTACCTCTACCGTGCTTTCAGATGCGCACTGCCCGCTGTGTGAGGCTCACAGCACAGTCCCCGCTGTCGAAGCCAACAAGCTTGTAGGTGCCATTGAGTGGCTGAACGAAGAGCTCAAGCTGTCTGCCTACGCCCGGGAGAGTTTCGCAGCCGAGCGTCGGAAGATCCAGGAAGCGCTCGGCGGTGTAAACGAGCAACTGCGGCTCATCCAGGCCGACATCCAACCGCTTGACGAAGAAATCGAAAAACTCAAGACCACAAAATCGGTTGATGAGCAAGCCACCAAGGCGAAACTCAGGCTGGAAATCGCCATTCAAGATCAGCTGGACAAGCCTGAATCGGAGCTCTCCGGTCAAGAAAAGCTATTGCGTAGTGAGGTCGAACGACTTGCCGGGCTGCTCGCCAAATACGACACGAGGGACAGGCTCAACGAATTGAGCCAGAGCATCGATGCGAAGATGTGCGAGTTGGGCAGCCATTTTGACTTTGAGGAAACGTACAAGCCCTCAAAGCTGCGTTTTGACGTCGAAACGTTCGACCTGTGGTACCAGCAGAACGAAAGAACTCGCGTGTACCTGCGTTCAATGGGCAGTGGTGCAAATTGGCTGTACTCCCATCTGGCACTGTTCATGTCGCTGCACTACCAGTTCGCAGCGCTTTCTGACAAAGGATGCAAGATCCCCCCGATCCTCTTTCTCGATCAACCCACTCAGGTCTACTTCCCCGCTTCGTTGGATGACGCGGACGAGTTCGATGCGAAGCTGCTTGCTAAACAAGCCAAGCGCGAGGATGACGTCGACGACGACATGAGCGCCGTGACCAACATGTTCACCCAGCTGGCAAAATTCTGTGATGAGACCGGCAAGACAACCGGGGTTACCCCGCAGATAATCGTCTCGGATCACGCCGATAAGCTCACGCTAGGCGAGGGATACAAATTCCAGAATTATGTTCGTGCGACTTGGCGCACGCGAGGCTTTATCGCGGAGGATTGATCTGGGCTTGTGCAAGACACGCGCTCCCCCAGCTTGGCTTATTGCTTTCAGGATCAGCCTGAATTGCCCCGAGTTTCGTAAACACTTCTGATGGCCCGCTTTGGCCGATTTTTGCCTGTCGTCAACCCCGCTCGGGTCGATCAGTATCTATGGGCGTGGTCTGAAACGACACGCTGCGCTGTGTCGTCTCAGGGAGAACTCCACGAGGAGGCGCGATTTTCAGCCGTCGACATCCAGCGAAGGCTGCTGGGGTTGTTGGCGAGGGGACTTCTTGCCTGTCGTCGTTCCAGATTTACGTTCGGACGTAGTCTGCGATTGAGTGGGCTCGCTGCTTTTGTCCTTCATTGCGACGCTCTGTAAGCGGTGTGGCAGCATGCCGATCCGGCGAGCCTCGATCTTGAAGGTCACCCGATGGTTGTCTTCGCTGTCTTCCCACTCGTCACGCACGGTGCGACCTTCGACCAGCACGCGCATGCCCTTCTGGTACAGGCTACTCCAGTGCACCGCCTCGCGGTGCCAGAGTTCGACTGGCGCCCAGTAGCCGCCGCGGTCCTCATAGCTGCCATCACGCGGCACAGGGTTGTCGAAGTAGACGTTGAGGCGCAGCAGGCGTCTGGGCTCTTCGTTGCCCGAGTTGAATTCCTGGAACTCTGGCGCACTGCCGATATTGCCTTCGCCAACGAAAAAGGTGCTCATCGCGATTCCTCCACAGGGTTTACGAACTGGCGCAGTGCCTGCTCGGCATTGGCCATCTTGGCCGCGCAGGCCGTGGCTTGGCGGTACAGGGAATGCGTCACGCTCATCTGCAAGTTCAGCGCGATGCGATCGCATTCGATGCGGTACAGCGCTTCGCGGAGGTCTTGCGGCAAGTTGGTGCAGCTCATCTGCCGCTCCCAGACCGCCACGCCCATCCGTGAGAAATCGCGGGAGCGCCAGCGCAGGAAGGTGCTGCCGGCGCTGGTGTTCTGCTGTACCAGACGAATGTCGAGCAGCGAGAAGGGCGGCCGCCCGGCCTGTTGGGACACGGCAGCCATCAGCTGTTGTAGCTGCGCCTCGATTACCCTCGCCACCTGCGCCAGATGCTCCAACTCCCCCTTACCCTTAAAAGGCTTTAAAAGGCCTTTTAGGGAGGCCGCGTGTTCGAGCTGCCGATAGGCATCCGCTGTCAGCGATGCGAAGGCGGGTGGCTGAGGCATAGGTCTCATGATTCATCCTCCGGCTCGTCGGCGGTTGCAGGTTGGGCATCCGTCAGGTCCGTTTGGGAGGCGGCGTCGCCCACTGGCCCAGTAGCACGACGAACGATCGGCGGCGCGAATTGAGAGCGATGCGTGCCTTCGAGAACATCCTGTGGCGGCAGGCCGAACCGCTCGATTGCGTCATGGGCCCGGGCGTTATTAGCCGCCATATCGTCACGAGTGACACCGGCAAGCCGGTAACGCTGCGCCAGGCCGAACAAGCTGCGCAACAAATGGGCGCCGTTGTCGATCCAGGTTTCCATGTCCGCGCGGCCAATCAGGGCGGTGTGGTGGGCCAGCAGGGTGCGGCGTACCAGGGTGTCGTAGTCGGTGAGCAGGTACACGGCGAGGAAGCCCAGCTGGTTGCCGATGTAGAGCGGCAGAGTGACCGGATGGATGTTGAGGTTGTCGCCGATGTCGATCTGGGTCGGTAGATCCTGTTTGACCCGATCCAACTGCTGGGTCAGCGCCATCATCCCGGCCTTGGCCTGCATCAGCTTTTCTTCCAGTTGCAACATCGCCCAGTCGGCATAGGGGTCGTCCTGCGCCGCAGCTTGCTTGATCAGGTTGGTCACGCTGATGTAGCCGGCCATGCCCATGATCGAGTGGGCACCTTCACGCGCTGCCCGACCCTGCCAGATACGGGCAGCATGGTGCGTGTGCAACGTCAGGGTGATGCTGCTGCGCAACGAGCCCAGGTTGAGCTGGTAGTGGTCGGCCACGGTAGAAATCCTCGCCTGAGAGCTGGCGAGAACGGTGCGATAGCTGAGGTCCTGGTGCAGCTAAAAAGCTGAAGGTGGTCTGTTCGGTTTTGCCTGTCCGGTTCGACGCCGTGGTCTTCGCCCCCGTGATGCCAGGGGCATCATTTCCGCCGGATGACTTCGGCGACTCAGGGTCAGAGACCATGACTTGCGTGCTGATACGGCTATCCCGGCGATGGCTGGCCCTGGCTGTGGAACTCTCTGGATTTGATGCCAGTGGCATCAAATCTACTGGGGGCCAGGGCGGTTGCCACGCAGTTGGCGTAGCTCGTCGAGGCACGCTTGTGCCAGGGGCGAGATGGGCTCGCCCTGGGTTCTGGATGGGAGTTGCGGGAGAGTTGTGGCTGTGTCCACAGTGGTTTGCGGCCACATCTGACCCGCCCACGGATGAAACTCACCGCGCAGCGCGCGCTGGATCAGGCCCATCAGGTAGGCGGCGGGCTTGCGGATTCCGCCGGCCGCGCAGCGGGCGCCGACCTCGTTGAGTACCGCCTGGCGGTCTGTCTGTTTGAGCTTGCTCAGCGCAATCGTGGCGGCATGTCGCTCATTTGGGCTCAGGTGCAGCGTGTCCGGCCAGTGCAGGACGAGGTTATCCACAGCTGGGCTCGCGCGCGGTACGGTACAAATACTTGCTTTTAGTACAGTACAGGCCGGGTTCGGATGCCGAACGGCGTCGTCAATGCTGGGTTGCGCCCCTGATTCGGCATCCGAACCAGGGGCTGCACGAATCCGAACTGGGGGCTGATCACCCAGTTCGGATTCGTGCAGGGCTTCGGGTTGATCCAATTCGTGCCGCGCCCAGCGTTCGCCCCAGGTATCCAGCCGGGTGGGCAGTTGGCCCTGATCGATATCGGTATCTTCGCGGATCTCTTCCAGAACATGCCGGGCGACGATACGCACGACCTTGGTGGCATGACTGAGGCAGCGTCCCACCAGTTCCAGGTACTCCTGATCCAGCTCCATCGCTTCGGCGGGTGTCAGCGGCTCGTCGTGCAGCACATACAGGGAGCCTTGCAGCCGACCGCTGACTTGATCGCGCCCACGCGCCACCAGGCTGAGCCAGCGGGTCAACCTGAGCATGGTCAGCACACGCGCCACGGTTTCGCGCGAGGCGCTGGCGCCATAGGGCACTGCCGACAGGTAGGGCTGAAGGTCCTCGTAGCGGGGCGTGACTAAGCCCTGGCCGTCCAGCAGCATGCGCAAGACCTGCCAGGCGTTACGCTCCAGCGGCGTCAGCCGGTTATCCAGCAGCAGGCGCCGAGGAACCGTCTCATGGCATTGGCCACTGAACAGAAAGCCGGCCTGCAGGCCGTGGACGGAGGGTTTTTCGGCGACGGGGCGCTCAGGCCAGCGGCCCTCCACATGGCGGGCACACTGCTGCAGGACACGTCGCCAGCGAGAAGGCGCCGCCGTGTTCATTTGCCGCTGCTGTAGTGGTTGATCTGTTGCCAGACCACGGCCAGGCTGATCTGTTGTTCCTCGGCCAGCAACATCATGGCGTCGAGCTGATCGTCCGTGCCGTCCTGCGTACGCAGTTGGCACCAGCGTTGCCAGAGCGCGTGTTCCTGCGTTTCGCTCAACTGGTGAGGCCGACCCTTGCGGCTTTCGATCCGCAGCAAACGTCGGCGCATCGCGGTTTCCGAATGCGCCAGACCGAAGCATTTGTACATGATGGTGCTGCTGGCGCCGAGCTTGAGCGCCCGGTTGATTAACCGCTGGTTCTGTTCGTCGCGGTCGGCCTGCTCGATCAGACGGCGCAACACCGGCGAGTCGATCCTGACCTCGACCCAGGGCACGCTGGCGTGCGCCAGGCGCGATAAGGTGGTGGGCGGCAAGGACTGCAGCAGGTCGATGTCGTCCTCGCCCAAGCCCAAGGCTTTGCAGCGCTGCAGATTACCCAGATGCAGCTCGTGTAGCACCTGGGTCAGCATGGCCTGGTTGAGCAGGTTGAACGATAGGCTCATGACTGTTCCTCCGGTGTATCTGGCGCTGACGCGAGCGTCAGGTCGATCAGTCGGCGCGCCAGGCGGATCAGGCGATACAACTTGATCAGCAGGGTATCGGGTAAGCGCTCCAGCCCGACGTCCTGGGTGGGGCGATTCGCCAGGGGCAACTGGTAGATGCCGAGCAGCAGTTGGCCAAACAGGGCGGAGGGCAGCTGCTTGCGGTCTTCCCAGTCCACCTCGTCCTGGGCGCGCAACAGGGCGGTAAGCAGCAGGTGAATGCCCGTGGCGCGTGGCGTATCGAGGTCGAGTCGCTCCACGCGCAGGGCGAAGCCCAATCCATCCTCCTGCTCGAGTACGCTGTCGGCATGCCCGGCATAGCCTGCCATTTCTCGCGCCAGACTGGCGATGGCCACCCGCAGCTGCGCTGGTGTATCGAGCGGCTGCTCGATGTACCAGATGTCGCTGACCGGATGGAGGCCGCCGGCCTGGACCGGAATGGCGGTGACCGCGCACTCCTCGAAGTCGGGCAGATCTTCACCGAAGACTTCATGAGCGATCTGTTCCCGGATCTGTTGAACCCGTGGCGTGGTGCTGACCGGCGCGACTACATGGGCATCGATCCGCGCCTGCCGCTCGTCCGTCGCCAGCGCTGCTGTGTTTTCGGCGGCGGGGAGATTGGGCTGGTTTGGAGAGGAGGCGCTGTCCCCAGAAGATGAGGGGGATACCGCTGCGCTGTCATGGTCCAGCGTGCTCGTCGATTGGCTGATGGCGGGCGCTGTATCGGTGACGATGCCGGACACCTGTATGGGGCGCGGGGTATCCATCAGTTCCAAGGCCAGCATGCGGTAGGACTGCCCGAGTGCCCGGCCCATGCGTTCGAGCAATTCGTCCTGGATAAGCTCAGTATCGAAGGTGTCGGGCTCGGCGTCGAAGCTGGCCAGGGTGTCGAGCCAAAGCTCGGTAAACGTGAGGGTGGCGCAAGGGTAACGGTTCCACGTTCGCTCGGCCTGGCCGCGCAGGCTGATCAGGCGTTCGATCTGGGATTTGCCCAGGCCGGCATACAGGGTGTGCGGAATGGCCGGCAGCAAGTGCTCCAGGGTGTCGAGCATGCGGCTGATATGCGACTGCGAGATCGGATACCCGCCTGCGGTCAGGCGCTTGGCCAGTTCGCGTTGTGAAAGCGCAGCGCCATTGGGCTCAAACATCGCCTTGAGCTTGGCGATTGCCAGCGCGCGCTCGATGAAGGTGAGTTGGCCATGCAGGTCGCTTTCGGCCAGATGACCGAGCAGGGCGGCGACTTCATTTGTCCAGGGTCTGAACAGGCAGTGGATGCGAAAGAACTTCTCGTCACGGGTTTCCTGCCACAGCTCGCCGAGGATCGCCAGGCGGGTATTGCCGCCATTGCGGATGATGAAGTGTTGCTCGCCGGGACGGCGGGTGATCGGCGGTGGCTGGTCCAGGCCGCGCTCGCGGATGGAGGTTTTGATGTCGTTGTAAAGCGGATTACGGATGAAGCGCGGGTTGTGCTCATAGGGCCGCAACTGCTCCAGCGTCACCTGCATGGGCGTATCTGTGAGAGGGTCGGACACCTGCTCCAACTCCTGGCCTTGAGGAAAGGGACCGAGCAGGAGCTTGTCGGTGATTTCCTCCTGAGTGGGCTTCTTCATCCGTATCTACCAAGCTCACTGGTCCCGAGTGCTCAGGTGATCGCCAATCTCGAATTTGACGATTTCGGCGATACCCGAACCTTCGACCTGACGGGACAGCTCCGCGAGGAACCCGCCCATGGCCGAGCGCCCGCCTTGCACGCGAAAGACCACGGTGCAGTATTCCTCGCAGGGGAAGGGCAGTGCTGGTGGAGTGGATCGTTCAATCGCGATCGGGAGGTGATCCTGCATCGGAGGCTCCTTGCCAAGCTTGGTCGGCAGCTATGGAGGTGAAACGGATTGGTGCTGAGCAGGCCGCGCTCGCACGGTTACCCTTTGGTGTTGAATCGGAGGGCCTCATCATCGACCCTCTTTGCCAAAGCCCACCGCCGAGATGGCTTCGCGCCATTCGGGGAACAACTCGATGGCCAGCGCCTGCATGGCCTCCAAGGCCGATGGCGAGTTTTGTCCACCCTTTCGACGAGTCTCGACCCGGTGAACCGGCAGGCCGAGGGAGGCCGCGTTGAGATAGGCCACCCGGTCGGGGATCACGGTGTTCAATACCGTGATGGTGGCAACGCCGGAGAAGGTTTCACGCAGGCTGCGCATGATCATCCGGCTGTCCAGTTTGACGGCGTTCACCTGGTTGAGCAGGAGCCGCAGCGGCGGTGTGGCAATACCCAGGTGGCGAAATGGCGCGAGGTCGTTGAGCAGCTTCAAGGTTCCGCGGCGTAGTTCGCGTGCGGCGAGCATTTCCGGAGTGATGGGCGAGAGGGCCAAGTCGGAGGCCAGAATTGCCATCTCCAGCACCACGCTACGTGCGCCTTGGGTGTCGATCAACAAAAGGTCATAGCGGGAGCAGAAGGCCTCCAGCAGGTTGCGCAAGCGCAGGCGCCCGTCTGGAGCATGCAGCAGCAAGGTGCTCAGCCGGCCTTGATCGTCATTGGATAGAATCAGGTCGAGACCGGTGATCGTGGTTGTAGAAACGATTTGCGCAGGTTCTGTCTGGTTGAGTGCGATCAACTCGTACGCACCTGAGGCCGCTTCACGACTCAGCGCGTAATAGCTGGATAGGGTGGGTTGGCTGTCCAGATCCAGGAGGAGAACCCGTAGGCCGGCGTCGGCTAGGAGGCCACCTAGATTGGCAACTACCGTAGTCTTGCCCACGCCACCTTTGGTGGAAACCACTGACACCACGCGCATGGTCTCAGCCCAGCTGCGCCAAGCGCTCGGCGACCCACTGATCGATCTCCAGCGAGTCCCAGCCCACGGCGCGCATACCGATGCGTTTGGCCTTGGGGAACTTGCCTTCTTTCATCAGGTTGTAGATGTGGGCACGCTTGAAGCCGGTTCTTCGCTCCACTTCATCGCGGCGCATGATGTAGCGCTCGACCGGCTGTTTGGGTGTGGTAACGGTGGGTGAGGCTTGGAGTTGCATGTCGTCACTCCTTGGCGCCGGGTGGCGCGAGATAGGGCGTGACGGGTAGTCAATAGCAGAAAGGAGCGGGAGTCATTGCACTGCAATTGCAGGCATTGCAGCGCAATGACCTTCAGGTGTTGGAAAGGCTGCGCTTGGCCGCGGCGAACTTTTCGTCCAGGGTGCGCTTGGTAATGCCAGGTACGTTTTCATGGTGGGCGGTGAGCGCAGTCACGATCGCAGCCTGGCTGCGGAAAACCGAGTGAGGTTTGCCGGACGGTGAGTGACCCAGAAGTAGCTTGAGCAGGGCGCCGACGATGTGGAGGTAGACGAGTTCACTGCGCTGACTGAGCGTGCCTTGGGACTTGACGAGTGTTTGCAGGCCTTCCCGTTCGAGTCCAATGGCTTGGAACTCGCCCAGCAACTCTTGATAGAGCGCTTGAGTGTTCGTTAGCTGCAGCTGCAGAGCATCTCGATCAGCTTGCAATGCCAGGTAAGAGCCGACATTGACCGTACTTGGCGGGGAAGGGTGCTGCTCGAAAAGAAACGCAGGTCTTTGGTCAGGGTAATAGCGGGACATCCAGAGTTTCAGGTCGGTATGGCGCACGGTCAGCAGTGTGCATTCGACCTCTGTTCCCATGGGTACCGCGATGCCCAGGCAGCCATAAGACAACTCGCAATGACGGACGGCATCGAAGATTCTATCGATGTTGGTATGCAAGCAGGGCCACTGCGGAAAGGTTTGGGCGAGTACGGCTGGGCAGCGCCATGCCGCTTCCAGTATCTGCACTTCATGGGCCATCAAGTTACACCAACGCAGAGCAGCCTCGATGGGGCGATAGAACACTTTGGCGTGCGGATTATAGTGAGAGTGCATGCCAGCTTAGCCCCTATTCCTTGTGGGCAGGCCTCCCGCTAGGTATCTCGTGAATTGGCTCCAGAGTGTGCCTATTTCAGCATCCGTGCGGTGGCTACCAGGTGTTGTGTGTCCGGCAAGGTTTCTGTTTTCCCACTGTGGGCAGCGGGCATTGTGTTGAGCTCGGTAGGAGCCCGGGCTCATTCTTTTTCTTGCTTTTAGCTAAGAGGTCAAGAGGTCAAGAAGTCAAGAGTTTTTACTTTGTCCATCTCAAGCCAGAGAAGTTCAGGTATGGGCTGTTGGGGTCATAGGACGCCGGCACTATGTGCCTGGCAACTGAGATCGGTATTGATCATTGGTGCAGGCACGCATACAGCGGCGGCCTACGCTCAGCTTGCTGTCGTCGTTCTGTCCTAGCAGGTTCATTACGGCGCGGCGAATGGCGGCCAGATTACTGGCTGAGTGATCTTTGTGGCTACGATGCGGATTCCACGCTGGCGACTTGATGTGCTGGAAGAACAACCGCCACATTCTGCTTGGACAGGTGCGCACGGTTCTGACCGAGGGTCGAGTGATCCCACATCCGCTCCTCCATCGACAAGCCACCTAAAGAGCAGATCGAAATCAAACTGCTCGACCAGTTGTCGCTCGGAACGAATGGTGTAGATCACTTGGAACAACGAAGCGCGCAGCCGCCGCTCTAGAGGCAATCGAGGCTTGAGCCCGGGTGGAGTAAAGTCCGTCGAAATCCTGATCCATCAAGGCCAGGACGGTATCGATCAGCTCGTGCAGGGGCGTAGTGGGTGGTCGCTCGGAATATGCTGTTCCTGCGTGTTGTAGCTGAACAGCTCGTTCTGTTTGAGGTCTAGTCCACGCATTGGCTCAGGCGGAGGTCAGTAATAAAGAACATGGCCGGCATTTTGCCAGAGCCTAAACGTTTTCGCCTTATTCAACGGCCTGCTAGTGTTCTGTCCCGGTGATACGTGAACAAAGTCGATGTAGCTTCGCGAGTACCTCATCTGCGGTGGCGGTCCAGCGAAAGGGCTTGCAGTTGCTGTTGTATGAGGTGACGAAATGATCGATGCGCTGCACAAGTTGTTTGACGCTGGTGAATGAACCGCGACGGATCGCCTTATCGGTGATCAGTGCGAAGAAGCGTTCGACCTGATTCAGCCAGGAGCTGTAGGTCGGGATGAAGTGCATATGTCAGCGTGGCCGAGCTGTCAGCCACGCTTTGACCTTGGGGTGATTGTGGAAATGCCGGTTTCAGCGGCTACCGTGCGAACGCTCCAGTGCGTCGAGCCATCTGCAGGCTTGGTGTGCAGGGTCGTGCTGATCAACTGTGCCACGCGTTCGTCGTCGATCGTGCGCGGTGCACCAGGGCGCACGTCGTCGTAGAGACCAGCAATGCGTCGCTCGATGAAGCGCGAACGCCATTTCCCACAGTGGCCTGGGTTATCCCCAGCTGTTTGGCAATCACCTTGTTCGACTCGCCGTCGGCACTGCTAAGGATGATGCGCGCCCGGGTGCTCTGAATGCCGGTTTCAGCGGCTACCGTGCGAACGCTCCAGTGCGTCGAGCCATCTGCAGGCTTGGTGTGCAGGGTCGTGCTGATCAACTGTGCCACGCGTTCGTCGTCGATCGTGCGCGGTGCACCAGGGCGCACGTCGTCGTAGAGACCAGCAATGCGTCGCTCGATGAAGCGCGAACGCCATTTCCCACAGTGGCCTGGGTTATCCCCAGCTGTTTGGCAATCACCTTGTTCGACTCGCCGTCGGCACTGCTAAGGATGATGCGCGCCCGGGTGCTCTGTGCCGCTGGGAGAGAGCGGCTGCGGACGAACGACTGCAGCTGCGAACGCTCGCCTTCACTCAATACCAATTCAGCCTTAGGTCTGCCTGTTCTCATCGCGGTATCTCCGGTCTCAAGACACTGCAATGACAAGCACAATTAATGCCGCTTACTTTCAGGACAGAACACTAGGCGCGTTGAATGCAGTGGAATGAGAGAAAGAAGGTCGCGGCGCCTCCTCCAGCTCATTAGGCGGATATGGTCGCCCGATTCAGCCAGTCAAAACAGAGGATCCGTAGACTGCGAGTATGAATAGCGACAGCAGCGCCAGCCAGCCTTCGAGCATGGCACGCCAGGCGCGCGGGGCGTGGCGAAACTCCATGAAGTCGAGCAGTACTACTCGGGCTTTCAGGTACGCGATCAGCAGTGTCGTGATGCCTGCTATCAAGCCGATGCTGGCTTCAATGCGCACGGTATAGCCGAGAACGGTGGCGGCCATGAGCACCATCCAACCGCGGTGAAACTGGTTGTACAGGAATGTCTTCATGGGCTTAGCGCAGCAGATAAATGAGGGGGAACAGCAGGAGCCAGATCAGATCGATCATGTGCCAGTAGGAAGCGCCGGTTTCCAGCCCTTTCATGACTGGTTATCAGCAACAGTGTGTTGAGGGTGCCGAGCCGCTGATCGAGCAGCATCTGGGAGCGGTCGTACAGGTCGATGTTTTGTGCGCGGTTGACGATGTAAGTCAAGAAGAAAGCACTGAACATCAACAGTTCGCCGATGATGAACATCCAGACATCCAGACATCCAGACATCCAGACATCCAGACATCCCGGTCACCGGGTAGGCGGCGCACGGAGTCTGCGCGCTCGTCGTCTGTTGCTGTGGTCACGTCCGAATGCATGAGATTCAATACCCTGTTGATGCAAGTATGCCAAAGCGTTCGTCGGCGGCTGATCCGCAAGGGCCGCCGGCGCCCGGTTTGTCAGTACCTAGCGAAGTTGTCTGTGGTGGCGGTGCTGTCGTCGCTGACGGGCGTGCGGCGCAGGACATCCTTGATCATGTACATGGAAACGACCCCGCACCATACCAACCAGGCAGCCCATGGAATGTAGAAGCTCAGCATTCCGTTCCAGGCAAAGGGCCCGGTTTGCAGATACAGCTTCAGGCTCGCCGGAGCAAAGCTCAGGCCGCACCAGATGGAGAGAAAGCATACCCAGCGGGGAAACAGCGGAACCTCTCGTTTGTCCGCTAGGCCGATCAGCGCCATTGCGACCATCTGCATCGTGGTCAGTACCCACTGCAGTTCGAAGCTCAGCCAGCCGATGTCAGTCAGTAGCTGCATGATTTCCGGACTACGCTCTGGCCGAAATGTGGCGACTGCAAAGCACAGAATCCCGAAGCTGACGACGAAGACGGTGAGTGCGCCGCCGATCAATTGCAGGTAGGTCATCGTGCGGGAGTGATTCTCGATGCGCGCCATCTGGGTGCTGATCTGCGCACTCCAGGGCATATAGAGCCCCATGGTGACCAAGGCGACTACGAAGCCGAGACGCATATCGCCGAGGGTGTCGATAACCCTTGTGTGGATCCCGGCTGCATCCAAAGATGGTGCAGGGGGGCGGGCAAGATGTGCCCGAAAATGCCGAAGAACACGACCAGGCCCAAAAGAAATGCGGGGTCACACCATGCACTGATCAATTCAAGGCGGTGGCTGAATCTTTCATTCATTACTGCATTCCTCCGGAGTTGAAATAGGGGCTGCTGTTTCATGATGCTGCACTGCTTCTTTCGGCACCCCTGTCGAGGGAGACGATAAGTTTGCGCAGCAACCTCTCCAGCAGAGCAAACTCCTTGGTGCTTAGATCTGAAAAGGCCTGCTGGATCGGTTCGGCTATTTGCGGGACGGTGTCACGCACCTTCTCCCGCCCCAGGTTGGTTATCGAAATGACCTGGCGGCGGGCGTCACGCGGTGCAACGGATCTCTCCACCCATCCACCCTGCTCAAGCTCCTGGATAAGGCGGGTCATGTTCGAGCGACTGGTGCCGATCATGTCGCTCAGTTCGCTCGGCGCAGCGGTTCCCGTTTCGTTTGCCACCAGCAGGCAGAGGGCATGGAACGAGTGTTCAGAGAGGTCCATGGCCCGGAACACGGGATCAAAGAAATCGCTCACCCCAGCGCCGCTAATGCGGATCAGGCGCATCATCATCGTCCCATCCATTGGCAGGCCCGGCAGGGCTTTGGCCATTTTCGGGGTGCTGGAGGCTACTTTGGAAAGCCTTTTTTGGCCGTTCATAGATCACCAATGATTTATCTATAAACTATATATGAGCATAACGTAGCGAAAAGAACAAGATTGGCATGCTGGGCGGGAAGGTAAAAGACAGCTGCTTGTGGAGCCGCGGCGCAGCATGCGGGTGGCGCGCTCGCGCAAGCCGGATTGACGCTGAATTGCTGGCGGCAGTATGGGCGCAAAAGTCAGGTGCTCTGGGTTGCTGGCGCTGGTCAGCGGCAACCATGATCAGGCGGCACGCATGGTGGGAGGGCGCTGCTTGGTGGGCGTCGCGCGTGACCGGTTGTCCGGGGGAGGGTAGCGCCTATGGTTGGCATGCGAGCGGGTGTTGATTATAGTATGCACATATACTATATTGGGCATATACTGCATGTGCTCGATCGGGTGCGGCAGCGGGAAATCGCTTGATTGGTTCGCGGCGGTATGAGGTCCATATGGAGTTCTTATGTCAGTTCAAAGAAGCATTTTTGGTGAAGAGCATAAGCTGTTTCAGGACAGCGTCCGCCGGTTTATTGCTACAGAGGTCGCGCCAAACTTTGATCGCTGGGAAGAGGATGGCATCGTCTCGCGCGCGTTTTGGCAGGCGGCGGGTGCTGCGGGCATTCTTTGTCCGCAGGTGCCTGAGAAATACGGTGGCTCGGGCGTAGGCTTCACCTATAACGCGATTGTCAACGAGGAGCTCACCCGCGCCGGCTTTATTGGTCCGCAGAACGACCTGTCGGTGCATAGCGATGTCTGCCTGGGCTATATCCTTCATTACGGCAATGAAGAGCAGAAGCACAAGTGGCTGCCGGGGATGGTGTCTGGCGAGACCGTATGCGCCATTGCCATGACTGAGCCTGGCACAGGTAGCGATCTCCAGGGCATCAGGACCCGTGCAGTGCTGCAGGGTGATGAATATGTGGTCAGCGGCTCGAAGACCTTTATTTCCAACGGCCAGCATGCCGATCTGGTGATTGTGGTCGCGCGCACCAACGATTCGCTCGGCTCGCGAGGGATGAGCCTGATCCTGGTTGAAGCTGACCGCGATGGCTTCAAGCGCGGGCGCAATCTGGACAAGCTTGGACATAAATCAGCCGATACCTCCGAGTTGTTCTTTGATGCTGTCCGCGTTCCTGCCAGCAACCTGTTAGGTGCGGAAGGTGGCGGTTTCGCTGCGCTGATGTCTGACCTGCCGCAAGAGCGCCTCACTATTGCTGTGGCGTGCATGGGTGCTGCCCAGCGGGCCTTTGACGTGACCTGCGAGTACGTGCGAGAGCGCCAGGCGTTTGGCAAGGCCGTTCTCGAATTTCAGAACACCCGCTACAAACTGGCAGATCTGAAAGCTGACCTGGCAGTTGGCTGGGCGTTCGTTGATCAGTGCATTGCTCAGCATGAGCGTGGTGAGTTGACGCAGTCCAATGCGTCCATAGCCAAGCTCTGGTGCAGTGAAATGCAGGGTCGTTTGGTCGACCAATGCCTGCAGTTCTTTGGTGGCTACGGCTTTATGCGCGAATACGAAATTTGCCGGCTGTACGCCGACGCCAGGGTTCAGAGAATCTACGGCGGCACCTCCGAGATCATGCGTGAGCTGATTTCGCGCAACCTGTAAATCACAAGAAGACACGGAGTTTAATAATGGCTGGTTTATATTTTGAGCAATTCGGCGTGGGCCAGGTTTTTGAACATGAGATTCGACGGACTGTAACCGAGGCCGATAACGTCTGGTTTTGTGGGGCAACCTATAACCCCGCTCAAATTCATATCGATGCGGAATACTGCAAATCGACTGAATTTGGCCAGCCATTGGTCAACTCCATTTTCACCCTGGGCCTTGTGGTTGGTCTGACTGTACAGGACACGACACTGGGTACCACCGTAGCCAACCTGGGCTTTACCGACATCGTGTTTCCCAAGCCGGTATTTGCCGGCGACACTATTCGCGCAGTAACCACGGTACAAGACATCAGAGAAAGCAAATCCAGGCCTAATGCAGGGATCGTGACGTTCTTGCACGAGGGCGTTAATCAGCGCGGTGAGGTTGTCTGCAGCTCGAAACGCCAGGCGCTGATGCTGCGCTCTCCAGGCTAGGTCAAGTTGAGGGGTGTCGACTGGGTAGTGACTGACAGGGTCGGCATTAAGCAGCACGTTGGGTTGGTTACGAATTTTGTATTGACGGCATGAATCCTCAACAGGTGGGAGAAGAAAATGTTTGAACGCAATCTCTTTGAGAAAGAGCACGACATGTTCCGCGAGACGGTTCGCAAGTTTATTGACAAGGAAATTGCGCCCTTCCACCAACAATGGGAAGTTGATGGCATTGTTCCGCGCGAGCTCTGGCTGAAAGCGGGCGAGGCCGGCATGCTGTGTTGCACCATTCCTGAAGAATACGGTGGCCTTGGTCTTGACTACCTGTTTGATGTGGTTGTTTTCGAAGAGATGGCGCGCAGTGGCTTTACCGGCCCGGGATTTTTGATTCACTGTGACCTGGTGGCCACCTATATCAAAGCCTTTGGCACCGACGAACAGAAAAAACACTGGTTGCCGAAGATGGTTAGCGGTGAAGCCATTGGCTCGCTGGGCATGACCGAGCCCCATGCCGGATCGGATTTGCGCAATATCCGCACGCGCGCTGTGCGTGATGGCGATGATTACGTGATCAATGGTCAGAAGGTCTTCATCTCCAATGGCCAGATGTGCGATGTGCTGGTTCTGGCGACCAAAACCGATGCGGCCGATCGGGACAATGGGATTACCCTGTTCCTGGTTGATACCAGCTTGCCCGGTTTCCATCGTGGCAAGAACCTGGAAAAGCTGGGCATGAAAGCCCAGGACACGTCTGAGTTGTTCTTTGAAGATCTGCGTGTGCCCGCAAGCAGTATGTTGGGTGAAGAAGGCAAGGGCTTTCAGTTGATGATGACCAAGCTGGCTCAGGAGCGCCTGGCCCAGGCTATCCGGTCCGCTACTGTGGCCGAGCATATTATTGACATTACCCTTGAATACACCATGCAGCGCGAGGCCTTCGGCAAAACCATTGCCGATTTCCAGAATACCCAGTTCAAGCTTGCCGAGCTGAAAACGGATGCCGTCATCGGCAGGGTCTTTACCGATCATTGCATCCAGAAATTCATGCAGGGTGAGCTGGATGAAGTGGACGCCGCCATGGCGAAGATGTGGTTGTCCAATCTGCATTGCCGCGTGGTCGATGACTGCCTGCAGCTGTTTGGCGGCTGGGGCTACATGTGGGAATACCCGATTTCCCGCGCATTTGCCGATGCCCGTATCGTCAAGATCGCGGGCGGCTCGATCGAAATCATGAAACACATCATTGGCCGCGACATGATCCGCAAGAAGCGCAAGGAGCAGGGGGCCTGATCGGCCCTCACGGATTGCGTGGACGGCTGGCAGGGACGCTTACGATTATTTCAAGGCACTGTTGAACAAGAATAAAAGGAGAGCGGTATGTGGTTACACACTGAGATCAAGACCCTGGGTGACATTCCCCGCTATTACGCCAGGGTGTCGCCGGACAAGATTGCGCTTATCGACAGTTCGGTACGGCGCAGTTTCGCCGAGCTGGACAAGCGGACCAACAGGCTGGCGAATTTTCTACTGGAGCGTGGCCTGCCCCGTGAGTCGAATGTCGCTTTCCTGGGTAAGAACTCGGCCCGCTACTTCGAAGCGGTATTTGGCGCAAGCAAGGCAAGTTATGCCCTGGTGCCGTTGAACTGGCGTCTGGCAGTGCCGGAGCTGTGTACCGTAGCCAGCGATGCGCAGATCAGGATTCTGCTGGCCGATGCCGACTCCTACGAGCTCGCCGTTGCCCTGCAGAGCGAGTGCGAGCAGCCATTCGAGGTGATCCTGTTCACCAATCAGTGGCTGGATGAGCTGACTTCCGGCGATACCGATCCGCTGGTGGATGTATATCAGGATCAGACCGCGCTGCTCATGTATACCTCGGGTACGACCGGCAAGCCCAAGGGGGTTCAACTGACTCACCTCAGCTTCAATTTCATGCGCTTCTGCGAACATAACGAGCCGGCGTATGACTGGACGTCGGACGATATCAAGATGCTGGTCATGCCGAACTTCCACTTGGTGGGTTCGGGCCTGAGTATCCAGACGCTCTACAATGGCGCCACCCTGAGTATCGTTGCCGCTTTCGATCCAAAGCTGGTGCTGGAAGCGATCAAGCGCGACCGCCCGACCATCTGCGCCCTGGTGCCGACGGCGATCCAGATGCTGATCGAGAACTCGCCGGTAGATGCCGATTTCTCCTGTTTGCGGATGATCATGTACGCGGGTTCCCCGATCAGCCCCGCTTTGCTGAAACAGGCCATTCAACGGTTTGGCTGCAAGTTCATGCAGTTCTATGGCGCGACCGAGTCCGGCGGTGCCGCTACGCTTCTGCGTCCGGAACAGCATGATCTCGAACATGAAAGCTCGTTGAAGTCCTGCGGTACTCCGCTGCCTTGGATCGAGGTCGACATTGTCGATCACAATGGTAAGCGCCTGCCGGCCGGCGAAATTGGTGAAATGCTGATCCGCTCGCCGACCATGTTCCGCGGCTACTGGAACAATCCGGTCGCGACCGCTGATGTTATGCAGAATGGTTGGTACCGTTCCGGTGATGCCGGTTACAAGGATGAAAAGGGGCTCATCTACATCGTTGATCGGGTCAAGGACATGATCGTCACCGGTGGTGAAAATGTCTATTCGATTGAAGTCGAACAGGTTCTCGATGCGCATCCGGCAGTGAAGAAATCGGCGGTCATTGGCCGGCCCTGTGAAAAATGGGGTGAAATGATCGTCGCCATGATCGTGCTGGAAGAGGGGGCTACGGTGACCGAAAAAGAACTGGATGATGCTTGCCGGAAGAGGATTGCGGGCTACAAGGCACCCAAGGAGTACCGCTTCATAGAAAGCTTCCCGCTGTCCGCCACGGGCAAGATACTCAAGCGGGTCCTGCGGGATAATCTGATCTCCAGCTGATGGCTGGTTTCACCAGGGTGTTGCTCCGTTAGGTTGGTGTTCTGCCCTCATTCCTGCCGGTCGGGGGTCGAGGGTGGATATGCACATCCGGTTCTTTTTGTTCGAACATCCTCGATGGACAAACGGGAAAGGCCATGTCAGCTCCTCTGAGTTCGTTGAAGGTTCTTGATTTTTCTACCTTGTTGCCTGGCCCCTTCGCCACGCTGCTGCTGGCGGATATGGGCGCGGAGATTTTGCGTGTCGAGTCGGCTAGCAGGGTCGATCTGGTGCGCAATCTGCCGCCTGTGGTCAATGGGGTGTCGGCTAGTCACGCCTATCTCAATCGAAACAAGCATTGCATTGCCCTTGACTTGAAAAAGAGCGAGTCGCAGGCGCTTGTCCGGCAATTGATCGCCAGCTACGACGTGATCGTCGAGCAGTTCCGGCCAGGGGTGATGGATGCTTTCAATCTCGGTTATGAGGCGTTGAGGCAGATCAACCCCAGGCTGATCTATGTGTCCGTGACCGGCTATGGGCAGAGCGGGCGCAAGGAATACGGGCCGGCGCCCCTGGGTATGCAGGTGGCGGACGTGCTGGGTGGTTCATTGCATGCCGTGGCTGCTTTGCTGGCGGCCGTCATACAGCGTCAGCACACCGGCGAGGGCCAACACATCGATGTGAGCATGGCGGACTGTGTGCTGACCCTGAACGGTGTGATTGCCGCCGGGTTTCTGGCTGACCGGAAGGTGCCGGATTATGAATTGCACATTCTCAATGGGGACGGTTTCTACGATTACTATCAAACTAGAGACGGCCGCTGGCTCTCGGTTGCCGGCATTGAGCCAAAGTTTCTGCAGGCCTTTTGTGATGCATTGGGCCGCGCTGATTTACTGGTGCTCGGCATGTCGGACAGCGCCGATGATCAGCAAGCGTTCAAAACGGCGTTGAAGTCCATTTTTATTGCAAAGGATATGGATTACTGGTGTGCGCTTTTTGCGCAAAACGACGCCTGTGTCGAGCCCGTACTTAATCTGGCAGAAGCCGTGGAGCACCCGCATTTCCAGGCAAGGGGCATGGTTCAGGATGTGCCAGGTGAAGGGTATGTACACCGGTAGTTGGCCTGCCCAGTAAAGTTCAGCAATGCTGAAACGCCCTTGACGCATGCAGGCAAACCCATCGGCGCCGACTCATTACAGGTGTTACAGGGTCTTGGATACGACCAAGAGCAGATTGCGGCGCTGTTTGGAGCTGGCGCTGTTTCCTGATATATGTCGTTTTTTGATACTAGGGGTACTGATTTGAATAAGGACTACTTGCTTCCCGGCCGCTATATTGAAAGTGATGATGTTCAGGTTGTCGATTATGTTCAATCGGTAACAGGCTATTCTACTGTTACGCCATATCCTCTCGAGTCTGCCGTTAAACTCTACTATGCCGTGCGTGACGGTTTCGTCTACGATCCCTATGAAAACTTCCATGATCTCGAGGTGTTTTCTGGACGGCGGGTTCTGCAGCGCGGGCGCGGCTTCTGTATTTCCAAGGCCGCCCTGCTGGCCGCTGGATGCCGAGCGTTGAGCGTACCGGCCCGTCTAGGTTTTGCCGATGTGCGTAACCATCTGGCATCGCCAAGAATGCGGGAGTTAAACAACGGCGATACTTTCCGTTGGCACTGTTACACGGAGATTTATCTCAATGACCAGTGGGTTAAGGCAACCCCAGCATTTGATTTGACTCTGTGCGAAAGAACGGGGACACAGCCTCTGGAGTTTGATGGCCTGACTGACTCGGTCTTCCACGAGTATGACTCAGGTCAGCGCAAACACATGGAATATATTACCGATCACGGTGTATTCAGCGACGTTCCAGTTGAGTCTGTGCTGGCTTCGTTTCGGGAGAATTGCCCCAAGGTTTTTGATCAGTCATACAGTGCTGCGGCCAACAGCTTTATTGATGAAGTTCAAATCAAAAAATAAAAATACATATGAGATTAACTATGAATTGGTTTGCGAGTATTGGTTCCCAGAGGATTGGTATCTGGTGCAGTTGAATTTTCAGTCTTCTGACAGCCTGAATCGCCCCTAGTTGACTGCCCGTAAAGTTCGTTTATCTATAGAGGGATAACAAATATACTGTGCATCCCTCCTTTTTCGGCGTGTATAGCATGGCTCGATCAGCGGCTTCTTTTTGTTTAAAACCCTCTGATGCTGAGACGCTGCAAAGCTGGTTATGCATGGGAACTCTGCCGCAAAACCTTGGGCAACGTGCCCGAATTCTGTTGCTGCTGGCCAGCGGTCTCACGCCCAAGCAGGTGAGTGATCGGTTGGAAGTTTCGGCACCTGTCGTATTCAAATGGCGCAAGCGTTATCAGGAAGCTGGCCTCGATGGGCTGAGCGATCTCCCGCGCAGCGGACATCCACGCAAGCTCGACGAGGCGAAGATTAAGGAAATCCTCACCCTGACGACCCAGCGTGTACCGCGTGAGGCGACTCACTGGAGCTTGCGACTGATGGCCAAATACGTGGGCGTTACCGTCTGGCAAGTCGCCCAGGTATGGGCTGCCGCCGATCTCAAGCCCCACCGACTGAAAACCTTCAAGATCAGCAACGACCCGCACTTTGCTGACAAGGTGGTCGATGTGGTTGGGCTGTACCTGAACCCGCCCGACAATGCGATGGTGCTGTCAGTTGACGAGAAAACCCAGATCCAGGCACTGGATCGGACCCAGCCCATGCTGCCGCTTAAGCCAGGTCAGATCGAGCGCAGGACGCATGACTACAAGCGCCACGGTACGGCCAGTTTGTATGCTGCCTTCGACATCCTGACGGGCCAGGTCATCGGTCGCATTACCCAACGACACCGGGCCAAAGAGTTTCTTGAGTTCCTGCGGCAGATCGACCGCGCGACGCCTGCCGAGCTGGATCTGCATTTGATTCTGGACAACAGCTCGACGCACAAGACTGCCACCGTCAAGACGTGGCTGGAGAAGCATCCCCGCTTCAAGCTGCACTTCACACCGACCAGCGCCTCATGGCTGAACGCCGTAGAGGGCTGGTTTGCTCAATTGGAACGGCGCGCGCTGTACCGCGATGCATTCAGCAGTGTGGCTGATCTGAAAGCGGCAATTCGCCGTTTTATCGAGGCCCATAATGAACACTCAGCCAAGCCTTTTCGCTGGAACAAAACGGCTGAATCCATCATCAACTCTGTTAATCGCGCAAAGCTCACCGCAATCAAGAATAAGTTATTGAACTAACC
>NZ_FOWX01000046.1 GCF_900115555.1 Pseudomonas borbori
CCAGGGTAATTCGCGCGACCTTCCTGCTTATGCCTGTCGGATCTACGTCGCAGCGTTCCGTGCAAGTATCGGGCTTTGAAGATACTGGCCTTCTTACCCCGCTGCGCCGCCTCTATCCGCTTCCTGTTCGTCAGGCCAACATTTTGCCTTCGGCTTCCTTCAGATTCGCAGTCACCCACGACACCCTTGCCGTTCAGCTAACACTTCCCCTTGCCGGGTGTGTAGAGGACTTTCACCTCCAAGTCACCAGCGTGGCCACCACAGCCAAACTGGTTGCGCTTACGCGCAACGCGCCATGCCTGGCGCACCAGAAAAAAAGCCACCCGAGGGTGGCTTCAAACAACAGAGAGAGGGAGTTTCTGCTTACACCGCCGCTACCGGGCGCATGTAAGAAATAGGTGCTGTATTGACGTCATCGAAGGTGACCACTTCCCAACAATCGGTCTGCTCGATCAAGGCACGCAGTAGGCGATTGTTCAGCGCATGCCCCGATTTGAAGCCGCGGAACTCGCCGATCAGGCTGTTGCCCAGCAGGTAGAGATCACCGATGGCATCGAGGATCTTGTGCTTGACGAACTCGTCCTCGTAACGCAGGCCGTCTTCGTTCAACACGCGGTACTCATCCACCACGATGGCGTTATCCACGCTGCCGCCGAGTGCCAGGTTCTGCGAACGGAGGAACTCGATGTCACGCATGAAACCGAAGGTGCGCGCGCGGCTGACTTCCTTGACGAAAGAAGTACTGGAAAAATCCACGCTGGCCGACTGGGTGCGGTTGCGGAACACCGGGTGATCGAAATCGATCTCGAAGCTCACCTTGAAGCCATCGAAAGGCACGAAGGTGGCGCGCTTGTCGCCCTCCTCGACCGTCACTTCGCGAAGGATACGGATGAACTTCTTGTGGGCATCCTGCTCCTGCAACCCAGCGGACTGAATCAGGAATACAAAGGGACCCGCACTGCCGTCCATGATCGGTACTTCGGACGCGGAGAGCTCGACGTAGGCGTTATCGATGCCCAGGCCAGCCATGGCCGAAAGCAGGTGCTCTACCGTATCCACCTTGACGTCACCATTGACCAATGTGGTCGACATGGTGGTTTCACCGACATTGCTCGCCCGCGCGGGAATTTCCACGACAGGGTCCAGGTCGGTACGACGGAACACGATACCGGTGTCCACGGGTGCCGGCTTCAGGGTCAGGTATACCTTCTCCCCGGAATGCAGGCCGACGCCAGTGGCGCGGATAATGTTCTTCAGGGTACGTTGTCTGATCATGGCTTTGGCCGCTATAGCACTAGTTGCGAATTGTTTTCAACAATGGCCGGCGATGATAGCAGAACCGGCCTTTGCTGAACACCAATCGCCCCAATACCCCTGATGCACGCCATCAATCGGCCTGGCGACGCAAGAAGGCCGGGATGTCCAGGTAATCCAGGTCATCCTGCGGGTTCAACTTGGCCGCGGCAGCAGCACCGCCGTGGCTCTGGCGCTGAACGGTCGGGCGTTCGTAGTCCTTGTAATTGACGCTTTGCTCGCCGCGCGAAGGCGTTGGCGCAGCCGACGAAGCGGCACTGCTGGTGGTGACCTGCACGGTATTGTCGATCACCTTGACCGGCTTCTCGAGTTTCGCGCCCAGACCGGTGGCGACCACGGTGACGTGCAGCTCGTCGCGCATGTCCGGATCGATCACGGTACCCACCTTGACGGTGGCGTGTTCGGAAGCGAACTGTTCGATGATGTTACCCACGTCGGAGTACTCGCCCAGGGACAGATCGGGGCCGGCGGTGATGTTCACCAGGATACCGCGCGCGCCCTGCAGGTTGACGTCTTCCAGCAGCGGGTTGCGGATCGCCGCCTCGGTGGCTTCGCGGGCACGGTTCGGACCGCTGGCGCAGCCAGTGCCCATCATCGCCATGCCCATTTCGCTCATCACGGTCTTCACGTCGGCGAAGTCGACGTTGATCATGCCCGGACGCTTGATGATGTCGGAAATGCCACGCACGGCGCCGGCCAGCACGTCATCGGCCTTGGCGAAAGCCGACAGCAGGCTGGCGTCCTTGCCGAGGATGGTCAGCAGTTTTTCGTTGGGGATGGTGATCAACGAGTCGACGCTTTCCGCCAGGGCGCGAATGCCCTCTTCGGCGATCTGCATACGCTTGCGCCCTTCGAAGGGGAACGGACGGGTCACCACAGCGACGGTGAGAATACCCATTTCCTTCGCCACCTGGGCGATCACCGGCGCCGCGCCGGTGCCGGTACCGCCACCCATGCCGGTGGTGATGAAGACCATGTCGCAGCCTTGCAGCACTTCGGCGATGCGCTCGCGGTCTTCCATGGCCGCCTGCCGGCCGATTTCAGGGTTGGCGCCGGCGCCCAGGCCTTTGGTCACGCCCGTGCCCAGCTGCAGGATGGTGCGCGCACCGATGTTCTTCAGCGCC
This sequence comes from Pseudomonas borbori, assembly GCF_900115555.1. Classification (GTDB taxonomy): domain Bacteria; phylum Pseudomonadota; class Gammaproteobacteria; order Pseudomonadales; family Pseudomonadaceae; genus Aquipseudomonas; species Aquipseudomonas borbori. Next base: position 2,439 of record NZ_FOWX01000046.1, read on the forward strand.
TGTGCATCGGTATTGGCGCAGATGAACTCGACGCCTTCGATGTTGTTCTTGGACATGTGGTTGACCGCATTGCCGCCGCCGCCGCCCACGCCAATGACCTTGATGACCGCACTTTGCGGGATGCTGTCTACGAGCTCGAACATTTTCCCTCTCCTTTGCTTTCTAGTTGTAACGCCTACTGCATAAGCCGTTGTTAATTCAGAAATTGCTTTGTACCCAGCGCTTCAAGCGCTCGAATACCGGTGACCTGGGTTCATCGTTGTAACTGCCGACGGCCGACATCGAGATGCCGTCGGCCTGTTTCTGCAGGCCATACAGCAACAGGCCCACGCTGGTGGAATAAATCGGGTTGCGTACCACGTCGCCCAGGCCCCTGACGCCCTGCGGCATGCCCAGGCGCACCGGCATATGGAAGATCTCTTCGGCCAGTTCGACCGCGCCTTCCATCTTCGCGGTACCCCCGGTGAGGACGATGCCGGCCGGGATCAGATCCTCATAACCGCTGCGCCGCAGCTCGGCCTGGATCAGGGTGAACAGCTCGTCGTAGCGCGGCTCTACCACTTCGGCCAGGGACTGGCGCGACAGATCGCGCGGCGGCCGGTCACCGACGCTCGGCACCTTGATGGTCTCGCCTACGCCGGCCAGCTTGGCCAGGGCGCAGGCGTAACGAATCTTGATTTCTTCGGCGTACTGGGTCGGCGTGCGCAAGGCCATGGCGATGTCGTTGGTGACCTGATCGCCAGCGATCGGGATCACCGCGGTATGGCGAATCGCGCCTTCGGTGAAGATGCAGATGTCGGTGGTGCCGCCACCGATGTCGACCAGGCACACGCCCAGTTCCTTCTCGTCGTCGGTGAGCACCGCATAGGCCGAGGCCAGCTGCTCGAGAATGATGTCGTCGACTTCCAGGCCGCAACGGCGCACACACTTCTCGACGTTCTGCGCCGCATTCACCGCGCAGGTCACCACATGCACCTTGGCCTCCAGGCGCACGCCGGACATGCCCAGCGGCTCGCGCACCCCTTCCTGGTTATCGATCACGTAATCCTGCGGCAGGGTATGCAGCACCCGCTGGTCCGCCGGAATCGCCACGGCCTGGGCAGCATCCAGTACCCGCTCGAGGTCGGCCGAGCTGACTTCGCGATCGCGGATGGCGACGATACCGTGGCTGTTGAGGCTGCGGATATGGTTGCCGGCCAGGCCGACGAAGGCCGAATGAATGCGGCAACCGGCCATCAGCTGCGCCTCTTCGATGGCGCGCTGGATCGACTGCACGGTCGATTCGATATTGACCACCACGCCCTTTTTCAGACCGCGCGACGGATGGGTGCCGATACCGACGATTTCCAGTTGGCCATCGGCAGTCACTTCACCGACCAGCGCCACCACCTTGGAGGTGCCGATATCGAGACCGACGATCATCTTGCCGCTCTGCACGTTTGTCATGTTTCCTGCCTTCTCCTGAGTCACTGCACGACAGCGGTGTCGGCCGCCGTGGGCGCGAGCGGCTCGCGCCACGTCACGGCCAGGCCGTTGGCGTAACGCAGATCGATTCGCGCGATATTCGTTTGCTGCACTTTCAGCGCCCTGTCATAGATGGCGCTGAAACGGCGCATCTTTTCCACCAGGTGGTCGCGACCCAGCAACAGCTCGATACCCTGCCCGGTGGAGAGGAACCAGCTGCCGCGCTCACGCAACTCCAGGCGCACCACGGAAAACCCCAGTGGGCGCAACATCTGGCTGAGCACCTGGTACTGCTGCATCACTTGCTGCTGCGCCCGCTTGGGGCCATACAGCTGCGGCAGGTGCTGATAATTCGCCTGTTCCTTGGGCGCGAAGGCCTTGCCCTGGTTGTTCAACAGCGCCTCGTCGCCCCAACGGGCAATCGGCAGATGCTCCTCCAGGCGCACCAGCAACTGATCCGGCCACACCCGCCGCACCTGGGCGCTGGCGATCCAGGGCATCTGTTCCAGCTCATGGCGCATACCCGGCAGATCGACACCGAAGAAGCTCGCCGTGGCGAAGGGTTCGATACGCTGCTGCACCGCCTGCTGACTGACGTAGCTCAAGTCGCCCTCGACGCTGATCTTGGCGATCGGCCGATCCGCGTAGGGCAGCAGCCGTTGCGCCAACTCGTAAGCGGCGAAACCCAACAGCAGCAGCAACAACGGCCAGGTGATGCGCTTGAGCAGACCGAGGTTCGGCTTGGGCAGGCGCAGGCTGATCGGCTCCCTGGCCACCAGGCGGCTGGCACCGCGCTGCGCAGGCTTGCCGCGCAACGGAGCGCGGGCTGAACCTGGCTGGTGACGCAGGGTGGCGACCATGGCTTAACCCCGCGCCTCGAGGCTGTCGGCGAGAATCGCCAACACCAGTTGCTGGAAATCCAGACCGGCGGCTCGCGCCGCCATCGGCACCAGGCTGTGATCGGTCATGCCCGGCACGGTATTGACCTCCAGCAGCCAGAACTGGCCGGCAGCGTCCTGCATCACATCGACCCGCGCCCAGCCCTGGGTGCCGACCGCCTCGCAGGCCCGCGCGCTGAGGCTTTTCAGCTCTTCTTCCTTGGCCGCAGCGAGGCCACAGGGGATGCGGTACTGGGTGTCGCTGGCCAGGTACTTGGCGTCGTAGTCGTAGAACGAATGCGGGGTGCCCAGGGCAATCGGTGGCAGCACCTGGCCGCGCAACAGGGCGATGGTGTATTCCGGGCCGTGAATCCACTGCTCGACCAGCACCTGCGAATCGTACTGGCTGGCGTCCTGCCAGGCGGCGATCAAGGCGTCGACATCGGCGACCTTGGCCATGCCGATGCTCGAGCCTTCATGGGCCGGCTTGACGATCAGCGGAAAACCCAGCTCCGCCGCGGCGGCACGACAGTCCTCGGCACTGGCCAATACCGCATGGCGCGGAGTCGGCAGGCCGAGGCTCTGCCAGACCTGCTTGGTGCGCAGTTTGTCCATGGCCAGGGCGGAAGCCAGAATCCCGCTGCCGGTGTAGGGGATGCCGGCGCACTCGAGCAGGCCCTGCATGCTGCCGTCCTCGCCGCCACGACCGTGCAGCACGATGAAGGCACGGTCGATTTTCTCGGCCAGCAGACGCTGCAGGAAATCCTCGCCGACATCGATGCCGAAGGCATCCACGCCAGCCGCTTGCAGCGCTTGCAACACCGCATTGCCGGACTTCAGCGAGACTTCGCGCTCGGCGCTCTTGCCGCCGAACAGCACGGCGACGCGACCGAAAGCAGTAACCGGCAGCTGTGACTTCAAGGTTTCGGCGTTCATTTCGACTCAGCCTCTTTCGACTCGCCGCCAGCCGCGGCGAACAGCGCGCTTTGCAGCAGTTGCGGGGCCAGGCCACCGATATCGCCGGCGCCCTGGCACAGCAGGATGTCGCCGGCGCGCAGCAGCGGCTTGATCAGCGGCGCCAGTTCGACGCCACGCTCGATGTAGATCGGATCGAGCTGGCCACGCTGGCGGATGCTGTGGCACAGGTGCTTGCTGTCGGCCCCCGGAATCGGCTCTTCGCCGGCCGGGTAGACCTCCATCAGCAGCAGCACGTTGGTGTCGGCCAGCACCTGGACGAAATCCTCGTAGAGGTCGCGGGTGCGGCTGAAACGGTGCGGCTGGTAGACCATCACCAGGCGTCGCTCCGGCCAGCCGCCGCGCACCGCCTTGATCACCGCCGCCACTTCGCGCGGGTGGTGGCCGTAGTCGTCGACCAGCATCACGCTGCCGCCGGCCACCGGCAGTTCGCCGTAGACCTGGAAACGCCGGCCGACGCCCTGGAAGCCGGACAGCCCCTGGACGATGGCCTGATCGCTGATGCCTTCATCGGTGGCGATGGCGATGGTCGCCAGGGCGTTCAGCACGTTGTGATTGCCCGGCATGTTGACCGAGACATCCAGCGGCTCGCGGCCGGTACGCAGCACGGTGAAGAAGGTCAGCATGCCCTGCTGGCGCACGTTGATCGCGCGCACGTCGGCATCTTCGCCGAAGCCGTAGGTCATGGTCGGGCGCGCCACCTGCGGCAGGATCTCGCGCACGATGGGGTCGTCGACGCACAGCACCGCCAGGCCATAGAACGGCAGGTTATGCAGGAACTCGACGAAGGTTTTCTTCAACTTGTTGAAGTCGCCCTCGTAGGTGCTCATGTGGTCCATGTCGATATTGGTGACCACCGCGACCATCGGCTGCAGATGCAGGAAGCTGGCATCGCTTTCGTCCGCTTCGGCAATCAGGTAGCGGCTGGTGCCGAGCTGGGCATTGGTGCCCGCCGCATTCAGGCGGCCGCCGATGACGAAGGTCGGGTCCAGGCCGCCGGCGGCGAACACCGAGGCCAGCAGGCTGGTGGTGGTGGTCTTGCCATGGGTGCCGGCCACGGCGATGCCATGCCGGTAACGCATCAGTTCGGCGAGCATTTCTGCACGCGGCACCACCGGCACGCGCCGCTCCAGGGCGGCGGCAACTTCCGGGTTGGAGGTATTCACGGCGCTGGAGACCACCAGCACGTCGGCGCTCTCCGCGTTCTCGGCACGGTGGCCGATAAAGATCTGCGCACCGAAGCTCTGCAGACGTTCGGTGACCGCCGAAGCCTTGAGGTCGGAGCCGGACACCTGATAGCCCAGGTTGAGCAACACTTCGGCGATGCCGCACATGCCGGCGCCGCCGATGCCGACGAAGTGGATACGGCGGATGCGGCGCATTTCCGGTTGCGCGATAGCTTTGCGACTCTCAACCACGGGCCACCTCCAGACAAATATCGACAACGCTGCGGGTGGCATCGGGTTTGGCCAGTCGGCGCGCGGTGCGCGCCATTTCTTGCAATCGTTCAGGGTGCATCAAAACCTCGGACAGCTGGGCGGCCAGCGCGGCCGCGTCTGTGGAGCGTTGCGGCAGAAGGACGGCAGCGCCCTCCCTGGCCAGGTACTCGGCGTTACGCGTCTGGTGATCGTCGATGGCATGCGGCAGCGGCAGCAGCAGCGCCGGCAAACCGGCGGCAGCCAGCTCGCTGACGGTCAGGGCGCCGGCGCGGCACACCACCAGATCGGCCCAGGCGTAGGCGCGGGCCATGTCCTTGATGAAGGGTGCGACCTGCGCTTCGACGCCCGCAGCGCGGTAACGTTCGCCAGTGATGCCATCGTGTTGCTTGCCGGCCTGGTGGAACACTTCCGGGCGCAACTCGCCCGGCAGCAACGCCAGGGCGGCGGGCAACAGCTTGTTCAGCGGCTCGGCGCCCAGGCTGCCACCCAGAATCAGCAGGCGCGGGCGCCGGTTGCGCAGCGAATCGCGCGGGGTTTCCAGGAACAGCTCCTCGCGCACCGGATTGCCGGTGGTGCGACGCTTGGGCGAAGCGCCGAAGGTATTCGGGAAAGCCTCGCAAACCCGGCTGGCAAACGGCACCAGGCTGCGATTGGCGGTGCCGGCCACGGCGTTCTGCTCGTGGATGATCAGCGGTGCACCGCCCAGCCGGGCCGCCAGGCCGCCGGGGCCGGTGACGAAGCCGCCCATGCCGAGCACGCACACCGGCTGCAGCTCGCGCACCACTCTACGCGCCTGAAACAGCGCCTTGATCAGCTGGAACGGCGCCCTGAGCAGCGACAGCTTGCCCTTGCCGCGCAGACCGCTGACGTTGATCAGGTGCAGCGGCAGGCCGGCGGCCGGGACCAGTTCGTTCTCGATGCCGCGCGGCGTACCCAGCCAATGCACGCGGTAACCGCGCGCCTGGAACTCGCGGGCACAGGCCAGCGCCGGGAACACGTGCCCGCCGGTACCGCCGGCCATGATCAGCACATTAGCGGGCATGGGCAGGCTCCTGTGCACTCTTGCCATCGAAAAAATCCGACTCCTGGAAATCGACATCCTCGCTGCCCAGCTGGGTGCGCCGCTCCCATTCGATGCGCAGCAGCAGCGCCAGACTGATGCAACAGATCACCAGGGAGCTGCCGCCATAGCTGAGGAACGGCAAGGTCAGGCCCTTGGTCGGCAGCAGGCCGATGTTCACCCCGATATTGATCAGGAACTGGCCGATCCAGAGGAACGCCAGGCCGTAGGCGACGTAGGCGGCGAAGAACTGCTTGGCCTTCTCCGCCCACAGGCCGATATACAGGGCGCGCACGCAGACGAAGGCGAACAGGCCGACGGTAATCAGGGCGCCCAGCATGCCCAGCTCTTCGGCGAGCACGGCGAAGACGAAGTCGGTGTGCGCTTCCGGCAAATAGAACTGTTTCTGGATGCTGTTGCCCAGGCCGACGCCGAACCACTCGCCGCGACCGAAGGCGATCAACGCCTGGGTCAACTGGTAGCCGGAGCCGTACTGGTCGGCCCAGGGGTCGGTGAAGGTGATCAGGCGCTGCAGGCGATACTCCTGGGTCTGCACCAGCACGAACAACGCACCGACGGCCAGGGCGACCAGCAAGCCGAAGCGCAGCAGGCCGACGCCACCGAGGAACAGCATGGCCGCGGCGGCGCCCATCATCACCACGGTGGCGCCGAAGTCCGGCTCCAGCAGCAGCAAGCCGGCCATCGGCAGCAGCACCACGAACGGCTTGAAGAAGCCGGCCCAGCTTTCGCGCACTTCCGCCTGACGGCGCACCAGATAGCCGGCCAGATAGATCACCACGAACAGCTTGGCGATTTCCGACGGCTGCACGTTGAAGGCACCGAAGCCGATCCAGCGCATCGAACCGTTCACCTCGCGGCCGACCCCCGGTACCAGCACCAGCACCAGCAGGGCGAAGGCGGCCAACAGCGCCAGACCACTGAGACGCTGCCAGGTTTCCAGCGGGATCAACAGCACCACCACGGCGGCGCCGAGGCCGATCACCAGGTAAATCAGGTGACGGAGCATGTAATACAGCGGGCTGCCCACATTCACCGCGGCCACCTCGGTCGAGGCCGACGCGATCATCACCAGCCCCAGGCCGAGCAGGGCCAGGCAACCGGCCAGCAGCGGGAAGTCCATGTCCAGGCCACGACGGCTGAACAGCGGGGACGGGTAAGGGCGCAGGAAGGCGAGCATCAGGCGAGCGCCTCCACGGCTTGGGCGAACAGGCGTCCGCGCTCTTCGAAATTCTTGAACATGTCCAGGCTGGCGCAGGCCGGCGAGAGCAGCACGGCATCGCCCGGCCGGGCCAGTTCGGCGGCGCGCTGCACGGCTTCCTCGAGGGTCTGCACGCGAATCAGCGGTACGTCATCACCGAGCGCCGCGGCTAGGCGCTCGGCATCGCGACCCAGCAACAGCACGGCGCGACAGAACTGCGCGACCGGCTTGGCCAGGGCGGAGAAGTCGGCACCCTTGCCGTCGCCACCGGCGAGCAACACCAGCTTGCCGGCGATATCCGCGCCCAGGCCTTCGATGGCCGCCAGGGCGGCACCGACGTTGGTCGCCTTGGAGTCGTCGTAGTAGCTCACGCCATTACGCTCGCCGACCCACTGGCAGCGGTGCGGCAGCCCGGCGAAGCGCTTCAGGGTCTCCAGCATCGGCGCCATCGGCAGGCCGACCGCATGGCCCAGGGCCAGCGCGGCCAGGGCGTTGGCCTGGTTGTGCGCACCGCGGATCTTCAGCTCACGCACCGGCAGCAGCGCGTCGAACCGAAAGCCCAGGTGTTTTTCGCCGTTCTCTTCGAGCAAGCCGAAACGCTTGAAGTCCGGCTTGCCCAGGCCGAACCACCAGCACGGCAGGTCGTCCGCCACCAGCGGCCGCGACAAGGCATCGTCGCGATTGACCACCACCTGGCGGGCGCCGCGGAAGATCCGGTGCTTGGCCAGGTGATAAGCCGCCAGCGAGGCGTAGCGATCCATATGGTCTTCGCTGATGTTCAGGCAGGTCGCCACTTCGGCGTTGAGCTGATCGGTGGTTTCCAACTGGAAGCTGGACAATTCCAGGACATACAGCTCGACCTCGTCGCTGAGCAGATCCAGCGCGGGAGTACCCAGGTTGCCGCCGACCGCGACCTTCTTGCCCGCTGCCGCCGCCATCTCGCCGACCAAGGTGGTGACGGTGCTCTTGGCGTTGGAGCCGGTGATGGCGACGATCGGGGCCTTGGCGTAACGGGCGAACAGATCGATGTCGCCGGACAGCTTGACGCCCCGCGCGGCTGCGGCCTGCAGCGCCGGGGTGGCGATGGCCAGGCCCGGGCTGACCAGCAGCTCGCTGGCACGGCAGAGGTAGTCCACGTCCAGCTCGCCACAACGCACCTCCACCCGCGGGAACTGCTCACGCAAGGTGGCCAGCTCCGGCGGGTTGGCACGGGTATCGACCACGGCAAAGGCCAAGCCCTGGCGCGCGAGAAAGCGCACCAGGGACATGCCGCTCTTGCCGAGGCCGACAACGATGCGGAATTGGTCGGAAGCGATCAGGCTCATAGTCTCCTCAACGCAATTTCAAGGTAGCAAGGCCGATCAGCACCAGAATCACGGTGATGATCCAGAAACGCACGATGACGCGGGGTTCGGGCCAGCCCTTGAGTTCGAAGTGGTGATGAATCGGCGCCATGCGGAACACCCGCTTGCCGGTCAACTTGAACGAAGCGACCTGGATGATCACCGACAGGGTTTCCATGACGAACACCCCACCCATGATGAACAGCACCACTTCCTGACGGACGATCACGGCGATGGTGCCCAGGGCCGCACCGAGGGCCAGCGCGCCGACATCGCCCATGAACACCTGGGCCGGGTAGGTGTTGAACCAGAGGAAACCCAGACCGGCGCCAACCAGGGCGGCGCAGAACACGATCAACTCGCCCGCGCCCGGCAGATAGGGGATGAACAGGTATTCGGCGAATTTCACGTTGCCCGACAGGTAGCAGAAGATACCCAGGGCGCCGCCGACCATCACGGTCGGCAGGATCGCCAGGCCGTCCAGGCCATCGGTGAGGTTCACCGCATTGCTCGAGCCGACGATGACGAAGTAGGTCAGCACCACGAAACCCAAGCCCAATTCGATGCTTACGTCCTTGAGCAACGGCAGGATCAGGGTGGTTTCCGCGGGGGTCTGCGCGGTCATATAAAGGAACAAGGCTGCCGAAAGACCGAATACCGATTGCCAGAAATACTTCCAGCGGCTCGGCAGGCCGCGCGAGTTCTTCTCGATCACCTTGCGGTAGTCGTCGACCCAGCCGATGGCGCCGAACAGCAGGGTCACTGCCAGCACCACCCAGACGTAGCGGTTGCTCAGGTCGGCCCAGAGCAGGGTGCTGATGGCGATGGCGGAGAGAATCAGCGCGCCGCCCATGGTCGGCGTGCCCTTCTTCGACAGGTGCGACTGCGGCCCGTCATGGCGCACCGACTGGCCGATCTGACGGATCTGCAGGGTGCGGATCATCCACGGCCCCAACCACAACGACAACGCCAGTGCGGTCAACACCCCGAGAATCCCGCGCAGGGTCAGGTACTGAAAGACCGCGAAGCCCTTGTGGAACTGTTGCAGGTACTCCGCCAGCAGCAGCAACATTTAGTGACTCTCCATTGGGTGATTCTCGCTGGATGTGCCACAGAGCGCCGCCACGACTTTATCCATCGCGGCGCTACGTGAACCTTTGATTAGAATGGTGGTGTCGCCCTGTTCGCGGCGTAGCGCTTCGATCAGACTGGCTTGATCGGCAAAATGCCGGCCATCTGCGCCGAACGCTGCAACCGCATAGGCCATCAGCGGGCCAACCGCATAGAGTGCGGCCACCTTGCCCGCGGCATAGCTGCCCACCTCGCGGTGTGCTTGCTCGGCCCAGGCGCCTAGCTCGGCCATGTCCCCGAGCACCAGAAGGGTGCGACCGGAGAAGCCGGCGAGTATATCAACCGCCGCGCACATCGACGCGGGGTTGGCGTTGTAACTGTCATCGATAACCCGCACGCCATTGCTCGCCAACTGCGCTACGGCGCGGCCTTTGACCGGCTGCAGGCTTTCCAGACCGTTCTTGATATCGACCAGCGGTACGTTTAGGGCGTGTGCCGCCGCCGATGCAGCCAGGGCATTGGCAACATTGTGCTCGCCGAGCAGGTTGAGCTGGATACGGGCCAGGCCTTCGGCGCAGTGCAGGGTGAAGGCCGAGCAACCGCGCACATCGCGGTCCAGGTCGCTGGCATGAAAGTCTGCAGCCGGATTGCGCAGGGCGAAACTGAGGATCCGCCGGTCGCCCGCGCGCCGTTGCCAGAGGGCAAAGGCTGGATCGTCGCGATTGAGCACGGCAACCCCGCCCGCGCCCAACCCTTCGAGGATCTCGCCTTTGGCCTCGACGATTTTTTCCGGCCCGCCGAACTCGCCAACATGGGCGGTGCCGGCATTGGTGATGATGGCCACATGAGGCTGGGCCAGACCGACGGTATAGGCGATTTCGCCGACGCGCGAGGCGCCCAGCTCGATCACTGCCGCCTTGTGCTGCGGCGCCAGCTCGAGCAGGGTCAGCGGCACACCCAGCTCGTTGTTCAGATTGCCGCGGGTGGCCAGCACGGCACTGCCCTGCTCGACGAATGCCGTGCGCAGAATGCCGGCGAGCATTTCCTTGACCGTGGTCTTGCCGCTGGAGCCGGTGATCGCAACCAGCGGGCCGCCGTAGGCCTGACGATTCAGGGCGCCGAGCCGACCAAGCGCCAGGCGTGTATCGGCCACCAGCAACTGCGGCAAGGCGACGTCCGCCACTTGTCGCTCGACCAATGCAGCCACCGCCCCCTTGGCCGCGACATCGGCCAGGTAAGCGTGACCGTCGAAGTTCGGCCCGCTCAGGGCGATAAACAGCTGACCCGGCTGAATCGCCCGGCTGTCGGTGCTGACCGCAGCGAAGGCGCGATCTTCACCGATCAGGCGCGCACCCAGCGGCGCGCTGATTTCGCTCAAGCGCAGGGCTTTAAGCATGCGCCACCTCCCATGCCGCCAGGGCCTTGCCAGCTTCGATCAGGTCGGAGAATGGCTGGCGCACGCCGTTGATTTCCTGATAGTCCTCATGGCCCTTGCCGGCCAGCACCAGCACATCGGCCGGGCTGGCAGCGGCGATCAGTTGGGCGATGGCCTGGCCGCGGCCATGGACGAACTGCACGCGTTCGGGCACGACGAAACCTGCGCGAATGTCGCTGAAGATCTGCTCGGGCGCCTCGCCACGCGGGTTGTCGTCGGTAACCAGCACGCCATCGGCCAGGCGCTCGACCACCGCCGCCATCAGTGGGCGCTTGCCGCGATCACGCTCGCCACCGCAGCCGAACAGGCACAGCAGACGTCCCTTGACATGCGGGCGCAGGGCTTCGAGGACCTTTTCCAGAGCATCCGGAGTGTGCGCGTAATCGACCACCACCAGTGGTTGTTCGGCCCCGCCCAGGCGCTGCATGCGCCCCACCGGCCCCTGCAACTGCGGGAGCACCCTGAGGATTTCGTCGAGCGGATAATCCATGCCCAGCAACGCGCCGACCACGGCCAGCAGGTTGCTCAGGTTGAAGCGTCCCAGCAGCGCGCTGCGCACATTGCCTTCGCCGCGCGGCGTGACCAGTTTGACCCGTACACCCTGCTCGTCGAACCGGGCGTCACGGCAGTACAGATAAGCCGTGGGGTCTTCCAGGCTGTAGCTGATCAGGCGCGAGTCATGCTCGGCACGGGCCAGTTCACGACCGAATGGGTCGTCCAGATTGAGCACCCGGCAACGCAAACCCGGCCAGGCGAACAAGGCCGACTTGGCCTCGCCATAGGCGTCCATCGAACCGTGATAGTCCAGATGATCGCGCGACAGGTTGGTGAATACCGCCACGTCGAACGCCAGCGCGGCCACCCGGCCCTGGTGCAAACCGTGGGAGGAGACTTCCATGGCCACCGCACGGGCGCCGGCATTCTTCAGGTCGGCCAGGGTGGCCTGCACGCCGATCGGATCCGGCGTGGTGTGCCGACCGAGAGCCAGTGCATTGTAAAAACCGTTACCCAGGGTGCCGACGATGCCGCAGCGCTCGCCCAGCAGATCCAGGGCCTGGGCCAGCAGCTGGCTGACGCTGGTCTTGCCGTTGGTGCCGGTGATACCGACCAGATGCAAGCCCCGGCTCGGCTCGCCATAGAAGCGCCCGGCGATGGCCGACAGCTGCCCGGCCAAGCCCTTGATCGCCAGCAGCTCGGCGCTGCTGGCCGTCATCGCCGGCGCTCCCTCGGCCTCATAGGCCACCGCAGCGGCGCCGCGGGCAATAGCGTCGGCAATGTGCACGCGGCCGTCCTGCTGGCTACCCGGCACGGCAAGGAACAGATCACCGGGGCGCACTTTGCGGCTATCCAGGGTCAATTCACGGATCAGCACCGCACTGGCGGCTTCAGGCAACAATTGATTCAGAGGCATGGGCATCAGATGCGCCCTCCCTTGACTGCGTTCAGCGCAGTGGCTTGCGATTCGACGGGCGGTGTCAGGTTATCCGGCACCACATTCATTAGACGCAGGGCGCCGGCCATGACCTTGCCGAACACCGGCGCAGACACCAGACCGCCGTAGTAACCGCCCTTGCTGGGTTCGTCGATGACGATGGCCACCGCAATCCGCGGATCATTGACCGGCCCGAAGCCGGCGAACAGCGAGCGGTAGGCATTCGCCCGATAGCCCCTGGAATCGGTCGAAACCTTGCGTGCGGTACCGCTCTTGCCCGCGACGTGATACCCCGGAACCTTGGCCCGGAACACCCCACCGGGCGCCTCTATCACTTCCTGCAGCATGCCCTGCAGGGTCTTGGCGATGTCTTCAGGGATCACCTGCACACCGTCCGGCTTGCGCTCCATGCGGGTCAGTGACAAGGGCACACTGCGCCCGCCATTGGCCAGCACCGAGTAGGCATGCACCAGCTGCACGGCCGTCACCGACAAGCCGTAGCCATAGGACAGCGTGGCGGTTTCAGCCTGGCGCCATTCGCGGTGGTTGGGCAGATTGCCGACCCGCTCGCCGGGAAAACCGAGACCGGTGTCCTGCCCCAGCCCGACCTGCTGCATCACCGAGTAGATGGACTCGCCGCCAATATCGAAGGCGACCTTGCTCATGCCGACGTTGCTCGACTTGATCAGGATTTCGGTGAGGCTCAGCGGCGCGCTGCTGCGCGAAACATCGCGGATCGTGTAGCGGCCAATCCGCAAGGTGCCCGGATACACGTCGACGGTATCGCTTGGCTGCCAGCGGCCACTCGCCAGGGCGGCGCTCATGGAGAACGGCTTCATGGTCGAACCCGGCTCGAACACGTCGATCATCGCTCGGTTGCGCATGGCGGCCGGCTGCAGATTGCGCCGATTATTCGGGTTGTAGGTGGGCTGGTTGACCATCGCCAGCACTTCGCCGGTCTTCACATCGATCATGACCAGGCTGCCCGCCTTGGCCCCGAACTCGACCAGGGCGTTGCGCAACTCGCGATGCGCCAGATACTGCAGACGCAGGTCGATCGACAGCGCCAGCGTCTTGCCCGCCTTGGCATTCTGGGTGACCTGGACATCCTTGATCAAACGGCCGCGGCGGTCCTTGAGCACCTGGCGCTTGCCCGGCACGCCGGCCAGCCATTCATCGAAAGCCAGCTCCATGCCTTCGCGGCCGCGATCGTCGATATCGGTAAAGCCGACCACGTGCGCGGTGACTTCGCCGCCCGGATAGAAACGGCGAAACTCTTCGATGGCGTATACACCCGGTAGTTTCAGGTCGAGGACGCGCTGCCCCTGTTCCGGCGTCAGGCCGCGCACCAGGTACATGAATTCGCGCTCGGCATTGGCCTGCAGGCGCACGGCCAAGCCCTTTGGCTCCTGCCCCAAGGCAGCCGCCAAGGCCGACCACTGGGCCTTGCCCGCCTGCAATTCCTTGCCGTTGGCCCACAGAGTGGTGACCGGGGTACTGACCGCCAGCGGCTCGCCATTGCGATCGGTGACCAGGCCACGGTGCGCGGGAATCGGAATATGCCGCACGCTACGCGCATCGCCATGGGCCTTGAGGAAATCATGGTCGAACACATGCAGATCGACGATGCGCCAGACGATCGCACCGACCATCAGCGCCAGGAGCAGTAGCACCAGGCGAAACCGCCAGGGATAGAGCGCCCCTTCGAGCCTGATCATGGCGCCACCATGCGCACTTCGGCGGCTTCGGGAATGCGCATGTTCAGCTGTTCGCTGGCCAGGGTTTCGATACGGCTGTGAGCGGTCCAGGTGCTCTGCTCGAGAATCAAACGGCCCCACTCGGCCTGCGCCCGGTCACGGGTGCTCAGCTCGGCATACAGACCGTTGAGCAACTGACGATTCCAGTGCGCACTGTAAGAAACCGCCAGCGCGCTGCCGAGCACGCCAAGGAACAGCACCAGCATCAGCAGGCTGCCCTTTGGCAATGGCTTGGCGAAGACCGCACTCATCGCATTTTCTCCGCCACCCGCATGACCGCGCTACGCGAACGCGGGTTGGCCTTGAGTTCGGCCTCGGACGCGTACTGCGGCTTGCCGATCAGCTTCAAACGGGGCTCGAAGGCCTTGGGGATGATCGGCAGGTCACGCGGATAGCTGTCCCGCTCGCCCTTGGCATGCTTGCGCATGAACTGCTTGACGATGCGGTCCTCGAGGGAGTGGAAGCTGATCACCACCAGCCGGCCACCCACCTCGAGCGCCTCCAGGGCGGCATCCAGGCCCGCCTCGAGATCACCCAGCTCGTTATTGATGTAGATGCGCAGGCCCTGGAAGGCGCGGGTCGCCGGATTCTTGCCCTTTTCCCAGGCGGGATTGGCCACCGTCAGCACCTGCGCCAGGTCGGCAGTGCGCTCGAAGGGCTGCTCCGCACGACGCACCACCACGGCACGGGCCATGCGCTTGGCGAAACGCTCTTCGCCGTACTCCTTGAACACCCGGGCGATTTCCTCTTCGCTGGCGCTGGCGATCCACTGCGCGGCACTGACGCCACGGGAGGGGTCCATGCGCATGTCCAGCGGGCCGTCATTGAGGAAGCTGAAACCGCGCTCGGCATCGTCCAACTGCGGCGAGGAAACGCCCAGGTCCAGCAGGATTCCGCTGACCTTGCCGGCCAGGCGGCGGACAGCGATTTCTTCGCCAAGTTCCGCAAAACTGCGCTGCACAACGACAAAGCGGCCGTCTTCGGCCGCTAGCTCATTCCCCGTGGCAATCGCCAAGGGGTCCTTGTCGAACCCCAGCAAATGCCCGTCTGGCCCGAGCCTTTCGAGGATCAAGCGGCTATGCCCGCCACGGCCGAAGGTGCCGTCCAGGTACCAGCCATCCGCACGCACGGCCAACCCGTCGACCGCCTCGTCGAGTAGCACGGTAATATGGCGAAAGTTGCTGGTCATAGTCACAGGATCAAGTCACGTAGTTCGTCGGACAAAGCACCCGGTTGCTTGATGGCCGCCAAATCGGCATCGGCGACCGCATTCCAGGCATCTTCGTCCCACAGTTGAAATTTATTCAGTTGGCCGACCAACATCGCGCGCTTATCCAGCCCGGCGTACTCGCGCAAACGCGGCGGCACCAGAAAACGGCCGCTGGCATCCAGCTCGAGGTCAACCGCATTACCGATCAGCAAACGCTGCAAGCGACGATTCTCTTCACGGAAAGAGGCCAACTCGCGCAGCTTGTTCTCGATCAACTCCCACTCAGCCAGTGGGTAGACACATAGACAGGGGTCAATGGCATCGATGGTCACGATGAGCTGGCCCGCACAACGCGACACGAGCTCGTCCCGATACCGACTTGGCATCGCGAGTCGCCCTTTGGCGTCGAGACTGATGGCGTTGGCTCCGCGAAACACGACTGCGCTCCCCTTTAATTAGCTATCCATGCCCAAAAAAACCCACTTCATGCCACTTCTTACCACCTGTGCACACTATAGGAACGCCCACACCCCACCGTCAAGGCGCGCCTGGAGGGAAAAACCCTTACAGAACGGCGATTTAGCAAACTAAAGAGGAGTAGGAGCAGAGCATTGCGCGGAGTCTTGCGAGGCAAATCGAGCATGTACAGCAAGCTGCACTTCGAACTTAAAGTGATTTATTAAGAGTAAGATTTTTTTGGTCTTAGAAAAGCGAGGTGTAACGGTGTCACAGACAGAAAGGAAAGGTGGAGAGTCGATCTGTAAGCCGGGTTCTGTCGAGGACAGTCATTCCTCTACGACGTACATCACTGCACGTCTTTAGCAACCTACCCGGTTCCAGCGCGGGCCACGCCAATGGAACCCTATTTGGTCTTGCTCCGAGTGGGGTTTGCCTAGCCACGAACTGTTACCAGCCGTGCGGTGCGCTCTTACCGCACCTTTTCACCCTTACCGGCGCCGAAGCGCTTAGGCGGTTATTTTCTGTGGCACTTTCCGTAGGCTCACGCCTCCCAGGCGTTACCTGGCACTCCGCCCTATGGAGCCCGGACTTTCCTCCCCCGCATTGCGCAGAACGCAACACGGCAGCGACTGTCCGATCGACTCTCCGCCGCCAAGGTTACCGGCACACGCCCCATAGAACAAGGCTCAAGCGTCTTTCTGCCGCTCCAACGCCGCTTGATAGAGCAGGTTCTTGCGCACTCCGGTGATTTCCGCCGCCAGCGCTGCCGCTCGCTTGAGCGGCAACTCGCCAAGCAGCAGATCGAGCACACGCAACGCCTCGGCGCTGATCGCCGCCTCGCCCTCCGGCGCCTGCCAGCCCGCGACCAGCACCACACACTCGCCGCGCTGCTGATTGCTGTCAGCCGCCACCCAGGCGCGCAACTCGGCCAATGGCAGCCCCTTGAGCGTCTCGAAGGTTTTGCTGATTTCCCGCGCCAGCAGTGCCGGGCGCTCATCGCCGAACACCGCCTGCATATCCTCCAGACACTCGAGGATACGGTGTGGCGCCTCATAGAAGATCAGTGTGCGCGGCTCTTCCTTTACCTGCTCGAGACGCGCACGACGGCCGGCGGTCTTGGCCGGCAGAAAACCCTCGAAAATAAACCGGTCGGACGGCAAGCCCGCCGCCGACAGCGCCGCAATCAACGCACAGGCTCCCGGCACCGGCACCACCGCGACCCCGGCAGCACGCGCCTGGCGTACCAGGTGATAGCCCGGGTCGGAAATCAACGGCGTACCGGCATCGGAAATCAACGCCACATCCTCACCAGCCAACAGCCGGGCGAGAAAGCGCCCACCCTGATCGCGCTCGTTGTGTTCGTGACAGGCGGCCAGCGGCGTGGCAATCCCGAAGTGCTGCATCAGCCGTGCGGAGTGGCGGGTGTCCTCGGCGGCAATCAAGGCCACATCGCCGAGCACCTTGAGCGCCCGCGCACTGATGTCGTCCAGGTTGCCAATTGGCGTGGCGACCACGTAAAGGGTGCCAGGAGTGGAATTCGATGCACCGGGAGTGGTCACAGCTCGCGCCTCTTCAATCGCAAAAGCGCGCATTGTAGCCCGTTTCACGCCATCGACATCGCGCCAGGGCCAGGCCTTGGGTACAATTCGCCGTTCATTTGATCAAGTACCAGGAACGCTTACATGATCGCCTGCCTGCGTCCACTCCTCGCTCTTTGCCTTGTCGGCCTGCTTGCCGCCTGCGCCAGCCCGCCCTCGTCCACCCTGGGAGAGCTGCCGCGCACCCCTCAAGCCAGCATCGAGCAACTGTTGCAACAGGCCGCCGAGAGCAAGCCCGAACAGGCCGCCCTGCTGCGCCTGGCTGCTGCAGACCTGGCTTATCAGCAGAAAAACATCGCCCGCGCCGACAGCATCCTCGAGCAGATGCAACTCGCCAGCCTGAAGCCTGCCCAGCAGATCTACGCCAGCACCCTGGCCGCCGAACTGGCACTGACGCGGGATAAACCCAAAGCCGCCCTGAAAGCGCTCGGCCATCCGAGCCTGGAGCGCCTGGCGGAACTGCCGATCGAACAACAAGTACGCACCCAACTGGCGCGCGCCAGCGCCCTGCAGGCCGATGGACAGATCCTGGCCGCCGCGCGCGAACGCGTTTACATCGCCCCACTGCTCAGCGACGAAGCCGCCAAAAGCAACCACGAGAGTATCTGGAGCCTGGTCTCCAGCCTGCCCAGCGAACAACTGCAAACCAGCGACGCCACCGAACTGGCCGGCTGGCTGGGCCTGGCTCTGGCTGCCAAGACCCCTGGCACCCTGCAACAGCAGCAGGCCGCCATCGATGCCTGGCTGGCACAACACCCCCAGCACCCGGCCGCCCTGCAATTGCCGCCGGCGCTGAGCAAACTGCAAGAATTGTCCAGCCAACCCTTGCAGGAAATCGCCCTGCTGCTCCCGCAAGAAGGCCCTCTTGCAGCCGTAGCGCGCGCCTTGCGCGACGGCTTCCTCTCGGCCCACTATCAGGCCCAGCAGGCTGGACAGAACCCGCCCAACATCCAGTTCTATGACAGCTCACGCCTGAGCTCGCTGGATGAATTTTACCGTCAGGCCCAGTCGGCCGGCGTACAACTGGTGATCGGTCCACTGGAAAAACCACTGGTCAAGCAACTCAGCGATCGCGAACAGTTACCCATCACCACCCTGGCCCTGAACTACAGCGACCCAGGCCAGGAAGGCCCGCCACAGCTGTTCCAGTTCGGCCTCGCCGCCGAAGACGAGGCGCGCGAAGCAGCGCGGCGGGCCTGGGCCGACGGCATGCGCCGGGCAGCCGCCCTGGTCCCACGCGGTGACTGGGGCGACCGCGTACTCGACGCCTTCCGCCAGAGCTGGCAAGCCCAGGGCGGCACCCTGATCGCCGCCGAACATGTCGATCAGCCGGTTGAACTGGCCCGGCAAATCGCCGAACTGTTCCAATTGCGCGAAAGCGAGGCACGCACCAAGCGCCTGAAGAACACCCTGGGCGTTGCGGTGGCCGCAGAGCCGGCTCGGCGCCAGGACATCGACTTCATCTTCCTGGCGGCCACCCCGCAGCAAGCCCAACAGATCAAACCGACCCTGGCCTTCCAGTACGCTGGCGACGTGCCGGTCTACGCCACCTCGCACCTGTTTACCGGTAACCACAGCGATGCACAGTACCAAGACCTGAACGGCATCCGCTTTTGCGAGACTCCCTGGTTGCTGAACGTCGACGACCCGGTACGCCAACAGGTCGAAAGCCAGTGGCCGCAAGCCGGCGGCAGTCTCGGCCGGCTCTACGCCATGGGCGCCGACGCCTACCACCTGGCGCCGCGCCTGAGCCAGCTCAAGGCCCTGCCGGATACCCGCATCGATGGCCTGTCCGGCAACCTCAGCCTCAACCCGGCGCAACGCATCGAGCGCCAGCTGCCTTGGGCCGAGTTCCGCGGCGGTCGCGTCGAACACCTGCCAGACAGCCTCAATTGATTGACCACGGCAGCACGCAGAGCAGCGGCAAGGCAGCCGAAGAGCTGGCCCGTCAGCATCTGCTGCAGCACGGCCTGAAGCTGCTGGCGCAGAACTGGAGCTGCCGCAGCGGCGAGCTTGATCTGGTCATGCTCGACGCCGATACAGTAGTATTCGTCGAAGTCCGCTACCGCCGGCACTCCGCTTGGGGCGGCGCCGTGGAGAGCGTCGACGCGCGCAAGCGCGAGAAGCTGACGAAAGCCGCCCTACACTTTTTGCAGCGGGAATCGCGCTGGGCCAAACACCCCTGCCGGTTCGACGTGATTGCCATAAACGCCGAAGGCAACCCGGCTCCCCGGCTGAACTGGATTCAAAACGCCTTTGACACCTGAACCGGCGCCACACTGAAGGTTAAATCTCCGATGGAAATGCAAGACCGTATCCGCCAACTGTTCCTGGCCAGCATTGAAACCAAGCAACAGGCTCTGGAAGTACTGGTTCCCTTCATCGAGCAAGGCAGCCTGGCCATGGTTCAGGCACTGCTCAGCGAGGGCAAGATCCTCACCTGCGGCAATGGCGGCTCGGCAGGCGATGCCCAACACTTTTCCTCCGAACTGCTCAACCGCTTCGAGCGCGAGCGCCCGAGCCTGCCGGCCATCGCCCTGACCACCGACAGCTCGACCATCACCTCGATCGCCAACGATTACAGCTACAACGAGATCTTCTCCAAGCAGATCCGCGCCCTCGGCCAGCCCGGCGACGTACTGCTGGCCATCTCCACCAGCGGCAACTCGGCCAACGTGATCCAGGCCATCCAGGCCGCCCACGACCGTGAAATGACCGTGGTCGCCCTCACCGGCCGCGACGGCGGCGGCATGGCCTCGCTGCTGCTGCCGGAAGACGTGGAAATTCGCGTGCCGTCGAAGGTCACCGCGCGCATTCAGGAAGTCCACCTGCTGGCGATCCACTGCCTGTGCGACCTGATCGACCGCCAACTGTTTGGGAGTGAAGAATGACCCGCTCGCCACTGATCCTTGCCGGCCTGCTGTGCAGCCTGATTCTTGTCGGCTGCGGCAGCCGCAGTATCGGCAACAAGATCGATGACCAGTTCATCGCCCCGCAAGTCAGCGCCGATATCGCCCGCGCCCATGTCGACCTGACCGACCCAACCTCGCACATCGTGGTCACCAGCTACAACGGTGTGGTACTGCTGGCCGGGCAGACGCCGCGCAGCGAACTGAAAAGCACCGCCGAACAGGCGGCGCGCAAGGTTCAGGGTGTCACCAAGGTGCACAACGAACTGCAGGTACTGCAACCGACCTCGCTGCTCGCACGCAGCAACGACACCCTGCTGACCACCAAGATCAAGGCGCAGATGGTCGCCGACGCGACTGTACCGGGCTCGCGGATCAAGGTGATCACCGAGAACGGCATCGTCTACCTGATGGGCCTGGTCTCGCGCCAGGAGGCCAACCGGGCGACCAGCCTGGTGCAGGGCACCTCCGGCGTGCAGAAGATCGTCAAGCTGTTCCAATATACGGATTAGGGGCAGCTGCAAGCTGCAAGCTGCAAGCTGCAAGCTGCAAGAAAAATCATGCAAAAAACAGGGCGCCCATGGCTAATGCCAGTCAGTTAAGCTGACTGGCATTTTTCTTTCTGATCGGATACTTCGAGGATTTGAGCCTGATCGCCCGGGGATAAACACGCTCTTCTCGTCGATGCGGCAGGACATAGTGCAAGGCTGAAGCATGAAGCTCGGCCAGGTACTTGGGTATGTTCCCGGAGCGGTCCGCGGAAACGCTGTTGATAAAACCTAAAATCGCCCAGGTACACGCGGTAAAGCTCATTTCGCACGGGTAAATACCTGGGCAATGGCGGCTCATCTCCACCATCTGATAGCGCAGCAGGTTGTAGCCCAATAACACGCCCCACAGTTCCTGCTCGATCATCTCGGGCGTCTTGCTGCGTAACGTGT